>CAVVIO010000039.1:0-88930 GCA_963748095.1 uncultured Bacteroidales bacterium
CTGCGCTCCGCGGCGAGCGTCACGCTTGGGTCCGGTGGGGATTTGCTCGACAACGCCGGCCGCGCCGCGGACCTCGAGCTGTACTCCTTGATGGCGACCAGCGCCGACGATCCGGCTTCGTCCGTCCCGGGCGACAACGTCTCAGACGCGGACTTCAAGGCCGTCGGCGTGGCGACCTACCCGGTTCCGGCTGGAATTTGCTCGGCTGATCCTGTCGGAAACCGTAGTCTTTCCTCTATTCTTTAGCGTACCGAGAATGTCCCCGAGCAGCCGATTTCGCTGACAGCATCGGCCGGCTCCGGAGATGTAATAGCTCCCCATGCCCCCTCCGAACTCGTCCGGAATCCCTGGAATCCATTTATGGTTTGCTCATTCCTTGTAGGCTTTGAGAATCATCTCAACTTCCCGCTTGAGTGTTGGAAGATCATCTTTCGCTGTTAGCCACACTTCTTCCATATCCACACCAAAATAGTGATGAGTCAACTTGTCTCGCATACCAGCAATATCGCGCCAGGGAATATGTGAGTTATTTTCTCGTGTTTCCTTTGACAATTGTTTTGTCGCTTCACCGATAATCTCGATTTGTCGAATTACACCGTCCTGTATCAAATATCGGTTATGGAAATCCGGTTCTGTGACCCCCTGTAAGTATTCTTCTATTCGAATTATTGCATCCAAGATGTGTCGGAGATAGGCGATATCGTTACGCGGCATAGATTGTCTCCAAATCGTGAATTATATTGTCACGAATGTAGGGGCTCAACGCACCTTCTGTTATTAAATCGACTTTTCTCCCTAAGGCCATTGCGAGTTGTCGCTCCAATTTCACTACACTCAGTAAACTTTTCCGCTTACCAAATTTGACAAGCAAATCAATATCGCTTTTTTCCGTTGCTTCTCCTCTCGCCATAGAACCGAAAAGACTTACTGACGTGACATCGTTTTCACGACATATTTTGATAAGGCTGTGTATATCAAAGGGGTAAGTAGCCATATAATCTCCTCGCTTATTTTACTTAAAGAACGCCTGCTGCCAATTGGGCTTGAGCTTCCCAACGCCCAGCTCTGCCGTCTTTATCGGCAGAAACTGAGTGGTTGGATGATCCTGTCAAAAAAGACCACTTCTTCCTTTCAGCAAAATTTGGAAATCAGTACACGGCTCCACTTTTGTTCAAGGTGAGTCAAGAGCACACGCCTTTTCAATCAGGTAAATGGCCGCATTCTCTCCACCCCATTACGTATAGTCCTTTGTGCTGATAAGATTCATCTCCAGCGTAAATCAATGCAGGCGCACCGGCTTTATTTCCGGCAAGAGTGCACCACTTCTGTAGTCCTGTAAATGCCTCATGTGTCAGGGTGCGGCCTGACTTAATTTCAACAGGGATCAACTGGGTTCCCTGCTCTATCAGGAGATCTACCTCATTACCGTTGCTGTCTCGCCAGAATGAAAAAGCTGGCTTTTCACCCTGGTTCAATTTCGATTTGATCAGCTCTGAGATGATAAAGGTCTCAAAAATGCTGCCCCGTAAAGGATGGGTTATCATTTGTTCAGTTGTCCGGATTCCCAAAAGCCAGGATACCAGTCCCACATCATAGAAATACATCTTTGGCATCTTTACCAGTCGTTTATTAAAATTAATGTGATGTGGGCGCAGAAGAAAAACTAAATAACTGGCTTCCAGAACTGATATCCATGATTTTGCGGTGTTGTGGGTGATACCGCATTCAGTTGCGAGGGAAGATAGATTCAGCAGTTGTCCTGTTCTGCCTGCACATAGCCTGACAAAACGCTGGAACGTTTCCAGATCCTGAATTTTGAGCATTTGCCTGACATCCCGTTCCACATAGGCCGTTACATAAGCGCTGTACCAGGCCGAAGGCGCCAATTCGCGATCATATATCGGTGGATAGCAGCCGGTCAACATCATGGAATCGATGTCATTCGGTAACTTGTTCCGCAAAGGCCAGTTCCGGCACGGAAAATGGGAGCAACTCCACAAAAGCGGTTCGTCCTGCAAGAGATTGTGTAATTCCGGACATCAGACCGAACTGCTGAGATCCTGTCAATAAAAAAAGACCCATTCGGCTTGTGGATTTTGATAATTCTATCAAATGATTTTTGAAATTTATGTAAGCAAGCGTATCTTTTGTATAATTACCAAATCCCGGGTATTCATTTTCGACTTTATTTATCAATTGTTCTAAAGTTTTTGAACAATTGCAATTGTTTTGCGCATATGTGCTAATATATGCAGCCATTACAAAAAGAACTATAATTAGTTTTTTCATATTGCTATCCTCTTTTTTAAGAATAATTATTAATTAATTTAGGTATAAAAAATTCTCTTTGGTTGCTCTGTTTATATTAGAATCACCACTCGTAAGCTTTGAAAAAAGCCTAAAAATACAAATAAACCTTACAAAAGAGAAAAACGACGGATGTATTTTTCCAAAGGGTGTAGTGCCTGTACCGCATTGACAGGAGTAAAGCCCTATACCGGGAACTACAATAACGCTTGAAAGATTACGCAAAAGAGGGTATGAATCTTTACTTACATACTACGAAAAAGTTGCTTCATCCCGATGTACATCGGGAAACCGCTGTATACCTGCCTTTGCTGGCAGACAGGTGAGAGCTTTTCCGCCAGGCTATTCGCTTAACAGGCTGGCTACTGAATTGTATGCTGGTGTTCATTATTCACAGCCAAATGGAATGTGCGATTTAACAATAGCTTAAGAATTTGGTTGGTAATTATTGTATGTATAAAAATCCAATCACTGCAACTAAACTGTCACAGCGATTGGATGGAGCATGTTAAGCTAAATGTACTTTTAAATCTTCTTCAACTGTACCAATTCCTGATATTCCAAAGTTCTCAACTAATACATTTGCAACATTTGGTGAAAGGAATGCTGGTAATGTTGGTCCCAGATGAATGTTTTTAACTCCTAAATAAAGAAGAGCCAGCAAAACAATCACAGCTTTCTGTTCATACCATGCAATGTTGTATGCTATTGGCAATTCATTGATGTCATTTAATTCAAATACTTCTTTCAATTTGAGAGCCGTAACAACCAATGAATATGAATCGTTACATTGTCCGGCATCTAATACACGAGGAATACCGCCAATGTCACCTAATGGTAATTTGTTGTAACGATATTTTGCACAACCGGCAGTCAGAATCACGGTATCTTTTGGCAATTGCTCTGCAAAATCAGTATAATATTCACGATCTTTCATTCTGCCATCGCAACCTGCCATAACCAGGAATTTTTTAATTGCTCCTGTTTTAACAGCATCAACAACTTTATCGGCTAATTGCATAACCTGATTGTGTGCAAATCCACCAATAATTTCTCCGGTTTCAATTTCAGTTGGTGCAGGTAATTTTTTAGCGTGTTCAATAATTGCAGTGAAGTCTTTGGGCTGACCGTTCTTTCTGTCAGGAATATGAGTGCATCCATCAAATCCTGATGCTCCTGTAGTATAAACCCTATTCTTGTAGCTGTCTTTGGGAGGGACAATACAGTTTGTGGTAAATAAAATCGCCCCGTTAAAAGACTTCAAACTCTTCTTTTTGTTTCCACCATGCATTACCATAGTTTCCTACAAAATGCTCGTACTTTTTAAATGCAGGGTAATAGTGAGCAGGCAACATTTCACTGTGAGTATAAACATCAACTCCTGTGCCTTCGGTTTGTTTCAACAGTTCTTCCATATCTTTCAGGTCGTGACCACTGATAAGGATTGCAGGATTATTTCGTACTCCAATATTAACCTTTGTAATTTCCGGATTTCCATAAGATTCTGTATTTGCTTTGTCCAGCAAAGCCATAACATTTACACCATATTCACCACATTCTAAAGTCAAATGAACCAATTCGTCAACAGTAATATCTGTTCTTGTTGTTGCAATTAATGCTTTATGAATAAATGCAAAGATTTTCTCATCGGTATAGCCAAGATTAAAAGCATGTTCAGCATAAGCCGCCATTCCTTTTAATCCATAAGTTAACAATTCTTTTAAAGAACGAATATCTTCATTTTTTTCAGTTAGAACCCCTACCAACTTACTCATAGCTACAATGGTCTCATTATCTTTTGCTGTCCATTTTACATTTTCCGGTAAATCTGTTGGTAGCTTAATGCCTTTATCTTCCAATTCTTTTTTCAAGGCATCTCTAACTTGAATACCTTCTAAAATTTTATCGGTAATTTTATTATCATCAAAATTGGCATTCGTAATAGTTATAAATAATGCCTCAAAAACGAATTTGTCCGCCTTGTCGATTGCAACTGAATTCTTTTTTGCCGTTTCAGCAACGAGCGAAACGCCTTTTGTAACATAAACTAATAGATCCTGTAAGTTAGCCGTAGAATCTTTCTTTCCACAAACGCCGGCAATTGTACATCCTGTGCCCTTTGCTGCTTCCTGACATTGAAAACAAAACATGCTCATAATTGTATTTTTTAAGTTTCTAAATTCAAATTAACACTACAAAGTTCAGTCATTCCGCATGTAAAACCTGTAACATATGTTACAGATGAGTTATTTTTATTTATTTTTGGGAGAAATATCTTTTTGTCAAATATCATGAAAAAGTCAACTTCTGAAACAAATGGTTTCAGTGATAAATATATTCAGCCGTGTAATGATAAATGTAGTTTTTGTTTCCTAAACTATACTGATGCTTTACAAGCGAGCTATATTTTTAAGGATTTAAAACCTGACACAATTGGTGAAATAATCAAAAAAGTACACCATCAGGTAAAAACTTATCAGAAAGGTGAAATGATTGCCTGCAATGGAGACAAATGCAATTCTCTGAAAATAATTGTTAAAGGAGCAGTCGTTGGAGAAATGATGGATTTTCAAGGCAAGTCATTACGTATCGAAAAACTTAAAGCACCTGACACAATAGCTTCTGCATTTATATTTGGTGATAATAATATTTTTCCTGTAGATGTGATTGCTGAAGAAGAAACCAAACTGTTGCTTATTCCAAAAGAAGATTTGATGAAGCTTTTCTGTGAGGAGCAAACAGTACTTAAAAATTATTTGGACATTATTTCGAATCGATCACAGCTACTTACAAAAAAGATTAAGTTGTTAGGATTGCAAACTATCAAAGGCAAAATTACCCATTACTTATTGGAGCAAGTAAGAAAAGAAGGTAGCACGGAGCTTTTTATTAAGAATTCACAGACAGAACTTGCCAACATGTTTGGTGTTTCACGCCCATCATTGGCAAGAGTTATCCGTGAAATGCATAATGACGGAATTATTAATGCCGTTGGAAAGCAAATAACAATTTTAGATAAAAAAGCCCTGTCTGATTTGCTGAGATAACTTTTATAATAACTTAGTCTGTGCTGTCGGTCTCGGAGCTTTTGTTACTAATATCCGTGCCTGACTATCGCTTTCGTTGCTTAGATAATGAACAATATCAGCAGGGCTTTCAATCAAAGTATCTTTTTCATATACTACAGATTCATCTCCCACATGCACAGTTGGAGTTCCTTCCAGAATGTAGAAAGTAACATTAACAGGTGTTTTATGCGGTTTTAAGGTTTCACCAGCGTTGAGTGTGATATGCATAATCTGAGCAGATTCGTCATTATACAATTGCTTTACATCCACTTTATGCGGATTCTCTTTTGGTTCCTCTGTTTTATAACTTCTTGAAATCATAATTATTCCTCGTATTTAATTATTTCAACCGGGCAACTTTCAGCAGCCTCTTTAATTATATCTTCGTTTTCTTCAAAATTTACATCGTTTTGCACAACTGCTTCATCGGGCATTTCAAAAATATCCGGACAAATACTTTCACACATTCCGCATGATGTACATCCTTCTTCAATCCATACTTTCTTAATAGCCATAACTCTGTGTTTTATGAATTACTAAAGGTAAAATTACTACATATATTTCGCAGAAGTTGTATCATATGTTACAACTGAAATAATTTTAATTTAGTTGTATCGGAAGAATTAATAGAATAAATTCCAATCCAGATTGCACGAACTTACCTACGAGGAATATTCATCTTTTTCACTTGCACACAACGTCGTAAGCTCTGCAAAAAACCTAAACCTGCCTGATGCAGGCAAGAATACAAATAAACTTTACAAAAGAGAAAAACAACGGGTGTATTTTCTGGAGGTTCTTCGATAGGCTATCAGCCTATCCGCAGTCTACGATTAGGCAATGTTATTTATTCCATTATTGTCAAATACATACTTGGGCTTTTCTCCTTATCTATTATCCATTTTGCTTCTGTACCCCAACGATATAATCCTGTCTGATTTTTTATATTTTTAAACAGTATATAAGCATTTTGCAACCTATTATTGATTTTCATTTCTCTATCATTGTTTATTCCTTGAACCTCTAACCATTCAAGTGTCAAACCAATTTCTCCGGTTTCAATTAAGTTATATTTTTCTAAATCGATATTTGCCCAACCTGATTCATTTGTAAGGATAATTATTATGTTTTCTGTCAGTAGTTCGTTTAAAACTAAAGTGTCTTTTATCGTACGAATGTGTAACCTGAATAAACTTGTATCAAATGCTTGGCGTTGGAGCAAGATATGCAAACTTTTTATCTTAACAGGCTTATTACCTAAATCTAATTTTATCCCCATTTCATAACCTTTTCTAACAGGAGCTCCACTCCATCCACTCCATCCTTGAGACCTACTAAACCCATTTGCTCCAACAATTCTCTCTATAGTCGGTGTAATTACAACTTCATTAATCTCGTAAGAAGTTTCAATCATCTTTATTTTAATGTCTTTTTCTAATAAGTCTGAAATTGAAAATGTTTGTGATTCATATCCTATCATTGAAATTCTGACAATTGATAATAAATCTTGATTTTTATAATCAAACTCAAAATATCCATTTTCATCTGAGATTGTTCCAAAAGGAGTATTTATTATCCCAATGCTCACGTATTCCAATGGCTCATTGGTTTTAGAGTTAACTATTTGGCCTTTTATTACTTGTCCAAAAATTTCGAAATGACATAGAAGAATCAGAATACTTAGCCAAAAAAATTTCATGTTCCTATTAATATTTATTGGTTAGTGAGTTTCTTTATAATATTGTCTAACTTGTTTATATACAAATATTTTATTCGTATAACATGCCACTATGGGTATGTTATACGAAAATTTATTTCGTAATACTAATACTTTAAAATTCATATATCCTATTTAGTATCTAAACATCTGATGTATCAATGATATCATTCTTCTTAACTTCAATCTACCGTTTACGACATAAATGTAAAAGAATATTTAGTAAAAAACAAATTTATAGAAAGTGACAAGGTGACGGATAACAATGTAACAAAGTATTTATGCGAATGAAGGTTCCCGGACACTGTCAATCGTTTCCTGTAGTTTGCAGATATACCTGAACTACCATATTTTAATCTGCCCGGTAAGCCCGCCTAAATTAACAGTACTACTTAGCCCCTGCGGCTGACTTCTGTTAAGGCTACCCTGTCGTGTATAACGATATCTTTACCGGCTATGGAAAGGATCCCTTCTTTCTCAAACTCTTTCAGAAATTTAATGCCACTTTCTATAGTTATGGAAGCAAAATCGGCAATATCCTGCCTGGTGAGGTATTGAAAGAGGTTCTCCTCAGCAAATTCCTCACCCGATAGGTACAATAAGGCCGATGCCAGTTTCCCACGCATTTGTTTATAGGAAATGTTGCCGATTAGTTCAATATACCGGCCCTCATTTTTATAATTCCGGGAGGTAATTTCCAGGGCAAATTCAGGATTGCGAAGTAATAATTGTTTCAAAGCATCCTTATCAATCATGCAAATAGCAGAATCAACCAATGCAACAGCCGAATAATTATAAATGTTTTCGCCGAAAACCGATGAGAACGCTATAAAATCACCCTTTTGGGCAATGCGTATATTTACTTGTCTGTTCGTGCCGGTCTGCAGGTAAACTCTTACCAATCCCTGGTTTACAAATAAAACGTGCGGGGCAAATGCTCCCTGTTTAAATATGGTTTCTCCCTTCAGATAACTGATTTGTGTTTTTTTGTTGTTGATAAACTCCAGTTCCTCAGCGCTTAGCTTTCGAAAACATCCCGAAGTAGTCTCTAATTGATCCGGTTTGGTATTGCTATTCAAAATGCAGTTTTTAATTTTTAATATATCCTGCAAATATACTTAGTGTTTGCCCGAAAAGTCTGGTTCTAACATTAAAAAAGTTGCCTGTAAAATCACAAAGCGCAAAATGGCGCTATAATTTGATAGTAAAAAAGCTATAATTTTTCATACAACCACTCCATTTTCCGCAATCCCGATCTCTTTTCCCCGGGCGCACGAACCGCTACCTTTGTTTCAGTTAAAAATTAAAAATGAAACGAGTAGCAATTCCTGTAAATAATGGCAAACTAAGCGAGTATTTCGGAAAGTGCAGTTATTATAAGGTGTTTGAAATTGAAGGGAATTCCATTCACGAAAAAGAGTATGAGTTACCTGTTGTCGATAACCCGGATGAATTGCCGGCATGGGCATTTGAAAATGGAATTACGGATATAATTGCCTACAGGATCGACAGGCAGATCATCATGCTCTTTCATAAATACAAAATAAACCTGTTTGTAGGTATTGATATGGATACACCCGAACAACTGATAAACGATTTTTTAAAAGAGCGGATAATATCCAACCACAAGATAATAGCTGAAATAATGGATGACAACTATACGACGGCATGAGCCATCAATCAAAACTAAAATAATGAGTACGAATAAACATATTGTTGTAATCGGGGGTGGTTTTGCCGGTGTAGAGGCAGCTATAGCGCTTCGAAAGAAAAAACACCAGGTTACACTTGTTTCAAACAGGGATTACTTTTTTATCTATCCCATTTCTATCTGGATTCCCACGGGTAACCTGGATTTTGAGAAAGCAAGCTTAAGTTTAACGAAGCTTTCAAAAAAACACGGTTTTAAACTGGTTATTGATGAGTTTACAGGGGTAGATGAAGAACAGAATGTGGCCCGGTTTAAATCTCAAACCATTTCATACGATTATCTGATTATTGCTTCAGGCGCCTGGAAAGTACCCCATAAGGGAATTGAAAACACGTTGTCAATATGCGGACATCCGGAACAGTCGGTCAAAATTCGCGAAAGATTCAATGAAATTGCCAAATCCGGCGGCGATATAGCTGTAGGGTTCGGGGGTAACCCGAAAGATCAGAGTGCAGTGCGGGGAGGCCCGGCTTTTGAACTATTGTTTAACATGGTTCATGAAATCAAGAAAAAGCGGAATCATCCGCCTGTTTCTTTTACCTTTTTTGCTCCTATGGCTGAACCGGGAAAAAGGATGGGCGAAAAAGGATATCAACTATTGCAAAAAATGCTTCCCGGATATGGAATTAAAACGGCTATAGGTAAGAAAATAAAGCTTTTCGAAAAAGACGGTGTTGTATTTGAAGATGATTCAAAGTTAAAAAGCGATCTTACCGTTTTTATTCCGGCATCGCACGGGCCAGCTTACATTACCGATTCAACATTACCGGTTAACGAAGCCGGTTTTATTAAAATTGATGGTACCTGTAAAGTTCACAACAGCCGGAATATTTATGCCGCTGGCGATATATCTGCTATTGAAGGTCCCGATTGGCGGGCTAAACAAGGACACCTGGCTGTGGTAAAAGGAAAAATTGCAGCCTATAATATTGATCAGGAAATTAAAGGAGGTTCTAAACGAAAAGATTACATATCGCATGTAAATATTTTATGTATTATGGATACCGGCGACGGGGCTGCTATAGTTTACAGAAAGGGTTCTAAAAACATGGTTATTCCCCTGCCAATTGTTGGCCACTGGCTAAAAAAAGCCTGGGGGGTTTATTTCAAGCTTTCAAAATGATACATAATAATTAACAAGTAAAAAAGAAAATATGGACTATACAAATTTATATAACCAACAGGACAAGAAAGTTTTGAAAGATGCAGAGGATTCGCTTGATCCTAAGATTGACCGTGTGGAGGAAATTATAGCTTATGCCAGGCAAACGGGTATAAAAACCATTGGGATAGCAAACTGCATCACCTTCAACAAAGAAGCTGATAAACTGGAAGAAACGCTGATTGGTGAAGGGTTTTCAGTAGCTAAAGTGAATTGTAAATTAGGCAAGGTACCTTTTGCCGATTTGGTTCCCGGTTACCGTGGCGTTTCCTGCAATCCGGCAGGACAGGCCAAATATCTCGAAGAAAATAATACGGAATTAAATATAATGATGGGACTTTGTCTGGGGCACGATATGATCTTCAACTCCAAATCGAAAGCACTGGTAACACCCTTGATTGTGAAAGACAGAAAACTTAAACATCGTCCGCTTGATATTTTTAATAACAATAACAATTAACAGATTAAATTATGGGATGGTATATTGCATTAGGTATAGGAGTTTTGTTGGTTGGTTATATAATGTATAATTACAACAAGATGAAGAACATTGAAGATGTTCCTCCTAGCAACAGGATAAAAATTTTAAATAATAAAAATTTTAAGCCGGTAATAAGAAGCGGGTTGATTTTAGTCGATTTTTGGGCGCCATGGTGTGCGCCCTGTAAAATGATGGCCCCAACCCTGAACGAAATTGCTGATGAAAATCCGGACACGATAACCATAGCAAAGCTCAACGTGGATCAAAATCAGCCAATCGCCCAAAAATATAATATCCGAAATATCCCAACCATGGTTTTATTTCAGGGTGGAAAAGAAATAAAACGCATTACAGGAGTGAAGCCTAAAAAGGTAATCCTGAAAGAACTGGGATTGTAATTTCATTTCTTACAAACTTGCTGTTTCGCCGATCTGATTTCGCACCGGTATTAATAAATACGAAATTCACAGCGAATACATAATACACGAGCTGGCATCATAGTTTTTTCTATCTTCGCGCATTCCGCTATTATTCGTATTAATAATATAACCTATTCTTAAACTAAAATGAGGCAACAGCAATTCAAATATTTTGGTTCAGTACTCGTATTCTTTATGTTGTTTCAGGTTTCGGTAGTAGCTCAGACAAGAAATGATATTGAATTCGATTCATTACAATATCTCATTCAACAACATCAAATATCAGGCGATAGTCTAAGCCTTTCGCGGGTACTCTACAGCTTAGGAAAATATTTCGATAAAAAGGGAGAGTTGGACAATAGCAACACTGCACTTCGAAAGTCTTTGTTGCTTGCCATACCACTTAAAAATAATAAAGGAATTGCAACTATTGGAAATTATCTGGCTTGTAATCTTAGCATCCAGGGGGAATCAGATTCTGCTTTAAAATATTATAAGCTCGCACTCAACGCAGCGATAAAAGTTGATGAAATAAATCGGACATCTGGCATTTTAATTAATCTGGCTGACGAATACGCTCAACTTGGCGAATTTGAAAAAGCTGTAGAATACTGTTTAAGAGCAGTAAAACTGAAAGAAGAAAAAGCTGACTCTACGAATATTGTATACTACTATCAAAAATTAGGCGAAAGTTTCAAAGCTTCCGGACAAATTTCCAAGTGGAAAAAGTATGTTAATAAGGGCTATCGACTTATTAACGTTGAGGATTTTGCATCAATTCAGGCAATGGCCGCCATTTACAACGATTTGGGGGGAATTGCTGAAAAGGAAGATCGTTTCGATGATGCATTGTGCTATTACGATACGCTGGAAATGCTTAGTAATAAAAATGAGTATAATAGGGGTATCGCAGTGGCAAATGCCAATAGGGCCATTGTATTAAAAAAACAAAACAGGATTTCTGAAGCTTTAGCAGCAGCTAAAAGAGCTTACCAACTTGAAAGTAATAAATATACCTATCAGAATATTTTCAACCTTAACTTACTGGCAGAACTCTATCTTGCAAACAACCAACCCTTATCAGCAAACAAATATATTAAAGAACTCCAGCAAATTGAAGCGTTAAGTGTATATCCCAATGAAAGAATGAGATATTACAAAATAAAGAGTGATTACGAGCAAGCTTTGGGAAATTATTTAGGCGCTTTATTTTGGAAAGACAAGCATTACGAATTGAAAGATTCCTTGCGCAATGACGAAGTAGGGCGCAATATTGCAAATATGGAGATTACGTATGAAACTGAGAAAAAAGAAAATCAGATAAAATTACTCACGGCTTCAAATCAGATAAAAAAGCAGCGAAATATTCTTTGGATCTCGGTTTCTGTTATCTTACTACTAATACTCATTGTTGGAATAATGTTTTATCTAAAACATAAAAAGCAAAATGCACAGCGACAGGAAGACCTGAAACAGCAGTTGTTACGTTCGCAAATGAATCCTCACTTTTTGTTCAACGCGTTGGGGAGCATCCAGAATTTTATGCTGAAAAACGAGACCCAAAAGGCCGCCGGGTACCTCAATAACTTCGCATCGCTAACACGTAATATTCTTGAGCATTCCGCCCAGGAGTTTGTATCGGTCTCCGATGAGATTGAAACCCTGCGCAACTACATGGAACTGGAGAAAATGCGGTTGAATAATAGTTTTGAATTTAAAATAAGCTATGACAAAGAGCTGGAAATGGATTTTATAAATATTCCACCCATGTTGATTCAGCCGTTTATTGAAAATGCCATAAAACACGGATTGAATGATTTGGATTATAAAGGATTGCTCGAATTAAAGTTCGAAGAAAAAGAATCTGTTTTACATATTGAGATTGCCGACAATGGTGTGGGAATAGATCATACAAAGGAAAATAAGTCAAAACTACATCGTTCCATGTCGATGAATATCTTTGAGCAGCGACGAATTGTTTTGGCCAAGAGAACAAAGCGGGCCATATGGCTGGAGGTTTGCGACCGAAGCAACCTGATTACATCTACAACAGGCACATTAGTAAAAATTGAGATCCCGATATTAAATTAACATGATAACAGCAGTAATAATTGAGGACGAAGTTCAACTACGGGAAACCAACCGGTTGTTTTTACAGAGGAATTTTGCAGACATAAAAATTGTAGGTGAAGCCGGTTCGGTAAAGGATGCTGTTAAAGTAATAACGGAAACCAAACCTCAACTCGTATTGATGGATATTGAGCTGGCAGATGGGAACTGCTTTCAGGTGCTGCAAAAATGCAAACCCTACACATTTAAGCCAATATTTATAACCTCTTACAACCAATATGCCATAAAAGCAATTAAATTCAGCGCTATCGATTACATACTTAAACCAGCGAATGAATATGAGTTTTGCAACGCTGTTCAGTTAGCAATAGACCATTTGGAAAGCGACAAAAACAATATGCAAACAGAGAATTTTCAGGATCATTTCAACAATACTCCGGGTATTAAAAAAATTGTTTTGCGAACTACCGAAGCGCTTCATATTATTTCAATTGCGGACATTATGTATTGCAAAAGCGACAATAGCTATACTACCTTCTTTATGAGCAACGATGTAAAAGTCATGGTTTCAAAGAGTATCAAAGAGTACGATGAATTACTCTCCGGCTTTCAATTTATCCGGCCACATCAATCGTACCTGGTAAACATGGATGCCGTTTCCAAAATAGACAAATCCGACGGTGGTTTTATTATTATGAAGGATGGAAAAGAGATTCCCATTTCATCAAGACGAAAACAACTGATTATTGATAAAATGAATTACCTGTAAAACAATCGTTTTTCACTTTTAGTGCGATTTTAAGCACATTCAAGGCAATTGCCAGCGCTTTCAAACTCATCCTCTTTTCGATGATTCAATCGGGGTATTTTCACCAAATATTCTCCATTTATGAATCAATTCGAAGATAAAATTATACTCTCTACCAACGATGCTTACCACATTGTTTCATTTGAAGACATTCTTTACTGTAAAAGCAAGAATTCATCCACTACATTTTTTCTGAATAGCGGGGAGCAAATTATTACATCCCTCTCTATAGGATCGCTTGAACAACGCCTGGAAAAGCATTCATTCATCCGGTCGCACCAATCTTACATTGTGAATATGCATCATATTTTGCGCATACATAAACACAATGGTATAGAGTTGGAGCTCATTAATCATAGCTTAATCCCGGTAAGTACGCGCCGGAAAAGTGTTGTGATGCAGTTTCTCGATAAAATAGAACACTTTCAAGGTAATTGACCGCGCATTCAAGTTACCATTTAGTAGGTACTGTGTTCATGTTACCTTTGATTTGTAAAACAGATAAATATGAAACTTTTTAGTAGTACACTTTTCACCATATTGGCATTGCTCTTATCCTCTTCAGTGTTTGCACAAAAACTTATCGACCCGGAAAAAGAAACGAAACGACAAGGGGCAAACCGAGCAAATAATAAAATAGAACAGGGAATTGATGCTGGTTACGACAAGTTGGAAGAAGGCATAGGAAGTCTCTTTAAAAAGAAAAAGGAAAAAGAAGTTCCCGGAAATGAAAACGCATCAAAAACAGCATCTCAACAAGATCCACAGGACCAAACCGTTGAAGAAGCACATCGGAAATCCACTCCTGAAATGAACTTGCAATGGAGTAAGTTCGATTTTGTACCCGGTGACGAAGTCATTTTTGAAGATGCACCAGGTGCAGATGAAGAAAATGGCGAATTTCCAAGCCGCTGGGATTTAGTCAAAGGTCAGGTTGAAATTGCGAATGTGGATGGCGAAAAGGTGTTGATGTTTATCGACGGAAATCCTATGATTGTACCTTACCTGAAAAATGCAAAAGAAGATTATCTGCCGGATGTATTTACCATAGAATTTGATTTTTACAGGCCTGCAAAGGGAAATAGAATTTCGGTTTACCAGTACGATTATAAAAATCAACAGAACAATTCGAACATGTATATGGATATTAGTTATAGTTCTGTTACCGAAAAATTGAGTAAAGTAAATGGCGAACAACCTGACATCGATTATACATGGAATGAGAAACCACGTTGGATTCATATTTCAATTGCTTTTACAAAAGGCAAGTTAAAGGTGTATATGGATGATACACGTGTGATAAATATTCCACATTACCAAGGGAATCCGTCAGGATTAAGTTTGCAGGCATATTGGGCCGACCTGGGTGATGATAAACCTTTTTATTTCAAAAACATCCGCATTGCAAAAGGAGGGGTTAAGTACTATGACCGTGTTCTATCCGATGGAAAAATAATTGTAAACGGTATCCGCTTCGATGTAAACAAAGCCACTATTAAACCGGAAAGTAACGGGGCAATCAACAAAATTTTTGAGTTGATGCAAGAACAGCCCGGCCTGAATTTCAGCGTGGAAGGTCACACCGATAACGATGGCAATGAGGCAAACAACCAAACACTTTCAGAAGCACGCGCCAAAGCAGTTATGGACCGCCTGGTAAGTATGGGCATATCTTCCAATCGACTGAAATCGACTGGTTTTGGCGAAAGCAAACCAATCGACAACAATAGTACTTCCGAAGGAAAAGCCAACAACCGCAGAGTAGAGTTCGTGAAATTTTAAATAATTATATCTCAATAAACTTAAAAAAATGAAAAAAACACCTTTAATTTTCCTGGCTATTATTTTAGCATTCATTTCTTGTTCCAAAGATAATGTAACACCTACGCCCGAAGATCCAAAAAACAATTCAGATACCAGTTCAACCACGGAGAATTCTTCGGCGCTTTGGCAATATGAGATTGACGAATATGATGCCTTGTTAACAGATCTTGTTTTAGATAACAACGACAACTCCTATTTTTTCGCGAGAGCAAATAACGAGTACGTGCTGTATTCCCTTGACAAAAATGGAGCGCTAAGGTGGAATCAAACCATTCCGGATGGTAGTTATTCAAATTCAGAAATAATGCTTGCCGGTGATAAACTTATTCTATCCTATCAATGGGATGTTATTGCAGCATACAACATCAATGATGGAGCCCAAATTTGGTCGACAACATTAAGCATATCATTTAGCGATATGGCTTATAGTAACGGAACCATATATGTTGCCCAATCAACAACATTTAATAATGAATCACAAATTACGGCATTAGAAGCCAGCTCAGGGACAGTTAAGTGGGATTATAAAATGGATAAACACGTTGAAGCGAAAATAAGTGCGTACCAAAACGATATTTGTGTAGTTACCGATTTTAGGTTGCCGTGGCCCTGGGAGATAGGCGTAACCGTAATAACAGATAACGGAACCGGCGCAACCGAATCCTGGCGCGATTTTAAACCCTATGATCCCAACGAAGTTGCAGCGAACCCTTACCGCGCCAGTTTTGATGGCTTAGGCAACTTGTATTACGAAGAAGCAGTAGCAGATACAACCTGTATTCACGCATACAAAGTTTCGGATGGCACGGTTAACTGGGAAAAGAAATTATGTGACTTCGGATTGACGGCGGAGCCCATCATACTTTTTGGAAATGGAATAGTTACTGCCAGTTACAAATCAGATGAATCCTGGCGTATCGGAAACAGCCACATGACACTCGATGCTTCAACCGGAAATACGATTAAACAAAATGATGATATCATTTTAGAAGACGCACAGATATTATTAACCAGCGATTATTCTACAGTTGTTTTCAATCGTTTACTTGATGATGCACCAACCATGCAGGTTTATAGTTCAAATGGAGATTTATCAAGTTCAATAAGTGCCGGTTTTCTTGGAACCAGTGTTCTTTTCTCCGATTGTAGAATTACATCTGAAGGAAACTTAATAATTATTGAAAGTGAGCTGATGGGGTAGTAAAGTGTGCAAAAACTAATCTTACTCAGGCTCCGGTCGGAACATGGTCGTGCAGAAAAGGCACCAATGCAAATACAAATTCAATAAATCTATAAATAATTATAAAAATCAAACAAAATTTCAATTATGAAAAAATCAATTTTAAACATCGCAATTTTAGTAGGTATTTTTAGTGTGGTATTCAGCTCGTGTAGTAAAGATAAGGACAACACCACACCTGCTCAACCCAGTGGTGAATACAATGTGGTAATGGATGGTAATACTATTGCATCAGGCAGTACAATAGAAGTGGGCTATTTAGAAAATCTGGCAACAATCTCAGAAGGTGACAATTTTAGTGTTCTTGTTGGTTCAGTACCCACATCGGTAGGCGAAGTTACCCAATTTGATGAATCGAACTCAAGTGGTACGATTACAATTATGGGAAAAAACTTATTGCTGACTGATGGAAGTAATGAAATGTATTTTTCTAAAAGCGGATCGGTAAAAAGAGAATCGGCCACTAAAATCAGCTTCCAGGGAACATGTTCTGCCATGCTCAGTACAGAAACGCATACCTTTAGTGGAACTATTGAGTCTGATGCATACAAGTTAATTCAGTAGTGTCTGTCGCACAAAGTCAATTATTCCAATGCTCACCTCTCTGATTTAAGGAGGGTGAGCGTTGGTTGGCAAATAAAAATGTCTGACTTAATGTAGTGGCTCTAATTAGATATAAAAATCTGAACATTTTTCCCTTTCATTTTTCTTTATATTTGAAACGTTTTTAAGAAAGAAATCTAATTCAAACTCATAATATCATGAAAAAAACAAAGCTGCTATTAATTGTCCTCATAGCTTTAACAGGAATTGTAAATGCGCAGAAATCGAAACTTGTTGGGAGCTGGCTGATGACAAAAGCTGAAGTTGGTAGTGAAGTTGAAAATCCCTATTTCATTACTGAATTTAATGAAGATGGGAAAATGATTGTCATGGGTATGGATGCCGGAACCTGGGACTACAACAAAAACAGTCATACCATTATTCTGAAATCGGAACTTGATAAAGATTTTAACGGCGAAGGGAAAATTATAAATCTTACCGAAAAAGAATTGGTAGTTGATAAAGATGGTGCAAAGTTATTCTACCAAAAAATTGACAGTACTGAAATTACAGAAAGTAACAAAAAGTCAGGCCTTTTTGGCTTGTGGGAATTCAGTGGCGTACCCTATCCGGAAGTTAAGACTTTTGTGAGCTTTACAGAACCCGACGGATTTACCATTCTAGAAAAAGAAGAAGGCAGTGAAACCAGGTTAAGCGGCACGTGGATTTTTAATCAACAGGAAATGTCACTAATCATGATAGGTTTGCGAGGAGAGGACTTCTTAAAGGGGGAAAGTAAAATAGTTAAAATTGGCGAAAATGCTATTGAACTGAAGAGCAATGGGAAGGATTACACTGCAAACAGAAAAGTTCAAAATGCAACAAAAATCGAACGGCTCACTTTTACCGAAGACGATTTCTACACCGAAAATGGAGACTATAAATATTACGATGATGAAGAAAAATTGCCCTGGCGGAATTGGGGTGAAATGAAGAATAGCTTATTAAATGTAAAACAGCTGGTCTATAACTACGCTACTCTTATTGATGGCACAAAAGCATTTGAAAATAAAACCTTGATAGCCAATGTACATGCAAGTTTAGAAGAAGACGGGTTTACTATAGATAATATTTTTAATGGATATGATCGCTATCATGTTCCGGACGATTCTGAATTTCCGGAAAACTCAAATTTCAGTGAACCACTTTATCCTTTAATTGAAAATACGTATCGGATAGTGGGTAATGAGCAGCTTACAACCCCAGCCGGTACATTCGATTGCACAATTCTGGAAGTTGTAAGTGATTCAGAAGTTCTGAAAAAACTTTGGATGATTAATGACAAAATTGGGGTTTACGCCAAAGTTATTGAAGACAACCCTGATGAAACTTTCGGACATTATTGTGTTTACGAATTACAGGATATTAAGCAGTAACGTACTTAATACTCTGTTCTTTGCACTTTTCTCCAACTACCGATTACTACTTAAATGTAGAAGATATTTTTTCAATTCAGTGATTTCAGGTTTTCCAGTGCATCGGGAACAAATTTATGCATGTTTCCCACCACCTCGCAATCCCCCAGCAGATCGCAATCCGCACAGGTCCGGAATCCTTTCTCAATGACACAATTTCGTATTTTACATTCTGCACAATGTCCGATCTTGGCGCCTTCTTCCATGCATCCTGTACAGTTGATCATGTCGGCTGTTATATTCGGAACACCGTATTCCGTTTTCCATTTTTCGGCAATCTGTGCACGTAATTCATTATCGTTTGTTAAAGTGGCAGTTCTCGCATCACAGGCCGCACAATCGAGTCCGCAGCAGGCTATTAGTTTTTCCATGGTAGTGTTTGGTTTGATGGTTAGTATCATTTTGCTATAAGCTCATTAAAAATAAATGATTTCCCCGGGAAAAACAAATTTGTTTCAAACAGGCTATGTGAAAGGCTTTAAAAGGTATGTGGTTATCTTAATAGTAAAAGTTTGGTCAAAGGTGTTCTTTCTTTATCTTTTATAATGTACTAAGTTAAGTCAGGTTTTTATACCCGAAATCAGGTTTTTCAACCTATTTATATGTCGGGCAACTGTATTTATCCGGACAAATTTTATAACCCAGCGAAAACTGATGCGTACCGAAATGATGGAATTGTGTACCGTTAATGTCAATGGTGTAGCTATAGGAAAAATTCAGACTGGTCCAGTTATATCCGATAAAGATAATGGCATCCTGGCCGGCTGTTTCGAAACTGCCCAGGTATTTACGCAGTGTCAGCCCTGTCCACACATTATTCTCAAACAGTATTTTGTTATTCAGGTCGAACTGCATAATATCTGTTCCACGGCATCCCTGTACGGATGTTTGTATTTTTACCGGTAACCTGCGGCTGTCAAACAGGTATCCTCCCTGGAACGACAGATAAAACTGCTCACGGCCATATCCTCTGCCGAGTGATGAATTTACAGGTAACAGGTTGTATACTGCTATTCCTGCAAAGTACTTTTTATTATAAAGATAAATACCGGTTGACGCATTGTATACCAGTTCGCTTTCCACACCTCCGTTTATCCGGGGATCGTATATGGGAGAAAACCCTTTTTCGTCGAGTTTTAACTGGCCGATACTTCCCGAAAGGCCAAAACTAAGCCAGGTCAACCGGTTCCTCCCCATCAATATATGAAAAGAATAGATGGCTTCTCCGTTCAGGTCTTTCGTTGGCCCATTGATATCACGAACAATGTTAACTCCCAAGCCCGTGCTTTCTTCGTTTTCGAAAACTGTCTCCCTTTCCGGATACTCAAAGACTGAACAGATGGCGCACCGGGGATTCCTATCCACTGATGCATATCGGTGGTCGTTAATTCCAGACAGTTTGTTAAACCGGTAGCAGCCGGGTTCGCAAAACCGGGATTATATGGATACAGGTTATACCGGACCAGTGACTGTGAGTACGATATCTGTGCAAGAAAGAGCGCTGCTGCTAACATATATCCTCTCATGCGCTCATCGTTTTATGGTAACAGAACCTTTATAGGGTTTCTTCGTTCCCGGAACTTTTATTATATACCAGTAGGTGCCATCGGGCATATCCCTTCCATTGCTGGTTCCGGTCCAGCCACCATCGGAAGCTTTGTAGCGGATCAATAAATTACCGAAACGGTCAAATACCGATATTTCAGTTTCCGGTTCCATGTTCAGAAACGGGATGTCCCACGTATCGTTGTAACCATCGCCATTGGGTGTGAAAAAGTTCGGAATTCCAATATCCACAGTAACTTCGATATTGTCAGTCGACTGGCAACCATACTGATTTGTAACTGTAAGCGTATAAACTCCAGCCTGGTTTACATCAATTGTCTGGCTCGTAGCTCCCGTTGACCACAGATAGGAAGAATAGGCACTGTCGGGTGATAATTCAATGGTAGTTCCGGCAGTTATCAGGGTATCATTTCCCAGGTTGACATTTACACTATCAAGTACCACAATATTCCGGCAGTATGATTCCTGTTCGGGTTGTCCCTTCATCAATAATAAGATTGATATTATACACTCCGGGAGCATTATAACTGATCGCAGGCGGATTTCGTTCGGTGGATGAAGCCGGATCGGCATTGTCGCAACCCGGAAAATACAGGCGGGTGATGGATGAATTGTCAATGTTAGCAACAAAAGCATACAGGGTGTCGCCAACCCTAAAGATATCGGAAATTCCCTGGGGATTATACAGGTTGCCGGTTACACCAAGTGATGTGAATTCGGGAGGATTGTCCAGCCCGTTGTTAAATACCATTCGCACAATATCGTTAAAACGGTTCAGTACAAATCCGTAAATATTTTCACAATCGCGGATAATGGTCAGGTCAAACGGGTAATACAACACCGAATTATCACCAATGGAAGTTGCCGAAGGATTTGATGCTAATGAATTTCCAAAATCGAGGCGTGTTATTTCATTGCTGCCGTAGTTGGATATAAAAATATACCAGTTGCCGTTATCCTTTATCGGAAGAATGCCGCAGGGTTTGTCCAAATTCCCGGTATTTCCGAGACTGACAAAAGTAGGAGTGTTACTTAGCGAAGCTCCGAAATCGAACCTTACCAGCGTGTTTGAATTGTAGTTTACAGTGAATCCGGTCCATTCCCCCGATTCATTGGTGATATATAAATCTTCCGGGTAATCCAGCAAACTGTCTGCATTTCCCAGGTTGTTAACCACCGGGGAATTGTTAGATAGCGATGGGCCAAAATCAAGCCTTACGAGCCTCGATTCTTCCCGTTGTCCGCCCACGATAAAAACATACCAGTTGCCGCTCTCCTGTATTACCTGTATTCCCTGTGCATGCAGCGGTATGGCGCCTCCAAAGTTTCCCATGTTGTCAGAAACAGGTGTGTTCAGAAAATTACTTCCGTAGGAATTTCGTGCCAGCGTACCATCCGTATGATTGGTGATAAAAGCGTAGTAATTACCATTATCATCGGCAAAATCGATAAAAGCGGGGCCGTTTAAAGTTCCCGGATTGGGAAGGTTGTTCCCTTCCGGATTATAGATTAGGTTACCCGAACAGAAATTCCAGTAATAAGTTTGTGCATCACGCGAAAGGTTCTGAATGGTGACACTGTCGTCGATACAGATAGTGTCGGGAACCGAAAAATCAGCCTGTCCGAAAATTCCGGATACAATAAATAAAAGCGAAAGGATCATCAAAAATCCTTTGTACCCGTATTGTTTATGGTTTCTTTTATTCGTTGTAGTAAAATGCATGTGCTAATACAAGAAATTTATTTTGGCTGTTTCTAAACCGGATAACCGCAACGGATGCAAAGTAGCGGAAGATCTCTTGTTCTTTGCATCCGTTGCCGTGAAGCTAAAAATATCATTAATCCGGAGGTTTTTTTAATATCTAAATTTTAAAAATTACTGAGTGAGCTTTGTCAGCCGTCCGTTGAAAATGATGGTTTCGGTACCTGCATTCTCTTTGCCTGTCAGCTTATAGATGTAATTACCATCCGGCATGTCAGTATTTCTCCATTGTAACGAATTCATTCCTGCATCAGCCGGACAATGATCCATATTTACCCACAGTCTGCCATTCATGTCATAAATTTTCAGTGTAATCGTTGCATATTTCTTGTTCAGTAAATACTTAAAGTTTACATCATCAGCAAAAGGCATCGGGTAAATCGTCAGGGAATTGTCCTGAGTTTTGGAATCTTCTATTGCTGTTGGGGTCATACCGATTTTCAGATCATTGTTTTGTTCTGTGATCTCCACATAATTGTATCCATCATCGATAATGGCAATGAATTCAATCGATTTATCCGTAACCGGCAATGTATAAACACCAGAGAGCTCGATACTCTGACCGGGTTTAAAATTTTCGATCTTTGTCTCGGCAATCGGGAATTCATAGGTGCCTCCACCAATGATCGGATAAATTCTGAACCATACATCTTTTCCGTTAATTCCCCTGTTTCCTGCTTTAGCATTCACACGTACCTGTCCGTTACCCAAATCCTTAAATGTCAGAGATGTAGCCTCAAAATCATAAAGGTCCAGCATCAGCTTGTTGGTATCGGTAAAACTGAAAGCAACATTCACCAATGTGCCTTCATAATCGATACCTGATTGCAGGATAAGTGTTCTGATATCAATTCCTTCAGGTAGTTCATCAGGACGCAAAATAAACGGTAACAGTTGTTCCTTCATTTCACCAGGGATAATATCGTCAAAATTGACCGAAAGCATGTTGTTGCTGAATGAGCAGTTGGGATCAAGGCTGTCTGTGACTACTTCATAATACTCTCCCGGATTGATATTTACGATGGTGTTCGAAGAGATATCGGAACCTGTGTTTTTAGCTGTAAGCAGGGTTTTAACAAACAGATCCTTATCGGATTCATATACAATTGTGTCCGTAACAAGAACCCCGTTGATGCTGTATACCGAATTCTTAACCTTTATTCTCGGGCCAACCGGTTTTACTACCAGGGGCATGTGAAGCTACTGCCTGTTCGCCCAGGGTATTTGTGTAATTCAGGGTCTGTCCGTCAGTCACACGCAGCAGATCAGCCGACGTATTGTAACTGTCGATTGTTCCTTCCTGCATAATTACCAGCCTGTTGGTGTCAATAGTCGGGAACGATTTAAACCGGCTCAGATCAATGCTACCATCGGCCCCGGCTGTTAATGTGCCCGGGATATTCTCAAATTCTGAAGTTTCGAAATCATTTGCTGCCCATTTGATTCGTCCTGTAGGAGTGAAGTTACCTGTTGTTGAAACATTGAGCGAAGCCAAAACAGATTGATCCAGAATTATTTTCTGATATTGAGGTATGTTTCCTGACGCATCTTTTGTGGCGATACAGAATAAAGCATCGGGGACTGTATAGGAAAGAGAACCATGATCGGCACCCGAATAATGTATTTTAGACCCGGAAATGGCAAAAGGAATTGTTATATATCCCCGGTTCAAGGGTCGGATCAATCTTCAGCAGGAACACAAAATAGGCTCTCCGTGTGGGTTGCATCATGTTAAGTGTGTCTCCCATTTTCACCAGTACTTCACCTTCGGGCTGGTTGAACCGCCATCCGGTGGTGAAGGTTCCCGGCTGATCGCCACGGATTATCTGTCCGCCCGAATAGTGTGAAGGCACAAGCGGCCTCGGATAGGCCACGTAACTCATTTCTACCGAGGTATTGCCTAATTCTGCAGGTAATTTGTGGTGTTACCGATGTGTTAATCCAGTTATCGTCGGTGCTGTTATTCACTTCAACCCGTACTTCGAGAAAAGTTCCCGATACGGATCTCGGATATCCGCTCAGGTCGGGATTACTGCCATCGGCATTGGGAATAAGTGTCAGCGAATGGTTGTCATAATCAGGATCGAGAATAGCAGGCATCGAAACAGCAGGATCAACCAGGTTACACGGATCCTTGGCCCCTACAAAAGTTGTTATGGTTGTTTCGCCATAGCCATAAGAGACATGGTACGGATCGAAATTCGCATCGAAGTAGTGAGGTTCGTTGGTGTCGGCAATGGCATGTTTGAGGTATACCGTATCAATACCGTAATAAACATTCCCGGGGAGTACCTGTGATGCTACCGACAGGTCGGTACCTTCGGCATGGCCTGAAAGTACGTGTGAGAAGATTACCCAGGGTGATCCCCCGAAAATTTCTTCTGCTACAAGTACTCCTCCCTTGCTTATTTCTACCGATCCTTCGCGGCCTTTGCCCATGTAGTCGGCATGTATCTGTATGTGGGTTTTGCCCAGGTCCTCGAAATAATCATCTCCATAGGTGTCGTCAGCTCCGGCAAACCATCCCGAATCTACCTGTCCGTAAATATCATCCTGAAAAGGTACTGCGGGATAGTTCAGCCAGTCTTCTCCGTTATCGGGCATGAAGGCATCGTGCAAAAATCCGGTTTTGGAAGAGAACCGGTCACCCCGGTCATCGATCCAGTCATCCACGCCATCGGCATTATCATCGTCAAGTGCCGGGGGAATCAGCAACTGGGGAATGTATACCTGGTATTCAAAGGGTGTTTCCCATACTTCCACATTGTTAAGCGTATTGGGATTATCGATCCATTTGGAGAATGGTTTGCCATCGATATTTACGATTGAATCTGTATTGAACGATCCGTCCTCATTTCGCGGCAGTGTAATGCGGTAACCGCCCATGCCTTTTGGTATGGTATATACAAAATATCCGAAAACACCGTCACCCAGACTTTCAATCCCGTCGGTAGCTTCGGAGGGATCGTTATAATCTACATCGTAGCCTATATTGCGGATCCAGTAATAGGTATATTCGGTAGATGCGTCCATATCGAATACAAGGTGCGCCGGGCCATATTCAGGAAGCTTTCTGCACTGTTTGACCTGTTGTATCGATGATCTGGTAATTGTTCGACAGATACTCAAATTGCAAAGGGTTGGGTAATGGCGCCCAGTAAGTATATACTGTGCGTATGGGTGTAACCTTATCCTCGTTGAATACCGTCGAATAATCTACTTTTGAATAAAGTGATTGTTGTGGGGTATAGTGAGTCATGTCGATCTCTTCTCCTCCCAGCGATACTACCGCTATGAATTCCCTGTGCGGTTGCGGGCATGTACCGATAACACTATCGGTGGGTAGCGGATGGTAATTGGCATCAGCAGTGTCAATGAAGGTAAAACCCTCGTAGTTGTTGATGCGCTGGTGAACCAGTTGTTTCCATATTACATTTCCATCACTGTCCCTTTCCATCCAGTGCGACCAGGTAGTATCGGTTAAATCGGCTGAATTAATATCACTGGTATAAGGATAGAACATTCCTGGATAGGGATTAGGAATGGAGTCATGTGCATAGCCCACGCCAGCAGCTAACGGCACCAGGTCAGGCGGATCGATCCATAATTCATAACTGCAATATGGATCGTGGTATTCATATCCTTCCACACGGCCAATATCCCAGGTTACTTTCCACACCCTGATCTTATCGCCGGGTTCTTCCACGTCGGCAATGCCGTCACCGTTGTTGTCAACAGCCACATTTCCATCGTGGTCAATATCCTCAAAAACAAAGTCGCTATTGCCTGTACGCAGGTGGTTCCAGGGATTGGCCCAGTAGACTTCTTCTTCGGTAATTGTATATCCTTTCGGGAATATTGATGCCGTATCGAGCCATACATCAGGATGTCCATCACCGTCCATATCGTAATCGGGGTGTGCTTCATCATCACTGCCACGCAGGACGTCGACATATTTTCCACCCGGAGTTTTCAGGATAGGGATATCGAGAGAGTTATCGGTCCAGTAAAATGGAACATCTTTTGGAATATACTGGGTATAAACTGTATTCATGGCCGGCGAACGCGATTTGTTTTCCATGATCATGAATACTTTGAAGGGCTGATAATCAAGACCCAGAAAGTTTTTCCAGTTGACATCGGCATCGGCAAAGATCATGGCGCTGAAAAGCACATCGGCATAATCTTTATCTTTATAATAGCTGTTATTGAAACCATCCAGATTGTAGCTTACATCACCTTTTGAGACTGCTATCAGGTTTCCCCTTTCAGTATTGTTGTTGATATCTTCATGCTTATCACTGGTCGGATCGGGAGTTATCACCCTGTAAATGATCGTTTTTTCAGCATGCGGGGCAAGTGAAATACCCGAGAAAGTGAGCTGGTTTCCCGATTGCGAATAACTGTCTCCGGAAGTTACATCCAGAAAGGTAAAACAGGCTTTAATATTTTCGTTAACTGTTATGTCTGAAACAGCCTGATCCGAAAGGTTCCGGACACGCATTTCCACGGAAAAAGTATCGGTCCTGTCATAGGAAATAGCATTATCACCTGTTGCCATGCTCCCTATAAGTTCGTTCCGTACTTTGCGGGTTACATCCACATCAAAGGTAAATGCCGAAAGAATAGCTGTCATGGTCCAGCTTATCTGCATACTGGAAGCATCCGGATTCGAAAGTCCGTATACCGTTGGTAAACCGGTATTACACATTATTTTGCCACCACCGGACACATCAGGTTTCAGCATGAAAACACAGGCGTCTCCTGACGGAGAAATTGAAGCGGCCGTATTAATACGGGATGAATTTATGGCCGGGAATTTCGAGCCATAAAGCTTACCAAGGGCCGCACTAAAACCCATTTGCATCATTCCTGCCGGAGAATCTTCGGTAACACTTACAAGTCCGCTACCATTATCTGGATTGTAATTTACCGCACCGTTTTCAAGGAACCCGGCTTTTTCGATAAAATAGACCCCGTTGCCTTCGGCATAAATACTGCCCCCATGTGCAAGAAAAGCCTGTACGGGTGCATTCAGGCCCGGAGTTATAGAAAAAATGCTATCAATAAAATAAGTATAATTGCTGTCTTTTGCAGCAAAAGCAGGAATAATTAACAGTTCGGTATTTTCATCAAGACCTTTATTAATAAGTGTATCTTCATTCACCGTGTATAAAACACCATCCATCAGGTTTTCCGAAAAAAGCTGTTCAAAATACATGGCTTCCCAGGAAAGGTTTGTATTGTTGGCTTTGTATTTGCTTTTGAAAATAGCAATACGTTTGGAATCTTTCTTAAACTGTATCGACACCTGTTTTTGTGCAGCTGGATCATAATGATTATAGGTGGAGCCTGTCAGATGACTGTAATCTGCAGGCAGTTCGCCCGGATATACAAAACTACCTGTATTGTCACCACTGGTTATCCAGTAAACGGAGTGTTCACCATAAGCAGGAAATAATTCATTGTCCCAGGTAGCGGTAGCATCGCGATAGTCATCGGATGATTTTTCAAGCACAAGCCTGTAGGCTTTCAGCAGTTGTTTCTGATTGTTACCGGTACTGATCAGATATCCTTGTTGGGCATTTAGCGACAAGGGTAAAATAATCAATAAACACGCAATAGAAAATCGGAGGTTGGTTTTCAATAGCATAGCTAATAACTAGTTGGTTAATAAATGTTAGTAGTAAAAATAACGCACCTGTTATACGTATATTTTGAACACATGTTCTGTATCACTTTGATTTTTATGAAAAACTTTTGACTATGGGAAAAATAATTTTCGAGACCAGTTATAGAAAGATTACAAGATAAGAATTTCTTTTAGGATAACATGCAGGTAAGGTGCCCGACTTTCCGAATTTAATAAAAAGAATTTCCGGGTTTGTTTCTTCGTAATAATTTAATCTTCAATCTCAACCAGCTTTCCTTCTGATTCGGCTTTGGTTCTTCCCCAATGAGCAATGGCTTCGATTAGAGGGATGATTGATTTTCCTTCTTCCGTAATTTCATACTCTACACGCGGAGGGACTTCAGGATATACCGTTCTTTTGATAATCTTGTCTTCCTCAAGCGCTTTTAGCTGAATGGATAACATCTTATCAGTAATGTCAGGAATTAATTCTTTCAATTCCTTGAATCTTTTTTTTCCTTTTCTTAAGTACCATAATACCACAGCTTTCCATTTACCACCAATGTAATGCATGGTTACATCAAGTGCACAATGAAATTCCTGGTTCAGAAACCGGTATTTGTATTTTTTTCCGTCTATTATCATTGTTTTCAGTATTACTTACCTTTTTGATAGTCTCTTTCATTTTTAACACTTCCTTGTATGCGAGTGTACTTTGCCATAATTTTGAAAGTGAATAGTAAAAATATCGTAAAATTATGAAAATAGCAATCTTAGGAACAGGAGTAGTCGGCAGGACCATTGCCGCTAAATTAAATCAATTGGGACACAAAGTGACAATTGGCACACGCGATACAAATGCCACTTTGTCAAATGAAAAGGGAGATGCATACGGGAATCCGCCATTCAAAGACTGGAAGAAAGGATACACTGACATTGGACTTGAAACATTTAAAGTTGCTGCTGCCGGGGCTGAAATTGTTTTCAACTGTACCTCCGGAATGGCATCACTTACTGTTTTGAATTTAGCCGGTAAGGATACGCTCAACGGGAAAATATTAATAGATATCTCCAATCCGTTAGACTTTTCCAAAGGGATGCCCCCATCATTAAATCCTGTAAACACAGATTCTTTGGGTGAGCAAATACAACGACAATTTCCCAATGTTAAAGTTGTTAAAACACTCAACACCATGAGTGCTCTGTTAATGGTAGATCCTTCAAGAATCAAGGGTGACCACAATGTATTTATTTGTGGTAATGAGGAAGGTGCCAGGAAGAAGACGGCAGAAATTCTGAATTCTTTTGGTTGGAGCAATTCGCAGATTATCGACCTGGGAGATATTACGGCTGCACGTGGAACGGAAATGCTGCTTCCTGTGTGGTTGCGTATTATGGGAACGTTAGGTACGGCAGATTTTAATTTCCATATTCAAAAAAATTGATTCTATATTGTAAAAGAGGCAGAGTATTGACGGCAAAATAGTATTACCTCGCACTGAAATTTATTTAGTTTTGACGGGTATCCACAACTTTTCTTCTGATGCAGGGTCGTCCTGTTTATATTTTTCACCCATTACGGCAAAATGGGGTCTGTTGTCTAAAACGTATCCCGAAGCTGGTAACCATGTCTGGAAAATGAATTGATAAGTTTTAGGTCCATCACTTGCCGGGCCTTTATGCACGAAGATGGCATAAAGTCCTTTTGGAGTTGTAAGCTGTTCCATTCCTGCCGGAATGGATTTAAAGTCGGTTACCTCTATTGCAGCCCACTTTTCAAATGTAGAATCAGGATCAAAATTGTCAAAAAAGGCCGGTTTGTATATTTCAATCGAGTACAGTTCTTTTCCAATGTTATTCGAAATCTCTTTTCGTTGAGGCATAAAGCTATTCCACAATTCAAAGGTTTTATTGTTGGAAAAAGACATTTTAATACGTTTACCAACAAACTTCTTTTCCTTCAAATTTTCAATTCCTGGCTTCATTACTTTAAAATGTTTCTGATTTTTGGCCCGTAAAAATAATTGTTTTCATAGCATTATGGAATTTCTAATAAAATCAATGGCGTTGTAGTTTTCATTATCAAAGAAAATATCTTCCATAACTTTTTATTTCAAAGAGATCTATTTTAATCATAATTCGTTTAATTATATTACAATCATGATCAATTTTATACTTTTACCATTACTATGATTATCAAATATAGCTGAATTAGAGAAAACAAATTACAAACTAAACCACACACATCTGCGTTTTATTCACCAACGAATAATGGAGATCACCTTCTATGTAAAATGTACACAAATACCGAAGCAAAATCGGTATCATATTAATAAAAAAATTAAAATGAAAACAATCTTATTATTTGCAGCTTTGTTCTTATTGGCAACATCCTGTCTTAAAGAAAGCAGTAACAGTTACTATTCAAAAAAAACTGACGGAGTTGACATTATCGCAACCTATATCCCCGACACAGCAACAAACCAGGAACAGCTACAGATAAGTGCCAGAGCAGCAGCAGAAAACGGCTGCTGGAGTGATCTGTATTTTAAATTAATCAAGGACACAGAATTCGATTATACATTAAAGGCATACGGAACCTTTGAAAGCAGCGGGGTATGTCCCGCGGGGATGATATATAAAGATACAACCATTGCATTCCAGCCGATAAATAAGGGAACTTACTTGTTTCATATCACACGGGTACCTTATGAAGAGGTTGTTGACACAATGATAGTTAATTAGAAGAATCTATTTCTGTTATGTCCTCTTCTCGTGACATGGAAGATAGGTATTCACTTAAATTATTACAGTACGGCAATGAGTTACAAACTCAAAGCATATACATCCGCGTTACAAACCAGGACGGGTAACAGGAAAAAGAACAGTGGGTTTTGCCGCAACTGTGTATCGATCGTCCGAATCTGAGGCTCATGGTAACAATAAAAAGAATGACCTGGTAGAATCAATCCATTTAAATAATAAGATTAGTAAAAAACTGAGATAATAATATGAAAAATTAATAAATTATATGCACTTGAATATTTCAAAAATTAACTTTACGATTTATACAAAAGAATTTAAAATGATGAAAAAATCACTGCTGGCTATTATTGCGATTATTCTATCTGCATCTGCTTTTTGTCAGGACAAATATATTTCTAAAGATGAAAATTCCAGAGAACACATCCTTATGGATGCCGGATGGCTTTTTGCCTTTGGACATCCATTTGATGCCGCCAAAGACTTTAACAATGGAACAGGCTATTTCTCTTACTTTGCTAAAGCGGGTTACGGAGATGGTGCCGCAGCACAAAACTTTGATGACCGTGCCTGGCGTAAAATTGATCTTCCGCACGACTGGTGTGTAGAGTTGCCTTTTGATTCACTGGGTGGCCACAGCCATGGCTATAAGGCAATAGGCAGGAATTTTCCGGAAAACAGTGTGGGATGGTACCGCAAATCTTTTTCCATACCGGAATCGGACCTGGGTAAACGTATTTCTATCGATTTTGATGGCATATTCCGAAATTCAATTGTATGGGTAAACGGGTTCTATCTGGGAACCGAGCACAGTGGATATGCAAGTTTCAGTTATGATATAACTGATTATCTGAATTATGGAGGCAATAATGAGGTGGCTGTTCGTGTTGATGCTACTATGGAAGAGGGCTGGTTTTATGAAGGTGCCGGTATTTACAGGCATGTATGGCTTTCCAAAACATCTCCTCTGCATGTTCAGCGTTACGGGACTTTTATTACCTCAGATCTGAAAGATAATGCGGCAATTATTACGGCACGAACCACTGTTGTGAATGAATCGGACAGCAGCAGGATGTTTGATATTGATGAAACCATCATTGATCCGTCAGGAAAAGAGGTTGCTGCCGGCGCAAAAAAACAACTCATACTTCCGGAAAGTAGCCGGAAAGAATACATCACCAAATATACGCTTGCCGATCCGTTACTGTGGTCGGTAAAATCACCTTATTTACATAAGCTTAAAACAGTGATCCGTTCAGAAGGGAAAATAGTGGATACATATGAGACTACATTTGGCATTCGAACAGTGAGGTTCGATGCAAATGAGGGATTTTTTCTGAATGGCAAACATCTTAAAATTGTCGGGGTAAACATGCACCAGGATCATGCCGGTGTAGGAACAGCTATTCCGGACGCATTACAGGAATACCGTATTAAAAGATTAAAAGAAATGGGAGTTAATGGTGTACGTACATCACACAACCCTCCCACCCCTGAGTTTTTGGATGCATGCGATCGTCTTGGAATGCTTGTACTTGACGAAAACCGGCTAATGGGCAGTAATGAAGAACATTTAAGCTGTCTGGAAAGGCTTATAAAACGGGATAGGAATCATCCAAGCGTGATATTATGGTCCTTAGGAAATGAAGAATGGGCCATTGAGACAAATGCCAAAGGTGCCCGCATAACTGCCTCCATGCAGGCTTTTGCACAAAAGTTCGATTCTTCCCGTGCAATTACAGTTGCTCTTAGTGGCGGATGGGACAATGGCAGTGGTATGATACCGCAGGTAATCGGTTATAATTACATTGTTCATGGAGATATTGACAGACATCATGCCAAATTTCCCTGGCAGGCCGGAATAGGAACAGAAGAAACCAATACTCATCAAACACGGGGTATATATATTACTGATGATCAAAAATCTTATACGGCACCAACCAATACTTCGCCTCAGAAACCAGGAGCCGAATATGGCTGGAAGTTTTATGCTGCCCGTCCATTTCTCTCCGGCTTGTTTTACTGGACTGGTTTCGATTACCGGGGCGAATCAAACCCGTATAACTGGCCTGCTGTGATCAATCAATCCGGGAGCTTTGACCTTTGTGGATTCCGGAAAGATATTTTTTACTATTTTAAATCATGGTGGAGTGACGAACCGGTACTGCACATACTGCCCAACTGGAACCAGCCTGCCGGACCCAGGGGTTCACAAAGAAATGAAGATAAACCAGTAAATATTATTGTTTACAGTAATTGTGAACAGGTGGAATTGTTTTTGAATAATAAAAGTCTGGGTAAGAAAACCATGCCGGTAAACGGGCATCTTGAATGGAAAGTCAATTACTCCCCTGGAGTAATAATGGCCCGGGGTTATAAGGATGGTAAAGTTATAACAGTTAAAGAGGAAACCACTGGGAAAGCATCAGCAGTCAGTCTTACTGCTGACCGGAATACCATTTTTGCCAATGGTGAGGATGTTTCTGTTATCACTGTAAAAGTTACTGATGACAAAGATCGCATGGTAACTTCAGCCGGTAACCTGATAAATTTTACCCTTGAAGGTCCGGGAAAAATAATAGGTGTGGGCAATGGAGATCCCACAAGCCATGAGCCCGATAAGTATATTGAAAAAGTAAAAGGAATAAAAATCGAAAACCTCAGGGAAAAGTCGGTTGAAAATCTGCAGAACAGACCTGAAGTTGCTGCTGAAATCGATGATTCAAGCTGGAAACCTGCATTTAAAAGCTCCAGAAACGATGACTGGCGAGTATATAAAGATACGCTTCTGGTGGTCAGGGGAAAAATAGAGTTGCCCGCATTTAGTGAAGATGCCCGGATAACCCTTTTTGCAAAAAGTATTCTTGAGGGACAATCAATTTATATCAACGGACATTTAATCGCATCAGCTATTAAACGCAACGACCCAAACCAGTCATTCCGGCTCAATCACTCAATCATCAGGCCTGGCAGAAACGTGTACGCTGTTGTAGGTCAAAAATTTAAAAAAACCTACCAGTGGGATGAACCTAATACCGATCCCGGACTGATCCAGGTGATAGAACCTGCCGGACAATGGAAGCGGAAAGTCTTTAATGGACTTGCTCAGGTTATTGTTCAATCTGCTGAAGAACCTGGTGAGGTGATATTAAAAGCTACTGGCGAAGGATTACAACCGGCAGTATTAAAAATTCATACCCAACCGGCCAACTTGCAGTCAAAATATTAGAAGACTACTTTTACTGCCTGACAGAGGCGGTTTACCAGAATAGAAAATGTAAAAATACACCAACATAATACGAGGCCACATGGCAATCGATTGAAAAAGTAAATCCTGTAAAGGAATGGTTTAGATGACAGATTTGAAGAAAAATATTTTCTATAAAGAATTTTCAACAAAACAAAAATATAAAATTGATTTGTAAAATTGTCAATTTATAAAAATAAGAATGCTCTTCTTCCTGCCTCTTTCTTTCTCCGGATATGAATACAATAGTTTTGAATTATTAACTCATTTATTAAAGTTATGAACAATCAAAATCAAAATAGTTATCATGTTATAATTAACTTTGACTAAACCTGCTATAATAACAAACACCCATGTCAAAGAGCACCTTCCCTATCCTTTTTATATTACTGCTGCTTTTCATGGTTATATCGTGCCGCAAGGAAAATACGGAAACAGCAGAAAAACAAACCTATTTAAAAGGCATGCAGGTAACCTGGAACGAACGAATGCGAACCCAGGGCTCTCATGCGGTAGCAGGTTCACCCGATGAAGCCTGGTTTTCACTTGCCGATGTGCAACGTATGAAGGATGCCGGTGCCACCTGTATCGAAATGCATAATATAGGATTGCCTGAACTGATGCCTGGGAGAGATCTGCCCAATGAAAAGTTTTTCGAAACCTGGGTAGATGTGTGGGTGGACTGGTGTACCCAAAACCAGCTTTATTGCATTCTGAATATTACAGGACTGGGAGCGTACGATGACTGGTCGTTTTACCTGAGTCTCCCCTACTGGTTATGGGACGGTATTTATCCCGCTCCGGACCCTACGGATAAACCGGCAAGTGATTCGATCATCCGGGATTTCTTCGACCTCAGTGTTGCAAAACAAAATATTAACCGGACTGCTTTTATTCATCTGTGGAAGTTCATAGCCAACAGATACAAAGATAACCCATTATGTGATCTTCAGCATTATGAACGAACCTTTCCGGCAGGTGGAAATCCCCGATGATGCAACAGCCGTACATCTTGGCCAGTCGTACAGCACTTTTATGGAACAAATAACGGACAGCATCCGCAGCACCGGTGCTACACAGCAGATACTTATCGACATTCCGTATCTGTGGAATCATAATAACCAGTTTACCGTTGACCCAGTTAACCGGAATAATATTACCTGGGAAGTACATGCCTACGGTTCCGTTTGGGACCCAGGTCTCACATCCTTTAAATCGTACATTAATAAATGCATTCAAAAGATTGTGACTGATTTTGGCAAACCGTTGTTTATCGGAGAATATGGTATTAATCCGATATCTGCCATTCGCATTAATAACAGAACTGACTGGAAATTATTAATAGAAAATGAGGTGTCATTTCTCGACAGCCTGTCGCTTGCAGGCAGGCAGTTTCATTGCTGGGATTTTATGAAAGGAGAATATGGGGTTTTCAACGGAGAATCTGACCTGACACAGGATGAGTCGGATTGGATAATACAGACAGTACTTACCGACTAGCTGCCGGAAATCAGGTAATCATATAAATCCTGTTGAGTTATTTTAACTGAATACCGTTTACTGATTACCCTCTCCATACTCAACCGCTGTCAGTGTCTCCGACCACTTACAGGGTTTACCATAATTAATCATTCATCATTCATAACTCCCGCTTTCGTCCCCTCTTCCTCCCCAATTATCAAAACCTGTTAAAACTCATAATTTCCATATTGCCGGATTAAAAAACATTAATTATTTTTACAACCACTATGAAGAATACAATGTTGCATAAGAAATCGATTATTTGGCTCACTTTTATAGTGGAGGCCGGTATTTGTATTCCTGGGTAGCATATAAGAAAATCATAGGATATGAAACAAACCTCCCGATACATAAACCGGGAGGTTTTTTTGTTATACAGTGATAAACCAATGATGGAGAAAACACAACAAACCCGTAAAACCACAGCTGTGCTGCTTGCCGCTGCCGGCGTTATCCTGTTTTCATCAAAAGCAGTATGGGTAAAGAAAGCATATCAATTCGACGTGGATCCATTGAGTTTATTATTTATCCGTATGGTCTTTGCACTTCCGGTATATATTATTATTGCCGTCGTTTCCTCGTGGCATAAAAAGGGCAGGGACAGGCTAACCCGCAAACAGATCGCTGCCTTGGTATTATTGGGATTCGGAGGTTATTACCTTTCCAGTTTCCTCGACTTTTCCGGTTTGAAATACATCACTGCCAGTCTGGAGCGGCTTATCCTGTTTGTATATCCCACCCTGGTGGTGCTGATATCGGCTGTGTTGTACCGGCACCCCGTACCCCGCCGTCAGATTTGGGCCATAGTGATTACTTACCTTGGTATTTTACTGGTTTTTTACGAGGATGCCGGAGTACAGGACAGCGTTCATAAGTGGCTGGGGCCGCTGCTGATATTCGGTTGTTCGCTGACATACGCCTCTTACCTGGTAGGAAGCGGACAACTTATCCCAAAAATCGGTTCGGTGCGGTTTACCAGTTATGCCATGATTATTTCCACGGCAGCGGTAATAATTCATACAGCTATCGCTGGTAATATTAAAGTATTTCATTATTCACCTGATGTTTACGAATTAGGGATCGGCCTGGCGGTAATAGCCACCTTACTGCCATCGTTCATGATCTCTGAAGCCATCAACCGACTGGGGGCTTCAAGTGTGGCGATCATAGGAAGTATCGGGCCTGTTTCCACTATTATCCTTGCTTCCATCTTTTTGGGCGAACGGTTAAATGCATTGCAATGGATAGGAGCAGTAATTGTTATAGCAGGTGTGGTGATGGTAAATATTGAAAAGAATAAAAAGGTGAAAACCATAAGTGAGTAAAAAATAGCGGCATAAAGCGGTCTGACGGTTCGGTTTTTTTGACTATTACTAAACATTTACCCGGAAATATCCGGAACAGATTACTATCTGCTTTGCCATAACCGTCTAACCGATGACAATATTATAGCAACAGTCCTTTTCAGAATGTTCACAAAAAATTCATCTGTACAAAATACCTGCCTGATTTCCTTTTTACATCCGGTTCTTTTCACTTATCTTCGCGCAAAATTCAACCGATGTGGGTAATATCCGGACTTTTTTCCGCCCTGTTCCTGGGAATTTATGATATACTACGCAAAGTATCCTTAAAGGACAATGCTGTTATTCCGGTGCTATTTCTGGCCAGCGCCACGGGTGGTGTACTGTTTATACCTCCGGTTGTACTGTCGTTGACAGGAATCCTTCATCCCGGAAATTTTCTCTATATTCCTCCTGCCACGGCAGAAATGCACTTATTCTTCTTCATGAAATCGTTACTGGTAGGCACCTCCTGGTTCCTGGCTTATTTTGCCATCAGCCGGTTACCCCTCACCATTGTCATACCTATCCGTGCCACTGGTCCAACATGGACATTACTTGGAGCCCTGTTCATTTATCAGGAAAGGTTTACTGTAATACAATGGGCGGGAATCCTTATCGTTCTTACGTTTTTTTATATATTTTCCCTTGCCGGAAGGAAAGAAGGCATTCATTTTTCCGGAAATAAGTGGATACTGGCAATTATTGCGGCTACCTTGCTTGGATCGGCAAGCAGTCTGTTCGATAAATTCCTGGTAGGCCGGTACGATCGGATGGCCATGCAAGCCTGGTTTTCCATTTACATGATCCCGGTTTTTCTTCCTTTTCTGTTATTCATCTGGTTTCCGAAACGAAAATCCTATACCCCTTTCCGATGGAGCCCCTATATCCATCTTATCGGGATTGTACTGACACTTTCGGATTTCCTATATTTTTATGCATTGTCCGACAAGGGTTCACTTATTGCCCTTCTTTCGGTGTTGCGCCGAAGCAGTGTGGTAATTTCATTTGCGGCGGGTGCACTTATTTTTCATGACCGTAATATAAAACGGAAGTCATTAGCGCTTGCCGGTATACTTATCGGAATAATTCTTATTGTTCTGGGAACAGCAAATTAAAAAGGAAGCTATCCAAAAACGATATGAGCTTTATTCGTAATTGAAAAGATAGCTTCCTTTAAAAAATAGGTGTAGCTGTGTGATCAGTTTATCCGATCACCGGCATATATACAATGTTTTCTTTATTCAGTAAATATAATCCCGTTGGAGAGATACGGTGATTTGTTTCAGAGTAAGGTAATGCTTTTTCATATTCGTCAGGTTAATTTTAGTTGTCAGGAGATTACAAATATGTAGAAAATTATCAGGAAACCGGGTAGGTATATTATCGTATTTCGGGTGATAAACTGCCCGATTAGTTCAACTGTTTACTGATAACTGATCATCGATACTGTGTAGGATATTCACAAGATGTGTAGATTCTGTTTCACACCGGCACTCTTCAATTTTATCGGAAAATAATAACCAGAAGAAGCTGTATGTCAGTTTACGCCTTCATTCATTAAACATTATCAGCAATTAGCTGTTGGAATAAAATTATTGGCATACTTTTTTCCCAATTATTAGTGAATGATAATTTAAAAAAGGAGTAATTATGGAAGATTTAAAAATAAAAGGAAACTGGAAAGAAATAAAAGAACAACTTAAAACAGAATATCCTTCTTTGACAAATGATGACCTGACCTTTACCCTGGGAAAGGAAAATGAACTGGTAGGCCGGATTGAAAGAAGGCTGGGCAAAGATAAAAGGGATCGCATAGTCAACAGGATCAAAACTTTGGGAAGATTCTAGATGGTAATTTGTAAACCGTAAAATTAAAATAAGAACAAAAAGTCTAATTATTATTTACATACATGAAACAAACAAAACAAATCCTTCTTGCTCTGGGTGTGGTTTTTTTAATTTCTCTGAACGCCTGCAATCATCAAAGTAACAAAAAAGCAAATTATACAGACAGTGAACAGCAATCGGATGATGAAATCATGCAGGAATGGTCCGATATGGAAGACAGTACCCAACAGGCTTTCGATACTTTTAAAAGCCGGCTGTCTGATTTTGAGAACGCTGCTGCCAAAGCAAATAAACGCATCGCAGTAGAAAAACAACAGGCAATAATTAACCTGATCGCAAAACAGGATTCCATTGAAAAAAATTTGAGCAGGTCGAAAAAAATGGCAAAAAAAGACTGGGATAAAATTAAACCTGAATTGCAACAGGAACTGGATAAGTTCAAAGAAAATATGAATGCTTTTTTCAAAAGCAACCATTCTGATGCATCCTGACAGAAAGGTATTATTAAACCTGATGGGCTAAATTAGTATTAGTTAAACAAAATATAATATATATGAAAACCGGCTATTTAAAATTTCAATAAAAAACAAAGGACAATTTTTTAAATAGGAACGATTTTCATAACAACATATAGAATAATGAAAAAAAGACCAGGTTTCTCTTTATGGAATTACCTTTGGATACTGGGAATTATTTTAGCATTACAATGGTGGTTCAATCCAAATTCACAACCGAAAGAATTAGCATACAGTCAGTTCAAGGACAGTCTTAATGCCGGTAAAATAGCCAGCGTGGTTATTACCGATCAGGAAATTAATGGACTTTTTAAACAAAAAAAGGATACTACCGCTACAGCAAAAAAGGATACAGCCAAAAAGAGTCTTTTTCATATCGGTAAAACACCCTGGAACTCTTTGGCTAAAATAGACAACCGGGAATTCCAGGTTGTCAGACTGAAAGATGATAGTCTGCTAAATCAGTTAAATGCTCAGCATGTCAACTACAAGGGGAAAATCCAATCTAACTGGCTGTCAAATATTTTAAGCTGGATATTGCCAGTTATCATATTATTTGCTATCTGGGGATTTTTTCTCCGGAAAATGAGTAAGAATATGGGCGGAACAGGAGGTGGTGGCGCCCAGAACATCTTTAATGTAGGCAGAAGCAAGGCAAAACTCTATGTTCTGGATAAGGATAATAAAATAACCTTTAACGATGTGGCAGGAGTAGATGAAGCCAAGGAAGAACTGAGTGAGATGATCGATTTTCTGAGAGATCCATCTAAGTTCACACGCCTGGGAGCTAAACTTCCGAAAGGGGTATTACTGGTTGGCCCCCCGGGCACCGGCAAAACATTACTGGCAAGAGCAGTTGCCGGCGAAGCCAATGTACCTTTTTTCAGCCTTACCGGGTCCGATTTTGTCGAGATGTTTGTAGGTGTGGGAGCTGCTCGTGTTCGTGATCTGTTTAAAGAAGCCAAAGCCAAAGAACCCTGCATCGTATTTATTGACGAGATCGATGCTATCGGTAAAAGTCGTGCTGCTGCCATGCAATTCGGTTCCAACGATGAACGTGAAAATACGCTTAACCAGTTGCTTTCGGAAATGGATGGATTTGCACCCGGAGATGCCATTGTACTGATAGGTTCCACCAATCGTCCCGAAGTACTAGATAAAGCACTGCTCCGCCCGGGCAGGTTCGACAGACAGGTACTGGTAGACAGGCCCGATCTGAAAGGCCGTCTTGATATTTTAAAGGTACATACCCGGAAAATAATACTTTCAGAAAACAGTCAGCTTGATAAAGTAGCTGCACAAACTCCAGGATTCTCGGGCGCCGATCTGGCAAATATCTGCAACGAAGCCGCACTGTTGGCATCGAGGAAAGATAAAAAATTCGTGGAATTCATCGATTTCCAGGAAGCAATCGAACGAATAATTGCCGGACTTGAAAAGAAAAACCGGCTGATCAATCCAAGGGAACGAAAAATTGTAGCTTATCATGAGTCAGGTCATGCCATTGTGGGTTATTTTACTCCCGGGGCCGATCCTGTACAGAAAGTTTCCATCATTCCCCGTGGTATCGGAGCGCTGGGTTACACCTTACAGGCTCCCCTCGAGGATCGGTTCCTGATGTCAAAGAATGAACTGCTGGGCAAGATCAAAGGTATGCTGGGCGGCAGGGCTGCCGAGGAGATTATTTTCGGTGACGTTTCCACCGGCGCATCGAACGACCTTGAGAGGGTGACACATATTGCTTACAATATGGTTACCGTTTATGGCATGGGTAAAACATTACCAAATATTTCCCTGAAACAGCCAAACCAAAACCAGTTCCTGGGACAAGAATTTGCGACAGACAGAAAGTCAGAGAAATATGAGCAAATCATCGACGACGAGGTTTTCAGAATAATCAGTATTTCGTATGATGAGACAAAAAAACTGTTGTTATCAAAAAAAGACAAACTGGAAGCAATGGCGGAACGTCTATTGGAAAAAGAAGTAATCGGCGAGGAAGATGTAAAAGAAATACTGGGAGAAACAGATGAGAAATAATAAATTAGTGCAGGTATTTAATACGTGTGCCGTTAAGCACCAGATCACAAATTACAATTCCCAAATAAATTCCAATACTCAATATTGAAAATTTCAAACCATCAGTTAACCAGTAAAGTTTGAGTATTGATATTTGAGATTTGGTTATTATTTGAATTTTGGATTTTGTGATTTGGAATTTTACTGAACTATTGCCTCGAAAATTTAGCGTATAGTTTAGGTTACACAGTTATTTCTGCAATAAAGCATACGCAAACCATAACACGGGTGCCTGGCCGTGAAAGTCACCGACGGCCCTGGGACGCTCGAGGTAATAATTAACATCTGTACTTTGTCCGGTACCAATACAAATATCGGTTACCTTCCCGTCTTTATTAATATGATTCGTAAGCGCAAGCCATGCTTTTTGGTACGCCGGTTCATATTTTTTACGAGGCAGAATTCCCAGGTTCACACCTACCGTCATGGCGTAACCAAACATTCCCGTCGAGGAAGTCTCTTCCCATGCTTCAGGATGATCTATCAATTGTCGCCACATGCCATCTTCAGCCTGGTACTGAAGTAACGTACGCATCATTTTTTTATATCCGTTTACAATCGGCTTATAATATGGATTACTTTCAGGTAGTTCAGTCAAAATTTCTGCCAGACCGGCAGCCACCCATCCATTACCCCTGCCCCAGAAAAATTGCGCATTACTTCCATGATAAAACAATCCGTTAGGTTGTTGTAGCTTTTTAATATAAGCATCAGCTTCCTTAGCTGCCCGGTTGAGATATATTTTTTTTCCGGTTGCACGATACGCCTGAACCTGCAAACTGCCGATCATCCATACATCGTCGATCCAAAACCTGGTTTGACTGGTAAGACCGTTTGGCAGCGTATCTTCCCATTGCTGATCAGCCAGCCGGATCCCTTGATTGCGAAAACCGGTGTCACCGGTAAGCATGTACAATTCCAATGGAAGTATACCGTATACATTGGCATCTACATGATGCCCGGTGTTTCCTGGTCCTTCGGTAAATACACGCGAATAGCGATCACAAAGACGGCTGATAGTAACGGAATCGTGCATCAGATTTGCCAGACGGGCCGCACCAAAAGCGGCACATGCTTCCGAATAATGAACAGCAGTATAATCCTCGTTCTTTACAATCCATAATTCCGGATGGTTTAACAGATCGGTTATTACCATTTTACCGATTACCTGCGGTGATTTATTTTCGGGCCAGAAGGAAGAATTATCAGTCAATTGGGCATATGAGCAAACTGTAACAGGCAGTAATACCAGCAAAAACAGAATATGTATTTTTTTCATGGCTAAATTTTTGATTACAGGTAGATATACAAATATAAAATATTCATAAGAATTACTGATAAAGGGAAATAATGAATGGAAATAAAAAAGATATATAAATACGGGATTATAAAAGTTCAGCCGGGGCTTCCCGATTGCTTTTTCTGTGTATTTTTTCATTCTTCAAAAATCCTACGTGAAATGCATCGGGATAGACTTCTCGCCGGGTCAATTTAAAAAGTTGAGGAGATGAAACTTTTCATGGTAGTTAAAATATTTTTACATGAACAATAGGGAGATCTATCAATATTAATAGCTCCAAAGGAGCCGGGTCATAAGCATAGCCCAAAGGGCTATATGTTGATATAATAGATGCAATTCGAGCACCAAAGGTGCGCGGTCATGTATATATTTTAATCCAAATTGAGAATTTAATAAGAAAACTTACTCGATTTTATTGAAAATATTTTCGGAAAATTAACCTTGTTATATTTAAAACTATTAATATTTTCAAGTATGCCACAATCATTAGTTAAAAACTATATAATAAACCAGGAAATGCATCACAAGAAAATATCATTTCAGGATGAATACAGGGCCTTTATAAAAAAATAGGATATAGAATATGATGAGAGATATGTTTTGGATTAATACTTCGCATCTTTGGTGCTTAAGTTTTGGGTTTATATTCTACCTTGGGCTGTAAACCCAAGGCTTATGATAGCGCACCTTTGGTGCTAAAACAGGAAAAAAAAATGAAAAGTCAAGAGTTCTCATATATATATACTCCTCCACAACTATTTAAACTGACCCCTTCTCGCCCATTGTAAGCTATGTATATAAAAAAACTCCTGCATTTTACAGGAGTTAATTTTTTAATTGTGATTCAGCTGGGGCTTCCCGACTGCTTTTTCTGTGTATTTTTTCATTCTTCAAAAATCCTACGAAAAATGCATCGGGATAAACCTCTCGCCCATTATAAGTTATATATATAAAAAAACTCCTGCATTTTACAGGAGTTAATTTTTTAATTGTGATTCAGCTGGGGCTTCCCGACTGCTTTTTCTGTGTATTTTTTCATTCTTCAAAAATCCTACGAAAAATGCATCGGGATAAACCTCTCGCCCATTATAAGTTATATATATAAAAAAACTCCTGCATTTTACAGGAGTTAATTTTTTAATTGTGATTCAGCTGGGGCTTCCCGACTGCTTTTTCTGTGTATTTTTTCATTCTTCAAAAATCCTACGAAAAATGCATCGGGATAAACCTCTCGCCCATTATAAGTTATATATATAAAAAAACTCCTGCATTTTACAGGAGTTAATTTTTTAATTGTGATTCAGCTGGGGCTCGAACCCAGGACCCCATCCTTAAAAGGGATGTGCTCTACCTGCTGAGCTACTGAATCTGTAAGCTTTTTTGAAAGCGTTGCAAAGATAGTATCTATTTTCAACGAAAAAAAGATTTTAAAAAATATTTTGGACCTTTTTTCAGTGTATGGTTTTAAGACTTTATTTTTAAGGAAATTACTATCCAATAATTTTGGAACCTATTCCGGTAAATATTCGTATTAAAAAGCAGATTTCTCTCGTTTACTTAGAAAATACTGGTTTAAATAAATATAATTTAACAAAAGCATACTAACTTAACTTAAATAATCATGAGAAAATTAAAGTTATTATTACTATTACCTATGATGTTGATGGCAATTTTTTCCTTCCGGAATACAACCGCACAGGTTAAGGACCTGGGGAATTTTCTTGCCACAGGTGCTGAAGATGCACAAAAGTTGTTTGAACCTTACCTGGCTCCTTATATAAATGGATTCGGAGCTTCTATGACCGGCGGCTGGTATAACACTGCCAAGGTACACAAACTGGGAGGATTCGATCTTACCGTTTCTTTTAATGTAGGTATTGTACCTAAAGACAAACAGTCTTTTGATCTGAGCAAAGTGGATTGATCTAATAGCCTTGCGGTTGCACGATGCAACTAATTCCATGTCGCCAACCATTGCAGGAGCAAAGGAATCGGGCCCGCAAATGGATTATAATCTTACAGGTTACAATGTAAAAGCTTTCGATATGCCTAAAGGTGTAAACAACCGCTTTGTTCCTTCTCCCATGGTACAACTGGGAGTTGGTCTGATTAAAGGAACTCAGGTTATGGGAAGGTATATGCCAACAGTGAAAATGGGTGGCAGCGATGTTGGAATGTGGGGAATCGGCGGAATGCACAGTCTCAAACAATGGATTCCTTTCCTGAAAAGGCTTCCCGTTCTGGAAGTATCAGTAATGTATGGTTTTACAAAGCTTACATCCAATGTAGCTATGAGTGTTACACCCGATGATATTGGTGCCGGTAGTCTTCACTGTAAGTAGTAATTATAGCGGCAACTGGGATAATCAAAAAATGAACTTCGTGGCAAAAAGCAGTACTGCTAATCTGGTAATATCAGCCAATTTACCGGTTGTATGTTTTTACGGAAGTGTAGGTTTTGCTACAACGAAAAGCTAATCTGAAACTTAACGGGGACTATCCGTTTGTTAATATCGGGACTTCAGGTGCTGAAGTAGACGCTTTAGTTGATCCGATAAATATGGAAATAAAGAATCAGGATGGCGGAGTAACAAAACCAAGGTTCAATATTGGGATGCGTATTAAGATGGCAGTAATAACAATCAATTTCGATTATACAAAAGCAAATTACAGTGTTGCAACAGCAGGACTTGGAATTACTTTCAGATAAACTGAAATTATATAGATAATTGCAATCCCTCTGCTTTTTTACCGGCAGGGGGATTTTTGTATTTATTTCCTGTATTTTTTATTGAACGAATAATTATCCCCAGCACAAAACATATTAAAAATTAAACCCAAACCGAAGTATCGGGTTCGAATAATTAGAATAGATATTGTGTGTTACGTCCCAAAGGATAAATATATTTACCGATGCCCTTTTTCCCAAATGCTGACTTATTCCACCTCCCAATAAAAGATTGTCGATCCAAATCCTGTTGCCGGTACTGTAAAAATAACCCAAATAATCCTGCTTAAATATCTCTGTATTTACAACTTCATTTTCAGCATGTAAAATAATATCTCCAATATCAATGCGGATGTACTGAGCTAAATTCCTGAAAAGATCATACGAAAAAAATGTTTTCCCTCCGTAAGTAGAGGTTTCATACCGAAAGTAAGTACTTTTTTCGTATATATAAATTGGCCCGGCGCCTCCTGATAACCTGGGTGTTATCCGGTAACCAACAATCGGCGATATATTCACATACGATGAATTTCCAAAACTTAACCAGAAATTTCCCCCGAAGAACAGGCGATCCTTGAATTTCAGATTTTTAAAATCTTCATCCTGTGAATAAACCTGTTTCGGAACAAATACCATTATCAGAAAAGTGATGAGCAGAATTCTTTTCAAAATCATTTATACCTTTGCTTTATTATTTTCAATAAAATAATTGATATTATCATATATAACAACGGAATACAAATTAAGTAAATTATTAATTACCAATTTTAATTTTTTTTATGAACATAATTGTAACTGGGGCCAGCAGGGGCATTGGCTATGAAACGGTTAAACAATTCGCGAATGAAGAGGGAAATCATATACTGGCCATCTCAAGAAATGAAACAAAACTTCGGGAACTTTCGGAGGAATGTAAAAAAATCAACCGGGGATCGGAAGTAGAGATACTGGCATTCGATCTTGAAAAAATTGACACCATTCAGGAAGTACTTCTGACAAAAGTAGAAAAAACTTTTAACGCAGTAGATATACTCATCAACAATGCAGGCTTTCTGGTGAACAAACCCTTTGCAGAAGTTACCTTTCAGGAAGCTGAAAAAATGGTAAAAGTCAATTACCTGTCAGCAGCATTCCTGGTAAGAGCACTATTACCCCTACTGGAAGAAAGCATGCACGCACATATTGTAAACATCAGCAGTATGGGAGGATTTCAGGGAAGCGTAAAATTTCCCGGACTGGCACATTACAGCGCGAGTAAGGCGGCCCTGGCAGTTCTGACAGAGTGCCTGGCAACTGAATTCATTGAAATGAATATCTCAGTGAATTGTCTTACTATCGGGGCGGTACAGACTGAGATGCTGGAAGAAGCTTTTCCCGGTTACCGTGCTCCTCTGACACCCTCGGAAATAGCCAAATATATCTGCCACTTTGCTGCCACTGCCCACCATTATATGAATGGCAAGATTGTGCCGGTTGCACTTTCAAATCCTTAATAAAGGTTTTGGTTTAAAAGCCGATATCGGTATTCACCATGTTTGTTTCGTCATATTCCTTGGCAATTATCTCTCCTTTAAGAACCAGCAAGCCATTCCATGCCAGCGCATGCATTTCACCCTCACCCGGATAGATAATAACCGGTGAAATAAAGGATACCATTTTTTTTATGTATTCAACAATCATTGGATTATGGGAAATGCCTCCCGTTAAAATAATTGCATCCACATCCCCTTTCAGGACGGCGCTCATTCCGGCAATTTCCTTTCCAGTCTGATAGGCCATAGCATTCTGTATTTTCCGGGCACGCTCATCGCCGTCTATAGCCATCAGTTCCACCTCGTAAGCGCTGTTGGTACCCATATAGGCAATATACCCTCCCTGACCTGTAATCATACATTTTATTTCATTAAGGCTTTTTCCGCTTTCGAAGCAATAACGAACAAGGTCTGCTGCAGGCAATGTCCCCGACCGTTCGGGAGAAAACGGTCCCTCACCGTTGAGTGCCTGGTTAACATCAATAACCCGGCCTTTACGATGTGCCCCTACGGAAATGCCACCTCCCATATGGGCTATGATCAGGTTCAGATCTTCGTATTTCTTGTTCATCAGTCTCGCGTAGGAACGGGCTGTCGCTTTTTGGTTCAGTGCATGAAAAATAGATAATCTTTTAAATTCCGGATGTCCGCTAAATCGTGCTACCTCCTCCAGTTCGTCTACCACAACCGGGTCGGCAATAAATGCCTGGCAATCCGGCAGATCGCTGGCAATATCATCTGCTATTAAGGCGCCCAGGTTACTGGCATGTTCTCCGAGTGCAGCTTCCCTCAGATCCTCTTTCATTTGCTCATTTATCCGGTATACGCCCGATTTGATAGGCTTCACCAATCCACCTCTTCCGACAATCACTTCAACCTTTTCAAGATCTATATGCGAATTTTTTAATTCTTCCACAATAATATTTTTCCGGTATTCGAACTGATCCGTAATTTTTTTAAAACCGTGAAGCTCTTCCACCGGATGAATGATCGTTTTCAAAAAAACAGGTTTGGAATTATGATAAACAGCAATTTTTGTAGACGTAGAACCTGGATTAATAGCAAGTATCTTATGATCCATTTTTAAATTTTTAAAATAATTAAAACATGCATGTTTTATCCGAGCGCTGCAGCAAGTGCGATGGAATAAAATTTACTGTCTTCGGTATCGGCTCTTGATGTAAGCACAAAGGGTACTTTTGCTCCGAGGATCACAGCAGCAGAATTGGCTCCACCCAGGAAATTAAGCGATTTATACAATACATTGCCGCTATTAATATCAGGTAGTATCAGAATATCAACATCTCCCGATACTTCACTGATTATATTCTTGTGTTTTGCTGCTTCGGCGAAAAATGCATTATCAACAGCCAGAGGGCCGTCGATCGTACATCCTTTTATCTGGTTTCGCTTATTCATAGCAGTTAACATGGCAGCATGAACAGTAGCTTCCATCTTTGGATTCACTGTTTCAACCGCCGCAATAATGGCAACTTTCGGATTATCTATGTGTAACCGGTGATAAGCCCCTACCGCATTGTCAATGATACACATTTTATCATTAAGGTCGGGACTGATATTCATGGCTGCATCCGTGATAGAAAATACTTTGTGATAATAGGGTGATTCAAAAAAGGCAAGATGGCTCAACAAATTATCATCGGTCAACCCGGCACTTCGCTGAATTACTGCTTTCAATAAGGTACTGGTAGTTACCAACCCTTTCATGAGTATGCCGCCATGACCATTTTTTATAAGTTCTACAGCATATGCTGCTGCCGTTTCCGGATCGGGATTATTATAAATTTCCGTTTTGCTGATATCAAATTCAATACGGCCTGCAATCTCGTTAATCCTCTTTTCGTCACCAACCAGTACAGGTTCTATAATACCTTCGTTGCTTGCCCGTTTTACTGCTTTCAGCACTGCTTCATCTTCTGCTGCAGCAACTATCAGCTTGTTAACCGGTTGTTTTTTGGCAATATCCGAAAAATCAGTTAATGATTTTATTACCATTGATTATTGTTTTTTCATTTCTGATATGATTTTCATTGTATCTTCTGCAATCACCAATTCTTCATTTGTAGGCACTACCATTACCTTTACTGAGGCATTGTCAGGTGAAATTACACATTCCTTCGAACGTATGCCCTGATTTTTCTCATGGTCAACTCTAACATCCATGTAATCCAGACCTTCACATGCAGCTTCCCTGCTTTCAGGTGAATTTTCACCTATTCCTCCGGCAAATACAATCATATCTACTCCTCCCATAGCAGCCACATATGCACCGATGTATTTTCTGATCCGGTAATGATACATATCCAATGCTAATTTAGCCCTTGAATTGTTATCTTTCCAGGCTGCATCTTCAATTTCCCTCATATCGGATGAGATACCCGAAATACCAAGCATCCCGCTCTGTTTATTAACAACCGTATTAATGGAATTTAGTCCTATCTCCTCTTTATCCATAATAAAAGTGAGTATCCCGATATCCAGGTCCCCCGATCTGGTCCCCATGATCAGTCCTTCTACCGGCGTAAATCCCATTGATGTATCTACTGATTTTCCGTTTTTTATGGCTGCCATCGAAGCGCCGTTCCCCAGATGACAGGTAATGATCTTTTGAGTGTTAATATCCACATCCAAAATCTCACAAGCTCTTTTGGATACATAATAATGGCTCGTTCCGTGAAAACCATAACGTCGAATACCATATTTCTTATATAATGAATAAGGAATGGCATACATGTATGAATGTTCGGGCATAGTCTGGTGAAAAGCCGTGTCGAAAACAGCTACCTGGTTGATACCAGGCAGTAGTACTTTCATGGCAAGAATCCCTTTCAGGTTAGCCGGGTTATGTAAAGGAGCCAGTTCACCACATTTCTGAATTTCATCCTGTACAAAATCATCAATAAAGGCGCTGGCACTAAATTTTTCTCCACCATGGGCTACCCGATGACCTACCGCATTTATTTCGTTCATGTTTTTAATGCATCCGTGCTTTTCACTGGTCAGTATACCTAATATATATTCGATACCGGTTTGATGATCGAGGATTTCCCCTTCAAAACGTACGTTTTGTCCGTTTTCTTTTTCCAGCTTTACAAACGAACCCTTCAGTCCCACTTTTTCAGCAACACCTTTTGCCATAACGACTTTCCGGTCCATGTCAAAGAGTTGATATTTAATGGATGAACTTCCACAATTCAGCACTAATATTTTCATTTTATATAATATATATTGTAATAATCAATTAAATTTTTCTTCCGTTTTCATCGTATTTGTAAAATCCTTTACCATTAATACGGCCAAACTGATTTGCCCTGACAAGCTTTTTAAGTATGGGTGAAGCTTTGTATTTTATATCACCAAATTCACTGTATATATTATCCATCCACCGCAATACTTTATCAAGGCCTACTTTATCGGCAAGCTCAAACGGGCCGAGCGACATTCCCAGTCCTACTTTCATAGTAAGGTCAATGTCCTCCATGGCTCCTACTCCTTCCATCAAAACTTCACAAGCCTCGTTTACAAGAGCAATAAACAGCCGCACACTGATCAGTCCGGGAGATTCCTCAACCGGTATCACCGTTCTTCCGATCATTTTTACAAAAATACAAACCCTGTCATATACGATATCTGATGTATAAAGCCCCCTAACTACCTCAATCATTTTTGATCCGGGAGTACTGGTAAGAAAATGGAGACTCACACAGCGGTCTTTAAACTCGAGTTCCGAAGAAAGCTCGGTAATGACAATAGTAGTGGAATTGGTAGCTATAATGGCGCTGTGAGAAACATATTTTTCTATATTCTTAAAAACCTCCTTACGGGTGGCCACCCTTTGTTCTCTGATTCTGGATCTGATAGATTCAATGACCAGATCGCAGCCCTTAAGGTGCTCGTATCCAACATAACCATGGATTCTGGAAATAATAGCTCTTTTTTCACCGGGAGTCATCCCCCAGTGCTCGATCATGCTATCCAGTTCCCTTTCTATTTTACAGAAAGCATAGTTAATTTTTTCTTCCGATAATTCAATAAATACTACCTCCAGCTCTTTTTCACTGATCATTAGGGCAATACTTTGACCTACAGTACCACAGCCGACAATACCAACTTTCGAAAACAGTTGTTTGGGCCGGTCTTTCTGACTGAGTCCGTAATTCTCAATTGATTCAACAATTACTTCTGACATGCTTTAATACATTATATATTTTTATACTTTTATTTATCTGCAGCCTGGTTAGCAGTAATTGCCACCAGGTTTACAATATCACTTACTGAACATCCGCGTGACAGGTCGTTGATAGGTGCTGCCATTCCCTGCAATACCGGCCCCACCGCTTCGGCGTGAGCCAGACGCTGTACCAGTTTATAGGCAATATTTCCGGCTTCAAGGGTAGGAAATATCAGTACATTGGCTTTGCCTGCAATTTCACTTCCGGGAGCCTTTTTCTTCCCTACCGATTCAATAATGGCAGCATCTGCCTGCAATTCCCCATCTATCATGAGAGTCGGATCCATTTTCCTGGCAATTTCTGTTGCCTCCCGCACTTTATCTACCATTTCGTGTTGAGCACTGCCTTTTGTAGAGAAGCTCAACATGGCAACCCGGGGTTCCATCCCGGCAATTGCCCGGGTGGTTTTACCCGTGGAAACTGCTATTTCTGCCAGCTCCTGTGCATTAGGATCGGGATGTACGGCACAATCGGCAAACACCATCAATCCGTCATTCCCAAACTCCTTATCATTTAAAAACATCAGGAAAGCACCGGAAACCACACTAATTCCAGGCTTGGTTTTTACATACTGAAAAGCCGGCCGTAATACATTGCCTGTAGCATTCTCGGCACCGGCAACTTCCCCGTCAGCATCCCCGCTTTTAATCATTACGGTGGAAAGGTATAAAGGATCATTGAGCAATTTCAAGGCTTCTTCATGTGTCAATCCTTTCGATTTGCGAAGTTCCACCATTAAACCGGCATAAGCCTCCTTTTTCGGATGGCTTTCCGGATCAATAAGGGTTGCCTTGTTGATATGAGTTAGATTGTATTTTTTAGCTTCGTTTAAAATGGCCTCGTGATTACCAATTAGTATAATGTCGGCTATCTCCTCCTGAATAATTATATCAGCAGCTTTCAATGTTCTTTCTTCAAAACTCTCGGGCAAAACAATCCTCTGTCTGTTTTTTCGTGCTTTTTCTTTTATCTGATCAAGTAAATTCATTGTGTTTCAATTGTTTATGTGATATTTTTTTTCAGCTCATAAAATTAAACAAAAAAACAAAATAAAAGCCTAAGAATAATTGATTTATGTCAAGTGCCGCTTATATTGAATGATTTAAAACTATCTCCGGTAAAATATAACCTGTTTTACCTGGAACGATTTCTTATTTGCGGTAGAAAAACTGAAACTAATGTTATGAAATATGCAAGTTTGTGAAATTGTTCAAGCATTTCTGCCTGTTTGGTGAAGAAACCAAATTATTGAGCAATAAGGTAATTAAGGTGAAAACAATCCTTTGCAGAAAACTGAAATACAATTAACCTGGCCTTATTTTCTCTCACAATCTATCAGCACAAACGGAACACTTAGTACAAAGCACCCGTCCTTTTCAGCCTTTTCATTCATTTTGTTTTCGATCAGACTAAAAATCTCTTTCTGTCGGTTGACGCGGTACAATCTTTTTCCATTCGTCGAGAAATGCTAACTGGATGAAATAATGATTCAGCAGGGTGGTTCCGTCCGTGAATTTATACTCAAACCGGTCGTGTTCAACATTTATTACAGAAAAGTTATGTTGCTCAAGTAAACCGGTGAATTCAGGGATCGGTTTTCTTTTCTCGTAAATATGTTCCTGCAATTTAGTCAGTTCCGCTTCCATGTGAAAGCTTTCCAGCACATCTTTCAGAATATCATAAAACTCGATCATAGTAGTATCCAGGTTCATTGTCTGCAGGAACTGACCACCTTTTTTCAATACCCTTGAACATTCGCTCAGCACCTTGTCCAGATCAGAAACGTTGTTGATGCCGTTGTTACTTGTGATCAGGTCGACGGAATGGTCCCCGAGCGGGATATTCTCTGCTATTCCCTGAATGATCTCCGCATTTTCAATTCCATAAAATCTGATCTTCTGTTCAGTACGTTTTATCCCGGCTTCCCACGGATCGATCCCGTAAACCTTGCAGGATTGTCCCAGTCGCATAGCCAGTTCCGTTAACGGAAATCCGGCGCCAAAACCAATATCCAGTACCGTTATATTTTTTTTGAACTTAATGCCATCAAGTAATTTTAATCCGAACGGTGCCGACCAAATGGGCAGTTCATCAATTAATCCGACCAGTTGGTCTGAATTAAGGTCAAAATTTGAATCCAAATATTTTGTCATAGATTGGAATAGAATTTATAATGTAATAAAAAATACCGTAATGCCTGGAAAACAAAGACATATCCTGCTACTTTTTATCCTTTTTTCGTTTTCTTAGTCTTTTCCATACCGGGATAGCTATTGCCAGAATTATCCAGAAAGGCCATATGCGGATCAGGAACAGGACAAAACTTATGAATCCGAACCAGCCCCCGGTCAATGATTGTTTCAGTCTTTCGATAAATTTACCGTGTTTTTTAGGTATAAAACGATATGCTTTTTCTTTGGTGAGGATTAAATCAAGCGTACTGTAAGAAACCTGGTCGCTCAGGTACTTAAGCCGGCCTTCTGCGCTTTCCATCTCCTCTTCTATTCCCCTTGTTTTTTCTTCGATTTCAAGTATGTCTTTGACGGTTTTTGCCTGTTTCAATAATTCATTATACCGTTTCAGGTAATTCCGTTTGTTTGCGAGCCTGGTTTCCAGATCAATAAACTGTTCCGTAACATCGCGGGCATGAATTTCTTTTGACACAACTTCTCCTTTACCGGACTCTATACCCGTCACAAACTTTTCAAAATTATCGGATGGAATGCGAATCTTTAGATTATAGGAAATCTCATAATCGGTGTTATTAAAATTAACATTGTCAAAATAACCGTCGTATTTATTTACAAGCGAGTCAATTTCGGTTTTAGTTTTCTCCAGGTCATTTACTTTTAATTGCAAACTTCCATCCTTAATTATCTTCTTTTTACTTACCTCCTCCTTTTTTACATTTTCAACAGGTAATGCAGGTGATTGCGAAGTTACAGGTGCTTGTTCGGATAGAGAAAAAGACTTCTGATTAGTATAACTTATATTATCATTCAATGCATCGCTCATCCTGTTTCTGCCACATGCAGTAATTAAAAAAACAGAAAACAGGATGTAAATTATTTGTTTCATAGTTATTTTATTATGAATAGTGAATTCTTTAAACCATCTTTTTTCGGATATCAATATACATAAAATCTGTATATCGGACAATAGATATTCCTTAACCTATAATGATTTTACAAGATAATTGAAACCAAAAAATAATGCTGGTAAATCGGTGTTATTATGATTTTTATCTGCAAATATATTAAAATGCCAGTCGATATTTTTTAATTCCATGCCTGTAAGGTTATCTTTCAGTATCTGCGCCCATTTGCGCACCTGTTTCATATCCTTCGATCCGAAACCAAAGTAAAACAGTATTTTGCCATTACACAAACTATCAACCTGCTGATAGTCTTCCTTCTTCACCAGTCCCATAATCGGAGTGGGACTGGCTGCAATATAGCAGTTGAAAAATTCCGGTTTATTAATCATGGAATAAATGGTAAAAGCCCCGCCAAACGAATGGCCATAAAGGATCCTTGTTTTCGTTTTGTAATCCTTTTCCATTTCCGGAATCAGCTCTGTTGTAATAAAATCGAGAAATTTGTCAGCACCGTTTACATAAAGCAGATCCCTCCTTCGGTCTGTATTGATGATGCCGACAGCTATTACATCAGATATGGAATCCCCGAACCGTTTCTGCAGTTCAGAGTACCTAGTAATTTGACGATTCTCCATCAATAAAATATAGAAATTTCACGGAATCCCTGTTTAATATACCTTGTGGTTTAAAAATGATAATATTCCGATTCTCATTCAATACTTCAGACTTAACCTGAATGGTATCGATCACGTAGTTCTTTTCCTGCGAAAAAAGATAAAACGGGAGCATTAAAAAAAAGACTACTACAGATAGTTTCATTATTAATTCGTTGAAATTTATTGGAACCACTAATGGATTACAAACCCAAAACTGCGGATACAATAATTATTGTCAGAATTACAGTCAATGCTATTATTACATACGGATTAGCAAAATTTAACGTCCATCCAAGTAATGGGTTTAATTTAGGAACTGACAACCGTGGATCTTTCCTGTTAAAATAAAAGGGCCCTCTCCAGTTTCCGGGGTCTTTACTCATGTTATCGAGAAATTGTTGATCAGGTTTCTTTTTCATTGTACTGATAATTATTAATAGTGATTACCGATTTTTATTTCCATAAATCTATTATAATGAAAACAGCTGATTTCCAGGGCTTACTTCCGTTTTATCTGCGCTTTTAATTTTGCCTGATTTCGTGTTTATTTTTATTACAATAAAACTCAGCACTATTTCTGTCAACCCGATGAAAAAAAATAGCGGCTGCATAAAACTACTCAGATGGATATAATATACCTGAACGCAAATCCAGGTCACCAGGGCTGCACCCAGGAATAAACCCGGTATACCTGAATATTTATTGCTTATGAAAGACAGAATGGCTGCAGCCAGATTTAGTAATCCATTGACAATAAAAAGAAAAAGTCCGGGGATAAGAAAATCCGGGAAAGGTGAACCTTTCAGCAGATCTGTTGTCATTCCCAAACCAGAACCATCGGGTTGGATGATCATTGAAAATCCTGCAGGAATAGCGCCTATGGCAACAAATGCCTGCAGAATACCTAATGTGGCAGAAATTTTTCTTTTCATGATTGAATTTTATGCTGACAAAGTAAAAAATCCATTTTGTTTTAATTATAAATCATACTCTTAGTATTGCACAATCAGATATTAAAACGGGTAAGCAGGATCTACTATCCGCATGTTATCGGGTTTTCCTCATCATTTCATCTTCCAACTTCCCCATCAGAAATTAAATGTAATATATTTTTAAATTAAAAGCAAAAAGTCTGGTTCAGTGCTTAAAAACAATTCTATTTTTTCATTTAACAGTATTTCAGTAGTCGAAGTTAAACTGAAATGGCGGCAAGGCCATTATCAATATTCTCCGCAATGTTGCGATTCTTCTAACAATCCTCTTAATCCTGAAATATAGTTTTTAAATGCAGAAGGGGCATTCATATATTCAAAAGTTACTTTGTGCTTTTCACCATTTGCCAGTTTTATTTCAATCCACTCAGCGCCTCCGTCGGCACAATCCGGACAGCCTATAGTTTCCGGCATACTAAAAAACGAATTAACATCAATTTCCGTTAAAAAAGAATTCCAGTCTGAATCTTCAAGAACTTCCGAACAGGTAACTGTTTCAATGGTATCAATCCATCCTGCCCGGCTGTAAGTAATAAATCCGGTATCCAATGTCATGCTTTTTATGCAATAACCCAAACACTCCCCGAAAGAAGTCCCGTATTTAATTTCAACAATTATTCTATCTTTCTCTTGATGGGAACAGGAGAGTATTGAGAATCCTAATAGCAAAAAATAAAAAAAGCTGTCTTTGTCATATTCTGAGTTTCTTTTCTGATGCCAAATCAATACCGAAGGTTGCGTTGTACTGAATGATTATTTTCTATGCGCCATTTGATGGCTACTTATATACCTGTTGATTTTTTTATGAGATTCCGGGAAAAATTGTTAATTTCGGCCAACCTGATTTCGACCCTGCCAATTCGAAAGAATTCAAAAAAAATATATTATATAGCTTGCAATGAAGAAAAAAAACCTGGTAATTTATTCAGTAACAGGAGTTTTGTTACTATTAATAATCGTCTTTTATATTACTCCATTTATTTTTCCATCAACATTAAAGAGTGGTGAATTTACTACCAGTGCGGTAAACAGAGGATCGGTAATACATGTGGTTGAAGCCGGCGGTGTTATTGCGCCCCAGAACGAGGTATTAAAGCGGAGTCCTGCTTCAAGTGTAGTACAGCGGATCGTGAAAGTGCCCGGCAGTCATGTCAAAAAAGGGGATGTTATCCTGGTAATTGATTCAAAACCTATTCTTGACCGTATCGGGGATTTGCAGGACCAGCTCGAAGTAAAGAAAAACAACCTGCACAAAAACCAGCTTAACGCGAAAAGCACCCGGCTCGACCTGGAATACAATGTTGAAATGAAGAAACTCAAAATTGCCTCTATCAAATCGGAACTGGCCGACCAGAAACAGTTACTTGATGTGGGCGGTATCTCTCCGGCTAAACTCGATCAGACAAAACAGGAGCTTGTTTTTGCACAGAAAGATCTGCAGATGGTCCTGCAGAAAAATTCTATCAGACTGAAACAGTTGGAGGCTGAAGAAAAAGGAATGCAACTTGAGATTGAAATGCAGGAAAAGGAACTTCAGGAATTGCATGATATCCTGCCAAAATTGGTTATTAAGGCTCCTTCCGCCGGTATTGTGCTAAACGTGTATGTGGGTGAAGGAGATAAGGTGTCGCAGGGACAACTCGTTACCCGGATATCTGATCTGAGCATGTTTAAAATTGACGGAAAGATCGATGAAAAAAGGGCTGATGCCGTTAAAACCGGTAGAGAGGTACTGGCTCTTATCGATAATGAAAAACTGCCTGGTCAGATCGGAAACATACAGCCCGTGATACAGGATAATCAGGTAAGTTTTGATGTTTACCTGAAACAAGCAAAACATTACAATCTGATGCCCAATCAGAAAGTGAATTTGCTTGTAGTTACCGAAAGAAAGGATAGTGTTCTAAGGATTAAAAGAGGAGAAGGTATAACTTCGGAAAAGCACCAGCGCGTATTTATTGTAAAAGGCGATAAAGCTGTAAGAACTGACATTACCACTGGTCTTATTGGCCCGGATTATGTGGAAATTCTGTCGGGCGCCAAAGCGGGTGATATTATCATTAATTCAGATATACCTTCCATAAGACACCTGAATGAAATCGATATCGAAAAAGAATAATAACTAGAAAGAGGTTGTCATGATGAATTTCAAAACAATGGTTGTATTATTTGTTTTAGTGTTTGCTGGCGGGAGTATAGCTCTTACACAGGAAAATGATTCAGTTATCTCCTTAAGTTTAAAAAATATTGTGGATCTGGCTAAAAGCAAATCATCAGCTGTAAAGTATGAACAAAATCATAATGAAAATGCCTATTGGCGGTTTAAAAATTACCAGGCTCGTTTCAGGCCACAGCTTACCCTCAAGGGTGATCTTCCAAACTATACCCACACCACTACTCCTGTTACTCAACCGGATGGTAGTATCAAATTCCAGCAGATTTCCAATGCACAGACTTCACTAAACCTGTCGCTGAACCAATCAGTTCCGCAGCTTGGCACCTACATATATGCAGCCACATCATTATACCGCATTCAGGACTTTAAGAACAATACCATTGATTTTTCAGGGAGCCCCTTTTATATAGGATTCGTACAGCCGATATTTTCCTATAACTGGATGAAGTGGTTCCGGAAAGACGAACCCCTGGCTTACGAACAGGCTACAAAAGATTACGTGCAGTCAATCGAAGAAATTGCCCTGAACGCTACCAGGAAGTTTTTCAGCTATCTGAAAGTCCAAACCAATTACAACCTGGCTAAAAGCAATTTGAAGAACAGTGAGAATAATCTGAAGATTGCTGAATTGAAGAAGAAACTGGGCCGGATATCGGAAAATGACTATTCCCGGATCAAACTGTCCGTCTTCAATGCACGGAAATCATTGAACCGTTCCCGGATGGACCTTAAAAATGCGGATTTCGATCTGAAATCATATACAGGCATTGACCAGTCAGAAAACATTGACCTGGAGATGCCTCTGGATATCACTTTATTTAATATCGATAAACATAAAGCAATTGAAGAGGCAAAAGCCAACAGGAAAGAAATGCCACAATACAAACGACGGTTGATAGAAGCGGACCGGCAGCTGGCACAGGCAAAAAGTAACAGCGGATTAAATTTCACTTTGCAGGGAAGTTATGGGGTTTCGAACAGTGCTGCCCAATGGCGGGGTGTTTATGATAATCCCGAACAGGAAAACCTGCTTAAATTATCGGTGAGTATCCCCATTCTCGACTGGGGTAAATCTGCTTCGGAGGTGAAACTGGCCGAATCGAAAAAAGAACTCGAAGTATTTGATGTGAACAGGGATATGGAAGATTTTATTCGCAAAGTAGGTGTACAGGTAGAACAGTTCAAGCTGCTAAAAGACCAGCTTACTACCGCCAGGGAAGCCGACAAGGTTGCCGGGAACGGTTATAAAATTGCACTGAAGAAGTTCCAGAACGGCGAGATAAGCATTACCGATCTGAACATTTCACTCTCTGAAAGAGAATCGGCTAAAAGGGATTATATCGATTCGCTGCGCGATTACTGGGAAGCATACTACAATCTACGGATACTTACCCTGTACGATTTCGAAAACGATCAGAAAATATCGTATAAAAATCCGTTGCTTACTAATTAAAGGTTAATGAATTACTCTTTAATAAGCAGTTTTCTGATTGCTCCGTCTTCCGTTTCTACCGAGACACAATATATACCGGACGGAAACTGACTTAAATCGAAATACAATTCATCCGTATTATATTTATTTAGACCATAAATTCGTCTTCCGTTAATATCGAAAACCGAGAGCCGGCATTTATGATAGGCTTTCTCAAATGAAATGAGTACATCGCCGGAAGTCGGGTTCGGGAAAAAATCCGGTTCGGCAATATCCATTGAAAATTCTTTTACCGAAACAATATCCCAAAGGTTCTGATTCAATATATTTTCCCGCTAACACATGAACAATCACCTGCGACACCAATTAATTGTTTTCCCCTATCCGCAAAACAGTTGAATTCCGAAAAACCGAGAGCCACCAATTGTCCGAAAAAATCACCGTACCAGTTCCCGATTCCTTCTACCCATCTATGCCAATAAAAGTTAATTGCCCTTCTGTAATGATTATTGTTTATCAACTGTGAATCAATGGACGTCACTTTTACATAAATGCTTTCATTGTTATATTGAAAAAAACTAAAAGTATCGCCTACCTGTAATCCGAAATCAAATAAAATATACTCCATACTGTCGTTCGCTTCCAGGTAATATACTTTGCGTGATGTATCATTTCGGATCGCCCCAAGGTAAGTGGCAAGTTCCGGTTCAAATCCGGGATTGCTGTCTGTAAGTGCATCGCCATCCTGAATGAAACCCAAAAGCCTGGAATAGTGCTGGCCCCTGATCAGTGTATCACCAAAAATTCCGTAATGTCTTACAAATGCACATTTCCCCGATGTATTAGTATAAAATCCATAAGTACTATAGCTCCAGGTAGCGCTGTCGGTCGGGAATTCGTGATATGTCTGAGCGGTAACCGTTACCGGTGCCAGTAACAGGAAGATGTAGAGTAGGTTTTTCATTGTATTATAATTTGTGAATTACATTTCTTTCAATAATTGTATCAAAGCCATGTTTACACTCAAATAGCATATCCTGAGTTATCAATAATTTATAACAATACGCTCTTTCACCCAATCCAAAAATAAATGTACCTATTTTAACTTGTAATAACAAATAGCCCAGCTATCTATCAATAGGTATCCATTTATAATTCCTCCTCTCCCCCACCCACTTCAAACATACCGGGGTCGAGTATTTCAGCCAGTTCCGGATAGTGGTAATAGGCTGTTACACCGGGTGTATTGGTAGCCGCAGCCCTGGGGTTTATTTTTGCAATGGACCGGGCTTTCATTTTTTGGGCATCGTATGGTTTTAAAAAGGATTGTATTTCTTCTTCGGTAAGGTCAGCCCGCAGCCAGTCACCTGCCCTTTCGGCTTCTATAATCACCGGCATACGCCGCTTGCTGTTGTGCACCACTTCCATCATTGGGTTGGCGGCCGTGGTAATAACCGAGTAAGTATTTACGATCTCGCCGGTTTGCACATCTGTATAAGCTTCCCATATCCCGGCAAAAACGAACAGTTCGTTGTTCCTCAGAGAAATGTAAAAGGGGTATTTTTCGGATTTCAGATTTCCCGGTGTTTTATGCCGCCACTCGAAAAACCCCGAACAAAGTACCAGGCACCTTCTTTTTCGTGCTGCTTCCTGGTATAAACGACTGGTCAGCAAGGTTTCACCCTTGGCATTCAGCGTACTGTATTTATTAATAAAGGTATTCGCTTCTTCAATAGTTTTCATGTACTTTGGGACAAGGCCCCAGTGAAAAAGTTGTATCTCCCCGGGTTTGTCACTGGCAATTACCGGCATCAGCGGATGCTCGAAACCGTTTACAAAATGTTTATCTTCAAACAGCGCCAGTTGCTCTTCCTTCACTACTTTATTTTCAACCAGCGAAGCAGCGCTGACTTTAACCATGGCATAATAAAAACACATAGGCGTTACGTTTTTACGTGAATGATCCCGTTCCAGTCGGTGGTATACCGCTGTGACAGCTTTTCCTGCCGCAGCTTCCACTCCTGACCGGAACCCTGGATAGCCAGTTTTATTTTATCACGGCCGTACCGGCGGTTAATGCTATCGATGGCCATCGATAATTTTTTCTGCCCTTCCGCATCGTTTTCAGTAAACATATCCTGCTGAATGTCTGTCTCCGGGGCCAATCCGTCCACAATTACCCCTGCTTTCTTATAGCGGACATTGCTTTTGTAGATCATCTCCAGTGCTGTAAGCGCCAGTGCTGTTAACTGCTGGTTGCTGTTGGAAGCCACCGGCAACGGCAGTGTTTTACTTACGGAATACTGCGGTTCACCGGGCCGGAAAGGGTCGGTATGGATAAACACGGTGACCAGATTGGCAACAGTCTGCTGACGCCGCAACTTCTCTGCACACCGCACCGCATAAGTGGCTACGGCTTCTTTTAATACATGCAGTTCCGTGACCTTCTTGCCAAAGGCCCGGGTGGTGGCAATGGCTTTTTTTGTTGCCTGCACCCTTTCGAGCGGCAAGCACGAAATACCCAGCAATTCCTTCTTGATCCGCAGGCCGGTAACGGTCATGTATTTTTTAATCCAGTTATCGTGTATGCAGGTAAAATCATAAGCTGTTTTCACACCTGTTTTCTCAAGTCTTTTGAAATGCTGTCGACCGATGCCCCATATGGTATCGATGGCTGTATTGCGGATCACGCAATCGCGATGATGGTCATTGGCGATAATGTATATGCCACCTGCTTTCTTGGCTGCTTTGTTGGCGATCTTTGCCAGTGTTTTGGTACCCCCTACTCCCACACTCACCGGAATACCTGTATTTTTCTGCACGGTAAGGGTAATGTTGCGGGCGTACTTTTCAATATCCTGCAGGGGCAGACCATTAAGATCGATAAAGCACTCGTCGATGGAATATATTTCAATTGCCGGAGAAAACTGCCGGAGGGTTTCCACCACCCGCTGCGACATATCACCGTAAAGCGTATAGTTCGACGAGAAAAGGTGTACCTTGTTTTCTTCGAGGAAACGGGCTTTCTTAAATGCCGGTTCTGCCATTTGCAGTCCGAGCGCCTTGGCTTCGTCGGAACGTGAAATGATACAGCCGTCGTTGTTGGAAAGCACAACTACAGGTAAACCGTTAAGCGATGGATTAAAAACCCGTTCGCACGACACGTAAAAATTATTGCAGTCTACCAGGGCTATCATATTAATCAGAAATGTTTTTTAATAGAATAGGTAACCACACCCCACAACCGGAAATCACTTTCGGGATTAATTTTTATTGGTTTAAATTCCGGATTGGAAGGCAACAGGTAATACCCGTCTTCCTTTACTTCAACACGTTTCAGTGTAAATTCCCCGTCGATAAAACATACCAGGATGGATTTGTCTCCCGGAAAGAGCGATTTATCCACCACCAGCAGATCGCCGTTGTAAATACCGTCTCCGCTCATGGAATCGCCGTTTACCTTTACAAAAAAGGTACTGGACGGGTTAGTGATGAGTTTGCGGTTCAGATCAAGGCTTTCTTCTGCATAATCATCGGCAGGTGAAGGAAACCCTGCCGTTACGGAGGCATTCACAAACGGAAGGTCCAGTTTCGTGGAAGTATCCGGCACGAAAAATTCCAGTTTGTCTGTTTCATATATCTTCTTCACCTTCATTGGTTACGTGTATCAGATAAAGGTACAAAATTAATGATCATTTTTATCCGGCCGGCAATTTCGGGCATGTATAATTATTCGCGAATCCCAGGGCCAATAGAGGCTGTCTTAACACGATTGGAGGGATTTGTGGATGGATGGGATTTTGTGGGAATCAGGGAAACGTTGGAAAAGATGCGGATTACAAACCCGCATCTGCGTGGTTTATTTATTGAATTCTTCTTCAATTAGTTTTACAGTTAGTTGAAGTCCGTCGCAATCATTTATTTTCTTTGCAATTTCTTTTGCATTAATCTTGTATTGCTCATTTGTAACACAATCACTAATTGTTGCAGCGAGTTCTTTGTCTGATATCTTTTTAAAGATACAAGTCTTTGGTCCCAATCCCAATTTGATTATCTGTTTGTGGTTTTCAAACTGATCGAACATATACGGAAATGCTGCTTGCGGAACTCCTGCTTTTGCAGCTGATGCCATGGTGCCTGTTCCGCCATGATGTATAATGGCAGCCATTTTAGGAAATAGTATCTCATAAGGAACATCATCTACATATAAAATATCAGACGAAGAATTTACACTTGCCAGTTCGGCCCAGCCTTTTGATATGATAAATCGTTGATGGGTTGTTTCTGAAACACGATTAAAAATTCCGATTATTTTATCCGGTTCTGATACAGGATTACTGCCAAAACTTATAAAGACAGGTGGCTTCCCGGATGCAATGAATTCTTTTACATTTTCGGGTAATTTATTTTTTGAGGGAAGAAACATATATCCTGTTTGAGTGTACTTTGCTTTTACCCCTTCTTTCACTTTATTCAATGCAACATCTGAAGCAACAATGACATGATCGCCCCCAAAGTTTTTTATTACATTTTTAATGGGTGACAGGCCGGCTTCCTTTCTCTTTTTATTCATGGCGCTTTTAAGTGCTGCACTTAACATAGACATCCCTAAATTATACTTCAACCGGTTCAGAAAGGAACCATCTTTGCCCGGCCCCAATGCCGAAGGATAAAAGACGATTAACCGAAAAGGAATATTTGCTACCTCGGTAGCCGATCTTACTCCAAAAACAATACCTGCCCCCAGCACCAAATCAGACCCTTTAATAATTTCAGGAAGAAACGCTATTTGTTTTTCTATTTCTTTCTTTAGTCCTTTTAAAGAAGAAAAACTATCAGGTGTTTTTTTTGATTCTGCATTGATTTTCAGTTGTTCTTTTACATTAGGCCCAAATGGTACGAAATGACAATGATAGCTTTTTACTAAATTTTCATTTTCAGGGTTAGCACAAAATACTATTTCATGCCCTTTAATCATTAAAGAATTTGCCAGGGCAAGCATAGGTTGAACATCTCCACGTGTACCATATACAACTATTGAAATTTTCATATCAAAGATTTATTAGTTTAAATGCAAATATGAATTTAAACTGGTAAAAAAAAATTGATATTAGGTCAAATAATTGATGCCCTGATACGGCTTAATGTTTCCTGGCTAATATCCAGAAATGAAGCTATATGTTTCAACTTTGCTTTCTGAATAATTTCAGGAACAAAAGTTAACATTGCAAAATACTTCTCTTTCGTTGTCATTAATTTAAATCTGTAATTTACTTCATCAACACCGGCAAGAAAGTATCTTAATTGCTTAATATGAAATTTAGTAAACAACGGATATTCTTCTAAAAGCTTTAGATCGTTATTATAAGTAATAGAATAAACCAAAGTATCCTCACACGCCTGTAAATACTCGTATGATGGTTTCTGTCCAAAAAAACTTGGCATTGAGGTTACCATCTGTTTGTTGCCATAAAACCATACAGTAGTTTCTTGCTCGTTATTTATGATATACCTGCGTACGAAACCTGAATTTATGAAAAATACTTTAGAGCAAATTTTACCTGCTTCAACAAGTAAATCATTTTTCTTGAATTTTTCTTCTACAAAAAAACTCTGAACAACTTGTTCTGTTTCACTATCAAGCTTTTGAAAAGAATTTATATAATCTAATAAATCTCTCATTCAATTGACTTTCTTTTAAACTGGTTGCTAAATAGTCTGTTTATAGTATAAAACTACTCAATATTTCCATATACCGGAAATAGTGTCAACTTTTGTTATTTTATATTTCCCGGTCATCAAACTATCTTTTTAAGTTTGATCATTCATGTTTTGAAATCTGCGTATATATTTCGGTTGTTTTTAGACTTACGTACCTAATCTCTACTTCCCCAACTTCCAAATCCCGTTAACTGTATAAATGTAGAAGATATTACGCGAAAAAGCAAATAATTTGAAGTGACAATATTTACAAAATGACAGGGTTTCCTGTTAAAACAGGTAGTCGTAGAATCATACTACAAGAAGGTGTGGGGTATCCATTTGTGCCGGCAGATATTTTTCGGGGACTTTTATAAAAATATGTATGTCAACGAAATATGTAAACTACCTTGCACCAAGAGCGCAGAGATTTTATGCCGCTTTTTAAAATTCGTGCATTCATGGCTATCTTATAATTTTTGTGAAGATTTATTTTAGTACGTCAAATAAAAATGAATATTTACATAACAGAGATGATTGTTAAAAGAAATAATGATGAAAACCAGGGTGCATCATTGCTATATATGTCTCAATATTCAATCATTATTGTATATTTGTCGGCATCCTCATTTATCTTTTTTTCATGTATTAGTTTTCAAAGGAATTGATGAAGAGAGATTTAAATAATCCGTAACAAAGAAATAATTAATTAAGTAAATTCTCTCATATGGAAACCAATAACAACAAAGAAAAAAAACGTGCCATTCCTCTCTTTTGGTGGTTTGGAGGTGCACTTCTTGGCAGCGGCCTGATTGTACTTGCTGTTCTATTAGCAAATAAAAGTAGTCAGGTGAATAATCTGAAGGATAAACTGAATGAAAAGGAAACAGTCTTTTTAAAAGAAAAAGATTCCCTCTCAAATGAATTATGGCTTGTCAAAAATAACTACGATACGCTTAAGACAGATTATAATAACATGAACGCAGACCTTGCCAGATCACATAAAAGCAATAATCTGCTGGCATCAGCCAATTTATCAAATACTCAAAATATCAATAAATTTAAAAATGAGAATGCTTTGCTTCAAGATTCACTGGACAAATATTCTGGAGAAAAGGAACAGCTTCATGTAATAATCGGTTCGCTGAATAAACAGATTGAGGGCATGAGGACTCAAATGCAGGAAAGTGAAGAAACCAAAACCATGCAGGCAGAAATTATTAATGACCGGAACGAAAAAATTAAGTCTGATTCTGTTTCCATGGCTGAAGATTCCCTGTTGAGAAAGGCTGATGATGTGTCTGGCTATGTTAATATCACTGATTTTGGAGGTGCATTTGGCCTTAATGTTGTTTCCGTTCCTTATTCAAAGTATTTTTATAGTCTGAGTACAATCAATGGATATGTAATAAATAAACGGTTCCTTACCGGAATAGGCTTGGGATTAAATGCATATAACGGTGGCGTGACGGCTCCTGTTTATCTTGATTTCCGGTACAATCTCAAAACATCAGGATATATTCCCTATGTTTCTGCAGACGGTGGATTTCTTATAATATTTGACGATTTAAAGGAGCCTGGACTTTTTATTAATCCCGGAATAGGTATATACAGGATATTCAGTAACAGTTTTGCCATTAACCTGGGATCCGGCCTGTTCATCCAGAGAAGTCCTGTCAAGGCATCATTTATCAATTTTAAAATCGGGATTATTTTTTTCGGAAAAAAAGACAAATAGTCCAAATTGTGTATTAGGAATTTCTTTATTATGTATCCTCAAAACTTCTTATTACAATTTGTGATTTTTAATAAAATTATATTTCATTAGATAAATTTGTCTTGTCCTGAAAACGGGCGACAGTATGAAACATTACGCATTTCAGAGCCCATTGTTGTCAACCCGCCAGGCAGATTATTAAATATTATGATACGCTCCCCACTAGTGCTGACATGTTATCCGTACTATTTCCAATTCTCTACCAAGGGCTTATGCCACAAAAAAACATATCAGCAACCTGCCCGCGTGATTTTATTCAACCGGGGCTTTATCACGAGGGACTGCGTACCGTGTGAAGCCCTGTTTATTGTGTTTAGTTAATTTTTTAATCATCCCTTTGAATATAAATCCATGAAGTGGCATAACTGAAAACCAATATAATCTACCAAGTAAGCCTAAAGGCCGAAAAGTAGCCGTTTGTATCAGTTTGTTTTCATGGACTTTAAATTCAAGCCATGCATCACCTGGTAATTTCATTTCAGCGTATAGGAGTAATCGACCTTCCTCTTTATGGGCATACAATACTCTCCAAAAATCTAATGCATCCCCTGTGTTTAAAGAATCTTCTGAAGTCCGTCCTCTTCTTAAACCCACACCACCTGCCAACTTATCCAGAAAGCCTCTGATTCTCCATAGCCAGTTCCCATAGTACCACCCATTTTCGCCTCCAATGCTCCAAATTTTGTCAATACAATCCTCTCTACTAGCGAATGCTCTTTCTCGAGTGTCTTTATAACATCCAAAAGATGGCACCTGAATAAACTCTGAAATATTAAAATTAAAATCACTACTTATAAAAGCATCTTTCCAACTGGAGACCACTTCGTTTCTTTCAATTTGACTAAATGCTCTCGTCAAAGCTGTTTGGTAACTTATGGGTTGTATTCCCAGGATTTTATTAATTTCATTGTTTCGGCAAATCACTTCTATCTTCATGCTGTTGACTAGTGCAATGGCGAGTTTGTATGATGTTGATGTTACAAAATACAGCCAGTACGAAGAAAGTTTGGGCGTCATTACAGGGATAGTAAAAATATAACGCTTTAAATTTCTTATACGACCAAACGCTAAGAGCATTTCTTTATACGACATAATATCAGGACCGCCTATATCAAAATCTTTATTATAAGTCTTGTGATTCAGGATTGTTTTTGAGAGTATTGATATTACATCTGATATCCCTATTGGCTGACATTTAGTATTTAGCCACTTAGGCGTAATCATAACAGGAAGTTTTTCTACCAAATCCCGCATTATCTCAAAAGAGGCGCTTCCTGATCCAATAATAATTCCCGCTCTTAATGTAGTTAAATGATAATTACCCTTACGAAGTTCTGTTTCAACATTCTTTCTTGAAGCCAAATGTTTTGATAAAACGGATTCATTCACTATCCCGCTTAAATAAACAACATGCTTCACCTTGGTTTTATTCATTGCATTTCTGAAATTCTCAGCAGATTCTTGTTCCAGAAAATGATAGTCAGTAGATGCCGACATGGAATGAACTAAATAAAAAGCTCCATCAATATCTATAGGAATATTATCCAGCGTGGCTCTGTTTAGTAAGTCAATTTGAATGATACTAATTCTTGACTTTAGAGACTCAGGGGGAGTAAATCTTTTTATGTCTCTAACACAGCAAATCACATTATGACCACTTTCAACCAAAATAGGGAGAAGTCTTTTCCCAATGTATCCAGACGAACCAGTTAGTAGTATTCTCATTTTTTTTAATTAAAGACAACTAATCTGAATCCAATATAAAACCACACACTATTTCCATATACCGGAAATAATGTCAATTTTTGTTACTTTATATTTCCAGGCCATCAAACTATCTTTTAAGTTTGTTAAATTATGTTTTAAAATCTGTGTATACATTTCGGTTGTTTTTTGTCTTACATATCGAATCTCTACTTCCAAAACATCCAACTTCCTAAATAACAAATAAATATATGGCATAAATTCATGAAAAGCAAACTACTGTTTACTATTTCCACCAACTCAAACTTTACATTCCCCATCGCTCATTCATGCAATTCATTGCATTTTTGCATGAATAATTCGGGTTAACAAAATATTTAAATTTTCAGACCAACGTGATTAGTAGATTAGGTAGTACAATTTCGCACGGACAGTATGTCTGCACCAGAGGGGTTCTATCCTGTTGTTGAAAAGCACTTTTCTACTTATTAGTGCTTTCTGAGAGAATTGTGTTATTATACAATTTTTGCATTCTCATATCGATATCAGAAATGATATTAGCACATTCTTTTAATTCGAGTATGATAGCTTCAGTTTTCTTTTCGGGCAGTTTGTATGACAATTCATGTTCCAGTGACGCCCAAAAATCCATTGCAATAGTTCGGATCTGAATTTCAACTTTAACAATTTCTGTACTAGCTGACAGAAAAACAGGAATGGTCACAATCAGATGTAAGCTTCGATAACCATTTGGCTTCGGATTTTTAATATAATCGGAAATTCGTATTAATCCTACATCATCCTGTGATGTAAGTAGGTCTGCAATAACATAGATATCATCAATATGAGAACAAATTACTCTAATTCCGGCAATGTCAGTGAGGTTCTTCCTTGCTGATTCGGCGCTGAGTTCACAACCAAGTTTGTTTAGCTTATCCATGATACTTTTGGGAGTTTTAATTCTGGATTTTATATGATGGATCGGGTTGCGATCTTTTACATGTTTAAATTCATCATTCAGATTCTCCAACTTTGTTGTTATTTCTCTCGCAGCAGAAGAATAAAGATTCTGCGTCACTATAAAAGAATTTATTAATTTGGTTCTATCATCAGGCAGAATATAGCCTTTTAGCCCATCAATAATATAAGCAACTTTTAAACGTTCAATATTTTCCATTTTTGTAATTTTTATTTTCTGTTTTATTCAGTTTCTCAACAATGTAGCCTTCCGTTACCTTATCCTAATTTGCCCTTGCAAAAGTTTAAAATAATGTTTAGCCAGATATTGCTCTTTGACTTTTACGAAGCATAGGATAGAGTGTTGGAGAAAAGATAATGCGCAAAATTTGCGTCAGCTTTTAATTTCTCTTTTCTTGAAGATCGGTAAAAAAACTATATCATTTTTTTTCATTGTCAAACCATTTTTCATTCTCAAACCGTTTTGTAGCCTTTTCATTGACGCTGTGGCTTTACCGTACCTAATTAACTCAAAATTCCTAATATGATTTGTTTGCTCATAGTTGAGTATTCTTTAAAATGGCTTGTAATTAGTCTTTATGTAGTATAAAACCACACAATATTCCTATACCGGAAATAGTGTCAACTTTTGTTATTTTATATTTCTATAACATCAAACTATCTTTTAAGTTTTTCAATTCATGTTTTGAAATCTGTGTATACATTTCGGTTGTTTTTAGATTGACGTACCTAATCTCTGCTTCCCCAGCTTCCAACTTCCTCTTCAGCAACTAAATGTAAAACATAAATCCCTAAAAAAAAATCCAAAACTCCTGTAACAAATCAGAACCTGTCCGCGTGATTTTGTTCAACCGGGGCTTCCCTACCGGGCACTACGTGCCGTGGGAAGCCCTGTCTATTGGCAGCTGTAGCTTTTATATATTATGGTCTTTTGGTAAAATCATTAGTTTCGGAATCCTAATATGGTCAGGTTGACTAATTATAAATTTTACAGTATCCACAATATTGTCAACAGTTAAGGGGTCATGAATATTCATGCTCTCTTTAGGATGAACTTTCCAATCATTATGCAACTCTGTCATTACCAATCCAGGCTCAATACAACTAATCTTTATATTAGTTCCTGTTAATTCCATTCGCAAAGCTTCTGATAATGCTTCCATTGCAAATTTAGTAGCAGCATATCCTCCGGCTGTTGGTCTCACCTTTGTCCCGAGAACACTTGATATGTTTATAACATGTCCAAATCCTTGTTTTTTAAATTGCTTTAGAATCTTATAGGTCAATCGAAATGTAGTTTCTACATTTAATCGAATCATTGAGGTCAATTTATCTATGTCAATATCCTCAATAGTTCCAACCTCCAATGTTCCAGCACAGTTAAATAAGAAATCACATTTACCGTATTTATCAATTATATAATCTACAATTGAATCTTGGAAGTCTGACAAATTTAAATCTCCAGCAAAGATGTCATTTAAACTTAAACCTAATTCTGTGAGCTTATCCAATCTACGTGCAGTTGCAATTACTTTAAAATTTTCCGCATGCAAAGCCTTTGCAATCGCGAATCCAATCCCACTACTCGCACCTGTTATCAGGCAAATTTTATAATTATCAATCATGTGTGTTCGTGTCTTTTGCTATTAGTACCAAAATATTATATAAGCGCATTGTGTTTATTATTCATATAGCAATTTATTAAGTGTACTTTATTATCAAATTAATCATCTGCAGAATCTTTTAAGTCTTTTAGTACATGTTTTGAAATCTGCGTATACATTTCGGTTGTTTTTAAACTTTCGTGCCCTGTCTCTGCTTCCCCAACTCCCAACTCTCTATTCAGCAACTAAATGTAAAACATAAATTCCTGAAAAGCAAACAACTGTTTACCTCCTAAAAACAAATCCAAAACTCCTGTAACAAATCAGTAACCTGTCCGCGTGATTTTGTTCAACCGGGGCTTCTCTACCGGGCACTACGTGCCGTGTGAAGCTCTGTTTATTATGCTTAGTTGCATTTAACGGAATGCATAATAATTCATTGATTTATTTGACTCTTTCATTACATTTTAGGATTTGGATAATGATAAATATATAAACAATTTTAATAATAGCCTGTCTAGTATATGAATAAGCTGTAAATATAATAAACTACTGAATAAGAGACCCGTATTGCCTGTCAAGAGAGCAGGTCTTATTGGGACACAGTGATTTGAGAGGTTCTCCTATTGGTTTTTTTCCTATCGGCGGACTAAACAATTGGAGCAAGTATATTGTGAAAATCCACATTGTGTCAGGAATTAATACCCAATAGGTTTCATCTCCGGGGCCAAATCTGGATTTTGAATTACGATAGAATCAAATTTATCTAATTGATTGTATGGAATACCTGGCCAGGCGTGATGGGTAGCATGATGCCAACAACCTTCAGTAACCCTTCTTCCATGTATTATGGCAAACACCCATTTGAATAGTTTAGGTACTTGTTTTGCAAATCCAAACTTGTAAATAAAAGATTGATGTATTACCCAGGAAAAAACGAACCATGCTGTAAAACCTACGATCCTCATTGCCAGCAAAACGATTAAAAATTTTGCCCAGCCAAAAAAGACAATAAAAGCGATCTGCAATGGAAAATAAAGTAAAAATCTGTACAATCGGCTCTTTGATAAATTGCCATCACGAAAGTCTAAGAACAATTGAATTTCCTCATAAAAAAGACATGAGAAAAACACCCGAATTACTCCTCCATGTTCGAAAACTGAGTGTGGGTCATTTTTTGTGTCAAGTATCGATGATTTTCCTTGACTATGAGTGGCATGATGCCTTAGATGCTTTTTTCTGATAGAATTATAAGGTTCGTCCCAGGGAGTAACCACAACAGCCAAATTCTCCGAAATTATCTCAAAGAAGCGAGGAAGACGTGTTCTTTGATCGGCATGATACCTATCATGATTTCCAATAAAAATCCTCATTGCAACTGCATAAAAGAATAGCATAAATAGTGGCCAGTTAAGATAATCTAAACTAAAGAGAACTATTACTGCAAATAATGGTACATTCAATAATAATATTTCAAGATCAATCGATTTTTTCGATTCAGGTCTAAAAGCAACTTTATTCTCTCCAATGTTTATGAATAGTTCTTTTTCCGTTGATTTTTTTTGGATGTCATTCATATTACTAATTTTTTATTCCGCCAACGATTTGATAAAATATGAGGCCGGGGTTCCGGGCCAACTTCTTATCAAATGTTGGCAGCAGATTAAATAACAACAAATATTTCTTTTAATAAAATATCGCCTGATGACAAATTAGATGCGTCATCTGTTTATTCCTCTTCAAATTTTGTGAACGAATTGAGTTTTGTAATTTTTGCGTTCGATCTGAATAATGAAGGAACGACCTGACGGGCCTGTTCCTTGTTCTCTACCTCAACTATTATCCAGGCTTTATGTTCACCATCATGGCAACCCCAATCAGCCTGTTTAAGAAAGTGAGATCCAGTTTGTAAAAATATACGTACTGCATTATTACATGCTGTTTCAGTACCTTCATGAGGTACTTCAATAAGATACCTTTCCATTTTACATTTCCTTTCAATTTAATTATATTAATCCATCAAAAAGTATTGTCAGGTCGCTTTTATTTCTCATTGTAATGGTTTTTGTCCAACTCCAACTACAAGTTCACATGGCCCTGAAAACCCATTTCCATTTTCAAATTTTGATAACTCTACATGAATTTCTTCCCATGCAGCAGCTTTTTCATCTTCGGATAATCCCCCGAGCATTTGATGTAATGCCGCGAATGACTCATATTCAAATCGAACACAATCTTTTGCCGTAGGCATAATTACAGGTGCATCCACAATATGTGACCTCACATTAGTAAAACCAGCTTGTTTAAATGCATCATCCAGCACCCCGGCATTTCCTAAACTAAAGGGTCCAGGTTGCCCTGCCAATGGAGGTGGAAGTTGTGCCCGTCTTCTGATAATTGAAACAGGAGTAGAAAAGAATTTATTTTTATCCACAGTTGAATACACTATTGCTGCAACATAGCCACCTGGTTTTACAACCCGCATCATTTCTTTTAATGCTTTTTGTTGATCAGGAAAAAAGATTAATCCAACTCTTGAAATTACTGTATCAAACGAATTGTCCGGAACCGTAAGATTTTCACCATCCATCTCTTTTATTTCAATATTATTGAGCCCTTTTTCAGAAGCTAATAATAAGGCATATTCAAGTATGTTAGGTGCTAAATCTGTTGCTAATACATATCCATTTGGACCAACTCTCTTAGCAGCTGTAACTGATTGCTCCCCTGCACCAGCTGCTACATCCAAAATTCGATGTCCTTCATTTACGTTAGCCATATCCAGCATCAGGTTAGTTGCAGGTCCTAACCAGGTATTTAGTGTTGGATGCCAATTATGCCATGCTTCAGCTGCTGTTTGCCATTGTTCTCTTGTGGTACTTTTATAATGTACCGGATCGAATACTTTTTCCATAATTGTAAAGATTTAATTAAACATTAACTATTTCTCTACAAAATAAAGAGGAATGTATTTAACCCACTTTGCTCTGAAGCTCAATTACTTTTCTATTTGACCAAGCTTTCAATTTTTGATCAATTGATTACGATATTCCAATGGGGAGAACCCTATTTTATTTTTAAATACCCGGCTAAAATGAGACATGTTCACAAACCCACTTTCAAAAGCGATATCTCCAATTGTTTTATGGCTTGTTTCTATTAACAGCTTAGCTCGTTTCATTCTTCTTTCTATAATCCAGTTTCCTGGTGTGGTATGATAGTGTTTTTCAAAATCACGTTTAAAAGCAGCCACGCTCCTATTGGCTAAACTGGCAAATTCGGCTATTTTTAAATTGTACATATAATTTGATTCCATTATTTCCCAGATCGGGGTTTTGATATCATCTGCAATATTATGAATATAAGAAAGCACCTGCCGGTTTGCCGGATGTGTTAAAATATTGAACATTAGTTCTTTGAACCTTGCCTCCAAAATACTTTCAGGCACCATATTTTTTCGCTCAAAATAGGGAATCATGCTTTGATAGCCTGAATATATTTGTTCGTTAACATCAAACTGAATGAACATATTTTCGGATATGGGTGGTAGATTTTTTAGTGGGAGATAAGGTCTGTACTCTTCAAAAATAGTTTTTAGATAATGATCTTTAATGTAAAAAACCAGGACTTCAAAGCCAGTATAATCATCCGGCAACTCTTGTAAAAAAGCACTTCTTTTCAATAAAAATGTTGAATTTTTTGTAGCAAAAAACGTATCATCTCCATGAATAAAATTTTTCTTTCCGCTTAACGTAAACAGAAATTGATTGTGTTGAGAGTATAATTGCAGGATCTTTTCTCTTTGCGGACAGTTATAATGTACAAAAAGAGTGTCTTTGAGCGTAAACTGCTTGAAAATTTGGGAATTTGAGTTATATAAATCGTAGCTATTCATAATAATTTGTTTATAGTATTAAGAGAAAAATTGAATACATCGGTTATTGAATATTACCCGGCTACAACATTCCTATAACAATTTGTCTAACAAATTGTTTGATAAAAGATATAGCTTATTGCTCCTTTTACAATATGTTTGGTTTTTGCAATGGAAGTCTTTGAATCTGAAATAATAAATCAGTAGTTAAAGCCATGATGCTGATGTCGAAGGAACTTATCGAAATAATTAATAGAGAAATTGACAACTGATTATACTTTTTATCAAGCTAAAATCGTCAGATATAGTTCGTAACTTTATTACTTTTATAGTCAGTTAGTTTATGAACCGATTTTTAACGACAAAATGGTAATCCGTAAAAAATTATTAGGAGGTTCTGGGGCTTATTTTTATTTACTCAGCAAGGATAATCAGGAGAAGGCAGGTACAATCTTATTTTATTAATGAGAATTATCTTTTGTCCGTTAAAATGGACAAAGTATTCCGATTCTTTAATTTGAACAAATTATCCAGCATGAAACATACAGCCAAACAGCATTTAAAACGGGTGATTTCCGCATTGTTTATTTTAATTCTCTTTTCCATAGACCTTTGTGCCAATGACAGAATATTGGTATGGGCCGATGAATTTGTTGGAACTACCATTGATCAATCCGTATGGAGTTTTGAAGTTGGGCCTACTTACGAAACGCTCCATTTCTTTACCGACAGGTCCGAAAATGCCAGGGTTGAAGATGGTGTGTTGAAAATTATTGCCCTCGAGGAAGCCTATCAGGGATTCGACTATACGGCGGCACATCTAAGTACAAAGGGCAAACTCAGTTGGCGGCATGGGAGGGTCGAAGCCCGTATAAAATTGCCGCAAACCACTGGTTTTGTGCCTGGCTTTTGGATGTTGCCGGAAAATGATATTTATGGATGGTGGCCCTGGGGTGGCGAGATCGATATTATGGAGCATCCTACAAACCAGGACAAGATTTTTGGCACCTGCCATACCTATCAATATAGTTATTATACTGGGAGTGGATCACCTTCCGGAGGAAGTATCCAGGTTACCGATTCAGAATCTGCCTTTCATGTTTATGCAATCGATTGGACCCCGGAAAGAATTGATTTCTATGTGGACGATCAAAAGTATTTCACACACACAAATACCAATGTTGGCTTTGAGACCTGGCCCTTCGATCAGCCCTTTTATTTGATTCTGGCACAAGGAGTAGGAGGTGGATGGGTAGGTAATCCGGATGAAACCACCGTTTTCCCGGCAGTGATGGAGGTTGACTATGTAAGGGTATACCAATATCCCGAGGATGTTTCAATTTGTGGTCCCGACTTCCTCCCTCGCAATGCTAGCCATGCAAAGTATGTTGCTCCCGGGGGTATGAATGGATACGACTGGACAACCCCCAATCAGGCTCAGATTTCCAGTGGACAGCAAAGTTCGGAAATTGAGGTGGACTGGGGTATTTTTGGCGGTACCATTGATTGGTATGATGGGGCTGACTACCGAAAATATCCCGTCGTAATCACGGATAATCTCTTGATGAACGGCAGTTTTGAAAAGGGCGTGAAATATTGGAGCATAGCAGCATACCCTGCCGAAGCTGATTTTATTTGGACCGGGGATGATGCGCAGGATGGCAAAAAATCGGTTTATATTGAAGTTAAAACACCCAGCGCAAATAGTTGGGACGCACAGTTATCGCAGGGAAATATCAATCTGGAAGCAGGCAAAACCTATTATGCATCTTTCTGGGGGAAATCTACAGCCGGAACCGGTGAAGTAGCTGCAGGTGTCATTCATTCAGCCAATTTTACAGTATATGGATCAAAAACGGCGCAGCTTACAAATACATGGGCCAAATATGAATTCAGTTTTTCCGTACCGGCTAGCGTTCCCGTGCTATATAACATTAGCATGGGCGATCATTCGGGGATATACTACCTGGACGATTTCCAACTTCAGACGGCCAACGAAACGACCATAAATCAACTTTCGAATGCCTCCTTTGATGAGAAAAAAGAGGGATGGATCTTTCAAATTTATTCTCCGGCTGTTGCTAATATGGAGGTAGTTAATGGTGAATCGTCCGTAAGTATTAGTAATGGGGGTATTAATCCCTGGGATATCTATCTTGGACAGGCTGGTTTAACAATTGAACAAGGTAAATCTTATACGGTATCATTTGATGCCTATGCATCGGGAACGCGCGAAATAGCTGCTTTTGTCGGATTGAATGCTGACCCCTGGACGGTGTATAGCGGGGAAAATAAATTCATCCTTTCCGACAGGAGGAATACCTTTGACTACTCCTTTAGCATGGAAAACCCCTCGGATACAGATGCACGTTTTGGGTTTGATTTGGGAGGTTCACTTGAAAATGTAATTATCGATAATGTATTTTTAAGTCCGGTAGAAGCGACTTCAACAGTGAGCCATGCTAGAGGGTATTCACCATTTTCTACCTATAATTATCCCAATCCGTTCAGCACAGAAACCTCCATTGTATTTTATTTGGAAAAATCTGCAATAGTGAACATTGAAGTATTTAATTTCTCCGGTGAGAAAATAGAAACCGTCACTCACAAGGAATATGCTGCCGGAAAGCATGAGGTGAAGTATACACCAAAAATTCTATCTGGCGGAGTCTATTTTTATAAAATAGACGCAGGAGCGTATTTGGAAACGAAAAAAATCATACGACTTTGACCTTTCCGGACCATGTCTGTTAAGCTGGAAAGATACGCGACATTTTATCCATTAATCAACACTGATATCCTTCAAAAAACGGAAGAAATCTTGTGGCAACCTGTGTTTCCGATGAACTTCATGAATTAGGAATCAGAATGGTTAGCGACTTTTTTAATAAGGTGTGCTTTACGTCCAGATATGGGATGTAAAGCACACCTTATCTATTTTATTATCAAGCAAATCATCTGCCGGATTTTTTATATTTTTCAATTCTTGTTTTGAAATCTGCGTATACATTTCGGTTGTTTTTAGATTGACGTACCTAATCTCTGCTTCCCCAGCTTCCAACTTCCTCTTCAGCAACTAAATGTAAAACATAAATCCCTAAAAAAAAATCCAAGACTCCTGTAACAAATCAGTAACCTGCCCGCGTGATTTTGTTCAACCGGGGCTTCACTACCGGGCACTACGTGCCGTGTGAAGCCCTGTTTATTGTAGCCCGTTTTTTTTATTTCATTTAAATATAAAAATCTCTACTATATATTAGCTTATAAAATCACCTCTCCAAGTTATTAGGTATCAATTTTTTTCTTGATTCATTTTTCAAATTTTCAAGTACTATAGCTAAACTTGCCCAATGTTGAATAAGTTTCGTCAACCAATTAAGTAATCCTAATACTCCAAATGTAATTAGTCCAATCCAATAAATATGAGTCAGAAATCCAATGAAAATACCCATTAATGCTCCTATGAAAAGAATTCTTGTGAGATTAAATGAATAGATCGCATATCGAGAATTATCAAGCTCAACTATTTGCAATTTAGCATATCCAATACCAATCCATCGATTCCAGTTTAATCCAGGTCTAATTCTGATTTCTAATAATCTGTTTTCTGCAAATACTGTGTCTTTTATTACTCTTACTGAATCAGCGCCTGATTTTTTAAAGTCATTTCTAACGAAATCCAATATATCTGAAGTTGCAAACTTTTCTATATCGCCAACAAGTTTTAACTTATAAGTAATCTCGAATGGAAATCTCATAGTATCAAGGGTTTTTGAATAGTCGTAGCGTCCTAAATGTTCGTTAAGGGAGATAGTCTTCTTCATTGGTGGGCACATGCCATCCATCGGGCGCAAGTTTTCCAGTGTTTACAGCATACCAATTATACAATCTACCATAAGTAGTAATAGTATCTGTACTGGTTGTATTATTGTAGTTGCAATATGCCCCTGTAATTAAAGAGGCCCACTCATTTACATTGGTTATATTTGGTATGGTAGTTCCATTATTGTATGTAGTGGTACGCAAGTTCTCAGCCATCCATGTTTGTGTGCCTATGGTTACTGTCTTATACACATTGCCATCCTGATCTGTCATTGTACCATAAATTACATCAGGATTAAACACGGCTGTTGAATTACTTGATGAAGACTCATTGTCATCTTTCTGGCAACTACTTGCAAATACTAAAAACAAAACCATTATCAGCAATGGTAACGTGGAAATATTTTGTCTTTTATTCATTTTTTAAAATTTTAATCGTTTTAGTCATATAAAAATCAGTTTTTTTCAATCTTACAAGTTGCTGTATGACTCGCTTCAATGAACGTCAACATCTGTGCAAGCTCAATTGAAAGATATTTCCATTGTGCCATTGTATAATGTTGTCTGAATAAATCATTCTTCTGATATTTTAATACTTTTTGAGCTTACCGCACTTTTCCGGGTTTCCGTTGCCAATAATGTTTTAAATGTAACAATTATTATGTAAAAAACAAATGTTCCGGTTAACCGGTATATAGCATTAATCCGGATTTAAAGAACAGGATGTGGGTTGTAAACCCTCATCTTCGGGGGGATCACGATCGGTACCGCACCGGATGGGGACAATGAATTATATTTTATAAGTCATCCCAATATATAAACCGACAGTATTTATTTTTATCCTCGTTTTATTCTCCGGATGCTTAATTAAATTTAAAATTCCTACGGTACCCCTAATTCCCAGGTTTATACCTAAATGATCATTCACCGGGAATCCTGCTCCTGCTCCTCCTAAAAGTCCAAAATCGAATCGGTTTGATCCTTTAGCCATATTATTAGATACAATTTCAACACCATCTGAATTGCCTGATTTGGTTTTTAGACTGACCAGGTATCCCATATTGGTTCCGAGATCGATTATTAACCTGACCTTACCATTGGTTCTGTAGCTTCCGTATACCGGGAAAGTCAAATAATCATAATTAATTTTCGCTTCTATGGTAGTCTGATAAACCATGTAATTATCAACGAGTATAATTTCAACACCTGAACTTTTTCTTTCATATCCCAGTTCAGCTTTTGCTGAAAAATGATTATTCAATAAATATTCGAAAGTAAAAGAAGCAGAATATCCGAATTTTTTGTCATAATCAATCAGGTTGCTGTTCATTTTTGACAAACCGGATGATAATCTGATTCCTAACAAATAATCTGAATGCTGCTGCCCCTGTACTAAATTTCCACATACTATTGTTCCCAATATGAATAAGATCTTAATTTTCATAGTGTTTTTATTAATGTTAAAGTAACCGGTTAATCTCAATTTCAGTTATATTATAGTAGCCAACATTTGTGCAAATACAATTGAACGATATTTCCCTTATATCGTTCAATTGAACAATACATACCAATATGGCATGTATTGTTCAATTGTATGGTTGTGTTAAGTAAATAATTCATCTGCCGGATTTTTTATAGTTTTTCAATTCATGATTTAAAATATACATGTACATTTCGGCTGTTTTTAAACTTTCGTACCCTGTCTCTACTTCCCCAACCTCCAACTCCCTATTCAGCAACTAAATGTAAAATATAAATTCCAGAAAAGCAAATTTTCACAAACAACCTGCGCAAACGTTATGCCCGTAATTATCATGAGGCTGCTGCCGAATTCGGAAAGGACTTTGCCGAAATGCTGTTCCCGGAGATTTACTCACACCGTTCAGCAGATAATTCGGAAGCTGAAGAAAACGAAGAAGAAGACGCAGCCTGATAAAATCGTCTGACACATACAGGTGAACAGGAACAATTTAATTTAATGTATTGTAACGTGTGTTTTTGTATTTAGCTATAGTACTATTTTCAGAGTTTACAGTTCCTGTTCGCCTGTCTTTCTATCCTGTTTTTTTGATATGATAAATAATTTGTTGGTCAATAATTAAGTGATAACGGGCCGGTATATTCTGTGTAAGAATATCCGGTTCATTCATTTTTCCTGTTCAATTCGTATGGATACGCCTCCAACCAATTTTTTCCGGCCCCGAAACGTTGTAACCTGCCGGTAACTGAATAAAAGTGTATACTGAAACTTATTGATTCAATTTTAACCGGATGCGGGGGCATTACGATGCATTGTAATATCGAAAAAAATGAACGGCAGCGCTTCCGGAAGTTTCGGGAACAGAATTATTCGGTTGCCGCATTGTTACAGCGTACTGTAATAACAGAAAAAATGAATAAAACAGTATTACAACAAACCGTGGTACCGAAAAAAACGGTTGGTGGCGGGTCTATACGGTTCGGGATGAAAAAATACGGATAACAGTACCGGAAATACGATTTGTACCCCCGAAATTTTACAATACCGCCAAATACGCACATACGGGATAACGATTAGAATGTACGGACTGCCGGGGGCCGGGATTAAACCAAAAAACAAAAAAGGTCCAAGTGTGACACTTGACCAGTTTTTTGTTTTTTACTGTAACCTTGGAACTAGAGGGACCTTAAACTAATAATACGTCGTAGTTGCAAACTACGACGAGACTGGGGGCTTTATTGATTTTTCATTTATCTATCCACTTTTTAAATTCTCTAACTTTATCTTTACTTATAATAATATCATAAATGGGTTTGTTACTTTTCAATTTAATTTTCAATCTGCTTGATGAATAGTTCAGAATATCACTTATCTCATTAATATTTATAATACAATTTCTGTTGATCCTGAAGAACTTTTCAGGATCAATCATTTTTTGCAAATTATCGAGTGAATAATCTACTGTATAATCTTTGTCTGAAGAAGTCCTGATAAAAACAGCCCTTTCCAATATATAAAAACAGGATATGTCGTTATCTGGGATTGACTTGTAATGTTCTCCGACTTTAATCAAAAACCGGTTTTTATACCCTTTGTTCAGTTCATTCAATACCTGTTTTATCACATCGTTTCTTATCGATGCTTTGTAATGAATAGTCTTAAATTTATCAATTGCATTTCGCAAGGGAATTTCTTCAATTGGTTTTAACAGGTAATCTACACTATTCACTTTAAAAGCTGAAAGCATGTATTGGTCGTATGCTGTCGTAAATATAACAGGAATATCCAGCTTAATGGTTTCAAAGATTTCAAAACACAGGCCATCATCAAGCTGAATATCCATAAATATTAAATCGGGATTGGGATTACTTTGAATCCAGTTAATTGTTGATTCAACCGATTCGGTAGTCCCAGCAATATTAACTGCCTATCATCAATTTTCTTTAAAAGACTGCCAAGACTCATCAATGGCAGGCTTTTCATTTTCAGCTATTAAAACATTCATTATAATAGAGGTACTTTAACCAGAAAATAGCCTCCCTGTTTCTGCTACGACAATTTCTTTTCCTGTAACCAGCCTTACACGTTCTTTTAGATTTTTGAGTCCTATGTTTGTAGAATCAACTTGTGTTGCCATTTTTTGGATATTATTTTTAACTACAATATTTTGTTCTTCAATATAGATATTTATTATCAAAGGTTTATCGAGTGTTGCCATATTGTGTTTAATGGCATTTTCAACTAAAAGCTGTAACGATACAGGTAATATTTCATACATCATATTCATTTTCTTTGATATCAATATTAAGATTAATCTTTCCTTCATTTCTTATTTGATGCATATAAAAATAATCCCTTATAAAATCCATTTCCTCTTTCAGAGGAATCTTTGTTTTGGCTGAATTGTCAAGTATATATCGATATATAAGCGATAATTTTCCAACAAACCGGTTTGCTATTTCAACCTCATTATTTATCAGAGAAGTTAGTGTATTTAAACTGTTGAATAAGAAATGGGGATTTATCTGACTTTTTAAAGTTTCGTTTTGGAAAATGAGGTTTTGTTCCTTCAATTTGAATTCTTTTTTTATGGCTTCTACCCATTTCTGAAATAAAAATATTGGTATGGTAAAAAAAAGAGCAATAGCAGTAACCTTTATAACCTGAAAAATTACCTGGCCTTCAATAAAAATCTTCATAAAGTCGGGAAACCCCCAACCTTTTACCAAGTATAAACCAATTACCCATAATATCACTCCAAGTGTGTTTGTTGCTATAAAAAGAACATAAAAAAACAATAACCCTATAAGATTCATCCATACTGTCCTTTTTACAGTACTCGTTTCAATGAACCTTTGCGCATATTTTTTATTTAGTTTATTGAACCAACGGAGAACTAAACGAACAATTACCATATCGAAAAATATAATTATACAAGTGCCAATTAATTGGATAGTATCCTGTAAATAATTGTTAAAATATCCCCAAGCAATACCGGCTGCAATACAAGAAAGAATCAATACTATTTGCACAGCTACACCTTTTTGAAGGTATAGAACATTTATTCCTTTATTCTTCATGACTATAAATTTAACGGATTTTTTCGAGAGTAAGTTTTCTTGTAGTATAAGCTTTTTTGCCTGGTTCCTGTCCATTCATTATAACATCCATTACAATATCTTCGTGTAATTCACCGTATTCTATTTGCTTATCGGATAAGGACACATAGATATTACCCCAAAAATGGGTCCTTCCTTTTATTTCGGTGTTATTTGTATTAAAATCTAGTGGATTGTTCATGGAGTTGAATTGAATTATAGCACACAATTTACCGTTCTCTTTTGTAACTCCTGCCCAGGTAATCAGCATATCTTTATTTTCAATGGTTCCTAATCCCTCAACCTGTAGTTTCGTATTAATTTTTTTGGCCTGATATTCAGTATTTAATTTTAATGAATCCCAGGAATTCCATGCAATTATTTCATAAGTAAACATATCCCATGCAAGTGTTTTCATTTGAAGGTCTGTTTCGGAAGTAACTTTAAAAAATGTTCCATTTGCCATCTCTTTAGAAACCACATAAGAATAATTTTTCATATAATCTTGCTTTTCACCTTCGGTAAATATTTCATTAAAATTTTGGGAATGAGCAATTCTAACATTATTCCATTTTACAGAGTCATTCTTAAATCCCCGGGTATATTCCGCAGTAATTCTTGACTTACTTCCGGGATTTCCATATATATCAAAATTCTGATTATACATAACCAATAAGTACTTTTGAGGTGTTTTTTCTTTGAGTTCAATTTTTGGTAGACTTTCCTTGAGACCTTTAACTTTGATGGATTTCTGACCAAATAAAGAACTGGCACTAATAATTAAACTTACAATTATTACGATAATTGTTAAAGAATTTGTTTTCATTATATTTCATTTTGGTTAAATATTAATTGAATCAAAATAAACTCAATTAATAACCAAATAAAAAAATGAATTGCTGAATCGCCTAATCATTATGCTGAACAGGAAAATATACTTGTTTAATCAAAAGTCATATTTACAAATCTATTCAATCCAGAGTGACGGTGCTGCCATAGCCTTGCAGGTAACGGTTGACAATATGAAACGGTTGGGTTTTCGGAGTGCGTTCTGTATCCACCGAGGAAAACGCTGATGCGAGAACCAAAGCCTCGCAAACCACTGAACCCCAACTGTTTTATATTGTGTGTTGGCAGTAGTTGTTATCATTCGTCCATATAGTTTTTAATCTTGAAAAAGTATAGCGTTACATGCTTATCAATCCTTTCGCTTAATGATTTGAAAAATTTGTTTGCATTAATTACGTCATTCAAATGCGGATTAAAATGTTTTGCTCCGTGTCCTATTTTATTTCTATTGTCACGAATTGAGTGAAAAGTATCCGATTCATCTTTTGTCATTTTGAACAATAAAGTTTTCTCCAAAAATGTCGGGATTTCATTTGCTTTAAGGTTGTTAATCTTATTGTTGTAAATGTCAAGCAATGAAGAAAGTAAAAGTTTCTCCGAATTTATATACCCTTGATTTTTGAGCTTTTTTGAAAACTTTTTATATCTGTCAATTTTTCTAGGGTCAAAGTCTTTGTTGAGTTTTATTAAGTCTGATAAGGTTTCTTGGTCAGGCTGGAAGTCAATTAAATATTGTTCTCTGTCAACTGTCTGAATGGAATTTGTAAGTTCAATTGCAATATCCATAACAAAAGCTTCGAAGTATGAGAATGTAGAAAAATATAGATAAGTAGCTAATTTTGATTGGTAGTTTGTCGTGCAATTGCTAATATTTTCAGAATAGTTTTTTGATTGTCTTTTAATATCGTTTCTGTAAGTTTTATAGTCTGTTTCTCCAATTGCATCAATAACTCTAAGTTTAAATTCTGAACTATTTATAGGAATGTTTAGTAATAATTTTAGCTTCTCGATTTTTTCAGCCGATAATCCTTTTTCTGTTAGTGTAGATATAGTTTCATCAGATATTTCATAAACTACTGACGGCTCAAAATAATCAGGGTCTGGAAGTCTCTTAATTTTCTTGTCGTTGAATAGTTTTAAATTTTGTTTCAATACGGGCACACTTAAGGTCACCAAAACAGCAAAATTAAAAATTTCTTGTATCTGCTCTTTGAAGTCTTTATATGCCTGTGACTGTTTCATAGTTTATTTAGAGGGGAATGCAGGACTCGAACCTACATCCTGGGCAATGTCTTTGAGGTGGTGGTCAATTTTAATTCGGTGCCCTGGCTTTACCAATTAAGCTAATTCCCCATTTTTCAAATTTACGTTTTTTATTGTATGTATGTCTGTCGTTTCTGTCTTTTTACAATTACTGCCAACTTGTTTATAAACGTATTGTGTTTATTTTCCATATAGTTTTAAAATCAGGTGTGCTTTACAACCTCATATGGGATGTAAAGCACACCTTAATTATATTTTATAGTCTTATCTCAACTTTCCTTAATTTCAAACTTTGAGTTCGGGAAATAAATGTACATGATAATCAGCTAAAAAGCAACTGATTTTTATTAACAGTTGAAAGGTGACAAGGTGACGGGTGACAAGGTGACAATGTTCCTGGTGCGGATGAAGGCGAGGGAGCGAATGGGCGATGGGGCGATGGGGCGAAGAGGCGAGTTGAACACGATTTAAAGAGCGAGATTGCTGGATTTCTGAACACGATTTAACGGATTATTTGATGGACGGGAAAGTTGAGAGATGAGTAGTAAGTCAGTAATCAGTGATCAGTGATCAGTGGAGTGGCCCGAAAACAAAAAAGGTCTATCTGCCTTAGGTAGATGAACCGGTTTTTTGTTTTTTACTGTATGCCTGTACCAGATGGAGCTTGTTCCTGTCCGGCAGGACAGAACGATGTTGCGAGAATCCGGCGAACGACACTCCACGAACCCCGCAATGCAATTTACAATTTGTTGTGCTTTCGTGAATTTGATTTTTCTAAATAATTCAATATAGTTTTTGCCTTTTTAATATGACTTTTTATGTCATTCCTTATTTGTATTCTGTAGGCTCCCATCATTCCAACTTGCGTTTTTAAATACCTGTTTTTCTTTATGTCATTCCACTCTACATGATACTTCGTGTAATCATCTAATTCAATTAAATCATTCGAGGCGTAAATATCCTTATAAAGAAGAGGGCTATGAAATTTTAACATTTCATCACGATAGTCATACCAAGCTGTTTTCAGGATGCGGTTGTTAAAAAGCTGAGTCCAGTTATTTTTAATATAATAGTCATCTAAAAGTCTTTTTATCTCAATATCCTTAAATAAGTTAATATTATTAGTATTTATTAAGTCATTATAGGTTGAGGATATAATCGTGATATTTGGAACAAATCCACAATAAAATATAGATTTGGTGAGTCTTAAAGTGTCTATTTCCGTTAAGGTATTGTTCAAAAAGTTGCCGAGATATAACCCCTCCTGTTCGGCAAATGTATTTATGGAATCAAGATGATCTAAATTTTCAAGATCCGTGTTTAAGTCAGAAATTAAATTTTTCCGATAGGATTCTTTTAAAATGTTGTTTTTTCTTTCCTGATTCCAATTATTAACCTGTAGAGCTAATAAAATACCAATCATCACAAGAATAATTTCTCCAAAAGCATATTTCAGATAATTTATCATTTTCCCTTCGGAAAGTAGATTTCCCCTTATTCGCCTAAATAATTTCATATTTGGTTATTGGTCGGTTATAATGAAGCACAAATGGTTTGTGTAGGTGTAGTGTGGGATTAAAAGTGATGAACTTTCAACCTGCACACGGAGCCAATTCGTTTATTCAGTATTTCAAATTTTTCAATTCAGTTTCCTTTCTTTCAAGATTAACTCTAGTTCGTTATTTTTTTTAGAATTACTAACTATTCTGTATATAAAATAAACAGGAAATAGTAATGGTATCAGTGCTACGAATTTTTTCGTGATAACAGATGAAATAATTCCTACCACAACAATGCTTGCAAGGAATCCAATCACCATGGCATTTATTATATTTGATTTTTTTAGTTTATTTTTTTCGACGATTAGTTGCTCATCAGTTAACTCAGATAAATTCTTTTTTTCCATTATTCGTATTTTTTTGATTTCGGTTTGGCATTAAAGCCAACGGTTATACATTTTTGATTGTAGTATTTTTATCCATTCTATGATTATCAAAAATTTCAACTCCTGTTTTCAATAGTCCAATAAGTCCAATTCCTGAAACGATAGCTCCATAAGATAATTCCTTAAGCTTTTCATTACTTGTAATAAAAAACCCAAAAATCCCGTAGGCTAATATAAAAAAAGTTGTCAAGGAAATCATAATTATTACATTTTTCCCTTTTCTTGGGTTTTCCCATATTTTCTTCTCGAAATTAAGAGAAGTCTTTGTTGTGTGATGAAGTGATGAAAAGCTAATTGCTAATCCCATAAAAATTAATAAATAATTATAGTTTTCAAATACAATACTAATGTTTTCAATTAAATATCTCATTCCATTAAAATAAGGTTTAACGAAAGAATACATTGCTAATAGCAATAATGGATATTGTAAATAATTTAAAATATGAAAATTTGTATTGTATTTTTCATTTAGCAATTATTTTCTTTATTCAATTTCAGATTTAATTTATTCAATTTTTTCTCATTATTCGTGTTTTTGGTTTCGGGTCAGCATTAAAGCTAAACATTAGCATAAACACAACTTGCCTGGCAGCAAGCAGGCCTGCCTGGTGTGTTTATCGTTATTTTGTAGCTAATGCAAAGACCGAGGTACAAATCAAACCTAATGATATGATTAGAAAGCTAATTTTTACATTTATTACGACCCTGATTATTCCGTTTTTGTATGGACAGGATTTGACTGTTGAAATTGATGTTGACAATTTAGAAATTATTCAAACGGAGAACATTCCAACAAAGGAGATTTGTTTCGGGATTCCTAATGGAAAAGTTTTTATAAGTAAAGCATCACTTATTCAGTACTGGGAAAATGAATTAGCAATTTGGGAAGATGGAGTTAATTTAAGAATCATCCAGGTTTTGTTGAGGCACGAAAGCAGTAAGACTACGGAGGTTTATACCCATGTGGCAGGGTTGAACAATGAAAAAACAGAAAATCCTTTGGATAATTTAATGGATGCCATTAACTTTAGTCCACAAAGGTATAAGCATTCAGGGATGGCATCTACCTCACCGACAAAGTAAAAATAAACGAATGTTAGGACATTCGTTTATACAATTGTTGTGCCGCATACTGAGGAAATCCTGCAACTATGGAGACAAATGAAAAATTAAGAGAACAGATTTTTGAGATAATAAAAAATCAACTTAGGGATAACGACCCACCTGAGACGAAAGTAACATTTGATAGATTGCAAAAACAAGGATTTGATGATTTTCAAACCAGACAAATGATTGGACAATGTTTAGCTGTTGAGTTATTTGATGTTATGAAATATGGAAAGCCATATAACAATGAACGGTATATTAAGAATTTATTAGCTTTACCTAAAGAACCATTTGATTAGAATAACCATTTAAAGATGTTTGACAAACTAGATTACAAAGAATCAATCTTTTCAAATAAACTGACTTTTAAGAAAGGTTGGTTTTCTCGTCTGACAGATAATGCAGTTTGGGTTTTCATGATTATTAGCAAGACCAACCTGAAACCGGAACAAAAAAAAA
>CAVVIO010000040.1:0-25037 GCA_963748095.1 uncultured Bacteroidales bacterium
ATTAAGTAAACAAACTACGATATTTTATCAGATAACAGACGATATTATTTATTTGACATATCTTCATATAAATAAAAAAGATATTGATTATATAATATAAAGCACAACCCGCTAACAATATAACATTCAGCCACAGATGAGCCAAAAAAGAGATAGTTAGATCATAGAACTAGCTACCTTATTTTATACAGAATTGTTGTTGTTTATTCCACCCTTCGCCATAATGAGTCATATCAGGGATACCCAAGGATATCTAAGCATCTGCCCGATCAATCAGAGTCGGTCCGAAGTGGTCAGGTTGTCCGTTTTTTTCCAATAGCCTCCCTATACCGTCATGCAAACATCAATCCCAATCTTTATGATAAATGGAGCAGAAGTTTTCTGGAAAGAGATAAAAAGCATTTAAGTAGTGACCACCAACGAGAGGTCACTGCATATGAAGTAATATTAATTGACACTCAAATCAACAATTTCTGCCTTGGGTGCATTTTTTCTTACGGAAGCAATTCCATTATCCCGCCCCTGCGTTGAGGTGTACATTTGACTTGTGCCAATAATTTGCGTATTAGCAGCAGTCAGATTAAAATAATAACTACCGTCTTTAGCTACTTCTGAAACGAACATTTTCTTTTTAGAGCAATTGGTCTTAACGGACTCTATCCCGTTTTGGCAAGCCGATTTTGATGTATAGCCCTGGCTCGTCATTATAATCTCTCCGTTTGGAGCTTTTAGATTAAACATGAAGTTTTCGTCTACTCTTTTAGAAATTTCAAATTTTCCCATGATTGTTGAATTTTAATGTTTTCGTTTATGTAATAAAGGTGAGCATTTCTATAAGGAATAGTATTACATAATATTGTAAATATGTTATATGATTCACACATTTGAAAAGCGTTACCTTGTAAATCAATTTCAGCCAATTTAGTTCGCAATTCGCCTGCTGACGAGCTCCCCACATATTGCGGTCGGGATACTTTCGCGTGCCCTTTTATTTTCCCTGTTTACATTGTCACCTCTTAAAATTTGCTTTTTACCGGAATATCCCTTACATTTATTTCCCGTTCCGGAAGTTGGAAATTGAGGAAAGGATGGATAGGGCACGAAAATAGATTAACCAACGAAATGTACACGCATATTTCAAATTGTAAATTGAATAGTATAAAAAATCCTGTAGATGAATTATTTACTTAACACGACCATACAATTGAACGATATAAGGGAAATATCGTTCAATTGTACTTGTGCAGATGTTAGCGGTTATTGTAAGCGCGACACATTATCATACGGGAAAATAAAATGGTAGAAACAGAACGACTTATTTTAAAGCCACTTACATATAATCAGCTACTGAAATATGTAAATTCAGATAACTCATTGGAGACTGAATTGAACTTAAATGAGACATCAAGGACAATTTCGCCTGAACTTAAAGAAGCTCTTGAAAAAACAATACTTCCAAATGTAGCTGACACAAAAAAAGATTATTTGTATTCAACTATATGGATAGCGATTTCAAAAACTGAAAATAAAATGGTCGGCGATATATGTATGTATGGAGAACCAAACGCAGATGGAGAAATAGAAATTGGTTATGGAACCTATGACGAATTTCAGAATAAAGGATTTATGACAGAAATTGTAAGGGGAATTATCGATTGGGTTGAAACTCAGATAAAGGTAAAAACAATAATTGCTTCGACTGACAAAACAAATGCGGCTTCATTTAAAGTGCTTAAAAAAAATAATTTCATAAAAACAGGAGAGACAGAAACTTTATTTAATTGGAAATTAGAAATGAATAAAAATATAAATGTTTGAAGAAAAAACAACCCCAGCTGGCGCGGACTTGTAGTCCGTGCCTCTTCGCTGCTGTGGGTTTGCAACCCACATCCTTTTAATACAGATACTGTATTCACACGGTAATCCTGTCCATCAAAAAAATCCTTAAAATCGTGTTCAGACAACACACCCAGCCGCCGCACAAACAACGTACCTTCATCCGCACCAGGAACATTGTCACCTTGTCACCCGTCACCCTGTCACTTTTCAACTGTTAATAAAAATCATTTGCTTTTTAGCTGATTATCTCTTACATTTATTTCCCGTACCGGAAGTTGGAAATTGAGGAAAGGAGGGATAGGGAACGAAAATAGATTAACCGCCGAAATGTACATGCATATTTCAAATCGTAAATTGAATAGTATAAAAAATCCGGCAGATGAATTATTCAACCAGCAATAGTATACAATTGAACAATATATCCCGATATGGTATGTATTGTTCAATTGAACGATATAAGAGAAATATAATTCATTTGAACTTACACAGACGTTAGCGGTAATGGAAGGAAACGTCCGTAAATAAAGCGCAATCAATTTTGCTGGAATCGAAAACAATATTAGAAAATAGATAAATTCAGGATTAAAATGACACTTCAAAAATTTCAAATCCAAATACCGGATAGTACATTGGAGGAACTTTCTTCCAGATTATCCAATACACGGTGGCCCAATCAACTAAAAGACTCAGACTGGGAAAGAGGAATTAAAAAGGACTATTTACAGTCCCTTGTTGATTATTGGCAGAATGGTTATAACTGGCGTGCTCAGGAAAAAGAATTGAACAGTCATTCTCAATTTAAATGCAAAATTGACGGAATTGATATTCATTTTATCTGGGAAAAAGGAAAAGGGGAAAATCCGACACCAATCATTTTAACTCATGGTTGGCCTGATAGTTTTCTTCGTTATAAAAAAATCATAAACAAGCTTACAGACCCTGCCCGTTTTGGAGGCAATCCAAATGATTCCTTCGATGTAATTATTCCATCTTTACCTGGATTTGGTTTTTCAAACAAACCAGAACATAGTGGATATAATAATGCTCATGTAGCCGAATTATGGGTAAAACTGATGACTGAAAAATTAGGTTATACCAAATTTGCAGCAGCAGGTGGAGATATAGGTTCAGGAGTTACCCGCTATATGGCTCTAAATCATCCAAAACTATTAATTGGCATTCATCTGACAGATGTTGGTATTATTCGAGACCTTTTAATGGCATCAGATGAAAGTAAACTATCTGCAGCAGAAATAGCCTATAAAAGGATTGCACAACAATGGATGGCTCAAGAAGCTGGCTATATATCTATCCAATCTACAAAACCACAGACATTATCCTATGGACTTTCGGATTCTCCTGTTGGTACAGCGGCATGGATTCTTGAGAAATTTCGTTCTTGGAGTGACTGCAAAGGACAGCTTGAAAATTCGTATAGTAAAGATGAACTATTGACCAATGTAATGATTTACTGGTTAACGAATACGTTAAATTCTTCCGTGAATATGTATTATGAGAACACACATTCTTTGCCTCCAATGGGTAAAATAGAAGTACCAACTGGTATTGCTTTATTTGCTCAGGATATTTTATTGCCTCCTAAAGAATGGACAGTGAAAAATTTGAATGTAATACAATGGACAGAGATTCCTCGGGGAGGACATTTTACTGCAATGGAAGAACCTGATTTGTTTGTTGAAGATATTTGTAAATTTTATCGACGTTTTAAAATAGAATAAACCACTACCGCTAATAAATAGGGCTTCGCACGGCACGTTGTGCCCAGTAGTGAAGCCCTCGCTGCTGTGGGTTAACAACCCACAGCAATTCATTCATTCGTAATAAATCTATTTCCATCACAACAAGTTTATTGATTTTTCTAATAATTTTTGTTGCCCTGCTGGACTTGCAGTCCGAGCCTCTTCGCTGCTGTGAGTTTGCAACCCACATGCTTTCAATACGGTCACTGTATTCACACATTCATCCTGTCCATTAAAAAAAACCTTAAAATCTTGTTCAGACAACACACCCAGCCGCCGCACAAACAACGTACCCTCACCCGCACCAGGAACATTGTCACCTTGTCACATTGTTACTTTGTCACTTTTATTAACAGGAATGCTTACAAAAATCATTTGCTTTTTAGCTGATTATCATGTACATTTATTTTTTGAATGGCAAGTGGAAGTTGAGAAGAATTGTGTAATTGATACATCAGATGTTACTATTATTAATTTGATAATGAATTTGAAAGTCCTGCTATCACGAAACAAACTTTCGTATAACATACCTACATTGGCATGTTATACGAATAAAATATTCGTATATAAACAAGTTGGGCGCAAGGTTGAGTGCTACCCCTTAAATAGCTTAAACCTAAATTGTAAAGAAAAGTATAACAATCAAAAAATGTGAAATGAAAACAAAAATGATGATCGCTGTTGCCTTATTAGGAATTACTTCCTTGAAATCGGTAGCACAAACCAACTCCATTGACTATTTCGGACAAACACCTCCAGGCGATTCAGCTGTGATATTTGCTCCCGGTATCGTTTCCCTCCCTGATAGAAAGGAACAATGCATTGTTTTTTCACCAAATGGTAAGGAATGTTTCTTTGGTGAGTGGGCTAAAGATTACTCTTATGCTAAAGTTTTTTATACAAAATATTTTGAAAAAAAGTGGACGCCACCAGTCGAAGCATTATTTTCTGCTGGGCATTTCACTAGCAATTCTTTTTTTTCGGCAGACGGAAATAGTTTATATTTTCATTACGCAAGTTATTCTAAAGCGGAACCCTATGACATATGGATGGTTCAACGAACTTCTCAGGAATGGAGCGAACCCATTCATCTACCCTCGCCTATCAACTCTGATTACAGAGATGGTTGTTATTCAGAAACAAAAGACAGTGTAATTTATTTCGCTTCTAACAGACCAGGAGGATTAGATGATAAAGGAGACATATGGTGTGCTCAATATATACAAGATCGGTTAAAAGTAGAAAATTTAGGAACTACAGTGAACTCTGATGCTTGGGATTGGGCACCTGTTGTATCTCCTGACGGTTCATATTTAATATTTACATCTGAGCGACCAAATTGTATTGGCTATTCTGACTTATATATTACATTTAAAAAAGAAGATAATAGTTGGACTTCACCTGTAAATATGGAGAACAATAGAAGGGGAATAAATCTTAAAGATTCAAGTTCTGGTGGAGCAACACTTTCTCCCGACGGTCGATTCTTATTCTTCTCAAGAGCAGGAGATATATACTGGATAAGCACAAATATAATAGATGATATTAGAAAAGATGTTTTTGATACAAAAGATTTAAAATAAACCCCCCAGCTGGCGCGGACTTGTAGTCCGTGCCTCCTCGCAGCTGTGAGTTTGCAACCCACATCCTTTCAATGCGGTCACTGTATTCACACATTCATCCTGTCCATCGAAAAAATCCTTTAAATCGTGTTCAGACAACATGCCCGGCATAACAGCCAGAAAACATTTCCTTTACCTGCCGGAATGTTCATAAGAATCATTTGCTTTTTCCCAAATTATCATTTACATTTATCTCCCGAACGGTTAGAAGGGGAGAATAAAATTTTAGTTAAAAGCAGGCAGGATAGAAACCCTTTAAACAAGGTTAATTATACACGATGAAAAAAATAACCGGATATAATAAATTTACTATATGGTGGTTAAATCAGACTGTTACAGCGATGAAACAGTTACGCTATAATAACGATAACCACAACCTTCCTGTAGCAGACTGGCAGGTTGTGGTTATGATAATGTTTGTGTGCAATAAAAACCGGCAACTGAGATCCATATGAAGATTAATAAATTAATACTGCTTTTCATATTGATTTTTGTATCAATAATTACTAAAAGTCAAGATTTTGAATTTTATTGGGAGACCTTTTTGTTCCCAACTGGACACTATAGGTTGACAGTTTTAAGAAATGGAAAAAAGAGTACAATTGAAATTTTTCAGAATCAATATTCGGGTAAAAAATTGACAACTAAAAAACTAAAAAAGGAGGATTGTGATTCAGTTTATCAATTCTTAATGGAATACGATTTTCCTGTAAAAGGAAGTACAGTGTATGGACCTAAAATACGGGAGTATCATGAAACAGTTACTTTACCTGATACTAATTGGCTCATAGTAAATGGTGACTCTCTAAGAAAAGAAATAATGTGGGTTCGGGGTTATGAATTTGATTTGGATTCAAACAAATGTTATAGTGAAAGTCAAATGATTTCTTCATGGACGGATGGCAATGATTACGAAGGAAAATTAACAACTTCAGCAGGGGTAAAATTATTTAGTGTTTATTGTGCCAGAGTATCAAAACTAGATTATGATTTAAATAGATTGATTTATAATTTGATTATTAAATATGATAAGATAAATAATTACGAAATATTAAGAGAAAATATTGAATCAGAAAAACCAAGAAATTAGTAATTACTGCCCCAGCTGGAGCGGACTTGTAGTCCGTGCCTCTTCGCTGCTGTGGGTTTGCAACCCACATCCTTTCAATGCGGTCACTGTATTCACACATTCATCCTGTCCATCGAAAAAATCCTTTAAATCGTGTTCAGACAACACCCCCGGCCGCCGCACAAACAACGTACCTTCATCCGCACCAGGAACATTGTCACCTTGTCACCCGTCACCCTGTCACTTTTCAACTGTTAATAAAAATCATTTGCTTTTTAGCTGATTATCTCTTACATTTATTTCCCGTTCCGGAAGTTGGAAATTGAGGAAAGGAGGGATTAGGAACGAAAATCGATTAACCGCCGTAATATACAAGCATATTTCAAATTGTAAATTGAATAGTATAAAAAATCCTGTAGATGATATGGAAATATAAAATAATAAAAGTTGACAATACTTTCCGGTATATGGAAATATTGTATAGTTTTATGCTACATACAGACTAGTTATAGGCAAGTCATATGAAGCACCTGAACTTTAATAAATACAATGAATCACCAAATGAATTGAATTCAATCGTCATTCATAATATACAATTATATCAACCCCGTTTGACCATAAGAAATGATCTTAGAGAAAGAGAAGAACTACATCTTCGAAAGAAATTTCAAATAGGTATATATACTGATAAATCTGAAATTAATGAAATTTTAAAATCCCAATTCCAATTTTATTCAAGAATATTAGATGCGAGTATTATTAAACTAAATCCAAGAACTTGGTTACCTTTCATTCTCTTTCAATATGAGCTATCTGGCAAGCTTACTGGCAGGCTAAAAGAAAAGAACCTTAATAAATCTGACTATTACTATTGGAGAAATAATGGACCTATTTTTAGGCAAACTTGTGATTTTCTATGTGATAAAATTGTTGAGCTCAATTCAATAAGGACTAACGGCACTCCAAAGCTAATTGATGACTTATATTATTTAGATACTGTGTGGGTGTGTTCAGCTTCCTGCATAGAGTATTCTTCTGCCAGTAACTTTACTTACATGATAATGCAGGATAGTTCTTATTTAGAAATTTTACCACCTGGAAGAGAAAAGTTCTTAATTCACGGCATCAACGAAGAGTCAAAATTTAATAAATGCTTCAGAAAATATCAGGAACTAACCAATACTGATATCGGACTTCGAGAGAAATATATTCAGGGAGAGACAATTGAGCATAATGTTGAAGAACACTTTAAACTGTTAGATGAGCCATTAAAAAAGTCTTTTGACATGTCGTATTCTGAAATCATGTATTTATTAACTTCTATTTCTATCAATACCATGCCAATAATATCCCCAGGAATGATACCAATGGTTGACAAAGAAGCTTTTATAAATGAAATCTCCCACAATAATAATTTTACACTTAAGAGCCTAATTCAGGTATTCGAAGCTTTTACACTTAATTCAGGAAATTTTAAGAACCGATCGAGAGAGATTTGGAATTATAGGCAGCAGAATAGAATTAGTAAAAAACCATTTCTTCAGATTTCTGAGGGTACAAAAGATTTCCTTTTATGGTCAGATCAAAAACTAAAGGATTTTTTAACATTGTTGGATTTAGACGTTGTTTTTAAAAACTTCCCAGAAAAACTCACAAATGAGGAGGTAAATAGAGCCATCGCGCAGATATCAAATAAAACGGGTAAATGGTTTGAAAATCAAGTAAGCAAACTAATGTATCAACTTAATATTTTTGGAGCATCTGTAAAAAAAATCAATGACACTGAAACCTTTTATAAAGGTTTAAGTTGTCCCATTGGTGAAATTGATTTTCTGGGTCTTTCGGAGCTAGATTCTTCTATTGTTATTCTAGAATGTAAAATGACAAATGCTGGTTTTGAGTCAAGATCAATACGTCAAGATAGAGATGCCTTTCTTAAAGGTAAAAATTGTTATGCAGTTAAATTTGCTAAAAAGATAAATTGGGTTTTTGATAATTTCGACTTAATAAAGAAGACTTTATGTAAAAAATATAATGTAGATGAATCAAGAATCTCAAGAAGAGTTGCTTGTAGTTTTATTACATACTATACAACAACTATTCCATGCTTCTTTGATTCAATACCTTGTCCTTCTTTAGTAGATTTTGTTGATAGATATAAGTCAAAAAAGAATTGGCCTTACATAAATGGATTTAAAACAGAAAAATTAAATATTGCTGAATTGGCCAGCCTATAACAGCCATCTGCAGGCGCGTGAATTTTTCGCGTGTTCTTTTCCACAACTGGCGCAAGGTACTGTCTTAAAATCCAAATTTTTTAAGGTTTAAATTTATCATTAATTTTGTTCTAGCGAAAAGAGGACTTCGGGCGATTCGTTGCACGGAAGTTCATCTTGTGTAGCCTTGGGATCTCCCGGGGCTACTTTTTTTACGGATTTTTCAAATCCGAGCGAAAAGAGAGACTTAGACTCATCATTACCGGAATTTTTTTGATAATCAGGATCAAAATCCACATTATTTTTCCATAGAGTGTATATGAGTATTAGTAGTTTTCTTTGTACAGCAACATAGCCTTTCATTTTCAAATTAGTCCTTTTATAAACTCTTTCATACAATGCTTTGAGATTCCCCAAGCTGCTGTGGGTTTGCAACCCACAGTAATTAGTTCAGTCATAATAAATCTATCCCCCCACCTAGCGCGCGAATCCTTCGTGTGCCCTTTCTTAATCTTAAAATATTCCTCCAACAACCCAAACAAAAAACCCGGAGCTTAAGCGCCCCGGGCCATTAAATTCAACCTGTACCGTTTTTTTACTATTTGTTTTTACCGGTCGATTATCCGGCGATTGTTTTTATAGGTCTGCACGAAAGCGGCATCGCCTACCAGTGCAGGAACCAGGTCGTCGAGTAATTCAAGCTGCGTGCGTATCCGGTCGATCAGTACCGGGATACCGTCGGTAGCCGTTTTCCGGGTGCCGATAATGGAATCGCGGTTACCCGACAGCATGGCTACCCCGTTTATGGCAGCTTCCAGTGCATCCAGCTCTTCCACACTCAGTTTATAATCGGCCATTTCAGGCTGATATTTCCGGCCTTCTTCCAGCACGATCTTACACCGGTTAAGTGCATCAATCTGCTTACCATGCGTAAAATCACTGATCGTATAATCTATCCGCGCCAGCAAATCCTTGTTATTACCAACCACGGCAAAAGGCCGCAGTTTTTGTACTACCTGCACGGCCAGGCCTGCCATGGCCTCCTGGTTTGCCTGCAGGGTTTGTGTAGCCCCTTTTGTAGTGCCCGAGGCTTGTTCAAAGGCAAGGCCATCGAGTTCACCCTGGTGGCCTTTTATATTCAGTACGGCATCCGCTATGGGCTTTATTTCGCTCCAAAGTGCATCTGACTCGTCCATACCAATTATGACCGCATCGGCCATGTTCTTAAAATTTATATATTCTTTCTCCATTTTAAAAGTAAATTTATGTAGTTACCGTCAGCATACTGTACAGCATGATCTTCCGGCAACAATTGTTATTAAATATCTGTAATGGTACAGGTTGAATTCTTTCATAGAGGCAGTATAAAGAAGATTGTGTAAACAGGATCTAACTTTCAGAACTTTATCCGGACCTGACTTTGTGATACGCCGGATTGACCCCGCGACGCCCGGAGATGATAAAAATGTATCCTGAGAAAGCTCTGATAAACCTGGAGATAACAATGCGATATCCCGAACTGACATTGTGGCGCCTCCGGATGATTTTGAGATACCCGGAGCTGACATTGTGGTACCTCCGGATGATTTTGAGATGCCAGGAGATGATTTTGAGACATCCGGAAATGATTTTGAGATGCCCGGAGATAATTTTGAGGAACACCGGGTTGATTTTGTGACAGAAAAAGACAGCAAAACTACTGCCGGTAAAGGGATTGCTAAACCGGAAGATGGCAAAAAGTAACCCGTGAATGGTATTGTTAAATCGTGAGGTAATACATTGGCATATGAAACAGGCATAGCTGCCTTCGCAGAAGCTATTATGCAGTTTCGCATGGTTGATGTATGGTTCATTGCCGGTTGTCCGTTAACAGGGTTTCTATGCGTTAATTCAGAAAATGACCAAAAAGTAACCACCGAAAATTAAATTTATAAACATTCTAAAAAACTAAGGGCGTTTTCTGTCAATCTAAGATCCTTTAAACCAATACGGACAATAGTGCAACCATGGGCGCTACTCTGTTTTGATATTAAAATAAAATCGCTTACATTGGAACTGTTTAGTCAGTTAAATTACCTAATAGGATAGTGGAAGTAATCAGGATAACAGGAAAGAAATACCTATTAATCCTTAGAATGAAAAATAAACAACTACCGGGAAAGTGTACAAAAAATTCAAGCGGTGAATATTATGGTCCTATTACACTTAAAGATGATCTGGTTATATCCAAGGTACCGTTAAATCATCTGGATGATGAAATTATTTTGATATATTCCGGTAAATATACTTGTGATATTTTGATGAAGCTAAAACAGAAATGAATTATTCATATAGACAATAACAGTAATAACTAATCCATTATGGTTTTGAAACCTATTCGTTTTAATTACGAATAAATTCGGGTAGTAAGTACAAAAAACAACTAACAAATATTAAACAATACTTAATGTTTAAATGATCAAAAAAAACAATGTCAAGTAATGTATAGGCCTTAAAGAGAATATTTGGTTTCTGAGCATTGTGATTTGTAATTTATTTGAACTTTGATTATTGTTATTTGGGTTTTTCTTAGTTATTCATAGAAACTAACGTAATTACAATAAATTGCATGATTTTAACCTTTAACCTAATAATAAATTATGTCTGCAAGAACAATTATACTATTAATAAGCTTGATATTTATTAGTGATAAACTTTTTTCGCAAAAGAATGTAATCAAAGTTGATATGTTTGGAGCAATTATTACCACCGTTGTCTCAAATCAGCCAATTGCAAAAGTATCCTATGAGCGGGCATTTGCCCGGCATTTTTCAGGCCAGTTATCGTTGGAGTATGGAAAATATTGGAAAGGAGAATCGGCACAAGGAAATTTTCCGATGACAGAAATGTACAATCTTAAAGGTATTGGATTAATGCCTGCGATAAGATATTATCCGTTTACTGGTAATAATGAAGCCCCAATGGGTTTTTTCATAAGTGCGCATTACAGATTTTATTCGGTTACTGAACATTATTTTAAGGAACCACTCGATATAAAAACGAATGGCAGCGTAAATAATTTTGGACTGAATATCGGATTTAAACATGGGGGCGGCATGCTCATTGCCGAGTATTTACTAGGTTTCGGAACTTCATCCGGACATTGGGTCGTTCCGAATGAAAGGAATAAAATACCATCAACGGAAGATTTCGTAGGTAATTTAAATGATTTTGCTACAATACGGTTTGAATTGAACCTGGGATTCCGTTTTCCTATGAGATAAAGAAATAATACCTGCCCGGGTAATTTATAAGCATCCTAAAGAACAGTATCCTGTCAATCGGAATTAGTTAAATCATGTTTTTGGAAAATGTTTTAATAGTTAGCGGTTTCCCCCGCCGGCAGGGGTGCCGGGGGTGGATTCATACCCATTCATCATTTGTGCACTGAGAAAATATTTCCAGAGACAGGCTTCGGCTTTGGTAATATTCTTTCGCAAGTGATTGGCAAATGATTGCAGGCTTTTATTGTAGAGGTAGTTGTTTGATTTTTCTGCATTCATAAGTATTATTTCTCCACCCCCTTAATCCCCCGTCGGTGGGAAAGTGCAAGGAACAAGGTATGGCTGATTAACAGGGATGTTATACCTATAAAAGATTGTCTAAAAGATATTGGTATAAATTTAAACGATTTTAATGTAAGTGTATCCCTAAGAACATATTATCTGATTAATAAGAATCGCATATTAAAAAGTTCATGCCGGCTATTCCCGGGTATCGGAATAAGGTTATTTACCTGTCGTACAAATTTTGCATACAAACTGATAATGATATTTTGAACTTAATTATTTACATATTTGTTATCATAGCTTATTCACCAAAAAATTATTCCATTATGAAAACAATAACCCAAAGTTTATCAAGCCTGCTGTTGCTAGCTGTACTCATGCTAACCGGCTGTTCCAAATCCGACAACACACCCAGCAGTAGTTCCAACAACTATAAGGAACCTACCCTCGCATCGGATACGTTGCTTAATCTCCCAAGCCAGATTGAAACAAAGGCAAATAGTGATTATAACCTTATCAATTTAACTTTGGCTGCAACTCTTGTTAATGGCTATTCTTCCAGCCTTTATGGAGCTTTTTTCTATAATCAGGGTACTATAGATGGCTGGAGATCAACCAAAAACTCCGACGGTTCTACATCCTATAACTTCAATTATGGACAATATGGTGTTAAATTAACCTATTTTCAATCTTCCAGCGACTCGTGGTGGAAATATGAATACGATAGCCTGTCGTATTCACAAACACTTTACTATATCGATGATAAAGGAACAAGCGGGGAAGTGGATTGGTATAATTTCACATCTTTTAAAACCCCATCGGTTCTGGCATTAAAAGATACCTGGAATAAATCCGGAACCACGAAAAATTCAACATTTAATATTTATGACACTGATGGTACCACAGTTACCAATCAATATGTATCTGCATCCAATGCCGACAAATCGGGTACACTTTACATCTATGGACAAAATGATTCAACGGGACCGCTTGTGCTTCAATGGTATTATATGTGGGACAGTACCGGAAGTGGCAGTTATACGGAATATGACACTGACGGAACGACGATACTTAACACAAATACTTTTTAACATCGATACCTTTTCATCATTTTTGCTATGAGAATATGTTACCAGGGACAGACATCTGCCCTGGTAATATTCTTTCGCAAGTGATTGGCGAATAGTTGCAGGCTTTTTTTTGTAGAGGTAGTTGTTTGGTTTGTCTGCTTTCATAAATTTTATTTCTCCACCCCCTTAATCCCCCGCCAGCGGGGGAAAGTGCATGGAACAAGGCATGGCTGTTAGTTGGGTATGGCTTACAAATAATGATTGTCCTAAAGATACCGGAATAAATTTACATGGATACATGTGCTTATGAAAATGTAAAAGTTATTTTATTTCACCTGATTCGAGCCAGAGAAATAAATTCGTAATGTAATCAAGACTGATTATTTTAACAGATAATCTTTATTGCTGGCGGTTCTCCCCCGCCGGCGGGGGCGCAGGGGGTGGATTCTTTTCTAATATTCAGGTATGTCTTACTAGATTATAAAAATTAATTCACCCCCACTTTAAAACATAATGAATAATTCAGGCATAATGGTAGAGAAGCGATGCATCGTGTCTCTACCCAGAGGGATAAGAAAACCACCTCCACCTCTGCCCGATCCTGTACCCTGTAAATATTCCGGTATCAACCCATAAAAAAAGACCCGGCAGATGTTCTGCCGGGTCTTTTTTGTTGGTGCAAAAGGAAAGCACCTTCGGTTGTGTATTTTTTATAAGGTAATCCTTAAAAATCTTTCTTTTGGTGTCATGGAGATACCGCATCTTGCAGGAGCTTCACCTTCGTATGTGTTTCCACAAGTGGCACAAACCATGTAAAGCATCGGTAATGACTTATCGGTTTTTTCATTCAGGGATTTTAGTGCATTTTCATACAAAGCTTTGTGCTTCTTTTCTACCTGGTAAGCATAATTAAAGGATATCAGAGCCAGATTAGCACCTTCCTGCGATGCTGCCTTCAGGAAATCGGGGTACATGGTTGTAACCTCGTAAGTTTCGCCTTCAATAGCTGCCTGTAAATTCTCGGCAGTAGTTTTTACATCGAACTTAAGATCCAGGGCAGGTATCTCCTCTCCCATTTGTTTTAGCACAGCTTTGTGGTTTCCGGCATGAATACTTTCAGCTTTGGCAGCAGCTTTAAATAACAAAGCAATCTGATCGTGCCCTTCTTTTTTAGCTTTCTCTGAGAAAGCAGTGTATTTGGCACTGGCTGTCGATTCGCCTATAAATGCTTCTTTCAGGTTATTGGCTGTTGTACTGTATTTATCTTTAGCAGAAATACTGATAAAGGTTGACACCAATAATGTCATTAATGTTATCCGGTAAAAAGTTTTTGTTTTCATACGTAAATTTTTTATGTTTTTAATCTAAGACAAAGGTATGACGGGTAACCTGAGATTTTCCTAAAGGAATTCTTAAGAATTGCTTAAAATTCCGTTGCCGGAGATCAGGGAAACGATAAAATGAACTCCGTTCCTTTTCCGGGTTCACTTGTTACTTTCACGTTTATATCCAGCAGATCGGTAAAACGCCTTACAATCGATAATCCCAGTCCGTTTCCCTGTATAAGTGAATTCCGGGAAACATCTGTTCTGTAAAATCTTTCGAATATTTTAGCCAGTTCACCGGTCTCCATTCCCGTACCTTCATCGCGTATGGAAATAGTAACCCTATTGTTTTCGGAAAAAACTGCAATATAGATAATCCCGTTGTTAAATGAATATTTCACAGCATTGGTAAGCAGATTTTCAAGGATCTGCCCCAGCATGAAACGGTCGGTATTAACAGAGACATCAACGGGAATACGGATATCGTAAGACAATGATTTCTCTTCGGTTTGTTCATGCAACCGTACCGTCAGATCATGTACCATATTTTGCAGACTGACCTTTTCTTTCCGGATGGCTTCTTTTCCGCTTTCGTAGCGCGCCAGTAGTAACAATTGATCAACAAGTACCGACATGCGATTGATCTCGGAAAGTCCCGATCTTATTTTTTCATCATAATATTCAATATTACGGGGCTTTCGCAGCATCACTTCAAAGCTTCCCCGCAGAATAGAAAGGGGTGTACGCAGTTCATGCGAGGCATCGGAGGTAAATTGTTTTTCGCGCTGCACCGCTCCCTGCAGGCGTTCTATCAGGTTATTGATGGTTTCGGTAAGTGTATATAGTTCATCCTTTCGGGCAGGCAATGCAATTCTTTCACTAAAATTGGTATGTGTAATACTGCGGGCAGCATTAGTAAGCCTGTATACAGGCGCAATACTTTTCCGGGCAATCAGATCGGTAATAAAATACAAAAAGAATAAAACTATCGGGAAGGCAATAATTAGTACCATTCGTAAATTTCGTAATACCATGATGGTTTCATCAAGAGGCATAGCCACCGACAGGTAACCCAGTAATTTTCCCAGGTGATTTTTCATGGGTATCTGTAATTGATAGATGCGGGAACCCGATATGAAATCGTTAAAATCAATCCTTTCATATTTATTTTTTAAAATTCGCAGGGATTCATTCTCCAGGTTAGCCGACTTTCTAAGGATTTTCCCGCTGCTGTCGGCAAATTGTATGAATATAGGATTTACTTCTATCTGTCCGTGTTCATTTTCGATCCATTCATTCGGGTTGGCAAAAATAATCTGGTCGCTGAGTATTACAATGCTGTTGAACAATTCGAGCGATTCCGCATTCAGGTCATCATCAAGATGGGTATAAACCGTGCGATACACCACCCCGTAGATGGTCATAAAAATAACAACCGTCAATACTGCCGTGGCGCTCATGAAATAAAATGCCACCCGGTTACTGAAACTTATTTTTCTCATTCTTCCTTTATAATATATCCCACTCCCCTGATGGTATGAATAAGACTTTTGTCCATGTCCGGATCAATCTTTTTCCTGAGTGAATTAATATATACATCAATCACGGAAGTATCGTAATCGAAATGAATATCCCATACATGCTCAATGATCCGGGTACGTGTACATACTTTCCCCTTGTTCCGTAATAAAAACTCGAACAGTGCAAACTCCTTCCTGGTAAGCATAATCTCCTCACTTCCTCTGAAAACCTGGTGCGTATTGAAATTCATGGTTATATCCCCTGCTTTCAGCACACTGCCTTCAGTATGTTCTCCCCGCAGTTGCACCCGTATACGTGCCAGCAGTTCTTCGAACGAAAAAGGTTTTTTAATATAGTCATTGGCCCCCATTTCAAGCGCGAATACCGTGTCTTCCACGGTATCTCTGGCTGTAAGAAAAATAATGGGTACCCGGGAGCCTGACTTACGCACCTGCCGGCAGACCTCTATTCCCGAAATTCCCGGCACCATCCAGTCGATCAGTAAAATATCATATTCACCATCGTTATCAAGCGCCATTTCGAGCCCCAATTTTCCTTCGCCGGCTACATCTACGGCAAAGGACTCTTCTTCGAGTCCTTCTTTTAAAAATTGGGCTATCCCGGGTTCATCTTCAATAACAAGAATTCTCATTCATATCAGTTATTTTCCGCATCGGTATTAAAATCCAGGCCGAGGTTGAATTGTACACCGGCGGCATGTTTAAATACCAGTTCGCCTCCATAGTATCCTGTACGGGCAATTGCCAGTACACTCACAAAGAATAGTACCATGGCGGCTGCCTGAAAAACGCCCATGTATTTCTTTAAATATACAAGCAATACACGAACTACTATCGTTATGCTCACCAGCCATATAGTAAGTGTGGCTGCACCCTTATGTGTCTCAAGGGCTTGTTTCAGCATGCCTTCTTCAGTAATACCACTCCCGGCCAGGTTTCCCGACAGGTATGCTGCAATTAATCCCAGTCCTCCTAAAATTAATAACGAAAAACCAGCCCACGTAAAAAAATCCCGCTTAAAAAATAATCCGATAATATCGAATAAAAATCCGACTATCAGAAGTGCAATGGGAAAATGCACAATCATCGGGTGTATGTGTGTTGTGTCAATCATGGTTTTGATTTTTAAGTTCATAATAATTGTACAAAGTAACTGAGAGTTCCCTTAAAACGCTCTAAGAGATTTCTTAAGATTTGCTTAAAATTAACATTTTTCCCGGAATGTACGAAAGAGCCTTAACGGTGAAGTAATGAAACAACAAAACAAAAGCGCCGGATGAACAAGATCTGTCATCCTTTCTTTTAGAGAGCTTGTCCCACAAGGCAGGAGGTCGGGGGTGTTTCACATTTCTCGTTTAATATAAACAATTTTCCTGTCTCAGTTATTAATTAGTATTGAATGACAATCATTCTCCTCTTTGAGAGAGCCTGTCCCGCAAGGCGGGAGGCTAGGGGTGTGTCAAGAAACAACTCCCATGCCAGGAAAAATTTTACCTTATAATCCAAAATTGAAAGAACTTGCACGAACTCTTCGTAATCAATCAACAAAATCGGAGATAAATTTGAGGCTTTATTTGAAATCGATACAGATGATGAGTTATTATTTTCACAGACAAAAACCAATAGATAATTATATTCTAGATTTTTTTGTAATGAGTTAATGATAGCAATTTAATTAGATGGATATAGTCACCAACTTAATGAAGTTTTTTTTGATAGTGGGAATGTATTAAGGAGTATAGAAAACTACACCCGGGATTTCGAAAAGACACACCCCTAGCCCCTCTCAAAGAGGGGAACAAGTAGTAGCTGTTTGAAAACTCACTGGTTATATAAGCTTGTGAAGAATTTATCAGAGGTTAGAACACCCAAATTCAAAAATCTATTCAGTAAAATCAAGAAGTACAGATGGCGTATTTCAAAAGCACAGAAAACAGGAAAACGGGTTAAGAGATTTCTTAAGATTTGCTTAAAATTAACATTTTTCCCGGAATGTACGAAAGAGCCTTAACGGAGAAGTAATGAAACAACAAAACAAAAGCGCCGGATGAATGAGACCTGTTATCCTTACAATTACACACGTTCGCGGTTAATAATACCGGAATATTCCGTTTTGAAATTTCGGTTGAAATGTATACTTTGGTAAGAATTTTACCTGTTGCTGATCATCAGGATAGATTATTATAATAATATAACTGAAACTGAAGAGGTGGAGCTATGAAAATAATGAAAAATTTACTTAAATCCGTAATCCTGTTAATTACAATCTTCATTACTCCTGTCACCTATTGCCAGGAACATATCCCTTTTCTTCAGAAGAAAGGAAATACAACACAATTGATCGTTGAGGGAAAACCTTTTATAATGCTGGGAGGTGAGTTGGGGAATTCTTCATCATCCACCATGCAGTACATGCAGCCCATATGGCCGAAATTAAAAGCAATGCACCTTAATACAGTACTGGTACCGGTTTACTGGGAACTTATCGAAAGCAAAGAAGGAAATTTTGATTTTTCACTGATCAAACAATTAATAACCGAAGCCCGGGAAAACGATATAAAAATAGTCTTTCTATGGTTTGCATCCTGGAAAAACAGCATGTCCTGCTATGCTCCGGCCTGGGTGAAGCTCAACCAGGAAAAATATCCAAGAATAAAGGACGACAAAAACCGGAGCCATGAAATACTGACCCCGTTCAGTGAAAACAATTTACAGGCTGACAGGAACGCTTTTGTGAAATTAATGCGTTTTATTAAAGACTTTGATGAAAGCAACCAGACTGTCATTATGGTACAAGTAGAAAATGAAATTGGGATGCTGCCCACGGCTAGGGATTATTCCCCGCCGGCAAATGCGGCTTTCCGGAAAGATGTACCGAAGGGATTTATTTCATACATGCAGCAACATAAAGACAAGCTGGTGCCGGAACTTCAGAATGCATGGAAAGATAACGGGTATAAAACCACCGGAAACTGGGAGGAAATTTTCGGGAAAAGTCTGTATACCGACGAACTGTTTATGGCCTGGTATTATTCAAAATACACGGACAACATCATCGAAGCCGGAAAAAAGATCTACCCTTTGCCCATGTATGTGAACGCTGCTTTAAACCGGCCTAACAGGGAACCCGGAAGCGGGTATCCGAGCGCGGGGCCGTTACCTCATGTGATGGATGTATGGAAAGCAGCAGGACCGGCAATCGATTTTCTTGCACCGGATATATACTTTCCCGATTTCAAACACTGGTGCAATTTGTATGTCCGCCAGGGAGATCCGCTGTTTATTCCTGAAAACCGCTTTGATAAAACGGTGGCACCCAAATTTATGTATGCAATAGGACATTATCATGCCCTGGGTTTCTCACCCTTCTCCATCGAATCAACAGATAAGCCGGAAGAGGAACCGATCGGGAAAATGTATCAGCTGGTTTCACAACTTACACCGGTAATTACATCGTATCAGGGGGAAGGTAAAACAGAAGGAGTGCTGCTGGATAAAGAACATGCAGATACGATCATCAAATTAGGAAATTACGAATTCACGTTCCGGCACGATTATACATTAGGATGGTCGCCAGGCGCTAAAGAGGAAGAATGGCCCATGACCAGTGCCATAATTATTCAAACCGGCGAAAATGAATTCTACATGGCTGGTTCGGGGATTGTTGTCACATGTAAATCGTTAAAGAATGTTTCTTTAAATGTAGGGATCTTATCCGATGAAGAAGGCAAATTTGAGAATGCCGACTGGAAGGTCACGCTTTATTTAAATGGAGACCAAACCCATCAGGGACGGCATTTACGCATTCCCGTGGGAGACTATCGTATTCAAAAATTTAAACTGTATACTTATAATTAGATTGGGGGAAAAAACGATTTGTTGAAATATTGGCATGATGTAAACATTACACAGATCAGTATCGCTTCATAAGGTTCTGTCCCTTATCTAAATTCATATCATAGGTGAATTGCGTACTAATAAATCTATCAAAAGTCCTTTAAAAAACTTTCAAACTTTATTTTAAACATTCAACTGAAATGAGAATAGAAAACATACAAACTGAAATTGACGCTTGTTATTTATATCAAAAATTAGCCGATCACGAATCGGATCCGTCATTATCCGGCATATTCCGGCAAATGAGCGATATTGAAAAAAGACATGCCACCTCTTTTGCAAATAAACTAAACATTAGTACCGAAAACCTGATAAAGCCGTCATGGAGAGCCCGGACATTAAATATTATCGGTAAAATTTTCGGCTACGATTACGTGTTGGGCGCTTTAATGGATACGGAGAAAAGTCTTTCATCGGCAATTATTACCGGGAAAAAAAAGAACAAACAGGAAATTACCGGATCGGAATCAAATCATGTTAAAATACTTCGATCAATAATTAAACAGGAAGAAAAAATTACCGGTTCCCAGCTTTCAAAATTTGAAAGTCAGCATCGGTCGGTAGGCGGAAATGCTATCAGGGCAGCTGTATTGGGCGGAAATGACGGACTTGTTTCCAATTTCAGCCTGGTAATGGGAATTGCCGGCGCCACAACCGGGCAACAGGGAGTTCTGCTGGCTGGAATTGCCGGACTGCTTGCCGGTGCATTATCCATGGCATTGGGAGAATGGATATCTGTTAAAAGTTCGCAGGAATTATATGAAAACCAAATGCAATTGGAAATGGACGAGATTGAAACAGATCCTGAAGGAGAAATTCAGGAATTAACCCTGATCTACATGGCAAAGGGAATACCTGAAAATCAGGCAAAACAAATGGCTGTTAACATTATGAAGGATAAAAATAATGCGCATGAATTCCTGGTAAAAGAAGAGCTGGGCATAAATGCCGAAGAATTGAAAGGTTCCGCTGTTGAAGCAGCCGTTTATTCCTTTATCCTTTTTTCTGTCGGCGCCATCATTCCGGTTTTACCCTTTATTTTTACAAATGGGACAAAAGCCATAATGCTAAGTGTGGGCCTGAGTGCAGTTGGACTGTTTTTAATAGGTGCTGCCATTACATTATTTACCGGAAGAAATGTCTGGTATTCCGGGTTTCGGCAGGTGTTTTTTGGATTGGTGGCAGCAGCCATAACATTTGGTATTGGCCATCTGATAGGTGCTTCGATAGCTTAATAAGAGAAATCAGAAATAGCAAAAAATCTATATTATCTGTTGAGATGGCAGTTATATCTCTGACTCATCAATACTAAAAGTTAAACAGGAAAATGGGGTAATATTCCATTAATCAGTACCCAATAAATAAACTACCATGTTTGTATTTATTCAGGCAGGCAATATATTTGTATCAACTACCTCTGCCTGAACAAGGATTATTATAAGTTTACAACAAACATTTATATTGTATAATTGTTTGTATTTTAGATTAATAGAATCACCTTTTATACATAGAAATTTATGCATAAGTCCAGTGCTAAAGAGTTAATGCCACTTACAGCAAAACTCATCTCCGAATTGAACAAAAAGGTGTCAACTAATCTGATAAACAAAGCACAGGAACATATTAAAATCCTGGAAAAAATAAAGCACAATCTGATTAATAAGGATATAAAAGGAACCAATACGGAAAACAAAAAAAAACCAGATAATTCTTCAATACCAGTACATAATGAATTGACCCTGGCCCTTCATATTCTTCAGCGGAACATAACACTATTCAATGAAATATATCCCGTTATTGTACCGGATATGAAGGAAGAAGTATTGCAAAATGAAATTTTACAACATGTTAAAGAATTCCTCACCAACGCTCCTGAAGTTATCGTTACCAACAAACCGGCAAGAGATAAAAATGCTATTTTTAAACGAAGCTTTTTACAAAATCTGCTTCATTCTATTGAGCAGTTTTTATTCCGGATCAAATCACTGCAATTATTTTTCAGGAATTCAATAGGCAGAATTTTTAAAATCGAACCAAAGCCTGGCAAAAAAGAGAAACATATTGTCTATTACCATGAACTTATTCAGGGTTTCCTGCTTCCAAAATACCTGCTTAGGGTGGGATTTTTAATTAACGATTTTAATAAACTTATAGTTGAGCAAACATTACTTTTATTCAATACCGAGAAAGAGATCATTAATAAAAACTACCTGATTGAAAATCCGGATAATATAGCTATTCCTGATAAGTCACATTTTCAATTTATTGAACAAAAATTAGCCGGTTTTTTTGATGATGAAAATGCCGGATTATCCGTCCTTTTTGAAAGATCCGGCACCCTGGAATTTCCGCACTTCTGGATTAAAACCAGGGCCAGGTTAAATCTGAAAAATACAATTGATAAACTTTTACGAACAAATAAATTATGGCACAGCACTTTTTATGCATTATATGAAGACTGGCGCTTCAGAGAGAAATTATACATATTCATTGGTTCAGTAAAAGTTATATATAATCAAATTAACCGTATATACACAGAAAGGATAAATCACACTTTATTGCCTGTAATACAAAATCAGGTCGAATATATCGAAAATATACTGAAAAGGCTGCCCAATAGCCGGACTGATATAAACAGTATCAGAAGTTTTTTGACAACAGAATTGTACAAGCTTAAAAAAGAAGTTGTGAAAAAAGAAAATGATACCACTATTATTAGAATAAAAGACGATATACCTAAATTATTACAAAAACTGGAGTTGGAGATAACCGAACAGATCGAAACACTGCCTGACAGAGTTGGGATTGTCCGTAATCCCAATTATGGGCAGGGGATCAGACAGTCCGAGGTTTCCTATTTTTGCGCCAGAAAGACTCATTGAATTTGATAGTTTACCCCCTTTTATTAAAAATAATCTTTTGCTGAAATCACAGATAACAGACAATCTGAATGAAATTGTAAACGAATTTAGTGACTATGATCAAATAATTGATTTTTATATAGACTCTTCCATTTCGCTTACAAATAAAACCGATGTAACTGAGGAACAGGTGATGGCTGTGTTTATAGAGGGACTGAACCGATCGTTAACCATTGGTAAAAGAATTTCAGGACTCATTGATAACTTATTGAATGAAAGGCTAGGCCAGATTTCAGACAATGTAAACAGTTTAATTGAGCGTGTTGAAAAGCTTGACGATAATGATAACATTCTAAATCTTAACGCCAAACTGATCAAATCGAAAGCGCTGCAGAAATCTGTTGAAAAACGCAAAAGAATAAGTGTTGCGGTAAAACACTATTTACAGGGATAAGTATGTACACCAGATCAAAGTTTGAAGTACTGCAAACTTCCTATACTGAGGTCAGAAAAAGATTGAAACTTGATAAAGCCGCCAGCCAGGTATCATCCGATATCTCAAACTATCTGTCAGATATTCAAAAGCGGATTTATAAAAACTGCCGGTTATTTATCAGCATCTGCTTGAGAATACCCCTATAAAGGAGTTCAATTTGTTTCAATCCAGGGGAGAAGAAATTAACAGGCTTAATATAGCTTATAACGACTGGCTGATAGGTAATTATGCTGCCACCATGATTGTGGGCGAAAATGGTAGTGGTAAATCCTCATTACTGTTATATTTTGCAAATGATATTAAACTGAATTATAAAGTAATCCATTTTTATGTAGATCGGTATTATTATAACGAGTCTGATTATTATAACCTGGTAAAGGAAATTTTCAATCGTAATAACCTGGATAGCGACAAAGCTATCGAAGAATATATCGATTGGTACAGCTCACGACGGATAGTTATAATCGATGGGCTTGAACATGTTTTTATCCGGAAAATTAAAGGTTTTTATTGTATTCAAAAATTATTGTCTCTGATTGTTTCCACCAATAAGAAAATTTTCTGGGTCTGTTCCGTCTCATTACATGCAGCCAATTTCCTGAATAAAACCATTTCGTTGAAAGATCATTTCGATTATTCTATTGAACTCAACAGTTTGACAACCGAACAGATAAAAAGCATTATTCTTAAACGTAACCGGTTAAGCGGATATAAATTAAATTATATTGATGAAAAGAATAATCCGAAACAATTAATGGCGGAACCGAAAAACAAAAATTGCTGGAGGATGGTTTTTTTAACGAACTTAATAAATTTGCTAATAGTAACATTAGCCTTTCATTGAAATACTGGCTCGAATCAATACACACAATCAAAGCAGATGATCTCTATGTGAAGTCATTCTCTGTTCCTGATTTTAGTTTTTTGGAAAGCTTAAATCCTGAAAAAATTTACACCCTTTTACTAGTTGTAATCCATGGCAAAATATCTGTGAACCTGCATGCATTAATTTGTAATCAGAGCACAGAAAAAAGTAAAGCACCCTGACAATTCTGAAGGAAGATTCAATACTTATTGAAAAGGGAGACTATTTCATCCTGAATGGGTTCCTTTACAGACATGTGATAGAAATGCTTAGTATTAAAAACCTCATACATTTAATAACATGACCATGAAACGGAGCATGAAATTATTTTTTATTATTCTATTGTCCTTATTGTTTTTTCACGAACTGACAGCATCATCGAATGACATCACAACAGCCGATACTGCCATTAACTTGAAAAAACATTATTCAGACGGTTAATACGGAAACCAAATCTTTAACAAACTATTTTTCGGCTTCAAAAATCATTATATCACTGTTGATTATTGTCATAACGTATATTTTTCTGCGAATTCTTTCAGGAATTTTAAAAATCTGGGCAGAACGCAATACCAAACACCGGGTTACCATTAAAGGTTTGATACCTCTGATCAGTATTATTGCATGGGTTGGATCATTGACTTTCATAATGGTAGCCGTATTTCATCCGCCCGTGGCTTCAATACTGGCATTATCGGCCTCTATTGGCGTAGCTGTTGGTTTTGCTTCCCAAGATCTTTTAAAAAATATTTTCGGTGGCATCATCATCATTTTCGATAAACCCTTTCAAATAGGTGATAAAATCCAGATCGGGAATTATTACGGGGAAATAGTAGGTATCGGGCTTCATTCTACCCGTCTGAAAACCCCTGATGATAGTCTGGTCAGCGTTCCTAATTCCGAAATTATGAATCAGTCTTTAGCAAAT
>CAVVIO010000041.1:0-8234 GCA_963748095.1 uncultured Bacteroidales bacterium
CTTTATCGTGTGAAAAGTTACATCGATAAATCGAAGGTTTATTTTATTGAAGATTTTTATATTTCTGGTGTTAAACAAATGACAGGGACTTACAAATCTATAAATCCGCATATAAAATACGGCTACTTTATGTGGTGGTATCCAAATGGACAAATAAGTACAAAGGGTACATATATTGATAATAAGAGAGAAGGAGCTTTCTTTAAATGGGATTCATTGGGTAATATCATTTCAGAAGCTAATTATTCAAATGGAAAAATAAATGGACTTTATGAAGAATGGTATAAAAATGGAAAACTGAAAGATTCCGTCAATTATACAAATGGAAAGTTAGATGGAGTTGTGGTATCATTTTATGACAATGCAAATCTATTGAGAAATGATATTTATAAAAATGATTCGTTGGTAGAAGGTGCATGCTTCACAAGAAATGGAAATGATACAACATATTTTCCTTTTGTTGAAATGGCTTATTTTAAAGGGGGATTAATAGGATTCAGAGATTATGTAATGCGTCATTTGCATTATCCGTATGATGCAGGAGAAATGGGTTTACAGGGAATTGTTTATGTGAGCTTTGATGTAAATACAAGTGGAAAGGTGGTCAATGTGAGGGTAACTGACAGCAGTGATGAAATTTTTAATAATAGTGCACTTCAGGCTGTAGCGTCGTCCCCCCAATGGAAACCGGGTAAGAGAAATGGCAAATTAGTAAAGATGTCATTTACTATTCCTGTTATTTATAAGTTTCGATAATTTTTATTTGTATTCCTTATTACTGAGTTTTAGTTTATACTATTTCATTTCTTCTCATTGCCTATTTCGCAATAGTATAAACTACAACTAATATAATTGTGAAGTTATTCTTATCCAGATGTTTCCGGTAATCGGGAAAGACATCAAAAACATTACATATCCGGAAAGTTCATAAAATTAACTTGCTTATTGATAAATAAGATCCTGGTACTAATTTGGCTATTTCAATTCCTCCGTTTAATCAATATTTAATTCGAAGGAATTGATTTTGAAAATGTTAGATTAGAAGTAAAGAAAATATTTTAAAAATAATTTTGGATTTTGTAAGGGATTCTTAACTATTTATCGTCCCTCTAATAAAATTTTAATTTCGATGCATAGATTCGAAAATCACAAGTTTATGGACTATCAATTCTTTGGAGAAATGTACAAAAAATATTATGTAAGGCTTTGTCGGTTTGCTTATTATTATTTGAACTCTAAAGAGTTAGCAGAGGAAACAGTGCAGGATTTTTTTACAGTCTTGTGGGATAGACGTTCTAAAATAATCATTGATGATAATATTGAGAGTTATTTTTTTGTATCGATACGAAATGCAGCGTTCAGTCGAATACGAAAGGCAAGAAATATTAATAATATAAATGTTCAAATTGACGCAGCAATTGTTGATTCGCAGAATGATTTTAATGAAGAAATATTCAAAAAAAGATTGGAGGGTGCAATAAAAAAATTACCAGAAAAATGCAGGATAATTTATTGTTTAAAATATATTGAAGGGCTAACGTATTCAGAGATTTCTGATTATCTGAATATATCAGAAAAAACTATTGAGACACAGATATACAGAGCTTTACTCAAATTAAGAAAGGAATTAAATCCATTTAGATTTGAATTTTATAGTACAGAGAAGTCATGAAAAACAGAAAAATATCACTTATAAAAAAATACCTGGATGATAAACTCACTCCAGAAATGGGCAAGGAATTAAGAGAACTTATTAAAAGCGGTGAAATTAGAAAAGAAGAATTACATGAATTTAAAGATATTATTGATAGTACCTCTCAGATTAAAATACCTGATTTTGAAATAAATGAATCATTTTTAAATAATTTTAGACAAAAAAAGAGAAATTCAGGCTATCACCTGTCATACAGTGCTAAAAGGATAGTAAAAATTGCGGCCATATTAATATTAGGCGTTTCTTTTGGGGTAATACTGACTTACACTAAATTTATTAAAAATGATCAGTATGTTGAAATTGAAACGAAGAAAGGGGATAAAATACATTTAACTATTCCTGGTAGGAATGAAGTTTGGTTAAATGCACAAAGCTCAATACGTTATGCAGCATCGTTTACAGGAACTTCTCGCGTTATTAATTTAACAGGTGAAGCCTATTTTCGATTTCCTGATATTGAAAATTCACCTTTAATTATTAATTGTGGAGACACGAAAATTATCTGTACCCAGGGTTCAATAAATGTTGAAAATGACACAGTTCAACATCTTGTTGAAATTGAGGTAGAAAAGGGGTGGGTTGCTATTACTAATCCACGGTTGGACGACAGACAATTTATTGTTGAATCGGGGTTTAAAGGAACTATTAACAATTTGATACCTCTCTGGATTGAGCAAAACCAAAATCCAAACTATTTGGCATGGCATACGGGTATCATGAAATTTAAAAACACAACAATGCAGGATGTGGCAAAAACATTGTCTGAAGTTTACGATGTGGATATTAATGTGAAGGGAGAAATGAAATATTGTTTTCTGAATAAGGATTTTAACAATAGCAGTCTTGAATCCATTTTAAATGAGATTAAGCGAACATTAAAAGTTAATATTAAACAACAAAATAATATTATTACAATTACCGGTAATCCTTGTTAGTATAAACTTTAAAATCTAATAAAATGAAAAAATCAGTTTTATTTTTAATACTTGGATTATACAATATTGCAATATATTCGCAATGTAATCCTAAGATAAATTACCAAGTTCCTGAAGGGTACAGCCTCATGAGAGATATGCAAATTTCAATGCTAACTTCTTCAGATAGCGTAATGTCTTTTACATTTGTTCTTAACAGACCAGACGAATATCAGTTAATGATTATTGAAGAAGGAAAATATCAGAACATGGCCATGTATGAATTGTTTGATGGTACTCATCTGATAGGTAGTAATTATAATAAAGTTTCAAACAAGTTTTTTTCATCTTATAATTTTAAATGTCAGAAAACTAAAACATATATTTTAAAAGTTAAGAGAAATATAAATAAACAGTATTGCGGGCATTGCTTATTATTAATGAAGCAAACAAATCAACAGGAAAATGCTCAGAATGATATAGCCAAAACCCATGATGAAATTTTCATAATCGTTGAAAAAATGCCTGTTTTTAAAGATGGCAAAGGGATAAATGCTTTTAGAAATTGGGTTATTCAACAATTGGTTTATCCTGAGGAAGATAAAAAAAGTAACATTAAAGGAAGAGTGTTTGTGCAATTTTATGTTGATACTAAAGGCGTTGTGAGGGATGTTAAGGTCGTTCGTTCTGCCAATCCGGTTTTAGATGCCGAAGTACTAAAGGTTATTCAAAATTCACCCGTTTGGGAAAAACCCGGTTACCAAAGAGGACAAGCGGTAAATGTTCAGTATACTATACCGCTAATATTTAATTCAAAATAATTATAATAAAATAATAAATCGCCCGGTCCAGCCGGGTTTTTATTTCAAAACCCCAATCGGTAATACCCAGATAATACCCTGTTCATTAGCTTCGGGCTGTCTTTTAATAATTGGATGAGCCTGGGAGATGAAGTTCAAAATAATAATTGAGAAATTTTTAAAAACATTCCTGTAATTGACTTTGTTAAGTTAAGAATACCATTTGATTAATAAAACAGATTCTCAAAGCATGAAATACCAACCCGAATCCATATCAACAAAAGAACTTATTCAAATTCTTCCCAAAACAGGTGTTAAAATAATTGATGTACGTCCTGTGGATGCGTATAACGGATGGACATTGCAGCATGAAAGTCGTGGGGGACATATCAAAGGGGCTAAAAGTCTGCCTGTAAAGTGGACTAATTATGTCGACTGGATAGAAATTGTACGGCACAAAAATATCCTGCCTGAACATGAGTTGGTAATTTACGGATATGGTAAGGACGATACTGATAAAGTTGCCGAACGCTTTGTCAAATCGGGTTATAATAAAGTGCGTGTGTATTATCATTTTATTAACGAATGGTCGGCTGATCCAAACCTGCCGATGCAACATCTCGAAAGGTTTGAAAAACTTGTATCTGCCGACTGGGTCAGAAAGCTCATTTCAGGGGAGAAACCACTGCATTACAATAATGATAAATTTGTCATTGTACATGCCCATTACAGGAATCGCGATGCTTATCTCAGCGGTCATATTCCGGAGGCAATAGATATGGACACACTTGCATTGGAAGCTCCCGAAACATGGAACCGCCGGTCGCCGGAAGAATTGAAAGAAGCTTTAAAAAAACATGGTATTACAGCTGATACGACTGTTGTTTTGTATGGTAAGTTTATGTTTCCTGATAATGCTGATGAATTTCCCGGAAGTGCAGCCGGCGATATTGGTGCTATCCGCAATGCATTTATTATGATGTATGCCGGTGTAAAAGACGTAAGAGTATTGAATGGAGGCTTCCAGTCATGGATGGATGAGGGTTTTGACATATCTTATATCGATGAACTTAAAAAACCGGTTTCTGATTTTGGGTTGGAAATACCTGTAAGACCAGAGCTTGCTGTAGATACACCGGAAGCCAAACAAATACTTGCCTCGTCCGGGGCTGAGCTGGTTTGCGTCCGAAGCTGGCCGGAATATATTGGCGAAGTTAGCGGATACAATTACATCAAGCCCAAAGGCCGTATTCCTGGTGCTGTTTTTGCCGATTGCGGCAGCGATGCCTACCACATGGAAAATTACCGGAATCTCGATCATACTACCAGGGAATATCATGAAATAGCAGACAACTGGATGAAGAACGGCATTACATCTGACAAGCATCTTGCATTTTACTGCGGTACCGGATGGCGTGGCAGCGAAGCATGGTTCAATGCCTGGCTGATGGGCTGGCCACGGGTATCGGTTTACGATGGTGGATGGTTCGAATGGAGCGCTGATCCTGCCAATCCTTATGAAACAGGGATACCAGAAAGTTATATTGCAAATACTAGTTTCTGAAAATATTATCATTATTTTTCATCTTCGAAAATAAATGTCGTTCATTTAAGTAATCTTTTATTTAACAAAAAGAAAGATTACCTTCGGTAAGCTATGCTTCGTTCCAATGCACCTTTCTCTGCCTCAGGCTGGTTCCACTCGCAAAGACGAAATTCATTAATTAAACAACATTGAATGATTTTTTAATTTTTATGTAAATTATGTTTAATAATAATTAAAAAATAATTCACAAATATTAAACAGTTATTAACTCTGATTATCTGGAAATATTTGTTGTAATTAAAAATGTCGATGATTGATTATTTATATAAGCAATTGATATTAAATGTTTAAAATATCATTTATTTTATTATTCATAAAAATAATTTCAAAAATTTATATATTTCTAAAAACAAATTTTATATTTAACTGTTTAGTAAATATTAAAATAAATTAAACAAAATAGATATATGAATTTGTATGATGAAATATCATTTAAAACGAGCAAACTCATAACCCGAAAATACAGCACATCCTTTTCTGTCGCGGTAAGTATACTTCCTGCCGAAATGCAGCAGGCTATATACAGCATATATGGCTTTGTTCGTCTGGCCGATGAGATTGTGGATACTTTTCATAATGTAAACCAGGAACGTATCCTTGAGGATTTCGAACGTGATTATTACAAAGCCCTTTCAGATGGGATTAGTATGAATCCCGTATTGCAGGCTTTTACATTAACAGTAAAGAAGTATAATATTCCAGCAGATCTTGTTGATTCGTTTTTAAAAAGCATGAAAGCAGATCTGTACAAACTAAAATATTACAGTACGGATGAATTAAATAAATACATATACGGATCGGCCGATGTGGTTGGTCTTATGTGTCTGAATGTATTTGTAAATGGTGACAGACAGTTATACGAGGAATTAAAAAGTCCTGCTATGAAACTGGGATCGGCTTTTCAGAAAGTGAACTTTTTACGTGATATGAAAGCTGATACAGAAGAATTGAACAGGTCTTACTTCCCCGAGTTTTCATTAAACTCGTTTAATGAAGATATAAAATATCAGCTAATAGAATCTATTGAAAGCGATTTTCGGGAAGCAAAACGGGGAATAAGGAAATTACCCGGAAAATCGAAACTTGCTGTATATATAGCCTTTATTTATTATAAACGGTTATTGCACAATTTAAAATTAACACCGGCTGAAAAAATATTATCCGCACGCATTCGCATTTCAAACCATAAAAAGATGTTCCTGCTTGGTGCCTCTTATATAAAATACAAGTTAAACCTGATTTAAAAAATAATGATAAATCTGGCATTAATGATATTTTCTTTCTTTTTCATGGAATTCGTGGCATGGTCAACACATAAATATGTGATGCATGGATTTTTGTGGAAATGGCATAAGGATCATCATAAACTGGATGGGAGAAATTACAGTCCGGAAATGATGGAAGAGAAACATTTTGAAAAAAACGATTTGTTTTTTCTCATTTATGCGTTACCTGCCATAGTGCTGCTGATAATCGGATTTACTACAAATTCATTCTCAATGGTATTTATTGGCGTAGGAATCACGATATACGGATTTACTTATTTCGTTGTACACGATATTATTATTCACAGGCGTCTCCGTATTCCTTTCTTACAAAATAATCATCATTTTTTTACTAAAGCAGTTTTAAAGGCTCATATGGCGCATCATATGCCTGAAACGAAGAAAGATTTTCATAATTACGGCCTGTTGATTTTCCCATTACGTTATTTTAAAAAATAATTTATGTGGCTTTATTCAGCTTTATTGTTTGGTTCCTTTATTGTTCCTTTTGCGTTGAGTTTCGACAGCAGACTTCAGTTTTACAAACAATGGAAATATGTGATTCCTTCTCTTCTAATTGTCGCTTTGTTTTATATAGCGTTCGATATTTTTTTTACAGTTAAAGGAGTCTGGGGATTCAATCCCAAATACCATTCTTCATTAAATATCTTTAATTTACCATTGGAAGAAGTATTGTTTTTTATCGTAATTCCTTATGCATCTGTATTTCTGCACGAGTCGTTTATTCTGTACTTTCCCGAAATAAAATTGAATGAAACAGCCGGTAAAATTGTAACAGTTGTATTCGTCTTAGTTTTAACATTGGTGGCACTATTGCATATAAATAAAATATACACGGTTTATGCATGCAGCCTGATGATCACTGCACTTTTTTTCTCCTTTTTCAATAAATCAGCCGTGATAAACAGGTTTTACATTACATTTCTGATTATAATTATTCCTTTCTTGCTGGTGAATGGAATATTAACCGGTAGTTTTATAAATAAGGAAGTGGTATGGTATAATAATCATGAGAACCTGGGAATACGAATTTTTACTATTCCGGTCGAAGATTTCGGCTATGCCTTCAGCTTGATTTTAATTAACTTGTTATTGATATCGAAACTTAAGAGTTTTTTTATAAAAACAAAACCTATTTCTTGCTAGAACATTGATAAGTATGTTGAAACCTGAATATATTACCGATAAATCGAAAGAAATAAAAATATTTTTACTCGTATTTTATGCGGTGGGAATTATTGGCGTAATAGTACCCTTTACTTCTGTATTTTTTTCGAAATTAATTCCTTACGCACTATTTATAAGTTTTGTACTTCTGGCAATATTTCATTCACCAAAAGCAGACAGGAAGACACTAATCATTTTTTTGGGAATCTTCCTGTTAAGCTATACAATCGAGGTGGTGGGTGTAAATACAGGATTCATTTTCGGTTCTTATCACTATGGTGAAAACCTGGGCATTAAGATTTTAAATACACCGTTGATCATTGGGATTAACTGGCTGTTCCTGGTTTACACAACTTCTTCCGTAACCAATAAAATGAATGTTCAGGGACCTCCGGCAATATTGCTGGCATCCACTATGATGTTGATGTATGATATTATTCTGGAGCCAGTGGCTCCTTATCTGGATATGTGGCACTGGGAAAATGAAAGAGTCCCGTTTCAGAATTACCTGGCCTGGTTTTTCCTGGCGCTTCTTTTTCATTCGGCATTAAAGGTTTCCGGTATACGAACACAAAACAAGCTGGCTATAGTAATGCTGATTTGCCAGTTTGCTTTTTTTCTGAGCCTGTACATAAATTTTAAAATTATACATTGATGCTAAGTGTAAAATATAACATTTCAATTAATACGATAAAACAGGTTTTAAGAGTCGTATTATTCGTGGTATTACTTGTTTTTTACTCCATA
>CAVVIO010000042.1:0-30947 GCA_963748095.1 uncultured Bacteroidales bacterium
AAGCGTGGGATTGTGCAAAGAGTGCAGCCTCCTCGCCAGCGACACGGCCGAACGTGATAGCCGAACAGATGGCATAGCCACTGCCCACGTAATGGCGTCCATAAACATTGCCCGTGGTTTCACCGGCCGCATACAATCCCGGCAGGACCTGTCCGTCCTGACGCAACACCCGCGCGCGGCCGTCAATGGCAGGTCCGGCGCCGGTTACGATGGCAATGGCCGGACGAACTTCCACGGCGTAAAACGGCGGCTTTTGCAGTGCCCGCAGGCTGGCAGGCGCCTTGCCGTAGTCCTCGTCGCGGCCGCGTTCGGCCAGGTCGTTGTAGCGTTGCACGGTCGGCACCAGCTGCGACGGATCGATGTCGGCCTCCTGCGCCAATGCCTCGATGGTGTCTGCCTTTTTCACCTTGCCGGTACCAAGCTGCGCCTGTAGCGCGTCCGGAGTCCAATTCAAGGTGATGGAGCCAGTCGCCAGCGCCTCCAGCACGCGCGGATCCGGTTGCGCTGCAAGCATCTGTTCATGGGAGAAAATGGCGAAGCCGAGACCATCTTCCTGGGCCTCGAGCGCTTCAGACACTTCCCAGTAGGCACCGCCTTCGCGCACGATCCGCTCGCCCTTGCTGTTTACCAGCAACACCCAAGCAGGACCAATGACTTCCAGGTCATGCGAAAAATTCGGGGTCATCAGGAACAGGCCACTGTCCCGCCCCGCAATGCGGGCGCCCACAGCCTCCCCCATGCGCAGGCCGTCGCCGCGGTTGGTCTCGCAACCCACATGCCAGCGCCAGTCGCCCGCCCGGCTGGACTTGGGACAGAACCGGTCCAGCAGTTCCGGCGCCCCCCCGATGCCGCCACAGGCCAGGATGACCGCCCTTGAGCGCACGTCGGCTCCATCCACCCTCACTCCACATATGCTGCCGTCAGGATCGGCCAGCAGTTGTTCCACACGGCTGTTCAGGGCGAGGTCGATATCTCGCTGACTGACGGCGGTATCCAGGCGCTGCGCTATGTCATAGCCAAAGCCGACGGGTTCGTGCGCCCGCGGCAACATGCGGCCATCTGGGGACACAAGTTTGGCTGTGGGGAACACCACTCCCAGCTGCTCCAGCCAAGCAACTGCGGCGGCACAGTCTTGTGCGAAGCGCTCCAGCACGTCGGCGTCGATACTGTCGCCGTTCAGGGCACGGATGTCGGCCATGAGCTGTCGTGGGCTGTCCGCGACGCCCTGCTCCTGTTGTTGCCGCGTGCCAACCGCATAGACATAACCGCCGGCGAGCGCGGTGGACCCGCCGACCCGGTCCCATGCTTCCAACAGGGCGACGCGCGCCCCCTCATCGGCAGCAACGATGGCGGCGGTCATGCCCGCGCCTCCTGCACCGACCACGATGACGTCGTAATCCACAGCAGAATCTGAACTCATGGTTAGGCTCCCGATGCAACGGTGCATGCAGCATGCCGGCCGGCCAGCACGCCGAACACTAGGGCAGGGCCGATCGTACCGCCGGGTCCGAAGTAAGCGGGCCCGCTGATTGCGGCGGTACTGTTACCCGCGGCGTACAGGCCCGGAATGGGCTGGCCATCGGCGTCCCGAACGCGCCCGTGCCGGTCGATTTCCGGGCCGCCGCAGGTGCCAATGGTGGAAGGCACTGCGGGCACCGCGTAGAAGGGTGCCCGCACCACGGTGCCGAGGTTGGGATTTGGCTCATTGTCCGGATCTCCCCAGAAGTGGCCATACGGCGTGGTGCCCCGGCCGAACAGGCTGTCCTGCCCCCGTGTTTCCACATCTTCGTTGAAGTGGACCGGAAACGCCGGCGTCGTGATGCAGGCAAACTCCTCTCACTTTCATCGACTTTCCGTTAAGAAAAAATCCTTTGTCTGCATCAAAGCGAAGTGTCCGGATCCCAACATTTGTAACCGTTTTGTCAATCAGCTCTTTTCCTTTATAAACTGTTGTTTTTAACTGATATAAATTTGGATTTTCGACAGACCATAAATCAGGTTGTTTTACGTCTAAGTTTTGCGAAAGGCCAGCATCGTTACCTGCAGGAACATTCAGCTTTCCGGATGTTTTCGAAATGCTTTTCATAGCTTTATTAAACAGCTCCTGTTCAATTCTTACAGTCGTTTGCTGATCTGTTGTATTTTTTATGGAAGTCTGAATATTAACGGTTGCCTGATTGTTATTATTCACCTGTGTGGTGTAATACACCCCCCATTGATTTATATGGACAGGGTTTGCATAAACAAGGTTTACATCCCGGTATATTCCCGAACCGGTATACCAGCGTGAATCGATATATTTGCTGTGATCCACACGTACAGCAAGCGTGTTTTTCCCCCGAACTGAATATAAGGAGTAAGTTCGTACATATATGAAACATAACCATTGGGACGAATGCCAAGGGAGTGGCCGTTAATAAATACTTCCGCATTGTCATATACACCTTCGAAGTAAATGTAAATCTTTTCATCCTTTTTATCGGCCGGTATGTCCAATGCTTTCCGGTACCAGGCTATGCCCCCCGGCAGATACCCTGTAGCGCTGGCCAGACAAGGGCTTAATCTTCCTTCAATACTCCAGTCATGAGGCAGGTCCACGGTTCTCCATTTGGCATCATCAAATCCGGGTTGTGATGCTTCTTTAATATCACCTTTACTGAATTTCCATCCGTCATCAATCTTTTCGGGACTGCCAAAAGATACCTGGGCCTTTGCCAAAACAGATGAGAGAAGAAAAACGAGTACTAATGATATGATTTTCATATGTGTTGAATTTATTTTTGTTAAATGTATTACTTAAAAAAGCACGTCCGATAAATGATGAAATATACTTTATCATTTTAAGTATGGAAAATTTTAAAAAACTTTCCTAAATGATTTTAATGGAATAAATATTTTTATTTTACTTCTTCCGGATCATCTTTTATTTCTTTTTTTCTTCTATTTTCACGTAAAAATTCTGAAGCACGTAAAAAGCTTTCTTTTTGGTGCCATTCTGGCCAATCAGACCTTTCCGGTTCCATCCGTCCTGGATATAAGGCAATAAACGTCGCGGTGAACGGAAATCGCACAATATCCAGGGTGTGACACCTCTGAACTGCGGAATTTTCGAAAGCATGTTGAGATTGTGTTTGTAAAGATTTTCCTGGTATTCTTCTGTCCAGCGTGTTAGGGTGTCTCCGTGTAATCCTTGCAAAGCTCCACCACCGAATTCACTGATCATTACCGGCTTGTTGTATTTAATAATCCAGTTAATATGATCACATTTCTCAGGCAGACCATCATACCAGCCAATGTATTCGTTAAAATTAACGATATCCACATATTGGGCAAACGGATCTTCCACCACTCTGTCGTCGGGCTTTCCGTCACCATGGACTTCAAGTGCTGCAGAGATAAGGCGTGTATTATCCAGCGACCTGGCATGTTCTGCAAGATTTTTTAGAAAATTAGTACGGGCATCACTTACCGGTGTTTCATTGGCCATCGACCAGATTATCACACTGGCGCGGTTTTTATCCCTTTCTATCAGATCTGTAAGTTGATGTTCTGCATTTTCATAAGTGGAAGGATTATCCCATAAAATGGTCCAGTAGACAGGATTTTCTTCCCATACAAGGATACCCATCTGATCGGCCAGACGGACCATATTTTCATTGTGGGGATAATGGGCCAGACGGACATAATTGCAATGCAGCTCTTTTGCCCATCCAAGCAACATCCGGGCATCTTCCATTGAATAGGCTCTTCCGCCACGCATGGGATTTTCTTCGTGAATACTGATCCCCCGCAAAAAAACAGGTTTTCCGTTTAGAAGAATGTCCGTTCCTTTGGTTTCGATGGTACGGAAACCGATTTTATCGGCTACATTGTCAGCCGGGCTTGATACCTGCACATTGTAAAGTTTTGGATTTTCTGGTGACCAAAGTTTCAGCTTTTTTACCGGAATATCAACGGTAGCGGTTCCGTTTTCACCGGTAGTAAACTCTGAGTCGATATTTAATTCCGGAATGGAAACCCTTACTTTTTGGTTTTTTACTGAGTTGCCATCCAGCTTTATATATCCGGTTATCTCATTCTCTGATCCTTTTTTCAACTGTATAAAATAATCTGTAATGAAAGTTTCGGGAACTTCAATTATGTTCACATCACGGGTAATACCACCGTAATTCCACCAGTCTGTATTTAACGTGGGAACCCCATCACGTTTTCGTTTATTATCAACTTTTACAACCAGTGAATTTTCACCGTTTTCTTCCAGTAAATTTGTGATTTCATAATTGAAAGGTGTAAAACCACCGATATGTTTTCCTAATTTTTTACCATTTAGATAAACATCTGTTTCGTAATTGGCAGCTCCGAAATAAACAAATACTCTGTTATTCGGATCGGATTTTTTATAATGAAACAGACGCCTGTACCAGATGGTACCTTCATAATATAGCAGTTTGCTATCCTGAGAATTCCAGTCTCCCGGGACTATTAAGGCAGGTGAATTATCGAAATTATATTCGATAAGTTGTGATTTCGAGGTTTGTTCTTTGTTCAGAAAAAAGCCTCCTCTCGGATTTGGACTCTCATCATAAGGTTTGTACCTATAATCATAATATCCTGTTTCATAAGGATCAATGATGTAATTCCATTTTCCGTTCAGGGAAAAAGTATTACGGCCGGGAATGTTTATGATTGTTTGAGAACATAACCCGAGAGGGGCAAAGAGAATGAGAATTATAAACCCTAACTGAAAATTTTTCATATTTAAATAAGTTAAATTCATTAATTAATGTTTTACGGCGTATTTAGATTTTACACGGATGTAACCTCTCATAATATTGTAATCACCGGCAACCAATAGATCAATAGGTATTTATGATTATTGATAACTCAGTGAATATCCAGTGCATGATCGGGAGGAATATCCTTACCATTCCACACTTTTACTGCTGTCCAGGGTTCAGCCGGGGCAGACCAGAATTCATCATCCGCAGGAAGTCCCAGTGGGACAAAGATATTTGCACAGATATACAAACTTCCCGTAGTGATATAAAAATCAGCAAGATCTGGCTGATCTCCATACAGACCAATATTCAGCCAACCGTCTTTAGTAAATGTTGAAGGTGCTTCCAGCGTCTTTTTTATAACTGCTGTTAAAGCACTTCTCACCTGTGCCGGTTTTAACGATTCAGGCAATTGTTTTCTCAGTGCCATATCTGCCAGGTGGTGAAATGCGGCCCCACGGTATACGATGGAACGGCCAATTACCGGATAACTGCCATCGGCATTTATCATTCTTTCGAGGATCTCTGCGTAGCGTTTGTTGATTTTATCAAGTCTCGGGACAAACCAATCATAAGAATGGGTTTTTTCCTGGATAATATTCAGAATGGCAGCAAGGTTTGGTTGTATCACAATACTGTTGTAATAGTCCAGATGAAACTGCATGCCGTCAGAAAACATTCCGTCACCAATGTACCAGTGTTCGGCGAATTCCCTTATGCCGTAATCTATTCTCATCGGATCGTAATCTATGTTGTATTTACAAAAAAAGGCCTCAATCATTCCCGAAAACAACAACCAGTTGCTATATACAGGAACAGTACCACGGGTTATCTTAAAGGCCGTAACCACCTGCTTTTGTACCTTACTATCCAGGTGTTCCCACAGCCAGGGGCATCTGATGAGCCCGAATGCCACATACGAAGCATCTACAAGAGGCTGGCCTCCATTCCATTGAAGATAATCTTTTGCCGACGGATCAACGGCATTGGTAATTGCTTTAAGGGTCCATTCCCTGTATTGGTTTCGTAAGGTTACTTCTTCTTTTGTGCCTCCATCTTCGTTCAGCCAGGGGGCAATTCCGCTTAATGTTCTTCCGAAGGCCTCGAGGTAGGCCACTTTTGATCTGTGCTCTGCATTGTCTATTCTTTCCGATACTACAACAGGCATATTTTCTTTCAAACTGTCTTTTGCCAGGTTTAATATTACAGGACGCGCTATTTTATCCATATAATACAGCCATAGGTTCCTGTCGTTTTTAAAATTTATTGGAGTTTTATTTTGTTGTGAAAACAAAGCATTGAAATAAGTAAGGCAAAAAAGAATTATAAATAATTTTTTCATAATTAATATTTTGACATTTAAAATTTTTTAAGTTTTTTATACCGCATCAATGCTTCTACATAATAATAATCAGCATAGGAAAGAGGAACGTCTATTTCGGTATGCTTCGGCATATTTCCAACACTGTGTTTCAGGATAAAATTCCCGTTTTTACCTAAAACGGCCCGGTATTCGGGGGAACTTAGCGTTCTGATCTGAGTTTCTGCAACAGATAAATATTTATTGGACAGTCTTTTATCTACATACCGGCTTAATTCAATAAGGGCAGAACATATGATTGCTCCGGCAGAGGCATCGCGAAGGGCATTCGGAATATCAGGAGCATTAAAATCCCAATATGGAATTTTATCATCCGGCAAGTTTGGATTATTCAGGATAAATGCTGCAATTCCCTTCGCCTGTTTTAAGTAAGCAGTATCTTTGGTTTCACGGTACATCATGGTATAACCGTACAATGCCCAGCTTTGACCCCTGGCCCATGCCGATTCGTCGCTGTAACCCTGGGAGGTTTGTTTTATTTCAACTTGTCCTGTAATAGTGTCGTAAGAAACAACGTGATAACTGCTAAAATCTTTTCGAAAATGATTTTTAAGTGTAGTATTGGCATGGGTAATGGCCACATTACTGAACCGGTTGTCATGGAATTCCCTGGAAGCCCACATAAGCATTTCCAGATTCATCATGTTATCAATAATTACCGGATACTGCCACTGTTTACTCCAGCTGGCACGGTTCCATGAACGGATACAGCCTATTTTGGGATTGAACCTGGTGATCAGGGATTCTGAAGCGATACGGATATCTTCCCTGTATTTTTTTTCTCCGGTCATCCGGTATGCATTACCACAACTACAAAAAATTATAAAACCGACATCATGTGTACTTGTATTGTATTTCTGGCCTTCTACCCTTTGTGTAAAGTTAACCGCCCAGTTCCTGACGGTATCGTTTCCTGAATATTCATAAAGATACCAGAGTAAACCAGGGAAAAAACCACTTGTCCACCAGTTGGAAGTACTGGTTTCAAGTTGTCCTTTTTTATTGAGGGTTTTAGGTAGTAAATCCGGTTGGTCTTTTAAGGATTCGGCCATTAACAGACTTTGTTTTACAGAAAAAGACAGGGATTCATTTATTACCTCACTAATAGATTCTTTCTGACTTTTTCCTGTATAATTACATCCGGAAAAAAATAGTAAGCTTATTAATATAGCAAGGTAATTTCTTTTCATAATATTTTAAAACCTATTTAAAAATAAGTGAAGATCTGATAATTTATATTTATCCCATTTTCAGATCTTGCATAATTTAAATATTTTGGATGAATACAGTATTTTCTCCGTTTCCTGACTCAACATAGAGAAGCAAAGAAATGACTGTTTTTGAACATTAAAAACTAATAATAAAAGAATAAAGAAAATGCCCAAACCGGGCATTTTCTCCGACTAAAACAAACCTAGTTATAACCAGGATTTTGTGTAAGCTCTGCGTCTTTGTTCAGATCGATTTCAGTTTGAGGAATGGGCAATAAAGTGTTGTACTCCTGAATTCCGTTTGTAGTTTCTATGTTACCATCGGCAATAGGAGCAGTACCATTGAGTCTTTGTGCACGTTCTAACAGTGTCCCTGTACGAACCAAAGTCATCCTGCGGTTTTCTTCACCAACCAGCTCTCTTGCTCTTTCATCCAGTATAAAATCCAGTGTAATGTCGCTGGCAGAAACCTGTGGAGCATGAGCACGTGTTCTAAGCGCATTGATATCATCTGCTGCACCGGAAGTATTGCTCTGATCGAACCTTGCTTCTGCTCTTAACAGATATGTTTCTCCCAGACGCATCAGAATAAAATCTTTCCACATACCATACCCAAAAACATCCCGTGAATCAAACTGACCCCACTTCAAAGTGTAAGGGGTAATTTTATATACTGTATCGAGTGCGAATATCTTTATAGAATCGGTTGCACTCAATGCAAATACAGTATCCTTTCCGTATGGCACCGGTAAACCGCGTACAGCATCGTATCTTGGATCCGGATTATTGAAATAATGCTGGCGGTGGATACTGAACCTGGAATTACGCATATCTCCAGGGGCATAAAGATCATATATCACCCAATTATCCAGACGCATCCGGGAAAGTCCCCTACCACCTAATGAATCGCAAGGCACCATTCCGGGCTCGTCGTGATAGCCGGCACCCCAGATCCTGCGTTGCTGAGGATATCCGGTACTACCTCCGGGAACGTCAGCAGGATTTTCCTGTTCCAGATCCCAGATAACTTCGGTATTACCTTGTGATCTGCGTTGCTTTCCTACACGAAACATGTCAGAAAATGCATCACCCGGATAACTAACATCTCCATAACGTTCTGTAACCAGGCTAAAATTAGTGCTTCCGATAATAGCATTACATTGAACTTCTGCCAGGTCAGGTTGATCTGTACGCAAATACACTTCTGCCAGAAGTTGACGGGCCATTGATTGATTTGCCCTTGCTTCTTTAGCGGTATTTACATCCGGAAGATGATCAATGGCATACTTGAGATCTTCAATAATTACACTGTTCACATCATTTAATGCAGCTCTCACAAAATCAGTTTTGGGCTCGCTTAATGGTTCTGTGATCAAAGGAACGCCACCATACAAGGTTGCCAGCATATTGTAAGCATATGCCCTGAAAAACCGGGCTTCGCCATCGTATGCATTTATTTCATCCTGTGTCATTCCTGTTGGATTGTTGTTTTCAGCATTATAGATCAGCACATTTGCATTATTGATGATCGTGTACAAATATGTCCATAATTTACGTGATGCGTTATCTGTCGAAGTAAGTTGGGCATAATCAAAGTAAGGCCTGGCATCGCCATTCGATCTTCCCTGTGGAGCCCAGGTTATATCAGTACCTAGCTGAAACATACCAAGTATAGTCTGATCATCGGTAGTAGTAAGAAAAGTACTGAAACGGTTGTAAAGGCCTATTGCGGCAGCCTCGAATCCCAGTTTGTCATTCAAAGATGCGGGCGCATAGGCATCCAGTACTTTTTCATCCAAAAAGGATTTTGTACAGGCCGTCATTAAAGTTAGGGCAAAACAAATACTAAGAATTAGTTTAATATATTTTTTCATTTCGATTTATTTTTTAGGTAAACAATTAAAGAGACAGATTAATCCCCAGTGAAACCGTTCTAACGGGAGGATAGTTGTTTCTCCAGTTACCGGAACCTCTGGAATCATAAGTCATTTCCGGGTCCCAGCCAAACCACTTGGTGAATGTATAAAGGTTTCTGCCGGTCATGTACACGGTTAAACCATCTATTTTATATTTCTGTAAGAATGCCTGGGGAACTGTATAGCTAAGGGTTACATCTTTGATTCGGACATAACTCCAATCTTCTGCAAATTGATAACCTCTGTAGTTCTTGAATGCAGCAAGCCCTGGCCAGTAATTATCCTTGTTCTCAGGAGTCCAGTACTTAAAATCTGCCGGTAAATTACGTCGCCATGCTTCATCAGCATAAGTAAGGTCCCTGTTAGGTCTCAATCCACCCTGCGAGGTCTGTATAAAAATGCTCAGGTTAAAGTTTTTATAACGGAAAGTATTGGTCATCCCACCGGTCCATTTTGGATCACGCTGTCCGATAACCACCCTGTCATCTGCAGTGATCTTCCCGTCACCATTCTGATCCTTAAACTTAAGATCTCCGGGTTTCGCAATGGGATCAGAACCTGAAGGATCCTCACCTTCCTGCCATATTCCGATCTTTTCGTAATCATAGATCACATGAAGTGCCTGACCGATAAACCAGTTGTTTCCAATATCATCTTTACCATCCCCGTATAACTCCAGAATTTTGTTTTTATAGGTTGAAAAGTTAAGATTTGTTTGCCACGAAAAATCGTTGGTTTTAATATTCACGGTTTGTAATGTGAGATCCACTCCTACATTTTGCATCTGACCAAGATTAACCCAAATATTTCGATAACCGGTTATAGTAGGAAGATTTCGTTGCAGCAGAATATCCTTTGTTTTGGTTTTATATATCTCAAGTGTTCCACTGATACGGTTTTTCAGAACGCCAAAGTCTATTCCAAGATTCGCAGATGTGGTAGATTCCCAGTTGAGGTTTGCATTACCCAGGGTGTTATATATAACACCAGTTAACGCCGTACCTCCAAACGGATATTGTGCAGTATTTGCAATAGAGGCTGTTTGATTGACCCCGATAGCCTGGTTCCCGACTAATCCATAGGAAAGACGTAGTTTAAGCTGATTTATGACTTCCGAACTTTTCATAAATTGCTCATTGGCAATATTCCATCCTACAGCTACAGACGGGAATAATCCATATTTATTTGTGTTGGCGCCAAATGCCGAATAACCATCCCGCCGTGCAGTTACTGTCAACAGGTAACGACTATCGTAAGAATAATTGATTCTTCCCATCTGCGATACTAAAGAATAGCTGTTAGCGTGTGTACTGTCTGACTGAGAGACACCTGCACTCATATTGTTGTATGACAATGCATCGTTTATAAAGCTTCTGGACAATGCCTGTGACCTGAAATATTTTACTTGTTGTGCACTGTACAATGCAGTAATATCTATATGATTCTTACCGAAATCGTTATTGTAAGAAAGTATATTTTCAACAACCCAGTTATTATTTTGAGTATTTGTAACAGTTGCTGTACCGCTTTGATCGTTGTAATCCCTGCCGGTATACTGTGCTGTTCGGTATATATTATAAATATAGGAAGCGTTCAAACGGTATTTCAATCCTTTCAGGAAGGCGGGAGTAACTTCAGCATATCCGTTTCCTGTCAGGTTTAATCCCCTGTCAAGCCTTTCAACAGACAATCCGAGCAACGGGTTCAGAAACAATTGTTCAGGATACATCGGATAAATGATATAATCCCCATTTTCGTCATAAGGTACGGAATACGGGCTCATAGCATTCGCTTCCAGAAAGTTAATTCGTCCTCCATCATAATTGTTATCGGTTAAAAAAGTGGAAGTTCCGACTTTCAAAAAATCGGTGATCTTTGCATCGATGTTGGACCGAAAGCTGGTTCTTTTATATTGATACCCTTTTACCACTCCTTTTTCACCAAGATGATTAGCTGAGACATAATATTGTACATTTTCGGTACCACCGGAAATGCTCAGATTGTGTTCCTGAATACGGCCGGGTTGTGTTGCTTCCTTTAACCAGTCGGTGGTGATTCCTTTATTGTAATTTTCCACTTCTGATGAATTTGGAAGCACTTCTGTTTGTGTCAGGCCATTCTCGGTATTAAAGTCAGCATATTTCTGGACAAAGGTTGCCGGATCCATTGGCTTTAGTACATGTTCCATACTTTCAACACCACCATATCCGTTATATGAAATTTTTGGTGCACCTCCTGATTTTGATCCTCTTTTTGTTGTAATAAGAATAACTCCATTGGCACCCCTGGTACCGTAAATTGCTACAGCAGAAGCATCTTTTAATATTTCGATGGACTGAATATCATTTGGACTTATGTCATTCATACTACCAAAAAAAGGAATTCCATCCAAAACGATAAAAGGGCTGGTGTTGGCATTAATCGAGTTAACACCCCTTATTTGCATAGTACCGGAACTCCCTGGAACAGAAGAAGATTGCGTGACTTTTAAACCTGCAGTAGAACCTTCTAAAGCATAGGTTAAATTAGTAACCGGTAATTTCGAAAGACGATCTTTAGGAACTGATGTAACAGAACCCGTTATATCGGAACGGCGTTGAGTACCGTAACCAACCACAACCACTTCTTGTAATTGTGAAATGGAAGGAACCAGATTAACATCGATTTTCAGACTTCCGTTAAAATGGACCTCCTCACTGTTATATCCCAAAAATGAAAAAACAAGTACGGCACTAGTATCCGGTATATCAATGCTATAAGATCCGTTTATATCTGTAACAGTTCCCGTTGTAGTACCTTTAATAATAATATTTACACCGGGCAAAGGTTCTCCGGTGCTGGCATCAGTGACTTTACCGGAAATTTTTTGCTGAATGGCCCTTTTGGGTGCAACAACAATCAGATCATTTTCTAAAATGGTGTAGGATATATCTGTATTGCTGAATAGTTGATGTAAGACATCTTTGATATTCGAGTCTTTTACCTTAAGATTGACAGTACGGTTAATGTCGCTCAGTTCATCATTATAGAAAAATCTATAATTACTCTGATTTTCAATAGTTTTGAAAATCTCTTTCACTTTTGCATTTTTCAAATTCATTGAAATATTTTCGGATTGAGAGAATGTATTTGCTGAAAATGCAACAGTGCATAGTAGGTTTAGAATAAAGGATAGTCTCATAATAGTGATTAGTTTTTTGAGCCTGTGGGAACTAAAAAAACAGGCGTAGTAAGGATTTTTTTTCATACATTTGTTTAGTTTAAGAGTTAATAATTGTCATACCTAATTTCACAAATTGAAATTATAGTGACGGTTAATTAGCTTTGCATTTGTGAAATCGCGGAATGTGGGTGCATTCTGCGATTTTTTAATGTACTTGTTAAGTTTGTTTCATAAGCTTTTAGTTAAGATTAATTTATTTTTTATTAGTAATCATTTTGTCGTATTTTTTCTGATAAGTTGGGTCAACTCTGAAATCTACTTTATTACCGTTAATACTATATAATATAGGTGCAGAGAGTTGTACAATTTTTAATACCTGTTCAAAGGTTTCGTCGGCAAGGGTTCCGGAAAATTTATATTTTTTCAGACTTTCATCTTTAAATGTTATTCTCACATTATATCTTCTTTCAAATTGAATTGCCAGTTGTCCAAGTTCTTCCCCGACAATTACCCAATCGTGATCTTTCCAGGAAGTTACCGGCAGAGGATTAATTTTTGGAGCTATCTCAATTTTTCTGGCAGATATTGGGGTAACTTTTGAAGGTGTTTGAATTTTATTTCGATTGTTAGTTTGTTCAACCGGCGTTGACTTATAATAAGTAGCCGTTTGATTCGGTTTTAAATAAATGATTTTTTTATTTTTGTCATTTGTGTTGGTCTCTATAGCAACTGAACCTTCAACTAATGTTGTTTGAATCAGGTTTTCATCGGGGTACGATTTCACATTAAACTGCGTTCCGTAAACCTTAATATCCAGATTTGAAGTTTTCACAATAAATTGTTTATTCTTATTCTTAGTAACATTAAAATATGCTTCTCCCTCCAGGTATACCTTTCTGGTATCTGAAAGAAAATTTGCCGGATATCGTAATTTACTGCCGGCATTAAGCCATACCTTTGTTCCGTCGGAAAGCGTGATTTGCGATTTAGCTCCCAGGGGAACAACCACTTCATTATAGGCTGTTACGCTGTTATTGTAACTTCTGAAAGGAAACGGATTTCCATAGAATCCCAGAAATATTATTATCAAAATAGCGGCTGCTGATGAAAGGCTGACCCCAATAAATACTTTACGTCGAAAAGCCTTTTTATTCTTCAGTTCAGTTTCTAAACGCATTTTGAAATAACCTGCTTTCACTCTGTTCCATCCTTCTTCTGTATTAAAACCGGAAGGCTGACGGATTACGCCTGTTAACTGATAAATATTTTTAAGTTCATCGAAGTATTCAGCATGTTCCTGATTTTCATTGATCCAGGCACGTGCTATTTCTCTTTCCTTTTCTGTCGCATATCCGGTGAGATACTTAATCAGTACTTCATCAATTTGCTGAAATTTATTTTTATTGTTTTCCATTTGTGATTATATAAATATATGATCCCAAAACACCCGAAGTGGTTGACAAGGGATTGGATAATTAAAGATTATTTTATAACTAAAATGCTTATTAATAAAGGAATATAGTCTTTCAATTCTTTGCGAAATATTTTAAATGCACGGCTCATTTGGGTTTTTACTGTGCCTACAGTAATATTGAGTTTTTTGGCTATTGTAGAATAACTTAGATTTTCAAAACGGTTGAGGGTGTATATTTTTTTACATTCCGGGGGAAGCGTTTCTAATATCTTTTCAGCTTTATCTTCCAGTTCTTTAACAATTAAATCAGAGATAGGATGGCTCAGAGAACTTGGGTGTAGAATTTCTTTATCATTAAAAATATAATTTTGCTTGTCAATTATTTTGCTTGCCTTTTTTTGCTTGTTCAGGTATTTAAGGCAATTATTATAAGTACTACGGTACAAATAGTTTTTAACAGATAAATAAACGGTGGTGTTTTTACAGTTTATCCAGAGATGAATAAAAATATCTTCTACTATTTCTTCAGCTACTGGATGTTCTTTTATTATGTTTTCTGCAAATAAGCACAATCCTTCATAATACTTTTCGAATATCAATTTAATAACTTCTTCATTCCCGTCCTTTAGCATTTGTAGCAATTCCTTCTCGGTTTTCATATGAATAGAATTAAATGCTTTTTAATTAATATATGATAAAATTAATATATTCCGGCAGAATTCTATAATTCGATAGTTGAAGAAGTGTATATGTAAAATCAAAGATAAACATTTCTGACATTATTAATATTCCCGAATAGTAGCATCACATTGTATACTTTTATTTATTTCATTATTCAATTTTACAATCCCATGACATTTGATGACAATCTTTTACCTGGCAGTGACATGAATTCATGGCTCGCACCGTACATTTGTTTATATATTTTGATTTGATCGAATGAGCGCATAAAAAAGCAAAAAACAAAAAGATTTTGTAATGAAAGCATCAATTACATTTTTAGTTTTAATTTTTTTCTTTACGATTCTTCACCCGAACCGCAATAATGAAACTGTGCCGCTCGAAAAATCAAATTGCACCCTATTCACACAACCTGCAATCACTTGTATTCCAGAAAAATCGAAAAACAGTAATAAGAATGTTGATATTAATGTGAAAGCAGAAACAGGTAAATCCTCATTCGGAAAACCGGAAAAAAAGGAAGCTCCAACACAATCGTTACAGTCAGCCGATTACTATTTTGTGTGGATAGTCTTATAAGAGAAAAAAATTGAAAACTTAACACCAATAACAAAATGACAACACGAAACATATACAGAAAAAAACAAATGGTTTTAAAAGTAGCCTTTTATTTATTTACGATAATACTATTTTTATTAGTAGTAATGCCTGAGGCAAAAGCGGAAGATATGAGAAAGATCGTTCAGCTATCGGGCTACTGGAAATTTTCGATTGGCACCGACGACCGTTGGGCTGATCCGTCATTCGACGATTCGAAATGGGATCAGATAAGGGTCCCCGACAAATGGGAAGATCAGGGCTATAGCGATTATAACGGATATGCCTGGTACCGCAAAAAATTCAAAATGGAAGAAACAGATGATAATACACCTTTATATTTAGTACTCGGTCGTATCGACGATGCCGATGAGGTATACCTGAATGGAAAACTGATAGGTAAAAGCGGGAATTTTCCCCCGGAGTATATTACAGCTTATAACAAAGTCCGCAGGTATCATATTCCCAAAGGGATTTTAAAGATGAATGCAGTAAATACCGTTGCTGTTAAAGTCTATGATTCGTATCTCGAAGGTGGTATTGTTAGTGGACCTGCAGGAATATTTATAAGTGAGGATAACGAATTTCTGGATTATAACTTAAGCGGGCAATGGAAGTTTCATCCGGGAAACAACAAAAAATGGGCTTCTGTTGATTTCGATGACAATACATGGAATACTATTTTTGTCCCGGCAGAATGGGAAAATGAAGGATACCCCGATTATGACGGGTACGGATGGTACAGAAAAACATTTCGTATGCCGCAGAACATCGATCCTGACAGACTTTACTTATCTCTTGGAAAAATTGATGATGTGGATGATGTCTATCTGAACGGAAAATACATTGGAAGTGTTTACGATTTAAGAAAAGACGGGGAGTACAGGAAAGACGGCTACGAATACAATGCCCGCAGGGTATACAGGATTCCTACCGGGTTGTTAAAACCAGGAGGCATGAATGAGATATCGGTCAGGGTATACGATGGTCAATTAAGGGGAGGAATATATGAAGGGCCAATCGGACTAATGACTGAAAAAAATTATAAAAAATACCGAAACAAATATTACTTCGAACGGTCATTTTGGGATTATCTGGATGACATGTTCAACATAGAATAAGATGGGTTTAAGAGTGATGGATTTATAAAAATTACAGAAAGATGAAAACCTTGCGAATATTTACATTGCTATATATAGTTGCACAAGCTTTTACAGTGCAGGCAGGCCAGGGAGATCTGTCTCTTATAAAAGATCTTGCAGGATACTGGCAGTTCTCTATCGGCGACAGGGAAGAATGGATTTCGCCGAAATATGATGACAGTAAGTGGGAATCGATTAAGGTTCCTTCACCATGGGAAGATCAGGGATTCAACGGGTATAACGGGTATGCTTTTTACAGAAAAAAAGTAGTTATTCCGGATGAATTACGTGATCGTATGTTATACCTTTTCCTGGGTTATATTGACGATGTAGATGAAGTATATTTCAACGGGCACAAAATCGGTTCAACAGGGTCGTTTCCTCCACAATATATTTCGGCTTATAATGCCGAACGTAAATATTATATTCCCGAAGAAATTATCAATTTCAATGGCACAAATCTTATTGCGGTAAAAGTTTACGATTCTTATATGGTAGGGGGTATCGTGAGTGGTAAGGTAGGTATATTCGGAGGAAAGATGGTTATTAAACTGGATGTTAACATGCAGAATAAATGGAAGTTTCATACGGGAGACAATTTCAGTTATAAAGAACCGGATTATAATGATTCCGGATGGGACGAAATTTTTGTCCCCGCTAAATGGGAAGACCAGGGGTACCGCGATTATGACGGATATGCATGGTACAGGAAAACCTTTGTTTACAGGAATAACTCTGCCAATGATAATATGGTCATGTTGCTGGGTAAAATCGATGATGTCGATCAATTATACATCAATGGCATTTTAGTGGGATCAACCGGGAAAATTACATCAAAGACGGGAGCACGAATTGAGGCAGATCAGGAATATAACGCTTTCAGAGGTTATTATATACCCGCCGGTATTTTAAAAAATAATCAGAAAAATGTGATAGCCGTCAGGGTTTATGATAAGGGAGGAGCAGGAGGTATTTATGAAGGACCGGTAGGATTAGTAACACAATCCAGGTATATTGATTTCTGGAGAAGCATGAAAAATAGAAATAAGTAATGGGAGTGGCCTTTTTCAGGCGAATATGGTTAAGTTTACATTAGTCTTAATTAGGTGAAAGGAAAGAAGCATCCCTGGGAAGGTGCTTCTTTTCCCGTTTATTGTCGATCGTGTATTTCATAATCGGGATTTTGTGTAAATTTAGGATCATATTCAATGTCTGAACAGTTTCTTTTTTCATCAACCAGGAAAGGCAGAACTTTAAAAGAATTGAAATAATTATGAAAAATAATTTTCCTAATTTTAGACTTGTATGAACCCTTCAATGAAAAAAATAGCCCTGCTTTTTCTGGCAATTATTGTTGTTCCATTACTTGTTTTTTCCATTTACGAAATTGGGGGACTCAAACAAAACGAAAATGTAATACAGGGTATATACCGGAATCAGCTTGATGCCATCCTGTATTCTGTTAACCAGTATTCAGAAGATGTAATGAGTAGCTGGGCACGGAAGATCGAAAGCAGGATGCAGGGCAAACAAGGTGATTATAATCCTGATTTAAAAAACCTGTTGACTGAAATGCCGGCCGTACAAATGTTACTGCAATTTGATAATAAAATAAATTTAACCAGCTCTTATTCAGATTCGGAATCCGACAGGAAATTAATCGAAAAAATTACACAAACGGTAGTTGCAAACGATACCACAGTTGAAAAACTTCGGAGGTATATGGGGGCAGGATACAGAAAAATCCAGGGTATTTATACGGATGACCTCCATTATGAATTGGTCATGTTTATGACACAATCCGAAAAGCAATCAATACTTAATGTTTTGGTAATTGATCCCGGACGTTTTATAGGGGAAGTACTCGATCCTAAAATACAGGAAATTGCAAAGGAAAAATTCTTTATTACTGCTTACCAGGCTGGAGAAGCAGAACACATTTATACTTCCGACAAGCAACATACACCCGGAAAAATAACTGAGAAAAAACCATTCTGGCTGCTGGAGAATTTTCTGATGGGAATTGAACTGAAGGACCGGACCATTACCGATCTGGCACACGACAGGGTAAAAAAGGATTTGCTACTCATCGTTTTAACAGATATTGTGCTGCTTTTTGGTGCTTTGCTGATATTCAGGAATGTAAGAAAACAAGTGGAACTGTCACAACTGAAATCAGATTTTGTATCGAATGTTTCACACGAAATTCGCACTCCTCTTGCACTTATCAGCATGTATATTGAAACACTGGAAATGGGGAGGGTGAAATCAAAAGAAAAGGTCAGGGAATATTACTCCGTCATCCTGAATGAAACACAGCGGCTTTCCGGTATTGTAAATAAAATATTGAATTTTTCCCAGATTGAAAATAAAAAACGGCGGTATGTATTCAGTGAAACAAATATTAATGAGGTAGTGGAAATTACATCCCAGACCTACCGGTTTAATCTCGAAAAAAACGGATTTACATTTAATACTTATCCGGCTCTCAATTTGCCTTTTATTTCAGCCGACAAGGAAGCGCTAAGCGATGCCCTGGTGAATCTTATTGATAATGCCATGAAATACAGTGCTGACCGGAAAGAAATTACTGTAAGAACCGGTACCGACAACGGGTATGTTTTTATGGAAGTGGAAGATCAAGGACTGGGTATTGCCGAAAAGGACCAGAAATATATTTTCGATAAATTTTACAGGGTGACCGAAAAGAACCTGGCACATAAAGCAAAGGGTTCAGGACTGGGACTGGCTATAGTGAAACATATTATGGATGCTCATAAAGGGAAAATTATCGTGAAAAGCAAGCTGAATGAAGGTTCAAAATTTATGCTTTTATTTCCAACAGTTTAATTTTATGAATTATGAAAAAGATACTGATCGTCGAAGATGAATTGAACATGATCCAGGGTTTGAAAGACAACCTTGAGTTTGAGGGTTATATGGTGGAAACGGCAATGGAAGGAAATGCCGGCATGCAAAAGATCCTTCAGAATCAGTATGATCTTGTTTTGCTCGATGTAATGCTTCCGGGTATTTCCGGATTCGATATCTGTAAAACAGCCCGCGGCAAGGGTATCACAACTCCTGTTATTTTACTCACTGCGAAAGGCGAAGAGATCGACAAAGTACTGGGGCTCGAACTGGGAGCAGACGATTATATTACGAAACCATTCAGCCTGCGGGAGTTACTTGCCCGGATAAAAGCCATCTTAAGGCGCGTTCCTGAAACAGCCATTCTAAACGAAGAACCGGAATTTATCCGGATAGGAAACCTTACCGTGAATTTTAAAAATTACCAGGCAAAAGAAGGGGAAGAGGAAATTAAATTGTCGCATAAAGAATTTGAAGTTCTTCACTATTTATATCAGAATATCCATAAAACCATTCACCGGGATGACATAATGAGCAATGTATGGGGCATCAATTACGATATTACCACCCGGACAATCGATAATTTTATCCTGAAGCTAAGGCAGAAAATAGAGACCGATCCGAATAATCCGAAAATCATTCACACGGTGCATGGGGTAGGTTATAAGATGGTGCTTTGATCGGGTATAGGAAAATAAGGGATTTCACCTTTTCGTTCTCACCACTCATTTCTCATCTTTCCCTCGCCTCTTCGTCCTTTCGCTCCCTATGACCACTCTTAATCGTTACTGCTTCTTTACCAAACTTGCTTTTAAGAAGATATCTTTTCAAGTAAAATTTCAGCTATTCTGTCAGCTGTATGTCCATCCCATAACTTGGGTACCGAGCCTTTTTTCACTTGTCCGTCCAGCACTTTTTTTGCCGCCTCTTCCACTTTTTTCAGATCGGTGCCGATCAACTGGTTCGTTCCGATTTCAACCGTTACAGGTCGCTCTGTATTATTTCTCACAGTGATACATTGAACACCCAGATAGGTAGTTTCTTCCTGAATTCCGCCGCTGTCGGTAATAACCACTTCTGCGTTTTTGGTAAGCGCCAGAAACTCGACGTAGCCAATAGGATCGGTTAGAACTACGTTTTTTTCAAGAGAATTTTCAAGTCCGAAATGTTCCATATTAATGCGCGTGCGTGGGTGAATCGGGAACAGGACTTTCCGTTGTGATGCCAGTGTATTCAGGAACTGTATCAGCCCTTTGAGCCCTTCTTTCGAATCCACATTACTGGGACGATGGAAAGTAACCAGGACATAAGATTTTGGATCGAGACCAAAAGAAGAAAGTACGTTTGATTTGTTAATTTTTGGAAGATAGTATACCAGGCTGTCAATCATTACATTTCCAACATGGAACACTTTTGATTTTTCAATTCCTTCGGTATCAAGATGCTTCAGTCCGCTGGGTTCTGAAACAAACAAAAAGTCGGCCAGGACATCTGTCACCACCCTGTTTATCTCCTCGGGCATTCCCCGGTCGAAACTACGAAGTCCGGATTCTACATGGGCAATTTTAATTCCCATTTTCGATGCCACCAGGCTGCAGGCCATTGTTGAATTAACATCTCCGGGAACAATCACCAGGTCGGGTTTTTCATTCAGGAGCACTTTCTCAAATTCCATCATTATACGGGCAACCTGTTCGGCATGTGAACCGCCGCTTATTCCAAGATAGAAATCCGGACGTGGCATTTCCAGCTCATCAAAAAATATTTTCGACATTTTTTCATCGAAATGCTGCCCTGTATGGCAGATAAGATGTTTTACCTGATCTTTATGTTTTTCAAAAGCTTTATGAACGGGTGCTATCTTTATAAAATTTGGACGGGCTCCTACTACTGATATGAATTTCAACATATTTACCTGTTTTTGATTTGAAAGCCCAAAAATAATAAACTATTTTCTTTCCTATGAATTATATTGATCAATAATTCAAATTCTTAGATAAACGAAATCATAATCAGGTGAATCTCGGATTTTAGATTGCAGGCATTTAGACTTTAGTAATAATTTATAGAATTCAGTATTTGCCAATTTTACCAAATACTATTTCATAGTTCATAGCTGCTCCCGAATTATAGTCGGAATGCCTTTTCAAAAACAATTCTATATCCATTATTAATCAAAAGTTTTCAAAAATTCTGATTTTTTTCTCCGCCCATTATGCGACATTCGCCGATAATACAGGCATACTTACCGAAATCCACTGGTCTTTTGCAATAAACTAATTTATTTTCGTCTTCATAAATCGGAACAGGTACACGGGAAGTTTTCAAAATATTAAAAAACAAAAACCAGTGAACACAAAAAAAGTTTCCGAAAAAAACACAGAAAAATTTAAACACATTGGATACAATGTAAACATTTTATATTATTTTTGTTTCCTCAAATTAATATAAAAGGGATCTATGAACGACGAATTAAAAAGCATACTGGAAAGAGTGGGGAGTCTGTACATGCGTTACGGCATTAAAAGCGTAACCATGGATGACGTTGCGCGTGAACTGGGTATTTCCAAAAAAACCCTGTATCAGTATGTAAGTGATAAAGCCGATCTGGTAGAAAAATTTTATCACAACGAATTTAATAAGATGGGGGAATTGTTTGAGCAGATTAGGAAAAAACCAATAAATGCAGTTGAGCAATTACTGGAAGTTTACAAGTTATTGATACTGATGTTAAAATCGTATAGCCATACTACCGAATACGATCTGAAGAAATATTATCCCGAACTTTCTTCGAGCATACATGGAGTAAAGCGGCAAACCATGTATGAAGCACTTCTGGATAACATGAAAAAAGGAAAAAAAGAGGGCCTTTTCAGGGAAGATTTCGATGAGGAGATCATATCTAAAATAATGGTTGCCCGTTTTGAATGCTTGCCGGAATCCCCGTTGTTCAATATAACGGAATTCACATCCCCTCATTTTATTTCACAGCTTTTTTTGTACCATATTCGGGGCATTGCCAGTGAAAAAGGGCTGGAGGTGCTGGAAAAAAACAGGAAACAATTTGATTTTATAAATGAATGAAAGGACTGAAATATATATACACAATATATCAATAGCAGCTGCCAGGAAATCTATGATTTTCCGGTTAACGGATATTTGAAAAATTCAGGTATAAATTTCAATCCGGTACATGATAGTTAACTATTTCCTTTTTTAACCTGAAAAAATCACATTTTCATAATAAAAGCAGGAAGTAAAGAGACAATAAAGAATAATAGTGAGAATAATATAAAATAATGGATAAACATGAGAATAATTAAAAAAATTGTACCCGGCATATTTTTTATAATTGGTTCATTTGGAGTAAATGCACAGACAGATTCGGTATACAGTTTTACCTTATCGCAGGCACAGGAATTTGCCGTTAAAAATAACCTGAACGCCAAAAATGCTCAGCTCGATATTGAATCGGCCCATAAAAAAGTATGGGAAACTACCGCAATTGGATTACCCCAGTTTAGTACTACGGCGAATTATCAGCACAATTTTAAGTACCTATTCCTTTGCGGAGGATTAACCATAAACTGCTCACTGATTTGGACAAACGGAGATGGAGTTAATACTAATAGTTCCCTCAGACAACACAACTTTTGATTTTACATTGTCACAACTGGTTTTTAGTGGAGAATATATTGTAGGATTACAGGCTTCACGGGTTTATAAAGAATTATCTGAAAGAAGCCTGGAGAAAACCGAGGATCAGATAAAGGAATCGGTATCGAATGGTTATTATACAGTACTGGTACTGGATGAAAATGTAAGAATACTGAAACAAAGTCTCGATGCTGTTGCCAAGACAACCAATGAAATGGAAGCCATGTACCAACAGGGATTAATTGAGGAAACAGATGTGGATCAGTTGAAAATCAACAAATCGAACATTGAGACAACAATCAAGACCCTGGAGGGACAAAAAAGTGTATCTGAAAAACTATTGAAATTGCAGTTGGGGATCAATTTTTCAAATAAAGTAATACTGACTGACAGCATTGGTTCCTTACTTAAATTAGTGGACTTTCAGTTGATGACATCATCAGATTTTAATGTTACCGGGAACATCGATTACCAGTTGATGCAGACACAGGAAGATCTGGCGAAATTAAGCCTGCGCAGGGAAAAAAGTAAATTTTTACCCACGATTTCAGGATTTTACCAGCACGAGGAACAAACAAATCAGCCTGCGATTCAATTTTATGCCGAAGGATGTTATGGGATTAAAATTGAATTTTCCGATCTTCTCGAGTGGGCAACGCCTGATGGTTGTTGGAGAAGCAAAAATTGATTATGAAAAAGCAGTCAATGCAAAAACTCTGGCAGAACAGAATCTGGAGATGGAATTTGAGCAGGCAAAAAATGATTACATCACATCCTATAGTAATTATACAACGAATAAAGACAATCTGGATCTGAGTAAAAAGATCTATAACAAAACACTCATAAAATATAAAGAAGGTATGGCTACAAGCATTGAACTTACACAACAACAGAACCAATTCCTGGGTACAGAAGGGAATTATTTTAATTCCATTCTTTCTTTGTTGAGTGCCAAAGCCAAACTGGAAAGAATATTAACAAAGTATAACAGTAACGAATAATAATAAAATAAACATATTTATCTATGAAAAGCAGAATAACACCACTGATCGGAATGATAGCAACATTGATAGTAGTGGCCGGCTGTCAGTCTTCTAATAAAGAAGCAAAACTTGAAAAATTAAAAAAACAGCAGGGAGAGCTCAATGCTAAAATAAAAAAGCTGGAATCGGAACTGGCAAAACCTGATTCTCTCTTATGGGAAAATGCGAAAAAAGTTGCCGTAATGGAAACACAACTTGCTCCGTTTGATCATTTTATTGAAGTCCAGGGCCAGTTGGACGGGGATGAAAATGTTGCAGTTTTTTCCGAAGGTACCGGAGTTGTAAAAGAAATACTGGTGAAAGAAGGCCAATATGTTCATAAAGGCCAAATTCTGGCAAGACTTAATGATGCATCGGCACGGGCCCAGCTTGAATCCATGCAATCAAATCTCGAACTTGCCACAAGTATGTACAACAAACAGAAAAACCTTTGGGAACAGAAAATCGGTTCTGAGGTTCAGTACCTTCAGGCCAAAACCAACAAAGAATCGCTGGAATCCCAAATTGCTTCTCTGAAAGATCAGATTGCCATGATGCAGATAAAAGCGCCGATTGACGGTACAGTAGAAAACCAGCTTATAAAATTGGGACAGATTGCATCCCCGATGACTCCTGCTTATTATATGGTTAATTTCTCGAAGCTTAAAGTAGTTGCCGAAGTATCCGAAACCTATGCTGCAAAAATTAATAATGGCGATGAAGTAACCGTTTATTTACCAGATGCAAATAAGGAGGTCAAGGGTGTCATAAATTTTTCAAGCAGGTACATTAATACAATCAACCGCACTTTTGAAGTGAATGTACATTTCAAATCCAACGATCCTTCCTTCAAAGCAAACATGATAGCTGTACTGCGAATTAACGACTATCATAACGACAATGCTATTTCTGCATCTGTGAACCTGGTACAGAGTGATCAGAAAGGAAATTATGTTTTAATAGCACAAAAAGAAGGTTCAGGGTACCGGGCAAAAAAAGTTTATGTAAAGACCGGATTGAGTTATAACGGAATAATTGAAATAACCAGCGGGCTTAAACCAGATGAAATGTTGATAAATGCAGGGTACCAGGATCTGGAGGACAACCAGATGATAAGGATTTAATTCGGAAACCAAGAAAGACTTTTCAGAATGAAAGAAAAATTTAAGGAGTTTAAGCCAACAAGCTGGGCGATCGACAACAGGACCAGTATATTTGCATTGGCCATCATGATAATTTTATTTGGGATGGTTAGTTACCACCGGATTCCCAAGGAACAATTTCCCGAAATTGTAATTCCTACTATTGTAGTAAGTACAATATATCCGGGAACTTCGCCTGCAGATATGGAAAATCTTGTTACAAGGCCACTCGAAAAGAATTTTAAATCGATCAATGATGTAAAGACCATTACCAGTAATTCGGTTCAGGATTTTTCTTCTGTAGTCATCGAATTCAATACGGATATTGATGTTACAGAAGCAAAACAAAGGGTAAAAGATGCGGTGGATAAAACAAAAAAAGATCTGCCAAATGACCTCCCCAATGATCCTACTGTTATGGAGGTGGATATTTCAGAAATCCCCATCATGTATTTGAATCTTTACGGGGATTATCCATTGGATAAACTGAAAAAATATGCCGACGATGTTCAGGACAGGATCGAAGCATTGAAAGAGATTACCCGGGTGGATATTGTGGGGGCGCTCGATCGTGAAATACAGGTGAACGTAGATATGTATAAGATGCAGGCGGCCAGTCTTACTTTTGATGATATCGACAGGGCCATCGCTTCAGAAAACGTTACCATTGCCGGGGGAACAATTGACCTCCAGGGTATGCGCAGGTCGATACGTGTAGTAGGGGAATTTAAAAACCTGGAAGATCTGAAAAATATTGTTATTCATTCATCCAGTGGGGCAAGAATATATCTTAAAGACGTAGCGACTGTTAAAGACGGGTTCAAGGAAAAGGAAAGCTATGCACGATTAAACGGATCGAATGTAATAACACTGAATGTTATCAAAAAAAGCGGTCAGAACCTGCTTGATGCTTCCGATCAGATCAAACAGATACTGAAGGAGATGAAGGCCAGTTATTTTCCGAAAGATCTGCACGTGATGATCACGGGAGATATGTCGAAGTTTACCCGGAATACACTTTCCGACCTGAACAATACGATCATAATAGGATTTATCCTGGTAACCGTGGTTCTGATGTTTTTCATGGGACTTACCAATGCTTTGTTTGTAGGGTTATCAGTACCTCTTTCGATGGCGCTGGCTTATATTATTTTACCGGGGATCGGATTTACCATGAATATGCTGGTAATGTTCTCATTCATTTTTGCGCTGGGGATTGTAGTGGACGATGCCATTGTGGTAATTGAAAATACGCACCGTATTTTTAAGAAATCGAAAATGGATATAGTTACATCGGCGAAATTTGCAGCAGGTGAGGTGTTCCTTCCCATATTTTCCGGTACTCTTACCACGCTGGCACCTTTCTTTCCGCTTAGCTTTCTGGCCGGGAGTTACCGGTAAATTCATGCACTACATTCCGGTAACGATTATAATTACACTTTTCATGTCGTTATTTGTGGCATATATCATCAATCCGGTATTTGCGGTTTCCTTTATGAAGCCGGACGATGAAGTGAATCCACTCAGCCGGAAGAAAATATTTACCCGGGCAGCATTGATTGCAGGCGTCGGGGCTGTTATCGATATTTTTGGACTGCCCCTACTGGGAAATATCATTATTTTTATTGCCATATTCTTCATATTCCATAACTTGGTAGGATACAAGATCCTTCTGCGGTTTCAGCATGTAATTATACCGGGCACATTAAATGTGTATGAAAAAGCAGTCAGATGGGTATTAAACGGAAGACGACCCTATTATATGCTGGGAGGCCTTGTAATAATGTTCATTTTCACTTTTATGCTGATGGGCATTACAAAACCGAAGGTTGTATTTTTCCCGGATAATAAACCGAATAATATATATGCCTATATAAAGATGCCTGTAGGTACCGATGTCAAGGTTACCGATTCGGTTACACGCATCGTGGAAAAAAGGATAATTAATGTTCTGGGGAAAGATAATCCCATTGTTGAGTCGGTTGTTTCAAATGTTGCCCTTGGCGTTTCCGAGTCGACATTCGATTTTGGCGGTAATACGATAGCTAATAAGGGAAAAGTAAGTGTAAACTTTGTGGAATATTCGAAACGTAACGGAGAATCGACGACCAAATACATGGATAAAATCCGGGAGGCTGTAAAAGACATACCCGGTACGGAGATTACGGTTGATAAAAACCGGATGGGACCGCCTACAGGAAAACCGGTGAATATTGAACTGAGCGCAGAAAACCTGGAAGAGTTAATTACCACATCTGACAAATTCATCGATTACCTGGATTCCATACAAATTGCCGGTGCCGAGGAGTTTAAAACCGATTTTGAATCTACCAAGCCGGAAATTACCATTGATATCGACCGGGTAAGAGCTAACATGGAGGGAATAAGCACTGCCCAGATTGGTATGGCATTGCGAACGGCTGTATACGGAAAAGAATCTTCGAAGTATCGTGAAGGAGAAGATCAGTATCCTATAGAAGTACGTTTCGAAAAACATGTCAGGGACAATATCGACCGGCTGATGAACCTGAAGATTACATACAGGGATATGAATTCCGGGATATTGAGAAAGATACCTTTATCTTCCGTAGCCAAGATAAAATACCAGAATTCGTATGGGGGAATCAGCAGGAAAAATCTGAAGCGGGTAATTACGGTTACATCAAATGTATTATCAGGATATACGGCAAATGAAATTGTGGATCAGGTAAGAACCGCTATTCCTGGTTTTGAAAAACCGGCAGATGTTAGTATAAAAATTACCGGGGAACAGGAAGATCAGAAGGAATCACAGCAGTTTCTCGGGACGGCCATGCTTATTGCCCTGTGTCTGATCTTGTTTATCCTTATAACACAGTTCAACTCGGTTTCAAAGCCGATAATTATACTTTCGGAAGTATTTTTTAGCGTAATTGGTGCATTATTAGGGTTTATCATTTTCGGGATGCCTATTTCCATTATTATGACAGGAATGGGTCTGGTGGCACTGGCCGGTATAGTAGTGCGTAACGGAATTCTTCTGGTTGAATTTACAGATGTACTGTTAGCTAAGGGAATGAAACCCCGGGAAGCTATTATTCAGGCAGGTAAAACCCGTATTACTCCGGTATTGCTTACGGCAACATCTACTATTCTGGGACTGATTCCTTTGGCTATTGGATTTAATATCGATTTTGCATCCCTTTTCACACATTTTAATCCGCATATTTATTTTGGAGGTGACAATGTAATGTTTTTTGGGGCTTTATCCTGGACGATCATTTTCGGACTAACATTTGCTACATTCCTCACCCTGATATTTGTACCGGTGATGTATTATATAATGTATGCAGGTAGTGTTAAATCCAGACAAAGAAAGGAAAGAAGAAAAAGAAAGAAAATAGATTTTGATAATTTGTATTAATTAAAAACCCCGGTATTTTACCGGGGTTTTTTATTTTGTAGAGTATGTAAAATAAAAAGTCCCGCTTTTGCAGGACTTGCCCCGGAGATTTCTTTCCGGGTATATTTTGTTAAGAAAGAACAGTTGATTAAAATTCAAAGATGATGCCAAACTTAACTTTGTATTCCATTTTGCATTTCAATTTGTGCAAAATTTTCATAGTGAAAGATTGTTTGCTTATTTTATCAGCGTTTTGCAGGTCTGAAAAGGATTTCAGGTATTTCTAAATTGTGAATTTTTAACAATTATACTATTTCTGGCAATCTGTCCTGTGGAGATCTTTCTACTTTTCAGGGTGCTTTTTCATCATGTATTTGTTCCAGCAGACTGCATTTAAAGATCATTTGTTTACACCATTTCAGATCATCTGCCGAACCGGAGCCATTTACAATAGCTTCTTCGTATTTCTTAAAAGCGCCTGAGGCATCTGTATATTCGGATAAACGTATATAAGTAAGTCCTAATTCGGCGTACAACTCGGGAAAACCAATGGTGTTTTTTTCCACCGCCTTTTGTAAAAACAGTAATGCTTCACGATTAGAATCCGGAGAATTGGAAATTTTACGATAAATCCTCGACATCAAAATATAATCTTCATCGGTTGCAATATTGTTTTCAGTGAGTTTTTTTAGCAAATTGAGTGCTTTCATATAATCCTGGCTGTAATATTCCTGCCAGGCCGTATAACTGATGATCCCGGCTATTTGATTATAATAGGCTTCGGTTGAAAGAAAAAGTTCTTTGGAATTTTTACCGGTATCAAATTCTTTCTGAAAATTTTCAGCTATTTTGTTGAGTTGCTTATAAGTGCTGCCGGAACCTGTTGCCCCTAAGTTTTTTAAAATATTATCGGAAAAAGAATCTGCATTTTCATAATTCAGGTCAAACAGAATGTATCCAACGGCTTTTACCAGTATTTCCAACAGTTCACTTTCCGAGTCAGTATCCGCAATTAATTGAGAAGTAATTAAAATAGTACCATTTGCAAAAGGATAGTAAGCGGAAGTAGCATCATTCAGGATTTTCACGTTAAAGTATTTTTTTCCGTTTTTATTGAACTGTGGATAATGAACGCGCTGGAGAAGCTGTTGTAAATAATCTTCGATATAATAATCTTTGTAATATTTGTTGTCTGTTTCTAACCGGGAAAGATAATCTTTGGTTTGTCTTTCCATTCTGGACCTTATATTATGGGTAACAGAGGCGTTCTTGTTTCTATTTTTGCCAAATATAAACTGATATCTGTCCCAGAAACCGGTTTCGTCTGTTAACTGTATTTCATCCTGCGGGTACATATATTGATTTCTGTCAATGAAAAACAGTGAATTGTTTTTTTTGATTGCAGTACCGTAAAATATCAACGTATCACCGGATGAATAACCGTATTTGTTTCTTAGTAAAATTCCTTTCAGGTAATTAACCTGTGAATAATTATTCTGAAGGGTGCAGAACATAATTAAAAGGATCAGGATTTTTTTCATGGCATTTGGTTTTAATGTAAGATTGACAAATCTTATAATATCAAAAATAATGCCGTAGCCGAAGAATCAATCTTTCTGGAATTTAGTAAAATCAAAGGGTAAGAAATCCATTTATCTTAAAGATTCAAAGGGATAAAAAACGCGGAACATTCAACCAAAAGATGAAATAATTGTTATTCCAACAAGCAGATTAATATCAAATTACAGGAAGAGTATAAGATGGGGAAAAAAGTAGAATCGATGAATCATTTAATTATTCATGCCACTCACAGAAACGAAAGTTTTATTTCACAAGCAGTGGATGTATTAAAGGAAACATTATTAGCCAGGGGAGAGAATGTACTGCTTAGGGATCTTTACAGTATTAATTTCGATCCCGTTTTAACAGTAACCGATTTTGAATTGGCCAGGCACGGGAATACACCCGATGATATCAGGAAAGAACAGGAATATATTGCAGCAGCCGATATAGTATGGATTTTTTACCCGGTATGGTGGACCGGTATGCCGGCTATTCTGAAAGGATATTTCGACCGGGTATTTCTCAGCGGTTTTGCTTATAAGATGGCCGGAAATAATCCGTTAAGGTACATCGCCGATCCGGATCACACCTCGCCGGACTGGCCCCGCGGCTACTGGCCCGCGCAGGATGCAAAGACCGACCGTTCCGGCTGGAATCTCAGCATCGAACAGTACGATCTGACCTCGAGGAGCTTATCTCGCTGGTACGGAACCCCAGGATCAACCTGCTCGCCCCCGTTGCCCACATGGGCGGACGAAGCGTGCTTCGATCAGCGTACCTGGTGGTGGACCACACCGCGTATCACCTTGGTGAGTTTGTCATGGCGCGGCAGATCATGGGCGCCTGGAAGTCGGAGCTGGACTGACGCCGACGGTCATCGGCCCGCGGTCGGCCGCCAATTCGCGAGCCGACCGTCTGTCGCGCTTGACGGCTCCACCCCGTAGCCGTCTGCGGCGCCGCCTGGATGCTGCCGCCCGCCGGCCGGAATCGCGAAGTCGGTTGCCTTTTTGCGCCAGACCACGGATAT
>CAVVIO010000043.1:0-25819 GCA_963748095.1 uncultured Bacteroidales bacterium
AAGTAGCTAAAGACGGTAGTTATTATTTTAATCTGACTGCTGCTAATACGCAAATTATTGGCACAAGTCAAATGTACACCTCAACGCAGGGGCGGGATAATGGAATTGCTTCCGTAAGAAAAAATGCACCCAAGGCAGAAATTGTTGATTTGAGTGTCAATTAATATTACTTCATATGCAGTGACCTCTCGTTGGGGGTCATTACTTAAATGCTTTTTATCTCTTTCCAGAAAACTTTGGCTCCATCTATCATAAAGGATTGGGATTGATGTCTGCATGACGGTATAGGGAGGCTATTGGAAAAAAAACGGACAACCTGACCACTTCGGACCGACTCTGATTGATCGGGCAGATGCTTAGATATCCTTGGGTATCCCTGATATGACTCATTATGGCGAAGGGTGGAATAAACAACAACAATTCTGTATAAAATAAGGTAGCAGTTTATAATCTAACTATCTCTTTTTTGGCTCATCTGTGGCTGAATGTTATATTGTTAGCGGGTTGTGCTTTATTTTATATAATCAATATCTTTTTTATTTATATGAAGATATGTCAAATAAATAATATCGTCTGTTATCTGATAAAATATCGTAGTTTGTTTACTTAATACTGCTTTTCTTAATTCAGGTTTAATAGTCGAGGCGGGAAACATATGTGGATTTTGAATTATCAAATCAAGTTGATGACTAAGTTTACTTTTAAAATGATCGACTTCTTTATCAGTCCATTTAAATTTGATGTCATCTAAAATTTCTTCGAGATTTTTAATTGATTCGTCCGACCATCGTAATTTATAAACCATATCTATCTTTTACTTCATCGTGGGAGATAGTTCGTCCATTTTTAATATCATTCAGTCCTCTCTCTATACCGGTTTTCTGAGATTCTGATAAATCATCCCACCAATCATTATTTACAGATCTTGAGTCTTTTACAATTTTTAAATATTCAATGGTTTCCTTATCGTCCAGCTTTGTCAGCCATTCTATAAGTTCTAATTTAATTGCTTCGTGTCCCATGATATTTTTTTATCAAAGTTACAATAATTGTCGGAATTGACACCTGGCATGCAGCCCAACATTCGCATTAACACTTCCGATACCTTGGGATGTCTTTATGGTAATAATAGCACATGTGTTATCTGTCTTTAACTACCTGCTCTACCGGTTCCATCCTGAATTTTATGATAGCTGGTTCGTTCGTTTTTCATTTTTCCTATTTATACAAATCTCATATAATGCTTTACAACCTTTAAGTTTTCTTTATCTGTCAGCATTTCTAATAATGTAAATGCAACATCAATAGCTGTTGATGGTCCAGTTGATGTTATAATATTTTTGTCCACGACTATTTTTTCATCCTTAACAATTGCTCCAAATTCAGCAAGTTGTTTTCTTCTTTGTCCATCTAATAAGTCATAGGTGGTTGCATTTCTATTTTTTAATACTCCTGATTTCGCAACCGGAAGTGCAGCAACACATATTGAAGCAATGATTTTCCCTTGATTATCAAATTGTCGAATCAGGCTCAAGAATTTTTCATCAAATGCATCTTCATAAAATCCCGATTTTTCAAATCCACCAGGTATGGCAAGAGCATCATAATCATTTACATTTATTTCACTAAAATCCAACTCAGGTTTTACAACAAAATTCCATGTACATTTTATTTCTTTTCTCAATCCAGTTGTTTTTAAATCCACCGGGTCTGTCCCATATAACCTACTCCAGCCTATTACATCTGTAAATACGCTTGCCTCATATTCTTCAAATCCCTGTGCTAAAAATAATAAAACTCTTTTCATATATTTTTCCTTATTAATTGTGCGGTTGTCTTTTTTTCGGCTGTTCGTTAAGTGCGATAGTTTACAGAGTTAAAGTTACCTGTTTTACACCAAATTAGTGCTTAACCTTGTTAATTGTGCGCTGAGCTTTTTGTCCTTCTAAGTCCATAAATTATAAATCCAATCCCCACTAAAATGAAAGGAAGGCTTAAAAGCTGCCCCATATTGAATGTCATTTTATTTTCAAATCCGACTTGGTTCTCCTTTACAAATTCAATTACAAATCTGGCTGTAAAAAATAAAACAGTTGCAAGCCCAACGAAGAATCCGTTCTTAAGTCTATCTCTCATTTTTTTGTAAAGAATCATCATAATCGTAAAAATGATTAAATAAGAAATTGCTTCGTACAATTGAGCTGGGTGTCTCGGTACGTTATCTACCCGCTCAAAAATTACACCCCAGGGTTTTGTTGTCGGTGTGCCGATAATTTCAGAGTTCATGAAGTTTCCAAGTCTGATAAATGCGAACAGCAAGCCTGCAACAACCGCAATCAAATCAATGGTGTCAATCATTGAATGTTTAGTCTTTCGAGAATAGAAATATAACGCAATCAGTACTCCTATTACACCACCATGACTTGCCAATCCTTGATATCCTGTAAACTTTATTCCACCATCAGGAGGAAAGGTAATTGGAAGAATCATTTCCAGGGGATGTGATAAATAGTAAGAAGGCTCATAAAATAAACAATGTCCTAATCGTGCCCCTGCTATAATCCCAATCACACTAAAAATTGATAATTTTTCCAGATGCTCAGATGGAATGTTTTCTCTTTTATAAATCCAGCCTAAAATGTAGATGCAAAGAATTAATCCACCTGCAAAGAGGATACTATAATACCTAAGTGAGAATCCGAAAATGTTTATTATCTCAGGGTCAGGATTCCAGTGAATATAGTTTAAAATCATCCGCCCTGACAAATAATTGTTATAAAAATGAACATGACCAGGCCAAAGAGAAACCTTTGTAATTTGATATTCATGTTTTCTGGTTTCTCAATAATTGACAGAATTTCATTTGATTCTATTAGCTGTAAAGCATTCATAATCTTCAGTTGCTCCCAGGCTAGTTTAAGATTGTTCAGATGCATGATACTCATTGTTAAATTTCATTTTTAATTGAGTTTTTACTCGATTGAAGCGAGTGCCGACGTTAGTTGGAGACATGTTTAAAATTTCAGCGATTTCTTTGTTCTGGTAGCCTTCCAGATGCAGTACTACAATAGCTTTGTCAATATCCTTTAATGATTGAATGATAATAAAAAGCAACTCTACATTATCATCAGCTTTTGCATTGGCAATATAAGGGTGGTGTAAGTCAAATGGTTCGACAGTTACTGATTTCTTCTCTTTTTTGATTTTAGTGAGAATCGTATTAAGACTTACCCGATAAATCCAAGTACTGATTTCAGATTCTCCACGAAATGTATCGAATGATTTCCAAAGTTGAAGAATGATATCTTGAAAAGCATCTTTTTGATCCTCATTACTTCCGTAATATATTTTACAGAGGCTTCTGATAGTGCCTCTGTTTTCGTTTATTATTTGAATGAAGTTCTGCTTTTTTAATTCCATTTCAAGCTATTGCTTTTATTGTATTAGTATCAAAATTTTAGGAATTGTCACAGTCGGATGATGATTTTTTAGCTGCTAGCTTTGCGCACAAACATACCCCCCATAAACATACCTGTCTTTATGATTATTATAGCGCATGTGTTTTCTGTTTGTAACTGTCTGATGTGCCGATTCCATCCTGGATTTTATAATAGTTGTTAAGTTCGTTTTTCATATCTGTTTTACATTTCTTTTAGCCGTTTAGTAAACAACTGCAAAGGTTTATAATCCTTTCTGCTTTTAACTACGATTGAGTTCTTCTTTTTCTGGTTGCGGTTTATAATATAAATGTTAAAGATAATGCAGTAAAAAGCAAATTTTTGAGAGGTGGTCATCATCCTTTGTTTTAAACAAATTTAAAAAACGGTGTATTTATAAAAGTGGTTTTTTAATCAGCTTAAAATGTTTATATAATTCAAACCAGGTAACACTAAAAAGACCTGCTAAGGCACAAATTATTATTTCTGTTATCCTTATTTTTTCAAATTGGAATAGGTCCAGTAGGAAAGGAATATTGAGGATGAGAATCAGAAACAGAACAGCTCCGCCAACAATCCATATAGCAGCTTTATTAGGAGTAACGATAATTTTGAAGATATTAGAGGTCCAGGAACGATTTGAAAAAATGACAGCGATGTTTGAGACTATCAAGGTAATAAAGGTAAATGTCCTGACAGCTTTTTCGGCATATCCCATTTTATGACCAATAAAATACACGAGAAGACAAATAATTAAGATTCCCAGACCTTGTACGCAACTTAATATTATTTTTTTTGCACCAAAAAAGGGTTCGTCAATTTTTTTTGGCGGTCGCGACATGACATTCATTTCTGCCTTTTCGGCTTCAAAAATGACTGAACAAGCCGGGTCGATTATCAGTTCAAGAAATACAATATGCACAGGCCACAGAATTAACGGCATATCGGCAAATAAAACTGGAATTAAAGATAATCCTGCAATCGGGACATGAATGGCAAAGATATATCCCAAAGCTTTCTGCAGATTATCAAAAATTTTACGGCCCATCCTTACGGCTCCTACAATAGAGGAAAAATTATCATCCATCAATACCAGCGAGGAGGCTTCCCTTGCCACATCAGTTCCTTTTTCTCCCATAGCGATTCCGATGTTTGCCGTTTTCAGTGCCGGAGCATCATTTACTCCATCGCCTGTCATAGCCACTATTTCATTGTTTTTCTTTAATGCATTGACAATTTTTAGTTTTTGTTCCGGAATAACTCTGGCAAAGACATTCACATTTTTTATCCTCTTGCTAAGTTCCTCTTCCGTCATTTCCTTCAACTCATCACCTTCAATACATAATTCGGGATTTTTCAACCCTATCTCTTTTGCAATGCTCATGGCTGTCAGCGAATAATCTCCTGTAATCATTATTACCCTGATACCGGCTTTGTAGCATTCGGCAACTGCATCAGGTATGTTTTTTCTGATAGGGTCTGATAGCCCGATTAATCCTATAAACTCAAAATTGAAATCATGCTGTGTTTTTGGCAGACTCCCGGTCTCTATTATTGCTTTTGTAACACCCAGCACCCTTAATCCGGCTGAAGCCATTTCAGTAACAGCCTTTTCATATTTGCCTTTCATGTTACTATCAAGATGGCAAAGGTCAAATATTGCTTCAGGTGCCCCTTTGGCCGCAATTATTTTGCCTTTTGTTCCGGTACTATTATACACTCTCGACATCGCCAACATTTCCTTTGTCAAAGGGTATTCCTTTTCCATTAGCCAATCGGCGTGAATATGCTCTGAATTTTGAAGGAACTTTTCACCCACATTGACTATGGCTTTCTCCATCGGGTCGAAAGGAGTAACCTGACTCGATAAAATTCCGTACTCTATTATCTCATGAAATGGTTCTGGAAATTCTGTATTAGCAGAAACGGTATAAAAATCACTACCATTGTACAATCGGGTAACCGTCATTTTATTTTGTGTCAGGGTTCCTGTTTTATCCGTACACAATACAGTTGCCGATCCAAGTGTTTCAATGGCAGCTGGCTTTCGGGTTAATACTTTATTTTTAGACATACGCCACGCGCCAAGTGCAAGAAATACAGTAAGAACTACAGGAAATTCCTCGGGAAGCATTGCCATTGCTAATGTAATGCCTGCCAAAAATCCGTTTAGCAAATCACCTCTGGTTAACGTATAAACAACTACAACCAATATACAAAGCGCAATTCCAATAATTGCCAAACGCTTTACAAGAATGCCCATCTCTTTTTTTAACTTTGTAGGCTCTTCTTTTACCGATTCCAATGCTTTCCCAATCTTTCCAATTTCGGTGTTCAGTCCCGTTGCCACAATTTTTACAACGCCATTTCCCTGAACAATCATTGAACCTGAATAAACATAAGGAATATCATCGCCACCAGGGCTAAAATCCGAATCACCTTCCTTTCCTTCTCTTTTCCTGACAGGAACGGATTCTCCGGTGAGCAGTGACTCATCAGCCATAAGGTTAATACACGACAAAACGAGCGCATCGGCCGGAACTCTGTCGCCCTCTTGCAATACGACAATATCATCTGTTACAACTTCTTTGCCGGGTATCCTTTTTTCAATTCCATTTCTGATAACTAATGCTCTTGGGCTGGCAAGGTCCTTCAATGCATCCAGGGCTTTTTCTGTTTTTTTCTCCTGGTAAAATTCGATACCCATAATTACAAAAACAAAACCCAAAAGCATTAAACCCTCTTGTACATCTCCAAGCAAAAGATATAGTGTGCCACACGCAACCAATAAAAGGAACATCGGTTCTTTTACCACGCCAAATATGATGTGCCATATGCCTTTTGGCTTCGAAGAAGGAAGTTCGTTAAAACCTTGTTTTTCAAGCTTCTGTTTGACTTGCTCTTCGGACAAACCGCTGTATTTTTCTGTCTTAAATATTTTTCCCATAGTATTAGTTATTTGCTTGATTTTTTTGCTCTTACTTTTTTGGTTGTTTCAAAAAGGGCTTCTTTATTTTGCTTACTCTTATATATCTTTAAAGTTCGTAGTCTCTGCCGCTTGTTTCTATCATTCGCATAAACACTCCCGATGCTTCGGGATGTCTTTATGGTTATTACAGCACATGTGTTTTTTGTTAGTAACTACTTGCTGTACCGGTTCCATCCTGAATTTTATGATAGATGTTAAGTTCGTTTTTCATATCTGTTTTATATTTCTTTTAGCCGTTTAGTTAACCATTTGTAAACGATTGCAAACGGTTTTATTCTGTCTGCCTGCAACTGTTTTTAATTTTCCCCAACCTCCGGTTATCGTTCGGGTAATAAATGTAATGGATATTCAAATAAAAAGCAAATTCCTTTTATGATCTTTCCAGCAGTAATTCAGGTAATTGTATATAAAGGGTGATGATGGGATTTACACCTGGATAGGATAATAGCGTATGTGCAGCATTTTCAATTATCAGGATCCTGTATGCGAATCATTCGTGCACCAATGGGACGTGTCACCCAACATAAATTTTTATAAAAATCCATATTTATCAACCACAAATATCAAAAATAAAGATAATGAAAACGCAACTATTGGTGCGATCAGCCACATTATAAAAAATTTTCTGACTTCTGTCTTTTTGAAAATATTTTTGGTTCCTAATTTTGCAACGCCTATACCCAGAATTGCAGCAACATTCAGTTGAACTAACGAAGTTGGAATCCCTTTGGTTAAAGATGCTAACAGTAATAAACTAGCTGATACGAAAGCTATTATAACAGCTTCAAACTTTCCAAACAATACAATTTCTTTTCCCGTGTTTTTCAAAATCTTATATCCGAAAATAGAACTTCCTATTCCAAAACATGGCGCGACAATCAAAGTAGATAATATCATTATTAAAATAAAATTTTCATTTACTGATATATTAAGTTCATTTGCAGTCATTGATGCAATTGGTCCGGCTGCATTAGCAACATTATTAGCACCAATAGAAAAAGCAACATATAATGACATTACAACTAATAAACCATTCCAGATGGGTTTAAGGTTTTCGTTTTGAGCTCTTGGTAGGGTATATCCCCTTTTTCGCATTGGACGATAAATATATTTCCCAATAATTAAACTGATGAAAAAGGAAATTATTGGTAAGATAAACCAGGTTGGAATTATTTCAAAAAATAACTTATCAGTATTTAAGGCATTGAAATACATGGCAACTGCACTTATTGACAATACAGTTGATTGACTTGTAGATTGAGGAATTCCGGCTAAATTTGCAATTAACAGTGAAATAGCCACAGAAAAAAGAATAATTGAAACAACTGTAAAGGACATCAATTCAGAAGATAATAAACCTTTTCCAATAGTTGCAGCTGTTCCTTTTCCTGCGATAATTGCCCCCAAAAAAACCATTATTCCAAATAATCCCGGAATTAAACTTTTTCTAATGACATTAGCTCCATAAGCCGCTGAAAAAGCCGGAGCAGTTCCACTTCCACCCATAGTAATCGCTAAAAACATTGCAATAATAAATGGAATTAACAAGTGGTTCAATAATGGTGAAATCATATTCCTGATCTATTAATTTATGTCTGTTCTTATTATGTTGGGTAACTGAATTATATCCAATACTTTTTTTAAGTTTATCATATATCTTACTTGTTGCTTTCAAATGTGCCCTGATTATTTATGAAAAACAGTAACGGTATTAACTATATCTGCCTGCAATTTTTCCCCAATATTTAATTTCCGTTCGATTATTAAATGTAAAGGATATTCAAATAAATAGCAAATTAATTTTATCAACTTTCGGGCAGACAGGTAAAGAAAATGTTTTCTGTCTTTTTATGCCGGGCTTGTTGTCTGAACAGGATTTAAAGGATTTATTTGATGGACAGGATGAATGTGTGAATAAAGTATATGTATTAAAAGGATGTGGGTTACAAACCCACATCTGCCGGGGAAAACACCAAAACGGAAACGAGATGCTGAATGCAACCACATTCCCCACACTTGCCTATATTGGCTGGCATCTGTTACTTTTTAACTAATTGCCCTACTTTTTCCCATCCAGGATTTATGTTTAATGCAACAGCAATAACGATATTATCATCCTGGTGTTGAATAGTCGCAGATTCTTTACCCAATGTTGCAATTACTTGGTCTGGTGTCAATTTATACATACTTCCACTTGCTGCATCTATAATAATTCCAACCAATCCTCCAAAAATAAGATTCCCAAAGAACCATCCATCAACGGTTCTTTTAACTTTTATTTCATAAGGATAATAACCTTCTAAATCAATCTTCACATTGTATTCCTTTTTAACAGTAGACTCTCCTTTTAATCGCCCAATTCTTTTTAATTCCACTGATGTAGGTGTGGTTCCATAATCTTTTCCGTCTATGTAGACCTTTGCTCCTGATGGTTGACTTGAAAAATTTACCAATTGTTTATTTCCATGAATAATTGCAGCACAATTTGTCATTAAAAGTGCCAGTAAAATAATTCCCATCTTTGAAATCATACTTTTCATAATTTAATTTTAAGAGTTAAACATTTATTTTATTTAGAATTATATTGATTCAGCTAATTATTATATACACTTGTTCGAGTTTTATAGTCAAGAATGAGATTTAGCTCATATATCATTCATATATTGAATTGTTTTAATGTTCTATTCAAATCAAATTTCACTTTTTAATTCGTTAGTCGGCTTTAATCTTAGTTGATTATCAACTTGAATGCAATTTTAGCACGTGTAATTGCTGCTAAACATACGCATAACCGTACCTGTCTTTATACCTATTATAGCACATGTGTTTTAAGTTTGTAACTTCCAGATTTACCTAATCCATTCAGAATTTATGGTATATGGTTAGTACATTTTTCATGGTTAAATTTTCTTTTTATTATCCGTTTGGTTAACCGTTTGTAAACGGCTTAGCTATATATCTGCTTTCGATTAAAATAAAATTTTCTCCCAACTTCAAATTACCGTTTACGGCCTAAATGTAAAAGATATTTTGGGAAAAAGCAAATTTTCAGGGCGTGACAATGTAAACAGGGGAAACCGTTTGATATAGTTCCTGCGATTGATACCGGGGTACGGAAAACATGTTTGCACCAACCGGAGGTATGTTGAAAAATATCAGGCTACACTATCTGATCAATTGTACACTCCCGCTGAATTCCCTGGTTTCTTCATTAAGGAATTTGGCCTGAATGATATAAAAATAATTACCCGCTGCAAGCCGATTACCATCCATATCCCTGCCATCCCAGTAATTGTACAATCCGGATTGTTCAAATATTTTTCGTGCTTTGTCGTTATAAAAATCAGCTTTTAAGTTTATAACACCTTTATATATAATAAAAAGCGCATCATTTATTCCGTCCCCATTAGGTGTAAAAGCTTCGGGAACTGATACTTCATATTCGCAATGCCTGCAATCAAAGTAAGTTACCTGTGAAAAACCGGAGTCGATGGAGTAAATTCCTGGCGTGTCAATTATAATACTATCTCCTGTTTCACCGGTTGACCATTTAATGTTGGAATTATATTCCGGCGGGATTGATAAAATTGTTTCGGCACCATCGAAAATGCAGCAATCGACAGTTTCACCACCGATATAGGCAACGTAAACAATTTTTCCGGGTTGCTTATCCTTTTCTTCAAATCCCGTATCTTTTGTACAAGCTATCAGACTTACAAACAGTGTAAAAAATAGTAATTTTTTCATGATCTCAGAAGTGTAATTGAGTGTTGAATCCTATGACAGCGATTTTATTGGTTTTAATAAGTTTGTTTATAGGAAAACCTGCAGATCCGCCAATTTCCAGTTTATTAAATAATAATCGGCCATAATGCAGAATGATGATCCTCATATTTTCGCATGAAAGGCCTGCCGTATAGGTTTCTTCATGATTAAAATATACAGAAGGGCTGAATTCAGGGGATATGTATCTTACTTTCGTTACCTCAAGTATGGGTTGAATGTTCCATTTCTGCGACATCTTAATATCAATACCTGCAGTACAGTTAAATTCGAAAGGTAACGTGTAGGGGACATTAAAAACCGATTGATTATCACTTCTGTATTTTTTAGAAAGCTGCATTATATTGCGTATGGCAGCGCCTGCGAAAAATGATTTGTATTCGAACCATAAACCGGTATTCAGATTGATGAATTTTTTCCTGGTGTTATCGTATTTACGGATCAGTGCATCTGCGGGGTCTAAAGTGGAAAGGCTTGTGAGATCCCCGAAAGCCATTATGTTATAGTTAAACCAATCTGTTCCCCAGCTTAACCGGGCATTTTTTCCTATCCGGAAATGAAAAGCGTATGAGAGATCAATAGTATGGGTTGTTATTTCGTTATCGGAATTAATATTGTAATAAAAGCCAAAACCGAAAAATTTTTTCTTTCCAACGGCCATATCGTAAGCCATATTGATAGTGATGGGATGAAAGGTGCTGAATGGCCAGTCATAATGAGAACGCAGATAAATCCTTTTAATGCCATTTATTCCGGTATAAGCAGGATTGTAAGTGAAACTGTTCTGAAACAGGTCGCCGTTTTTATTCAACAGAGATTCCTGATTTTGTGAAAAACCGGTAAAACATTCGAATAAAAAGGCCATTGAAAGAATAAAATGTATAAGCTTGTTCATATGATCGGTAGTATTGTCTGTGTGTAAAAATAGTAATCATCATTGTAAATGAAGTCATTTGCTTCGGATAGCATCCGTTTTTACAATCTGTCAGGTTTATCCTGGGTAAGTTCGTTCCTTACATTTCCGGTATTTATCACGGTTGCGGGTTCGAATAAAAGCACATGTGCTTCATCTTCGGCAATTGGCCGGTGGTTCACACCCCTGGGAATAATGATAAATTCCCCTTCGTTCACTTCTGTTATGTTGTCACCAAAGTCCATTTTCAGGGAACCTTTGATAACGAGGAACAATTCATCTTCATGGTCATGCTTGTGCATTACAAATTCCCCTTTTATCTTAACCAGTCGTACCTGCTGATTATTTAGCTCACCTACAACGGCTGGTTTCCAGTAATCTGTAATCAGATCGAACTTTTCTTTTATATTTACTTTATCCATTTTAAATTAAAAACAAGTTATGTTATTGAACGGTTAATTTTATGATACGACTTGTAACATTACCTGAGCTATTCTCTATAGTGACACTATAATTGCCTTCATTATCAGGACTTACAGACTTTATACCAAGAACCGGATTTGTTGCCCCTTTAATAATCTGTCCATTAATAAACCATTGATAGTTAGCTTCGGGGACGGCAGCTGCTTTTACACTGAATCTAACAGCCTGTCCTTTTTCAGCCACTACTGCTTTTGGTTGTGAAAGAATAACCGGACCCATTTTTGGTGTCCAGCCGCCGAGTACAAAAGTAGGGTTACTATAGCTGGCAATAATCGCTGAATCTTTCTCTATTGTTAATTGTCGGGAAACGGGATTCCGCCGGCTCACATCAACCGGTTTACCGTTTCCCAGACTGGTGCTGTTATACTCCCAATAATGAATATTGGAAGTATTGTTGCCTTCCACACCCCATCCCACAGGATCGATGCCCTCCAGGACACAATTAAGTAAAACTGCCTCGCAATAGGGATAACCCTTTCCTTTGTTGTCAGATGTGCGGGCAATATACGTGTTGCCAGGTCCGGACATTTTAAATATGCAATTCAGAAAGACATTACCATGGTTTGCTTCCGTGTTACGAATCCACATATGCGGGCCGGAAGTTGAGATGAGTTCGCAATTATTGAAGAATGCCGGTCCGCGTCCAAGAACATTGTCTCCTAATCCTTTGATTTGTGAATCGGTCAGGTACACCGGGCCATTAATCTGTAAGGCGTCTCCTGAGCCTTCAATAGTAACATTGCTTACTATATTCTTCTTCCCCATCAGAAGAAGGCCTTCGGCCTGGGCCGGCTTTTCATTGATGGATTTAATCGTGAAATTGACAAGATAAATACCACTTGAATTATCTCCCATGAAAGCAGCACGACGGGAAGGAAAAGTCCCCGGCCATTCATTGGTTGCTATATTTGCCGGATGTGGATTAAAAACTTCATTATTTGCATAGCACACTACCACTTTATCCCTATTCTCACCTAAAAACGTAACATTTGTCTTGTTGCGGAAATAAACGATCTCCTCATAGATTCCGTTTTTAATGAAAATTGTTACACGATTGGGATTGTAGTCGGGAATGAAATCAATAGCTCCCTGTACCGTATTGAAATCACCTGTGCCGTCTCCCGATACAACGAGTAGTTTTGCACCGGCAGGAGGAGGTGTCTTTTTTGTTGAAAAAGTCCATTCTTTTTTCCCGGAGATCCCGGAAAAGCTGCCGTCATTCAGTTTCAAAACACCTGGATCGACCTGTACGTAATATGTTTTATTATAGTCCAGAAGATTGTTATGCAGGTATATCGTGGCAGTGCTGTCATGAATGATTACAGGATAAAAGTGAAATGCATCGGTAAATCCTCCGATAATGGTAAGCTGAAAGGTATCAGGGGTAAGAAGAGCAGCTCCGGATGGAGTTCCCGGTTTTGTATTTGCATTGGTGAAGTTACCAGACACATATTCATAAGGAACCGGGGTGTAAGGTACCCGTTTCCTGTTGGGAGTTGTCGGCCCGGGGGGGATGCTCAGGTTTAGTGAATCAACAAGCCGGTTATCTGCAGCGTCATAAATACGAATTTTTCCTGAATTGCCTAAAATTGGTTCACCGGGGAAAGTAAGTTTAAGATGCGTGTCAGGATTAACATTCGACGCATTATTTTCAGGAAACATAATAACAATGTTTGACTTAACTGACGATGCCTGAGAATACACAAAAGATGAAACTGATAACCCTGAAAGTATTAAATAAACAGATAATGTTAATTGAACTCTAATCACCTTCATTACATAACTTTTATCCTTTATCATACTGATTCTTAAATGTTATAAATTTTTTCATTTGGAGTATCAAAATGACAATTTTTAAAAATTGGAAATCTTAATTTTTCGGTTTATACCTGTCCTTATCAGCAAAAAAATCCATCACATACGTCTTTTTCTTAAAAGAAGCCGAGTGCAGTACATGTGCCGGAATAAAGTAAGTATCGCCCTTGCGGTAGGTTTTCCGTTCACCACCTATAGTAAGTTCCATTTCACCATCTAATACCACTCCCCACTGAGCGCCATGCTCGTGTTCGGCAACATCGCCTATGGGTTCGATCTCGAAAAAAACAGTCTGCTGGTTCTCTCCCTGCAGTATCCACCCTTTCAATCCTTTGAAGGGTACATCTGCTTCGGGGAGTTGCGTAATGATTTCGGGGTAAAAATTTTTCATGGTTTTTCGTTTTTATCTTTTAAAAATTTTCAATCGAAGTAAGTCTTTCTTTTCCCAATATTCCAACATCCCAACATTCCATGCATCCAATTTTCCAGTATTCCAAATCTCAAGTTAAGAACATGCATATCTCAACCTGGATCAATTATCTGCAGGTTTCTTTTTCAGCATCCACAGCACGCGGTCGTAGGAGATAACATAGTGGATAAACGTAACAGCCAGCCATTATCAGTGCCGGCCGTTGATATCCGCTGTCGTACAATGCCAGAACGGCCAGGGTGAAGAGGCACAATTCCAGCAGCAGGCGTACTATACCCGAAACGGCCACGGTTGCCGGCCCCGGATCATTGGGTATCCTGAAAATGCCCCATAACGTGGCAGCAATGGCCGGCAATGCAAACGCAAGCAGGTAATGTTCCCAGCCTGCCGATTGTTTCCATCCCCAGATGCCCAATGCGGCAAGGATGCACAGTTCCAGTAAAAAACGAACAGCCAGGTTAACGGGATTTGAGCTCATAAACAGTTAATGAATAATTGGACATTGCAAGAGGAAAGATACAAATAATTTCTTTTTTGTAAATGCATTATACCTTCAAGGTTTAAAAAGTACTCTTTGTATTTTGATATATTTACAATTATCCCGGAAATACTATTAAATTTATAAAAGTATTCACTTAAATTCTTCAAAAATGGATTTACTTGATTTGTATCAGCTACGTATGGATAAATGTGCTGCCGAACAATTTTGGGCCATGGCAATGATAGCTGGCATGAACGGATTTGTATTACTCCACACAAAAAGATTATTGAAAGTAGTGGGTAGAAACAGGTTGCTTGCCGGTATAATAATTATTACCCTTCTTTTTTGCGGATATATTATCAGCCGTCATTTTATTTACCTTCACTACGATTCATTAGCCAATAATTTTATCAAACAGGCAGGGAGAGGGGTGCAGCCATCCATTCCGGATATTGAAGATTTCAGTAAAAAACTGGCTCTCTGGTCTGGGGTCTCGTTCTATTCACTTATAACCATTGGTACCGGACTTCTCTCTGTTCTGGCTGTTGGAAACAGGAAGAAAAAATGAATGGATGTACGGAATATTTATCCCCGAAGGCTGATCTCTTTCAGGGTATCCCGGTTGCTGATACGGATCTGTTTCCGGTCAATCTCCAGAAGCCCGTTCTGCTCGAATTCCTTGAGCAGTTTTACCGTGCTTTCCACTGTTATTCCGGCAAAATCGGCAATGTCCTGTCGCGATAAGCTGTCGAATATATTTTCTCCGGCAAAATCGTCTGAGCTCAGGTAGAGCAGTGTAGAGGCCAGTTTTCCCGGCATCTGTTTGTGGGTAATATTTTTGATTATTTCCAGTAAATGATTTTCTCCATGATAATTCCGGGATACAATCGCAAAGGCAAATTCATTGTTTTCGTACAATAATTTTTTAAGGGCATCCTTATCGATCATGCAGATAATAGATTCCCGTAAAGCCTGTGTGGTATAGTTGTAAATGCTTTCTCCGAAAACCGAAGCAAAAGCAATAAAATCGCCGCTTTTCAGCAGACTGATATTTTTCTGGCGGTTCCTTCCCATTTCCAGCGTTACCTTTACCAGGCCGTCTATCACATACAGCACATAGGGGGCAAAGGCACCCTGTTTGCAGATGGTTTCCCCTTTCTGGTAAACCACCTGTTTTTTCCGGGTACTGATGTACTCAAATTCTGCGGGTACCAGCTTCTGAAAGCATCCGCTGCTGCGAAACAGATCGTCGTTATTCTCCATGCCGGTTTCTTTCATTTCGTCCTGTTGAAATTGTGGGGTGAATTTACAAAGGCCGGGGGAATAAAAAAATTAATTTTTGGGAAGGCAATTTCATATCCTATCCCGTCACTTTCTCACTGTTAATAAAAATGATTTGCTTTTTATTGGGTTATCTTTTATATTTAAATATTAATCGGAGAGAGGAGAAGTATAACCCGATACGGTAATTAGCAGAAAGAATTAAAACCGTTCTCAATTGGTTACAGCATAACTGAACAAAAAACAGAAATGTAAAGAGAAATCGGGTAAGCTGATATTATAAATTTAATAGGGCGTAGCAGGCATGATAAATATTCAATCCATAAATACCTTTTCAGTAATTTAAATCAGTAATCATGAAATTCATTGTATTATTTTTTGTTTTTATACCAACTATTGGTTATTCTCAACCATCTGTCGGTAAGAATGTAAATAATCTGTTACCAGATAAAGAGGAATTACCATTTAATCCTCTCAACATGAATTCTGTGGATCAGATGGAAATTTTTCGTAGGGAAGTGTTGAATAAAGGAACATTAAAAACAACGGAAAGCGATAAAAAATTATGTGATTCCATTTATTGGTATACTTTCCGTTCGGAAACGGATTCCTCCCTGGTATCAAAAATTGAATACAATTATGATCCGTATGGAAATATAACAATGTATGAAAATTATACCTGGGACACGTTAAATACCAGATGGAATGGTACTTTTAAATATGAAAATTCAAGGGATGTCAACGGAAATGTAACATTATATACTGCTTTTGCCTGGGATCCTTTGACCCGCCAATGGTTACAGACTAACAAAACTGAAATTGTCTATAACGAAGACAACAAGGAAACATTGTGGACATATTATCATTGGGATATCGGAACAGGCCAGTGGAGGATTGATAGTAAAATTGATTTTGTATATGATCCACAGGGAATGTCGTTGACCACAACCACATCAAATTGGGATACGACAGCCGGTAAATGGGAAATCTACTTTAAAACCATTGTAGATTATGATGCCGATGGGTATGTAATTCTGAGATAGTATCTGATTGGTGGGACAGTACTGCCAACGACTGGGAATTACGGCTTTTGGATTCCACGGCTGGGATGCCAACCGGAATGAATCTTACAGTTCCTACTATTCCTGGGACTTATTGAACTAGCAATGGGTAGGCCAGAACTAGAACGGAATATTTCGAACTACATAAACGGCAAAAACACCTTGATTTATTACTTCGGATGGGACAAAGCTGCAACGTCTTGGTATCATACTATGAAAGAGGAATGAATTATGACAATATCCGGGAATTTGGTTTCCGAAACACGTTTCCAACATGGGAAACAGTACACAGATATGTGGATCTATTCATATTAATACAGTATCATCTTCGTGATTCAACCGGTGCGGAAATTGTCGGGATCAGCTATAAATGGGACGATACTCAGGAACAGTGGTATGTGAACTGTGAAAAGTTATTATTATTATCCTTCTGTTATTCCAAGTAGTATTACCCAGAAGAAAACAGAAGATTTCTGTATGTACCCTAACCCGACATCCGGGATACTATTATATTGAGATAAACAGCGAACCGATTTCCTTATGCAGAATTTACGACATCAGATGGCCAACTGATGAAAACAGTGAAAGTATCACAGGGAGTTAATACGATTAATACAGATAATCTGAAGCCCGGTAGCTATTTTATCAGAATAAAGACAGATAAGGGAATTATCAGCCAGAAATTTATAAGAAGATGAAAGCGGAAAAATAAAGGTAGATAATCCCACCCAGTCCAAACTTAACTTAGTGTAGCCTGAACCTTTTTTGTTTTTGGACCATTTAAGAATTAATCCAACCATAGGCAGCACCATTCTGATTGGTGCAGGTAAGGTATTTTAAGTCCGGTCATCCGTGGTCAGTACGATATAAACGTTACCCTGTATGTATGTTATAACCAGAGTCATTAATTCTCTTCAGCCAATTCATCCGGTTTGGAATGTAATGTAATATTTTTTCATAACCGGACGTGTAGACTCGTCACCTGTCATTTTTTTTTCATTACTGCACGTGGTAATGACCTGTTGGCCTTCCTTGCGGTAGTATCATGTACGTGGTAATAGTATATCGGAGATCATAAACATCATTACACGACATGTTGACGTGTCATCTGCGTTCTTACACCTTATTACCAAGCGTGGTAATATATGTTTGTTTTTCAGTCAGCTATTTTACATATGCTGTAAATTTCTCAACTGTCTTCCGTTTTATTATTACTGTAGGCAGTAATAGTGAAAATGACGACAAACTACCGATCAATATCCGCGGTAGTGAAAAAAGACAGGTCGGATGCAAATAACCTACTTACCGGAACATTTGTTTTTTACCTTTATAACCGTTACATTTAAAGCATAAATGGTAACCGGAACAGAAAAGCAGGGTAGACATTATAACTTCAGGAGAATGACTTATTCAGAAAGTATCATACAATTAATACTATATCCCAAATTGGCATATATTGTTCAATTGAACCTGCTTGTAAATTATCGCCAATATTAAAGACACATCAATGATTTTAACTATTCTGAAGATAAGATTGATTCAACTATTCCGATTGCTTAAGGAAATAGGATTTTTGCGAATAATAGTTCTGTTGGTGCTGATTGCATTTTTTTCCTTGATGGTTCAGCAGGCAATAAAAGATGCCGGGGGTTCATACCTGGTTTCAATAGTGGCAGGGGTTATTCTTCTGGCAATTCACGCGTCCCGTAAGGATAAACACTTTGCAAAAATAAGTTTTAACCGTGTCTATTATCTGTTTTTAACTGAGTATCTCATTCTGTCGTTACCCGTTATAATAATCTGTTCAATATATGGTGACTGGAATAATGCATTGTTACTGATTCTTATATGTTTTTTGATACCCAGGATATACCTTAACTTAGGATTAAATAATGTATCTTCTGTTTTCAGAATACTGCTGAATCCTTTTCATTCCAACTTAAATTTCAGGTTAAATATCAGGATTCCGGTTAAAAATCCTAAATCATTTGAATGGATCAGCGGGTTTCGCCGGTATTTCATTATCATAATTCCGGTCTACCTGATTTTTTTGGCTTTTTCTTTCAAAGCCAATGTAGCTTTGGTAGGTATTTTAGTTATGTCAATTATCACCTCCGGATTTTATTACTATGGGGAGCCCCGCGAATTTGTAGAGTTGTTTTCGGGAAATTACAGGACGTTTGTTTTTCAAAAAATCGGGCTAAGCGTAAAATATTTATTCATTATGCTTTCGCCAATGGTTGTTGTTGCATTTATTTTTCAGATAAATACATGGTATTATACAATCGGGGCTTTACTTTTAGCAGGTTTAATACAAGCAATTACCATTATTTTTAAATATGCGCTTTTCTCTCAAAATACCGATTTAGGGAGAAATGGAATGATTGTATTTGTTAATGTGTTGTGTTTGATGTTACCATTTTTTTGGCCCTTACCTGTGTTTATGGGAATAAGATATTATTTTAAAGCTCAAAATAAATTAAAAGAATACGTTGATGATATCAATCACTAACCTGGTTGTCAGTTACGGACAAAATACTGTCCTAAAAGGACTTGATTTACAAATCGAATCACCTTCCATTCATGGATTGGTTGGTTTAAATGGTTCGGGGAAGACCACATTGTTAAATTCGATATATGGTCTTAAAGAAAGGAAGGAAGGTTCCATATTATATGGTTCAGTTCCTGTTGGAAGGAGTAAAATGGCTTATCTTGAATCGGTAAATTATTTCTATCCCTATATCACCGGTAAAGAGTATCTGATGATGTTCCGGACACAGAACCCGGATTTTGATATCGATAAATGGAACGAATTTTTTGAATTGCCTTTGAATAAATTAATCGAAACTTATTCAACAGGTATGAAAAAGAAGCTTGCCTTTATGGGAGTAATTTGCTTAAACAGGGAAATTATTATACTTGACGAGCCGTTCAACGGTGTGGATCTGGAGACAGTGCAAAAAATAAAATTATTGCTGATAAAATTGAAAGAGAGAAAAAAAACTATAATAGTAACATCACATATACTGGAATCTTTATTGAATATATGCGACGTGATCAGTTATTTGAACAACGGGACCATTCAGTTTACGAAAGAGAAGAAAGATTTTGGATCTATTGAAAAAGAGATCTTTTCAGTACATCAGGATCGGTTAGATAAACAAATTCAATTACTTATAGGGAATGAATAAGGTTAAACCGGCTGCAGCAAACGCCAACGTTTAGTCCAGAATTGTAAAAAACAAAAAACCGGTTCAGGTATATTACCCGGACTTTTTTTGATTTTGGGCTGTTTCCATCTTCAAATCCTGTTCAGACAATAAGGAAATAGTCAACATAAAAATTATGATATTTCAATTTTAAAGTTATCATCCTTCAGGTTTCTGTTTCGATTTTTTAACAGCGGTTGATCTAATTTTACCGCATGAAAAATGAGGTAATGAAAATAGCAATCCCGGTTGAATCGGATCACCTGAGCCTGTATTTCGGACAATGTTCGCATTACGAGATCTTCGGAGTGAAAAGCGGTGAAATAATTTCAACCGAGATCGTGCAGCCTTCATTACACGAAACGGATGAATTACCCGAATGGTTGATCAGTGAGGGAGTGTCGGCAGTAATAACCTGCAGGATTGAAAATGATATCCTGAACCGGCTTATCGAAAACAAACTGAATGTTTTTATCGAAGCTCCGCTGAAAACGTCCTCTGGATCTTACTGGAAGATTTTCTGGAAGGGAGATTGTTTTCGGGAGAAAATCCGGGTGGTCAATTCGAGAAGTTCGAAAAAAAATTAACAGAAATAAGTAATCATAAATAAAAACAAACGAACATGTTACACACGAATTTACAGCACGTGATGAGTGCAGACGAACACAAGAAGTTAATTGAAGAAAACGAAAATGTAATGATCTGCTGCGGACGTATGGGCCCCATGTGTATTCCGGTATACGGAATTATGGAAGACCTGGAGGGAGAATATACCCATGTGAAATTTGCCGATATGGAATTTGATAATCCCGAATCGGCTGTTATCCGGAATGCACCCGAATGCCGCGGATTTATGGGATTACCGTACACGGTGTATTACAAAAACGGTAAGTTGGTAAAAGCTACCACCAGTATACAAACAATGGAACAGGTTACGGAAATACTTGACGAAAATTTCGGTCAACCCGAATAATAACAACAGTTGAGTTAAAGGTTTCGGATCAGCTTACAGTTATCCGGTAACCTTCAATTCTTTTTCAATTTATCACATATGAAAGAACAATCGTACGATATTATCATCATCGGTGCCGGTGCCGCCGGACTGGCAGCCGGGATCTATGCCTCACGGGCAAAACTGAAAGTGCTGATCCTGAATGAAGGTACTACCGGCGGGCAGATGGTGCTGACCCACGAAATTGCCAATTACCCGGGAGTGGAAACAATAAGCGGCTACCAGCTGGCCGGGACAATGAAAAAACAGGCAGCTTCTTTCGGATGTACCATCCGATCAAATGTTCGCATTACAGGACTTGATCTGAAGTCCTCACAGAAAAAGGTAGCAGTAAATAATAAAGATACCTATTATGGTAATGCCATTATTCTTACTCCCGGAGGAAGGCCCAGAATGCTCAATGTTCCGGGTGAAGAAGAATTTAAAGGGAAAGGAATATCCTATTGTGCAACCTGCGATGGGGACTTCTTTCAGGATAAGGAGATAGTCGTCGTAGGAGGGGGGAATTCCGCTCTTGAAGAGGCAGTATCCCTTACCAAATACGCTTCGAAGGTTACCATTGTCCATCAGTTCGATCATTTCCAGGCGTTTGAACATGCCATCCGTGAAGCCCGTGAGAATGAAAAAATAGAATTTATCATGGGATCGGAAATTCAGAAATTTGAAGGGCATGAATCATTAAAGAGCGCTGTGGTAAAAAATCTGAAAACAGAAAGGGAAACATCTATTGATATCGACGGGGCTTTTATTTTTATCGGGTATATGCCCAATACATCGTTTTTGAAAAATATTGTAAAGCTGAATGAATACGGAGAAATACTGACCGATGAAAAAATGCGTACCGGTTTGGAAGGTGTTTTCGCTGCCGGCGATTGCATTCACAAACCTTACCGCCAGGTAACTACTGCTGTAGCCGACGGTACTATTGCAGCCCTGGCAGCAGCCGAATATATGAACGAGCTGAACCGGAAAAAGAAAGAAACCGGTATGCAGGTACAGGCATAAAAATTTTCCAGCTAATTTTCAAATTGCCGGGGGTAATTTGGTGGATACCGTAAGCCGGTTCCAGGCATTAATTACCGTAATGGCTACAATTACCTGGGCAAGGTATTTTTCACCCAGAATTTTAAGGGCATTGTCGTATGTTTCGTCCGAAACGCCATTCTGAATAAACGTAACTTCTTCAGTCAACGCCAGAATGGCTCTTTCTTCTTCTGAAAATACAGGAGCATCCCTCCAAGCATCGAGAAGGTAGATGCGTTGTTCGCTTTCCCCGTTTTCCCGTGCTTCTTTTGTGTGCATATTAATACAAAAAGCGCAACCATTCAGTTGTGATGCCCTGATCTTGATGAGTTCAATATGGGATTTTGTAAGGGATGATTGATTAAGATACTCTTCAAAATCATACATGATTTTATAGGCATCAGGTTCTAATTTCCGGATTCTGATTCTGTTGCTCATAAATGAAATGTTTTAAATTTTTTATACCACCGTTATTAGTATAATTTCTTTACTGACAAAATGAAAGAGAACAATATTCATCTTAATTTAATACTTAAGATTTTTAAATCGTCCACCACAATCCCATGTAGGATGTAAAGAAATTTCCATTGATAATACTATGTCCCAATGAAAAAATGAAGTGGAATTTTTCGGAAAAATTGACCATACCACCAACATTGAAGGCAAATGATGACTTTCCGTATTCCGTGTCTGCCGACTGGTAATACAGTTCTTCTCCCAGCGATAATTTGTCTGTAAAATCATACTGAAGGGTAAGTCCGGTAAAGACCCAGTTTTTATTTCCTGTTCCGGGATTTATCCAGTATCCGCCGCCACCGAATGAAGTAAGTTTCCCCCACGATTTCTGTAACCAGACCGGAATAAAAACCTGTGTTTTTTCGCTTGCAAATTCGCTGTTTTTAGCAGTAGGTACCAGAAATATAGGAAAAGTGCCGATTTCCGGAATTTTATCCGATTCTTTTACAAAGCGGTATTTAAAGCCGAGTTCAGTATCGCCATATCCATAATGAAAGGGCAAATGATTGCCATAACTGTAATTAAGGGGCAATAGCAGGTGTATTTGCATATTCGGTATAATCCCGTAGTTGAACTCAAGATGGGGCAGGGTACCGGAATAAACACCTCCCTGTGCATTGTTTATAGTAGAAATATAGTATTCCCAGTGCTTATAAGGTGTGGGTTCGGGGTCATCTGTGTTATAAGGCGGACCGGCAAATACTTGTAGAGAATTTAAAACGATTGCCGGGATAATGACAGAAAGCAGATAGTGTTTCTTTTTCATGGGCATCCGGTTTTAATAATGTATTGTGGAAAATACAGATGCATATGATAGCAGTAACACGGTATGTGAAAATTTGTTTTAAAACATATAAATAAATAAACCAGCCTTAGGAATTAAATCCTGCAGGCTGGTTTACTTACCATAATAATATCTTTCTAGTAAAGTCTTTCCCCAAGCGACGCTTTCAGTTTGTAAATACTAACTGCATAGTTGATTTCCGATTGAAGAAGTTGTAACCTGATTTCGGAAACTGATGTAGTGGCATCCAGCAGATCGAGATTGGTAATGGCTCCTGTTTTATAGTTAATCTGTGCCAGCGACAAAGCTTCCTGTGCCTGTTCCAGTTGTAATTTCGACTGGTTTACCTTTTTCAGGGCGGTTTGCACGCTTGTTTCATTTTCCACCACTTCGCTCGAAATATTGCGTTTTGTAATTTCGGTTTCCAGCGTGGAAGTCTCCACAGATGATTTTGCTTCCATTATATTATATTTTGTCCGGGTACCATCGAATATGGGAATAGTAAGGCCTAATCCAACAACATAATTTGGTTTTATTTTATTTATATCCGGCATATATCCGTTTTTCCAGCCACCATTAGCAATGAAATTCAGTGAAGGATTATTTTGAGTTTTTACTACTCCAAGACGTAACAGAGCCAGATCGGCCTTTCCTTTGGCTAACTGCATTTCGTCTCTGTGTTGTAATGCGTGTGAGATCAGCGAATCCTGTGCTACATCCGGTTGCATAACAGTAAGGACTGTTTTTACCGCATGGTATGTTTTTGCAGGCATTCCGAGTAAAGAATTCAATATGGCAAGCTGTACATCACGAGAGGCTTTCAGGTCGAGTTCCTGGCTTTCCACCCCGGAGATTTTAACTTTGGTACTCAGAATCTCATAATTAGTTGCTGAACCTGTAGCTTTCATTTTTTGCACGTAATCCAGGTGTTCCTGAAGCGTCTTTAATTGTTCCTCCTTTATTTTTATGGCTTCCTGCAAAAAATCAAGTGTATAGTAAGTACGGACAACTGCCAGGGCCATATTTTGTTTCACCTGTTCCAGCGATTGTTCGGCAATTACTTTACCCTCATCGGCAAATGCTACATTTTTAGCTGTTTTACCAAAGTCATAAATGTTCTGACGTACATTTAATCCTCCGGAAAAATTGTCGGAAGGGTAAAAACTCAGGTTCTCGATTCCAAATGCCGGTAAGTTTAATACCGGTACAGGCGCTACATGCGAATAATTCGAAGTAATATCCACATTGGGGTAATAACCCGATTTTGCCAGCCCTATCTGTGCGTCGGCCTTATTCAGGGCTTCTGCGGCAGCCTTCACAGTAGGATGATTCTGAACTACTGCCTGTATAACAGAATCGAGTACCAGGGAATCACCTGATGATGTATTTATCGGCGTTGATTGCCCAAAAGCACTTGTTGTTGCAAGTGTATATATTGAAAATAGCTGTAACGCGATTTTAATTTTTCTGCTGTTCATTGGTATTGTTTTTTAAAAATTCTTTCTTTCTTTTGGTATGTAGGAAAAATATAGGAACAATTCCCAGGATGATGATGATCGCGGCAACCAGGAAGTCATCATTAATCCCTTCTATATATGCCTGATTATTTACGTTGGAAAGAAGCAGGTACTGTCCCTGTTTCCGGGCAACTGCCGGTGAACTTCCTGCATGTTCCTGAACGTAATATGTCAGATGTTTGGAGGTACTCTTATATATTTCAGAATTTACCTGGATGGACTGGCTGTATGTCTCTGCATGATAACTGATCCTGGATGTCAGAAGTGTGGCAAGAATAGCTATGCCCAGACTTCCGCCCAGTTGCCGGATGGTATTTATCAAACTCGAAGCCTGCGCCATCTTCACACGAGGTATTTCCATCAGGGCCACACTGCTAAGCGGGGCAAACAACATACCCATGCCGACTCCTCTCAGGTATAAGGACATCATGATAAAGTAATGTTCTGTCATAAAGGAAAGCCGTGTAAACATTAAAAAGCTGATCGCAAAAAGTACCAGACCGGTTACAATAGGAATTTTGACATTGATCTTATCGGATGCGATCCCTGCCAAGGGGGCGATTAGTCCCTGGATAATTCCTACGGGAAGGAAAACCTCCCCTGATTGCAGCGCCGTATAGCCTAATGAATTCTGAAGGTATAGAGGAAGCAGAAAAATACCTCCGAACACGCCTATACTGAATATCAGCATAATAATGTTGGCTATACCGAAATTATGATTCAGTAATAATTTCAGATCTATTAGGGGTTCTTTTACAATTAATTCTGTGGTTATGAAAACCGCAAAGGCAATAATTGAAATGGCAAATGATACCAATATATAGGGTGCCGACCAGCCTTCCGCATTCGTTGCCGCATTTCCTTCCGAAAGGGCATAAAGCATCAGGGGCAGGAATATAGTTACAGAAATAAAACCGACCATATCGAACTTCCGGATATCTTTACTTTTGTATTCTTCCTGAATAACAAATGTGGCAAACATACCTGCTATTCCAACCGGAACATTCACATCGAATATTAGTTGCCAGCTGAAATTATCTACCAGGTATCCTCCGATAATGGGTCCGAACGAAACCGAAGCTGCA
>CAVVIO010000044.1:0-76149 GCA_963748095.1 uncultured Bacteroidales bacterium
ACCGTTTCGCTTCGGAATTTCTTTGCCCCGTATGGGTTGGGGGATATATTCCCCTTTGTGTATTACAGCTCTCAGGGCTTCCCTGTTGGTATCAAGGTAAGCTTTTAACTGTTTTACTCCCATGCCGTCTGTGCCTGCTGCGCCTTTGTTTTTAATAACTTCCCTGCAGGCCTCCGTTAAATTCCTTGTAGTTAATACCTTGTCAATTGTTTGCATACATTCTCCGTTCCCTTGCGGCATTTGCCGGGGGCTTTCGCTCAAGGCAAATCCCTTCGGCATAGCCGCTGTTTAATGTTCGGCCCTTCACTGGCGTGTGAGTCCTCCATGATATCTATTCATGGCTCGTTCCTGCCAACTACTATGACATCTGCTGACTTCTGTATGCCTAGTAGAGCGAAACTAGATACAGACCTCCCCCGGTAATAGCTTTTTCCTTCCTCCGATTCCTGCATGATCTACATAGTTGCCATTTTGGTGTTCTTAGGGCTTTGCAATGATGTGGTTACTTACCCAAGCAACTATGCCTCCTATCACGTTTCTGTTCGTCAGTACCGGATTTTGCCGTTTGGCTTCCTTCAGTGCATGGGTCACCCCAAACCACCTTGCCACTTGCTAATGCTTCAGGACGTTACTCCTGCGCATAAGGGATTTACACCCTCTGGAAAAATACACCCGTTGTTTTTCTCTTTTGTAAAGTTTATTTGTATTTTTAAACTTTTTCCAGAGCTTACGACGGGTGCGCGCTGCTCATGCAGGGCGCACACACGCGGTATAGTTCAATTGCCGGTGCAGTGCGTTTGCAAAGGTAAGTGTACCTTGATAACTTTGTGTAACCGGACAGGCAAGTGGCACGGAAAAAGCCGGCAACGAAACATATCCGTCAACGTTAACGTTTCCCATGCAGGAAGGACCCGAACAACATAGATAAAATGATGAAAACCCAACGCACATTTGGCACATTTGCAAGCTCCAACACACAAGCTGATGCTTCAGCTTGCAAAAGAGCCAAATTTTTGCCGACGCACGTTAAGAAACTCGTCTATAAATTTAAATTTATAGACCAAAATAGTGATTATCTGAGTGAAGTTATTGATTTAGGTAATAAACATTCCAAGACTTTGGGGTTTATGCCTGAAGGTGGATTTGTTGACCACGCAAGAAAAAAGTGGATTGTGATTGCACTAAAGGATGATGTTGTTGTTGGATACCTTTTATTCAGATTAGGCAAAAAGAACCTTAAAGTTAGTATCACTCATTTATGCGTTAAGGAAGGTTATCGAGGACAAAACATTGCTTTTAAACTAATCGACCAACTAAAAGAAAAGTATCAAAATATACAGGTATAGCACTAAGTTGTAGGACTGATTATACACATGCTTCGAAATTATGGGAAAGATATGGTTTCATTAGAAAGAATGAAGTTAGAAGTAGAAGTATTGAGCAAAACTATTTAATTAAGTGGTGGTACAATTTTAATAATTTAGATTTATTTCAACTTAGTGAGAAATATTCCGACAAACTAAAAGTGCTACTAGATGCAAACATTTTAATAAAGTTAAGAGACAAAAATATAGATGAGTACAAAGAAGTTGAATCATTAGTAGCTGATTGGTTAATTGATGATGTTGATTATTACTTCGCACAAGAAATGTTCAATGAAATATGTCGGGACTCTGATAAGGGGCGAGCACAAATCGTACAAGAATTTTTCTACAAAATTTTCATGAAGCAAAATTTGACAAATCAGACTTCTCTGAGATTGAAAAAGAACTTCAAATATATTTAAAGGGCACATCAGATAATGATATCTCAGACAGAAAACAACTCGCAGAATGCATAGCGGCAGGAATTGAATATTTATAACTGGTGATAAAAATATACATACAGTAAAAGAAATAATCGAGAATAATTATAATGTTTTAATGTAACACCAACCGAATTTATCTTGAGATTGACCGATTGAAAAACACATCTGAATATATATCCTATTAGACTTGCAGGTGCAGTTCATACGTAACCCTTCGGTCACATACATCTTGACCAGGAGACTGAGTCCGCTTATCTTTAAGGCAAAAAGAATATGGCCAGAGAATGCAGGAGGAACCAGGAAAAGATGTTTTTACTTATTGAGCAATGGGAAGAAAGCAGAATAAGCCAGGTTGAATTTTGCCAATCCCGAAAAATCCCGAAATCGACATTTTATTACTGGCGCAAAAAACACAAAGAAGGAAAAGAAAGCTCTGAAAATCCATTTATCCCGGTAACCATAAAGAATGAAAACAAGTCCATAGCAGTTGATTCCGGAATAACTATCCATTACCCTAACGGAGTCCGGATTACAATAGCAAGCCAACCCACCATCGATTATATCAGGAAACTGATCAATATTTTTTAGTAATGTTTTCATTAAATGGGTCATTCGACTATTTTCTTTACCGACAGCCCACCGATATGCGCAAGAGCTTTGACGGGCTGTGCGGGTTAGTCCAGGGAAAACTGCAAAGAAATCCCCTGTCAGGAGAGGTTTTTATTTTTATAAATCGTCGCAGGGATAAGATCAAGTTGTTGCGCTGGGAACCAGGCGGGTTTATTCTTTATTATAAGCGATTGGAATCCGGTACACTCGAACTCCCCGCTGTTGACAAGGACACTTTATCGTGTGAAATGACCTGGAGCCAGCTAATGATGATGATTGAAGGGATTCCCTATAAAAATATCAAGAAAAGGAAGCGGTTTTTATTAACAAACTGACATTTTTATCTTGATAAAAACCATTGAAAATAATAGGGTTACCGCGATATTTTTGCCAATTTTGACATATGCAAAACGGGCAGCAGGCACATATCAACGGCAATACGGTTTCTTTGGAAAAACACCTTCAGCTTGAGAAGGAGCATAAAGAGCTTCAGGCTGAATATTTATACCTTAAGCAAGAGCTTGCCCAGTTAAAACGGATGATCTTCGGCAGTAAAAGCGAACGCTATGTATCTACTGATACTGGACAACTGTCTTTAGACCTTGATCTTCGGGATCAGGAACCAGGAAAGGTTGAGACCGAGCAAGTATCCTATACACGAAAAAAGGCCGATAAGCAGAAAGGCAAAGCGGTAAGGCTACCATTACCTTCACATCTTCGCAGGGAAGAGATCGTAATTACTCCTGAAGGGGACCTTGAAGGGGCGAAAAAGATTGGAGAAGAGATCACCGAAATACTTGAATATATTCCCGGTAAGTTTTACGTAGAAAAATATGTAAGGCCAAAATACCTGCTTCCGGAAAACAAAGAGATCGTCATAGGCGAACTGCCATCATTTCCTATTCCAAGAGGTAATGCCGGTGCGGGCGTATTGTCACACCTGCTGATCAGCAAGTTCGTAGATCACCTTCCTTTTTACCGCCAGGTACAGCAGTTTAAAAGACAAAATATTACAATAGCAGAATCCACTATTAGCGGCTGGTTTACGGCGTCCTGTCGTTTATTGGATCCTCTCTATAACGTACTGATTAAAAAAGTACAACAAAGCAATTACCTGATGGTCGATGAAACGCCTATATCCGTGTTGACATCACAAAAACCCGGTTCAACGCACAAAGGATATCATTGGGTATACTACTCGCCCCAGGATAAACTGGTATGTTTTGATTACCGGAAAGGCCGGGGCCGGGATGGCCCTGGCGAATTTCTGAAAGATTTTAAAGGTACCCTGCAAAGTGACGGATGGCAGGCATACGATTCGTTTGAAAATAAAAAAGATATTACTTTACTGGCATGCATGGCACATGCGAGACGAAAGTTTGAACATGCCAGGGAGAACGATCCCTCTCGTGCAGAATATGCGCTGGAAAAGTTTAAGGCCCTGTATATGGTCGAGCAGGAAGCCCGTGAATGCGAGTTGGATCGTAATGAGCGAAAGAAACTCAGGGAAGAAAAGTCATTACCTATCCTGGATGAAATAAAAGAATGGCTAATAAATAATAAGCCCGCAGTAACGCCCAAAAGCGCTATAGGAGTTGCCATTAATTATACTCTAAAGTTATGGAACCGGTTGATAAAATATACGGGTGATGGAAACTGGGAAATAGATAATAACTTCGTTGAAAACAGTATCAGGCCTGTTGCCCTGGGAAGGAAGAATTATTTATTTGCCGGCTCACACGAAGCCGCCCAACAAGCTGCAATGATGTATTCATTCCTTGGAACCTGTAAGCTAAATAATGTAGAACCTTTTCAATGGATGAAAGAAACCCTTTCCCGGATCCCTGATCACTCCATCCAAAAACTCGATGAACTCCTGCCAGGATATCAAGGGGTGTAGTTTGCCGAATGCTTACGTTCATACTACAAAAAAGGTCGATAAAACTGAATTAAATCTTCTTTCAGATAAGTTTCTTAGTAAATCAGAGGAGAGTTGAAAACTGATCTGCATGGTATAATAGAGAAACTTGTTAAAGAAAGTAAAGATTCAGGGTTAAAAGTTGTTCTAAATCCTAAAAATGAATCAATTGCTGTATGGGGCAAAAAGATACAAAAGAATGAGTTGGTTATTCCCTTATTAAGAGTCGTTGACAACAATTTATCAATGACTTTATTTTCACAGTTGATAACAGATATTATTGAATATACAATTCAACATAAACTTCCAAAAGTTATTATAACTGAGCAATTTATTTCAGAAAACTGGATTAACATCCTTCAAGCTAAAGGTTTTACGAAGATCGAAAATAACTGGGAAAAGATTGTTCTTAAGGATTTTATATCAAGTAGTCAATTATTTAATAAATATCCTTTTGTTAAAGAACATCTTGAAGCTGATATTTTAAAAGTAATTTCTTCACAAGATAATACTGAAATAAAGCAATCATTATTGTCTGAGATAAAAAAGGTTCTTTCCATTAAAAATGATTGATTTGGAAATGCCATGTTATATTATTCCAATAAAGCCATTTTGGGCAAGTCAACTTTTTGATAAATTAGCAGCAAGTCAAATGATATTCGGTGCAAATCCTGAAAAAATATGGAACCATGAAAATGTTTATTACCGAAATATTAAACCAGTTACAGAGAAATATCCTGCAAGAATACTTTGGTACGTAAGTTCTCAAGTTAGTTACTCAAGACAAAAAGCAATTGTAGCAACCTCCTACCTTGATGATATGACTATTGATAAGGTCAAGAGCCAATTCAGAAAATACAAAAAATTTGGAATCTATGAATGGAAAGATATTTATGAATTAGCAAAATTTGACATTGAAAATGAGGTGAAAGCAATTGTTTTTAATAATACTGAAGTATTTCAGAAAGTAATCCCTTTTGATAAAGTTACTGAGATTCTTTTGTTAAACGGATATCTAAAAAGAAATACTTTTACATCGCCTTTAGAGGTAAACAAAGATGTGTATAAAAGCGTTTACGAATTAGCAAATATTTAATAATGAGAAAGTTTCTATTTATATCTATTAAACCAGAATTTGCTAATAAAATACTAAGCAAAAAGAAGTGTATTAGTTTTAGAAAAAATAAACCAAATGCTAAGATTGGGGATTATGTTTTGATATATTCAACACACCCAAGAAAATCTGTAATCGGATTTGCAAAAATTAAAAATATCATTGATTGCGACCCAATAGAGATGTGGAATAATTATGCTGAATATCTTGGGATTGACAAGCAAAGATATTTTGACTATTACGATGGACATAAGAAAGCAGTAGGAATTGAATTGTCAGACGTTTGCAAGCTGAAGGAAAGTATTCCATTAAAGGAGATTAAATTTGCGTTATCCAAAGTTCAGTCCTCCTCAGACTTATAAATATGTTCCTTATTTTACAGCTTTAAAATTTTATAAAGGACATCTGGAGTATGCCAGCGCATAGCCATGCACATTAAGCAAACGCACATATTAACAGCTCGACCAAATTTGCTTAAAGAGCATGCCTCTCCAACACACGGATTGACAGATGAAATAAAAACGAGTCCCAATTAAGTAGCCAGCCGCCAGGCGAATAGCCTATCGGAAAACCTCAATCAGGAAGATAAGTATCTTAAATATGTCTTTTAAAATTATTTATCCGCATTCATTCTTTAATTCTCCAGGGAGATGTGATCGCTTATATGAAAATAATCGAAAGTCGACAAACCCGCCCGGTTTTTCAGTGGCATAATTGAATAATCCGAACCGGTACCCCATAAAATGCGGAAGGGTATACTGCATTTGCAGCACGTTGCCAATCGGTTTCCATGTTTTGCCGTCAAGACTGTAGAAGAAATACGCTTTGTCGGTGCGGTCCCTGAAATCGCATTCGGCTTTCAGGTAAACCGTTTTTTGTTCCAGCGGAACACGCTGAACTTCCACAGGCACGCCGGTTTCGGCGCTAACCATTACAATTGATTTGCCTCCGTTGTTAAATTTTACCCCAACCAGCCCGTATTTTTTCTGCAAAAGGGCAAGGCCGGCAAAATCGCCTTCTTTCATGTTCGATACATCAATTGATGTTGAACCGGAACAAACCGGCCCAATAGTACGCTGCGTGAGTGTATTTCTGGCAAATATGAATGAGGTATCAACACGTCCGGTTGTCAGGCGTAAATATCCCTTTCGTTGTGTTACCGACCAAAGCGGATTATCGGGGTTGTGGTTCCATTGCCATACCAGCGGAAGGGCAGGCTCTCCTTTACTACGGGTAAACTCGTCGGATGCAACTATACCGGGTATTAATCCTTTGCTTGCAGGCAATCCTTTTAGTACATCAGGCACTTTCCCGTCAATACCCAATACCGGCCATCCGTCTTCCCATTTTACAGGAACCAGGTAAGGGACACGGCCAACAGCGCCAAAATCGCGGAACAGATAAGCATACCAGGTACCATCAGGGGTGTCGATGAGTCCCCCTTGCGCAACTCCTTTATCCTGCAAACCAAGTTTCCCTTCATACGGACCGGTAATTTTACCGGCTCTGTGAATGACAACCGTGCGCATGCCGCCTTGTGGCCAGGTAATGTTGAAAAGATAATATTTCCCGTTTACCTTAAATAACTGGGAACCTTCGGCGCCAAGCATGATATTTGTTCCGGCCGGTGCGCTGGCATTCTCGATGAGAACCTGATCGATCCCGCCGGGTTTAATTCCTGTAGCATCAGCATTCAGTTCCACAATATGGAGTTTACCATTCCCGTAAATCATATACACACGTCCGTCATCGTCGAAAAACAAAGAATTGTCATGAAATGATGGACTGAAGGAATGTTCTTTCCAGTTCCCTTTTTCTATGTCTTTGGTGGTAAACACATAGGTTTTCCCGGTTGTTGCGGAAAATGTGGATACATAATAAGCGTCCTTTATGGTATCGCAGACTGCTTGCCCACGATCCTCTTCCATAGGCGCTTTTTCCGTTGTTCAGGTTCAATGCGTCCACATTGGCAAGGGTATCATAGGCATAATTGATAATGTGCCAGTTGACGAGATCATCCGATTTCATGATGGGCACTCCCGGGCTCATGTGCATGGTAGTACTGCTCATGTAATAACTGTCACCCACACGGACGATCGACATGTCGGGAACATCGGCATAGATGATGGGGTTATGGGCATCATTTTCCTGCGCGAAACCTGTGCTGCAGAATAATAAAGTAATTATCAGAGGAACGTAATAAAATTTTTTCATTGTTAACTGATTTAGGTTTTCCCGAAATATCAACATATATCTTGCTTTGCTCTTTACAAACCGGTATGCTATTCAGTGACCTTATTACCCAATACTGAAAGCATTTTCTCACCATACCGTTTCCCCAATATCCGGTATCCTTCTGCAGTGAAATGCAAATGATCGAATTTAGAAGCACAACCCTCGGAAGAAATGACATACGAATTAGGGATCACTTCGGGAAGTGTTGCTATGATTGAATTCATACTGGCACAGGCGCCTCCCTGTTTTGCATCCACCAGCTCGCCGGCAAGCAGCGGAACCTTTTCGGGATTCAGGTTCAGATCTTTCATCAGGTTATCGTATACAACTTTTACTTTCTTTGTCCACAGCGTATCATTTGTATTCGACTCGCCCTGATGCAGCAAAATTCCCTTGATCACCCCGTCTTTCTGAGCCAGTTTGGCCATCTCAACAAGCCTGCCGTAAGGGTTTCCGTCGTATTCGTTAATCATATTGATCATCCACGAAGGAGCAGTTTCAACATACGACTGATAATGATCCTTGTCGAACAGTTCAATTTTACATCCGCCAACAGCAACATCAATTACACCTATCCGGATATTCTCCGGAAGGCTGTCCACCAGGGTCCTGCCAAAATAATCGGCCGGGGTAAGTCCCGTATGGCACCTGCACAAAGGAGGCACGGCCGTGTACCAATGTCCCATGGTTCTGCCCAGATTCGGACAATTAACGGCTTCCATCACTTCAAAACGACCATTCACTGTGGTGTCCTGAGGTTCAATTCTTGCATTACCTTCCATGTTTGACTGTCCGAAACACAGAAAAATGTAAAAATTCGGATCCTGTGAAAAAGTATTCATGTTAACTAAAAGTAATCCTATAAATAAGAATAATCCATGTTTTATTTTCATGCTGTTTTTGATTTAATGATCATTGATCTTTTTTCTTTATTCTAATCACAGTTAGCGACATCGCCGGAGCTGTATACTCAAATTTTGGCTTTATCTGATAGGCTGTTTTTACCGGAATTGCATTTTTTGGATGATCGAAGGTGTTTTCAGCATCCGGATCACCGGTCAGCACTTCCTGTTCCGCATCCGCCGGAATCTTTTTAAATCGGGAAAGGTTAACCTTCATATTTTTGGGAGTATCGCTGAAATTAACCATCTTCAGAATGATATCTCCTGTTTTACTGTCCTGCACACACGAAGCGGCCAGCATTGTATCATTTTCGTCTTTAGAAATAACCTTGTCGAAATAGTAATCCCCCTGGTTGGTCATGAACATTTTTTGCACATAATAATTGGGTGTCGGACAAATTTTGACATTGTCGAAAAAGATCATATCTGTATTCCATTGTGTGAAACCTTTTTTCGCAAGCAAGGGAGCATAAGACGCCATTTGTACCACATCGCCGTTGCGTTCGAGCGAGGTCATGTAAGCAGCTTCTGCAATGGCATTACGCATTTTATTTCCCCAGGAAGCATATTCGCCGAGATAGACCCGGGAAGCTTTCCGGTTATAGGTATCGTACCGGTGTTGATTGGAGATGAACCATTCGGGGCTGGTATAATAATGTTCGTCAACAACCGGCACTTTTAATTCATTCGCCAGTTTCCAGCCTTTGTCAAAGTCTTCACCGCTATGAAACGGCCCTGCAGTTCCTACAACCGTAATTTCAGGATGTTTTTTCTTTACCGCCTCATCAATCATTCTGAAACGTTCCTGAAACTCAGGCGTCATTTTATCTTCGTTACCAATACCGATATATTCCAGATTAAAAGGAGCCGGATGTCCTGCAGCAGCACGTTTTGCACCCCAGGTGGAAGTAACCGGCCCGTTGGCCCATTCAATCAGGTTGAATACTTCCTGTATATACGCGGGCATCTGATCCATGGGAACGGCCCTTTGTCCGGTTCCCCCGATACGCCATGTCCCGCCGGAATTCTGGCAACTCACTGCAGCCGGTAAAATGGGCAGGGGTTTAGCCCCGATATCCTCGCAAAACTGGAAATACTCGTAGTATCCCAGGCCAACCGACTGATGATACCCCCAGATATTTTTCTGTTCTTTTCGTTGCTCCATTGGCCCGATGGTGTTTTCCCACCGGTACATGTTTCCCAGTCCATCGCCATGCACCAGGCAACCTCCCGGAAAACGGATGAATTTGGGTTTCATATCTGCCAGCATCTGTGCCAGGTCTGCACGCATCCCGTTCGGCCGGTTTTTAAAAGTTTTTTCGGGGAAAAGCGATATCATATCCAGCGCCAGTTTACCCTCCGTGATGGCCAAAACTACCAATGCTGCACTGTCGCAGTTTTCTGCCGGAGTAAGGGTTGCCGTATATTTTTTCCAGTCTTCCGACGAAGTTGAGATCGTGTCTTCAGCCAGTATTTTACCTTTACGGTTTTGTAAACTGACAGCCAAAGAAACCGGATCCTGTGAAAGCTGACGCGCAAACAACGATAAGTTGTATTGATCGCCTGCCCGTACGACGATGCCATCGAACCCAACGTTCTTTATTCCCACCCCGGATTCACCGGTATACTTTGCTTCATGGCCTACATGCTCAACATCCAAAACAATATAATGGGGATTGTTGGGATGTATGGGAGCAGTTGTTTCCACCCCGATTTTTCCATACGAAAATCCCGGGGTAATATACTGCCAGAAGGAAAAAGGGTTCCATCCCTGATGGTCGGTAGGACTGTATTCAAAAGACCGGTTCTGAACCAGTTCTGCATACAATCCGCCATCGGCTGAATAATTGATATCCTCGAAGAACAATCCGAACAGATCGGGACTGATTTTTTTACCTCCCGGAGCTGTTTGGGCTATTGCTGTTGCCGAAACAAAAATAGTTATCCCTAAAAGCAGGGTGTATTTGAGTGTATTGAACATGTGTTGAAGTATAACTTATCTGTTGATCCTTTTTATTATTGTCTATGGTATAAACTCATCCGGGTTAAACCGGTATTTTAATTCATAACTATGGAGTTTGCCTTTCTGGCTAAACGGATGTAATAAACCGCTCCTGCGGTATTCCCCGGAAGAGCCTGAAATTTCACATTGATGTGATCCTTCCCTTTTAGCATGGAATCCGGAATAGCATAAGTTACGTCAAAGAACTTGCTCCGGTTCCACTTGCCGGTATTGTTTTCGGTAATTAATTTCTCATCGTCTATGTAAATATCAAACTTCCTGCCGCCCCATTCAGCTCCCCAATAACGAACGATTAAACACAATCCGGTCTCGGAATTTGTAGACATATTGTAACTGAAATATCCGTCGTTACGGGCATCCCGCCAAAACTCGTTCCGGTTGTTTCCTGTATTGGAGCCTTGTTTTTGCATGCCATGATCTGCTTCAGGTTGTTGTTCACCCGGGGCAACAAAATCAACAGTACGATTCTGAAGGTCCAGTTTTTCTTTTTCAAGTCCGGACAGTGAATCGAGATACGATTTATATTGATCAGAGGTAAGGGCCATCCAATATATCATGTACCTCGAATCGTAAATTCTATAAAAAGGTTCTAACTCCACCTTCATGGGGTTGATCATTTTTACGTCCGGAATAGTATAAAAGAGTGGCTTATTCTTTTCGGGAACCAATTTATCGGCAACATCAGCAATGTTATCATCAATAAGAACAGGCGCTTTGTCAACAGGAAGCATCTTCCCGCTTGGGATATGTCCCCAGCGACTGTCATCTGCAATCAGTCCTTTTAAGTCTTCAGTACCTGTTTTCGCTGCAAGTACAATGGGCCCGTGCAATATGGCGATATATTCCGGAACGTTTGGCAAATGTTCTATAGAATTGTGCATCGGCAATAAAATCTGTACTTTATCACCGGCTTTCCAAATTCTGTCCACGGCAATATAAGATGACGGATGCGAAGTGTATGATACCGCTTTGCCATTGACTACGATTTTTAAAGCGCCGTCTTTCACCCATGACGGATAACGGATCATTAAGGTAAAATGCGATGTGCCTTCGGTTACGGTCAACCTGGTCTGCTCTTCATACGGGAATTTCGTTTCCTGCCTGATCTTTATCCCTTTATCCTTCCAGTTCAGTTCCGAAGCAACAAAAAGGTTTAAATACAATGAGTCGTTTCGGTGTGTATAAATAAACTCATTGTATTTACTGTGGTTTTCCATGCCGCTGCCCACACAACACCACATGGCTTCATTCGGGGCAGAATAAACTTTGTAATGACGCGGACGAACCGGTGTAAAGTAAACATACCCCCCGTTTTCCGGATTCTGGGTTGACAAAATATGGTTGTATACTGTTCTTTCGTAATAATCAACATATTTTTCCAAAGGATTAACCCTGAACAAATCCTCCGTTAACTTAAGCATGTTGTAGGAATTGCATGTTTCCGGACCCTCCACATCATCGATAAAATCGGTACATGAAGATTTACTGGGGAAAAATTCCCTTCGGCTGTTTCCCCCGAATGCCAGTGTTCGGTTTTCTGTTACGGTTTTCCAAAAGAAACTACCTGCTTCACCGTATTTTTTATCATGCGAAAGTTCCGCTATCCGTTCAAAACCAACAGCTTTAGGAACCTGGGTATTCGCATGCTTATTATCAAGATTATCACGATCAGACGCCATCGCATCCAGCAACATTCGATGTGAGAACCGTTTTGCTGTAGTCAGGTATTTTTCGTCTCCAGTCATTTCATAAGCATCGGCAAAAATTTCATTCATACCTCCATGTTCCGTATCCAGCATTGATTGCATCTGGGTTTCTGACAAGGCAGAGGTAATATTGATCCCCCAATCGCAGAATTTTAAAAAAATACGTTTCGCCTCTTCATTACCTGCATACAACCAGGCATCCCTTAATCCGGCATACATTTTATGCACGTTATACCAGGGTACCCATGCCGAACGATATGCGGCGAAATCTCCTTTTTGTAAGGTGCTCCAAATAACTTTGCTGTTGGGCACTCCGCCAACGTAACCAATTCCCCATTCAGGGTTATTTATGGTGTTTGCCTCCTGGCAGGCTTTGAGCTCTGAAATTATATATTCCAGACGTTTTTTACATTCAGCATTACCGGTAGCCGCATAATTCATTGCCATTGCCGATAAGTAATGCCCGCCTATGTGACCATCCAGCCCGGCCCAGTTTGTATAACTCTGCGCTTTTGCCGGCAACCCGGCTTCTTTCCGGTATGGGGCCAATAAACGGTCGACATCATACTTTAAGAGCGTTTGGATATTAAGATCACGGGCATGTTTAAATGGCCCGTCCAGTAATTTCACATCTTTTAATGGAAATTCATTGGAATAAAGCCTTTCCTGCGCATGAATCTTAGTATTCATCCAGAAGATGGAAACAAGAATATTTAAAATCAAAAACTTTTTCATAACAATTGATTTGTATGTCTTTACTACTTTAGAAACTTTAAGGACTTTATAGTTATTGTCCCTTCTTTACCTGTTGGAAATTTTATAAAAATATCGTGGTGACCGGAAATATTTTTTACTGTTTTGGAAAAAGTTTTCCAGCTATCTTCGTCCCCTGTCGGACTAACAGGTATAGTTGCTATCAGCTTTCCGTCCTTTAAATCATCCAGCCAAATCTCAAGATTACCTTTAGCGATGGAGGAAGCCTCCACCTCAACTGCTGATGGGGAGGTTTTTCCCAGTTCAACACCTGAAATCATAAACCAGCCACCATTGGAAGATGTATTGGTTACCACTTTCCCGGATTCCTTTTTAATGGTTTTCACACCGTAATAATTGCTGTATCCGCATGCAAGAACAGAGGAATAGCCGTCTTTACAGACAAACAAGTCGAAATCGGCCGGTTTACCTTCAGCAAACAAACCCACACTTGTGCCTACCCATGAGTTAAAGCTGGGCTGGGCCTTATCGAGGTTTACCACATTGATCGGAGCGCCCAATGAAATCCATTTATTGCCATCATTGCTGTAATAACCTGTTAAATTGTGTTCGTTTCTCTCCAGTTTTAACCATACTGTATTGCCAAACTGATTTTCTGCACTGCGGGTTTCTTTTTCAAAATTGAAAATGATTTTTTTACCCTCATCGTAGCCTGTGTATAATCTGACAACAACCTTTTGATTTCCGTTGGTAAGATAAATTCCGGCCTTCGCTGTTGAATCGGTTGCATTCAGATCAACACGGGTAACAGCAGTATAATAATGGTCGGTTTCTTTTTGGACCACGTGCGTACGGGTACTGTCAGGTGTGAGTCTTATCCAGCCTTTTCGTTGGGATAACGAATAATTGTCTGCTGCTTTTTTGGTTAAAAAATGCCAGTTGGCGCTTAAAGAATCAGCATCAAAATAATCACTCTGGACACTTCTCCATAAAATTCCCGATTGCGGAAGGTTCGGCTTCACTGAAGGTTGTGTCGTCGGAGCCATTCCCCACGGACGATCTCCTTCCCAGATTACCTGGTAAAGCGAAGTCTGACGTCCAAGGCCCGACCAGTCATCCGGGCCGTATTTCTCATAACTCTGTGCAATGGTCCACCAGGTTCCATCAGCCAGTTGAATGGGAGCCGACATGTGGTTCGGGCGGCGGAAACCAACATTAGGATCGGTAACGGGTTTGAAGAATTCACCCAATCTTTCCCATTTTGTTGAATCGGATGTCAGTTCTTTGGTTCTTAATACATATTGACCGCCTGTAACATCACCTGCAGGAAAATAGAAGTAATATCCGTTGTGTTTACACATTACAGGTCCTTCTGCCCAACTGTATTGCAGTTTTGCATTAATCCAGTCGAGGTTTATTACGGTGCCGGTTAATTGGCCATCTCTCCCAATTTCCTGTACACGATTCACTTTCTGTCCGTTTTTAATAACCATGTATGGTTTGCCATCATCATCAACAAAAATGGAATTGTCGTAACCAAGCGGGCCTGTCACCGGATTCGTTTTTACCTCAACAGGATCGGACCACGGACCGTAAGGAGAATCAGCCTTGCAAAACCATTGTCCGCCGGCAGAAAAATAAATCCAGTAAGAGCCGTAAAAATAAGTGATAGCTCCCTGCCAGATACCTCCTGAAGGGCGGTCGGCAACCCATCCTGCCTTTGATGCAGGTAATACCCTGCCTATAATTTCCCAATGAACCAGGTCCTTGGAATGGTAAATGGGCATATAGGGATTAAAATGGAAGGAAGAACCGCATTCATAGAAGTCATCACCCACTTTCAGCAAAGTAGGGTCAGGATGATCCCCTGGTAATACCGGATTGACATAAGTTTTTACTTCCTGGTAAAAAGATTTATCATCACTTTTTTGGGCTAGTGTATAAGTTGATTTCAGTGTTATAACACTTATCAATCCCAAAACGATATAAAAATAGTTTAGTTTTCTTTCTTGAGTCTTCATCTGTTTATCTTTTGTAAAAAAATATATCAATTAAGTAAAATAAATACCGGGGTAATACTGAAAAGATTTTCCTGCTTTTCTGAATACCCGTTAATTATTTAAAAAGCAGCTGGGCAAAATGATAAAGATCGTTCCTCCAAACCGGCCAGGTGTGTCCTCCGGGATAATCGTAATAGGTGTATTTAATTTTCATATCACCGAATTTTGCAAGCATTGCCTGACAATTATTATAAGCAATATCTTCCTTGCCCCCTATGGAAACCCAGAATTGTTTTAGATTGCCGTTTATCATGTCAACATGATTTTTCATAAACTCGTATTGAGAATTGGCAAGATCTTTTTGCATCGGCTGAATCCAACCCGAACTGAATACTCCCAGGTATGAAAACAGGTTGGTATTATTTACACCAACATAAAGGGTTTGAATACCTCCCATTGATAATCCGGCAAGGGCCCGGTCATTTGATTCCGTTTTAACCCGGTAGTTTTTCTCTACAAACGGAATTACGCATTGTTTCAGCTCAGCTTCAAAAACTTTTAAAACATCTTCGCCAAAGGAATTTAATGGAATATTCCCGTCGACCATAACAATAAGCATGGGAACTGCTTTCTTTTCGGCAATTAGATTATCCAGGATCAGATTTGTTTTCCCCTGTGTCGCCCAACCGCTTTCATCCTCGCCGCCTCCGTGAAGAAGATATAATACCGGATATTTCTCACTACAGTTTTCATCATATCCGGGAGGGGTGTACATATAAAACCGGCGCCAGCTATTTGTTACTGTTGAATAATAGTTTTTAATTCTTATATCTCCGTGCGGTACGTTTTTAATTTCATAGTATCCGTCACCTTTAAAGGGAACCTCGAAACCACTGGCCATACGCCCCATACCGTAGAATGTTTCGCTGGCAGGATCGGCTACTGCCACGCCGTCAATAATCAGCGAATAATAATGAAAGCCTTCGCTTAATGAATCGGTAGTTACTTCCCAAACACCTTCACTATTTTTCACCATGTCGTATTTTTTTCCTAAATCGAGCTGAACCTTTTGTGCTTCGGGCGCTTTAATGCGGAATACTGCCCTGCCATCAGGCTGAATCTGCGGATATTTAGCCCTTCTGACATTCGTTTCAGCCGGACGTCCGGCATCACTGATTTTATCAAATGTTGAAGTGTCAACAGGTTTAAACAATAGTTGTGAGAACATGTACAGGCTGTTTTTCCAGACATTCCAGTCATGATAGCCATGATCGACATAATAAATATGTGGAACGTCGTTAGCCTTCAGATAATCATGAGTACGTTTGCTGAAAGTGATCAGTCCGTCTTTATCGCCACACGAAATCCAGAGCAGTTTCAGTTTTTTCTTTGCTTCTTCGGGATTAGGCAGCAACTCCTTCGGTTCTTTTGTATTGGGTGCCGATGAAAATCCGCCTACCCAGGCAAACTCATCCAGGTTTCCAAGTCCAAAATTCAGCGACTGGCCTCCACCCATCGACAAACCGGCGATAGCCCTGTGTTCACGGTCTTTTATCACCGGATACTTCTTTTCTATGAAAGGAATCAGATCGTGAAGCAGATCTTTTTCAAACGTTGCAAATGCCTCCACCTTATCTTTCGCAAAAATATTTCCCACGGCGCGGTCATCTTTCATGGCTCTGCCATTGGGCAATACCACAATCATCGGTTCGATTTTATTTTCTGCATACAGGTTATCGAAAATCACCTCGGGATGACCATTAGTAAACCACTCCTTTTCGTCGCCGCCAATGCCGTGCAATAAATAAAGCACAGGGTATTTTTTATCTTTTGAATAACCCGGAGGGGTGTAAATAAGCGCCCTTCGATCGGTACCAACAGTTTTTGAATGATAGGTAATCGTATCGATTTTCCCGTGGGGAATACCGGGTTGTACAATATCAAAACCCGCCGGAGCCGGTGTTATTGTATTTTGACTAAATGCAAGTACGCTAAACAGCGCCATTGAGAAGGCGAAAATTAATTTTTTCATATTCCGTTATTTCATTTACACATTATAAAGTTAAAGTCTGTTTTAAAATTTATTTACTACTGATCCAGTTTGAGTCTTTCATCCACTTGAACAAAGGATCCATCCAGCCTTCATGCTTAAATACAAAGCCATGCCCGCCTTTCGGGTAAATATGCATCTCAACCGATACATTGTGATGTCTCAGCTTTTCGAAATATACAATGCTGTTATCCACATCAACCAGTTTATCGTCGGCTGCCTGTGTAATATAGGCTGGCGGAGTGTTTTTATCCACTTGTAATTCATTCGAAAAAAGATCAATATCTTCTTTCGAAGGATTCCTGCCCAGCAGCTTTGTTCTTGAATCGAGATGTGTCAAACTATCCTGCATACTTATTACCGGATACACCACAATCTGAAAATCGGGACGAAGACTGGTATTATTGCTGTTTTCAATGTACGATTTTTTGTAATGAGTGGCTTCTGTTGCAGCCAGATGCCCTCCGGCAGAAAAACCCATTATCCCAATCTTGTCTGGATTGATTCCCCACCGGGAAGCATTTTCCCGCACAACTTTAATAGCCTGCTGAGCATCCTGCAAAGGCCCTATCTTCTTATCCACCATGGTAGAATCGTCAGGAAGCCTGTATTTAAGCACAAAAGCGGCAACCCCATGTTTAGCAAATTCTTTCGCGGTCGACACTCCTTCTCCCTGGTAAACCAGTACGCTGTAACCACCGCCCGGGCAAATGACAACGGCTGCTCCTGTAGCTTTTTCTTTTTCAGGAAGAAATATTTCAAGGGTAGGTTTCGTCACCCCCCTGTACATTCCGGAAAAATACGTTTCTTTTATGCCGCTTTCTTTTGAATTTGGGACAGCTCCCGGGTATAAACTGATTATTTCCTGGGATTGTGAAGTAAATGCAACGATGAACGACAATATAAAAGAAAATGCCAGGTGTTTCATATTGTAAATTTTATTAATTAATTGTAAATGTTTTTCTGAGCCGGATATCCTTGCTGGAACTGCCAACCTGAATTTCCCACTGACCCGGTTCAATCTTAAAATCGTTTGTTTTGGTATCGTAAAAAGAAAATTCAGATGCCGGGATTTTGAATGTCAGCGTTTTCGTTTCTCCGGGTTCAAGGGTAATCCTTTGAAATCGTTTTAATTGATTGATCGGTACTTTAATAGGCGCATTCATGGCATGCACATATACCTGGCCCACTTCATCTCCTTTGAGTTTACCCGTGTTTTGGATCGTAAACTGAATTTCAACCTCCCCGTCTTTTCCAATTTCACCGGAGTTAAGTTTCAGATCGCTGTATTCAAACTTGGTATATGAAAGTCCGTACCCAAACGGATATAAAACGGGTTTTTCAAAATACATATAGGTACGCGGATGGTTAATCAGATCATAATCCGACATCGGGGGAAGATCCTTTGTAGAAGCATAAAAAGTTTCAGGAAGCTTACCGCCGGGGTTAACATCACCGAACAATACATCGGCAATTGCTTTACCGCCAAGTTCTCCCGAATACCATGCCTCAACTATTGCATTGGCTTTTTCTTCAGTCCCGTCAAGAGCAAGAGGCCCTCCGTTAACCAGTACTATGATGATATTGGGATTAACGGATGCAACCTGCTTAACTAATTCCATTTGAACCTCAGGCAACTCAATTTTGGTACGATCGAGCTCTTCCTGGGAAATACCGGGAGAGATACCCAGAACAAGAATAACAGCGTCATTTTTAGAGGCTATTTCTTTGGCTTTACTAAAATCTTTCTGGCCAAGATCCCATATTAACCTGGCAACAGCTCCCATTGCATTTTCATAATATTCAAATGTGATTTGGTATTCCTTTCCAGGTAACAAATCAACTTTTGCACGAATGGGTTTTTCGCCATGGTCCGTCCAGTCATCAATTAATAACTTTCCGTCTACATAAAGACGTGAACCATCATCGGTACTGGTACCAATATAGTGGATGGTATCAGGAGGTATTATTTTACCTGTCCACCTGACCGAGAATTTATCTACAGGGATACCCTGCGCAGGTGAATTATAGCCAAAATTAAAATCGATCATTGAATCTATCCTGGTCAAAACCGGTTTTCCTTTCAGGTTCATGTTATCAAAATACTCGCCCTTCATCCCTGTTTTTCCGGTTCCGTCAACTTCGGTGAAATACTTCGAATCAACGGGTTTTAACAATCCGCCGCCAATATTGCATCCCATTGTATATGCTACCTTTATTCCAAGAGATGAAGCTTTCTCTTTTATTCCTTCGAGAGGGCTGACCTGAATATTCGGATAACCACTGTAAATACCCAATTGTGCCTCAGCCGCATTGGGGCCAATAACTGCAATTGATTTTATTTTATTCTTTTTCAGGGGCAATATCCCGTTATTCTTCAGGAGGACCATCGATTTCTGCGCAACTTCAAGCGCCAGGTCACGATGTGCTTTACTGTCAAGCTGATCTTTTGTAATCGAACTATAGGGAACCATATCAGGCGGATCGAATTCACCCAGCCGGAAACGTGCAGAAAGAATTCTTTCCACAGCACTATCTAAATCTTTTACTTCCAATAATCCTTCATTCAGCGCCTCCTGTGCATACTGACGATACATTGTGCCACAATTCAGGTCGCAACCGGCAATTATACTTCTGGCGACAGCTTCTGCACCGGTTTTAAAGAAATGATGATTGTAAACCATGTCAGCAATAGCGCCGCAATCGGAAACTACATATCCCTTAAAACCCCAGTCACGTCTTAGCAAATCAGTTAACATGAATGTATTGGCATTACACGGTACATGGTTTAGTTCATTGTAGGCCCCCATTATGGAGTATGCTTTGCCTTCAACAATAGCCTGGTGAAATGCAGGCAGATAATATTCGTACAAACTGCGCATATCAACATCGGAAGAACCTGTGTGACGGCGTTCTTCCTCATTATTCGCAATAAAGTGCTTGGGGGTAGAAACTGCTTTCAGATAATAAGGGTCATCTCCCTGCATACCTGTAACATATGCAACTCCCATACGTGAAAGCAGGTACGGATCTTCACTGTAAGATTCTTCATTGCGTCCCCAGCGCGGATCACGGGCAATATTAACCGTGGGGCTCCAATAGGTCAATCCTTTACCTTCAGTAACATTCAAAGCACGTGCTTCATCAGATATAGCTGTACTTACCTGATGTAAAATGCCGGGATCCCAGGTAGCTCCCATCGCAACGGCTTGCGGAAAAGAAGTTGCTCCGCCTGCCAGCACCCCGTGCAGGGCTTCGCTCCAATAGTTATAGGCAGGTATTCCCAACCGTGGAATGGAATCCGATTCATTTGTTATCTGGCCGATCTTTTCATCAACTGTCATTAAACTTACCAGATCAGAAAGCCTTTGTTTATAGGAGTGCGGCTTAAAAACATTTACAATCACAGAACTTTTTACTGCGTCTTTACCGGCTTCCTGTCCCGACAGAACTAACAAATAATAACCCGGCCGTGGGAAAAGTTACTTCCGTTACAGGTTGGGCTGCATCTTTAAAAACAACCTCTGCGTTCTGCGGACATGTCCATTCTGCTTTTATTTTTTTTGAAGACACACTGCCTTTAAGTTGAGCAGAGTGGGTCTTTTCCCAATTGATGATCTGGTTACTGCCGGCATTAATCTCAACCTGCTGGCAGAATGATACTGCAGAATTCAGAAATAACAGAATTCCGGCTCCAATTAATGATTTGATGATTCGCTGTTTCATTTTTATACTTTAAAGTTGTAGTAATTTCAATCCAGTCTGTTTAATTTTTCAATCCAGCTTTTATTTGTGTAAACGAATGTGCAGGGAATGAAAATGTTAATTTATTTTTTCCTGTTTTTATTTCTTTTTCAACAGGAACGTACTGGCTCTGTTTATCGAATGTAAAAGGTTCTTTGAGCGATCCCTGGTTTATAACAGTTGCTTCGGCTTTCCCTGTAAATTCACCTGAGTCTGAAATTACATCCGTTGTGATCGTCTTGTCTTCGCTTCTGTTAATTACATTAATATATACAGTATTTGTTTCGTTGGAATAGACCGTGGTAACATCAAGATAAGGGATTCCCTTGTATTTTTCCGTATTAAAAGTATCGCATTCAACATAAGTGTCAACGGAGTTGCCAAGGCAATTATTTGAAAATGACTTGAAGACATAGAACAAAGGCGTCTTGAATGTCCCTTTTTCCCTGTCACTTCCCAACAGCGAAGTAAACATTGTGAAATTTGCCATTTTAACAACATCGGCATGACGAACAAAAGAATTCAAACATTGTGCAATGGGCAAAACAGATAAAAAATTCCTTCCGAAAGAGCCCCACTCATCAACTGAAATATAGATTGGGTTCTTAAAGTCCTTCATTGCTTTCACTGCTTCAATCTCATCGGCTGTTACATTTATCTTTTCTTCAAAATCCATGGCACTTTGTCCCATGTAAGAATAATAATCCGGTGAATTCTCCCAGTAGCGGTGAATAGAAATATAATCGATCATATCTCCAAGTCCGGTGAGTACTTTCCGGTTCCATTCCACCCATTGACCGGTGCTTTCATAGTAAGATGATCCGGAAGCAACAAATCTAATGGAATGATCGACAGATCTCATGGCTTTGGCGGCTTCCCTTGCAATTTTTACATAATCATCTGCATCCTTATGTCCCAGCTCCCATGGGGCACCATCCACTTCATTACCGAGATCCCAGATTTTAATATTGTAAGGTTCTTTATGTCCATACTTTGCACGCAGGTCGGAATAGTATGTTCCTTTCTTATAATTGCAGTATTCCACCCATTGGTACGCATCTTTTATGGTGCCAAGACCAAGGTTTACACATACAATATTTTCACTTCCCATAGCCTTATTTAATTCTACCCATTCGTCCGTCCCAACATGGTTATTATCGGTTCCACCCCATGCCAGATTAATCCGAACAGGACGCTGATCCTTAGGCCCGATGCCATCTTTCCAATTATAACCCATCACATAATTACCACCCGGCCAGCGCATGTTGGTTATTTTAAGTTCTTTCGCAGCTTCGATATAATCTTTCCTGAATCCATTCGCATCTGCCAGTGGCGAGGAAGGATCATACAAACTTCCATAAAGAGTATTAAAACTTACGGTGTCGGGTAATCCCATTCTCCTGCCGCTAAAATGAATGGGTTCCATGAACACCCCGTAAATTTTTGGGTCGATTTTCGCGATAGTTCTGTCAATATCAATCTTTATTTCTGCTGTTTGGGCAAACAAAGAAACAGGCAGAACCAATAGAAGACTTAGAAATAATCTTTTCATGATGATTTAATATTTAGTTAGTTCTTAGTATATAGCTTATATCATTGATTTTATACCAGCAAATTTTTATTCTAATCAATATTCCACGCATTGTTTTGTCCATGTGGGACCATTGATATAAAACATCCCATTCTTATAGTAAACCGGTTCAATGCCCATTTGAGGAGTTTTCTCCCATGGTTTAAGATCCGGGCAGTAAGGATAAGGACGCTTATCATACATCAGGTAATGACAAGAGCTCCACAACTTACCATCGGGACCTATAAATAATGCATTATGACCTGTTTCGCAGTATGGGTCCTCAGAGTCATTGTATTTTAAAGTGTCATATCCGCCTTCAATAGCCATTTGCCGGCGATATTCCCTTTTACGGGTACCAAAGATTGGCTCGGGTGAAGCCAGTTCCCACGGACCAAGCGGCGATTTTGATTTTAAAAGGCCTACTTCGTATCCACGGGTCCATGTTGAAAAAAACATGAAGTAGGTTCCATCTTTCTTCACAACAAATGGTCCCTCGATACCTCCGAACATCCACCCGGGGTTACCAGGCGATCTTTTATCCAGAAATTTCTGAATTTGACCAACGATTTTTCCGGTGGATAAGTCAATTTTTGCCTGAAAAAGTCCGTTCCCGCTACAGTAAAGATAGGTCTGTCCATCATCGTCCTGAAACAAAGTGGCATCATTGTTATATTGTGGTGTCAACGGACCGTTTACCAGTTTGTACGGGCCTGTCACCGAATCCGATGCAAACAACCAGATGCTATGCGTTTTCATTCCTTTCGGGTCTTCTTTGGTGACTTTCCCGCTGTTAACTGTAAGCCAATATTTGTGATTGATATAATGAATCTCCGGTGCCCAGAAACGTCCATTGTAAGGACAATCGGGAGGTAATTTGCTTGCATCGATGAGCCATGAATATTGTTTCCAGTGAAGCAGGTCATCCGAAACCAATAACCGTACACCCGGATTATGACCAGTCCATACCGGCAGTGAAGTTCCTGTACAATACCATTTTTCACCAACTTTGATGATGCAATGGTCCCGCATGGCAATGGATGTGTCCCTTGTAATCGGGTTGGTATAACAGAAAACATGGCTGGCAGCTTTTTCCACTGTAGCTCCCTTATTTATACTTTCCTGGGCAAAACATGCTGATGTTAATAAAAATAAGCTCCAAAACAAAATTAATTTACGACTCATAGCGATTTTAAAAGTTTTTTAATTTAATTTTTTATTTAAAACTTATCCAGTCAACTTCAACGGGGTTATTCTCTTTTGACAATACAATCAGATTTTGAATACCGTGCTTTAATCCGGATAATGGCGCTTCCACGTCATTCCATTCATTTCCTGCGGGAATTTTTACCAACGCGATTACAGGACCTTCGGCATTATTTAATCTGACTTGTAAAATACCTCCCGTTTTCGATAAAGCTCTTACTGCCACAGATTTGAATTTTTTCTTTCCAAAATCAACCCCATTGTATTGTACCCAGGCGTCCTTGTTGTTAAAAACAGTCTTCCAGCCTTTAAAGGTATCAAGCGTATCCAGAAAAGCGATTGACGTTCCTTTGTCGCTTATTTTACTGTACCGGTCTATCTGTATTTTCTGAGAAGCATTTGTTAATCCTACGCCACGCAAGGTTGGAATTACTTTTTGAATTGTGCCATCAGGATTGAAGAACATACTGTCAATACGGACTGACCTGTTTTTATCGAATTTGGGCGACAGATCATTACGATGGTAAAATAAATACCACTGTCCTTTGAAATTTATAAAGGATTGGTGATTTGTCCAACAGTTGGGGGATTCGTCCATAATCACCCCGGCAACTTTAAAAGGTCCCATGGGGCTGCTACCCATAGCATACTCAAGGCTTTCTGTCTTGTCCCGTACATGCGGATAAGTGAGATAATATATACCATTGCGTTCGAACGTGAAGGGACCTTCCTTCAGCCCTTTAACAGGCAGATTGTCAATAATCACAGGTTTGGAGGCAAGTTCGGTCATATTATCTTTCAGTTTGGCTACATATATATTTCTTGCGGCCCAGTATAAATAAGCCTGTCCGTCTTTGTCGATAAACGGGCACGGATCGATGCCATGAACTCCTAAAATTGGGGTTGGCTCCGGGACAAATGGCCCATCAGGATTATCCGAAATGGCCACACCAATTGAAAATCCTCTTCCATAAGCAGTATCTTTTGCAGGAGCCGGAAAATAAAAGTAGTATTTCCCGTTTCTGTAGATACAATCAGGCGCCCACATACTGTAGGCTTTTGGATTGGCCCAATTCACTTTATCCTGACTTACGATTACACCATGGTCGATCCAGTCTGTAAGATTTGCAGATGAAAACACATGATAGTCTTCCATACAAAACCAGCCAACACGCCCCTTTCCTTCCGTTGCCAGAATATCATGTGAAGGATACAGATAAACGCTGTCTCCGAATACTCTTGCCGATGGATCGGCTGTAAACTGGTCGCGTATAATCGGATTCTGGGCCAATGCTGAATCAACAAAGAAAAAAGCGAAAACCCCTGCTATGAGATGATGCAATTTTAATCTTTTAAAGAAAAATGTCCTTTTCATAGTTAATATCTTTTTTAATTTTCAGGGGTCATTTTAAACCAGTCAAAATCAACATATCCCCCTGTTTTTTGTGTTGCATAATTAAACAGACAAAATTTATTCCCGGTGAAAATTTTCAGGTTAAACTGCATCAACTGTTGATTGCCGAGAGGAGTATAATCCCTGTTATCATAACTATATCCGAAGGTTGCCTTCCGTGCGGTATTTGATGCAATTGAGTGAAGGTATACAATGTTGCCTTTCAACGGTACAGAATCAATAACTTCACCGTTGTTAACCATTATCAGTTGTTTCGACCCGTTTTCCTGCTTTACGGCAATATAAGCATAAGGATCCTGAAATACGGCCAAACCTGCTATATCGCCGTCCTTCATATTTGTCACGTCTATCTGTGTAGTTCCAATTGTCGGTATCGAATCGGAATAATATTTAAATATCCGTTGTGTAAGTGTATTCCGGGCTTCACGTAAGTTAGTAACCGTTTTCACTGTTGTTAACCTCAGGTAACCGGGCCGCTGTGTGAGTGACCATTTGTCCGGATCGGGATTATGGTTCCACCCCCACTGCATCCCCAGTGTGGTTTCATTAAAATCATCCGAAGTTGGTAAATCCGTTATTGGGTAAACTTTTCCTACGTCCGGTTTTTTATAAGTAACTACACCTTTCCCGTCAACTCCAACCATTGGCCAGCCATTGACCCAGGTTACAGGTTGTAAGGAAGGAAAACGACCGAACGGCCCGCTGTCAACAAACAGCATGGTCCACCATTCACCTGTCTGGGTTTTTATAAGCGCACCCTGATGTATGCCAAATGTTACCCCGGGAGTTGTATCTCTTATAACGACCTTTTGTTCATAGGGCCCGTAAATATTTTTTGAACGCAATGCAACCTGAATTCCATCCAAACCACCGTAAGTACAATATAAATAATAATAACCATTGATTTTATAGACATGGGTTCCTTCAAGCCCTTTCCGGATATCACCCGTGTAAACCAGTGAATCGTTTCCCTTAGGAGCAAAGTTTGTATCAAGTTCTGTAATGCTTATTTTACTGTATCCGTGAGCCACATATATTCTTCCGTCATCATCAAAAAATAAGCCCGGATCATAAAATCCTTTCGGCAATTTCCTGATTTTCCAGGGGCCTTCGGCTTTTTCAGCAGAACAAAGAAATCCGCCTTCATCGAGTGTAATAAAGAGAAGGTAAAACTTCCCGTTATGATACTTTAAGCTGGTGGCCCATTGTCCGTGACCATACCTGTTACAGCCATCGAGGTCGTAACATGGACTGAAGTCGAAACGGGGAACGGCATTGCTACAGTATTCCCAGTTAACCAGGTCTTTTGATTTAAGAACAGTTACCCCGGGAAAGATGAACATAGTAGTAGTTACCATGTAGTAAGTATTGCCAACAAGGATTACATCCGGATCAGGAAAGTCAGCAGCAATAACCGGATTGGTATAAGTTCCGTTTCCATTATCGCTGTGTATTTTTTGAGCTTTCAGGCTTATTTGCAGTAGAGCCGAAAACCCTAAAATCATAGCAATTAGTTTAACATTCATTCTTATTTTAATTAAGTGATCTATTTTAAAAACCATCAATTCCTGAATTTAGGCATGAAATAATTGTATCAAATTTATTCCAATTATTTTTAAGTTTTCATTTCTTACTAATTTACATCTACGAATTGAAATTTACAACAACAATATTTAAGGTGTTCTTCCCATTTTCTTATCAGCTGAATTGTCGTTAATTCTGTTCAATTCGAATTTCCGTTTTCTTCCCGGTGTAAATCACGTGCTTTTTCATTTTGCTCATGGCTATGCCCATTCCTTCAGATTCGTTCACGAGCACAACGTTAAAAATGCGTTTTGTCAGACAACCCGGATAACTTCCCTGCCTGTCACCAATCGTTAATGTTTTGTGTTGTTCGTCCCAACTGAATGGGATAATTGTATAACTACCTTTCTCATAGTCATAATTATCCCCTTCGTCTTCATATAAATCGAACAGGCCATCAGCACCTTGATATATGCGAACCTCAAGTGTATCCGCTGATTTTTGCCCGGTATATTGAATGAACTTGCCCATTGGTATGATTGAACCTGCTTTAACAAACAATGGGATTTTATCCAGCGGAGCTGCTGTACTTATTGTTTGGCCTCCATTAAATTGTTTGCCGGTCCAGAAGTCGTACCACGATGCCGATTGGGGTAAATAAACCTGCCATTCCGAAACATTTGGCCTGGTAACCGGAGCAACGAGAAATGATTTACCAAACATGTATTCAAACTGCTGGCTTAATGCGGCATTATCACCGTTAAAGTCCATTACCAGCGGACGCATCATCGTTGATCCATTATGAGTAATTTGCCATGCATCCGAATATATATAAGGCATTAACCGATAGCGAAGGTTTAACATTTTCCGCATGTTGTTCTCAACTTGTTGACCATACTTCCATGCTTCGGTTTCCGATTGGTATCCATGAATACGGAAAACCGGATTGAAAGCGCCCCATTGGTACCATCGTGTAAGTAATTCATGGTATTTTTCATCCGTATACTGGGAAGGGCCGGGACGGAAGAAACCACCTATATCTGTTGTCCAGAAAGGCATTCCTGTTAAAGAGTAATCCAATCCGGCAACAATTTGCCTTCTGTAAGCATCCCAGGTACCGCCAATATCGCCCGACCAGTTGATCGTCCCATATCGTTGCTGGCCGGCGAAAGCCGACCTTACTAAAATGCAAACCCTTTTATCGGACGTTGTTTTGCGCTGCCCTTCATAAACTGATTTACTTACAAACAGCGGATAGGTCAGGCGATAAAAATCACCAGGTCCCAGATAGGTTTCTTTACCTGTTAGCGCATCGTTTTCGGGTTCAGTAGCATCCATCCACCATGAGTCAACACCCTGAGAAAATAAATTTTTATTCAGAGTATTCCAGTAATCTTTTCTTGTTTCCGGATTGAAATAATCCAACCATTTACTATCTGGTATATACAGATTTTTTTTCACGAACTCCTGACCAATTTTTGAATTCTTATCCGGGTTTGACCAGATCGAAATGTTAAAATGTGCATTTAAATCGTGTAATTCTTTGATAAAACCTGATGGATTGGGATAATTGGTTTCATCAAACTCCGGAACGCCCCAGCCATTGTTGCCCCAGTATTGCCAGTCCTGCACAATCACATCCATCGGGATGTTTCTTTTACGAAATTCTTTGACCGTTTCTATCAGATTTGTACTTGAAGTGTAGCGTTCACGGCATTGCCAAAATCCATAAGCCCAAAGAGGTAGCATGGGAACGTTACCCGAAAGATTGCGATAGGTGGCAATTACACTATCGGCAGAAGGGCCATAAAATACAACATAATCGAGTAACCCGGCATTGGGGGAACGGAATGTTGTTTTATTATTTATTCGTTTCCATGATAATTTGGGAGTATTTGATGATTTACATACCACCTGTACACTATGTTCCCCCGCTTTCAATTTAACAATTGTGCTTACTGCCGGCGGAAGCCATAAGTTCGACTGATCGATACGTACTGTATCGTCAATTATAAGAAGTTGACGACTGTCCATATCGCCAAGATCAAGCATCATGGAGTATTCACCATCTTTTTCAAGTGAGAATTTTCCGGTATAAAGAGATTGTCTCCTGGAAACTTTTTGTGTCCCTGAAGTCGTTGTCACTTCTACCTCCTGATTTTCACCGGATTCAGCATCTTTTTTCGTAAGAGGAATAGAATTGTCCGCGGGGTTAAAATACGTCAGACCGTATTGATGCCAGAGAATTCCGTAGCCTCTGCTGGAATAAACAAAGGGTATTGAAATTTGCGAGTTTACCTGTATCAACTTCCGGCAGACATTCCGCAGATTATAATGCCCATCCTGGAACTGTCCCAATCCAAATAAATATTCGTTCTCCGGCGAATCAAAACTTTGCTCTGCCAGGATAGCATGGTTCACCCATAACAGAATCAGGTATTAATTTCCGGCTTTCGGGTTCTTCGCTCAGGAATATTTTTCCTGAATTATCGGAAAAAGACAATTTGCCGGTTTGTTTATCCAGATTAATACTAATATTTTTCTGTTTTATTTCAAGTTTTGAAGGCAAATCGGAAACCTGGAACCCGGGAGTTGAAACACTTGAAGTAAAAATAAGCTCAGGCAGGCTTGCTTTAGTATCCTTATAGAATCTGATCCTTACAGCATTGTCAGCTATAGGATGGATACTAAGAGTCCCCTCAGGTAAAACGACATTTACCTGATCCGTTTTTTGTTCAAAATTTTTTACAATCTGACCCTGGCAAAGAACAGGGAACAAACTCATGAATAAAAAGTATCTTAATTTCATTTTAGCGATTGTTAGACTTAAGTTAATAAAATAAGCAGCTAATAACTTATATAGTATCGGCAAGAAAACTCCATTTTCTTATCCAAAACCGGACTTTTCGGGTAAGCACTATATAAGCAAAAGGATGGTTGCCGAACACAAATTCTTCATTTTTTATTCATCCTTTAACATCGATTAATATTTTGGTAACCATCCCCGGATTTTCATCCCAGTATTTAAAAGCTTCGGGAACCTGGTCAAAGGAAAAAGTTCTGGTAATCAGATTTAAATAAGGCTTTTCTTTACGTTCAAACATTTGGATAACAGAAGGAAAGACCCTGAGCGCATTGCGCGAACCATAAATATTCAGCTCTTTACGAACAATTAATTGAGAATTGAAATGTACTTCTTCTTTTGAATAGCCGATTGATATAACCCTGCCGGCAAAAGAAACAGCTTCGAGGGCCAGAACAAAGGTCGCCGGATTGCCAACTGCCTCTATTACAACATTCACGCCTTCATTTCTTGTTAATTCCTTAATTCTGGAAAGCGCATTCTCCTTTTTACTATTAATTACATAAGCAGCGCCGAAATTTTTCGCAATCTCTAATTTTGCATCGTCAATATCCATGGCAATTACAGTAGCCCCTTTTCGGACTGTGGCACATAAAGCACCCATTCCTATGGTACCGCATCCAATGAGTAAAACTGTATCTGTTTCCCTTACTTCCCCCCGGTTTGCACCGTGATATCCAACACTCATAGGTTCCACCAATACCAACTCCTGAAGAGAAAGTTTATCGTTGGTAAAAATTTTATCGTAAGGGATTCGTATCTTCTTTGTAAGAGCTCCATCGCGTTGTACACCGAGTGTTTGGTTAAACTCACATGTATTAATGCGCCCGGCGCGACAAGCGGGACAAATACCACAGTTGGTATAAGGAGATACCGTTGCTTTATCGCCTATTTTGAAAGAATCAGGAACCCGGTTTCCCTTGTCAATAATCTTTCCGCTTATTTCATGACCTGGAATCCGTGGAAAAGTAACAAGTGGCATAAGTCCACGATAGGCATTTAAATCGCTTCCGCATAATCCAATGTAATGTACCTCAAGCATTACCTCATTTGAATCGAGGACCGGCTCTTCTATTTCTATTTCCTGAACTGATTTTTTAGCAGTAATAGCAAATGCTTTCATTATTTATAATTTAAGTTGATAGGCTTTTAGTGCATTTTCACCAAGAATTTTATTTTTATCCTCTTCCGGATATGTTTCAATGTAGTCTAATACTACTTCCATAACCTGTTTATATGTTCCGGCAAGCCTGCATACGGGCCAGTCCGATCCAATCATTAAACGATTTGGGCCAAATGCAGAAAATATGATATAGAGATATGGAATTAAATCCTCCTGTTTCCAGTTTTTCACATCGGCTTCGGTAACCATCCCCGATAATTTGCAATATACATTTTTATGCCTGGCAAGTTCTTCGATATCTTCTTTCCAGGGGTATACTTTTTTATCCTTTATTAATGGTTTGGCAATATGATCGAGAACAAAAACCTGGTCAGGAAACTGACTGACAAACTGAATGGTGTTGGGTAAATGTCGCGGAAAAACAAGAATATCGTAAGTCAATCCGAATTTTTTCAGACATTTAATTCCTTTTAAGAAATCTTCCCGAAGTATAAAATTATCATCCACTTCATCATGAATAACATGTCGAACCCCAACCAGTTTCGGGTTGCCGGAAAATTGAACTAGTTGTTCCTCTACCCCGGGAGAACATAAATCAACCCAACCAACCACTCCTTTGATAAAATTATTCTGTTCGGCCAGATTAAGAATCCATTTGGTTTCCTCCAGTGATTGACGTGCCTGCACCACTATTGAACCATCGAATCCAATAGAAATAAGTTCAGATTGCAATTGGTCAGGCAAATAATTCTTTTGAAGAATCTTCATTTCATTGGATATCCAGTCAAATTCGGATGAATTGTAAGTCCAGAAATGCTGGTGACTGTCAATTTTCATTCCTTAAAAGTTTTATTCGAGTTTGAAAATTCTTTCTATCAGTTGCCATTTTTCATCAGCGGTTGCGTTGGCAGATGAATTTTGGAATTTTGACATATGTTTTTCCCATTCGGATTGACGGGGTTTCTTTGCCAACTCAGCCATTGCCTTGTCATGTTCGAATTCAGGAACAGTATCCATGATCATAAAAAGCCGGTGTCCGGCCATATAAATTTCCATGTCCAGAATCCCCACTTCACGGATACCCTGGGTAATTTCAGGCCAGGCTTGTCCTTTAGCATGTGCTTTTTTGTAAGAGGCAATCAGTTCCGGGTCATTACGTAATTCAAGCGTTTTGCAATAGCGCTTGAATTTGGTATAAGAAGTCTTTTCATTATATTCCATAATACTTAGTAGTTCAGCTTGATACTATTAGTTAAATTTTACCTTATATCCTGACATAGCATAATACAGGATAAAAGCGAAAAAAGGTATCGGGGCGTAAAAACCAATCGACATGCTTGAACTATCAGCAATCCAACCCATTACCGGTGGAAAAATAGCGCCTCCCACAATTGACATGACAATGAAAGATGATGCCTTCTTGGTTTTTGGCCCTAAATCACTAATTCCCAACGCAAATATTGTAGGGAACATGATTGACATAAAGAAAAATACACCATATAAACTGATTAAAGATGTCCATCCAAGCCCTGCACTTACCAAGGGTAAAAGGAGACAACACATTAATGCATAAACAGCAAGCATTTTGGCAGGCTTGAAAAATCGCATTATGTAACTACCGGACATCCGTCCGATCATAAAAAGAGCAAAGCCGATGGCCAGAAATACAGGGCCATTCTCTTTATCGAAATGAGGTGTTTGATTTTCGTCGGTAACAAAGTTTATTAAATAGCTAAATATCCCCGTTTGGGCTGCAACATAAGAAAACTGGGCAATCACACCTAATACAAAATGTTTTTGTTTGATCAGCGGTTTTGCACTAATGGATGGATTGAATGTTCCATCATTTGCATGACTACTTTCTTCTTCTTCGGATATTTCCGGCAGAGAGGTTTTTATAAATAAAACTGCAACAGCAATAACTACAACTGCAATGGCCACATAAGGCAATATCATCGAACTTAATTTTTGGCCCTCTGCTGTACTTTGTCCACGATAGATGTAAAGGCCGATAAGAGGCCCGATTACCCAGGCCAGACCGTTAAACGATTGTGAAAAGTTGATCCGTCGTTCGGCAGTTTCCTTAGGGCCAAGTTTTGTAGTATAAGGATTTGCAGCAGTTTCCAGTGTTGCCAATCCGCATCCCATAATAAACAGGCAAATAAGAAATATCCAAAAAGATTCCAATGAAGTAGTGGCTGCAATTAATAAGGAACCTGACGCAAACAGGGACAAACCAAGAATAATCCCCTTTTTGTATCCAAACTTTTTCATGAAAAAGCCGGCAGGAAGCGCCATACCAAAATAGGCCATATAAACGGAAAACTGAATCATTCCCGATTGAGCCTTTGAAAGTTGAAGCATGTCCTGAAAATGCTTATTCAACGTATCAAGCATACCATGTGCTATACCCCATAAGAAAAACAGCGAGCTTATGAGTATAAAAGGCCTGAGATACTCTTTTGTAGTGAATTTTTGTTTCGGCATAGAAGTAATGTTATATGGTTTATACTCTTCTTATATTATTATTCATTGGAACTACAGGTCCAGATAAGGATAATCTTTGCTGATTAAACCTTCTTTTACCATTTCGGCATAGAATCCTTTCGTAACTTTTGTGAAAATAGATTCCACATTGTCCTTTACCCGGTTCGGATTCGAAGTATTCAGCGAAATGGCTGCTACTCCAGGAGGAGTCATCCCAAAATTTACACAAGCTACCGATGGAGAAATATTGTGCTTTTCGCAAAGGCCATAGAATACATTACGCCATTGGAACTTCAGGCTATCTGTTTCCGGTGTGATTAATTTGTAATCATAATAATCACTTCCTGTTAAAAACCCCCCGTGAAAAACTGCTGAATTGATAATAGTAACTCCCTTTTTGAATAACTCTTCCATAAATGCAAGTAATTCAGGCGGATGGTTCATAATTGTAAGGCTATTGGCGAACATCACCCAATCCAGCTCCACATATCCGGCCACTTTGTCTATAATTTTCCAGTCTTTTGCACCGATACCAATGGCTTTTACTTTCCCTGCTTTTTTAAGATCTGATAAGGCTCTGTAAGCTTCCAGAATATCCGTAAAAAATTTTTCCTTTTCTTCCGGATTTTCACCCTGGTTCATATATTCGTCAGGATCGTGAACTGACAACAACTGGGGCTTGTATATTCCCCCCAACAGTTCATTCCCCTGATCATAGCAGGAGATAATGCCGTCATAACTTATTTTCTGAATAGCATCATTTTTCAAACCAAACCAGGCCCCCTGTTCGAAAGTAGGTTCGGGTGTTTTCAGTTCGGTACGGACCCAACCCAATTTATTACTGATAATGACATCCTCCGGATCAATATTCAACTGGTGTAAGCATTTTCCCAATGATTCAAGAGCTAAACCAGCTCCATATTTCCCGGCACTGTCAAAAACCGGAATATTAACATTCCTAAAACATTCATTAACTATATCGAATTTTGTATTATCATTTAACACCCGGTATAAGTTTCCAAGAGAACTGGTGCCAAAGATAATTGGCGGTATTTTTAGCCCTGTTCTTCCTAAGGTTGAATATACCATTCTACTTTTTTCTTGCAAGAAATTATTTATTTCCATTTTAACTGCCTGGATTATTGTATTATTAATATTAAAGGTCGACTACAACTTTCTGACCTTTATAGGTTACCACTTTATCATAATTTTCAACGGCATCCATTCCGATACCTTTATTTTTGGTAACTTTTACGATTCTGAATTTACGTTCATTGAGCATTCCCGGGAAAGTTCCTTTTCTGTTATTGATGATCAATGCCTTTTTTGCATCATCCCAGGTAAAAGTAATAGTAGAATAGACACCTTTCTCATAATCATAATTGTCATTCTCGTCTTCGTATAAAGTGAACTTACCATTAGCCCCCGGGTAAACCCGTATCTCGAGATCATCCCATTTCTTTTCGGTTGCATATTGCACATTCGGACCGACAGGAAGAATGGATCCGGCTTTTACATACAATGGAATGATATCTATCGGGGTTTCTTTATCTACGGTTTGTCCGCCGGTAAATTTGTCGCCGGTCCAGAAGTCAAACCAATCGGTACCTTTCGGCAGGTAAAGCTCCAGGGACTTAACTGTACTGAAATCCTCTTCAGTATTTTTTGAATACATCGGATTAGTTACCGGACAAACCAACAGTGATTTGCCAAACATATATTCATCGTTAATATCCAATGCTTTTTTATCATCGGCAAAGTCCATCACCAAAGCACGTATCATGCTCGATTGATTGGCAGTAACATCCCATGAATCAGCATAAATATAAGGTAACAAACTATAACGAAGGTTTATATATTTTGCGATAGCATCATAAATCCTGTCGCCTTTTTTACCAAACTGATATATTTCACGAGGAGCATCCGTTCCATGCGAGCGCATCATCGGACAAAATGTTCCAAACTGTATCCAACGTGCGTATAGTTCACGATATCCGGCATCATCCAGTTTCTTTTTAAAATTCCAAAGGAAGAACCCCCCTATATCACTGTTCCAGTAAGGGATGCCGCAAAGTGAAAAATTTAATCCTGCTGAAATCTGGTTTCTCAATGCCTCCCATGACGCTACTACGTCTCCCGACCAGGTATTAGCAGCGTATCGTTGCTGACCTGCAAATGCCGAACGGGTGAGGATAAATACACGCTTGTCGGATGTCACGGAACGTTGGTGTTGGTATACGCCTCCCACAGTCATCAAGGGATAAGCATTTCTTACTTTCCGGAACGGGCCCAGGAATGTTTTATCGTCTAAATCAGAAGGTTTGAAATCCAGGTGGTCAGGTTCTGATGAATCCATCCACCATCCGTCCATTCCGAGCGAGAAGATACCTTTGTCAAGATATTTCCAGTAAATATCACGTGCTTTGGGATTATAAGCGTCGTAAACTCTAACACCTGATGGATAATCCATGTTGGGTGGCCATTTCTGAGAGCCTGATTCCGGCCATGTTTTAAAATCCATGAGCGCACCAATTTTTTCCAATTCCTTATATTGTTTTGTTTGAGGGCCAAATGAAGACCAAATTGAGATAATCATGTGTGCATTAAGATGATGTACATCATTAACCATCTTTTGCGGATCGTAAAATTCGGGGTTGAGGAATTCCATGGCATTCCATAAATAATTATTGCCCCAGTATTGCCAGTCCTGGATGATACCATCAAGTGGAACATCCAGTTGGCGATATTTTTTAACCACATCCACTAACTCATCCTGGCTTTTGTAACGCTCTTTGCTTTGCCAGTATCCATAAGTCCATAACGGAAACATCGGAACCTGGCCGGTAAGGTCGCGCATGCATGCAATCACACCATCAGCGTTATGGCCATACATAAAGTAATAATCGATACAATTGCCTACGTCCGATTTGAAAGAGGTGCTTTCTGGTTTGTCTTCGAAGATTGTCGGTGAATAATTATCCCAAAATAAGCCATAACCTTTTACCGACAAGAAGAAAGGGATGTAATCGTCAGTATTCCCTTGTATCATATTTAGTTTCAGGTTACGCTGAATCATTTTACCCTGTTGTTGTTGCCCCAAACCATAAATAGCTTCATCTTTATCGAGTACAAATGACTGATAAACACTGTAGGTTTTTTCGCCTGCATCGTCAAAATCAGTAAATTTAGCGCCTGATTCTTCTTCATTTAAAAGAGGTTCGCCTTTAGGTGTCCTAAATGAAATATTGCCATTTTTCAAATTCAGGACAGCAAGAAGGCTTTTACTTTTCAACAAAAGATCATCTCCCTTTTTCTTTATACTAAAAGCTGTTTTTTGTGGATTTTTGATAACCGAAAGACTTTTTTTAGTAAAAGGCTTACCTTCAGGCCATTTTAATATCCTTACTGTAGACGGATCATAAAACTGAATTTCAACCTCAATGGAGTTGATTACCGATTTTATTCCCAAATCAGTCTTCTGATAGGACTGTGCTTTGCTGCTGACGCTCATTGTAAAAATAAGAATCAGAACTGTGTAAATATGCTTCATTGTTTTTTGAATTTTGGTTATTTGGTTTTTAACTCGTTTCATCAAATCCTGATTTATTTTTTACTGAACTTCCACCAGTCAAAGTTGAACAAATCACCTTCACCGCCTTTAAAAATAAAGAACAAATCATGTACTCCATTCACTTTGTTTATTTTACATGATTGGACAGTCCAATTTTGAGCGCCCCCTGTATTTGTAACCGGACAAGTTCCCAGCAAAGTTCCTTCAGTGCTGTCGAGGCGGATCTCAATGTCTCCGCTCCTTTCAGCCGAAGCAACGCTTGCTTCGAACTTTTTAGCTCCATTTCCAAAGTCAACACTACGTACTTTTATGTAGTCGCCATTATTAATATCATAAACATACACTTCACCATTTTCTGATTTAGTTGTTTCAATACCCTTTTCCCAAGCAATGGTTTCGGCTTCTACTCTTTTATATGGGTTTAAATTTGATGCGCTTTCTTTAACACCTTCCTTTGTGGGTGTAATTAACGGTATTGAACCATCGGCATTAAATACAAACGGTTCAATACAAACTGAACGTTTAAACCCACCTCCGCCCGGTAATGCGCCATTATGGTAGAACAAATATGATTTTCCTTTATAATCAATGAATCCCGGGTGGTTGGTAAAGGCTCCATTTTCTTTAATTACATGCATAATAGTATCGCCGTAAACCCATGGCCCGGTAGGGCCTGTACTTGTGGAATAGGCCAAATGTTCAGGTACTCCTCCTGCCGGATAAAGAAGATAATATTTACCATTCCGCTTGAAAAACCATGGACCTTCTTCGTATGAAGACGGACGTTTTTCTGCATCCTTTGTTCTTATATAAAATCCTTCTTTGGTTAGCGGAACCTGTACAATGCCTACTTCCTTGTCGTAAGAAATCATGTCTTCGTTTAACTTCACATACCAAAGGTTGGGATTTCCCCAATATAAATAGGCCTGTCCATCATCGTCGATGAAAACAGTTGGGTCAATATATCCATTGCCAATGAGCAAAGGAGCTCCGATGGCATCTTTAAACGGGCCTGTTGGACTATCGGATACTGCAACTCCAATGGCATTCCCGCCGTTTTTCTGATTAACAGGGACATAGAAATAGAATTTACCGTTTCTGTAGATGCATTGACCAGCCCATGCATCACCCCTTGACCAGTTAAAATCCTTATAAGACAATACTGCTCCGTGATCGGTCCAGTTTACCATGTCGGTTGACGAATAGCATCTCCAGTCGTTCATAGTGAAAAAGTTTTTTACAGTCTCGTCCTCGTCATGTGTAGTATATAAATAAACAGTACCTTCATGTACCATAGGCGCCGGGTCGGCTGTATAATTAGTTTGAACAACAGGGTTTTGTGAGAAGCCGATCCCTGCACACCAATAAGTGATAAGTGATACTGCAAGTAAAATTCTCCGATAATTCATTTATTCTATGTTTTTATTATAATTACTGCATTGTTTTATTCACTATTGATGTCTGCCAGCCAAATACAGCATCACACATCAGGTCACGGGCAGTTTTTGGAACGGTGTTCGTACCAACCGGATAAGCCTTGATCAGGTCATCAGTAAACTTACCGTAACGAACCTTAACTCCTGCAATATACTCTTCAGGTGATTTCTCCCTTGAAAAACTTGCGCCTTCATCGGAATTATAGCCTATAAACACAGGAATGTCGTTTCTCATATTTAATTGATCCAATAAAGCCGTCATAATACTAAAAATGTTAGAGTTATCGCAAAGGTTTCAAACAAGCGGCAAAACCACCCCTGCGCAATAATTTAATTTTCAGGGAACTTGATTTATCAACTACCTGATATTGCGTAGTTAAAGCTTTATCATGCTCGCCATCTGAAATTAATGTCAGTTTATAGGCAATACCTTCTGGCAGAAAATTAAACGTCAGGGTTTTATTTTTAGGAATTTGTTCTGCATTAAGACCTCCGATGTACCATGAATTTCCTTTCCTTCGGGCAATAATTATATCCTTTCCAGGATACCCGTCAACCAGTTTTGTGTCATCCCATGCGTTAGGTACTTCCATAAGAAAAGTCTTAGCTGCATCGGGCAATTCGTAATAACCTTCGGGACGGTCGGCCATGTGTTGAAAGCCTGATTCGAACACTACACTCAATGCCAGTTCGTGGCCGTAGGAGGTAATGTGCGGATATTGCGAGTTGGTAAAAGTTACAGGAGTATAATCCATGGACCCTACCACATTCCGGGTAAATGGAAGGATTGTGTTAAGCTCAGGCGCGGTCATTGTAAATTCCGGTCCATTATTGTACCATTCGGCACCACGCACTGCTTCCAATGTCATTAGATTTGGATAAGTACGGGCCCATCCGCGTGGCACCAGACAACCATGAAAGTAAATCATCATTTTATATTGGGCTGCATCATTTAAAATATCAAGATAATATTTGATCATATCTTGTTTTTCACTCAGGAAAAAGTCTATTTTAACACCAACAACTCCCATTTTTTTAAGCTTCGAGAACTCTTCCATCCTGCTTTCGTGGGTGAGCATCCGATCGCGTGGCGTTGCCTGAACCCATTTAAATGCACCCGAATTGTACCAGATTAAAGGTTTCACACCCTTTGAAAGGATGTATTTCGTTGCATCTTCAATATTGCCTCCATTGCCCATCTCATCCCATTCCCAGTCGAGTAGCGTATAAGGCCAGTTCATAGCAGCGGCCAGGTCAGCAAATTTGCATACTACCTTAAAATCCTTAGTGCCATGATTGTCGGACCAATAATTCCATGATGCGATTCCGGGCTTAATCCAGTCTGTATTCTTTATCACAGATGGAGGGGAGACATCTTCAACCAGTGTCGATTCAACGATGTCAGACAGACTTCCCATAATGATTATACGCCATGGCGACTTCCAGGGAAGTGTAATAGTAGGTTGCGATTCTCCATTCCCGTCATTGGGGTCAGGAAAAGTAATTTTATAATTAGATTTTTCGGCAACATTACTAAGTTTTGAACCACAATAACTGCGGTTTACATCAGCTTCATGGAGCAGAAACCAGCAGGAGCTGTCAACTGCCTGAAAAAGTGCAGGATAAGACCAGTCCTGCTGCTCTACATCATTCTTCGTTACATGATAAAGCCCTTCATTTGAACGGTTCCACTTTTCCAACCAACGCTTTGTACCCTTTGGGATATCATAAGAGGTTAGTTCATCTTTCATGACAAAAGAACCTTCCTTATCAGGATATTCATAACGGAATGCTACTCCGTCATTATAAGCCCGAAGAATCAAGTTCAATCTAGTCTTGCCCTGGTTTTCAAAAAAGACAACCACTTCTTTTGCTGAATTGCTGCACTGGGCCTTTTTGCCATGCAATACAGAATATTGTTCTGTTATTAAAAGCGGCTTACCCGCTTTCAGAAATTTAAGTTCCTTCGAAAAATCCTGATCGCTGCGCGAAAGTCCCAGAGCTATTTGCGGTATCGCCTCACATGTTTTACCGTTACTTACATAATTTACTTTTAAATACCATTCGCCATTGTCAGTATTTTGCCGGTTGTAAAGCTCAATGTTTATCTTTTGGTTTGGCGAGACTACAGTTACTTTCTGTGAAAACACAGTTATCGTACTTAAAAAAATAAGTCCTGTTATTATTTTATATTTCATTTCTAAAATTATAATTTATTCTGTTAAGCAGAAAAGAAATCATTGTTTTGATAATTCAACAACATCCCCTTTTTTCATTGACAAATCATACTCGTACACCTTTTTCAGATTCAAAGATGGCCGGGCCGTTTTTGAATGATTTAAAGGAGTTTTTATTTCCGGAGTACTATAAAACGGATTACTGTTTGGGCCCTTTGCTACCATAAGTCCTTTGCCTTTTAACGGGTAATAGGAACGTATGCGGCAATTTCCATCCAGGTTTGATTTGATCATTAATTTAGAGATTTCACCGTTTTTCCATTCCAGATCCTGAATTTCAAATCCGCCACGTGCAAGTAATCCCTTCACACTTCCATTTTCCCAGGCATCGGGTAATGCAGGGAGTATAAAGACTGCACCGTCATCGCTTTGCAGCAACATTTCAGCAATCCCTGAAGTACAACCGAAGTTACCGTCAATCTGAAAAGGCGGATGGGCATCAAAAAGATTCGGATAGGTGCCCCCACTTTCGCTCCATCTTTTCATAGGTGCCGGTTTCAACTGATCAGTAATAAGTTTAAAGGCATGGTTGCCATCAAGCAGCCGAGCCCACAGGTTTACTTTCCAACCCATTGACCATCCGGTTGATTCATCGCCACGTGCTATTAATGAAGTTCTGGCAGCCGAAAACAATTCAGGTGTTCGGTACGGAGATATTTGATTAGACGGAAACAAGCCATATAAATGTGAAACATGGCGGTGATGATCGTTTGGATTGTCCCAATCGTACATCCATTCCTGCAATTGTCCCCAATGACCAATTTGCATTGGAGGCAATTGTTTTAATGCTACTTCAATTTTTGTTGCAAATTCCTTATCGGTATCAAGTATTTTAGCGGCTTTGATGGTTTTTGTAAACAGATCGAATACCAGTTGATTGTCCATGGTGGTCCCTGCTGAGATGGAAGACTCCGGGTGTACCGAAGGAGCGTTTTCAGGAGAGACTGAAGGACATACTACCAGCCATTTATGTTCGGGCTCTTTCACCAGGAAATCGAGGAAAAACAATGAGGCTTCTTTTAACACAGGGTATACCGATTTTAAATATTCCTTATCCCCGGTAAATTCATACTTGTTGAATAAATGTTGTGAAAGCCAGGCCCCACCCATTGGCCACATACCCCAGAACGAACCGTCTACAGGGCCGTTAATCCGCCATATATCCGTATTGTGGTGCAATACCCATCCCTGCGCCCCGTACATATCTTTAGCCGTTTGTTTACCTGTCTGGGAGAGTTCACGCACCATCTGTATCAGGGGTTCGTCCATCTCTTCCAGGTTGGTGATTTCAGACGGCCAATAATTCATTTCAGTATTTATGTTCACTGTATATTTGCTGTCCCAGGGCGGGAAAAGCTGATCGTTCCATATGCCCTGCAGGTTAGCAGGCTGGCCGCCGGGCCGCGATGAAGAAATTAGCAAATAGCGCCCAAACTGAAAATATAATGCTACTAACTGAGGATCATTGCCCTTAGCAAACTGATCAACACGGACATCCGTAGGATTTTTAACTGAATCGGTTACACCCAAATTTAGACTTACCCTGTTAAAATAGTTTTGATAGTCAGCAATGTGATCCTTTAAAGCCTGATCGTAATTTTTTTTCAGGGCATCCTTAAGATATGCCGTTGCCCTTTCATCGGCATTGGCACTGATATCATGATAATTCTTAAAATTAGTTGCGATCGAAATATAAATAGTGGCAACATCAGCATTGGTAACATTTAAAGTTGTATCACTGGCTGACACCGCACCGCCGGTAGTTAATATTTTAACTTTAGCTTCGAATTGAACATTACCTTTCACTGTTTCATGATCGCTTGTAATACCTGACATAACAAGTTCGTTATTCCCATTGGTCGAGACATTGACCTTTGAAGGCCTGTCCATATTGGCGGAAAAGCTAACTGAACCTTTTTTATTTGCTGAAATACGGACAATAATTACCTGGTCCGGAAACGATGAGAATACAACGGTTTGGTAATTAACCCCATCCGAGGTATACCGTGTTGTAGCAATAGCTTTTGCTATATCCAAATCCCGGTAGTAGTTGGAATAATTTTCATGTCCCGGGAATAAAAGCCGGAGGTTTCCAACGGTCTGGTAGGGCATCCCCTGGGAAGTTTTGCTGATGAATTTCTGATTAACCAGATCCTGTGCTTCCTTATATTTGCCTTCAAAAATTAATTTTCTAACCTCTGGCAATGCTTCTTTGGCATTCGGGTTATCATTACGGTTTGGCTCCCCGGCCCAAACAGTATTCTCATTGAGCTGAATTACTTCTTTATAAGGATCTCCAAAGACCATAGCCCCCAAACGGCCGTTTCCAACAGGTAATGCTTCAACCCATTGCCTGGCAGGTTGTGCATACCAAAGCCTTAAAAGAGAATCGCTCTGGGCTGTTGTTTCAATATATAATACCAGACTTAGTATTCCATACAAAATAATTTTTTTCATAATCCTCAATTTTTCAATACTACTTTTATTTATACATGTCTGCTGAAAATGCACAAGTTAATATATTTTTTCCTTTTTTAATCTTACTTACTTACGGAACATAATGCCCTTGTTTATCAAATGGAAAGTGAATATATAATCTTTACCATTGATTTCAACTGCTTCTGATTTTAAGAGACTGCATTGATTTTTCCCTTAGAAATACCATCATGAATAATATCGGTTTGTATAAGAATAGTAGCCGTTTGCGGACTTCATCCCTGTCAAGTTACACGAAAGTTGAAGCGGGCTAAAACCCTTGAATTTACTACTGAACCGGCTTTTATTTTTATACATTGTTGTAGCCAGTTATTTTTTCAAATATTCCATTCTTGATTTTGTCATCTGAAAAATGGTTTTATCGAACTTGTGAATTGTATGGTTTGAGGAATGGTTTGATAGTTATTAATCACCCCTATTGCCGTGCATCCTACCCCGGAAGTTTGGTAGTCGAAATTGAATGTTACACCATCCGATTTGATCAATTGATAGGTGTATTTTGCCTTTGACAAATTTTCGGTGCTGTAATTATAGCAATTAAAATTGAATGGTTTAGCTGCCGAAAACTCAATTCCGATTCCTTCAGCATTTGTCAGTCGCACATAGCGGTTGTCAGTGCGCAAGCCACAATCCTGAGGAATCAAATACGGTACAAACATCGCATCAACTGTCGACTGATAAAGCCCAATACGGTAGCCGGTTTTGCGGTCGGGATAATTCTCCTGCGGCCCACGTCCAAACCATTCAACATTTTGCATCTGGTCATCGAAAACCCATTTGGTTCCGATGCGTGGCAACGACATGGGCATTCTTCCATTCGGATTAATCGTGTGCTGTAAACTAATTTCACCGTCGGGCGAAATCGTATAAATCATCTCATTTTCGAAGCCTGCCCTGCCTGCATTTCCAAAAAGAGCAATTTCACGAATACTGACAATGACATTTTCAGCCTTATTTTCAACCCGAAATGATTCAAGTTTTGACTTCATATTATCCAGACCGATGGAGTACCATGCAGTGGCAACCATCCTTCCGTAGCCCTCGGTTTTAGGAAATACATTAACCGAATAAAAGGTCCAGTCGTCCAGTTCGTTCGCCAGAGGGGCACGCCAAACATTGAGTTGCGCTCCCTGTTTCAGCAATTCTGTACCCATGTATTTCATGGAGTACAATTGTCCATCGGCTTTATTAAAGGTATAATCGAAATTTACTCCGGATACAATCAAATGTTGCTCATTATCTGTCACTTTTAAAGTATTGGTCTGATGCTGTACCAATTTTTTATCGGCAGGAACAATCCATGGCAATTCCAATTGATCCCAACACAGTTCAAAACCCTTCGGCGCCCATTGTGTAGTTTCTTTCGAATGAAAACTAACTGTTGCCAAATAGGTTGCACCGGCTTTTAGCTGAGGCTTTGGGATAGGAAGAACGTAGATTTTTTTTGCTTCCGGTTCAACATCCACCTCCAATTTTCCGGAAGCTATTGATATTCCGTTTTCCTCCAGATTCCAACGTGCTTCAAAGGCATTCGTATTGGTAAAAAAGTTTCGGTTCTGCACTTCAATTTCCATTTTTTCGGCATTGCTCCACTTTACAGAAATGGGTTGAGCCGACTTTTTCATTTGCCACATTTCAGGCTGCGGAACCCGATCGGGCCAAATACATCCATAGGTACGCGCGCCAATTCCATAGCTGAAAAACTCGCCTTCGTTTTGCTCCTGTTCAAAATCGAGCCACAAAGCTGCACGATTTTTCAAGTCTGGTTTTGCTGCAAATAAATCATTGATTTCAATCGCTTTGGGGAAAATACCCACCTGATCGATAATGGCATCGCACAAATAACCGGAAGTATGCTGACCCTGTGTCTCGGCATTTTTGCCCACATTAAGAGGAAAAGGGAAATTGGTAATGTTCCCGGTGACCGGTTTTTCAGCCACCTTTTTGTTGTCGATAAATAGTGATATCGATTTCCCGTTATAAATACCTGCCACATGATGCCAGTTTTGTGTCCAATCTTTGGGTAATACACCACTGACGACTGTTTTTTTCGAAGTGTAGATTTTCGAAGTGTTGATATAGAACACGAGCGAGTCGGCACCAATTTGCTGCAAACCAAATTGATAGTCTCCTTTGGTGAGCAGTGTTCCACCCATTTTCATTAATTCGCGTGGAAAAATCCAAAGCGAAACCGTTAGTTCATCACCCGAGATTTCAATATTTCTATCCTGATAAACTTCCACCCACTGATCGTGACCATTCAGATCAATACCTTTTCCATCGTGTCCGGCAACCAGTTTGGCGCGTCCCATGATGTGAGTTGCTACATTGTTTGGTGAAGAATCTGTCAATTTGCGAACTGGTTCGCGCAAGCCTGGACTCACGAAATCCCAGATTGCTCCGCCCATGATGCGTGGATACTCGTAAAATACATCCCAATATTCATCCAGTCCGCCACCGCCATTTCCGGCCACCGAAAGGTATTCGTCCAGAAACGATGGTCGCGGATCAACACTTTCAGGAACCATCCCCACCTGGTTTTTGAGTTCAAAAGGTGAAGGGTAACGCGGCCCGATAATCTCTTCGCAAGAATGCGCAAAAGCGTTTCCGCCATACATCCAATATCGTGTAGTATCGTATTTCCGTCCTTCATCAATCACGGCACAAATATTGTTCCCTTCACCACTTTCATTTCCGGCGCTCCAAAACAGAATACTGGCATGATTACGATCGCGAAGCACCATTCTCCGAACACGTTCACGATACATGGGCTCCCATTCAGTTTTATCGCTTAAATATTCAGTTGCATGAGCTTCATCTCCCGTTTCGTCAATAATATACAATCCATATTCGTCGGCCAACTCCAGATACTTTGAAACTGGCGGATAATGTGACGTCCGGACACAATTGATATTAAATTGTTTCAGTATTTCAAAGTCTTTCCGGATGGTCGCTTCGTCCATGGTGTGCCCCAAATCGGGATGTTGCATGTGCGAGTTAATGCCATTTAGTTTGATGGCTTTTCCGTTCAGATAGAAAACCTGATGACGAATTTCGGTCTCTTTAAAACCAATACGACCGGCAATTACTTCTTCGGTTTTACCTTCGCCGTTGATTAATTCCAGCGTTAACTGGTAAAGATTGGGCGTTTCTGCGGTCCACTTTTTAGGATTTAATACTTCTGATGAAATAGTAATAATTTGCTTATTATCAGCAGTTATTTGAACTGCATCAGAAGTAAAATTTTGAACCAACAAATTGTCTGAATTATACAGCGAGGCTCGAACCTTGTAGTTCTGTTTATCGGTTTTCGATTGATTATTTACCGTAATCTGCAAATTCAGTTTCGCGTTCTCATAGTTTTCGTCCAGGTCAGTAGTGGCATACCAGTCGAAGATATGCACATCCGATTTTGCATACAACCAAACTTCGTCGAAAATACCAGCCAGGCGCCAATAGTCCTGACTTTCGAGATACACACCATCGGAATATTTAATTACGTTAACGGCAATGGTATTTTTTCCTGGTTTCAGGAAACTGGTAACATCATATTCAGCAGGTTCTTGCGCACCTTCATTGTAGCCAACTTCCTGTCCGTTGATCCATACAAACGATGCCGAAGCGGTTTTCTCCATGCGCAAAAAAATGCGTTTGCTTTTCCAATTTGCCGGTATGGTAAATGTTTTGCGATACGAGCCAGTCGGGTTGTATTCGTGCGGAACAAATGGCGGATTGGCGTGAAACGGTTGTGCAACATTTCGGAACAAAGGATCGCCAAAACCCTGCATTTCCCAGTTGGAGGGAACTGTAATTTCTGTCCATTTCTGATCATTAAAATTTGGTGCGAAAAAGTTGTTGGGCGTACCTTCGGGAGTATTGGCAAAATGGAATTTCCACCTTCCATTCAACGAAAGCACATTTTCTGACTTCGATTTCTGAAAATTTAATGCTTCACCAACCGATTTCAAAGGAATACAAACCGTGTGACCTTCAGTCTGGTTGATTTCAAATACCGCTGTATTTTCGATGAAAGGATAAACGTTCGCAAATTTCGATTGCTGTGCTGAGACTGTAAAACTTGCCAGAGTGATAAATAAACCAACTATTTTTTTCATGCTCGATTACGTTTTTATCTTGATAGAAGACTATATTTTTTCTCGAAGATCGACAAAAAAAGTTTGTGCTTTATCTGTTCTGATAGAGAAAAATAGCGCAAAGGTTTGCACTCGTATAACATTGCCCTAAAGCCAATTTCACCAATAAGTCCGTCCTTTAGCTTTTTCGTAAATTTCAATTGTGAGTCGGAGAACACAAATCCCTTCTCTTTAAGCTTTTCTTTCAGAAATTTATTTACAGCTTCTATATGTACTTCTTTAGGTTTCATGTCAATATTTAATCTTTGTGTACTCAGTCTGTATAATTCTGACTAACGTCAAAGTCTAAACGCTGAATATCAGTTATTTAATAAATTGTCAACCTAATCAATTTTACATCTCTTTTCATATCTATATGACGTTTGCTTCTAAAGTCAATGACTCTGGAATAGGGTGAATTGGCTACAACGAAGCCGACGGAATATGCTTAACAATACATCGTAAATATCCAGATAAGATAATCACAAACAGACTAATAATCAAAAAAACTGATTGTTCCATCGCGATTTAACATTGGAATATTTAAATCAAATACCTCCTGCCTGAATAAAAAAAGCAGGCGTTTTGTATATCAGATAAATGATGAGTGTGTTATTGATTAAAGAATCTTAATAACACACTCATCTCACCCTAACTAACTAGAAAAAGTTAATTACTATAACCCGGATTTTGTTCCAGGGTGCCATTATTCCTTTTAATTTCATCTGAAGATATCGGGAGAAGATCCATATACTCTTCAAAGTTTCTGTTATTTAATAATATCGGTGTATAGGTCTTTACCCCGGTATTCACATCTTTTATGATATCCATACCATAGATTGGCCTGTTTGCAATATCAATAGCAATTTTCCATCTCCTTACATCCCAAAATCTTTGTTCTTCAAATGCCATTTCGATTCTCCGTTCATTGTAAAGTCTTGCTCTCAGGGCTTCTCCTGTAACACTTGCCGGTATATCAGGCATGCTAACTCTGCGTCGAATTTTCGATATATATTCCCTGCAAGTGGGTTCATCTCCAAGTTCGAACATAGCTTCTGCATAATTCAGGTATATTTCACCCAAACGGAATATTATCCATGGATTGGTATAAGTAGTTTGCCAGTTAAGAGGAATATTGGCATCGGGCATAAATTTCCTAAGTTCATAGTTTGTACGTGGATTGTCACCGCTTTGCTTGTAGGAATCATATCCCCATGTATTAGCATCTGATGCTATCCACATCTCAAACAGATCACCATGATATGTAGATGAATCATGTATAATGGTGGCATCGAAACGAGGATCACGGTTTTTATACGGATGTTGAGGATTATATCCCGAAGCAGGGTTTACTGTTTTTACTCCGTTAACATAAATAAAAGCAGGTTCCCCATTGGTCATGTCATAATCGTCTACCAAATTCTGAGACGGGCCATTGCTCGCCCACCATCCTCCATAGGCACCATACCGGCGGCCAAGATTATGCATAGGTGCCTGATGACCATTAGTGGTTGTAAAATTCCTGGCAAAAATTATTTCACTATTTGTCGTTCCGCTTGGCTGATTGAAAAGCTTAGTATAATCGGGATACAACTCATATCCGCTGTTTAATAAAGCTTCAGCTGCATCAGCCGCTTTTTGCCATTTAGCATTGTCGTGGCTGGGGTTATGAAGAGGAGAAGCGGCATACAAAAGCACTCGAGAAAGTAGCGCTTTGCAGGCATCCTGAGTTGCCCTTCCAAAGTTTGCATCGGTCGTTTCATACATTACCGGTAAATCAGGTATTGCTTCGCTCAGGTCTTTTTCAATAAAAGCCACACATTCGTCGTATGTATTCCTTGTGAAGGTAACATCAGTCCCCAAATCGTAATATTCAGTAACAATAGGTACCCCTCCAAATCTTTCAGTAAGCAGGAAATAAATGTATGCCCTTAAAAATTTTGCTTCGGCTACCAGTTCAGCCTTATCCGAAATCGTAATTGCATCTCCCTGCATTTTATCAAGAAAAATATCAATCTTTCTGATGTATTGATAAGCCGTATTCCAGTAATAAAGACCACCACCCCCGGTCCAATCGGTATTTGATACGTCTGTAATATTGTCAGCAGTATAAGTTCCCGCTTGCATTATACCAATACCCCATGTAATAGAACAATATGCTTCGTCGGTTGCTTTCGACTGCATGTGTATATTAAATCCGTGTAGAATGGAATTATACAATGCTGTATGATAAGCTCTTATCAGGCTTGCGTCTGTCCATACTGCACCTTCAGCAATACGGTCCTTTGGTGAAATATCCAGAATTTTGTCACTGCATGACATGAGTGACAACAACATTATTGTGATTACAAGTATTTTTTTCATTTTTTTCATTTTTAAAATTTCACATTAACACCTAAATTGATCATACGTTGCTGTGGATAATATAGTGAATATCCACTAATTTCCGGATCGGACCACTTTATATCTTTTGCCCAGGTGAGCAGATTAAAAGCGTTTGCATATATCCGGACATCGTTGAATTTTACAATAGATACCCATTTTTTAGGCAGCGAGTAACCCAGTTCAATAGTTTTAAGTCTGACAAATGTAGCATCATATAAAAAGAATGTTGTGTTTCCGGCTTGGTAAGCATCTGCCCTGGGCATTGTTCCATTCGGGTTATCAACTGTCCAGCGGTTATTTGCCCGATCAACAAAGCCATTGTCAAATGTAGTATTCCCTAAATTTACAAAAGTAGCGTCATAATTGTAGGCCTTGGCCTGTCCCTGTATGAATACAGATAAATCAAAACTTTTGTATTGGACACTTATATTCAATCCAAAAACAATCTGTGGAGTAGCTGTATAATCGAACCTGAACTGATCATCCGTATTAATAATACTATCACCATTTAAGTCGAGAATTTTAATATCTCCAACCTGAGTACCTGAAGCATGAGGATAAGCATCCAGTTCTTGCTGCGTGTGAAAAATTCCATCGGCCTTATAATACAGGGGTGCCCCAATTGGATGACCGGTTCGATTCATATAAGCTTCGGTATTTGGTGTTTCATCCATATATACAATTTTACTTTTTGCAAATGCAACATTCCCGGAGATATTATAAACCAGTTCGTTAATCGTATTTCTATGGCTTAAAACCAATTCAAATCCGTGGTTATTCGACTCACCGATGTTTTCATCCGGTAAACCTGAAAAACCGAGAGTGTTAGGCACTGAAAGTATTCTCTGGGCCAAAATATTCGACCGTTTTTCTTTCCAAACAGTAAGATCAATTCCCAACAAACTATTCCATAAAGAAGCTTCTAACCCTGCATCTGTTTTCTTGCTTACTTCCCAGGTAACATTAGGATTGGGCATAACACCGGCATAAATACCAGCAACATCATTAGTGCCAAATACGTAATTTTGCCCAAAAGTGTAGTTTTGTGAATATTGATAAGGATCAACACGGTCATTGCCGATCTGTCCATGAGAAAACCTTAATTTCAACTGGTTTACAAAAGGAAGGTTGTTTTTTATAAAATCCTCTTCAGACAATCGCCATCCTGCTGAAAATGCCGGGAAAAATCCATATCGCTTGCCCTGCGGAAAAATCTGGGAACCGTCATAACGGAATAAAAACTCAATCAGGTATTTGGAGCCAAAATCATAATTGAACCGGCCAAAGTAATTATTATAAGCGCTGGAAGTAGCAGAACCTCCATTGTTCTTATCTTCAGGGGCAGTACTTCCCACATCAATCTGATCAATGGCAGGACTTACGAAATTTTTTCTGTAAGCATCTGCCCATGTATACGTATTTTTTTGTTGTTCCTGCCCAACCATGGCCGCTACATGATGTTTATCGAAAGTTCTGTCGTAACTAATTCTGTAGTTATACAACATGGTTGTCCATTTCCGGTATGTATCAGTAAGCTCCACCGTTGAAGTCCCTGTTCCCTGTTTCTTGTCGTATTCCTGCGTATTTACATTATATTCATAATAAGTATAAGGTAAATTATAAACCTTTTCAAACTGATTTCTCACATCATAATTGAATGAACCATCAATTTTTAAACCTTGTACAAACGGAATTTTATAAGTCGCTGTAAATGTGGAGAACAATGGATTATCTTCGGTTTTATCATAACCTCTCTGATCATTCAATAGTGGATTTTCGCCCAACCTGCCGGGGGCAATTAATCCGTTCGGATACCTGGCTACCAATGTAGGATTGGCAACCAAAATATTAGTGAAATTAATCCAGGTTTGGGCAACTGTATACGTTGAGTTATTGATTATTGCATTAATATTGGCACCGACTGTAAAATTTTTATTTAAATCCACATCAATTTTGGCACGCATATTATATTGGTTGTAATCTGAAGGAGAGTTCCGATAATCCCCATTTTGGTTCATTGTTGCAAAAGAAAGCAGATACCTGGTAGTTTCTGTCCCCCCTGTAACCTGTAAACTTGTGCGTTTTTGAAGCGAATACGGTTTCAATACTTCCTTCATCCAATTTGTGTTTGGATATAAAACAGGATCGGAACCATCACGATATTTTTGAATAGCGTCGGCAGAATAAAAAGGTGAATAATTGTCAGGCCGTCCCTGTCTGTACCAATCTGCTTCATTATATACTTCAGCATAAGTAGCTGCATCCAACATCTTCGGAACTTTTGTCGGATGCTGGAAAGCACTATTAAAAGAGAAATCAAATACAGGTTTGCCGGCTTTCCCTTTTTTGGTAGTAATTAAGATAACTCCATTTGCTGCCCGGGCTCCATAAATGGCAGCAGAAGCATCTTTTAATACAGATATACTTTCTATGTCATCAGGATTTAATCTGCTCATAAGATCACGGGGAACGCCATCTATGACGATTAAAGGGCCGTTTGAATTCCAGAATTTGTTAGGATCAGCATCATCTACAAACGTAAATGATCCGGCTCCCCTGATAAGAATTCGGGGATCATCTCTTCCCGGTTCTCCGCTACGCTGGTTAACGGTTAATCCCGGTAACTTTCCAACCAGAGAACTGGTAACATTGGGCGAAGGACTCTTTGTTACCTCTTTTCCTGAAACATTAGAAACAGATCCCGTTAATGTTTCTTTTTTTTGCGTTCCATAACCGACTACAACAATTTCGTCCAATGATTTAACGTCGGGTACCAGTTTTACATTAATAACAGTTTGTCCGGTTACCTGAATTTTCTCTGCTACATACCCAATATATGAATATACTAAAGTGGTTTCTGTATTAGGTACTTCAATTGTATAAGATCCATTTAAATCAGTTGTAGTCCCAACTGTAGTTCCCTCAACATAAACATTCACTCCCAGAAGGGGCTCATCAGTTGCAGCATCAGTTACGTTGCCAGTAATTTTCAATTGCTGAGCATTGATTTTTCCGGTCATATTTTGGAGGTCATTACCTGCCAACGTATTAAAGGGTACAATAAAACTCAGAATCAATGAAAGTTTTAAGGGTAGTAACAATAGCTTCAGTTTCCTTTTTTGGAAACTAACAGTCCTTTTGCAGTAGATTTTCATAATTTTTGATTTGTTAGTGGTTAATAATAAAGTAAATGTTAGTTATTCTATCTATGTGTTAATGATTTCTTATTCAAAGATCTAACTTGCTATTCCTTTTTAATAATTCCACCACTGATGTTTAGCGGATACATACTTATCCGTATTAATACAACTTTTTTCATTGCTGATATTTCTATAGTTAATAGATATTAGTTGTCAAATCATTAGTTCATGCCCACCTATGCCGAAAACTATCGCGGTGCCTGTCTCGGTAACTTTCGCGGTAACTTTCGCGTATAAATATACTAAATTTTTTTAATTAGCAAAAGATTAACCCAAAAAATACATCGATTTAACTTTAAGTATAAACTCAAGACACATTGGTATTTAAAGATACATTCCTGCATTAAGTGCGCAACCTCTTATATTTCCATTCACTATTTGCCCATGCTAAAAAGGGTCGCAAAAGATTATTAAAAAAAAAGGATATTGTAGTTTTATGCTAAATCACCCTGGATCATAGGACTTATATGGTAAATTAATAAGTTATATGAATACAGGAAATACCAAAGAGATAAAAAGGACCTTTTCAATCCTATAGGTATAAGTGCCTTTGGCAGGATCAAATTATTGAAAAACAGATATATAATAGTGTATATTTTTTATACTTCAGAAGGTTCTAAATTGACACCCACACAAAAGCTGAATGTCATATTTCTTCTACATTAACCGGAAACTTATACCCATCTTTGATCTTCAGCCTATGGGCGATAATTATATAGCGTATATCTGTTTCACAAGATTGTAATAGTTTTCATTCTTATAAGTAACTCATAGATTCTGGGTTGCTTGATATCATGAGATTCATCCAATGTTAACCCTAATCCATTACTTTATATTTCAGGAAAATGCAATTGTAATACCTTCGTTTTTATTGATCCTGCCACCTGGTACAAATATTATCCTTTCCAGAATTGCTTTTATCCTGACAGGATGTGATCCTGAATGTTTTATTTGATTAATTCAATGTATAACGGTAGTTCATTATTTATCAGAGCAAAAAATTATCTTTTTAAAAGAATGGCAAATTTCTGATGAAGAATTGATTACCGTTTTAAAATCGAGGTATTCCATTGAAAATCTTCTTCGATGAGTATCTCGACGGGTGAGTTATTTGAAACATTTTGAATTTCATCAATCAGCAAATTGACTGCTACTCTACCCATCTTTCTCGGGTCCTGGTTGATAATTGATAAAGTTGGACTAAACAAATGGGCGGTCTCACTGAAGCCATAACCCATGATTCCAATATCATCAGGAATTCTCAATCCCGTCTTTCTTATAGCTTTATATGCGCCCAAAGCAACACGGTCATTTACCGCCAATATAATTTCAGGTAACTTTTTGGTTGTTTTTAATTTTTCAAATGCTTTGATCCCGTCATTTATCTCATATCCACCTTCAATAATCCATTCTTCTCTAATTGGAATTCCATTGTTAATCAGCGCTTCCCTATAACCATTGCATCGCTCAGTGCCTATACTGGTACCGGAATAGCCAGCAAAATGCGCAATATTTGTATAACCACTGGAAATTAATTGATTGAGAGCTTCAAGGGTGCCGGTTTTATCTTCAAAAGCAACATAACTAAACCCCATTCCTTTGATAGCCCTGTCAAAAAATACCAGGGGAATTTTCATTTTGCGGGCCCACTCAAATACCTTTTGATCGGTTGTATGTTGCGAAACACAAACAAGCAGACCGTCAACTCGCATACCGACCAGGTTCATGATATTATCACTCTCTAACTCTTCTTTTTCACGTGATACCGAGAGAATAATATGATAATTAAGCTCAGTGGATGCATCGATTATACTATCAACCATGTATGCAAAAAAACTGTTCTCAAGGTCTGGGATAACAATACCTAATGTAAAGGTCTTTTGAAGAGATAATTGTTTGGCAATGAGGTTTGGGGAATATCCCATATCTTCAACAGCCTTTTTAACTTTTTCTTTCATCCCGGCAGAAATGTCGGGATGATCTCTCAATGCCTTAGAAACGGTAATGCGTGATACCTTTAAACTGTCAGCTATATCTTGTTGAGTTATATGATTTGATTTCATAAGAATCGTTTACAATTCCTTCTACATTAATTATTCTGTAAAAATATTACTTTTCATTCAACTTTTATGCAAGCATCTTTTAGATTAATTATTTTATTTTCTTAATTTCATCAAATACATAACATTTTTGAATCCCGTCAAAATTACAAAAATCATATAGCTTAATAAGACGAGAAGTTTATACTGACTTAGAAAAAGTATATTATTTTTTAAAATTGCAATTCGAAAATTTGAATATTTTTTAAATGAAAACTGATTATAAAAATATTTTAGCCTGAGATTTAAAAGGATTTTCTTAATTATTAAAGTTCACAAATTCATAAACGGTATTATCCTCTGCCAGTTTAAGGTATTGTTTTCCCTTTTTCTTGTCTCCCGCCCTATCATATATTCTGCTTAATCCGAAGTATCCGTATGAAATATATTCGTTTGCATACTCGCCATATTTTTCCGCCTTACGAATACCCGACAGGTAATAGTATTCTGCCATGGTATCATTGTGATCGACCTTTTCGTATAAAATGGCACGGAAAATATCCAGTTTAGCCTGGAAATAAGTATTAACAGACCAATAGTTGATGCTGTCAAGTATTGATTCTGCCCTATTATATTTTTTTAGCAGTAAAAGATTACGGATATCCAGTGTTTTATACTGTACATTATTCGGATACATTGAGATTAACCTATTACTGTACACAAGAGATGAATCGGGATCCCGTTCGAAATTCAGGTAAATACCAGAAAGGAAAGAGTTTGATTCGGCTTTTAAAAAAATAGAACTTCTGGCTGCAATTTTAAGTTGTTCCAATCCCAGTTTTTTATCACCTTTTGGGAAAAATATCAACATCGGTTTATATACCGGGTGAGCTTCGGGATATGCTTCCCGGTAATAATTATATAATCCGGTGATATAATAAAAATCGTGATAGGTATCGGTAAAATTAAATGCTTTCATAACAAAATGAAAAGTTTCGGGAGCCAGGGAAATTACTTTACCAGTAAGATCATTATCGGCATAATACATCAACAACATACCCATCGCTCCCAAACCTGCCAGAAGGTTCTCCGCATCACTGTCATTTTCCTTAAACGCCTTCTCCGCCAGGTCAATGCATGTCGACATTTCATTTACAAATTCTTTGTTTTCCTCGGAACCCGGTATCATTGGTAAATATTTCCAATACAGAATCAATCCTTTAAACAGATGAGGTACAGAATGATTCGGATATTTATTGTTGATATATTTATAAACTTCTTCGGCTTTATCAAATTCGCAGTTATATATGTAGTAAACTCCTTGTTCAATTTTTAAATATGCTTCTTTGTCCTTAAGAATTTGTGCCTGAACATTGGTGATAAATAATATATTGATTGAAAACAGAACCAGTAAAGAAGATAATTTTTTTAAGGCCATTAATCTTTAATTATAATTTGATTTTCTTTCTGAAAACAGATGCTTTGGTAATAACTGTTTCAAAGGTAGAATTTTTGTACATTACCTTATGTTAAGTTTTTATTATTTTCTTATTCATTATTAGTTTTAGCTTTAAAATTTTTTACAATCAAATAAAATCTCATGTTAAATAACCGGGTTCTATTGGCGATAAGCGGCGGCGTAGATAGTTCAGTGGCGGCATACCTGTTACAACAAATGGGATACGAGGTAGTAGGGCTGACTTTCATTTTTTGGAAATCTGAACTAACAGCTTCTAAAACCGAAACACATTCTTATATGGATAATGCACATAAACTGGCAGAACAATTAGGTATCAGGCATTATGTGAAAGACGTCAGTGCAGATTTCAAAACCAATGTGCTGGATTATTTTTATTCTGATTATTTAAATGGCCGCACCCCATTCCCTTGTGTTGTCTGTAACAATACGGTAAAATGGTTTTATCTTGAACAATTTGCTGACAGTCTTAACTGCAGCTATCTGGCAACAGGACACTATGCAAATATTGTATATAAAAATCCGCATTATTATCTTACGGTGGCGGAAGATCAGGAAAAAGACCAGACATTTTTTCTATGGGGACTTCCGCAAAACATACTTGCAAAAAGTCTTTTCCCGCTCGGCAACCTTTATAAAACAAAAGTGAAGGAAATAGCAGAAAGCCTGGGTTGGAAATCTCTTGTCAGGAAAAAAGAAAGTATGGGCCCCTGCTTTACAGATGGAAATGATTACAGATCATTTCTTGATAATCTCATGACAGAAGAAGGTTCCCATCCGGGAAAAGGGTATTTTTTAAATGAAAAGGGAAAGATTCTTGGAGAACATAATGGATATCCCTATTTTACTGTCGGGCAACGCCGAGGCCTGGGTATTAATCACAACAAACCTTATTATGTAAAATCAATTAATCCGGTTGAAAATACGGTAATACTAAGTGATAAAAAATCGCTCTTTGTTCATTCCTTTTATATAACCTCCTTTCGGTTTGTAAATCTGAGTGACGTGCAAAACAAAGAGCTTATTGTAAAAATCAGGTACCGAAAACAAGCCACACTATGCCGGCTTGAAATCATTGATCATAAAAGTGCAAAAGTTAATTTACTGGAACCGCTTGATTCTGTCGCTGCAGGGCAGACAGCCGTCTTTTATGAAAAAAACAAAGTGATGGGGGGAGGTTTTATTTTATAAAAGTTAAATAATATGAAATGAATTATTAATAATTCATTTCATATTATTTAGTTTATTCATATTTAAGCGACTGGGCAGGGTTGATGTGCGAAGCTATATAAGCCTTGTAACTTACCGTTATCAATGCAATAATCAACGCGATAATAAATGCCGCAATGTATGAAATGGCACTCATATCTATTCGATAATAGAAATCCTGTAACCAGTTTTTCATGACGAAATAGGCAACTACCCAGGCAATAACCGTGGAGATAGATATCAGCAGGATAATCTCCTTCAACAGCATAACAATTACATTGCTGCCTGAGGCCCCCAAGGCTTTTCGCAATCCTATTTCACGCGTCCGTTGTTCGGTAGTGTAAGAAGTTAGTCCGAATAAACCGAGCGCAGCAATAAGAATTGAAAAAATTGCAAAACCAAGGGTAATATCGCTGGTACGTCTTTCCTGTTTGTATTGATTTTGAAAATCTTCATCCATGAAAAAATACTGTATCGGATCATTTGATGTAAATGACTTCCATGTTTTCTGGACATAATTAACGGTTGCTGGTATATTCTTCGGTGCCACCCTTATTGAGATATATCCCCAACGCGAATTTTTATGCTTCAGAATAAATGCACAAGGCTGTATTTCCTGCTGCAATGAGGTAATATGAAAATCTTTCACCACCCCAATCACATGCAGAAATACTCTTTCTTCCGGTTTCATACCCGGTTGAATAAAGCGGGTGGATAAGGGCTTCTCCAGATTAAATTTCTTAACTGCCATTTGGTTGATGACTATTGCAGCCGTATCTGATGCATATTCCTTCGAAAAAAAGCGGCCATCAGCTATCTTCAATCCATAAGTTTCCGGATATTCTTCATCAATCCAGTTTATTTGCATCAGATATGTTTGATCGGCATTTCTCCCTTCTATAGTGTACCCATTATTATTGTTAGGATAGCCGGGGACGGAGGTTGAATAAGAACAACTGATAACTCCGGGGTATTTTTTGACTTCCTGTCTGAAAGATTCCTGTTTATCACCTAAAGCTTCTGCTCTCCTGATTACCATTAATTGTTCTTTGTTAAATCCCAGGTCTTTATTGAGCATGTAATGAATCTGCCGAGAAATAATGATCGTACCAAGAATAATCAATATGGAAATAGAAAATTGTAAAACAACAAGCACACTTCTTAACCAGCCACTTCCTGCTTTAAGATTTAACTTCCCGGTAAGAACTTTAATCGGACTAAATGAGGCCAGGAAAAATGCCGGATAACTCCCGGCTAAAGTACCTACCAGAAATGAGAGTAATATCAATCCGGGTATAATATACCAGTGTTTCAGGTATTGCATACTCAAATGAAGCTGAATCATATTATTAAAGTAGGGAAGGGTAATTTCGATCAGTACAATGGCCAGGATCAGGGATATGAAGCTTAACAATACCGATTCTACCAGAAATTGACGGATGAGGGTAGCTTTTGAAGAACCTACAACCTTTCTCACCCCTACCTCCCTGGCACGTCCTGCTGAACGGGCTGTAGAGAGATTCATATAATTAATGCTTGCTATTACGAGTATTAATAGAGCTATTATTGAAAAAATGTAAACATACTTTTTATCAGTTGTAGGCCGAAGACCCGCCTCAACTGAAGGATTCATGTGAATATCCAGTAAAGGCTGAAGGTAAAAACCATAGCTATTTCCCGAAGCCTCAAATTCGTCGATAGTAATATTTAACACTTGTTGTAACTGGGGTCCCATGTATTTTTCAAGTATACCCGGAAATTTATCTTCCACATCTTTATAGGAAGCATCAGGGGCCAATAATAAATAGGTGTATAAAAAGTTAGAAAGCCAGAAATCGCTTTTTGAACGTTCATCAGACGAAATGGAAGCAATCATTGAATAACCGAAATGGGATGTTACTGGAGGATCAATAACTACGCCGGTTACAGTATAATAAGCGGTGTCTGTATTTATTTTTATGGATTTGCCAATCGGGTCTTCATTGCCAAAAAAACTTTTAGCCGTCGATTCACTTAAAACAACTGTATGAGGTTCTGTTAAAACTTTCTGTGGATTGCCCTGCAACAAGGGCAATGTAAAAATATCAAAGAAGGTGGAATCGACAAAGATCATATCTTTTTCCACAAAGCTTTTATCATCAAACTTTACTACTACTTCACCCCAATTCTCCAGTCGTGTGGCATTTTCCACCCCGGGAATTTCATCACGAAAAATCGGGCCAATAGGTGCAGCCGTATAAGCGCTGTTTAATTCAGCTTCTCCTATCTTTCCTTTCAATACTACCCGGTATATCCTGTCTTTGTTTTTATTAAAACGATCATAACTAAACTCATTCACTACAAACAAAATGATGAGAATACTACAGGCAATACCTATGGCCAGTCCGGCTACATTGATAAAAATGTATGATTTGTGCTGGGTAATGTTCCTGATGGCTACTTTGAAAAAATTTTTTATCATGTCATTTAAAGTTGAGAGCTACTATTTAATCCGATCAATCATCCCGATAAGATGAAATTTTAAATACATAATTTACCAAATTTTGTGCCATCGGACAGAATGTTTTATAAATCTGACACTTATAAAACACTCCCGAAAAAATCATTTAATGAACAAAAAGGTAATTGTAACAATATGATACAAACACTGCACGAAAACGAACATTCACCCTTTAATTGTTGAATTTTTCAATAAAAAACTTATGCAGGTGTTATTTGGCTGAGCGGATTATTCTACAAAATCGGCTGCATAATATTTAGCTGTCAGTTTTTCGCCTGTAGCTTTCTCTATCATATCGTTCCAGTAATAGCGGGCTCCAGGTTCAAACACTTTTTCTTTCAGGTATTGGCCCACTTCAGGATGACCTGTAAAACAGGCTCCCTTGTGCCCGATAATATTTGTCTCCATATATGCATTCAACTGTGATGCAAGTAATTCACCCATCAGATAATTATGGTAATAACAAGGATAAAGAGCAATATGAATTTTAGCAGCCCAGTCGGCATTACTTCTGCCCTGTGGACGTTTTAACAATTGGTATTTCTCTACCAGGTCCCACCATAATTTATTCAGATCCTGATCGGGATTTTCGTACATGCTTTTTTCAAAACGGTACATCACCTGGTTCCAACGGCTGAAAACAAGTTGTTGCAAGCGTAATGAATTTTTAACATCATTACTGATACTATCGGCTTCATCTTTACTGATCCCTATGTTTTTCATGATCCATTTAGGATTGGTTGCCAGCCTGCCGAAAAAGTTTGCAATAGCTTCCGTTGTAAAAGTATGTGCAGGCTCATGTAAAAAATAGGGTAACTGCGGATCAATATATTTATCATAGACTCCATGACCTAACTCATGAAGCATGGTATTTGTCCAATACTCGTTTTTTCTGACATTAGCCAGTACCCTGATATCTTTATCCCGGTCGATATTCGTGCAAAAGGCATGTTGGTTTTTGCCTTCCTTTTCATACAGGTCGCTTCGGGCAATAATATCATCCACGGGGAGATCAATGCCGGCATAGTATTTTTTTACAACTTCTATAACATCATGGTCTTTATAAAACTTATCCAGGTCGACATTGTATATTTTAGGACCTTCCTGGAAAAAGCGATCCTGGTAATGCCAGGGCATCAGCTCTTCTTTCCCTACATGATCACGCGCACTCAGATAATTATCGATATTTGATTTCAATTCTGCAAATGCCCCACTTGTAAGGGTATCTAATTCCGAGAACAAATTTTCGACCTCTTCCGGATCCTGATCGGAAATTTTTAACGACATCTCATGAAAATTACTGAACCCCAAATCATTGGCAATTTCATTCCGCAACTTGACCAGTTCGATTACATCGTCTTCCACAGCATTTCCGATTTCCTTACTTGACGCCCATGCTGCTTCTAATTCCTTGGAATTGGTGGAATTAATAAGAATACTGTCAATAATATTGTCTGAAATTTTTTCCCCGTTCAATACAGCCCTGAATGTTGAAAATTTTTGTTCAAGTTTGCTTTGTGCCTTTATAAGCCTGGCCTGTTTTGCCGGATCAATTTGATATTCCAGCATGGTATTGTATAATATTCCGACCTGCCTTTTTAAAAGCTCGTCCTGAATTTTTCCAGAAGATTTGAATGATTTCAACTGTTTAAACAGAACAGGGTCAGACATAATTCCCGCTATTTTCAGCTCATATTCCATTGCTTTTTGATAGTCCTCATCACTGCCTGAAACAGCCGCCTCATATGAAGCTTGATTATATCCCGAATATAAAGGGACAACCTTATTTTCCAACGAATCGATGAAAACCGATAAATCTTTTTCCACTTTGTTTTGTTTATTATTACACGCATAAAAAGCGAAAAGCAAGGTTAGTATAACCAGATTTAAGTATTTCATAAGATTAGTATTTATTGGTACAAGTATACTAAAATAAAGTATTGATCCAATTTAAGAAATGACTTTTATTAACGTTTTCGCTGCTATATGCCAATATGACATAAAAGTCATTTATTTTAATATGGTAAAGAATTTGATAATAAAACGTTGGATAAATAAAAAATAAAGATTATGATAGGATATGGTCAATTATTGATATTCGGCTTATTTATGATAATAAGCCTGATCATAGGGGAACAATTGAAAGCAAGATTCAGAAAGTATTCAAAAATCCCCGTGAATGCTAATTTAAGTGGGAAAGAAGTGGCAGAAAAGATGCTGCATGAAAATGGTATTAACGATGTAAGAGTGATACCGGTTGACGGACAATTAAGCGATCATTATAATCCGGCAAATAAAACAGTTAGTTTGAGCCCGGATGTATACAATGGCCGAAATGTGGCAGCTGCCGCTGTAGCAGCACACGAATGCGGTCATGCTGTTCAGCATGCTCACTCCTATGCTTTCCTGCAGTTGAGAACAGCACTGGTGCCAATTCAGAATGTAAGTGCTAAAATTATGAACATCATTTTTATGGCGATGTTTTTTGGATTTTTATTCCTTCCCGGATTAATCAATATCCAAACAGCACTGATAATTATCGTTGCCTGTTATGCAGTATTTACATTATTTGCATTTATAACACTGCCGGTAGAAATCGATGCCAGCCGGAGAGCCCTGGCCTGGCTTAATGTGAGCGGAGTAACCAGTTCGTCGTCACATGAACAGGCTAAAGATGCCTTAAAGTGGGCCGCTTATACTTATGTTGTAGCCGCCTTATCCTCACTGGCAATGTTATTATATTTTCTGATGTTGCTGGTAGGTAGAAGAAATTAATGAATATACCTTGAAAAATTAGCCCGGCTTTTTTTCCGGGCTTTTTTTTGAATTTTTCTTATATGTTTTATCTCAGTAGCATTCCTGTTCGTAACAAATGCATTATTCTTTCACCTGCATTTGTTAACAATTCAGGAGCCCTTCGAATCGATTCTTCGGACTTCATAGGACGATCGGTAATTGGAAACAGACAGTCGAAGCCCTGATGATACAATTCATCTACATCCTCTCCCAATGCACCGGTAACAGCAATTACTGCCTTTTCGAACTTTTTAGCCATTTTCATTACTCCGTAAGGGGCCTTGCCATACTGGGTCTGGTTATCCATTTTACCTTCGCCGGTAATTACCAAATCGGCCCATTTTACATATTTTTCCAAATGAACAAGTTCTTTAACGATCTCAAAACCCGGGCGTAGTTCTGCCGATAAAAAGGCAAATAATCCTGCTCCTAATCCCCCGGCTGCTCCAGCTCCTTTCAGTCCGGATATATCTTTGCCAAGAATTTTCCTGATCTTTTCTGAAAAATGAACCAGGTTTTCATCCAATTTTTCAGCCATGTGACTATCGGCCCCTTTTTGAGGACTATAAATTATGGATGCTCCGTCGGGCCCTGTCAACGGGTTTTCAACATCGCAGGCTACTATAAATATGGCTGAAGCAACTCGCTTATCAAATTCTGATAAATCTATTGAATGGACCCTGTTTAATTCTCCCCCAACCGGATATACGAATTTTCCGCTTTTATCAAGTAATCGGGCCCCAAGTGCAACGGCCATACCTGCTCCCCCGTCGTTCGTGGCACTACCGCCTACACCAATTATAATTTTTCTGCACCCCTTATCCAATGCATCTTTTATTAGCTCTCCCGTGCCAATTGTAGTGGTAATCCATGGATTTCGTTCCTTTTTATCAAGCAATTCAAGCCCTGATGCTGCCGCCATTTCAATAACAGCAACATTATTATCCCCCAGAATTCCATAGAATGAGTCAATCTCCCTTCCTAAAGGATCATGTACTTTCAGGTTTTTAAGCCGGCCTTTCGCCGCATCAACCAGTGTAGGGACCGTTCCTTCTCCACCATCAGCAACCGGAAGTAATTTTATTTCAGCTTTTGGAAATACTTTTTGTATCCCTTTACTTAAATGTTTTCCTACTTCATCAGCCGGGAGGCAATCCTTAAAAGAATCGGTGGCAATTAAAATCTTCATTTTTCCATTTCAGATAAATAAAACCTGTAAATATCCGGGATGACTATTATTCAAAATAAATCTGTTTATGAAACAATAATAACTGACAAATTAAAGAAGAAATTCATTATAGTCACATTTTTCAGGTTGAATTAGTAATTGTTATTAAAATAAATTTTAGCCAATCAACTTGATCGCCTGAAAATTATTAATATTCGAAACAAAAATTCCTTCATCACGTAAAGAAACATATCCTGAATCAGTCTCCATTCCATGACTTTGATGTATTTATAATTTAAAAAATTAATATAATGTGTTATATGAAGAAAATTCTTTTATCATTATTTTTCCTGTTTGGTGTAATGAGATTGGCTGCGCCTCAGGTAAGCGCTTCTCAGGTAAGCGATGCTCAGGCTATTTTCATTTATAATTTTTCAAGACTTATAAAATGGCCTGCCAGCGCAACTCAGGGTGATTTTGTAATCGGAGTATTAAGCAGTAATGAAACTTATGAAAGTCTGATAAGTTATACTTCTACAAAAAAAGTAGGTACACAAAAAATAACTATTAAACAATTTAATAATCCGGAAGATATTACCGCTTGTAATATTCTATTTGTAGGTTCCTCAAGAAGTTCCAAAATGGATGAAATTAATAAAATGCTTATAGGAACGAATACACTGATTGTTGGTGAACACAGGGGAATAACAGAATCGGGTGCCGCTATAAATTTCGTAATAGTAGGTGATAGATTAAAGTTTGAATTAAACAAAAGCAATATCGATAAATACAATCTTATAATAAGTAAGAGCCTTCAGGATATGGCATATACTAACTGACATTATTTGTTTTTCAATGGATAAATAAAAGCGGCTCGTATGAACCGCTTTTTTTACTAAAGGACTTTCCCGGTCATTCAATTTTTCATATTATTAATTGCTAATTAAGAAATTAATTCATTTGTCTGAATTTTTAAAGTATTCTGAAATAATTAAAATTCAACACAACCTTTTTATTTAAAAATCCATCATGTGACAAATAATGTTTCAATCAGAATATTTATGGTAATAAATGGATTCCGCTCACTTTTATCAAGTAACTCCAACCGCGAAGTTGATGCCATCTCAATCTGATTAACTGCAAATTTTCAGTCTCCGAAACAAAAATTCCTTCATTACGTAAAGGAGGGTACCTTAACCCAGACTCTCCAATATAATTATAACCGCGTATTTAATAATTAACAAATTAATATAAAGTAATTTATGAAAAAAATTTATTTGTTGTCATTTTTTCTTTTTAGTGTAATGATAGGAGCAGTGCCTCGGGTAAACGCTCCTCAGATTAGCGATGCCCAGGCTATGTTTATTTATAATTTTTCAAGACTTGTAAAATGGCCTGCCAATGCAACTCAGGATGATTTTATAATCGGAGTGTTGGGAAATAATTTAACCTATGGATAGTTTGATTAAGTTATACTTCTTCAAAAAAAGTAGGCACACAAAAAATAACTATTAAACAGTTCAATAGTCCGGAAGAAATTACCGCTTGCAATATTCTGTTTGTAGGGTCCTCAAAAAGTTCCAAAATGGACAAAATTAATAAAATGCTTACAGGAACAAATACACTGATTATTGGTGAACACAGAGGGAATAACAGAATCCGGTGCCGCTATAAATTTCGTAATAGTTGGCGATCAGATTAAAGTTCGAATTGAATAAAAGCAATATCGATAAATACGACCTTATAATAAGTCAGAGCCTTCAGAATATGGCATATACTAACTGACATCCTTTGTTTTTCAATGGATAAAAAAAAGCGGCTCGTATGAACCGCTTTTTTTTATTTAAGGATTTTCCCGGTCATTCCTTTCTCATATTATTAAATGCTAATTAAGAAATTCATTTATTTGTCTGAATTATTAAAGTTTTCTGAAATAATTAAAATTCAACGCAACCTTTTTATTTAAAAATCCATCATGTAATAAATGATGCTTCAATCAGATTAATTTTATAGGGTTTCTATCTATAAATAGATGTTTCAGCAAAAACCCCGGCATTGGATGTCGGGGTTTATTTTATATAAATTGTAAAATCCTTTGTAATACTTACTTTTTAATAAAGGACTTTATTTAATCAACAAAAAAATGTATTTCACCAAAGGTTACAAGACATTTAATATCTTACTTGTTTTTAATCAATAATTTAACAACGCTTATCTAAATTTTTATTATTAAATCTGTATTTGACATAAATTTGTTTATGTCTTTATTAAAAGTAACGGCTATGAAAACAAGGAACATCTATTTTCTGACTTTTTTTCAAAAAAAAAGAAGTATAAAGGTCACCTTTGATGACATTAATAAAATTAATGTACATAATGCCGGAACCATTCAGGATAAATTATCGGGGATTGTGAGCAAACCTTATACTAACCTTGTGCTGGATGTAAAAAATATTGCATTCATCGACACTGCAGGTTTTAATATGCTGAACGATGTGGCTAAAATTGGTTACAAACATGATTCTTCTGTAGAATTTAAAAATGTAGGCGCTGAAGTATCCGAGCTTATCGAGCTTGTTAAAAAACATTACCAGTTCACTATTAAGTATATATAAATAGTTGAATAATAAAAAATTACCATGAAACATGTTAGGCTTATTTTTACCTAAAACGACCAGATATGTTAACTAGCTTTGAATAAAAGAAACCGGCTTGATTTTCAATGCCGGTTTTTTTATGTTTTCATTCGGCCAGTTGCTTACTGCCAGTTAATATTTGCACAGAAAAATTTTTTGAATACCATTAAATTTCAAGTGAATTCAGCAAATTAAAAAAAATTGTTTGGAGACGAATTATTCTTATACAGAAAATTATAATCACGAACAATGGTTTCGATAAAGGGAATGGCTTCAATGTCAGTTTTTATTTTTAGTTTGGCAGAAATAGCCTTTTTAGCTTTTTCAAACATTTTTATCGTATGGGAACTCAGCCCATTCTTTTTTCTGAAATTGAGGATGCCTTTCAACACATTAACATCCTTGTCACTCAGTTTTGCCGCATCGGGAAAAACCACCTGATAATCCACCGGTAATTCAACATGTATGGTTTCCTCCAACCCGGCATTTGACCTTAACCTGATCACAGTTGTGCCGGCTGCTATGTCACCTAATCGTTGTCCTTTCCCGTTAAGTATGATAGTTAATGCCCCAATACCCCCGGCAAATAACAATTTATCAACCAGTGAAAATATCCATCGAATAAAATAATTGGTAAACGCCGGTTCGGTCCCGTCTTTTTTGACAACTTTGATATTCATAATTTTTTTACCCCAGGATTGCCCGTTCATTGTAGTTTCCATAACAAGGCCATAAAAGAGTGCAGGTAAAAATCCAACAATATAGATTGCAGCAGAATGAATACCGGATATGGTTGTTATAAGGAGAATCATCATGGAATAAGCAAATATAAAAGCAAAGTCAATAATTTGGGCAACAATGCGCTCTCCAACACTGGCTGGTATGTATTCTATATCTATATTTTGTGTGGTTTGAATACTTAATGCTTCCATCAAACGGCTTTTGCAAACTTTTTCTATTAATACTTTTCTGGGTAATTAAGGTTTCAAATTAAAAGATAATTATTATTTTACGCAAATTATCTTTGTATATTTAATTCTTAGGAAATCTTTTAATCGAGAGATAATTTTATACTTGTTAAAGGACAGCATTGCCCTGAAAATGAAAGAAATAGTTTTTTTAAATAAAAATGCCGGACGCTGGAAAGAATTTGAAAAATTCCTTTTTTCAAATATCAATACCGACCCGGATCAACTGGCTGACTTGTTTATTCAACTCACGGATGATCTTGCTTATGCCCGGACATTTTATCCTGGCAGTAAAACTACTGCCTACCTGAATACTCTTGCAAGTAAGGCTCACCAAGCTATTTACAGGAATAAAAAAATAAAGAAGGGCCGGTTTGCTCATTTTTGGAAGGAAGAATATCCGCTGTTATTTCTTAAAAATAGAAAATATTTTGGCTACGCTCTCATCATTTTTTTGATTGCCACGATGGTTGGGATTATATCCACGCTTTACGATGACACCTATGTAAGACTGATACTGGGCGACTCTTATGTGAATATGACCCTCGAAAATATCCGTGCAGGAGATCCCATGGCGGTATACAAACAAGCAGGGCATTTTAATATGTTTCTCGGCATTTCGCTCAACAATCTGTTCGTGGCTTTCCAGGCATTTGTATATGGTGTGTTTTTATCCGTAATCACCGGCCTTGTTCTTTTTCACAACGGTATTATGATCGGGGCATTTGAAACTTTTTTTTACCAGCACGGCCTGTTATACGATTCCTTCCTCACAATATGGATTCATGGTACACTGGAGATCTTTTCCATACTGGTTGCCGGTGCTGCCGGACTGAGGATGGGAAATAGTATTCTTTTTCCGGGTACTTATACCCGACTGGTCTCATTCCGTAAAGGTGTTAATGATGGATTGAAAATGGTGGCTGGTGTCGTGCCCGTTTTTCTCACTGCAGCATTTCTCGAAGGCTTTGTTACCCGATACACACAACTACCCGATATTGTCAGGCTTTTTATTATTATATTATCTCTCACATTCATCATATATTACTTTTTTATTTATCCAAACACTTTAAAAAATAAAAATCAAACAGCAGATGGAAGAACATTACATTGATTTTCGGCGCGAACGCGATTTTGGACAGGTTTTTAATGACACATTTGCGTTTCTCAAACAGGAATACAAAAGATTGGGAAAAGTCCTTTTATTTTATGTAATCCCATTGTTAGTTATTACTTCAATTTTTTCAACGGTAATCCAGTATCGTAACCTGGCAGGTATATTCAGCCAGAATCCCGGAAACATGCTCGGAAGTAATATGGCGATGATTCTCATCAACCTGCTTATCTCAGTTGTTGCACAAACTATAATGGCTGGAGGAATATACGGATACATCAGTCTGTATGTGGAGAAAGGCCGCGATGGTTTTTCCCTGGGTGATGTGTGGGACAAAATTACCCGGTTTTTCTGGCCTATTATTTTTACAAGCATTGTAGTAGGCCTTATTGTGGTTGCCGGTGCTATATTTTTTATTATACCTGGAATTTATCTTGCAGTTTCTCTTTCACTCATTTTATTTATTGTAGTTCATGAACAGGATGGACTGGGATATTCATTTAGTCGAAGTTTTGAACTTACCCGAATTCAGTGGTGGTGGACATTCTTATTGATCATTGTTGTATATGTTCTGGTAATTATTCTGATCTATATTCTGGCCATCCCTACAACAATTATTATGAGTGTTTATGGCTTGCACGCAATTACACAATCTGCATCCATTCCCGAGGGAATCACCATCACCCTGATTGTTTTAAATGTACTGACGAATATTCTGGGAACCGTTTTATATGTTATCCCTTATACAGCTCTGTCGTTTCAGTATTTTAATCTGGTGGAAATAAAGGAAAGCCCTTCATTAATGGATAAGATCGATGAGATAAATGAAGATGAATAAATCTCGTAGATTTAAAAATATTATATTTCAGTTTGTACTGATTATTACATTGTTTTCACTGCAGAGTGCATTATTTGCACGTGATGTTCCTGTTAAATACGATTCTTCGGCTGTAAAGCTCCGGATTCCTTCGGGGGAATACATAGATCATTTCAAAACAGACAGAAATTTTATTTATGAAGGGGCAGAGAATCCGTTTCAAAGCTGGTGGCAAAGAATCTGGTACTGGTTTTTTCATTTGATCGCAGGTATCTTTAGTAATAATGGTTTTGCCCCGGTCTTTCGATACTTTTTCTTTATTTTGTTGCTGTTTTTTCTGATATATAAAATTGCCGATTCCCGCTATCAAAACATCTTTTCACGTAATCGTCAAAAAATAGCCGTTCGATTGAATGAAGTGCAGGAAAACATTAACGAAATTGACCTGGATGCTGAAATAAAAGCTTTATTACAACAAAAAAAATTCAGGAACGCCATACGTTATTTGTACCTGAAACTGTTGAAACTTCTTTCACAGAGATCGTTAATAGAATGGTCGCCTGAAAAGACCAACAGGGATTACATGAATGAACTGAACGGATCGCACTACCAGATTTTATTCGAACAATTAAGTCGAATATATGAATATGTCTGGTACGGCCATTTCGAACCGGATAATTCACAGTTTGAACCGATAAACGAAAATTTTCAGAAAACATTTGATCAGATTAATGCCGGGTAAAAACAGAAAATATATTTTAATCCTTATCATCAGTATCCTGGTACTGGTGATAGTGGAATATTTTGCCCCGAAACCACTGAACTGGAACCTTAGCTTTAACCAAAAAGATAAAAACCCTTTCGGATGTTATGTCCTTTATAACTCGCTGGAGCAACTGTACGGAAAAAACCGGGTAAGCAGTAATAAAAAAAGTTATTATGAACTGTTAAATTATCAGACCGACACAAGTACCCAAAAGAAAAATATATTATTGGTAACGTATGAATTGAAACCCGATAAATATGATCTGAAAAAGTTACTTGATTTTGTTGAAAATGGAAACTGTTTGTTCATCGCGACCTCATCAGCCGGAGAACTTTTATCTGACACCCTGGGATTTGAAATCTCCGGTTCATTCAGGGATTCAGCTTCCCTGATGTTCCACGCCGAAGGTATTAATTTTGTGAATCCGCGCTTAAAAAGTGACAGCAGTTATCATTTTAAAAAAGTCTTTGAAAATACGTATTTCTCAAAATTCGACCGGAATACTTCCACCATACTGGGAACAAACAACAAAAAACAGCCAGATTTTATAAAACTTCGCTTTGGGAAAGGGAATATTTATATTGATATTGTACCGATGGCATTTACAAATTATGCTCTGCTGTATGATAATTACGAGTACGCTTTTAAGGCATTGTCCTATCTTCCCGACCAACCGCTTATCTGGGACGAATATTATAAACCAGGGAAACATGCAAGTTCCTCAATGTTGCGTTACATATTAAGTGAACCTGCCCTGAAGACAGCTTACCTTGTTCTTATTTTTACACTTTTACTATTTGTACTATTCGAATCAAGGAGGCAACAACGGATTATTCCGGTTATTAAACCTCTTGCCAACACCACACTTGAATTTACGGAAACACTTTCGCGTCTTTATCTTCAGAAAGGAAATAATAAAGATATTTGCTTAAAGCGATTTAACTATTTTAAAAACTTTGTCAGGACCAGGTATTTTTTCACGGCGGTCACAAGCGAAACAGAAGAATTCTATGACAAACTGGCGGGGAAATCGGGAGCAGAAAAAAAATTAATTAAAAAGATATTTGAACAAGCCCGGGCAATAGAAGGCTTATCACAAATAAGCGATACATTATTATTACAGTTTAATAAAAACCTTGAATTGTTTTATCAACAGGTAAAAAATAAAATTTAAACCAATAATACATGGAAAATCAGGAAATTTTTAAGAACAGGATCGACCTGAGTGATTTGAATGCTGCCGCCAATGCAGTAAGGGAAGAGATCGGGAAAGTCATTGTGGGACAAAAACATTTTATCGATTTGTTGCTGGTAGCCATCCTGGCCGATGGGCATGCCCTTATCGAAGGAGTGCCGGGTGTGGCCAAAACCCTTACGGCACGGTTATTGGCCAAAGCCATTTCCACGGGCTTTTCACGCATTCAGTTTACCCCTGATTTAATGCCTTCCGATGTGGTGGGAACATCGATATTTAATTTGAACAAGTCGGAATTTGAATTCAAAGCAGGTCCAGTATTCTCGAATATAGTTCTCATCGATGAAATTAACCGGGCCCCGGCTAAAACTCAATCAGCTTTATTTGAAGTAATGCAGGAACGGCAGGTTACTGTTGACGGAAAAACGTATGAAATGAACAAACCTTTCCTGGTTTTCGCCACACAAAATCCCGTGGAACATGAAGGTACCTATCGTTTGCCCGAAGCCCAACTCGACCGGTTTCTTTTTAAGATCACAGTGAATTACCCGTCGCTCGAAGAGGAAGAACAGATTCTTGCTGTTAACCATCACCTTCACGGAAAAGCGGAATTGGAAAACATCAAACCCGTGCTGAAAGCGAAACAAATACTGGAATACCAGGAAAAAGTACGACAGGTACAGGCAGACGATAACCTGCGAAAATACATTGCCATGATCATTCACAAAACCCGGAACAACAGCGACCTTTACCTGGGCGCCTCTCCCAGGGCCGGCGTTAACCTGCTTATTGCCAGCAAGGCATACGCTGCCATACAGGGCCGCGATTATATAACACCGGAAGATATCCTTGAAATGGTTGGCCCGGTGCTTTGCCACCGCATACTGCTTACACCCGAAAAGGAAATGGAAGGCAGTACAGCCGAAGCTGTCATTAAAGGAATCGTTCATAATCTTGAAATACCAAGATAATTGCCTATGTTGCGCTTTTTAAAATCTTTGTTTTTAACCAACAGGCTTTTTCTTTCTCTTATCCTGGTTGCCGTACTTTTCGTGTTCGGCCAGTTTTTTACATTCATCTTAGTGCTTGCCAGGATATTATTGTTATTACTGACTGCTTTATCACTCCTTGATCTTATTCTTCTGTTCAACATAAAAAAAGGATTTGATGCCAGTCGCGAAGTTCCCGAACGTTTGTCGAACGGTGACGAAAACAAGATTTACCTGTTCCTGAAAAACAATTACGGTTTTACTGTGCATGTGAATATTACCGATGAAATACCTTACCAGTTCCAGATCCGCGATTTCGACAAGGCAATGGTACTGAATGCCTTCGATGAAAAAAAATACGAATATACATTACGCCCGGTTAAAAGGGGACAATATGAATTTGGGAATATTAATGTTTACGTATCCGGTTTCCCCGGTTTATTTCGTCGCAGGTACATTTTCAACGAGGCCCGGACTGTCCCCGTGTATCCATCTTTTATGCAGATGCGAAAATACGAGTTACTGGCTATTTCGAACCGGCTTACAGAGGCCGGTGTAAAACGTATCAGGCGGGTTGGAACACATACGGAATTCGACCAGATTCGGGAATATGTAAAGGGAGACGATTACCGGACCATTAACTGGAAGGCTACAGCTCATGTTTCCCGTTACATGGTGAATCAATACCAGGACGAACGCTCGCAACAGGTCTACAGCCTGATTGATATGGGGCGAACGATGAAGATGCCTTTTGAAGGAATGTCGTTACTCGACTATGCCATCAATGCCAGTCTTGTTATCTCCAATATAGCCATGCATAAACACGATAAAGCAGGAATACTCACTTTTTCGGAAAAAATAAATACTTTTCTGCCTGCCGACAGAAAAAACAGTTACATGATGCGAATTCTGGAGCTTTTGTATAACCAGGAAACGGATTTTAAGGAATCAAATTTTGAATTATTATATTCTTACATACGGCAAAAAATAAAGCAACGCAGTTTATTGATCCTGTTTACCAATTTCGGAAGTTTATCAGCAATGAACCGACAAAAATGGATGTTGCAGCGCCTGGCTTCTTCCCACCTGATGATCGTTATTCTGTTCGAAAATACAGAGTTGAGCAGAGTAATGGAGATGAATCCGGAATCGGTGGAAGATATTTATTACAAGACCATTGCCGAAAAGTTTATACATGAAAAAAAACAGATCGTTAAAGAACTGAACAAATACGGTATTTATACACTACTGACCAAACCACAGGATCTAACCGTAGAGGTGATCAATAAATACCTGGAGTTAAAAGCGCTGGGATTGATATAATCTGTTTTTTTACCAATTTCCCTCATCTCTTTCATCATTTCAGCCATTTTTGATAATAATGAAATACATTTGAATTTATAATTCAGCTTTTCAATAAAAAAGTATTCATCAACAAATGAAAAATGATACCAGGACACTGATCGGACAATTACTGGAACAGCAGAAAAAAATTACACCACTTGTTCCCTCCATCGACCCTGATTATCGGAAAGATACTTCTATCAAAGCGCTTATATTCGACATCTACGGAACGATTACTGATCTCTTCGTGGGCGGAAGGAACCGACTGGAAGGCCATTCCCGGAAACCTGAAAACTGCCCTTGATTATAATTCCATCCGGTTAACCTCTCAGGATAATAAGCCAACCGGGCAATTACTAATGAAAATTCTCAACTTGCTACGTGAAAAAATTACAGCTTACTATGCACAACAGAAATCGGAAGATGTGCCTTTCCCTGAGATGAACATTGTAAAAATATGGGAGCAGACGCTCATACATGCCCGTGAAAAAGGATGGATTAAATATCCGGATGATGTCGATTTTCATAACCTTACCCTTACATTCGAATTATTAAACAATCGGGCATGGCCAATGCCGGACATGATGGAAGTAATACATCAACTGTCAGATAAAAAATTTCCACTGGGGATTATATCCAATGCCCAGTTTTACACACCCCGGGTAATGAACTATTTTCTGTCGGGCAGTTATAAAGAATCGGAAACTGTCGATTGTTTTGATCCCGACCTGACTGTTTTTTCTTACAAGCTTTTACGTGGCAAGCCCGACGTTGCTTTATTCGAAAAATTGATTCCCGTATTAAAAACCAAATATAATCTGAAACCGGAACAGGTTGCTTATGTCGGGAACGACATGAAGAAAGATGTACATACTGCCCGTCAGGCTGGATTTAAAACCATATTATTTGCAGGCGATAAAAATTCGGTACGCTGGCGAGAGGATGATCCCGGAATTGATGGCGTGAAACCGGATTTTATTATTACGGAGTTGAGGCAGTTGATTTATATTGTGGAGTAACAATAATTAAATACAGGAAAATCTTGCGAACAATAATTTATTGCAATATATTGCAACATTTAATATCTTTGTATGATAAAATATTTCGATATTGAATACTTGCAGGAAGCCGATGAATTTATTGGCAGTTTAGAGCCTGCCTGCAAAAAGAAAGCCCTGTATTGCATAGCTTTTGCTCAACTGGCAAAGGACCCGGAGGTGTTTAAGAAACTTACGGGGACTAATATTTGGGAATTTCGATTTATCTGTAAACGCATTAAATACAGGCTGTTTGCATTCTGGGACAACCGAAGAAATGCTTACGTAATATGCACTCATGGTATAGTGAAAAAAACCGGGAAAACACCACAAAAAGAAATTGACAAAGCGGAGAAGATCAGAATAGAATATTTAAAACAATAAGGAATATGAAAACAATATCACAAGATGAAATGCTTGATAAGCATATAGGCAAAAAAGGCACTCCCGAACGTGAAAAATTTGATGCTGAAGTTCAGTCCGGAGTAATTGCCCATCAGTTAAAAGAATTGCGCAAACAAAAGAATTTGACACAGCAGCAACTGGCAGATATTGTCGGAATAAACAAAGCAGGAATATCGAAAATTGAAAAGGGAACCCGAAATTTAACCATCGATACAATTGTCCGGGTAGCAAATGCTTTAGGAGCAAAAGTCAATTTTACTATTCAAGTATAAAATGAATAATACTATAAGAAATTAATTCAAAATATTATTAATACAGGTCCCTGCATTGATTCTTAGAAAATATAAATAAAAAAATGCAACCATTGTAAACCAAATGGTTGCATTTTTATTTTGAGGTCACGGGCGGACTCGAACCGCCGTAAAAGGTTTTGCAGACCTCTGCCTGACCACTCGGCCACGCGACCCTGTAAACGGCTGCAAAGTTAAAAAATAATTTCTGAATAATGAAAATTCAAAAAAATAAGTATTCCAAACAACGATCTTTAACCTGCCCTATTCATAAATTCACAGTTTAATCTGTGCCAAAGCGGAGCTTGTCCCGGCTTTAGCGGGATTAACCCGATTGAGTTACACTTGGTTTTCGCAGAAAACTTACTGTAACTTTTTCGTTATCAGTTTCATAAAAGAGATTTATAAATTAAACAGGTTAATTTGCTTCCTGCTGTACTTTGTGAACAGACAGGGATTTATCGTTCTTAATGGTGAGGTAACCCCGGAATATCCTGTTTTTCGCATTGGGATACCCTTAAATTATTCATAAATTAAAAATGATTTTCTTATTTTAGTTACATACTTAAATTGAATGACAATTATTCCCCTCTTGAGAGAGCTTGTCCCGCAAGGCGGGAGTCCGGAGGTGTGTCACATTACCCGCTTAATAAAAACATTTTTCCTATTTTAGTTATTAATTAGTATTGAATGACAATCGTTCCCCTCTTTGAGAGGGGCTAGGGGTGTGTAAATAAACCAATTATGCCAAGAAAAATTATACCTTATAATCCGAAATTGAAAAAACTTGCACGAACTCTTCGTAATCAATCCACAAAATCGGAGATTATTTTGTGGCATTATCTGAAATCGAAACAAATGATGGGTTATGATTTTCACAGGCAAAAGCCGATCGACAACTACATTTTAGACTTCTTTTGTTATGAACTGAT
>CAVVIO010000045.1:0-80169 GCA_963748095.1 uncultured Bacteroidales bacterium
ACGGCGGTATTGCCAATGTCGGTAGGCCGCTCGCCCTTACTACCCGATTCCCACATAACTACTACATCTTCCGATTCTTTTTTAGAAATGTATTGGTTATAGGAATTTTCAAAAATAATGTCATCGGCAGTAAAACCATTTGCAGCTATTACCACGGTAGCATTCCAGTAAGAGCCGTTTGTTGTTCCGCTGCCTGTATTTACGTATGACAGGTATCCGTTTTCTTTGTTTACCCTTAGCACATCCGCATTCCATTTCTGGTCATTACCCATGCTGTAATAGTTATAGCCATGGCCATAGTATGAAGTGATTCTCACAGCTCCTTCTGCAATGTCAACACCATTGTTTGCAAGAGCAATACTCGGAGCAACGGCAGCATTTTTCAAGAGTAATATTTGGTTCGTTAATTACCAGCATTTCTTCGTAATTGCCGGGATCGATCATTACTGTTACCCGGCTAGTGTCATTGCGGTTCATTTCTCCAATAGCAGTCAGGGCCTCGTTAATAGTCTGGTATTCCTTATCAGTACCAACATAGATTACCGAACTGTATTCCACAGTTTCACTAACTGAAATATTGGTGATATACGTAGTACTTGCCCCGGAATCAGCAGCAATTGTCACATAACCGGCATCTGTACCTGTATAGGTATAATCAGCATATTCAAGTGTGCTTGTGCTGTGACTGGAAGTGCTAAATGTATCTGTACCGGCGATGATGAAATCAGCGGAATAATAATAAGTGATAGTTATTTGTATTCCCCGGATTAACCGGTACCTGAATGGTTGCTCCCGGCTTGGCAGTTAAATGTCCTTTGGCAAGTTCGCTGCTGACTGTTCCTGTAAAGAGTAAACCTTCATAGGTAGTGTCACCGCTTGCGATAGCTTTATCGTCGAATGACCAGTTGGTGATCGGTTCAAAAGCAAGTGTTTTACTTACGTCAGCGCCATCAACTTTCAGATTTGAAGTGAGGCCAAGTTTTACAGGATACTCATCCAGACCGCTGTAGGAAATGGCATATGTTCCGTCACGCAACGTAATATTGTCAGTGGGACCAAAACTATATGTATATCCTTCCTCATTAAGATTGGTAAAGGTGAGGCTGAGTTTGGATTCTTGTTCAGTTGTTAATCCGGTTGTGCTGATGGTAATGTTATAAACCGGTTTTGCGGCAAAAGCTAAATCTTTAGATACATTTGCATTACCTATTGTAATAGAATCTTCGGGAATGTAAAAATCGTTTACCCCCATAGCCGAAATATAATATTTACAATTGGGTTCTAGTTGAACCGAATAGGTGGATGCATTGGCATCTATCACGGGTTCAGGCTGATAGATCTTATGTGCGGAAGTATCAGCTGTATATGTGAGTGAAAGTTTTCCAATCTCAGATCCTAATCCTGTTATGGAACCGCTTACCGTATATAATTCAACCTGCTGGACCACAACATCATGGTTGACGGTTGATTCGGTTACGTCCAGTGAGCTACCGTTGCTGATAATGTATCCGTTAGCATTTTCAAGACTGAGTGAATAGCTATATCCGGCAGGAAGAGTGACGCTGTATCCGCCTACAGACATGGTCGACGTCCAGGCCTTTCCGGCATTATTTGTAAATACAATAGCGTAATCACCGGGAATGCCGGGAGCTGCACTAACATCAACATTACCTGTTAAAGTAAGATAAGTAGCATCTTTCCTGTAAATGCGATAATAACTTGGTTTATCCAGATCATCATAGATATGGTATGTGCCGGCTTGTTTTGCTACAAAGTTAAATTCGGCAACATCCGTTCCAAGGGATTTTGCATCCGTTTGTGAATTCGGATCGGGAACATATACAAAGTTCAGTCTCCCACTTCCGTTTTGTGATAATGCTGCAATGGTAACTTCATCATCTTCTGTTAAACTCAGGCTTAAATACCTGCCGGTAGCGGCAGAAGCGTTCACGTAAACCCTTCCGGTATAACCGGTAACACCTGAAATATTTTCATCGTAGCGTGTTATTTCTGTATTGGTTGTTCTTAACCGGTCGTTACTACCGCCAACCCAGCTTAATACGCCAGCAGTAAACGACGGGAAAACATTACCGCTGCTTCCTGCTGTAATTGACGGATCATACCATGAATTAATAGTATCTACACTCAACCTATTGTTGTAAACAGCCGTATCCAGTTGTTCAGCGCCGAAATCCCATACATCAATTTTACCGTTTGAGGGTTGAATGGCGGCAGCATTTTCAATAGTTAATGCATGCAGATATACTGCTCCTGAAGCAACTAATGTTCCGGTAATCACGCCAGCTCCACCTGTATAGGTAAAACTACTTGCAAATGCGTCAGCTCCTCCATTATTATCAGCAGCAATTGCACCCAAAGAGTCTCCATTTGCATTGGTAAATACCATCAACGAATTTGCGGCGCTATAGGTACAGGTTGTTAATGTTATTGTTGCATTTCCGGCTACAATGAAATCCATAGAGTTGTCATTGTAAAAGACTCCTCCGTGTGAAGCATCATGGTACCAGAACTGATCACCGGCATTACTATTCATAGTAACTATACCATCACTTGTAATAAATGTAGAATACTTAATTGTTGTATTCTGAGGCATTTCGCTGCCGTTTGTTAAGTCGTAAGTGTAGGTCTTGCCAGCTTCGGCAGTAACTGTTGAACTGTTATCCGTCACAATAATTTTATAACCAAATGGTGTTGATGAGGAATCGGCATATGCAACCAGTAAGGTATCACCACTTACAGTTACAGACGAAATATTACCGTTGAATAATGGTGTGAAGCTTGAAAGCGCATTTCCCCCAAGATCTATAAAAATCGATGCTATTTCCGTTGTTGCACTGATAACCGTTCCGGCATTAACCGTAACAGTGGCATTGTCACTTGCTGTTGCGCCTGATGTTAAATGAATGGTATCACCATTGAACGAGATGTCTCCGGATTTTTGCACGTAGCTATTAAATGTTGTGTCATACGGAAAAGGAACTACGTATAAAATCGGGAGATAGACTGTACTTGTAAAATCCAGTTGCACTTCTCCAGCTGAACCTACATAAAGAAAATCGACTGTTGAGCCGTCATTCCCGTAGTTTCCACTAGTTGTTGCAGATTGTGATGCTACATCAAAATCACCTGTTGCACTGGAAGCACTTATTGTTCCGGTTGAATAGATGCTACCTCCTAATTTGATATATGAGTTTCCGGCTACCTGTAATGTGATTTTATTACCTGTTTTAAAGGCAGCACCATGCGTAGCATCATTGAATTTATATGCATTACTTGAACCGGGATCAATACTGATCAAACCCGAATCGAGGACAAAATTTCCGTTAAAACTAACGTCATTAGGTATTATACTTCCATCTCTAAAATCGAAATAATAGATTATATTTTTTACCGCAGAAGTTAAGTTATTCTTTGCCCCTGGTTGTTCGGGAACTACCTCAATTTGGGGTAAGTACAGGTCATTTCCGGTTCCGGCAGTGGTAGTGAATATTAATGTATCTGTACTGCCTTCGTACACAAAGTCAAAAGTTTCTGCCAAATCAGTGGAAACCTGGGTGCTCTGTTCTCCCAAATTAACACCACCTGATTGTGAAATACCTTTCATATTCAATTTAGAATAAGCTGAACCCAGGAACCGGACTGTACAACTTCCGTCAACGGCAATTTTTATTTCACCGTCAACTTTCATATCCATACCATACTGGTCTCCGTGATCACTATAATTTCCACTTAATTTTAATGATCCGTCGGTACTTTGTCCGGCCGTAACAATGGCTCCACCAACAAAATCGTAAAGCGTGGAGTCTGTAAATTGCCCATGTGCCAGCATATAGCTTATCAACAAGGCAAAAATTGAAAGAAAAGTTCGTTTCCTCATAGTCATTAAATATTAAAGTTAGTTGTAAGTTTCCCGTAAATTTACAGGTTAGATACCCTTATCGGCATGGAATATTTGCCGTATAATCTGGAATATTTGCCGAAAATTCAGGAGAGTTTGCAATAGTTTGTTGGGTATCAGAATAGCATCGATAAGTTTTATAATAGAATGCAGGCTGAGTTAAATAGAACGTATAGTTGAGGAAAGTATTTATTGGGTCAACTTCAGGCACGGTTATTCGAACATCTGTTTTTTATAATTAAATTTGCGAGGGATGAATAAAAGATATATGTACTATTTACGGAAAATAATTGCTGTCTCTTTTGTTTTTCTTTGTTTCACTGGAATTATAAAAGCACAACGCGACTGTGTTTTTGAGCATTTATCTACTGAAGATGGTTTATCTCATGGCAATGTTTCTGTAATGCTCAGGGATACTCGTGGTTTTATGTGGTTCGCTACCTGGGATGGAATCAACCGGTACGATGGAAATACATTCAAAGTCTATAAGGTTGAAAATGCGGACAGCTCCGGTTTGGCTTCAAACCGAGTTAAAACAATGAAAGAAGATTCTCTGGGAAATATCTGGATCATTACTTACGATTCGCGTGCATTCCGGCTAAATCATTTTACTGAAAAGTTTGATCCGGTACCTTCTGATAATACGGACAGTATCAATGCAACCATCAATGGTATTTTCCCTTCAGCAACAGGAGATGTCTGGGTTACATCAGATAACCAGGGTGTTTACAGGGTAGTAACCGATACTGCTTCCAACAATTTCCGGGTTATTCATTATGGCGTAAAAGGAAGGATTCCGATACCTGGCGATGGTATTCGGTTTATTAATGAAGATTCCAGACAAAATATCTGGATTAATACCAACAGGGGAATTGTCTGTTTGAATCGTGATCCTGCTACAGGTCAGTTTATTCAAAAATCGTTTACTGCTCGTGTAAAGAAACTTTTTTACAGTCATATGCCAACAACTTATTATAATGCAGAATCACTTTTATTTTTTGGCACCAGTGATGGCAGTTTGCTGGTTTATAATTTATCAAAAGATGATTTGAATAAAGTTGATATCCAAAACAAATTGTCAATAACTGATATAACAGGTACCAACAACGGCAATATTTATCTGGGCACTAACGGTAATGGAATTTATGAATACAATAGCTGGACCGGTGAGGTAACCCGTCATTTCAATCTCCCGGATATTCATGAGGTATTGAAAATGTATGCTGATTCCCATGACCTTCTCTGGGTAGAATCACCAAACCCCGGAATTTCAAAAATAGATTTGAATACCGGAAAATACAGGCGTTACGAACAAAAACTGGATGTATACCCGGATATTCGTCCCGGCGCCCAATGCGGATTTATGGAAGACAGGAACGGAACATTATGGCTTACACTTAAAGGCGGTGGGTTTGGTTATTATAATCCCAAAGACGATGAAGTCGAGTATTTCTATAATAAACCGGGAGATCCGGAAAGGAAGCTGTCTAATTTTGTAAATTGTTTTTACAACGATCCATCGGGAGTGCTATGGATGAGCACTTATTTCAGAGGAATAGAGAAAGTAACTTTCATACCGAATAAGTTCAGGTTCATACAACCTGCTCCGCAATCGAACTTTAGCATAGCTAACGAAGTCCGGGCCATGATGGAGGATTCAAAGGGATATCTGTGGGTGGCTACTAAAAAACAGGAAGTATTTCTGATGGATAAGGATTTCAGGGTTGTGAAAAAAATTGATGCCCTGAACGGGCAACAAACAGGAAGGGTGTATGCAATGCTGGAAGACAACAACGGGAACATTTACCTGGGAACCAAAGGTAACGGTTTATACCGACTTACCAGGAAAACGTTGTTCGATTTCAATGTAAAGCATTATCTACATGATCCTAAAGATAAAACATCCATTTCCAGTGACAATATCTACTCACTTCTTGAAGACAAAAAAGGGCATATCTGGATAGGTACCTATGGTGGTGGAGTCGATCTGCTGGTCAACGATCGTTTTTTTAATTCCGGCAATGTATTGAAAAATTATCCGAAAGAGAAAGGGATGAAGGTAAGGTGTGTTACACAGGATTATAAAGGAAATATCTGGATTGGTACAACAGAAGGTATCATTTTCCTGGATCCGGGACGGGTTACTCCGTCGAATTACCAGTTTCATTTATACAACAAAGAAAACAATAATGTCCCGGGACTCCGCAGTAATGATGTTTTTTGGATTTTATGCGATAAAAACAAAAATATCTGGATGGCGACACTGGGAGGAGGATTGTCCCGTTTGAAGAATTATCCGAAAAGAAACCAGCCTCTTGAATTTACAGTTTTTACCAAAAAAGACGGGTTGCCAAGTGATGTTATTTTTACCATCACAGATGATATAAAGGGAAATTTGTGGATGTCAACAGAAAACGGAATATCTTTTTTCAATCCTGTCGATACTGTTTTCAGGAATTATAACCAGTACAATGGAATTGAAAAACCCGGCTTTTCAGAAGCTGCCTGTGCTGTTCGTGCAGATGGCAGTATTTGTCTCGGGGGAAATAACGGATTATATAATTTTAATCCGTCTGCATTTGGTAACGAGCAAAAAAAGGCAAACCTTGTATTCACCGGTTTCCAGCTTTTCGGGAAAGAAATTGTTCCGGGACAGGGAAATGTACTGAATCGTTCGGTAACCGAGACCCGCTCGATACAATTGAAGCACAATCAAAATGTATTTGGAATTACATGGGCCGGACTCGATTTCAGTATGCAGGATAAAATCCAGTATGCATATATGCTTGAAGGTTTCGATAATACATGGCATTTCACTAAGGACCGGAATCATGCCGAATATACCAAATTATTACCGGGAAAATACGTGTTTCATGTGAAGTTCAATAATCCGGAACTTCAGGAATTGAACCCACCGGTATTGATGAATATTGAAATTCTTCCGCCTTTCTGGAAAACAACCTGGGCTTATATTATTTATGTATTGTTGACAATAATTCTGTTGGAAACAGCCCGCCGTATCATAACCACCATGATCAGACTCAGGAACGAGGTAGTAATCGAAAAGAAATTGACAGACATCCGGATGAATTTTTTTACCAATATCTCTCACGAACTTCGGACACCCTTGACATTGATCCTTGGTCCTGCCAAAGAACTGAAAAGTAAGGAACTGTTAAGTGAAAAAGGGAAATCTTATGCCGGTCTGATCGAAGAAAATGCACAACGGTTGTTGCGATTGGTAAACCAACTGCTTGATTTCCGTAAAATACAAAGCAGTAAAATGAAACTGAACCTGGTGGAAGTGGATATAGTATCTTTTACCCGGGATATTTGTCATAATTTCGATGAACTGGCTGCTAAGAAAAATATTCGTTTTACAGTTCAAAGTAAAAGCAATGTGATTAAGATATGGATGGACGAGGAAAAAATGGAAAGTGTGATCTTTAACCTGCTGTCCAATGCTTTTAAGTTTACACCCGATAATGGTTCAATCAATGTTTCAGTCAGCGAATCATTAAAAGATCACATTGTTAACATCGAAGTGAAAGATTCAGGCACAGGTGTGCCCAAAGAGCAGGAAAAGTCTTTGTTCAAGGTTTTTGCAAGTCATTATAACCTGAACCAGGGAAAGCAAACCGGCACAGGTATCGGGCTTGCTCTTTCGAAAGAGCTGGTAGAGCTTCATAACGGCGAACTTATCTATAAGCCCACACGCGGTGGCGGAGCTACATTTTGTGTCAGCCTGAAAACCAATTTCGGCTTATCACAGCAGATCAGGCAGGAGAATAGAACAAGAGTCTGATGAAATAAAAACGACTGTAGCACCTTATCTTTCTGACATTAGAAGAGAATCGAAATGGCAGTTTACCTCTTGTTCTGGTGGTGGAAGACAACCAGGAACTACAGGGAATTTTTACGTCTGCAGCTTTCCGCCAGTTTCAGGATTGAAGAAGCGGCTGACGGTAAGGAAGGGTTTGCAAAGAGCGCTGCAGCTTCAACCGGATATTATTCTTTCCGATGTGATGATGCCAGAAATGGACGGAATCCAATTACTGGATAAGATTAAAAATAATTTTGAAACCAGTCACATTCCGGTAGTACTGCTTACCGCAAAATCTTCAGTGGAAAGCAAAATAGAAGGATTGAAATACGGAGCCGATGCTTATATGACCAAACCATTTCACAGCGAGCAGTTACAGGCTCAATTGGAAAATCTTTTACACCAGCGTGAATTGCTGAGGGACCGTTATACAAGAAAAGCGGTGGCTTCCGATGGAAATCACATGTATACGATTACCGACAGGGATACGGAATTTCTGAACCGTGTTCGTGAAGTAATTGAGGAAAACCTTACCAACAGCGATTTCAAAATAGAAGATCTTTATAAAACAATCGGAATGGGCAGAAGCAAGTTTTTCGAAAAGCTGAAAGGGCTTACCGGTCTTTCACCCATCGATTTCGTGAAAGAATACCGGCTGAACCATGCAATCGGACTGCTCCGAAACAGCGACTGCAACGTCTCCGAAGCTTCCTATATGTCAGGCTTTACCGATGCCGGCTATTTCAGTAAATGTTTCAAGGAAAGGTTTGGGATCAGCCCGTCACAGGTTGAGAAAAAATAATTATCTTACTAGGCAAATTAAGTTATCTGAGACCTTAAAGGTTTAGTAAAACGTGGCATATAATTTGTTTAAAACATAAAATCATTTAAGGATCCTCATTGATTTGCATAACAGCCTGGAGAATCAACTGTCTCCTGGCGTTGAAGGAATTATTTTGTTTAACCTGCTAAATTTAAAACCATGAAAAAAATTATTTTCTGGTCAACTCTGACCGTTATCACTTTTATTTCATTAACTGAAAATGCTTATTGCCAGTTCAATGATTTTGACCTTTCCGAATATAAATTGCCTTATTTAAAAAGACAGCAACTGGATCTCGGTTTTAACCTGAATCCGCGATACAATAATCAGTCAAATGATAATATTGATAATATTTTTAATCAGAATAGTAATTATAAATCCAATAACAGGTATCTCAATTATAATATCAACGCTGCATATAATTATTTTTTGAACAGTGACAAATACCAGGGTAATCAGAGTATTACACTTAATTCTTCATTGAATAGTACAAGAAGATAAAGACTCCAGTTCTTATTATAATTCCAATTATAAAAGTTATTATTTCAATTCCGATCTCAATTATTAATAGTAACAACAGGTTTTACAACGGATTGCATTTTATAGAGGTTGATTTTTCAGGAGATGTACAATTTAATTTAAATGGAAATAAGTACTTTAAACCTGATAACAATGTCTATAAGGGAAGATAAGTCTTATTCTCCGGGAATTTCCGTTTCCGTACCTGTTTATATAGGTACCGGGCGTATTGAACCGGTACAGGATGCCCGTCAGGCAATTTATATTTTTGATGAATTGTTGAAAAACGGCCGGTTGAAAAGTACTCCCGGCAAAGAAGAGATTTTGAAATTTGCCCGCCGTATCTCTGAAATTAAGAACAAACGTTTTTTCGATTCACGTTTGCGTACAATATATGAGATATCAGCCGTAGATTCATTTCTGCAGTCAAACGGACTGGTCACTGATGCCGATGCTCTTTATTTTACGACTTTAAATGATTATTGGAATAATGCAGGCACACCAATGAGGTATGCAGGTACCCGTTTTTCAGTTGGAGTTAAGCCTGCTTTTTATAATAACTCACAGAAAACAACTAATCATGATACCATTAATAGTACATTCGTAATCAGACTATGGAAAATAGATACTTGAACAGAACATGGTCGGCAGCCGGAACTTTCCGTTTCGATTACGAAAAACCAATAAATCTTTACTGGCAGAATTCCTTGTCTGCTAATTTTGATGCCGGTATCGAGAATTACCTCGTATACATATGATGAAATTTCAGGTCCAGGTAGCACAACCACAATCAAAACTGAAACATCAATATCCATTTGTGGAAACTGTATTGAATTATAAACTGGGATATTATCCGAATTCAAGAACGTATTTTAATTTAAATGCAGCTGCCTTATATCACCGGGAGTTTGGTAATGAAGAAACTAATTCTCCTGACAGTAAATATAAAGTAGATGATAATCGTGTCAGTCTTTCACCGGGTTTCGGATGTTATTACTATGTGTCGCAAAAGTTCAGAATTGCAGTCAACTATAATTATCGGTTTAATTATTACAGCAATTCAAAAAAGTCAACTTCCGATTCTCCAACAGAGATAGATTATTTACAAAAACAGAATAAACAGTATCATGCTTTTACTGCAACACTTGCGTATAGCCTTTTTTAGTATATTTATTTGAAACCTGTCAGGTTTTAGAAATCTGACAGGTTTATTTATAAATTTATTAGTCAACCAATTCCATAAATAATAATTTTATCATTCTGCTTATCACCTGTAGAAGAATATTTCCGCGATAGATTAATATATTAACATCACGAAACCCTCTTCCCCTTCAGGCTGAAATAGAAAATCACCGATTCTATGGCTTTACGGACGGCTTCATTGATGGGGTAATAGGTAACTGCAAGTTTGAAGTCGAGGGCATACAACCGGGCATAGTACTTGCTCATTTGCGGAGCCAGCCTGCTGTTAGCAGGATCGTTTGTTTTTTCAGGGTATTTTGTTTTTAATGGATGACAGGTTGTAAGTACAGGCTGTCCCTGTTTATTGGTGTTGGCCGAAAAACCGAACAACCGGCAGATAAGTCCGCGGTAATTGTAATGTAAACATCCCGGTGTCACCCTGGTAATAGTAAAAGGGGAGAACAACAAGCACGTTTCCTGATCGGGCCGGGCTTCTGTCTTTTCCAGTATTTCTTCGGCCATATTTTCTTTAAAAAGATAATATGCCAGTGGCAAAAATTCGAGAACCGTGGCGTGGATATCTTTTGTGGTGCAACAATGGGAGCAATGATGCAAACAACTCAGGCCACTCTTTTTCTGAAAAGCTGTCATATCCTTTTCAAGGCTTCTGAATATCTTTTCAACTTCTGAAATCTTCTTCTCAAGTAACATACAACAGAAATAAAAATAAACCGGTTATTTCGCTTTAACATTTACGACTTTCATTGTTTTTCATAAAAGCCGGCTGTTTTATCTTAAATACTTTCAAGTAAATCCAGCGTGGTGATAAGCATGCAAATGTAATGAGGAAAATGATCGGTTGTATTTCAGGAATATAATAATTTCATACCCGTGATTTAAATTTTTTTAACTCCATGCATTCCTAACGTCAATTACTAAATCAACACTTCAGAATCCCTACAGAAATTTAACTTAATTTTAGGCTATCTTAGAGATTGTTTAAGTACTGGGAATGAAATTACTTATTGTTGAAGATGAATTGCAATTGCTTGATTCTATAACGGAATACCTTCAGCAGGAGGGATATATCTGTGAAAGAGCGACCGGTTTTCTGGATGCCGAAGAGAAACTTGCCCTTTATCAGTATGGGGTAGTGATACTGGATATAACGCTACCCGATGGAAACGGACTTGATTTACTGCACCAATTGAAAAAAGATCATCCGGATACAGGGATTCTGATCGTTTCAGCAAGAGATTCACTGGATGATAAGCTGAAAGGACTCGACCTGGGAGCGGATGACTATATTACCAAACCTTTTCATCTGGCCGAACTTAATTCCAGGATCAAAGCGCTTATTCGCAGAAAATCTTTTAACGGACAACTTAAAGTAACTTTTCAGGAAATAGAAATTAATCCCGATTCAAACGAAGTACATGTAAAGGGTCACCTGCTTGATCTTACCAGGAAAGAATACGAGTTACTGCTTTACTTTGTAACAAATAAAAGAAGAGTATTATCGAAAGGGACCATTGCCGAATTTTTATGGGGTGACAACATTGATCTGGCAGATAACTTCGATTTTATTTACACACACATTAAAAACCTTCGGAAAAAAATTGAAAAGGCCGGTGGCGATGATTATATTAAAACCATTTACGGACTGGGGTACAAATTTACGGATGTATGAAACTACTGCAAAAAACGAATATTTATTACCTGATCTTTTCCGCGTTACTTTTTCTTATTGCCAGTATTGTATTATTCAAGCTCCTTACTTTTATATCTGAACGGGAACTGGATGAAAGCCTGGTGTCGGGTAAAAACAAGATTGCCCAACAGATTGAAAATGCAACATCACTGCCTCAGCTACCTCCTCTGATTCTTGTTAAAGAAGTGAAGGATATATCTGGGAAAGAAATGGTGTTTAAAGATACGATGATATATAATTCAACTGAAAAGGAAATGGAACCCTACAGGGAGATATCTTCTGTTGAAAATATAAACGGAAAATTTTACAGCATTGTCGTTCGCCGTTCATTAATTGAAACGGAAGATATACGCCTTACAATAGGACTGTCGGTGGGAGGGGTACTGCTATTACTGTTGGCCGGGCTTTTTTTCATAAACCGAAAAATAGCAGGATCGGTTTGGACACCATTTTATAATAACCTTGGTGTATTGAGAAAATTCTCGTTCGAACAATCGGAGCCGGTTATGCTTCAGTCTTCCGGTATTGTTGAATTTGAAGAGTTAAACCATACAATAGAAAAGCTTATAAGCAAGGTGCATGCAGATTATCAGCAGTTAAAAGAGTTTACGGAAAATGCCTCACATGAATCGCAAACGCCACTGGCCATTATACAATCAAAACTTGAATTGTTGATGCAGCATACCGGCCTGGATGAAGAGCAGGCGGCTCTGATTGAATCGATAGGCCTGGCTGTTCAGCGATTGAATAAACTGAACCATGCCCTGTTATTGCTTGCAAAAATTGAAAACAGACAGTATTCTGCCATGGAAGATCTGAATTTATCAGAAATAGTTAAAAATCAGATCGGCCAGTTTACAGATCTTATAGAAGCAAGGGAGATAACATTAAATATGCAAGTGGATAAGGATATTAAAATGCATGGAGACCATCTTCTGTTGGATGTATTACTCTTTAATTTGCTGAACAATGCGGTAAAACACAATACTCCGAAAGGAACAATTTCAATCCGTCTTTCATCTGCCCAACTGGTAATTTCGAATACCGGAAAGCCCTTGACAATTGAACCGGAAAAATTGTTTGAAAGATTTTACAAAGCCGATCCTTCGTCCGGGTCCCTGGGCCTGGGATTGTCAATCGTCCGAAAAATTTGCGAGGTTTCCGGTTACCAGGTTTCTTATTTAGTAGTGAAGAATTTACATACAATAACCATTAGTTTTTGAACTACAGGTTCTCTTCAGAATAGTACCATAAATTCGGTTGTAATTATAATTTAACTTTAAAAATAAGAATTATGAAAAAAATCGGAAAACCAGTTCTGGTAATTATTGCTGTAAGTCTGTTTTGTTTGCCTTTAATGTCTCAGACAACCATGATCCCTGATAATGTTACAAAGGCATTTAGTTCGAAATTCCCGGATGCTAAGCAGGTTAAATGGGACAAAGAATCTGTTAGTGAATATGAAGCTGAGTTTATCATGAATGATAAAAAAATGTCGGCCAGTTTTGATAATAATGGTAAGTGGATGGAAACGGAAACTAAAATTTCTGAAAAAGCGATTCCGGCGGCGATCAAAACTACATTCAATAACGATTTCAAGGGATATAAGATAAAATTTGTGGAATTATCTGAAACATCCGATAAAGGAAAAATCTGGGAAATCACTATGGAGAAGGATGAACAGAATATGGAGGTGGCGTTTAATGAGAAAGGGAAAGTAGTAAAGAAAGAAATGGTTAAAGATGAAAATGGAGGTGATTAAATAGTTACTGAAGTTTTAAGTAATTTGAGGATTTCTGCCGATTTATCAATACAACATAGCAAAAACCGATAAGAATAAAAAACCAGGACTAAAGCCCTGGTTTTCTTTTTCAATTGGATCTATATTACTTATTACTGAACTTCAAAAGCATAGCTGTACATTTTATCACCGGAAGTCAATTCAACCTTATACTGTCCGGGTTCCAGTTTTCCAGACTATACGAGCATTGAAAATTGTTGCATTGTCAGATTTATCGATGTATCAGTGAAAAACAAGTCTGCATTGCGATAAAACGACACGGAGACATTTGTTATTTCGCCGTGTTTAAATAACTTACTACTAAATCGTTATCTTTCTTTTTGAAATAAGGAAGAAAATGAGTGTTAACTCATTTACTAAAGCAGTTTTGCCACCTTCTATCCTTACATCTTTTTCAAGAACTTTGTTGTTTAACTGTAATAGTAACTTTATAGTCACCCTCCGGTAAATTTGAAAGATCGTACACTTTCAGGTAAGAGGCATCCGTCGGAAGATTGGCAGAGTAGAGATTCTGGTTCGATTCATCGGTAATATTGAATTTTATCTGTTGCATGGATGGATTCTGCACCTGCAGCATTACTTTTTTACCTGACAACATTATTACTTTCACATCTTCTGTGTTTCCCGCTTTAACATTAACAGTCAAAGCAACCAATAACAGTAATCCCATCATTGCCGTTATTGCGTTTGTTTTAACTCGTGTTTTCATCTTTTTACTTTTTTAAATTATTAATTAATTGACAGGATAAAATTAGATAATTTAAAATATCTGTTCGTTAAATAAATGTTAATTGTAATATAAAATTACCCGAATAAAATCTAAAATAAATTTCAAATTATTATTTATTTGTTAAAATAACTTACATATTCATTATTTTGTAGTTTGATTTTCCGGATCAGGCTGTATGCCTTATTCTACAACGTTTATCTGGTGCGGATTATAGATGTTATTCCGGAAGATTATCAGACACGGCGTTATTTAGACTGAAATTTCGGATAATAGTTTGTTAAATTATTAAAAGGGTTCGTATTCCAAGGTTAAATTTATGTTATGAATTAATTGTTATCGAAAGCGATTGATCATTTTAAAAGTTGTTTTTTATAATTTTTGTAATTGAAATTTGAGGAACTGGAGCTTGATTGTGATTTGCATAGTTGATAGTTGTTATCAATACAGGTTCAGAAGTAAAGAAAAACTGGTTATCCCCATTAAAGTGAGATAACCAGTTCAGTTTATAATTTAAGAAAAGTCTTTTTCAGGCAAGAATCTCAAAGCAGTGTAATCCTCTTTTTCAGAATTCCTGATTTTTCCGGATCAATATTCTTTACCGGTTGTTTACCGCCGACATAAATATCGAAACGTCCGGGAAGTACTATTTTTTCATTATCATTAGTAATAACCGAAAATGCATCCGGGGTGATTGAAAAATGTACGGTTTTAGTTTCACCCGGTCGCAGATGAATTCTTTTAAATCCTTCGAGCGAATGGATAGAAACAGGTACAGTTGCATCCAGATTTGATACATAAAGTTCAGCCACTTCATCCCCTGCCATTTCCCCTGTGTTTTTTATGTTTACCGAAACGTTAACAGTGTCCCCTGTTTTATAGGAATCCTTTACCTGCAGATTGTCGTACTTGAAGGTTGAATAACTTAATCCGTAACCAAAAGGATACAAAGGATCACCTGCGAAATACCGGTAGGTTCTCCCTTTCATATTGTAATCTTCAAATGGAGGGATATCATTAACCGATTTGTAGAACGTAACCGGCAATCTTCCGCCCGGGTTGTAATCCCCGAAAAGTACATCGGCAATTGCCTGCCCGCCTGCCTGCCCCGGATACCATGCTTCTACTATGGCAGGTATATGGTCATTCGACCAGTTTACGGCAAGGGCACTCCCATTAATTAATACCAATACAACCGGTTTCCCAAGAGCATTAGACTTCTTTTAGTAATTCTTCCTGAATATCCGGCAGGCTAAGCTTTGTCCGGTCTCCTCCTTTGAAGCCGTCGATATCTACATCCATTTGTTCACCTTCCAGTCGTGGCGAGAGCCCCATGCACATTACCACTACATCGGCCTTTTTTGCAACTTCCAGAGCTTGTTTTTTCAGGTCCTGAGACGGGCCGGTTCCCTGTAATGCCCATACCAGTTGTACCAATGCGTCGCCATACGATTCTCCTGCTTCAACTTTTAATTTATATTTTTTCCCGGCTTCCAATTGAATGGGTACTGATTTCTTTAACCGGGGATCACCATATTCATCCCGGTAATGATAAACCGTGTTGACTATCAGGCTATCGTTCATGTAAATATCTACCTTACAGGTTGTGATAACCCCGAGTTGGTAAAGACCGGATTGTTCTGGAATAATTTCTCCGTTCCAAATTACACCAAAATTATCGGCATCCATATCCTTTCTGGGTGACCCGTCATGCCAGTTAACATAAATAGCCGAATCTACGGAAGTAAAAAGAACAGGTCCGCTAAAATTCCTGTTATTATAATAATCAGCTTTCAGTCCTTTTTCATTTTTACCATGAAACAATACACCAGCCGGTATTTTTTCAAATGTTGGCAACCCCTCAGCTAACTCGCTACCCTGTGCATAAAGAACTTTTGAATGGCCGGCCAGTTTTTCACGAATCCCTCTGAGCGGTGTGATGGGGTCGGAGGGAGTGCCGTTGTAATTTCCAAGTAATGTAAGCCACTGGTCAGCATTCGGTCCTATCACAGCTACCGTACCAATATCTTTTTTTAGAGGTAATATTTTGTTCTCATTTTTTAACAGCACAATTGACTTACGGGCTACTTCCAGCGCCAGTTCATGGTGGGCTTTGTTATCCACTACAGAATAGGGTATCTGTGTATATTTTACCATTTCAGGCGGATCGAACATTCCCAGTTTAAACCTGGCCGTAAAAAGCCGTTTCACGGCAACATCAATTTGTTTTTCGGAAATCAAGCTATCCCTTACCGCTTCTTTCAGGTTTTTATAAACAGTTGCGCATTCCAGGTCACAACCCGATTTTACTGCCAGTGCAGCTGCAGCCTCAGGAGAATCAACAACTTTATGATGTGCGTAGATATCTGCTATAGCTCCGCAATCCGATACGATATAACCTTTAAAACCCCATTCATCTCTCAGTATACCGTTTAACAACTTATCACTTCCGCAACAAGCTTCTCCATTATAACGGTTGTAGGCACACATTACGGAATATGCATCGCCTTCTTTTATCGACATCTCGAACTGGGGGAGATACGTTTCCCTGAGATCCCTTTCATCGGTAACTGCATCGAAATAATGCCGTTCGGGTTCGGGGCCGCTGTGAACGGCAAAATGTTTCACGGTGGCAATGGTCTTGAAGTATTTGGGATCATTGCCTTGTAGTCCTTTGATGAACGGGATAGCAATTTTGCCGGTCAGGAAAGGATCTTCTCCGTAGGTTTCCTGGCCTCTGCCCCAGCGGGGATCGCGAAAAATATTGATATTGGGCGACCAGAAGGTAAGTCCCTGGTATATCAATCTTTTACCTTTTCTTACAAAATCCTGGTGCTTGGCCCTGGCTTCGTCAGATATGGCTGTTGACATTCTGAAGATAAGGTCCGTATCCCAGGTAGCGCCAAGTCCTATGGCTTGCGGAAATACGGTTGCCAGTCCGGCGCGCGCTACACCATGCAGACATTCATTCCACCAGTTGTATTGCGGCACATGTAACCGGTCGATTGCCGGGGCTGCATTCATCATCTGATCGATCTTTTCATCCAGTGTCATTCTGCCTACCAGGTCATTTACACGTGCTTCGGTACTCAGTGAGGGATCCATAAAGGGAAATTCATACTTTTTTTGTCCGAAACTGAATGGATTCATAAAAACCCACAGGATAAAAACAGATAAAAATTTTTGGAAAATCTTCCGAATAGATTTAGTCAGCATTCTTATTTTATGTTTAAGGTTACAAGGCCCACTAAAATAATGGTTTTTCCCTTTTCTGAACTGTTTTAAAAGTAATTTATCAATATTTTAACATGATTAGTAAATATCGTTATTTTGAAAATCACCCAACAAAATTATTTGTACAAAACAGCAATGAATAAAAATGGTAAAATCAGCTTAAAAGAAACGCTTTTAAACTTCGCCCGTTATATTCTGGGAAGATAGATAAATTCTTCCCTGGCTATTTCTTTTTCACACCGTCGATAAGTCGCCAGATATTCAACGGATTGCTCATCTTTTAATTCGTCAGGTAACAGGTTATCAGGAAAGTTCTGATAGCTTATTGGACGGGTAAAACGGTTAATTGCTGCTGTTCCTACAGAAGTTGACCGGCTGTCGGTTGTAGCCGGGAACGGTCCGCCGTGTACCATTGAATGACATACTTCTACACCTGTCGGATAGCCATTAATGATCAGTCTTCCGGCCTTTCTTTCCAGGATGGCTATAAGGTCAGCATATTCTTCAAGGTCCTTTTCTGTGGCATGCAGCGTTATGGTAAGATGTCCGCCCAGATTTTCTGCAATTTTCATAATTTCTTTTTTTTCATGTGCCGAAACAGCCAAAGTCGATGGGCCGAATACTTCTTCTTCCAGCTTTTTATTGGAAAGAAAATTCATAGCGCTTGTTTGCAACAAACGGGCGGCTCCACGGTTCCCTGAACTACCTGTTTTACTTTGTGCCAGTGAACGCACGTCTTTTTCTTTACTTAATTTTTCTACTCCGTTTTCATATGCCTGATGTATGGAAGATGTAAGCATGGTGGCAGGTGTGACCTCCTGAAAATTTCCGGAAGCAATATTCAGAAACTGTGTTGAGCTTTCGGATTCTTCCATAAACAACAACCCCGGATTAGTACAGAATTGTCCTGCACCCAGTGAAACGGAGGCTGTCAAATCTTTGGCTATTTCCGATCTTCTTTCGTGCAAAGCATCAGGCAGGATAAAAACAGGGTTGGTACTGCCCATCTCGGCATATACTGGAATGGGTTCGGGGCGACGTACTGCAGCATCATATATTGCTTTTCCTCCCCTAAAAGAACCAGTAAACCCGATGGCTTTGATAAGTGGGTGGTTTACAATAGTCATACCCACTTCTGTCGATTGGCCGTGTACCATTGAAAATGTTCCTTCAGGCATATTCGTTTTTTTTATAGCACTGACGATTGCACTGGCAACCATTTCACAGGTACCGGGATGTGCCGGATGTGCTTTCACTACAATAGTGCATCCGGCTGCAAGGGCAGATGCAGTATCTCCGCCCGCCACAGAAAATGCCAGCGGAAAATTACTAGCCCCGAAAATGCCGACAGGGCCTAGTGCTTTTTGCATGCTTCTGATATCCGGTTTGGGTGCGGGTTTTCTCTGTGGGTCGGCATTATCGATACGGGCATCCAACCATGATCCTTCTCTTAACAGGCTGGCAAATAATTTCAACTGGTTGGCTGTCCTGCCTCTTTCACCGGTAATTCGTTCTTTGCTCAGACCTGTTTCTTTGCTGCACCGGATTATCAATTTCTCACCTAAAGCAAGGATCTCATCAGCTATCGTGTCAAGAAACCGGGCTTTTTCTTTTCCGCTTTTCCGGCTGTATTCACTAAAGGCTGTATTTGCTTTTTCAACAGCTTTATGAATTTCATCCTGTGTTGCTTCTCTGAATAATGGTAACAACTCTTCATTCTTTTCAGGATCAACAGCCAGAAATGTCGTTGCTCCGTTTCCTGAAAGTTCGTTACCTATAAAGTTAAATCCTGTTAATTCCATATCTTATTCTACTGTGTTTATAAGTGTGCCTATAGGTTCAATGGTTATTTGTATTTCATCACCGCTAAGTAAGTTAAAATCACTGGAGGGTACTATACCGGTGCCCGTAAGTAACAAACTTCCGTAAGGAAATGAACATTCCCTGTAAAGGTATGCCACCAGATCTCCGGGTTTCCGTTTCATTTGTTCGATTCCTACACTTCCTTTAAAAATCTGTGCACTATTCCTGTTTACATTCAAATGGATGACTGTATCGGCGGGTAATGGTTCATTGTTTACATAAATACAGGGCCCCAATGCCGCGCATCCGTCGTAAGTTTTGGCTTGTGGAAGGTATAACGGGTTTTCTCCTTCGATACTTCGTGAGCTCATGTCGTTACCGATAGTATAACCGACTATTTTACCATTTGAGGTGATCATAAGGGTAAGTTCCGGTTCGGGAACATTCCAGGTAGAATCTTTCCGGATTCTCACCTTTTCATTTGGACCGACTATCCGGTTCCGTGTGGCTTTAAAAAATAATTCCGGACGTTCCGCATCGTAAACCCGTGCATAAAAATCACCACCTTTGACAGATTTCGACTCTTCCTGGCGTCCTATTTTACTGGAATAATAGGTAACCCCGCTTGCCCACAGTTCCTGTGACGCTACAGGGGGCTCGATAGCTGAATTTAGCTTATTGGGATCTATTTTTTCAGGTGATCTTGTCTGCAATGCCTGTAGCATTTTCCCGTAAAGGTTATCATCATTCACAAATCTGTCCCAATTTTCATTTTCCAGTACATAAAGGTTCAAATCCTTTTCAATGATGATATCATTTTTTATTTTATATAATTTCATTGAATAATGTTTTAAGCAATAATTGAATATAAAGCGTATAAGAACAATGCTCCGGAAGTACCGAGTATAAAAGTGCCAAGACTATAAATTCTGTACCCTGTTTTAACATCCATGCCAGACAGTTGTGTAACGACCCAGAAAAAGCTGTCATTTGCATGAGAAAAAACCGCCGATCCGGCACCAATTGCTGTAACAACAATTGCTTTTTGAATACCGGTATCGAAGCCCAGTGCGTGCATAAGAGGCATCATAATGGAAGCAGTAGTAATTAAAGCTACGGTTGATGATCCTTGAGCTGTTTTTATGGCAGCAGAGAGTATAAAAGGTAACAGGATCCCCAGGTTGGTTCCGGCCAACTTTTCTCCAAGTTGTTGAGCAATTCCGGAGTTTTGCAGTACTTTTCCAAAAATGCCCCCTGCTCCTGTAATTAAGATTATTGTGGAAGCGTCACGTAATGCTTTACCCACCCATCCGGAGGCAGAGAGCATATTTTTTTTGAGTTTTTTAGGTAGAAAGAGAGCAAGGAACATACCTATCATGAGAGCGACAAATGGTTCACCTGCAAAAGAGATCAATTCTATGATTTTGCCGTTAATATTAAGTTTCATAGAGGATACAAGAGATTTCAGCAAGATCAGCAGAATGGGTACAACTATTGGTAAAGAGGCTTTAAGCGCACCTGGTGCATCTTTTTTCTTTTTATCAATTTCAGAATCAGTAATTTCCGGTTCCGGATCAATGTATGTTTTGGAGGCATAATGTTTTGCATAGATCATGGCAGGTATCATTTCAAGGGCACTAATAATCAGTCCGAAAATCAAAACAAGGCCCAGATCGGCATTAAGAATCCCGGCTGCAGCAATAGGTCCCGGGGTTGGAGGGACCAGGGTGTGGGTGGCCATAAGGCCCAGTGCCAAAGCGACGGCTGTTCCCGCAATTGAGATATTCGATTTTTTAGATAAGCTCTTATTAATAGGGGAAAGAAGAATAAAACCGCTGTCGGCAAATACCGGGATAGAAACAATATATCCGATAATACCCATCGCCAGTGTAACACGCTTTTTACCAATTATTCCGAGTACCTTCTCCGCCAGCGTAAATGCACCGCCTGAATTTTCCAGGAATGCACCGATCATAACTCCCAAAACTATAATCAGACCAATCTTTCCCAACGTTTCACCAAACCCGTCATTCACGGATTTAATGATCATATTTAAGGACATCCCCGAAACCAGTCCGTATGCCATTGCTACCAGCAGTAAAACAATGAAAGGGTGTATTTTAAGCTTTGAGGTGAGAAATATAATGAGAATGATGCTTACGAGAAGATAAATAACTACCATTATAATGTAAATTAAATTATACTTCCTGACATTGCTTTTTAAATGCTAGTGCAGATCTCTGGTAACCTCCGATCCCGATCCGCCTGTAAGAATATCCATATCTGCACCTTTATCTGCCTGTTGTACATGATCAAGATAAAGATTAACATAACCTCTTGTTACTAAAAGTTTTGGTGGTACCCATTCCGCTTTACGTTTGTTTAATTCTTCCTTTGTTATATCAAGATGCAGTCGGCGTTTTTCTACATCAAGTTCTATCATATCCCCGTTCTTTACATAAGCCAATGTGCCACCAATAGCCGATTCGGGAGAAATATGCAAAACAACGGTTCCGGCAGCAGTTCCGCTCATCCTGCCATCGGAGATGCGTACCATATCTTTTACTCCTTTCATGATCAGTTTCTCAGGCAGATCCACATTGCCAACTTCAGGCATGCCGGGATAACCCTTTGGACCAACGCCTTTCAGTACAATAACACTGGATTCGTCGATATCAAGATCCGGATCATCTATTCGCGCATGATAGTCTTCCATGCTCTCAAACACAACAGCTTTGCCTTTGTGTTTCATTAACTCTGGGGTGGCGGCAGAAGGTTTGATTACAGCACCGTTTTCGCACAGGTTACCTTTGAGCACGGCAATTCCTGCCTTTTTTTTCAAAGGTTTATCAATGCTTGCAATAACATCACGATTGTAACATTCGGCATCTGCATTGTTTTCATGCAAATTATTTCCGTTTACAGTAATAATATCTTTATGTAAATAATCTTTCAGTTCTTTAAGAACTACAGGCAATCCGCCGGCATAAAAGAAATCTTCCATGAGGTAAGTTCCGGAAGGCATAAGGTTTACCAGTAATGGTATGTCACTTCCTAATTTGTCAAAGTCTTCCAAATCGAGAGGCACGCCTATTCTGCCTGCAATGGCCAATAAATGTACGATCAGGTTGGTAGATCCGCCAACTGCTGCATTTACAACAATAGCATTTTCAAAAGCTTTCCTGGTAAGTATTTTCGATAGTCTGAGATCTTCTTTTACCATTTCAACAATTCTTCTTCCGGATAACTGGGCCATTACTTTTTTTCTGGAGTCGACGGCAGGTATGGCTGACATTCCCGGCAAGGTAAGTCCAAGGGCCTCCGACATTGTTGCCATGGTAGAAGCTGTTCCCATGGTATTACAGTGGCCGCTGCTGCGTGCGGCTCCTATTTCAGCTTCCAGCATGTCTTTGCCTGAAAATCCTTCGGTTTTTTGTTTTTTCTTGATCATCCAGTTGAACGAACCCGAACCGATCTGACCCCCTTTATATTTGCCATTGAGCATGGGCCCTCCCGGAACAATAATAGTTGGCAAGTCAACACTGCAGGCTCCCATTAATGTGGACGGAGTAGTTTTATCGCATCCGGTCAGAAGAACTACGCCATCCAGTGGATTTGCCCGGATCGATTCTTCCACATCCATGCTGACAAGGTTCCGGAATAACATGGTTGTGGGGCGCATGATGGTTTCGCCCAAAGAGGTGACAGGAAATTCAAGCGGGAAATCCACCTGCTTCGATCACACCTTTTTTGACAATTTCCGCAAAATCTCTTAAATGGCCATTACACGGGGTCAGTTCAGACCATGTATTACAAATGCCTATCACGGGTTTTCCCCTGAAATAATCATCGGGATATCCCTGATTTCTTAACCATGATCGGTGTACAAATCCCATTTTGTCCGATCCTCCAAACCATTCCTGGCTTCTTAGCTTGGTGTCTTTTTTCATGATGTCTGATTCTTTGGGTAACAATTTTAGTCAATTTTATTGATCTTTCAAAGATCAGAGAAAAAGTATAGGATTGTATTTATTATGAAATCTATGAAGTTTTTTACCGGATGCTTTGAAATAAATATCCTTTAACGGAAATTATCCTCAACAGAAATTATTATTTTGTCAGACAATAATAATCAATTTTTTATCTTTACAATTACATCATTTATTTACTTCTCAGGATATAATTGCCCATGAATACCGGTAAACTTTTTCGAACCAAATCAATCAAAGAAATTTTACAGGATACTCAGGATACAACTGAAACCGGATTCCATTTAAAGCGAACGCTGACTGTAAGGGATTTGACGGCATTTGGTATCGCAGCTATTGTTGGGGCAGGCATTTTCTCAACTATCGGAAATGCCGCTGCTGATGGCGGTCCTGCCATTTCTGTTTTATTTGTTTTTACGGCCATTGCCTGCGGATTTTCGGCTTTATGTTATGCCGAATTTGCATCTATGGTACCGGTATCGGGCAGTGCTTATACGTATGCTTATTTTTCATTCGGTGAACTGATTGCCTGGATCATTGGATGGGACCTTTTGTTGGAGTATGCCATCGGCAACATTGCAGTGGCAATTTCCTGGTCCGACTATTTTACGGAATTTGTTCGGGGTTTCGGAATTCATATACCCGAGTACCTGACGATCGATTATTTAAGTGCTTTTCATGCACATGAAAAAGTGCAGGGATTACTGGCAAATGGCGATGCTTTAAGTTCACTTACCGCTTCTGTTCGTTACGCAAACGATGCATGGTTGCATGCTCCTTCATTAGGTCCATTGAAGATAATAGCCGATATTCCTGCCCTGGCTATTGTAGCCATCATTACCTGGGTTGTTTTTGTGGGAATTAGCGAATCAAGAACTGTTAACAATATTATGGTTGCCATCAAACTTCTGGTGATCTTTATGGTAATTGTGATCGGCTCATTTTATACGCATCCCGATAACTGGAGCCCTTTTGCGCCCGAAGGGATTTCAGGCATTCTGAAAGGGGTATCTGCGGTTTTTTTCGCGTTTATAGGGTTCGATGCCATTTCCACAACCGCCGAAGAATGTAAAAATCCAACCCGTGATCTGCCAAGAGCTATCTTCTATGCCCTGTTTATCTGTACTATATTATATGTGTTAGTAACACTGGTACTCACCGGTATGGTGAAATATACCGAATTAAGGGTTGGGGATCCGTTAGCATTTGTATTTGATAGAGTTGGACTCCCATGGATAGGAGGAATTATTGCATTCACTGCCCTGATAGCCATGGCCAGCGTATTGCTTATATTCCAGCTGGGGCAGCCCCGTATCTGGATGAGTATGAGTCGCGACGGATTATTACCAAAAGCTTTTTCCAGGATACATCCCCGGTTTAAAACACCTTCGTTTGCGACTATTGTTACCGGATTTGTAGTGGCCATACCTGCATTGTTCATGAATCTTACTGAAGTAACCGATCTAACCAGCATAGGTACTCTTTTTGCATTTGTGGTGGTATGTGGTGGAGTATTGGTCCTTCAAAACAATAAATCTTTGCCTTCCGGCAGTTTCAAGGTACCCTATGTCAGCGGAAAATATATAGTACCCCTGCTATTAATTGCAGCACTTTATTTAAGCTATAGGTTTAATGTAAAATACTGGAAGGAGTATTTCACTTTCACATCTTCTGAAGGTTTTCAACCTTTCGCCATCATCATCGAAAAAGTTCCCATGATGATCTTTATGCTGGTAACTTTGTTTATTGCAGTTTTAAGTTATGTGAAGAAACTTTCTTTAATTCCGGTTCTTGGGCTACTGAGTTGTCTGTTCCTTATGACACAACTGGGATATACCAACTGGCTTCGTTTTTTAATATGGCTGGTGATCGGATTAGTTATCTATTTTACATTTAGTCACAAGCATAGCCGGTTAAATTTGAACAATAGTTAAGATCATATAGTATTCAATGTAAATTTATTAGGATTCATTAAAACTTAATATTTGTTGTATGGGAAAATTTAATATCCTGGTTTTCCTCACGATTTTTACCCTCCATAATTCTGTGTCTGACGGGCAAATTGTTGAAGATTCACTTGTTTTTGGAAAGTTTGGAAAAATAATGGTTTATAAACCCACCATTGAACCGGCAGAGATTGTAATTTTTGTTTCAGGGGATGCGGGATGGAAATACGGAGTGATAGATATGGCCAGGAGGCTAACGAAAGAGGGGGCTATAGTTCTGGGAATTAATGTTACACATTATCTGCAGGTATTACAAAAAGAAAAAGTACATTGTCACTATGTTTCTGCTGATTTTGAAATTCTGAGCCAGTATGTTCAGAAAAAATACCATTTTAAAAAGTATGAATTACCGGTTCTGGCAGGATATTCTTCCGGCGCCACTTTGATATACGGAATTATGGCACAGGCTCCCAACGACACTTATAAAGGTGGTCTGGCCCTTGGTTTTTGTCCCGATATTACTTTAAATAAACCGTTATGTAAGGGTAGCGGCCTCAGTTTCGATACGATTAAACACGGATATTATATTGAAACCACGAAAGGACCTGACTGCTCCTTTTATTGCCATAACGGGACAACTGGATGATGTTTGTGACGGTGAGAGCACAATAAATTTTATGAAAGGAATTGAAAATGGGAAACTGTATTACCTGCCCCAGGTAGGACACGGATTTACTAAACCAAGAGACTGGTTACCCTCATTTCTGGAAGGATATCGTCATATAACCGTTTCCTTTGAAAACAAATCGAAGTCTGATATAGAGGAACTTGAGAAACTTCCTATCGTTGAAACCCCTGCCATGGTTGATGATAGCAATATGCCGTTGATAGTTGGAATTTCGGGAGACGGGGGCTGGAAAGGAATGATTGAAAACATGGCATTGAAAATTGCAGATAAGGGAATTCCTGTTGTCGGTATCGATGCGTTGAAATATTTCTGGAATTATGTTTCTCCCGATAAAGCTGCTGAAGATATTGGTAATGTTATTGCCAGTTACATGCAGAAATGGAATAAAACAGATGTGGTATTACTTGGATATTCTTTCGGGGCCGATGTGCTTCCATTTATTGTTAACCGTCTTCCTGAATATTTGAAAACACATATCAAACTTGTAGTTTTAATGTCACCTGATAAATCAGCCGATTTTGAATTTCACTTTACCGACTGGTTTGATGAAAGCAGTCGCGATGCATTCAACGTAGCTCCTGAGCTTCAGAAAATAAAAGTTGTCCCTGCTGTGATTATTTACGGAGAAAAAGAAAACGATTCCCTTGTAAGAAATATTTCCAACAGAAAAATTAAAATTATCAAGGTACCCGGCGATCATCACTATAATTATGATACAGAGAATCTCGTGAATCTTATTTTAAAAGAAATAAAAACACAAGCTTCAAAATAATACTGCTCTTTTTGCTTAATATTGATATAGCTTGAAACAGTTAAATTAAACCGAGTTTCCCTTATTGAGTTCAGAGATATAAATAGTATATTTCGGTTTTAACCAATCTAACCAAACTTTATAAAATGAAAAAAGCAATAGTAATCTATCACAGTAAAACAGGTATCACAAAGAAAATGGGAGAGGAGATTTCTGATTTCCTGAAGATTAATAATATTCAGCCTGAGATTTTTTCGATCAGTGAATTTAAAAATGAAAAACTGAAAGATGCGGATTATGTGCTCATCGGCTGCTGGACCAGCGGATTAATGCTTTTTCTGCAGCATCCGGAAAAAATCTGGGTGAATTTCGCCAGACAGTTACCCGATCTTAGCGGGAAGAAAACCGGTTTGTTTACTACTTATAAACTGGCTACCGGCAGTATGTTCAGAATTATGAAAAAGCACCTGAAAACAGATCCCGGTGACAATCCGATTGAATTTAAATCACGAAACGGACATTTAACAGAAACAATCAAATCGGATTTATTGAAATTTATAGGGGATTCAAAATAAATTGTAATTTAAATTGTTTGCCTGATCTGTTTTCCCAAGATATAAATTAAACCAAAACATTGTTATGGAAACAGGGGATGTTACCTTTTTTAAAACACCGGCTGAATTACATAGTTGGTTCGAAAAAAATCATGAAAATGTTTCGGAACTTTGGATTGGGTTTTATAAAAAAAGTTCAGGATTAATAGCTGTGAATTACAAAGAGGCGCTCGATGAAGCTTTATGTTTTGGATGGATCGATGGCATACGAAAGGCTTACGATAGTAACAGTTATACCATACGGTTTACTCCTCGAAGAAAGGGAAGTATCTGGAGTAAAATAAATACGGACAGGGTGATGGAGTTAACGGAATCGGGACGAATGCAATCTTCCGGTCTTAAAGTTTTCAGTGAAAAGGATGTGAAAAGAGTGGAACTTTATTCTTATGAAAACAAGCCTGAAAAGCTGGAGGACGAATACATCAAAAGATTTATGCAATATAAAAAAGCATGGGAATATTTTCAGTCACAAACGCCTTTCTATCAACGAACTGTAAACTGGTGGGTTATGAGCGCCAAAAAAGAAGAAACACGGTTGAGGCGCCTTGAGATTTTAATCAGCAACTCGGAAAAAGGTAAAAAAATACCTCAGATGAGACGGACTGACGAGAATGGTTAAACTTTGTATTTAAAATTGTAGCAGCTGCTAAATTACTCACTTATCCATGTGGTTTTATCAGCGGCAGGAATTCGTTTACGATCGGGTAGCGAAAGGCCTTCCCGGGGAATTCCCAACTGAAAAAAACCAATGCAATGATCGTTTTGTCCCAACCCGAGAAAATCCTTAAGTTGCCGGGTGTAGCATATATCGCCCGTACTAAGATAGCCTGCAATACCAAAAGGTTTCATGCTGATATAAATATTTTCAGCTACACAGGCGGCGGCCTCTATTTCTTCAATTTCCGGAATATTTTCTTTGTTGCCCCTGCGCATACACACGGTAATAACGTGAGAAACCTGTGAGGCTTTTGATGCATATTTATCGTACTTTGTTTGTTTGAATTTGTCAGACGGGGTAGTCTCTTTATAGATTTCTTTCAGTTTCTCAAAAAATGTATACACTCCTTTCCCATGAAACACCTTGAATTCCCAGGGTTCTGTGTGGCCATGATTTGGAGCCCAGACGGCCAATTCCAGTAACTCTTTAATAACCTCATTATTTATTTTTTTATCAGGGTCGAAATTTACAGGATAAACCGACCGGCGATCCCGGATAAGTTGCTTTACTGTTTCTTTTGAAATAGATGGATTCATATGCGTTAATTTTCACTAATTCAATTAACAGCATAATTATTAAAGAGTTTAGATTACCTGGTAAATAATTCATGAAATATAATAGAATAATGCAAGTAAATCCGGTTCAACTATTTGAATTGCGTTTCGACCTGAGTGATATTAGTGCAAATATGCCAATGCACATCCAGGCAAAATTAAGAAAGGAGGCCGGGAATGAACCGAAATAAAAAGTATTCACAAGTAGAAGACCACTACCAAATATATTCAGAAATTGATAAATTGAGGAATTGGGTTTTACTTTATTATAGGATACCAGTGCATAGGCGATTAGAATAGCAGAAGATCCACTCCATCCTAAAATATCAATAATTATGTTATGAGGCATGATGAAATAGTTTTTGTTATAATGATAAATAATATTTCTGAATATACAAGTTTTTTGTTTTTCATCCTGATAAAAATTAGTTACATTCTATTTTTCCAATTTGTTACACACAACTTGAATGAGAGTTATTATCAGCTATATTTTTAATAATATTATTTAGTTCTACAACTTTTATATATAGAAACTATCAATGAACCGAAATACAAATTTTTACTGTATTTATTGATAGTGAGCTTATTGCTAATTTCATTACTATAAGAAATAATAATGTTTATTTTAATTCTAAATTAGAAAATGGTGATGCAAATCACCGGTTTGATAAATAATTATTTGGAAGAAATTAAATCTTTTAAGATATATTAGCGTATTAAGTTGTAACTATCAACTAAATAATACATGAACAGTATAGTATCTGAATAGATACCTTTTTTTAATACTCTACATTTATTAACTTGTATATTTATTATATTGAAAACATATGTTTTCACTATTCCATACTTAGAAATATAACTCTTTGAAAAGTTCAATGACTTCAAAGTATAAGCTTAATAGAAAATGATCAGATTTAAATATCAGAAATCATCAATAAATTTTCATAGTTATCTCACTTTAATTGTATGGTTAGTAACCGGAATTCAGGCGTCTTCCCAGAATAGTTTAATGAGTTTCGATCATCTAACATCGGTAGATGGTTTATCCAGTAATATTATTAATTGTGTGCTGATGGATTACCAGGGATATGTTTGGATCGGCACCGATGACGGACTCGATCGTTATGACGGGTATTCTGTGAAAGAATATATCAACAATGTAGGCGATACCAACTCACTTCAAAGTAATGAAATTTTTACTCTCTTTGAAGATGCAGATAGTAATCTTTGGATTGGTACCCGAAGCTCTCTTGATATGTACGACCGTAAAAAAGATCGCTTCCGTCATTTTTATGCACGAGGACCCAATTCCGATAATTATGGACATGCCATAACCTCCATCTGTCAATATAACGATAGCATCTTATGGATGGGTACTATCGACATAGGAATTTATGTAATGAATACCAGAAACTTCACATGGAAATATTTGCCCTTAAGGTCTGTAAATTACCCGGGAAAGGATGTTAACAGGGTAAAAGTAATTTATAAAGACAACGAGGAGACCATTTGGGTGGGTACACTGGATGAGGGTTTATTGAAATACCTGCCTGACCGGAATGCATTTTATTCATATAAGAATAATCCGGATTCAGATAATTCAATCAGCAGTAATTATATTTATGCCTTGTCCGGTGATCCGTCGACCGGTACTGTCTTTGTTGGTACTTATGGTGGCGGATTAAATATTTACAATCAAAAAACAGAAAAATTCAGCAGGTTTTATTTTAACGATATACCAAATAACAGTCAGGTAAATTATATTAAAGCGTTGGTATTTTATGGTGATAAATTATGGATGGGAACGGATGGCGAAGGAATTAAAATTATCAATTTTAAAGCCAATAGTTTTCTAAATCTGGATCCGGAAAATAGCAATAATTTCACTTTATTAAATAATGGAATTACCTGTGTTTATAAAGATCATCAAAACAATTTCTGGGTCGGACATTACCAGGGCGGTGTTGATATCTATAAGTCAAACAAGAAAAAATTCATACATGAATATTCCAATGCAGCATTTTCCGGACGTTTTGGAATAGATCGTATATATTCCATTTTTGAAGACAGTGAAGGCAATTTATGGACTGGTTCTGATTTAGGCAGGTTTGAAGTTATTGATCATGTCACAAAAAAAAGTAAAGTATATCACCGTATCATAGATAAAAAAACAGGAATTCCTCAGAATAGCCTGGTTACACAAGCTATTTACGAGGATAGTCATCATAATATGTGGTTTGGCTTTTATCATGGTGGAATGGGTATGTTCAATCCGACAACGGGGAAATTCAACTATTTTATTCATGATCCAGATAATCCCAATAGTCTGATTAATAATAATGTTTATACGATTACCGGAGATTCCTACGGGAATATTTGGATAGCTACTAATGGTGGAGGTATAGATGTGTTCAATCCCCAAACTAAGAAGTTTAAAAATTACAGTATGAATGATTCAAGTAATTTTGCCAATGATTGGGTACGACCTATTTATGAAGATTCCAAAAAAAATATGTGGATCGGAACCTATTGGGGATTAAGTAAATATTTAAGAAAGGAAGATCGTTTTGTAACTTACCTTAATATTCCGGGTGATACAACAAGCATTAATGATAATATTATTTTAACTATATGTGAAGACTCCAGGCATAATATGTGGATGGGAACTTCACGTGGACTAAACCGCTATAACGAAAAACAAGATAATTTTACATCCTTTACCACTAAGGACGGATTACCAAACAGTACAATAAAAGGAATTATTGAAGACGATAAAGGAAATTTATGGTTGAGTACTGACAAAGGATTGTCAAAATTCGATCCCGAAAATTTGACATTTAAAAATTATGATTACCTGGATGGATTACAGGGGAACAGTTTTATACGCGGATCATATTGTAAAGGTGAAAACGGGCGTTTGTATTTTGGAGGGATGAATGGTTATACGACTTTTTATCCCGATAGCATCAAGGATGATCCATTTCCACCAAAAGTTCTGATATCAGAAGTTTCTATTTTCAATGAACCTTTAAAAATTGGTGAAGAGTACGACGGAAACGTTATATTAAAGGAAAGCCTTACAAATGATTCTCATCTCACCTTTAAATACACAGAAAATCAAATCAGCATTACTTTTACCGGTTTTCAGTATACTTCACCAAATGGAATTAAATATTCTTATTACCTCGACGGAGTAGATAAGACCTGGAACAATGTTGGTGCCGACCACCGTAAAATTACTTATTCCAATCTTTCACCGGGTAAATATAAGTTTATGGTAAAAGCGGCCAATAAAGATGGTGTGTGGAGTAAAGGCATGGCTACACTCGAATTTAATATTACCCCGCCTTACTGGATGACAACATGGTTCAGGATATTGATGATCGTTGCCTTAATTGGTGGAATATATTTATTCATATACTTTAGGTTACGTATGATCAGAATGCAAAAAAAATTACTGGAAGGTCGTGTAGCAGAACAAACAAGTGAATTAAGAAAGAAGAACGATTTATTACTTAAACAGACTTCTGAGCTGAATGAATCAAATACTCAGCTTAAAGAAAGACAACAGCAAGTTGAAGAACAAACCGAAGAACTACTCAGTCAGTCGGAGTTTCTCGAAAAAACAAATGCAGAGCTGGAAGATTTGAATAAGTCAAAAGATAGATTTTTTTCTATTATTGCCCATGATTTGAGAAGTCCGTTTAACACTATTTTCGGGTTTGCCGAATTGTTGCAACAAAAAAAGGATACCATTACCAATGAAAAGAGGAACCAGTATGTTTCTGCTCTGTATACTTCGGCAAAAAGGGTTTATATACTTTTGGAAAACCTGTTACAATGGTCACGTACACAAACCAGCCTTATCAGTTTTGAACCCCGTAATTTTCTTATTAATAGTGTTGTGGAAGAAATATATAATTTACAGGAAGAAAATCTGCATTTAAAATCCATTCAATTTGAAAGAAGAATTAATGAAGAAGTGGTTGTATTTGCCGATTATGAAATGATCCAGGTAGTTTTACGTAATCTGCTTAGCAATGCTATTAAATTTACTCCTCATGGTGGAAATATTATTCTGGAGATGAAGAAAAGTGAAGGTTGGGCAGCCATTTCTATAAAAGACACAGGTATCGGCATTTCCGATGAAATCAAGAATAGTTTATTCAAGATTGATAAAACAGTTACTGCTGAAGGGACAGACGGCGAAAAAGGTACGGGACTCGGTCTTCTTCTTTGTAAAGATTTCGTGGAAAAAAACGGGGGACAAATTTTTGTAAATAGTACTTACGGGGAAGGAGCGGAATTCAGTTTTACCTTACCATTGAAAAATTAAGATTTTTAAAAATTCTATACTGTAAATATATTAATACCCTGCTGCCTCTCCGTCTTTTCTTGATTCGGAAGCACCGTAATAGACTTTGTTTTTCCAGTCGTACATAATAGCCTGATATCCGCCATATCCCCCAAGATCATAGCCTACCTTGTGTCCTTTTTTCATTAATTCACGAATAGACTCGTAGGGGAATCCCGACTCGAGACATACAGTGCCGCCATCTTTCATCACTTCTCCGGTGGGCTGCGACGAACCAATATGTTGAATTCTTGGTGCATCACCGGCTTCCTGAAGGTTCATTTTAAAATCGATAAGATTAACCACAATCTGAACATGTCCCTGAGGTTGCATGGCACCACCCATTACCCCAAAACTGATATAGGGTTTTCCGTCTTTGGTAATAAATGCGGGAATAATGGTATGGAAAGGCCTTTTTCCGGGAGCATACACGTTATTATGACCTTCTTTCAATGAAAACAATTCACCTCTGTCCTGTAGCATGAAGCCCAGTCCGGTTGGGATCATACCCGACCCCATCCCCCGGTAATTGCTTTGAATAAGGGAAACCATATTACCGTCTTTATCTGCTGTGGTGAGATAAATAGTATTTCCCTGTTCCAGTTCGCCGGCATCATAGCTGCGTGCTGCCCTGTCAGGATTAATAAGTTTTCTTCGTTCGGCAGCATATTCTTTTGAAATGAGCTTTTCAACCGGGATCTTCACAAAATCAGGATCGGCATAATATTTTGCCCGATCTTCGTATGCCAGTTTTTTTGCTTCCACAAAAGTGTGAATGTAATCAGCGCTTCCAAATCCCATGGCAGCGATATCATATCCTTCAAGTATATTCAACATTTGTAAGGCGGCAATACCCTGTCCGTTGGGCGGAAGCTCCCAAATGTCATATCCACGATAATTGGCAGATAAAGGTTTTACCCATTCGGAATGATGAGAGGCCAGATCCTCGTAACTTAAAAAACCACCCTGTTCTTTTATGAACCGGGCGATTGTTCGGGCAATATCCCCCTTGTAAAATTCATCTCTTCCTTTCGCAGCAATTTTTTCCAGTGTATTGGCCAGATCAGGGTTCTTAAATACTTCTCCTTTCGCAGGTGTATGTCCATTAGGCATGTAAGTTTCTTTAAACCCGGGATATTTTGACAAAACACGAGAACTGAGATTCATATAATAAGCAATCAGTTCCGAAACCGGAAAACCCTCACGGGCATAATTAATTGCTGGTTGCAGGATATCCTGCATGGGTAGATTACCAAATTTGTTATGCAGTTCATACCAGCCATCGACACATCCGGGAACAGAAACAGGAAGCGGGCCATATGGCGGAATTTTTTCATAACCGTTTTTTTTGAAATAGTCGAGTGTCAGGCTACGTGGGGATCTTCCACTTGCATTCAATCCGTATAATTTTTGCGTTTTGGCATCCCATACAATGGCAAACAGATCGCCACCCACACCACTACCTGTAGGTTCAACCAGTCCGAGCATAGCATCTGCAGCAATGGCCGCGTCAATGGCATTTCCGCCTTTTTTTAAAATATCAAGTGCAACCTGCGTGGCCAGCGGCTGACTGGTGGCTGCCATTCCGTGTTGTGCGATGACTTCAGACCGGGTGGCAAAAGTTTTCCCGGTAACGCGATCCTGGGATTTTAAGGGCAAAGTTAAAATGCAAAATGCGATTAATGCCAGTACAATTTTTTTCATGATCTATGGTATTGGAGTGGTTATATTTTCCTGAAAAAAAACGGGATCGGTAATTCCTTCTGTATTAAATATAAGTAAGTTGGAATCTTTATTAATTCCTATCTTCTTTTTAAGATTTTCCAGTTCTTTTTCAAGCATCAATGCCATCAAAGCACCCAGACCGGCAGCTCCTGCTTCACCCGATTCAATTTGCGGGTCATCTTTCATGGGATTATAAAATTGTTTCATTGCCCTGATAGCATATTCATCGGGGATGGAAATAAAAGCATCCACGCCTTTTTGCAATATTTCCCAGGCAATTTTTGAAGGTGTACCACAATTCAATCCGGCCATAATAGTGTGTTGCGATTTCTTGGTAGTGGACCGTTTCTTTCGTTTTGCTGATTCGAGTAAACAATCTGACTCATACGGCTCTGCAATAATTATTTTAGGGCTGTTTTCTTTATATGTGGATTTGAAATAATGAACCACCGATGAAGGCCATGTACCTACACCTCCCTGTAATATTATTATGTCAAAAAAAGGTCTTTCTTCGTCGTTGATCTGATCTTCAATTTCCAGCATCTGGGTCAGATAGCCGACAGTGATCATGGCCGGGACCATTTCATATCCTTCCCACGAGGTATCCTGAATGAGTATGGCAGGTTTTTGTCTGGCGTAAAGCCGGGCTTCTTCTACTGCCTGATCGTAGTCACCTCTTACAACGTGTACATCAGCATTCTCATTCTCTATGTTTTCTATTCGTGATCTTACTGTGTTTTCGGGAACAAATACTACTGCTTTCTGATCGAAATACCTGGCCGCATATGCCACAGCCCAACCATGATTACCATCGGTAGCTGTACAAAATGTTTGCCTGCCGGTACGTGTATCCAGAATTTTACTCATTGCGTACAATGCGCCTAAAGATTTTATAGCTTGTACACCAAAACGTTTCGATTCATCTTTCACCATTATACTTTTAACTCCCAGTACAGAAGCCAGGTTAGGAAGGCCCAGCAACGGAGTGGGGGCATATGTGCGAAATGAATTGTGAAAACCATTAATATCTTCTGAATTTAAGATATTCAGAATCTCTCTGTCAAGTGGCCATTTCGCTGAACTATCGGGTGAATTTATATAATAATCAAATTGAGGCATATAATGAGTTTTTTTAGATTAGAGTCCGAGTAATAACCGGTCCGGATCTTTCGTTCCGAACAACATGTTACGGGGCGATTCTATCAGTTCTTTGATCTTTTTCAAAAAACTAACGGAATCACGGCCATCAATTATACGATGATCGTATGAAAGAGCAACATACATAATGGGCCTGATTTCTACTTTTCCGTTTATGGCCACAGGCCGTTCAACAATATTATGCATGCCTAGTATGGCCGCCTGCGGGGGGTTAAGTATAGGTGTAGATAGCATTGATCCGAAGATACCCCCGTTAGTGATTGTAAATGTTCCTCCTGTCATTTCTTCAATAGACAATCGGTTAGCTCTGGCTTTCGTCGCAAGATCAGCAATTAACTTTTCCATATCGGCCAGGCTCATTACTTCCGTATTTCTAAGTATGGGCACAGTAAGACCTTTATCTGTCTGTACAGCTATCCCAATGTCTGTATAGGAAGGAGTCACCAGTTCCTCTCCATCGATATAAGAATTAACTTTTGGAAATGAAAGCAGTGCTTCAGTAGCTGCTTTCGTGAAAAATGACATAAACCCGAGTTTAATTCCATGTTTTTCCACAAATTGTTTTTGATATAGCTTCCGAAGTGAAATTACCTCACTCATGTCCACTTCATTGAAAGTAGTGAGCATGGCTGTTTCATTTTTCACAGCTACAAGCCGCTGACTTAATTTACGGCGCAACATCGACATTTTGTTTCTGGAACTTTCCCTGGTGATTTTTCTTTCAATATCAGGTTTGTAATCGGCAGATGAAGTGTAAGACATAACCTCATCAACCTCCTTCGAAGTGATCTTTTTCAAACCTTTTAATATATCATCCACCGACAAGCCATTTTCTTTCATTTTATTTCGGGCCAGAGGGGTTACTTTAACAGAAGATTCTTCTTTTTTCGTTTCTTCAGCCTTTGTTTCCTGAATCGTTAACTTCTTGGTTTCCGTAGCTTCCTGTTTTAATAATGTCTGGCTTTCTTCCTGTGCAAGTGTTTTAGATTCCTTAACTACAGGCTCATTTGTTTCTTCTGGTTTTTCGGAGACCGGGCTTTCCTTTTTGTTATTTTCTGGTGTGAAACTGGTGTCAACTGTACAGGCAACAGTTCCAACTTTGATAGTTTCGCCGGTATTGGCCAGGATTTTTATTTTACCTGCTTCAGAGGCTATTAATGGTAATGTAGCTTTATCCGATTCAACTTCGGCAACTTCCTGGTCTTTTTCCACCACATCTCCATCGGATACCAGCCAACTGGCAATTTCAACTTCTGATATGGACTCTCCAGGACTCGGTATTTTAATTTCTATAATCATCCTTTTTGATCGTTATATAGAAAATATTGGTGCTGTTTGAGAATTTCTTCACGGATACTACCGTCGTGGCATTTTAATCCGCAGTATTTTAACTGATTTTCGCAGATACATTCGCGAAATACTTTATTGATAATTTCTTTTTGCCCGATCTGGTGCAGCTTGAAAAGACCTGTTGCCGGGCTTCCACTGGCCTGCCGTGCCACCGGCAGAATGTCCCATTCCTTGAATTCATGCTGAACATGCCGCCATGCGCCCATATTCTGGGGTTCTTCCTGTACCCATAATGTAAGCAGGACATTTTTGTATTTTTTTCGGATAGCTGCTATCTGATTGGTCGGGAAAGGATGCAACTGCTCAAGTCTCACCAGTGCTATGTCCCTGGCATTTAATTCTTCTTTTCTTTCCAGAAGGTCGTAATAAATTTTACCGGAACAAAATACAAGTCTTCTGACTTCATTCACATCCACATTGTCATCATCAATTACTTCCCTGAATTTACCGTCAACCAGCTCATCAAGGGATGATTTACATTTGGGATGCCGCAACAGGCTTTTGGGTGTGAAGATAACTAGTGGCACTCTGAAATTCCGGTAAACACTTTCACGTAAAACATGAAACAGGTTAGCAGGTGTGGTGGGATTGATGATCTGCATATTGTTTCGTGCTGCAAGAGATAGAAAACGTTCGATTCTGGCGCTTGAATGTTCGGGTCCCTGTCCTTCGAATCCATGCGGAAGATACAAAACCAGTCCGTTCATGAGTCCCCATTTTTCTTCTGCTGCACTGATATACTGATCAATAATAACCTGAGCAACATTATGAAAATCACCGAACTGTGCTTCCCAGATGGTCAGACCTTTCGGATAGGCAAGGGCATATCCGTATTCGAAACCCAGAACTCCGTATTCATTAAGAGGTGAATTGTAAATATTAAAGGCACCCTGACTTTTATCAATGTATTTCAGGGGTGTAAAAGTTTTATCCGTATCTTCTATAACATGAGCAGCATGCCTGTGAGCAAAGGTTCCCCTTACCGAATCCTGACCGCTTATCCTTACTGAATGCCCGCTGAATAAAATACTTCCATAAGCGAGTAACTCTCCCATAGCCCAATCGATACTTTCTTCTTCCATCATGTGCATTCGCTCTTCTACCAGTTTATGTGTCTTGCGAATGAACTTTTCATTTTCTGGCAGGTAATTTATTTTGTTAGCCAGGAAAAGCAACAGTTCTTTTGTTAATTTACTGGTATAATGTTTTTCAAAATCATCCTTTTCTGCATATTTAAATTCTTTCCAGTCTCCATGCAGAAACTGCTGTATCTTTACTTTTCCCAGCTTCTTTGATATCTCCAGTTTTTCTTCCAGGAAGTTGTCAAAATCATCTTCCAGTTTTTTGATCTCTTCAGGGGTATATATTCCTTCTTTAACGAGTTGCTCGGCATAGATATCCCGTGGATTTGGGTGGTTGGCTATCTGTTTGTAAAGGACAGGCTGAGTGTAACGTGGTTCATCCCCCTCGTTGTGTCCGTATTTTCGGTAAGAAAGAATATCAATAAAAACATCGGTATAAAAATTCTGGCGGTATTCCATGGCCAGGCGTACAATATGAACAAGCGCTTCCACGTCATCGCCGTTAACATGAAATATAGGAGCCTTGGTGACTTTCCCTACATCGGTACAGTAGGTACTTGATCTGGCATCGAGGTAATTAGTCGTAAATCCTACCTGGTTGTTGATAATAAGATGGATAGTCCCACCGGTACGGTAACCATTAAGTTCCGACATTTGAATTACTTCATATACTATGCCCTGTCCTGCAATAGCTGCATCACCATGTATAAGAATAGGTGCGAGTTTGGTAAAATCACCTTTGTATAAATGATCGATTCTGGCACGGGCAATGCCTTGAATAATTGGCGAAACAGTTTCGAGGTGACTGGGATTGGGGGCCATATTTAGATCTACGACAACACCTGATGAAGTAGTTATCCGGTTTCCGTATCCCAAATGATATTTAACATCTCCAAGAGCGATACCTGCTTCGTAATCTTCGGCTACGAATTCCTGCAATATATTCTCATAAGGTTTTTCAATGATATTGCCAAGCACGTTCAATCTTCCCCTGTGAGCCATGCCCAGTGTAAAATCGGTAATGCCAAGCTCCGATCCTTTCTCAAGAATACCTCTGAGGGCGGGTATCAATGTTTCGGCTCCTTCCAGTGAAAATCTTTTTTGTCCAACAAATTTTTTGTGTATAAAACTTTCAAATCCTACAGCCTTTTTCAGTTCATCGAAGATCTGTTTTTTCTCTTCTACTGAGAAATTAGTCTGGTTTTTAGTGCTCTCGATTTTGTGTTGCAGCCAGTTGGTTTTATTCGGGTTGCGGATAAACATGTATTCTGAACCAATCGACTGGCAATATGTTTCATTGAGGTGCTCAACAATTTTTCGCAAGGTGGTTGTTCCGATACCAATTTCCTTACCTGCATGAAATTCCTTATCCAGGTCATCTTCCGAAAGTTCATAATTTTCGAGGTCAAGTGTCGGAAAATATTTTCTTCTGGTTCTTACCGGGTTTGTTTTGGTAAATAAGTGACCACGTCTGCGAAATGTGTGTATATAGTTGATTACTTTAAACTCTTTGTCAAGTTCATTTGAAATCTCACCTCTGCCGCTTTCTGGCTGAAAGTTAGTGCGTGCAAATTCAAATCCTTTGAAAAAATCCTGCCAGCTTTTATCAAGCGATTCCGGGTCTCCCTTAAATTGCCTGTACAACTCTTCAATCGTTTCGGTTTCAGCGTTACCCAGATAGGAAAATTTGTCCATCTACCTTTAAAATTTTTTATAATGGAACAGAATACGTGCCTTTTAGTTCAAAGTTAAAAAAAACTTTCATCTAATGGTATTACAGGAAGAAAATAGAAATATTCCGGGCATTTATCTATGAATTCAACTGCGTAATTAAAATGTCTCCGGGTTATTAAATACTTCATATTCCGAAATTATGGGAAGTGGGGTAATATTGTATTAACATGAATGCTATGAAATATGAAAAACAGGATACAATTATTGTAGTATAACCGGCAACAAGTATTTTATTTTGATATAGTTCTACTTATGAATTGTATTTCAGACAGCAATTTTTATAAAATCCTGAGATCTGGATTTATTCGATTCCGCTAAAATGCCGCATGAACTGCATACGTTCATAAGCCGCCGGATCTTTTACAGATTGCTGACTGAACTTACCTTTCAGTTGTTCCAGGTAATTGTAATGATGTTGTTCCATCCAGTTGTCCATCTGGGTGATTAGGTTGCCGGTATAATCAATTCCATTTTTATAAAGTACCGATGCAATTTCCACGGCAGAAGCTCCTGCAAGTATTAATTTCAGGGCTGTTTCTCCGGAATGTATACCTGTGGATGCGGCAAGGTCACATCCTGTTTTCCCCGACATCAGGGCCGTCCAGCGTAGCGGCAACAGGTAATCTGTGGCACTGCTGAATTGATCTGCCGGAACTATTTCGAGCTTTTCAAGATCGATATCCGGGGAATAGAAACGGTTAAAAAGTACAATACCTGCAACTCCTGAATTTGAAATATTTTGAATAGTCCGACTGACTTTTGTAAAATACTGGCTTATTTTTACTGCAACAGGTATTGATATGGCAGTCAGTACTTTCTTTATAATCTGCCGGTAGGTTTCCTCAAAATCAGAGTCAGTCAGATCAGATGGATTGAGAAAAATATTCAACTCCAGTGCATCGGCACCAGCCTGTTCTATTTCTTTGGCAAAAGAAGTCCATTCCGAAGAAGTAATACAATTGATACTGGCAATAACAGGAATCAGGGTTTCATCTTTTGCCTGCCTTATAAGGTTCAGATATCCGGCCAGGTTATCTTCTTTTACATGAAGGTCAATGTAATCAAGTGTTTCCGATAAATCTGTATAGATCATCGAATTTTTTTCAGCTTCATGCAGGCTCTCTTTTGTTTCAAGAAGAATCTCTTCTTCGAATATCGATTTAAGCACTACCGCTGCAATTCCTGCATTTTCGAGTTTTTTGATATTTTCTACAGACGATGTCAGGCTGCTGCTTGCAGCGATGAATGGGTTTTTTAATTGAAGCCCGAGGTATTTTGTAGATAAATCTGCCATTTTCAGGTTAATTTATTTGGTTGTTTTTAAAACGTTCGACTGAATATATTGATGAATGCCGGCAGCAGCTTTTCGTCCGTCACCCATGGCAAGGATCACAGTAGCTCCGCCCCGCACAATATCTCCTCCTGCGAAGATATCGGGTATATTCGATTGCATGTTTTCCTGATTTACTTCAATCGTGCTCCATCGTGTCATTTTCAGTTCCGGTAAAGCATGCGGAATGATCGGATTGGGAGATACGCCGACACTAACCACAACCAGGTCCACATCAATATCGTATTCAGATCCTTCTAAAGGTATCGGTTTTCTACGACCCGAACTATCAGGCTCTCCAAGTTCCATTTTCTGGATCCGCATACGGTTCACACGTCCCTGTTCGTCAGCGAAATATTCTACCGGACTGTTTAAATTCAGAAATTCGATTCCTTCTTCCCGGGCATGGTGAAGCTCTTCGATACGCGCAGGCATCTCTTCAAATGACCGCCGATAAACAATCATTGCCCGTTCGGCCCCAAGGCGTTTTGCTGTTCTCACCGAATCCATGGCTGTATTACCTCCTCCGATAACGGCTACTTTTTTACCAGATAATACAGGTGTGTCAAAGTCTTTTTTAGCTGCACCCATCAGGTTGATCCTGGTAAGGTACTCATTTGATGAAAAAATTCCCACATAGTTCTCACCGGGGATATTCATGAACCTTGGCAATCCGGCGCCACTTGCTACAAAGAAAGCAACAAATCCACGTTCTCTTAAATCATCGAAAGAGGCAGTTTTCCCAACAACAAAATTTGTCACGAAGTTCACCCCCAGTTTTTTCAGGTTATCTATCTCAACATCGACAATTATGTTGGGCAGTCTGAATTCGGGGATACCATACTTCAACACGCCGCCTATCTCATGCAATGCTTCGAATACGGTAACCTCGTACCCCAATTTTGCCAGGTCGCCTGCGGCTGCCAGGCCTCCGGGGCCTGAACCGATGACGGCTACTTTAATTGAATTCTTTTCCGCTGCTTCCGGAACAGAAATATTCCCGCTGTTGCGTTCGTAATCGGCAGCAAACCTTTCAAGATTTCCAATAGCCACAGCCGGTTTTTTAAGTTTTTGTGTGTAAAAACACTGTGACTCACATTGAGCTTCCTGTGGGCATACACGTCCACATACCGCCGGAAGAGCATTCGTTTCTTTTAGTACTTTGGCTGAACCCAGGAAATCTCCGGCCTCAATTTTTTTAATAAAAGCGGGAATGTTTATTTCTACCGGGCAACCAGTAATGCAGGTAGGTGAGGGACAGTCGATGCATCGTTGTGCTTCACTTACAGCCTGATCAACAGAGAGACCCTGGTTAACTTCCAGGTTATTTTTGTTACGGACATCCGGTTCCTGTTCGGGCATTTTAATCCTTTCCCGGTTTGTCCGTTCCTTGTTTTTTAATGTTTGTCTCAGCTTAACTCGCCATTCTTCATCTCTTAATTTCTTGAGATATTCCGGATCAAAACTCATCTTTATATGATTTCTACAATTATTTTAACTATTAATCTGCAGGTATTGTTCGTATGCTTCTTTTTCCATATCCCTGTATGCACCGAGCCTTGTCAGTAATTCGTCAAAGTCAACTTCATGGGCATTGAATTCGGGGCCATCAATACACACGAATTTTGTTTTTCCTTCTACCGAAACTCTGCAGGCTCCGCACATTCCTGTACCATCTACCATAATGGTATTCAGACTTGCTACAGTTGGGATATTATACTTTTTGGTTGTAAGGGCAGCAAACTTCATCATAATTGCCGGACCGATAACAACAGCCTGGTTTACCTTTTCGCGGGCAATAATTTCTTCCATTCCCTGCGTAACCAGTCCTTTTCTTCCGTAGGTACCGTCATCGGTCATTACGATTACTTCGTCGGAATGGGCTTTCATCTGTTCCTCAAGTATTACTAAATCCTTTGTTCTGGCAGCCAATACAGTAATTACCCTGTTCCCTGCGTTTTTCATTGCTTCCACGATGGGTAGCAAAGGGGCAACTCCTACACCGCCTCCGGCGCATAAAACGGTTCCAATATTAGTAATATGTGTTGCCTGGCCCAATGGGCCCACTACATCGGTTAAGTAATCACCTATATTTAACGAGGTTACTTTGTGTGAGGTAACTCCCACTTTTTGTATAACCAGGGTAATTGTGCCCTTATCTTTATCGGCCTGTGATATTGTCAGGGGAATCCGTTCACCGGCCTTCCCTATTTTTACAATAACAAAGTGTCCTGCTTTGCGCTTTTGAGCAATCTCGGGAGCTTCGATCTCGAGTTGCACTACATTTTCTGAAAAATGTTTCTTTGCGACTATCCTGTTCATGTAAGTGCGAGTTTTACAATTTCTTGTTAAAAATGTTCCAAAATTAGTACTTACAGGAATACATTTACTATCCCTTCAACATTACAACTATCAAATTGTTGATTATTAATCGGATAAAATGAACATTAAAAGCTATTTAAATTCAATATAAATTACAAGCCGGGATTCAGCTGAAAAAGGTACAATGACTTGAACATATCTAACTGCTTATTTTTGTTAAATGAAATCAGGATTATGTAAAACAGAAATAAATTAATATGCCTTATAGCTCTTATTTATAGGGAAAAACATTGTCAACGACCGTATAAATTTTTAACTTGCTTAAGTAAATGACTAAACAAAACGGGGGAGCAAGTGTTATACTAACTTTCAAAGCAAAAATACAATATGAAAATAGGAATACTCAAAGAAAGTGGACCGGAAAACAGGGTTGCACTTATACCGGAAGGTGTGAAAGCATTAAAAGGTTTGAAACTGGAAGTACTTGTAGAAAAGAAAGCCGGTGAAAAAGCTTTTTTTGCCGACAATCAGTATACAGAAGCCGGGGCAGCAATAGTTTCGCGCGATGAATTGTTAAAACAAGCAGACATTCTTTTAAAAATAAATCCACCGGAAATTGAGGAAATAAAGAATATAAAGGAAAAAAAGGTAATCATTGCCATGATGGACCCTTTCTTCAATAAAGAATTGGTGAAAGAATTGGCTAAAAGCAAGATTACATCTTTCAGTATGGAGTTGGTGCCCCGAATTTCCCGGGCACAGTCAATGGATATATTATCCTCCATGGCTACTATTGCGGGTTATAAAGCAGTTTTGGATGCAGCCAGTCATCTTTCCAAGTTTTTCCCAATGTTTATGTCAGCAGCAGGAACAATAAAACCTGCCAAAGTTTTAATCCTGGGTGCAGGAGTGGCAGGATTACAAGCCATAGCCATTTCACGTAAACTTGGAGCTGTAGTGGAAGTATTCGATGTACGGTCGGCTGTTAAAGAGGAAGTAAAGAGCCTGGGCGGCAAATTTGTGGAAGTGGAAGGAGCTGTAGAAGATGCCTCCGCCGGAGGATATGCTGTTGAACAAACCGAAGATTTTAAAAAGAAACAAGCCCAGCTGATACACGATCATGCTGTAAAATCGGATGTGATAATCTGTACGGCCCAGATTCCTGGTAGAAAAGCGCCTTTACTGGTAAAAAAGGAAACCGTAGAACAAATGCTGGCCGGTTCAGTTATAATCGATCTGGCTGCTTCTACAGGAGGTAATTGCGAGTTGACAGAAAACAATAAAGTAATTGAGAAAAACCAGGTAACCATCATCGGGAATTCTGAATATCCATCGGGCATGCCGAAAGACGCCAGTTCAATGTTTGGTAAAAACTGCATTAACTTCATAAAACTACTTGTGGATGAAGAGGGAAACCTGAACCTTAATTTTGAAGATGAGATTCTGAAGGGAGCTTGCCTTACGCATAACGGAGAAGTTGTAAATGAAAAAGTGAAAGAACACATAACAGCAAAATAATCATACTATGGAAAACATACTCGTTTTTTTCTACAATTATAAAGATGCTATTTTTATCATTGTACTTTCGGTCTTTTTAGGGATCGAAGTAATATCTAATGTGCCTTCTGTGTTGCATACACCCCTGATGTCGGGAGCTAATGCTATTAGCGGAGTGATAATAATCGGCGGGATCATATTGCTTGGGCATGCCGATTTAACCAGAATATCTGCAAATCTTATTCTTGGCATATTAGCTGTATTTCTTGCTACCCTTAACGTGGCAGGTGGATTTGTAGTCACCGACAGAATGCTTGAAATGTTTAAAAAAAGAAAAAAAACAAAATAATTTATGAAGACATTGGAACAATTAGGAGTCACTTCCGGTGACGTAATATTACAACTCAGCTACCTGGTAGCCGCTATTTTATTTGTTATCGGTTTGAAGTTATTAAGTCATCCGGAAACGGCCAGACGTGGAAATCTTTGGGCCGCTGCAGGTATGGTGCTGGCCATGATTACCACCCTGTTTCTTCATAAAGATGCTGCCGGAAATACCATCGCTTTACCCAATATTATTCTTATTATTATTGTTATTAGCATTAGTACCATTGTTGGGGCTATAATGGCCCGGCGGGTAAAAATGACGGCCATGCCTCAAATGGTATCTTTTTATAATGCTACCGGTGGGGCTGCATCAGCACTGGTTGCCCTTATGGAATTCTCCAATCCGAATAATTCATCTACACTTGTGACCTTACTCGGACTTATTATCGGGAGTATTGCATTTAGCGGCAGTATGTACGCTTATGGTAAACTCGACGGGAAAGTAGGTGATATTATGGCGCCTGTAATGAAATATATAAACCTGCTGTTTCTCGCTGTTATAGTCTTAATTACCCTTTACCTGCTGTTCGGAACAGAAGCGCCGGCATGGTGGATATATGTCCTTTTGACAATATCACTGGTTTACGGTGTAACTTTTGTGATGCCTATTGGCGGGGCTGATATGCCGGTGGTTATTTCCCTGTTGAATTCATTCACGGGAATAGCAGCCGCTATGGCAGGTTTCATTTACAGTAATGAAGCTATGATACTTGGTGGTATCCTGGTGGGCGCTGCCGGTACCATTCTCACCATTTTAATGTGCCGGGCAATGAACCGTTCATTACTGAATGTAATAATAGGTGCATTTGGTGGTGGTGGAGTTGCCGGTATTGACCATGAAAAAGGAATAATTAAAGAAATATCTTTAAGCGATGCCGCCGTATTACTGGCCTATACACAAAAAGTAGTGATCATCCCCGGATATGGATTGGCTGCCGCACAGGCACAGCATACCTGCAGTGAGCTGGATAAGTTATTATCCGAAAAAGGTGTGGAGGTGAAATATGCTATTCATCCGGTAGCCGGACGTATGCCCGGACATATGAATGTATTACTGGCAGAAGCCGATGTGCCCTATGAAAAATTGGTGGAAATGGATGACATCAATCCCGATATGCCGAATACGGATGTGGCGGTGGTGATCGGTGCCAATGATGTGGTAAATCCAGCTGCCAATGATGATCCTTCCAGCCCGATATACGGAATGCCGATTATCAAAGCGTACGAAGCTAAAAATATAATTGTGATGAAGCGTGGGATGGGGAAAGGTTATGCTGCTATCGAGAACTACCTGTTTTATAACGATAAGACAAGGATGTTATTCGGAAATGCAAAAGATACATTACAAAAACTGGTGAGTGAGATAAAGAGTCTGTAATAATTGATAAAAACCCATTTCCTTTCAAAATCGGCTCAGTTTGTACCTGAGCCGATTTTGTTTTTACAGTGTTGTTGTTTTATCTATTTTCGAAGTGAATAGAATTTCAGTTATCATCATACTTAATTCATCTTAAAAATTAAGACTTTATTTAAATTATCTTATTGGGTAATACACAGTTTAAACCTGACAAATATTAATAATAATTTCGTTAAGGAAAAAAGTGATTCGTCTTCTGAAATTTGAGTTTACTGGAATAGTGAAGTTTTAATGAAACTTATTGAATAACATCCCGTTAAATTTCATGTGCCCTAATGGAATAAAGTATAAGAAAGCTATTCATGAGTAAAAGAATTTTCATTTTTACACTTTTTATCGGATTATTGAATTCACTGATTGGCATGTCGCAGGATCATCAGTCCAAAGACAACCATAAGGGAAACTGGGAAGATGCTGCCACATGGTTAATTGGTAATGGAAATTTGTCAAATAATGATTATGTGGATATTTACGGTTATGTGGTGCGCAATACCGATCTTACCCTGAATAATGGTATAGTTCTGGATGTATATGATACACTGGTCATTTACGGAAATCTTACTATAGGGAACAACGGATACTTCAATGTGCACAATAATGCCATGGTAGTGGTTTACGGGAATGTAATTTCCGATAACCGTGTGGAAATAGATCTTTCCAGTTATTTTATTGTTTTAGGTGATTTTTCACAAGGTAATAATTCACAGGTTACTGCGCCCAGTGGTGACACTTTACTTTTTGTAACAGGTCAGTCGAGTTGCGGGCAGAATGCAACCTGCTTACCTTCAGATGTAGTGGGAGGGGAGGATGCACTGTTGGATAATCCCGATGTAGGTGGTTTTATTTCAGGAACTTCTTCCCAAATATTACCTTCTAATCCGTTGATTTGTGGAAGCAGCCCTGTAACACTTTATATTCGTAATGATGGCAGTTCCTATCAATGGTACAGGAACGGGACATCTATAGCTGGTGCAAACAGTTATACTTATCAGGCAACTATAACTGGTAATTATGATGTGGCTTTCACCGTGGGTGGAACAAATTATAATCTTACAGGTTCACCAGATCCTGTAACAGTAACCTCCGCAGGTGTTCCTGTGATTACCTCAATTTCGGCAACAAGTCCTGTTGAAGAAGGACAAACACTTTCCCTTTCTTCCAATGCTAATCCGGGAACAGGAACCTGGCCGATGACCTACAGCTGGCAGGGACCGTCATCATTTGCTTCTTCCGCTCAAAATGCCAATCTTTCACCGGCTACCACTAATATGACCGGGAATTATGTATTGACTGTTTTTAATAATGAAGGTTGTAGCGCAAAAGATACGGTATATGCAGAGGTTTTGCCCGCAGGGAGTTGTTGTGTTGGTTCACAGGTGGCTAGTAGGGATAATTACACAGGTAACTGGGAAGAAGCTTCAACATGGGCAACACCCAATGAGACCTGGCGGGCTATTCCACCACCAACAAATCCCTTGTATAGTTTTACTACCTGCATAAACGGATACGTAACCCTTAACGGCGATCTGACCCTTAATGGAGGGCAGATGAATATCTGTGACACATTGGTAATTACCGGCAACCTTACTTTGTTGAATCCCACTCTCACTATTGGGCCAAACGCATTGCTTATCGTACTGGGGGATTTGATCGGCGACCAAAACGGAAGTAATGGTGTTCTGAATAATGGAGGTAGGGTTGTATTTGCCGGTGATTTTACTAAAAATGAGAATCGTGTATTTCGATGGTACAGGTGAAGTGTATATATTTGATGACACACCTTACGCTCCCGGATATACCTACACCGGCGACGAAACTACCCTGGCAGCAAATGATCCGGGACTTTCAGATTTTGTAAATATTCTTATTGGTGGTGGAACAACCTGTAATGTTACAGCCTCCGTTTCTTCTACAAATATTACATGTAATTCCGGTAATGACGGATCAATTACTATCAGTTCACCGTCGGGTGGCAGTGGGGTATACGAATATACTATTGACGGAGGAACGGCATGGGGAACATCAGGAGATTTTACCGGATTATCAGCAAGTTCTTATGATGTCCGCATACGGGATGCCAATTCTACAGTTTGTGTTGATACACTCGATGCAAGCCTGATTCTTACAGAACCTGCTGCAATTACAATTACACTAATACCCGATACAGTTTGTTCCGGTGAGATAGCTACCTTTAATGCAGGATCCGGATTTGCTTTATATAATTGGAATGTTGATGGAGTTGCTGCCGGCACAGCGCAAATCCAGAATGTAACAAGAATAGTGAATACAGGCGTTACTGTTGATGTTCCGGTTCAGGTAATTGTTACAGATAATATTGGGTGTAATGGGACTTCCAATGCTGTAAATGCTACTTTTTTCAAGCTTCCTGAGACGGGGCCTGCCTATCATGTGGGTAATTAAAATACATCATTATTGTTAATAACTTTATTACCCGCATATATCAATTTTATCCTATTTTTCATCAATTATCCAGTATGTGTTACAAAATTGATGTAACCTAACTTCCGGTTTTTCGTTAAGGTCGATAACAGAATACATAACTTAAATACAGTCATTTAGTAAAGGCATTCTGTTAAAATAAGTCTGATTTGAGGAATGAATGATATGAATAAGCCGAATTTTAATATTGTTAACTTATTAATATACAATGTATTGAATAGAATTTACGCTGTTTTGTCTCATATAACAAATTCTCTCAAAAACGACTTTCAATTAAAAGCATCCCTAATGTTAACAGTGGTTTCCTGCCCCGGACTAAAAATTCTACATCGGTTATATAATGGGTTTTGTCCGGTTTATAAGGGATCCTTTTATGAGAATGATTATAATAAATCATTCACATTGGAATGGTGAATTATTGAAACGCCTGATTATGATTGGAAAGACACATTTATATAAAAAACTGACATACTTTAATAGATTACTCAATTTATTAATTACTCCGAAATTATTGCGAAAAGCAGGACTTCTGCTATTATTTTTCTGTATTGTTTCAACTTCTGTATTTTCACAAACGAATGGTGATTACAGAACTAGAAATAATGGGAATTGGACTACGATTAATGTATGGCAAATATATGCTGGTGGCTGGAGAAATGCAAATGCTGGAGATGGTTATCCAGGTCAGTTTAGTTCACCTGGATTAGTGACCATAAGAAGCGGGTATAGTGTTACATTAGATGTTACCCCAGCTAATTCAATTGGTACACTTATAATAAATAACGGTAATGGAAGTTCGGTTTTATCCTGTAATAATGGAGAAGTACTTACTGTAATCAATGATATTACTCTTACACCTCCTGCTCAAAATAATAGGGTTGCTGCACTTCATGTGGACGGCGGCACTATAATTTGTGGTTCCCTAATAAGTTCGAATTCATGGAATGACAATAGGGATTGCTCTGTTCGCATTTCTACCGGAACATTAACAGTTTCCGGAGATATCAGCATGGGAAATAATGCAAACAGAAATGATCTGACCTTTACCGGGGCAGGATTATTACAGATAGGAGGAATTATCACAAGCATCGGAAGTTTTAACCCGAATTATACCGGATGTACTGTCGAATTCAATGGTTCCGGATCTCAAAATATTGCAGCTTATGCTTATTATAATCTTAATTTGAGTGGTGCCGGCCCGTTTGCAATGCAGGGTAATACTGTTGTTAACGGTGCTTTTTCTGCATCCGGACAAATTAATACAACCAGTAATATTACTTTTAACGGAGTTACCGCATGCGGTGGAACAATGAATGCTTCCGGTGGAACTGTTACTTATACAGGCACTTCACTGTCTGTAATTGAAGGGACTTATTATAACCTGACAAAAAACGGGGGGGGGACATCTATTCTATGTAATGATGTTTCGATAAGTAATGTATTGAACCTTAATACGGGTATCATACAACTGGGCGACTATAACCTTACTCTGGCCAATACGGGGACAGGGGCCATTACCGGAACTTTCAGCAATACCAATATGATTGAAACCGATGGGACCGGTTACCTGATAAAGAAAGCGACTACTGCAGCAGGTTTGTCAATCATATACCCGGTAGGATCGGGAGGATATTATACAAGAATGAACCTGACCGGCGGGCTGACTGCAACATTTGCAGGAACCGGAAGCGTGGGGGTAAGGGCCGTGGCAGGTTCACTGGGAACCGGAAGATTAAACAAATACTGGGATGTTACCACAACTAACCTTTCAGCAATATCAAATGCTACTCCGTATTTTACATATAATATAGCTGAGGTAGACGGGACACAAAGCACCTATTTACCCTGGTTTCAACCGGCAGGGGGTAGCTGGCAGGCGCCGCAGAATCCGACTGCTGCAGGGACCAATCCTTTCGGTTCTTCCGGAACAAATCAACTGGCAGGCTGGTGGACAGCCGGATCGTCTATGCCCCATAATGCAAAAATATATTATTCATATCAGACAGGTAGCTGGAATACATCTAGTACCTGGACATCCGATCCGGGTGGAACTACCCAGGTCGGCACAACTACTCCCGGAAGCGGGGATATCGTTGTCATTTTATCAGGCCGTACTGTCTCTCTTCCTGCTAATATCGATTCAACCGGTCTAGATGTAACGATCAGAAGCGGTGGTAGCCTTGATCTGTCCACATACAGATTTACAAACGGATTAAGTGCATTACGCGGACAAGGTACCCTGAAACTGGCATCAGTCGGTTTTCCAATGGCAACCATTAATACTTTTGTGGAAGCCGGCGGTGGAACTACCGAATATTACAACGCTGGTAATTTCACTTTTCCTGCCGCTCAAAGTATATACAATAATCTTACTGTTAATGCAAGCGGCGTGGTTGCTACACAATTAAGTGACATTACATTAAACGGAGATCTGCATGTAAAGCAGGGTACCTACCGGATAAATAATAATACTTCTGCTACAAAATTAGCATTGACAATTAACGGTAATGTAACCGTGGATAACGGAGCTTTTATAACTGTAGGCAATGGTTCGACCAATACTACCACCAGTCCGTTAAATATTAATGGGGGTACGGCTCCTTTTCTGGATTATTATACACAGTTTCATACGGTCATTATAAAAGGTGATTTTACCAATAACGGGACAGTCCGGTTTACGAACCTGAATTATCCTGTCTTTAATGCATTTCCACCTACAGGCAATGGTGCTACTTCAGGAGCAGCTTCCGTCTATTTTATGGGGGCATCGGATAATACACTGACTTGTAACGGTACCTCTGATTTTTATAATATTATACTTGATAAAGGACTTGACCAGACTTATCGGCTTACTGTTTATTCTTCGTCCTACCCTAATTTCAGGTTGTTTGGTGCAAATACTTCAGGAGGATACAATAACGGTCCTAATCCCGAGCTAAGAAAAGCATTGTGGATACGGACAGGAACCATGGTATTAAAGGGTTTAACAATAATACCTTCGCTAACAGAAGGATCGAACGACGGGACAACACCAAACAGCGATTATTATGTACCGGTTAACGGAGCTTTGGTGCTCGATGGTGCCGATGTGGTAGTTTTATCTACAGCTGATGATTACCGGGAAGTAAATGTGGCTTATGGAGTTTCAGGAGGAACTGGTAGTGTAAATGGCGTAAACACAAATGCTACTCCGCAATCATTTTCAATTTACGGAAGATTGCAAGTTAATAACGGTTATTTTTCCACACGCGAATCAGGTGGTTTTATTACCTGGGACCAGGCTTCGGGACAATTTGTAATTAATGGCGGTACGGTAGATGCAAAACAATTCAGAGCTGCTGGCGGTGCTTCCGGTCTCGCTTCTTACGATCAAAGAGGCGGTACCTTTATTTTACGTGGTCGTTTCCAGCGTACACCTACTCAATATGCCAGTGTGAACGATCTGGTTGATGTTTCAACTGCAACACTAAATACTAACCGTACTACTTTAGTAGATGGGACAAAGGGTACATTTAATATAAATAATGCGGCTAATGTTTTCATCATGTCAGGCGGGACTATGCGTATATTAGATGTATGTGGAAGTAATGGCTATGCATATGATGTATTTTCATCCGATAATAATATAAATGTTACAGGTGGAACGGTAGAATTCAGTCCATATACAGGAACCGGGGGAGATTATGATTTTCTTATCCGGTCAAATGCTTCGTTTGGTAATGTTTTAATAAACAGGATAAGCAGTGCTTCTCAAATACAACTTAACACATATCCGTTAAACATACTTGGAAATCTTACCCTGACTTCTGGCGTGCTTATTGCTAATGACCTGAATGTTTCCATAGGAGGTAATTATACTGTAGCCAGTGGCACAACATATACACCCGGAACCAACTGGACCATATTTAACGGAAGCGGAAGTCAGTCATTTACCATAAATTCAGCAGCTGCCTTTTCATTGAAAAAATTTAAAGTAGACAAACCTTCGGGAACAACCCTGACACTGGCAGGGTCGCAATCAACAATTAACGTTTCTGACTCGGTAATGTTGATAAAGGGAACAATTAATGATGGTGGGAAAACGATCAATTTCACAACATCCGGTACTACTACTACTTCGTATTTATACAATTCAGGTATACATACCGGTACAGGTAAAATAATGCTGGCTGATGATGATCCCCAGGTAATAAGCGGGGACGGGAATGGTATATTTCAGAACCTTGAACTGAATAATACGGATGGTTCTACAGCACCAGTTTCATTGGCGGCAAATATCACAGTTAACGGATCATTAACCTTTTCACAGGACAAGCTTTTTAATATTAATACATATAATCTGAAACTTAATTCAGGGGCAACAATCGTAAATAGCAGTGCTAACAGGTATGTTGAAACAAGTGGAAGTGCTGGCGATGGAGGACTTACTTTTGTTTATCCATCGTCTTCTGCTATTACTTTTCCTGTTGGGGCTCCATCCACAAGTCATGCAACAGCAAGTTATTCTCCGGCAACTATTGGATTTACTACTGCACCGGTTACATTAGGTTCAATAACTGTTATTCCAGTTGGTTATGAACACCCAAGTACTACTGTTAAAGGACAGAGCCTGACCTATTTCTGGCGGGTGATGTCATCAGGATTTACAGGTATAGCTCCTAATTCAGTAACACATAACTTTACCTATTCCCAGAACGATGTAGTGGGAACAGAAACGAATTATATTCCAAGTCTTTATGAGAGAAATACGTATACATGGTATAACGGGACAAATGCAAGTCCTCCTATAAATACTGCAACAAATACAATTACTGACTGGACAACGCCAGGTAACAGTACAAATTACCTGGACGCTGACTATACAGCCGGAGATAATGCATTCGGAACACCAACCAAGTTTTACAGTATAGCCAACGGAAACTGGAATAACCGTTTTACCTGGTCAAACACCAGTGGTGGTGGTGCTGCAGCAACATACCCCGGGGCGAATGATATAGTTATCATTGAAAATAATCATACCGTTACTTTGACTCAGAATGAAAATTGTGCCAGTTTACAAATTGAATCGGGATCAACACTTGACATCTATACCCACACTGGCAGTAACTTCGGTATGGTACTAAACCATTCGAATGGAAACGGATTGTTTAGGGTGACTACACCAGTAGCTCCGAATTATCGATGTTCCACAGCTTTTCACATTTCCGTCAGGTGATTTTTCCGATTTCAATTTAAATGGCGGAACAACAGAGTTTTATGATATAGATGGATCTACTGGTGCTTTATATATTACTGCCGGCTTCTGTTACATCGTATGGAAATCTTATTTTACGTGCACGTGGAGGAGATAATCTGGTAATGCCAAATAACAGTTATACTACCATTCATGGAGATTTGACTTGTACAGGAAACGCTACTACAGCATGGATAGCTTTAGCATGGAATACGAATTTAAACACTTATTATTATAGTAATTTATATAATCCAGTTATAGAGAAAACAGTACATGTTGAAGGTAATGTTTATGTAAATGCAGGAACATTCATATATTTAAATAATGAAGTACCCCAACATCTGATCGTTGACGGGGATGTTACTGTAGCTTCGGGTGCTGTGTTGCAGGTATATAATAATTATCCGTTTAATCCTGTTCAGGATAATACACTGGCTATCGGTGGTTCATTAGTAAATAATAATGAAGCACTATTCAGGAATGGCAATTATCACTGCGATGTTACCTTTTTTGGTTCAAACAGTGCCTATATTACTAATACAAGCGGCACCCCCACCACTACATTTAATAATGTTACAGTTAATAAGGGTACAACCCAGGATACGACACTTACGGTTGATATTGGTGGTAACCTTAATACCCTCAATGACGGATGGCTGACCCTGCAAAACGGTACCATGAAATATATCCGTACCGGAGATTTGAATATCACACAGGGAAGTACGTTTACCATACCTGGAACGGCCGGTTTATACGTCAACACACCTTCTAACGTATACATTGCAAATAATAATGTTAACAACAACGATTTGTACCTGAATGGAAAACTGACTTTAATAAACGGTACTGTATATGTTGGCCCCGCGAATGCCCCGGGAAATAATAACGATATTGAATACTCAGGAGGGGGAAATTCCGAAATCGAAGTACAGGGAGGAAACCTGGTCGTAAATGGACAAATACGCAGGAATCCAGCCACCACTGCCGGTATTCTTCAGTATACACAAAGCGGCGGAGCTGTTACAATCAATGGCAATGCTTCCATCTCCACCAATGCCAAACTGGAGGTACTCAACAGCGGAAGTAAATTTAATATGTCGGGTGGGACTATCACTATCGTTCGTGGCGGTGGCGGCAATACATACGGGGATCTTTATTTGCGACCTGCAACTTCCTCGGTTACCGGTGGTGATATCATATTTACCCAGGGTACGGTATCTTCCGCTGAAAATTACATTCTGGATGCAAACGTACCATTGAACAATCTTACCATTAATGGTACCAATGGCAATGATGCTACCGTTAAACTCCTGATCAGTCCGCTGGTTCTTAAGGGAACACTTACACTTACAAACACAAACAGTATTTTCGATGCAAATACTGACTACAATATTAATGTTACCATTAAAGGTGATCTGGTTAATAACGGAACCTATAATCATTATAATAATCTGACCACTTTCAGTGGCGATGTACAGACTATCACCGGATCTTCTGTCACCGATTTCTATAATTTAACCATAAATCCTATTACCAGAGTAACTCTTAGTAAAAATGTTACTGTTAACAACGATCTTACTTTAAGTAATGGAACTCTCGAATGTAGTACTTATAAAATTTCAGTAAAAGGAAATGTTGCCAATAATGCTACCTATACAGATACCAATGCCGGACTTGTTTTAAATGGTACGGCTTTGCAATATCTTTCTGGAACAGGTACATTCGGACAAATGGAACTGAATAATTCAGCCGGGGCAAGACTCGAAAATGGTATAACCTTACAAAAAGACCTTATTCTCTCGAATGGTATTCTGGATATTAATAAATACATGCTAACTCTTGAACAGAACAGCAATATTCAGGGAGCACCTTTTAGTTCATCAAAGATGATTACTTCTGACGGGGTATTTAGTAATGTCGGTTTAAAGAAATATATCGGTACGGGTGCCACAACTTTTACCTATCCGATGGGAACTTCCGGAAAATACACGCCGGCTGTCCTCACTGTTACCGCAAATACAAATGTTGGATATATTCGTTTAAATAATATTAATCACAGCCATCCTGCTGTTATAGATCCTGCCAATGTACTTGATTATTTCTGGGAAGTAGAAAGTTTCGGGGTCAATGGATTTAACGGGAACCTGGTATTCAAATACCTGGATGCGGATGTAAAGGGAACACAGGAAAATAATTACATAGCTGCACGATTAATTATACCGGGAACCAGCTGGAGTAAAACCACTACTGTTGATGATGTGGCAAACACCATCACCTTTAATTATACAGGAACTAACAATCTGAGCGGTGAATACACAGCAGGTCTCGATGCTGCCTTCCCCAATGATGTACCTATATATACAACAAATTCCGATGGTAACTGGACTGATCAAACCATCTGGACACAAACCGGTGGTACAACATACCCATGTCCTCCGGGCGGACCCAATGGATTTATAGTAATTATAAATCACGAAGTCACAGCCAATAATGACTATTGTCTTGCTTACCGGACTACTATAAATGGTAAACTGAAAATTGTTTCACCCTATTTCGGACATAACCTGGGAACCGTGGACGGAAACGGTACTTTATATCTTGAAAACGGTGTAATACCTGCCGGAAGATATACCAGTTTTCTGGATTGTACCAATAACGGGACAATCGAGTATGGAGGCTCGGGAACCTATACTATCATAGCCGATCTGTTTAGTAATATTCCTAATTTAACTTTTTCGGGAACCGGGACCCGTGTGTTACCCAATAAAGATCTGACAATCTGCAATCGTTTAATGATTGATGGTCCCACATTGGATAATAGTATTAATAACCGGAAACTTACCATTCTGGGGACAATGGAACGGTATAATACTGGTGCATTTAAAAGTGGTACCGGTTCGGGCGCCACAGTTGCTTTTGCAGGAACCTCAGCCCAGACAGTAGGTGGAAGCCTGGGTGACTTTACAGGGACCAACGCGTTCAATAATCTGGAGATCGCTAATAGTTCAGGTTTGAGTATAGATACAAACGGGAATATTGAAGTAAAAGGCAACCTTTTACTTACCAACGGATTGATCAACACCACTTCGACAAATAAATTGACAATAACCAATACAGCTATTAACTGCGTTTCTCCTGCTGGTGGTAGTTCATCATCGTATGTTAATGGTCCGTTGATAAAAATGATCAATCAAAGTGATAACTTTCAGTTTCCGATTGGAGATGCCTCGAATTTAGGAAATAAACTGACCATCTCCTCTACACAAACCGGACCTGTATTATGGACAGCAACTTATTACAATCCCAATACAAATACAACTTATACAACGCCTTTAACGGCTGTTAATACCAAGGAATATTGGAACATTGTTCCGGCATCTGCAAGTCAGGCGATTGTGAATCTTAAGTGGAATTCCTATAGTGATTTAACGCCGTTAATGACTCAGAATGGTTTGTCAGACATGCGTATAGCTGAATATAATGTTCCAAACTGGACAGAAGTGACTTCAATCGCCAGTGGAGATAATATGAACGGTAGTGTAGAAACCTCTTCCAGAATCGCATTTCCTGTAACGGGAAACCAAGTTACTGTAGCCTGTATAAATACAACAAAACCCAGGGCGAGTCTGACACCAGCAGGTCCTGTATGCGGAAGTGCCGGCATACCTGTTACATTTACGTCATCATTTGCTATCAACTTAAATTATACAATTAGTTACAAACTGAATAATGTTGCACAAACCCCGATAACCATTTCATCATTGCCATATACTCTGCCAACACCAACCCCTGGTACTTATCAGCTTACCAGCTTTACATACAACAACGGGGCTGGTACAGGGGTTGTTGATGTGGTGCCGGTCATTACATACGCAGTGCCAACCACGGCTAATGCCGGAACCGATCAGTCACTGTGCGGACTAAATAGTACAACCCTGGCAGGAAATGCCCCTGTAGTGGGGACAGGGCAATGGACAATAACAAGTGGTAGCGGAGGTACGGTTGTCACTCCAGGTGCTGCGGGAAGTACATTCAACGGAACAAACGGATCATCCTATACATTACAATGGACAATTAGCAATGGTACCTGTACATCATCAGATAATGTGATAATCGCATTCCCGTTAAATCCTGTTACACCACCGAATTTTACTACAAGTTCAAGCAGTGCATGTCAGGGACAAAATAACGTAATTTATACGGTGCCCAATGATCCTTCTGCATCTTCCTATAACTGGGGTTACAGCGGAACAGGTGTTACTATTAACGGCACAACCAATTCGGTGGCCCTCGATTTTGATAATACGGCCACAAGCGGAACAATAAGTGTTTCCACAACAAACGGATGTGGCACCAGCGTGACGGATCTGACACTGGATGTAACTGTTAATCCGCTGCCAACACAACCAGGCGCCTTTACCACCAGTTCGGCTTTGGTATGCATGGGCGATACCAATGTAATCTATTCGGTACCTAACGATCCGACTGTTAATTATAACTGGAATTATAGCGGGACTGGTGTAACAATTAATGGTACAACAAACCTGGTGGGTCTCGATTTTGATATATTGAATGCTTCAAGCGGAACGCTTGGTGTTACAGCATCAAATAGTTGTGGAACCAGTGCTGCACGGACTATAGGAATAACAGTCAATCCTGTACCGGCACCTTTAATTGCCGGGGACACAAATGTATGCGAAGAGGCTGAGATTGTATATACAACCCCGGTAAATGGAAGTAATACCTATAACTGGTCAGTTAATGGTGGAACGATAACCAGTGGACTAAATACTAATAGTATCACGGTTACCTGGAGTACATTAAGCTCTGTGGGAACCATCAGGGAAATTGGCACTGTAAATGTAACAGAAACTACACCAGCGCCTGCAAATTGTGCTTCCACCACACCCGATTATAATGTATCTGTATACCGCAAGCCGGAAACCGGCCCGGCTTATCATATTCCCAATACCAATTAATTTTTACAGCCAAAATTACAATTATTAAAAAATTTGCATAAATAAATAGGTCAATTGGTCAAATATAAGTAACCTATTGCCGAAAATTACGAATAAAGACACAGATAAAACGACCGCGAATAAAGCGATCGGATACTATTAAAACAGAAAATAAAAAAATAAATGATTATTAATTTAAACAAAAGTGTTATGAAAAAAGTGAACTTAGTAAGAATGTTTTTTAGTGTTGCCATTGCAATGCTTGTAGCCAGCAAATGTATCTGCACAGAGTTGCTGGTGGTACTGATTATGTTGTTTATGATACATTAGTAGCTGCACCAAACGATGTAGAATATGTAACTGTTGGGGCTAAATTGGGATATTATGCTTTACCAGATCCTATTTATCATCCTAACTATAATGCCGGTGGTAGTTGGGCATTAACAACTGGTTTTACATGGAACTGGACAGCTCCTACAGCTCCTGCTGCTCCTACCATTACTCAATCGGGTGACTGCCAACTATGTTGAAATTACTTATCCTTCTGCAGGTAATTACGAAATTGACGTAGCAGAGCAATCATCTGCTGCTTATGGTGGATGTGCTGATGATACACCTAACAAAATGTATGTAACTGCTATTGCAGCTCCTACTGCACAATTTTCAACTGCTGATGTTACTACAGGTTTATGCGGTGATCAGGCAGCAGCACGCAATTGCAATGGCTATAACTGAAGCTGCTCCTGATGCATTAGCTGGATATGCTTTTAAAATTACAGAAACTGTTGATAATATTGATAATGTTGGTACAGTTACAGCAAATGTTTCAACTACGGATGTTGAGAATTTCGGATTAGCAGCAAAAGCTAAATCTGGTACCACTGGATTTGCAGGTACATCTCCGAATTTCACTTATACTTTTAATTCAGCTGCACTGACAGTTCAGAATGGTGAACGTACTCAATATACTTATACACTTGCTTCAACTACAGGTGTTACCGGTACTGGTATTGTTTCTGCCATTTCGCAGAAATCTGATTATTTGGCCGGTCAAGTAAATGGTCAAGCTTTTGGTGCAAAAACCACGGTTGTATTTATCGTTAATCCTGCACCTGCAACCGGTCCTATTTATCATATTGCTAACGACTTTGCGTATTAATCAGTTTTGAAGTAGATAGAATAAACTTCTTTTTATTAAACAAGAAGAAATTAGTATCTGACTTATAACATTGCATTGGCTACATGAATAGGATTATAACACTAATGTTCATATTACTGGTTACTGTAACCGCGCACGGGCAAAATTTACCTTTTGCCTGTGCCGGCAGCAGGGCCGGTTATGGAGTTACGGGAAGCCCTAACTCCACTTTTATATGGACAGTAGAGGGTGGGAAAGTAGTCAATGATTATAATGATACTATAGTAGTAGATTGGAATAACACCAGGGGTGAACATAAAATTTCGGTTGTGGAAGTTACTGAATACAATTGTATCGGATCCCCGGTAGAAGCACAGGTAGAAGTTAGAAAGCCAGATGTGAATCTGGGTGATGATAATGTTGAGATTTGTGCTGATCAAAGCCATGAATTTGATGCCGGAAACAATTATGTACAACCGGTTGCTTATATATGGCAGGATAGTAGTATGTCCGAGACTTATACTGATGATAAAGACGGTATTGTGTGGGTAAGGGTAACAGATGGTGACGGATGCGTGGGATATGATTCCGCAGCACTTGTTGTAAACCCACTTCCGGTTGTTGACCTGGGGAGGGATACTTCGTTATGCGGAGAGGCAACTGTGGATCTCGATGCAGGATTTTTCAGTACTTATCAATGGTCAACCGGTGATATCGTGAATCCGATCAGGATAGGCGCTAACCATAGTTCCAATGATACCATAAGTGTTCTCGTCACTGATGATAAAGGATGCCAGTCCAGTGATACAGTCATTATATATCGGTGTATGGTTGATAAATATTTTGCTGATATGCCAAACACCATTACACCAAATAATGACGGGCAAAATGATACATGGGAAATTCCCAATATTGAACTGTTTCCGCATGCTGTGCTCGAAATATTCGACAGGTGGGGACGTTTAATATACCAGACCAGCGATATAGTAGGTCACCCATGGGATGGACGATCAGAGACTGGCAAGAAGATGCCGATGGATTCGTATTACTATGTGATTGATTTGAAAGTTGACAATGCAGATCCGCTTGTAGGTACAGTAAATGTGATACGATGATGAATATTATCAAAATGGATTGAACATTCAGCATGAACTTACGTAAATGAGTTATGTGTGGAATTTTCAACTATTTAAATTGTGATGATAAAAACTAAAAATTGTATCTTAGGATTGGCCGAAGGTTTGAATAATTGGATTTAAAATGGGAAGAATAAAATATATACTGTTGTTTTTAAGTTTATGTGGTTTTTCTGCAAGTGCGCAGCAATTCCCTGTATACGATCAGTATATGATGAATGCATTCCTGTTAAACCCGGCAGTTGCAGGGCATGAGGGGTACACATCTGTAAATCTGACAACCAGGGTTCAATGGCTCGGATTAAAAGATGCACCGAAAACCTATGCTTTAAGTGCGCAGACAAGGCTGCTAAAAAACAGTTTTATTTCAAGCCGTGCCTCTGTACGTTCCCGCCAGCGGATGAAAAGCCGTAGCGGACGTGTAGGATTGGGAGGTTACCTTTTTAGTGACCAGAATGGCGCTTTTAACCGTACAGGTTTTCAGTTAACCTATGCTTATCATCTTACGCTTAGCAGATCGCAATTATCTTTTGCAACTTCATTAACCGGTTTTCAGTTTAAGATCAATCCGGATAAAATATACCTGCTTGACAATGCAGACGCTTTGTATAACAGTTCCAGAAAATCTTCCTTTATTCCTGATGCAAATTTTGGGATTTACTTTTCCAACAGGAATATATATGCAGGTTTTTCCGTTCAGCAATTATTTCAGAGTAATTTTAAACTGAGCGATTCACAGGGAATTAAATTTGAGATGGTCAGACATTATTATCTCATGGCCGGATACCGGTTCGATATGATCGATTTCCTTTATATAGAACCATCCTTCCTTTTTAAATCAACCGAAGCATTCAATGCTCAGGGAGATATCAACGTGAAATTCTATTTTAAGGAAGATTACTGGGCAGGTATCACTTATCGCACTGGTGGGGGTTATGAGGTTTCCGATAAGTCGTTGGGAGGTAAAGGTTCTTCTATTATTATCATGGGCGGTGCCCGTGTCGATAAATTTTATTTTGGCTATGCTTTCGATTACACATTAAGCAGCATTCAACGTCACAGTATCGGGTCTCATGAATTAATGCTGGCAGTTAAATTTGGTGACAACGCCCGCCGCTATCGCTGGCTGAACCGTTATTAATCTTCCACTGGTTTTTTAATTTTTCTGAATTTTGTCAAGGTAACTTTTGAATGTGCCCGGTGTAATAGTATGTATTTCGTACTTGTAGCTTAGCAGTTTTACAAGTTTTCCACTCCCGTCATATTCCCGGTAAATATTCAAACTACCGTGCGGATAATATTTATATTCCATGTGCTTTAATGGTTTATTATCATTACCGGTTACTACTTTCTTAACAAGTTGCCCCGAATCGTTATACATGTAATTTGTGAGAATTTCCTCACTGTGCCCGTCACGATATTTTTTTTGGTTGATTTGCTGATTTAAAAGGTCATTATTATAACTAATAGTTTTTATCTCCGATTTTAAATCAGAACCAGAACGGGATTTATATTTGTACGATTCTTTGATTGGTTTTCCCTGCAGATTATAATAATACCTTGCTGAAACGTTGACTTTGTTATCGTTATTGAATTGTTTACAACTGAGTTTTTTCCCGTCGGAGTAATTGTAAATATTTTTCTGATATTCAACAATACTATTGCCTGAATTTTTAAATATGGCATCTTCTGTTTTATTACCAAAATTATCATAAGTGTACTTATTCAGACATTTCAACGAATCTGAACTTGAATAACATTCTTTGGTATATAGTCGTGAATCTTTATAGAAATACCATATGTAAGAACTTAACTGGTGCAAACTGTCATCGAAAAAATACTGCCGTAACACATTGTCATTCATATCCTTCACTGTTTGACAAATTACCCAGTATTTAGGGGTATGTTTACCATTAACGATTTCCTGCTTATATTCATAGATAACTTTTACTGAATCTTTCTGGGCAAATGAATGTGCCATCCAAAATAACACTACAATCAGTACGCTTAATTTTTTCATTAGTTAGGTTTTTATTTAATGGTTACGAGTTAACCGGTATTGTTTAGTTGCCGGAGCAATGTATTTTTATAAGATCTTCTGCCGGCTTGTAGCCAAGATCGAGGGCCTTATGCAGATCATCACAGCCATCCATATAGTTTGAAAGGTTTATATATGCCACTGCCCTGCTGTAATAAGCTTCTGCGTAATTCTTTTGCAATTGTATGGCTTTATCGTAATTATGGATCGCTTTCTTATAATCTTTTAGATATCCATACGATATTCCCCGATTGAAATAAGTATATGCAGAAGTAGAATCCAGATCGATTGCTTCGTCGAAATCGAGTATAGAACCACTGTAATTTTGTTGCATCGACTTAATGAGTCCTGACAACTGGTAAGCATGAGCATTTCTATCATCCAGTTTTATCGATTGGTTCAAGTCGCTGGCAGATTTATCATACTGTTGCTCATTAAAATAGGATAGAGCCCGGTTGTAAAATGACTTGGGAAGTTTGTATTTTTTCTTTATGGCCAATGAGAATTCATCAACAGCCTGTGGGAAGTTGTTGAGTTGTGCCAGTGTTACACCTTTATAATAATGGACTTCCGGGTTATCATTATTAATGGATAAAGCTTTGTTAAAATCATCCAGTGCGCCATTAAAATCTTTCAGGTTTAGTTTCAGATTCCCCCTTTTATAATAGGCATCAGCATTATTAGCGTCCAATTCGAGGATTTTATTATAATCGTGAATAGCGCCCTGAAAATCTTCCATTTTCGTTTTTGCGTCAACGCTTCCTTCGTAAGCTTCAATATTATTCTGGCTAAGACTTTGTGCTTTTTTATAATCATTGATAGCCCCGGTGTAATCTCCCAGGTTCGCAAGGGCAATGCCCCTGTAATAATAGGCATCGGCTTGTGTACTATCAGCATCTACACTTTTTGTAAGATCACTTTTTGCTTTCTCAAATTCTTGCTCTTTGATGAAGATTTTACCCCTTGTAAGCAGTGTTTTTGAATTGGTACTATCCAGATTGTATGCCTGTGTGATATTTTGAAATGCATTTTTATAATTTTTCAGTTGATAATACGCATCAGCCATATTAATATAAGCATCGGTGTAATTTTTGTTCCACTTCAGTGATTTTTCAAAATAGGTTATGGCGCCGTTAAAATCATTGTTCTTTTCTTTCAATATTCCTTTTTGCAATTTATTTTCAGCAATTTTATTTTTTGAAAGGAACAAAATCAGTATTGCGATAATTAATACAATACCAATTGTTAATACGATTTTGAGTGATAATTTCATATATTTAACTTTTAAGTATTATTCTAAAATAAGCATTAAAAACAACCAATTTTGCATGGTGTTAAATTTATTCTTAAAATGTTTCAAACACTAAAATAAAAGCTGATGTAAAACTATTAATTAAATTTAGAAAAAATTTACTCCATAAACACATATCTATTATTAATATTACTTCGCAAATGAGATCAATAAAACTTACCGGAATCCGTGCTATGGAAATGTTTGATATTCCTGAACCCTTATTGGTAAATGATTCGGATGTGTTGATAAAGATGAAGTCATTAGGCGTATGCGGAAGTGATATTCATTATTATACATCAGGCAGAATAGGTAGCCAGGTGGTTAGTTTCCCGTTTACGGTTGGACACGAATGTTCCGGAATTGTAGAACGGGTAGGAAAGGCTGTCAGCAGGTTAAAACCGGGAGACCGGGTTGCAATCGATCCGGCCATGCCTTGCGGAGAATGTGATCAATGTTTATCAGGACGTCACCATACATGCAGAAAACTAAAATTTTTAGGATGCCCGGGACAGGCAGAAGGTGCCTTGTCAGACCACCTGATTATGCCGGAATCAAGTTGTTTTAAGGTGCCGGATAATTTAAGCTATGAACAGGCTGCACTTATCGAACCGCTTTCAATAGGTGTTTATGCAGTACGACAATCGATCCCCATGAAAGATGCAAAAGTGGGAATCCTGGGTTTTGGCCCGATAGGTATGAGTGTTATGTTGGCTGCTTTGGCTAAAGGTGCCGGAAAAATATTTGTTACGGATAAGATTGATGCACGCCTTTCTCTTGCAGAGAAATGTGGCGCTTATTCTGTTACCAATGTTAACCGCTACAATGAAGTTCAACAAATTACAAAGGAAGAACCGTTATTACTGGATGTTATTTTTGAATGCTGTGGCCAGCAGGAAGCTTTCGATAATGCTTTCCAATTATTGAAACCGGGAGGTAAACTAATGTTAGTTGGTATTCCTGAATTCGATCGCTGGTCTTTCAGTGCAGACCTTGGACGCAGAAAAGAAATAAACATACAACATGTCCGCCGGCAGAACGATAGCGTGGTGGATGCCATTGAAATGGTTTCTTCCGGGAAAATTGATATCAGTAAAATGCCTACTCACCATTTCAAGCTTGAAGAATCGAAAAAAGCTTTTGATATGGTTGCAGGCTATCATGACGGAGTAATGAAAGCCATGATTGAATTTGACTGATGCTTTTTGATTTAATAATTGAAGAGTAAATAGGATAATACTGCGAAATCAGGGCATTTTATACACGACTGAATTAATGTTCATACCTGCACCCACTGAAGCAAAAACAGCAATATTTCCAGTCAGCAATTGATGTCCGTCCATTTTGCCTCTAAGAATAAGATTCAACATTGTTGGGATAGTTGCTACCGATGAATTTCCCAGTTTTGAAATGGTCATTGGCATTACCGCATTGGGAATCTTTGCTTCTTTAAAAAGCCGGAAGACTCTTTTTAATATGGCTTCATCCATTTTTGCATTGGCCTGATGAATCAGGATCTTTTTGATATTCATGATTTTGACCCCTGCTTTTTCCATACTTTCCTTCACTACCTGGGGTACTGTATTAAGTCCGTATTCATAAATTTTCCTTCCGTTCATTTTTATAAATAAATCATTCCCTTTATATTCTGGATTGTTGGAGTGTCCCATCCAAAGGTCGTAAGCCCTGCCTAATGTATCAGTACGGGTTACATGTGATAGAATCCCGACAGGCTCTTTACTTTTTACGCCTTCCAAAATGGTAGCCCCGGCTCCGTCAGCATATATCATGCTGTCGCGATCGTGCGGATCGGTGAGTTTCGAAAGTGTGTCAGCGCCGATAACCATCACTCTTTTTGCATCACCTGATTTAATGTAGTAATCGGCCTGTATAATTCCCTGTAACCAACCCGGACAACCAAATGGGGTATCGTGACAAATGGTATAGGGATTTTTGATTCCGAGTTTTTCTTTTACCCGGGAAGCCAAACTGGGAAGAAGATCTATCTGGTTATTTTCCCGTCGTACATCTCCGAAATTATGCGCAACAATTATATAATCCAGGGATTCTTTATCAATTGTTGAATTTTCCAGGGCATCTTGTGCAGCTAAATAGGCTATGTCCGATGCTACCTGGTCGTCATTAACATATCTTCTTTCTTTGATATCGGTAATTTCCTCAAACTTCTTTATAATCTCTTCATTCGGCATTTCAATCTTTTTTCCCTGTGGATCATAAAACTGGTTATGTATGAAATCTTCATTTTTAATCACTCTTTCCGGTATGTAACTTCCAGTACCTACAATAACCGAATATATCTTTTCTTCCATGCTTGGGTTGAATAAATTAAAATTAACGTTTTAAAAGAAACGACGAAATTAATATATATTGGTTTAATAAACACTTTTTAATTTGCTTTTCTCTATGATTCTTTTTGATAATCCAGGTAAAGGATGCCAGAATTAATTAGGATTTTGTATGTTAAACAGAACGGTTGAGCCTGATAGATTACTGATAAAAATACTTATTTATCTTTTCTAATAAATCACGAATATTAAGCGGTTTCGATAAATAATCATTGCATCCGGCTGCGATACATTTTTCTTCTTCACCGGCTAAGGCAAAAGAGGTTTGTGCTATAATAGGTATCCGGGGATTGAATTTTCTGATTTCCCGTGTAGCTGAATATCCGTCCATATTTGGCATTTGTATATCCATTAAAACAAGATTTGCATTTTTTGTTTTGCAAAATTCGATCACTTCGTTGCCATTTGTAGCCCTTACAATGTCAGCCCTGGTTTTGGATAGCATCGATTCAAGTACTTTGTAATTAAGATCTTCATCTTCTGCTATCACAATTACTTTGCCATGCCAGTTATAGGTATTTTTTTCAATTTCTTCATTTCCCGAAAAAACATCAAGAGTAACTGTCAACGGTTTTTTAATTAGTTCTTCAATGGGTAATGTAAAGTAAAAGACTGATCCTTTGTGTAACTCGGATTCCAGCCAGATTTTTCCACCCAGCATTTCAGCCAGATTTTTTGATATGGCTAATCCTAATCCGGTTCCGCCAAAACGCCTGTCAAGTTCATATTCTATTTGCGAGAAACGTTGAAAAATGTAAGCATGTTTTTCTTTGGCAATTCCAATACCTGTGTCTTTTACATAAAAAGTCAACTCATGATTGTTTTCTTTGAAACCAAATTCAATATAGCCTTCCTCGGTATATTTTAAAGCATTTTCTATTAAATTGGATAATATCTGTTTAAACCTGATCGGATCAGTATGGGTGATATAATCGAATTTCATGTTTGACGGATTCACTCTTAATTCGATGTGTCCTTTTTTATTCTTTGCTTTTAGTTTTGAATATACATGATATAATTCGCTAAAAATTTGTGTAATATTTGTATAGCTTTTTTTAATCCGTAATTCCTTTGATTCGATTTTAGCGGTATCGATTATATCATCTATCAAGTGCATGAGGCTGTCACCGGAAGAGATAATATAATTAACATATTCCATTCTTTTTGTATAGGAGAGTTTAGGTTCTCTCAGGAAATTGGAAAATGATATGATCGCATTCATTGGAGTTCTCAGTTCGTGCGACATATTTGCCAGAAATGCCGATTTTAACTTATCCGATTCTTCAGCTACTTTTCTTTCCGATATCTCAATCTTCAATTCATTGGATTTTTGTTCAACCAGTTTTTCGAGATTTTTTTTATGCTCTTCGAGTTGTTTTTCTGCTCTTTTCTTCTGGTGGTATGCTATGTAAGTGATAATTGTGGCCATAAGAACCAAGATAAGCCCGAGAATAAGTCCCTGGTTCTGTGTTTTCTGACGAGTAATTTCGGCATTCGTTTTCGCTAATTTCGCTTCGTTTTGTTCTAATTGATATATAGATTCCAACTGCGCTACCTTTTCCTGTGTTTCTGCGGAGTGGATCGAATCGTTTTTTGATTTGAATATTTTATAATAATAAAGGGCATTTTTATAATCTCCTACTTCGGTCAGTAAATTAGAAAGCGCTTCGTAATTAGCCAGAATACTTTCCATATGTCCCATTTTATCAGCCATATCAAGACTACGATGATAATAATCGAACGCCTGGTCATATTTCTTTAAATCGGCATAGGATGTGCCGATGTTGTGTAATGCCCATACAATACCCAGTTTATAATTGATGTCTTTAAAAACGTCGTACGATTTTTTGTAATAGGACAGGGCTTCCCTATATTTCTTCAAATTCTGGTTGATAAGCCCGATGTTACTTAAAGAACTGCCGATTCCTTCCTTGTCGTCCAGTTCACGATACATTTGAAGCGATTCGTTAAAAAGCTTTAATGCTTTGGAATAGTTTTTTTCTTTAAAACTGATAATTCCGATATTTTGAACCAAACCTGCAATGTTAATTTTTTCTTCCAGTTCACGGTTAATTTCCAGTGATTGCTGGTAGTATTTAAGTGCCAGGTTATAATTTCCCATGGCGTGATGTAATAATCCTATATTTTGATAAACATTTGCCAGGTTTTGCAGATCTTCTTTTTTCTGTTTATCAGATTTGTTTTTGTTGTTCTTAACCTGATAAAATGGAATGGCTTTCAGGTAATTACTAAGAGATTCAGCATAATTTCCCAGGTAATAATTGTCCAACCCTAAGGAATAGTATAAATCTCCCAGCTTTTCAATATCAGATGTTTTTTTATAATACTCTAAAGAATTCTTCAGATGCTGAACCGATTCATAATATTCATTTAATTCAAGTTTGGCATCCCCCATTTTTTTCTCACAATAGGCTTTTGCTGGTCGATCGCCTAACCTGTTGGCTATCAGGCTGGCTTGTTTTGCATATTCAAAAGAAAGAATAGGAGAGTCAACCTGACAAAATTCGGCCATTTTTAACAAAATGTGCATGCTATCGTTATTGGATGCAGTAGTTAATCCCATTTTCAGGCTATCCAATTTCCCGGATGAAAAAGAATATAACCGCGGGAAAGTCAATAATAGCAAGGTGTATAGTACCAGATGTCTTTTCATACAGAGCCGAAGGTACTAAAATATTCAATATATGAATTAAATCATATCATCGTTTTATTAACAAGCAATTTACAATGTAATAAACAGGTTTTTCAATGAGTGGAAATGCATTTCTTATGATGTCCCATTTTTTTCAAGAACAAAACAAGTTGTTGAATATCAAATTCATGCGAGCAACAACAATGTTGCTCACATGAATGTTATTTTTTATTCCGATAATTCCTTTTAATTATTTCAGGAAGTTGTAAATTTTACAGGAAGGATGTAGTTGGTTTTTACCGGCTTACCGTTCTGCATTCCCGGTTTCCATTTTGGCAATAGTTTAATAACTCTAATCGCTTCCCGGTCGAGCAGAGGATCAAGCCCCCTTACGATTTTGATATCTTTTATTGAGCCGTCGGCATCGATCGTAAAACTGACAATCACCATTCCCGAAATTCCGGATTCTTTTAATTCTTCAGGGTATCTCAGGTTTTTCCTGATAAAGTTATTCAGAGCTTCTGTTCCACCTGGAAATTCCGGGGATTTTTCAACTTTGATAAATACCTGCTCATCAGCTGCCACCTTATCTTCTTCGGCAAATTTAAACACGATCGTTTCATTTTCCGCTCCCGCTAAAGTTCTTTTCACTGTTGCCGGAGGAGTGGGAGATTGTTTTGTAAGCATACCGTTTGCGGCGTTGCCTACAGCCAGGTTACTTACGCCATCGGGCAGGGGCAGGGGTTGTTTTACAGTGGTGATATTTCCGTCTTTATTTCTGATCTCTGAATCAACTGCAATAAAGGAGGTATACTTTGTGAGTAAATTGTATTTAAGTCCCAGGGTTGTTACTTCACCGGCCAGATCCTTTTGTTGGTGGTAGCTGTCGGCATTGATATAATCATCGAGATACTGGATTTTTTGTCTGGCCCATAAATATTTAAGAGCAGCATTCGAAGCAGAAGGTTTAAAATCCTGAAGATTAAGGTTTTTTGTAAAAGTTTTCTCTCCGGTAATTCCAGTAATTTGAATATTTCCAGTTGGTGTGTTTTTATATTTTCCGATAACGATCACCGGTCTTTCGGCGAAAACATCCGGAAAAGATTCGGGTAAAACGTCGTAAGTCTCAAAATGATTAAAATTCACCTGAATATGAGTAAGAACAGGTGTGGAGACGTATTTGATAAACCGCGGCGCCAGCTTTTCTGCTTCTATCTGACTGGTGGCAACAAATGATTCTCCCTTACCCGCATGAGCAATTCCTTCAATCAGGTAACGGTTAACAGAGGAACCAATCCCAAAGGCAAAGAAATTAGCCTGCCCCAAATTTTTATGGATATAATCAAATGCTTCTTTTTCAATATTAACATATCCATCGGTAAGGATCACAAAAGACCGGGAAAAATTTTCATTACTTTGCAGGGCCATTGCTTTTTTCAATGCCGGCAGCAATTCGGTTCCTCCTCCACCATGTTGCTGTCCGATATAGTTGATAGCGTTCTTAATATTCTCAGATGTAGCTGTTACCGAATGTTCCTTGTATACATTGGAAGCTCCGGCAAACAGTACTAAGTTAAACCGGTCTGTAGGTTTTAGTTTAAGAAGTAATTCGTTCATTAGTTTCTTAGTGATATCAAGCGGAAAACCATACATCGAGCCTGATACATCCAGAATAAAAATATACTCTCTGGGTGGAATCTCGTTAATACTGATTGTTTTTGGAGGTTGTATCATAGCCAGGAAAAAATTCTCATCTTTTCCCGGGTATAATAAAATTCCCGATTCGATCCGGTCGCCTTTTAACCTGTATTGCAAAATAAAATCACGGTTACCTTCGAATTTATCCGTGTTTTTAAGGGTAATAGATGCCGTTTGCGCGTCAGAATATTTAACATCAATCTGATGCGACGGGCTTCTGACATCGTGAAGGGGGAGTCCTGCTGAAATAGAAGCTTTCATATTAAAAGCATAATTAGGGGCTTCACCTTCTTTTAAGTAAGGATTGGCTACCCAGCCTTCATCAGGAGCGCTTTCTGCTGTCTGATTACTGTACCTGGGGCCGACCACCGTAGGATACACAAACTCATAGACACCGTTTTCGGGTATGAGTAGTTCGGTATAAGATAATTCTACCTCAATAACATCGCCCGGAAGGATGTTGGCTACATTCATCTGAAATACATTCGGACGTTGCTGTTCCAGCAAGGTGGCCGTTTTTCCTTCACTTTTTGCCTGTTCGTACTGTTGGCGTGCTTTTTGCCGTTCCTGCACCACTGCAATAATTTCGCGCTCTCCGATCTTCATTTTCATATCGTGCACAGCAGCTCGTGTAGAGGCCGGAAATACATAAACAGCTTCCAGGGTATTTTTGCCTTCGTTTTTATATACCTGCCTGATAGTAACATTGGCAATAACACCGGCAATGTTTACCTCAGCCGAAGTGGATTTCAGCGGCAAACGATCGGTTTCAGGATTATCACTGTTTACAAAAAAATAGGGAGAAAGGGATTTGTCATTACTTTTATCTTGTGCACCTATAGCTTGAAAGGTGAACGAAAATGCAAGGAGCAAAATTATTGCTCCTGCATTTCTTCGGGTATTTCTTAAAAAAGTTGTTTTCATGATTTCAAATTTTATGGAGATTCAATGATTTATTTCTGGAGTTTAAATATTACCGGCATGCTGAAAGCAACATTTACAGGTTTTCCCCTTTGCTTTCCGGGTGTCCATTGGGGAGAAGCTGCGATTTCCTGTACAACTGCATCATCCAGAATTTTATCAACTCCTCTTAATATGGTGACATTTGTTATATTCCCGCTCTTATTCACGACAAAATCGACATATACAGGACCTTCCAAACCAAATTCAATAGCTTCCTGCGGGTATTTAATATGACTTTGTATATACCTATGGAAAGTATTCAGGTCACCTCCCATAAATGTCGGCATGTCTTCTACCCTGCGAAAGGGAGTACGGTCTGATGAATCGATCGTCTCTTCTTTAAAATTCCATTCTACTAATTCACCTGGCCGTACGCTCCATATTAAAGTTCGGCACAAATTCTATTAACTCAGGATCATTGGGGATAATTTTAAATTCGGGCAAAACCGGTTTGGGAGGTAATTTTTCTTCCTGACCGAGATAGCGGTGCAGTTTCTTCAGGTATACTTTCACCCGTGAGAGGCAGGTCCATTGTTTCTTTGTGGTCCTCATTCGACCATTCAAAAGCAATTAAGGCCATGGAGAGGGACAGAACAAGTCCGACCTGTAAAAACAGCGGCCGTTTGTTCTCGAGATCTGCTTTTTTCGATTTTTTTAGTTCCATAATGGTTGTTTTTTGAATTTAGAAATTCGTTTTATTTGATAGATGCACCTTTGTTGGAAATTCCATAAAATTTGAAATCATTTTTTTTGTGTCATTTACTAAAGGTGTTGTTTATCAGTAATATAAAAACAAACTTAATGCCACGATTTACCTAAAAAAGCCGGATTTCCCTGAAAAGTGAAAAAACTGAAAAATGGTCTGAAATTTGTATTATTTACTATTTTATTAATATTAAATCCGGATATTGGCATTTAATTATTTTCATAAAAAAAGCAAAAGCAACATTCAGAACCTGACTGATGAGGTTTTGGTGGAACTGTACATTCAGCAGGATAATCTGGATATATTTGCCATACTTTTCCAACGGTATACCCATTTGATTTACGGGGTTTGTTTAAAATATCTCAGGGACGAAGAGGAAAGTAAAGATGCTGTGATGCAATTATTTGAAGATGTAGCCGGAAAATTAAAAAAGCATGAGATTCAGCATTTTAAAAACTGGCTTTATTCGGTTACAAAAAATCATTGTCTGATGTTGCTCAGATCAAGAAAATCATATTTACATTTAAAAGAAAAAATAATTCGGGAAAATGTACCGGATTTTATGGAATTTGATGAAATATTGCATCTAAATGAAAACAGTTATTCAGCTGACGGGAAGCTGGAAAATGCATTGATAAGTCTGAAGGAAGAACATCGTATTTGCATCAGGCTGATGTATTATGAAAAGAAAAGCTACCGTGAAATAACTGAAATTACGGGGTATTCATTAAATGAGGTAAAAAGCTATATACAAAACGGTAAACGAAACCTTAAAAATTTTATGATTGGCAGGAGATGAAAAAATCAGGAAAAACAAATAAGCTTTTTTTACCGGATGGTTGTTTGACGGGTTATGCACTCGAACATTTTTTGGCTGGAGATTTGAATAAATCTAACAGACAACTTGTTGAGCAGCATCTTACAACATGCGAAATGTGTCGTGATGCCGTAGAAGGGTACCGTTCGGAACATATTCATAAAATTCCGGATGATCTGAATGAGAAAATACAATCTAAAATAACCAACATCAATAATAACACAATAAACAAACCACTGATTCATCGGAAGATCATACCTTATATTTCACTGGCGGCCTCCCTGATATTGCTTATCGGGTTGTTCTTTATGTTCAGGAAGATAACAGGCATGCATAACAAGATAATTGCCGAACAGCAGGAAGAACAAGTGACAACATCATGCTGCAGAAAAGGTAGTGTTGCAGGAGAAAAAGATTACTGATTTAAAAAATGAAACTACACCTCCTGCGGTTTCTGGTCAAAAAATTTTCAAAAAGGAAAACAGTAATTCAGAATCGAAGAAACGCACGAAGCTCCTGCTGCACCGGTCAGAAAAATTGTTCCTGAACAACAGATTGCATCCGAAACAATTCAGATGCAATCTGAAAAGGTATTAACTGATACTGAAACCGAAAGTAATGATAAGATAGTTGTTACAGCAAAAGTATCAGGAAATGCAGCAGTTAAGCCTGCCATTATAAAAAAAGATAGGTCTGGTCAACAGGAGGAGATACAAAGGATGACTGGTAAGAATATGAGTTCAAGTCGGGAAGTATTTAATGAAGAAGCTGCTGAGGAACCGGTATTTGTTCTAGTCGAAAACCCTCCTGTTTTTGAAGGAGGGGATCTGAGCAAATTTGCAACTTATATTCAGAAACATCTTAAATACCCTCCGGAAGCAGCTCAAGCCGGCCTCGAAGGAAAAATATTTGTCAGTTTCATAGTAGACAGTACCGGGAAAGTGACTGATATTAAAATCCTCAGGGGTATCGATTCCCTTCTCGATGAGGAAGCAATTCGCGTTATTTCACAATCACCAAAATGGAAACCCGGATTCCAAAGAGGTAAACCGGTGAATGTTCAATTTACGGTTCCCGTTAATTTTAAATTGGATAGAAAATAAATGGTATTCTGTAACCCCTTTAAAACTTATGCTTGCGGTGTTTATATTTCTTTGCCTTCACCTTATTTGTTTTTCTTTTTGCAGGTTCCTTGTATTTCGAATTCACAGGCAGGTCTGATTTCTGTGGCATCATCAGGTTTCTGCGTTGACTCATTTCTTTTGTTGAGTTGCATCCACTCAATGTAAAAAACGCTACAATAACGAATGTGCTAAAGAAATAGCTGAATGTTTTTACTTTCATACTTAACTAGTGTTTTGTTCATTAATTAATTAAACGCTCGATACGTTATACGGATATTAGTGCGTAACGTTTATTTTTTGACCAGTAAATTTCCGCTCATGATTTTGTGTATCCCACAGGAATTTCTTAAATTTATTTAAAAACCAGTAACCATGTTTAATGATGCTAAAGGTCCTATCGAACATTTTTCGTGGGCAAAATTTATTATCAGCGGGGCAGAGCATTCCAAATCCTTTGACGGTAAAGTCGGAAAGGGTAAAGATATCCGGCTTATAGCTGATAAGGTCACCAGATGGAAAGAAAGAGAAGGACATCTGCTGACAATGGAGATGATTACCGGGGTATTCGATGAAGGTATGGAAATACTGATTATAGGCAGTGGTGTGGATGGAAGGATCGAATGCCCCGAAGAAGTCAGGAAATACATACTCGGCAGGGGAATTTCCAATCTTGAAATTGTAAAAACTCCTTCTGCCTGTATGTTATACAACCGGTTATATCATCAGGGAGCTAAAGTAGCCATGCTGGCACACGGGACTTGTTAACTTCGGGGAACTAAACAATCTCTGGTAGTTGAACTCATTTGTGTGTGCCACGGTTTCATACAAAGCAACAAGAAACGTTCGCTTTCAAATAAACTCATATTGTGTAAGAAGTTTGCAGGAGAAGATTTAGCTTTTCCCTTCCCATTCGTCATAAAACTCTTCCAGGAATTTTTCCATAAATGTATGCCGGCTTGCAGCCATTATCTTACCGGTATTGGTATTCATTCTGTCTTTAAGCAACAGAAGTTTCTCATAAAAATGATTAAGTGTTGGTGCAGTACTGTTCTTATATTCCTCGGCAGTCATATTCAGTTTGGGTTGTATGCCGGGATCAAAAATAGGGCGGTGAATGAATCCCCCATAATTAAATGTGCGTGCTATACCGATCGCACCAATGGCATCCAGCCGGTCGGCATCCTGCACTACATCCAGTTCGGGGGAATGGAATTTTTGTTTTCGGTTTCCTCCTTTAAAAGAAATATTCCGGATAATTTGAATAATATGTTCTGTTATGTCTTTTTTTATACCTAGTGAAACAAGGAATTTTTCAGCTTTTTCCGGACCAATTTCTTCATTGCCCTGATAAAATTTCGAGTCGGCAATATCGTGCAATAAAGCTCCCAGTTCAACTACCAGTATATCCACCTTTTCTTTTTCTGCAATTTTCCGGGCTGTTTGCCATACCCTGTATATGTGCCACCAGTCGTGCCCGCTTTCATTACCTGCTAATTCACTTTTAACGTAATCGGCTGTTTTTTTGATGATTTCTTTGTATTCCATTTCTGAAACATTGTTGTTCCGCATGATATAAGTTCTGATATAATTCAGAAGAATAACAATTATAGTTAATTCCTGTTTAATAATTTGAATTTCTTTAATCCTATAATACACTCTTAAGTACACAATCGTCAGGTCTGTAAAAATAAAATTCTAATTTTGCAAAAACTAAAAAGTTATGACAAAAGACTGGAAAGAACGGCTCGGAGTTGTATATTCAACTAATCCGGATTATAATTTTGAAAAGGAAGGGGCTGAGGAGCCGGAAACATTGCCGGCATCGCAGCAACTTCTAAAGGTAAAGCTGGATAAACGCAACCGTAAAGGTAAGACCGTAACACTTGTTAGTGGATTTGTAGGAAAGGAAGAAGACCTGAAGGAATTGGGAAAAATGCTGAAATCAAAATGCGGGGTAGGAGGATCTGTAAAAGACGGAGAGATACTCATTCAGGGCAACTTTTCCATTAAAATTATTGAGCTTTTGTCGGAGGAGGGATATCGTGTTAAAAAAGGTTGATATATTTTTTATTACAAACCAAATAACGGTTTATTTATCGTTTCTGTAAATTCGTTTTTTCAGTGAGAGAATTTTCAAATATTAATGAAATTAATCTTATTTCTTACGTTCAATAGAAATATCAGTTGGATAAGTAATAAATTTTTATAATTTTATTCTGGAATTAATGCTTCAAACAATTTTAATGTTAGTTTTAAAAAACAGATTACATATACTACTCCTATGCCTTAACAACATTTATATCCGGAAATCTTTAATAATTCAATATTAATGAGACCCTATACAAGAAATAAAACCTTGCCCGTACGACATTTTCTTAATGTAATTATTATTTCGGCAAGTATCATTATATTACATATTATTGCCCTTCACGATTACCTGTTATTTCATATTCTTATAGAATTGTTTTCAGTCATTGTGGCTTTTTCTCTTTTTTCCATCACATGGAATTCACAAAAAATGATAGATAACCAATATCTGGTTATTGTAGGTATTGCTGCTTTTTTTATCGGTTTACTCGATCTGCTTCACGCCATTACTTACAAGGGGATGGATATTATACCCGGAACCATTTATTATGCCAACCAATTTTGGATAGCTACCCGTTTTCTGGAAAGTATCACTCTTCTCATTGGATTCTTATTTTTATCGAAAAAAATTAAAATTTCATTTGAACTCTTATTTGTAATCTATACTATTATTTCCGGGCTGATCATTTTAAGTATTCTCCAATGGAAGATATTCCCGGTTTGTTATATTGAGGGGATCGGACAAACCCACTTTAAAATATACAGTGAATACGTCATTATCGTTATTCTGTTTTTAGCGCTCTTTTTCCTGGTAAGAAACCATCACTATTTCCACAGAAGTGTTTACTATTTGTTAATGTTTTCCATTATTTCAACAATCATCAGTGAGTTCAGTTTCACATTGTATTCTTCGAACTATGGGTTGTTTAATCAACTCGGGCATTATTTTAAACTGGTTTCTTTTTACCTGATATATAAAGCGAATATTGAAACCGGATTTATGAAACCCAATGAAATTATTTACCGGAACCTGAAGTTGAGCCAGGAAAAGGTAGATCATTATAATAAACAGTTACAGGAGCAGATCGAGACAAGAGACAAACTGTTTTCCATTATAGCTCATGACCTGAGAAGTCCGTTCACAGCTATTCTGGGTTATGCCGAATTATTATATAAAGAAGGGGATTCATACAATAAAGAACAAGTGAAACGGTTCAGTGAGACAATATATAATATTGGTAACAGTACGGTAGAATTACTGGAAAACCTGTTGCATTGGTCCCGTTTGAAATCAGGAACTTTGAAAGCATATATTTCAGGGATCGATCCGGATGAAATTATCAGGGAAGTATATCGTCTTTATCATGAATTGGCCATGAAGAAGGAAGTTGATCTGAAACTGGAACTGGATAAAGATGTTCGGACAGTTTATGCTGATAGTGAAATGATCCGGACCGTTGTCAGAAATCTGGTTGCTAACGCACTTAAATTCACCGATAAGGGGGGAGTTATTACGATAAGTACTTCTTCATATAACGAACAGACTTTGGTAACTGTCAGTGATACCGGAACAGGAATTAAACCCGGAGATATAAGTAAGTTATTTGTAAATGGCAGTAACTGGACAACTGCAGGTACCGCTAATGAAAAAGGTTCGGGTCTTGGACTGCAATTGTGTAAAGAATTTGTGGAAAAGAACAATGGGAAAATATGGGTGGAGAGTGAACCTGGTAAGGGAAGCCGATTTATGTTTACAATACCGCGAATTGATCCTGCGAATACGGAACAAAAAAACCCTGTTAGTGTAGAGTTAAATGACTGATAATCATTAATCAGTATATATTGCAATACCCCCGTTTATAACCGGGAGCAGTGTCGGTTGCAATAACTAACCAACTGCCGGGTTCCCATTTTTTAAGTTAAATCTATCCGGGTCTCATGAATTTTACTTACATTTATATAGATTATCTTATTAAATGCTTCTAAACGATACGCTTACCTATGATCCTGACAATAACCTTAAACCCGGCCATTGACAAGATCCTGATCCTGGAAAGATTTGATTTGCATAAACTGCACAGGCTGAAAAGCGATGAGCTTACCATGACCCTGCCCGGTGGAAAAGGTGTAAACATTGCGCTCAACCTGAAATTTCTGGGTAACGAAGTAATTGCCACCGGCTTTGCAGGCGGACATGCCGGTCATTTATTGTGTGATGGTTTACGTCAGAAAGATATTACTACCAGCTTTGTTTTTACAGGGGACACCACCCGGACTAATATTTCTATACTCGATCTCACAAACGAGACATTAACAGAGGTCAATGATTTCGGGCAGGAAGT
>CAVVIO010000046.1:0-12517 GCA_963748095.1 uncultured Bacteroidales bacterium
AAAAAATACAATCTAAAATAACCAACATCAATAATAACACAATAAACAAACCACTGATTCATCGGAAGATCATACCTTATATTTCACTGGCGGCCACCCTGATATTGTTTATCGGGTTGTTCTTTATGTTCAGGAAGATTACCGGCATCCATACAAGGATGATTGCCGAACAAAAGGAAGAACAGGTAACTACATCACCCTCTGAAAAGGAGATGATGCATGAGAAAAAGATTATGGTTTCGAAAGAAAAAAATACACCTTCCGCGGTATCCGGTCAAAAAGTTATTACAAAGGGAAATGGTAATTCAGAATCGAAGAAACCGGTAACCGAGGTTCCTGCTGCTCCGGTCAGAAAATCTGCTTCTGAACAGCCTATTGCATCCGAAACGATTCAGCTGCAATCGGCAAAGGTATTAACTGATAATGAAACTGAAAGTAGTGATGAGATAGTTGTCACTGCAAAAGCATTTGGAAACGTTGCAGTCACACCTGCATTAGCAAAAAAAGAAAAGGTAAGTCAACAGGAAGAAATTCAACGAATAACAGATAAGAATATGAGTTCTTATCAGGAAGTATTCAATGCAGAAACTTCTGAGGAACCGGTATTTGTTGTAGTTGAAGACCAACCGACATTTAAAGGAGGAGATCTGAGTACATTTTCAACATATATTCAAAAACATCTCAAATATCCTAAGGAAGCAGCTCAGGCTGGCCTCGAAGGAAAAATATTTATCAGTTTCATAGTAGACAGTACCGGAAATGTTGCAGATATTAAGATCCTCAGGGGTATCGATTCCCTTCTCGATGAGGAGGCAATTCGCGTTATTTCACAATCACCAAAATGGAAACCCGGATTCCAAAGAGGTAAACCGGTGAATGTTCAATTTACGGTTCCCGTTATTTTTAAATTGGATAACAAATAAATATTACTCTTCTATAATCCCATTTAAAATTTATGCTTACGAGATTTATATTTCTTAACTTTCACCTTGTTCTTTTTTCTTTTTGTAGGTTCTTTATATTTCGAATTCATTGGCAGATCTGATTTCTGGGGCATCATCAGGTTTCTGCGTTGACTCATTTCTTTTGTTGAGTTACACCCGCTTAATGTAAAAAATGCCAAGATAACGAATGTGCTAAGGAAATAGCTGAATGTTTTTAGTTTCATACTTAACTAGTGTTTTGTTCATCAATTAATAAAACGCTCGGCTCATTATACGGATTTTAGTGCGTAACGTTTATTTTTTGACCAGTAAATTTCCGGCCATGATTTTGTGTATTTCACCAGAATTTCTTAAATTCATTTAAAAACCTGTAACCATGTTTAATGATACTAAAGGTCCTATTGAACACTTTTCGTGGGCAAAGTTTATTATTACCGGGACAGAGCATTCCAAATCCTTTGACGGTAAAGTTGGAAAGGGTAAAGATATCAGGCTCATAGGCGATAAAGTTACCAGATGGAAAGAAAGAGAAGGACATCTGCTGACAATGGAGATGATAACCGGAGTATTCGATGAAGGTGTGGAAATTCTGATTATCGGAAGTGGTGTGGATGGAAGGATCGAATGCCCTGCAGATGTCAGGAAGTACATACTCGGCAGGGGAATTTCCAATCTCGAAATTGTAAAAACTCCTTCTGCCTGCATGCTGTACAACCGGCTATATCATCAGGGAGGCAAAGTAGCCATGCTGGCACACGGTACTTGTTAAATTCAGAAAACTGAATAAAATAGGATTATTGAACTCATTTGTGACAGCAACGCTATCTTACAAAGCAACTGGAAATGTTAGCTTTTATGTAAACTCATTATTTCAGTGTAAGAAGTTTTGCAGGAAGTAGATGAGAATTAACCTTTTCCTTCCCATTCGTCGTAAAATTCTTCCAGGAATTTTTCCATAAATGTATGCCGGCTTGCAGCCATTATCTTACCGGTATTGGTATTCATTCTGTCTTTAAGCAACAGTAGTTTCTCGTAAAAATGATTAAGTGTTGGAGCACTACTGTTCTTATATTCCTCGACAGTCATATCCAGTTTGGGTTGTATGCCGGGATCGAAAATAGGACGATGAATGAATCCCCCATAATTAAATGTGCGCGCTATACCGATCGCACCAATGGCATCCAGTCTGTCGGCATCCTGCACTACATCCAGTTCGGGTGAATGGAATTTTTGTTTTCGGTTTCCTCCTTTGAAAGAAATATTCCGGATAATCTGAATAATATGTTCTGTTATTTCTTTTTTTACACCAAGTGAAACTAGAAACTTTTCAGCTTTTTCCGGACCAATTTCTTCATTGCCCTGGTAAAATTTCGAGTCGGCAATATCGTGCAATAAAGCTCCCAATTCAACTACCAGTATATCAACCTTTTCTTTTTCTGCAATTTTCCGGGCTGTTTGCCATACCCTGTATATGTGCCACCAGTCGTGCCCGCTTTCATTACCTGCTAATTCACTTTTAACGTAATCGGCTGTTTTTTTGATGATTTCTTTGTATTCCATTTCTGATACATTGTTGTTCTGCATGATATAAATTCTGATGAAATTCAGAAGAATAACAATTATAGTTAATTCCTGTTTAAAATGATACGTGAACATTATCTAAAAAATGAACAATCAAAGCATATCTATTTTCCGAATAGAATAGTAAGCCACCTAGGGTAGATTTGCTTTTCTTTTAAAAATCGTTTATATTTAGTCTGGAAATATAAAAACGTTAAAAAATTACTTTAGGTCTAAGTAATTATCTGTACAGGTTTTGAAGGTAAGTTTGTATTTGTAATAAATTGATATAATTATAAGTTATAGTATATGAAACGTTTATTAGCCCTAACATCACTAAGCTTCTTTTGTTTAATCGTTTATTGTCAGCAATATGAGCCCTATATAAAAGAAGGTAAAATATGGAAATATTATTATGAATGTGATGGAGCATGTGGTATCTGGGATGCCTGGATAAAATATTATTTTAAAGATGATACGTTAATAGGTCAGGAAAAATATAATAAACTCTATGGTGAGATTATATCCTATAATACATATGCTTGGGGCGAGAAAGATACATTGTACCTGGCGGCTCTTTTGCGTGAGGATACAATAGTTAGGAAAGTGTTTATTTACTATGGCCTTGACATATACTCTTCCTCGCCGGTCTATAATAAGGAAAAAGTTTTGTTTGATTTTTCTTTGGAAGTTGGTGATACGCTAACATCTTATTCCACAGATTTGTATTATCCTGTTCCTGCATATAATTTTGTTGTAGATAAAATAGATACGGTACAACTTAATAATGGGAAAGAAGTAAAGCGATTTTATGATGGAAATATTGATTTTGAGACAGAAGCAGTTGGTAGTAACGTAATCGATATTGATCCGAGGTGGAGATACCTGATTTATGTTTTTTCAATTACCTGCGTTATGGATGATAATGTGCATATATACGGAAATGATTGCTCCGGTCTGACGGCTATTAAAAATTGGAGTATTCCCGATGAACAGATTAAAGTCTATCCGACAAAAGTATCTAAAGAATTGATAATTGATTCTGAATTAAAAGATGCCACGATTTTTTTCTATGATACATCAGGTCGTTATATTTTTAGTAAAAAAATTAATTTCGGCCGCAACCAGATTGATTTTTCCGGATTTCCAAGCGGAGTATATTATTATAAGATTTCTTCAGATAGTAATAGTAGTAAAGGAAAGATAATAAAGTTAAGTGCAAAATAGTATTACGATACCTTATTAAAAATGAAAGGAAATTCATTTTTTAACTCCCTGGTGTAGAAATTTTTTAAAAAAACAATAACCGGCCGGTAAAAAAATAAATTTCTATTTTTGCAAAAACTAAAAAGCCATGGCAAAAGACTGGAAAGAAAGGCTTGGAGTTGTGTATTCAACCAATCCTGATTATGGTTATGAAAAGGAAGGAACTGAAGAGCCGGAAACATTGCCGGCATCGCGACAACTTCTGAAGGTAAAGTTAGACAAACGCAACCGTAAAGGTAAAACCGTAACACTTGTTAGTGGGTTTGTAGGAAAGGAAGATGATCTGAAGGAGTTGGGAAAAATGCTGAAATCAAAATGCGGGGTAGGAGGATCTGTAAAAGACGGAGAGATACTCATTCAAGGTGACTTTTCCACGAAAATTACTGGGCTTTTGTCGGATGAAGGATATCGTGTTAAAAAAGGTTGATATATTCTTTTATGATATACCGAATAACGGTTTATTTACCTTTTTTGTAAATTCGTTTTTTCAGTGAGAGAATTTTCAAATGTTAATAAAATTATTTTTATTTCTTATCGTCCAATAGAAATGTCAGTTGGATAAGTGATATTTTTTTTTAATTTTATTTTAAAATTCATTACTTCAAACAATTTTTATGTCAGATTTAAAAGTCCAATTGCGTTTTCAACTCCCGATCCTGAATAACTTATATATTCAGTTATTTTCACTAACTCAGAATTAATGAGCCCCTATTCAAGAAATAAAACCTTACCGGTACGACATTTTCTCAATGCAGTCATTATTTCGGGTGGTATCATTATATTGCATATTATTGCCCGTCACGATTACCTGTTATTTCATACCCTGGTTGAATTATTTTCTGTCATTGTAGCTTTTTCCCTTTTTTCCATCACGTGGAATTCAAGAAAAATGCTTGATAACCAATATCTGATTATTGTAGGTATTGCTGCTTTTTTTATCGCTTTACTCGATCTTTTTCACACCATTACATACAAAGGGATGGGTATTATACCCGGAACCATTTATTATGCCAACCAGTTTTGGATAGCTACCCGGTTTCTGGAAAGTATCACACTTCTCATCGGATTCTTATTTCTGTCGAAAAAAATAAAAATTTCATTTGAACTTTTATTTGTAATCTATACTATTATTTCCGGGCTGATCATTTTAAGTATTCTCCAATGGAAGATATTTCCGGTTTGCTATATTGAGGGTGTCGGACAAACTCACTTTAAAATATACAGTGAATACATCATTATCTTTATTCTGTTTTTGGCACTCTTTTTCCTGGTAAAAAACCATCACTATTTCCATAAAAGTGTTTACTATTTGTTAATGTTTTCCATTATTTCAACGATCATCAGTGAGTTCTGTTTCACATTGTATTTTTCGAATTACGGTTTGTTTAATCAGCTCGGCCATTATTTTAAACTGGGTTCTTTTTACCTGATATATAAAGCGAATATTGAGACCGGATTTATGAAACCCAATGAAATTATTTACCGGAATCTGAAATTGAGCCAGGAAAAGGTAGATCATTATAATGAACAGTTACAGGAGCAGATTGAGACAAGGGATAAACTGTTTTCTATTATAGCTCATGACCTGAGAAGCCCGTTCACCGCTATTCTGGGTTATGCCGAGTTATTGTATAAAGAAGGGGATTCCTACGATAAAGAACAAGTGAAACGGTTCAGTGAGACAATATATAATATTGGTAACAGCACGGTAGAATTACTGGAAAACCTGTTGCATTGGTCCCGTTTGAAATCAGGAACTTTGAAAGCATATATTTCAGGGATCGATCCGGATGAAATTATCAGGGAAGTATATCGTCTTTATCATGAATTGGCCCTGAAGAAGGAAGTTGATCTGAAACTGGAACTGGATAAAGATGTTCAGACAGTTTATGCTGATAGTGAAATGATCCGAACCGTTGTCAGGAATCTGGTTGCTAACGCACTTAAATTCACCGATAAGGGAGGAGTTATTACGATAAGTACTTCTTCATATAACGAACAGACTTTGGTAACTGTCAGTGATACCGGAATAGGAATTAAATCCGGGGATATAAGTAAGTTATTTGTAAATGGCAGTAACTGGACAACTGCAGGTACCGCTAATGAAAAAGGTTCGGGTCTGGGACTGCAATTGTGTAAAGAATTCGTGGAAAAGAACAATGGGAAAATATGGGTGGAGAGTGAACCGGGTAAGGGAAGCAGGTTTATGTTTACAATACCGCGAATTGATCCCTCGAATACGGAACACCAAAATCCTATCAGCGTTGAGGCAGATGACTGATAATTATTAATCAGTTGATGAAATACAATACCCCACTTTATAAACGGGAGCAGTGTCAGTTGTAATTACTAATCAACTGTCTGGTTCTCATTTTTTAAGTTAAATCTATCCGGGTCTCATAAATTTTACTTACATTTATATAGATTACCTTATTAAATGCTTCTAAACGATACGCTTACCTATGATCCTGACAATAACCTTAAACCCGGCCATTGACAAGATCCTGATCCTGGAAAGATTTGATTTGCATAAACTGCACAGGTTAAAAAGCGATGAGCTTACCATGACCCTGCCCGGCGGAAAAGGTGTAAACATTGCACTCAACCTGAAATTTCTGGGCAACGAAGTAATTGCTACCGGCTTTGCAGGCGGGCATGCCGGTCATTTATTGTGTGATGGTTTACGTCAGAAAGATATTACTACCAGCTTTGTTTTTACCGGGGACACCACACGGACTAATATTTCCATACTCGATCTCACAAACGAGACATTAACAGAAGTCAATGATTACGGCCAGGATGTAAGCGCAGAGGACATTGATTACTTTATTGAAAATTATACGCGACTGTTAAACCGGGTTGATTATGTAATTATTGCAGGTTCCTTGCCCAAGGGTGTGTCCGATGATATCTATATAAGGTTGATCAAAATGGCACTAAAAAAAGATTTGAAAGTTTTTTTTCATGTTTCTCCCGATTATTTGGATGCTGTTTTTAAAGCCTCGCCTTTCCTGATAAACCCGGATATGCGGAGTAATCACCAGTTGTTTGGCAAACCCCTCGACGGCATTGAACAGTTTGTGGAAGCCGGGAGAAATATTCTGGTAAAAAGCCGGGATACCGAATTTGTGCTTTTTACTCATCGTATTGAAAATGTAGTAGCAGTAACCCGTGATAAATCGTATATTTTACGGCCTAAAGAATTGAAAATTGTAAATATGCTGGGTTATGCCGATGCATTTATTGCAGGTTTTATACATGCTTTCAAACAGAACCTGCCCGTTTCCGAAATATTAAAATATGCATCTTCAGCCGGGTTAACCAATGTTGAAAACATTTATAAAGAGTTAACCGATATAAATATGATTACCGAAAATTTACAAAGGATTGTAGTGGAGGAAATAGCATGAAACAGGTAAAAGATTTTATATTTAAAGATCTTTCATCTATAAATGAAGATTCAAGTTTACGCAGGGTAATTAAAACGATGAGGTTACACCGGATTAGTGCCCTGCCTGTGGTAAACCATCTCGGAGAATATCTCGGCTGTATCAGCGATCAGGACATATTACAGGCAGCAATACCGGAATATATGAAGTGGATCTACGACACCTCTTTTATGGCCGACCTCGATCAGATAACAATCCATTTACAAAAAATGCTTGATGAGAAAGCGATAAAGTTCGTAAAAAAAGATTATCCTACTGTAGCGCCGAATAATTCCATGTCGTATGCTGCCGATCTCTTATTCCGGAGTCAGGGTACAATTTTACCTGTTGTCGAAGGAAAAATGCTTATTGGTCTGGTATCCAGATTAGATATACTTTCTGTTTCATTAGATGGTTGACAAAATTTCAAAAACTTGCTGATGGTTTTCGCACTGATTTCAGGTACTCTAACAGTTAATATAGTAATAGCAATTCTTGTTTTTATATTAACTTTTACCCTGATCACCACTGAATCGCTGCCAAATTCCATTGCCGCCATGCTGGGTGGGTTTATTTTGCTGGCAAGTAGTATATTGACTCAGGAAGAGGCCGTTCATTCAATCGATTTCGATACGGTAGGTCTTCTTTGCGGCATGATGATTACAGTTGCCGTAATGCGAAAATCAGGTTTATTTGAGTATGTTGCTATTAAGGGAATTAAGCTTACAGGGGGCAATCCGTGGAGAATACTGGTTGTTTTGTCTATCGTTACAGCTGTTTTATCGGCATTTTTAGATAATGTAACCACAGTCCTGGTGATTGTGCCACTTACTTTTGCAGTGGCAGATACAATTAAAATCAATCCCATGCCCATTTTAATCTCTGAGATTTTGTTTTCCAATATTGGTGGAGCAGCAACCCTTATAGGGGATCCGCCGAATATTATGATCGGCACCGCTACTTACCTGGAATTCACAGATTTTATTAAAAATAACCTGCCTGTAATTGTCATTATATCTATTGTTGTCCTTTTTTTACTACGGTTAATCTATTATAAAAAACTAACATCGGAGCAAGTCGACTATAAAAAAATATATGCTTTTGATGAGAAACGGTCTATTCACAATAAAAAGTTCTTTTTCAGTGCACTTATCGTTTTTGCTTTAATAATTGTGGCTTTTGTTACACATCATACTCACAAGATCAGTTTGGCTACTATAGCGCTTGGTGGTGGATTTATTATGATGATGGTAACCCGGCAAAAACCGGAAGAAGTCCTGAAAGAAGTGGAATGGCCAACATTGTTTTTCTTTCTTGGATTATTTGTAATTATCGGAGGACTTGAAAAAACCGGGGTCATCAAACTTATAGCTAATAAGATGATTGATGTTACCGGAGGGAATATCAGTTATGCTACGCAGCTTATTTTATGGGGTTCCGCTTTTTCAACAACAATTATTAATAGTATTCCTTTTACTGCCACCATGATATCAGTAATTGAAAGTATGTCAGCAACCATGCAGGGTGATGTTAATCCATTGTGGTGGGGATTATCGCTGGGGGCTTGTCTTGGAGGAAACGGAACTATCATCGGTTCGGCTGCCAATATCATCGTTGCCGGATTATCTCAAAAATCTTCTTACCCGATACGTTTCTTGGAATATTTCAAAGTGGGTTTTCCCTTAATGATCGTATCGATTATCATTGCTTCTATTTATCTTCATCTCAGGTATTTTTTGTGAACTGGAGTTAATTGTTTTCAATAAAAATAAATCACTGATTGGTAAAAAGCATCTGTTCAGGTTATTAATTGTACAATTAATCAAAATTAAAAACAAGTGACCATTTTTTACAATTCTGTAATTCTTTAATTACTTAATTTCACAGTTTAATAATTCTTAAACAGACTTGTTAAAAACAAAATATAAATATGTCAGGTTTTCAGAATATTATTAATAAATTGCTTTTTATATTATTTGATTTTTTAGATAAAAGGTAAAGAAATTATTTATAAAGAAAATTTTAGACAAAAAATGCTATAATTTTCAGAAATAGTGTAATATTCTAATTTTATATAAATAATGAATTAAATAGTTAGCACATTTTTTTCATCAACTGAAACAACTAGAAATAATGTTAAACCTAAAATTTACTTAAATGAAAATTAAAACTTTGATTTTATCAGCAGTATTAGCAGGTAGTTTTGTATTTGCTAATGCACAAGATGTCGCAGTGGGCGATAAGGTATTGAACCTTGGGATTGGATTAGGCTCAACACTTTACAGCGGTACATATTACAAAAGTGCAGTTCCCCCTATTTCAGCATCATTGGAATTTGTACTTAAAGACGATTTGTTTGATGGTAAAGGAGCTCTTGGAGTAGGCGGTTATCTGGGCTATTCTTCTTATAAGTATGAATATTTAGGATGGGGCTGGAAATACAGCAACATAATTCTTGGACCGAGGGGATTCTTGCATTATAAATTAGTGGATAAACTTGATACCTATACCGGTTTGTTAATCGGATATGATATAGTAAGTTCAAAGGAATTCGGGAATACTGTTCCCGGTTATGATTATTCTGCCAATTCAGGTGGACTTATCTGGTCCTGGTTTGCTGGTGGAAGGTATTATTTCTCCGACAAATTTGCAGGCATGCTTGAATTGGGTTTTGGTATCTCATACCTGACCCTTGGTGTTGCTATAAATCTATAATTTAAAAAAATTATGTTCGGGATACAGATGTTTCAGATATCTGTATTCCGATTCATCTCACCAGTTTCACAGGATATTTGTTAATCTTTAATCAATAATCCTGTAAATACCTGATATTCGTTAAACTTATAACGTGTGCTTTTTACTTCAGACATTTCCGTTTCATTAGTTTGATATTCCGGAAAATATATTTATTCTCTTTAGCTTTTAATTTCTTATAACCATGTATATGAAAGAACACATGCGTTTCTTTTCTGTTATTGCTATTCTTTGCATGGCGATGCCTGTATTGTTAGCTCAGTCCGCCGAAAAATCGACTTTGCTGTCAGTAGGAGAAGGTGAAAGAATTGCATATGGTGAATCATGTATACCCATGACAACTTCTCCTGACAGTTTATATGTTGTTACTATAAAGGGTGATAATATTTATGTGTATAAAAAAGGGCACAAAACCGGTCCTTTTAAGAGTTTTGATGATGCCAATATTCAGGATAGCAATACGTACGAACGAAAAACCATAAAAAAACTGAACGAGTACATAATAACATTGCCACAACAGAACCATATTGCTAGGTATTTCAGCCTGTTCAAGATACCAAAATTGATCATGTTCTTCTGTTCGCTCTTCAGCTCTTAAAAGATTTCGATTACCAAAAAGTGGTACTTTAAAATGTGTTTCTATTTCATCATACCCAACATAAACTGAAAAGGATCTATTGGGAACAAATATCGTATGTAATGATTGTAATTGTTCAACTACTTTTGGAGTTGCGATATCCTTGAACTGATCAACTATAATTATTTCATCAAAGAGATTTTTGTAATAATGAGTATAAGTTTTTTCTCGACCTTTCTGTACTACAACAACAGTCTTTAATCCTGCTTCTTTAGCTCCATATGCTATCTCTAAAGCTGAGTGTGATCCAATGCAACCTATATGAATGTTTTCTTTTGTATAATCTTGTAAATTGTCAAATTTCATGTTAATACATCTTGTAATCTATCTTGTTCTTGTGCTTCTTTGATTTCTCTTGCTATTCTTCTGCCCATCCACATATCTTCCTTATGCATAATATAGGAATAAGGTGAATGTGGTACAAAAACATTAGTTCCAGCGACAATTCGTCCACTAAATTCAAAACAATAAATGTTTAAATCACGATCTACTATTGTTTCCAAACAAAATGGTCCTATCATGGGTGATTCAAGGTTTTTCTTCACTGCTTCTACAAAATTTTTACCCATCTCATAATATCTCATTAATAATGATTCTCGTAGAACAGCAGGTATATTTCCAATTATTTGAAAACTGAAATTATCATCATAGCGTATTTTGCTATCTATATCAGTTTCATAACGAATGTCAACACCAAATACTTCTAATTTATTACGCACAACTGAATTGAAAAACTGGACATAGACTTTATTGCCAACTATAAAATCTTGAAAATGCATTTTTGCTTGTGACAGGTTTTTTTCTTTTATTTGTTGTTGTAGATCTTCTTTATTTTTGCTACAAAATATCCTTTCCCGCCTTCAGCTCCATCAAATTTTACAATAACCGGCCTATCTTCAACTTCAAAAAGTGTATTATATTCCTTTGGGGACAGTAAAACCAGCTTCATGCATTAATTGGCTTTTTAATTTTCTATCAGCTTCCCAATAGAGGAGTTTTCTGGTCCCGAATAAGGGAACTTTGCTAGTTAATATTTTTGTTAGTGATAAATAAGCTACAAATGATCCATGTGGTACTAGTATCAAATCTTTATTTTCTTCATTTTTATCAAGAGCCTCTTGATATTTCTCAACAATTTCAATGTGGTCAGAAACATCGAAACTTTCATAAAATTCTTTTCTGTTTTCTTTTGTAAAAAGAATTGTTTCAAATCCTTCTTTTTGAGCTCCTGATAGAATATTCAGTGCACTATGACTCGCTAATGTTCCTATTTTGTATGTTTTGCTCATGATAATGTACTCTTGTTGTTAACAGTGAATGTCATAACCTATATCCTTCCTATATTCTACTGACCCTTTTATTGTTGTTATTTTTTCCATAGTTAGTAAATGAGCTGTTGTAATATCCTTAGCTTTTGTTAAAACACCAATAGCTCTACTTCCAGTACTATAAACAATAGTACTTGCTTCGTGTTCTTTAGCATAAACCGATGCAAAATATACGTCATCTAGTAAATTTGCTGGTAATTCGATTTGAATATCTTTAAGTGGTTTTTCTGGATATCCTTGTGGAACCACATAAACCACAACACTTGCTTCTTTAGAGAACGCTATGTTTGTTAATGTTCCATCGATAATATGTTGACAGATCTCTAAAAAGTTTGTTTCTAAAAGACTTAATACATTAAGAGCTTCAGGGTCCCCGAAACGAGCATTAAACTCAATTAGTTTTATCTCATTATCTTCAGTAAGTATAAATTGACCATATAAGACTCCTTTAAACAGAATCTGAAGTTTTTCACGTAGATACGTTACTGTTTTTTCTAAAACCTGTTTTGCTTCATGCAATAAAACAGCATTTAGAAATGGTAAGTTATGTGTAGCACAGGATACAGCACCCATACTTCCGGTATTTGGTCTTATTACTAT
>CAVVIO010000047.1:0-31517 GCA_963748095.1 uncultured Bacteroidales bacterium
ATTTAAGCCACAGTTGAGCCAAAAAAAGAGGTAGTTAGTTCTTAGAACCTGCTACCTTATTTCACACAGTATCGTTGTTATATATTCGCCCCATTGTTTTATCCCGGTAAAGAATATGCATCCTGTCCATCAAAAAAATCCATTAAATCGTGTTCAGACAACATCCCCACCCCAATACCAAATTATTTCAGAAATACATCCCTGACTATAGTTCATAAAAATCGTTTGCTTTTTACCGGAATATCCTTTACATTTATTTCCGGTAATTGTAAGTTGAGAAAAGTGAGGGAACCGGTATTTCAGAAAATAACACAAATTAACAACATGTGCTATAATGTAGTTATGCGTCATTTTAGTGAACCATAAAAAAAATGGAAAATCTTCGGAAATATATTTATAGTCTGACAGAATTTTCTGATGAAAGTTGGGATCTTTTGCAACCAGCATTATCAAAAAAGATATTCAAAAAAAATGAATTCTTACTGAAAGAAGGTCAGGTTTGTAATGCATTGTTTTATATTGACAAAGGCTATTGTAGAAATTTTTACGAAATTGACGGATATGTGAAAAACATAGCTTTCTTTTTTGAAAATGAAATAGCTACAAACATCGACAGTTTTGGTAGCGGAAAAAAGTCAGAATATAATATTATTGCATGCGAAACATTAACGGCTATCCTTTTTGAAAAGGAAAAATTATTTCAAGTGTCAAAACAAGCATCTGAAATTGAAACATTGGGGCACAATTGTATACGCCAATTTGCAACCAAACAAGAAGGATTTTCGAACATGTTCAAATTATATTCTGCAAAGGATCGTTTGACATATTTAGAGACTTACCACCCAGAAATGATGCAAAGAGTTCCACTTTCTCAATTAGCATCCTTTCTCGGTGTGGCGAGAGAAACATTGAGCCGAATAAGAAAACGCAGGTTTATTTTGTGACGATTGTCACGGACCAAAACAAATTATGATTCCGATTTTTGTATAAATAAATGAGTAAAAAATAAGATTATGCAAAAGTTAAAAAAAATCGATTTGGAAACCAATATTTTAACTTGGTTTGAAATTCCAATCTTGGATATACAAAGAGCTAAAAAGTTCTATGAAACTATTTTAGACATTGAGATGGTTATCAAGGTTGACGGTAATAATGAAGCTGTTTTTTTTCCTTATGACCCCAATGTAATACAGGCAACTTCGGGAAGAGTAACAGGAGTATTATCAAAGTCAAATAATAATAGTCCTTCAAGTAATGGTACATTAGTATATATAAACGCAAGTCCTTACATTCAAAACGTCCTTGACAAGGTGGAACAATCCGGGGGTAAAATTATTATGCCAAAAATGAAAATGAATGCCGGTTATATAGCGATTATTTTGGATTCGGAAGGGAATAGAGTAGGACTTCACGCAGAACAATAAAACCAACGCACAACAATATAGGATTTAAGCCACAGTTAAGCAAAAAAAAGAGGTAGCAGATTCTGAGAAGCTGCTACCTCTTTTTATGCAGTATCGTTGTTATTTATTCGCCCATTGTTTTATCCCGGTAAAGAATATGCATCCTGGCCATCAAAAGAATCCATTAAATCGTGTTCAGACAACATCCCCCCAACACCAATTTATTTCAGAAATACATCCCTGACTATAGTTCATAAAATTCATTTGCTTTTTACCGGAATATCTCTTACATTTATTTGCTCTACCGGAAGAAAGATGTTTGTAAAAGAGAGGGAACCGGTATTTCGGATAAGTGTGCTATAGGATAGTTTGAAACAGCTTTCCTGATGTTATGCAGGTCTACCTGCAAGCAGGGTGTGTTTATGGGGATGTTAAGCAAAAATGACATAAGAAATATTCCATTAAAAAAAGTTCTCGATTTGAGAATTTTATTATATATTTGTTCTCAGATTGAGAACTATGAAAAGAATATTTGCAAAAAGTACTTTAAGAGAGTTCTGGGAGAAACATCCTGATTCGGAACAGTATTTAAAGACTTGGTATGATACAGCGATGAACTCATATTGGAAAACTCCCAATGATGTTAAACTCAGTTATGCTAATGCAAGTATCTTAAAAGATAGTAGGATTGTTTTTAACATTAAAGGCAATTCATATCGATTGGTGATAAAATTTAATTTCGACCATCAATTGGCATTTGTCAGATTTATAGGGACTCATTCTGATTATGATAAAATTGATGCTAATAATATTTAAAATTAGTGATTATGGATTTAAAACCGATTAAAACAGAATCAGATTACAGAACTGCATTAAAAAGATTAGAAGAAATTTTTGATGCCAAACTTGGTACCCCGGAGAGTGATGAGCTTGATATACTTGGATTAATGGTTGATGATTTTGAAAAAAAACATTATCCAATAGAAGCTCCGGACCCGATTGAAGCGATTAAAATTAGGATGGAAGAATTGCATCTTAAACAGGTAGACTTGATTTCGGAAATTGGTGGGAAAAGCCGAGTTTCAGAGATTCTTAATCGTAAACGCAGATTGACAGTAGATATGATTAGAAAGTTGGCAACTCGATTGAATTTATCAGCAAATTTATTGATAAAAGATTACCAACTTATCCAATAGGCGCATTTTGATAACAATATAAAATTTAAGCCACGGTTAAGCAAAAAAAGAGGTAGTAGATTCTGAGAAACTGCTACCCCTTTTTATGCAGGATCGTTGTTAATTCGCTCCATTGCGTTTTATTCTGGTAAAGAATATGCATCCTGGCCATCAAAAAAATCCATTAAATCGTGTTCAGACAACATCCACCCCAACACCAAATTATTTCAGAAATACATCCCTGACTATAGTTCATAAAAATCATTTGCTTTTTACCGGAATATCCTTTACATTTAGATCATAAACGGTAATTGATAATTAAGAAGAATATTTTTAGTTAAAAGCAGGCAGGGATAAAACCGTTTATCACACGATTAATTAAACAGGATGAAAAAAATAATCGGATATAATAGAATCATACAATAGGATGTTTAAATCAGGCAGTTATAGAGATGAAACAGTTACGCAATAATAGAGATAAACACAATTGGGTTTATTGGAATGTTTGTGTGCAACCAAAAATGACGCTATGAATCAACATATGAAATATTGTTTTCTGATTTTCCTTTTAAATTTAGGATTAATTAGAGTTTTTGCTCAACTTGATTCATGTATCTTGATTTCAACAAAAGATTTTGAAGGCACTATAATTCAGGAAAATTACTTAATTGACATTAGTCCTGACAATTCTGGAAATTTAAGAAGAGAACCAATTGAATGGATTAATTTAAGCGGAGTGCATAAATGGACTCCAACTGAAAAAATAATCTTTGATTTTGAAACCAGCTTATCTGGAATATTAACCAGCTATAAACCTAAAGATGATTATGAAAAATCTGATGTTGAATATATTTTAGAGGATTTAGTCAATTATAAGCGTCAGTACATAGGATTTTTAGATTCCTTAAACAATCAGTGTCTTTGGATTAATTTTTATAAATCCAATGTGAGATTAAAAGAACCAGATAAAAGAATTGCAACAGTGTTTGGTGGTGGAGCAAATTATTTTACATTATGGATTAATCTTACAGATAAGAAAATAATTGGTTTAGTAATTAATGGGCCAATATAATAATTTGCTTTTTACCGGAATATCCCTTACATTTATTTCCTGTACCGGAAGAAAGATGTTTGTGAAAGAGAGGGAACCGGTATTTCGGATAAGATCAAAAATTAACAACATGTGCTATAAGGTAGATAAAAACAGGTGTGTTTATGGGCAAGTATAAAAAGGACCATGACAGACAGATACGAAACAAATTGACAAATAATAACAGTAGGAATTTAGCTCTTTGATAGGTTGGTGCAAATTTGGATGAATTTATTTTGTTTTTTTCTTCTTCCCGCAAAAAGAAGAAAGACCCCCAACCCACATTGCAGCACATTTGCAAGCCCACACGAACCGACGCTAAAACCAAAGGCTTAAAAAAGAGCTGCAATACTGCTTTGAATGCGTATTACGTTTGTTAGTTAATTTGTTTTATTAAGTAGAAAAAAAAGTATTATTTTGTAAGAAAAACTAATGGCAACAGCTGAGCAAATAAAAACCCTTTTAAAATCGCACTTTGATAAAAATTCAGAGCGGTTCAATACTATTGCTCTTCAGATAGCAGCCAATGAAGCAAGAGTTGGACACAACTCACTTGCAAATGAAATTAAGGAACTGGTTGAAAAAAATAAATACACTCCTGTTCGAATTCTTGAGTTTTCCCCTGATTTACAAGACCTTGTAATTTCAGCTTCTCCAAAAACACATATTCAGGAATTAATTGTACCTAAAAGTTTTCATGATAGAATTAACAGAATTCTAAGAGAATATAAGCAAAAGGAGAAAATCAAAAAATTTGGTTTAACCAATAGAAGAAAAATACTACTTACTGGTTCTCCTGGGACAGGTAAAACAATGACAGCATCCGTTATTGCCGGTGAGCTCTCTCTTCCTCTTTACACTGTCCTTATGGATAAACTTATAACAAAATTCATGGGTGAAACAAGTGCAAAACTTCGTCAGATTTTTGATTTTATTAAGAAACATAGAGGTGTATACCTGTTTGATGAATTTGATGCAATTGGTACCGAAAGAGCAAAGGATAATGATGTTGGCGAAATGCGAAGAGTCTTGAATGCTTTTCTACAGTTTATTGAACATGATGATTCTGAAAGTTTTATTATAGCTGCAACAAATAATCTAAATTTATTAGATCAAGCCCTATTTAGGAGGTTTGATGACGTGATACACTATAATAAACCTGATGAAATTTTAATTGAAAAATTAATAAAGAATAGACTAGGTTCATTCCATGGGAAATTTAATACATCTGTTATTACATCTCATGCTATTGGTTTGAGTCATGCTGAAATTACACAGGCTTGTGACGACTCAATTAAAGAAACAATCCTTTTAGATAAAAAGGCGGTTACAAAAGACCTTTTAATACAAATGTTAGAAGATAGACACTTGGCTTATGGCGGAAAATGAATATTCCCATATTTTTCTAAAAGATTTAAAAAGTTCCATTCCATTTAGTCCACCATCTGGAGGTGGACCTCCAAATATACCTCAAAGAGACAGAAATACTCACTCTGAATATTTGATTCGACGCTTCAGCACCATTTGGAAAGAGTTAGCAGACCATAAACAAGAAAGAATTGCTGCATCCATTCAAACAAAAGATGGGTTTTACATACAATTTAAAGGGAAACCGGGTTGTGATTTAGTAACCAAAAGTTTAGAGAACATAAAAAAGGGTATAAGATTACTTAATATTAGGGAGGTAGAGCAGACTGAAGGGAAAGAAATATTTGCAACTGTTTATATACCAGATGGTCAAACTGATTATTTTATAAAAAAAGTCAGAGATTATTCTAATCCAACTAATGATACAGTAATAGGCAATTTTAAAAATCAATCCCTTGTAAATAGCATTGAAGATGTTGTAATTGCATCACAATTAGAATCTTTTTGGCAAGATTCTAATGACCTGATACCAAATGATACAGCTATATGGTGTGAAGTCTGGCTTTTATATTCAGAGGCATCAAATAAAAGTCAAGTAATAACTAATTTTTTTAAGATTTGTAAGGATATTAATCTTGAATACAAAAAGGAGTCACTTCATTTTCCAGAGAGACTCATCGTATTAGTGAAGGCAAATAAAGATAATCTTAAGGAGCTAATTGAGAGGAGTAATAATATTGCTGAAATTAGAAAAGCTCAAGAAACTGCTAGCTTTTGGACAAGTCAAACTAATATTGAACAATTAGAATGGGTTAAAGATTTGCTATCAAGATTAAAAATATCTGAAACTACCATTGTTGTTTCAATTCTTGATAGTGGCATAAATAATGGGCATTTGTTATTGCAGCCATTATTGGCTGATGAAGATTGTTATTCTTACAACCCTGAATGGGGAGTTCATGATAATGATGAACACGGCACATTAATGAGTGGCTTAGCATTATTTGATAATTTACAAGAAAAATTGGAGAATACTTTACCAATTGAGCTAAAGCACAAACTTGAATCAATAAAAATATTACCTCCAAAACACTTTGATGAAAACCAATATGAATTATGGGGTGAAATAACAGCTCAAGCTATTAGTAAAGCTGAAATTTCTAATCCTAATTATACGAGAATTCTATGTATGGCGGTCACTAGTACACAAGGAACAGATAATGGTCGTCCTTCATCTTGGTCTGCGGCAATTGATTCTCTGACATCAGGGGCAGATGATGGAGTGAAAAGGTTATTTATTATTTCAGCTGGAAATATGACTAATAAAGATTGGCCATTTTATCCAGAATCCAATAAGAAAAGAGCTGTTCAAAGCCCTGCTCAATCTTGGAATGCTTTAACTGTAGGTGCTTATACTAGGAAGATACAAATTAATGAAGAAAAGTATAAAGGCTATCAAACGTTATCAAAAGCAGATAATTTATCACCCTTCAGCACAACCTCATTTTCTTGGGAAAGTAATAAATGGTCAATAAAACCTGATGTTGTAATGGAAGGAGGTAATTTGGCAATTGCTCCAGATGGGTTCATTTCTAATCTTGATGATTTGTCTTCATTGACTGTTTCTGCAAATAGCACAAAGAACCAGTTTGATATTATTAATGGTACGAGTGAAGCAACCGCTCATGCATCTTGGTTTGCTGCTCAATTACAAGCAAGATACCCAGATGCGTGGCCAGAAACAATAAGAGGACTTATTATTCATTCTGCTGAATGGACAAAAGGTCTTATTAATCAGTTTAACACTGATTTAAATAGAAAAGGGAGTATTTCGGATTTATTGAAAATCTGCGGATATGGTGTTCCGAATCTTCGAAAAGCAATGGATAGTATCGGAAATAGTTTGACATTAATTGTTCAAGAAGAAATACAACCATACTGTAAAAGAAAAAAAGGTGGAGGTTATAAATCGAATGAAATGCATTTATATAACCTTCCTTGGCCAAAGCAAGAACTTCTGGATTTAGGAGAAAAAATAGTAAAACTTAAAATAACTCTCTCTTACTTCATTGAGCCTGGGCCTGGTGAAATTGGCTGGAAAGATAGGTACAGATATGCATCTCATGCGCTGAGATTTGAATTAAATAATCCGTCAGAATCTTCTGAAGATTTTAAACAAAGAATAAATACTGCAGTAGAGCGCGATGAAGATTATCAAGGTGTCAAAAATGATTCAGATAGATGGACTATCGGCAGTGATTTTAGACATCATGGCTCTATCCATTCAGATTTCATCCAAAGGACAGCAGCTGAAATAGCTTCATGTAATTTAATAGCTATATATCCAGTAGGTGGGTGGTGGAAAGAAAGGATAAATTTAAAGTTAATGGAAAAGAAAAGCAGATACTCATTAATAATATCATTACAGACAGAAGAGGTCGGGACAGATTTATATACGCCAATTATTAATCTAATCAAAACGCCCGTGATTATTAAAATATAAGTCCAACCCCATTTAGCGATGATCAAACACCAACCACCACCGACCACCGATTACCGACCACCGATTACTGATTACTGTTCCCTTCATTCCTTTTCTTCTTTCAACATACGATAAATAGTAGAAATCCCAATATCAAGTTTTTTGGCTACCAGCTTGGTGTTGTTATCGTATTTTTTCAGGTACGCTTTTACTATCCTCAGGTCGTATTCGCGCAGGGTAAGGTCCTCGCCGGCTGCATCCGATACGGGGTCGTCGGAACCGAAAACAAGATCGGAGGGTTCTATTACTTCATTCCCGGCAAGGGTAACAGCCAGTTCGGCTACCGATTTTAATTCGCGCACATTTCCCGGAAACGGATAGCTTAATATTTTCTTCTGTGCCTGTTCGGAAAGTTTTTTCGGCGACATCTCATTCTCCAGACAAAAATGGCCGATAAAAAATTTAGCCAGTATAAGCACGTCGTTTCCCCTTTCGCGCAGGGGCGGAAGTTCAATGGGCAAACCCAGTAAACGGTAATACAGGTCTTCCCTGAAATTTCCCTTTTTTACTTCTTCCTTCAGGTTTTTATTGGTGGCAACAATAATGCGGCAGTCTGTAGCAACCGGTTTATTGCTTCCTACCCGGATAATCTCTTTTTCCTGAAGGGCGCGTAATAATTTTACCTGGAAAGAGAGGTCCATTTCGCCAATCTCATCCAGAAACAGACTACCCCCGTGAGCTTCTTCAAATTTACCAATGCGGCGGGAGATGGCCCCGGTAAAAGCGCCTTTTTCATGTCCGAACAGTTCGCTTTCAATCAGTCCGGCAGGGATAGCCGTTACATTAACCGCCACAAACGGTTTGTCCTTACGTTTCGAATTGTAGTGAATAGCTTTGGCAACCAGTTCTTTCCCGGTGCCGGTTTCGCCCGAAACAGAGACGTTGATATTCGTATTCAGGGCTTTTTCGATCAGCTCATATATCCGCCTGATGGCAGGGCTTTCGCCCAGGATGGTGTTCTTAAAACTGTATTTCTTCTGGATTTCACGGCGTAACGATGATATTTCTTTTTTAAGGCCAATGCCTTTGCGGATATTCTGAACGGTATTCAGCAACCGGTCCTTTATCTCGTTCGACTTGGTAATATAATCGTAAGCCCCGAGTTTTAGCAGATCTACCACCGTGTTAATATCTTCCTGTTCCGATATCAGGATCACCTGTATCTCGTCATTCTCTTCCTTAATTCTTTTCAGAACATCCATCCCGCTCATGTCGGGCAGGCGGTAATCGAGCGTGACAATATCCGGCGTTTCATGTAAATGGTTCAGGCAGTCTTTGCCATTGAAAAAACTCTTTACTTCATAATCAGGATTCAGCGACAGGGTATGTACCAGCAACTTGTTGTACCAGTCGTGATCTTCTACTACAAAAATTTTGATGGGTTTTTCGTCCATGTATTATTGGTTACCTAATGACAAGGTACAAAATAAAGAATTAGTTCCCTGAAATACCAGTGAATCAGGAAATATTCGCTAATTCCTCCTGAATAATCCGTTGAACCGTTTCAAACTCCTGTGCCGACTGTCCGGCAAGTTTCTTCAATGTATCCAGGTTGCTGCGGTCGCGGGCATTGCTCTCTATCTGTTTCAGATAACCCAAAAGGGTTAAAGCGCCTATATGCCGGCAGGGCGGAGATATTTTATGTGCCGCGTCTGCCACTTGTTCCCATTTCTCCGACTCAAGGGCATTGTTCAGATCTTCCATCCCTTTGGTGGTGGAATCGATGAATTTTTCGAGCATTTGCCTTACAAACGCGGGATCGTTTCCGGCAAGGTGGTACAAATCCCCTAAATTTAGTTGCCCGTTTCCGGATGATTCCGTTGGTTCCGTCATTTCTTTTTCCGGCATCGTGTCTTTCATTTCCGGTTTAATGACGGACAAAATGGTATTCAGCAGCATTTCCTCCGTGAAAGGCTTGGAGAGAAAAGCATTCATGCCGGCTGTTTCATATTTTTTCAGATCTTCGGTTGTACAGGCAGCCGAAATGGCTATTACGGGCATTTCCTTCGCCGGTTTTTGCAGTTCGTTACGGATGAATTTGGTGGTTTTCAGCCCGTCGAGTCCCGGCATTCGTACATCCATGAAAATAAGGTCGTATATTTCTGTTTTCACCAGTTCAATGGCTTCCATACCGTCAGCAGCTTCCTGGTACTTTACATTCCACCTGCCAAGTATGGTTTTAAAAAGCTGACGGTTGTATTCTTCATCGTCTACAATAAGTATTTTCAGTTTCCTGATCTCTTCCGGAATAACTGCCAGCGGATCATACTCCGCGGCCAATTGATTTTCATCTCCGGTGAGGTAGGGGAGGTGGCAGGTAATTTCTGTCCCCTTGTTTTTTCTGCTATTAATTTCAATCCGTCCGTTATGCAGTTCCACCAGCTTTTTCACTATCGAGAGGCCCAGTCCGGTCCCTCCGTACTTCCGGGTAGTGTTCATCTCGGCCTGCATAAAATCTTCGAAGATAATATCCAGTTTGCTTTTGTCGATGCCAATGCCGGTATCCGATACGTTCACGATCAGTTCGATTTCGGCAGAAGGAACGGATGTTGCCGGGCAATCGAATGAAAACCACACTTCGCCGTCACTGGTGAATTTTATGGCGTTGCCCACCAGGTTAATCAGTATCTGTTTCAGGCGGTATGGATCGCCGAGCAATACTGGCGGTGTGGTTTTACTCATGAAATGGGTTAGTTTGGTAGCGTTGTCTGCAGCCTGACTTTCAAATATAGCTTGTATTTCATCCAGCAGACGGCGGCTGCTGAAGTGCGTTTTCTCGAGAGAAAGTTTACCATTCTGCAATTTTGAAAAATCCAGTATATCGTTGATCGTTCTCACAAGGTGATCGGATGATGATTTGATAATCCGCAACATCCCGGCGGTTTCCTTGTCAGGCGATTGGTGCATCAGTTGTTCTGCAAATCCCGATATGGCATTCACCGGGGTGCGTATCTCGTGACTGACATTTGCCATAAACAACTCCTTTGTTTTGGCAAGTTTTTCCGTTTCTTCCCGCGATCGTTCAAGGGCAAGCTGGTACGCGCGGGCTTTTCGCAGGTAACGCACAATGATGAAAAGAACAAATATGGTTAACAGCGTACCTATTAGCGTGAATAGCATCAGCCAGCGGTAGGTTTTGTTCGCCAGTACGTTAGCGGCTTCTGCTTTCTGCTTGATCGAACCGGTTACCTCCGCTTCCATTTTAGTGATCAGGTTATACAGCCGTTCCTTGATCTCGCTGTTGGTGGCAGCCAGCTTTGTTTGCTTAGCCAGTAATTTCTCGTTTTGCAGACTGTCGTGCTGTTCGATCTTATTCAGGTCTTCAATCAGTTCTTTTTTATCCACAGGCGGAGGAGCTGCTTTCTTTTTTTTCCCGAACACGCGTTGCAAAATATTTCTTTTCACTTCCTGACTGTCACTTTTAACAGTTGCAAGCTTTTCGGACAGTTGACTGATGTATTCATTTACACTGTCATCGTTATAAAGCGACAACATATCATTCCAAACACGGATATTACTACTGATCAGCATGCTGATGGTGTCGATCTGCATTTGCAGCTTTTTATCGTCCCCGCTTTCGCCGCGCAAGGTGTTTACCTTTTTATCGATACCTGAAATGATGGAATAATAAGGCCTCAGGTTTTTCTTTTCCCTGGTGATCGTGTACAGACGGGTACTGTTTTCAGCTTTTTCAAGGTCCATGGCAATATCGCGGATAGCCACCAGTTTAATCTCGGGATTGGCATCAATGTGTATGGAAGAAACAATGGAGGAAAGGCTGCGATAGGAAAGGTAACCCATAGCCGACAAAAGAAGTACGGCAACAGCCAGTAAAAATCCGATCTTAATAGGCAGCGAATTTTTTCCCATGAAACAGTTGTAAATAGTTACCCGAAATTAATCAAATTTTGCTTTCGGGGTATTGCTCCGGGTACAAACAACAGAGAGCAGGAGCGAATGCATCTTTAACAACAAAGTAACTGCTATTGTTCTGTTTCGTTTTTTGGATAATGCTCCGGTAAGTAATTGATTGTAATATTCATTGTCTTCTACCAATAGTAAATTATTTTCTTTTCAATCTGACTTTTTTCAAAAATGCTTATAGCAAATTAGTACAAGTTTAGCTTTTATAAAATATCACAAGAGCTAATTCTTTATTGAAAAAAGAAAAGCACTGTGTCATCAGTAATTCTCAGGTATTAACCAATGAAGTTATGGGTAATTTGTCTTTAAATAAATTATTTTATATCTTATGCCGGATTTAAAATTTGTTTTTGGATGGAAAGGCAATATGGGTTTTATAGGTAGTTTTTTCTTTTTGTAAATAGAAAAACATGATTTTGATTAAACATGAGAATAGCTTGTAACAAAGAATATGCATATTTAATATACCCGGGTAAACCGGGACTAAGTGTAACTTTTTGAATGAAATTTAGTAACAGGAAATAGATTTAAAATCGTTAAAATGATGACAAGACAAGAACAACTAAAATATTGTTCCACATGCCAGCTTAAAAAATTTAATCCGCAAAAAGGAATCATCTGTAGTCTGACAGATGACATTGCAAATTTCGAGGATACCTGTCCGGATTATCTGGTTGATGAAAAAATTATAGCTTTAGAGAGATACAAGAAAGAATCAATTGGTGTTAAAAAAAAGAAAAAAAAGAAAGCCAGAATTCCTGAAAAATTTACATCTCACGATTTTTATTTGTTAACAGCCATATCATTAATAACTGTATTTTTTTTAAGGTTAATGGTATACTCTGAATTTACTTACGAGCATAGAAATTTCAGTGTATACCTGTACTTGTTGGTATTTACCTCAATCTCGGTTGCTTTGCTTTTAAGAAAAAAGGAATTGAAACGATACGCGGTTTTCGGTGATTTAAAATTTAAGATTGTTTTTTCAGTTCTTTTAACAATATTGAATGTAGTTTATATAATTATAGTTTATGGAAGGTTTTATTATGTTATACTGACAGGACTTTCATTCCTGATTATAACATTTCTTTTAAGCATTTTAAGCATCATTGTTGTTAAGCCTGTGTTTTTTCTTTATCGGTTAATTGTTAAATCTCATGAATAAAATTTATAAGTATCTGATTTTTATAAGTTTTTCTTTATTGTTAATTCTGGGGATTATCGAAAAGGATGTTTTTATAAGAGGAGGGAATATATACTGGAATTCAGATAAATTACCCGGATGGAATGCCTTCAGGGGATATCCAAACTATCTGACTGAATATGATGCTGAAATCAGTAGTTATTTTAATTATAAAATTCTGGATGATAATTTCGATTCTGTAAGTGTTGAAACAGTTATGTACCCAAATCATTCCTGGGCAAAGAAGACAATAAGAAATTCAGAGTATGGTCTTAGGCATGAACATTATCATTTCAACATCAGTGAGGTAACGGCCAGAAAATTCAGAAAAGCTATTTCGGAGTTATCTAAAGAATCATTAAATAAAAAAACAATAAAATCTTTGTATTACCGGTATTTAAGGGACCTTGGCCGTGTTCAGGATAAATATGATAAAGACACGCAACACAGCCTGTTGAGGGAAAGACAAAAGGACTGGGAGTATATAACTGATAGCTTATTAAATACACTTTCTTATTACAGTTCTCCCATGGTAAAGTTTACGACTGAAAAAAGGAAAACCAGTAATTATTACAGGCAGATTTATTTGGATCCCCAAAGCCGGATTAACGGAAAATTTCCAATCGATTCGGTTACTGCAATGGCATCGAAACATTATACATTCTCTTATTTAAATAACCGTTTGCAAAAAGTTGAATTTTGGAACAGGAATAATTTAGCAACAGATGAACGCTTCGGAGTTTCAGTAATAAATATTCAATATAATGACAATTCGGTTTATTGGGAATTTCGTGATTCAACCGGAAATAAATCCAAAGATAATGAGGAAGTTTATGCTGTTAAATTAGTCAGAGAACCTAAAAAATTGACAAAATTCAATCTCGATAAGAATGGACGTTTGTGTGAGGATGTAGATGGAATAGCAAAGTATATTTGGGAATTGGATTATAAAAACAGGAAATTAACAGGGAGAATTTACAATATTGAAAATCAGCAAATCACTGACAAGGAAGGATTTTATATTGTTAAATACAAGTACGATAAGAATGATAATGTAATTGAATATTCGAATTTCGATGATAAAAACAGGCTAAGTGAAATAAAAAATGGTGTGGCATTTTACAGCTATACTTATGATAAAAGGAATAATATGACAGAAGTTGCGGCATTTGACAGTAAAGGCAAATTGCATGCTTATTATGATAATAGTATAGCTGTAACCAAAAACAATTATGACCTTTTCGGTAATGTTATCCGGCAAAGTTTTTATAAATCCGATGGCAGTATATATGTTGATAAGAACCGAATAGCCATATCCTATTACAGTTACGATAAGTTTTCAAATCTATCAGACGAAAGGCATTATGGGACAAATAAAAACTTAATAATTTCTGATGATAAAGTCGGAAGAATAAAAAGGAAATACGACTCGCTTGGGAATGTAATTGAAATAAGCAATTATGATGCTTATGATAATTTTTTGAATGACAACGGTGGTAAATGCAGAGTCTTGTGTACCTACAACAAATCAAACCTCTTAAGGAACGAAGAACAGTATTATGCAGATAGTTTGAATCTTTTACATTTCTTAAGGTTAGTTCAATATAATTATGATAATAGAAACAATGTACTTGTTGCAAAATTTACTGATAAAAAAGGTCTTCCTTTACCTGATTCAAGCGGATTGTGCACGATGCGATATTCGTATGATACGAACAACAACATTACAGAAATTAAGTATTACAATGAAAATGACAGTTTACAACCTTATAAACAGGGTGTCGCTGTTATTCGATATAAATACGATGACCATAAAAACAAAACGGAGATTGCTTACTATGATAGTAGTGATAATCTAACGGAAACTGATGATCATTGGGCCATAGAAAGATACAAATTTAATTCCCGGAATTTAATGACAGAGAGGTGCCTATACGATGCAAATAATTCATTGGTAAAGAATAATAATGGAGTGGAAATAATAAGGTGGGATTATAATAATAACAATAAAATAATAAAAGAAAGTTACTTTGACAAGAAAGGAGCAATTACATCAAATAATAACGGGATAGCGTTTTACGAATATTCGTATGATGACAATGGTAATAATACTGAAATTATCTTTAAAACAAAAGAATCGAAACTACCGGTGACAGAAAATTATGGAATTGCCGGAATCAGGTATAAATATTCGCATGAAAATAAGATAACGGAAACATCTTATTACGATTATGAAAATAAACTTATAAATCTGCCCGAAGGATATGCCATTGAAAAAAACATTTATGATTCTTACAATAAACTTGTTCGTACGGAATATTATTCGATGTTTGACCAACCGGTGACAACTTCTTTTGGATATGCGAGCATTGAGTTGGAATATGATAAAAACGATAATGTAATTGCTAAAATATTACGGGACGAAAATGATGAACTGATCGGGGATAAAGATGGATATGCTATTTATAACTGGAAGTATAACAGGAATGGTAAGATTTTAAGCTGTTATGGTTTTAGTGCCGATAATAAAAATCTGGAGAAAATTGATTTCGGATTATTCATGGGAACAATTAATGATATCTATGAGAATACTATATACTATAACACTTCTTATAAAAGAACCGGTTTGCAAACAACCTATTATAGTAATGGACAAAAACTTAGCGAGCTAATGTATATTAAAGGTAAACCGGAAGGAAAATACACAACATGGTATGAAACAGGTGAGATTAAAAGTGAGATATTTTACAATAATGGAATGAGAAATGGCAAAATGATCGAATATTATAAGAATGGACAAAAGTCAAGGGAGATGGAGTATAAAGATAATTCATATGTCTCCTGTTCTGAGAAATCATGGTACGAAAACGGTAATATTCGTTCGGAATACCGAGACGGAGAATTACTGGAATGGGATGTAAGTGGAAATTTGATAGAAGAGCAAGTAAATTTATGAGGATTAATCAAATTTTGCTTTCGAGGTATTGCTCCAGGTACAAACAACAGAGAGCGGGAGCGAATGCGTCTTTAACAACAAAGTAACTGCTATTGTTCTGTTTCGTTTTTTGTTTGATATTTTTCGACTGAGAAAGTAAGATCACCAGTGTATCGTTGTTTTGTTCCTTCAATATTTTCTGTATATGCTCCCCGTTAATGCCATTTCCCAGGTAATAATCAACAAATGCAATGGTGTCATCATATGATAATCTGTGTGATTTTATTTTTTTTACACATTCCTGTGAATTGGTAAATGAATGAAACGACATTTCAAACCTGCTATTTCCGGGCAACGAACGGATACTTTTGGTTAATGCCCCGGTAAGCAATTGATTGTAATATTCATTGTCTTCCACCACGAGCACGTTGATCTTCTTTTTCATTATTACCTGTTTTCAGGTTATATCCCTGCCAAATGAATGCCAGTTTTGGTTGCTGTGAAGGTGTCTGGTGTTATCTGTTACAAATACAACAACTTAAATTAGAATAATTGAAATGATTTCAGGATAATCTGAAACGGAATTGTCTCAAAATGAGAAATGTTTTATGAAAATGAAATTTGATATAAAATGATTTTGACAGACATGTAAAAATATTACCATTGTCTGTTTGGCAAGTGACACTGATTCAATTTTTTTTGTATATTGTTCCGGCATATGTAAAAATGTTGGGAAAGTATAAGTCAGAGTGTTGCTACACATACAAAACAAACGTTGTGCGATTTTTTAGGAAATGATAGCTAAGAACATTACATGTTAAATTCAACAATGATGAAAAACTTAAACAGGATCTTTTTTATCAGCTTATTGGCAATATCAAGCATCAGTTATGGCCAAAGGGATTATAAACCGGGATACATTATCACAAACAAAAATGACACTGTTCACGGATTCATTAATCTGAAATCGAATTATCAGAACAGCCGGCAATGTGAGTTCAAAAGGAATATCGACCAGGAACCTGATACATATTTACCATTTGATATAAAAGGTTACCGCGTGGAGAATTCCAAATTTTATGTTTCGAAAGAGGTTCCCCTGAATGATACAACAGAAAAGATTTTTCTGGAATACCTGGTAGATGGAATTGTTAACTTGTATTATCTAAAAGAATTAACAAATGAATATTTTTTTATAGAAAAAGACAGTTCTATATATTTATTATCAAATGACAGGGAAGAAGTTCAAAAAAAAGGATATGTTGTAAATTATGCCGGACCTTCTGAAGTAAACAGAACTTATGCGCGAAATTCAAATCAATATATTGGTATATTGACTTATCTTTTTTTGGATAGTCCAGGCATATCAAAAGACATAAACACCACAAGTTTCAGTTATAAACCATTGATAAAACTTACAAAAGAGTATCACAATAGCGTTTGCAAGGACTATGAATGTATTGATTATTCCAGAACAACAAAACCCCGTTTTATATCGAAACTTATGCCGGATTATTAATGCCTGGATGGGTTTGAAGACTTCTGATACATAATGAATCTAATATCAAACCTTCATGTGGGAGTAAATTTAATTTCACTCCATTAAGGATGAATAATCTATGGACTGTAATATCAGGATATGTCTTATTCAACTAATAATTTTTCAGGAAGAATTTGAAAATACCTTATTAAATCCTGCAACGTGTCCTACGATGTATCATGATACACTCATTCACCAAATTAAAATGAAATATTCTATATTACGAGTACCTATGGCTATAGAATATACTTTTCCTAAGGGTATAATACAACCTTCTTTATATTAGGATATAACAATATATTAATGATAACATCGGGACTGTAATGTGCAGCGTTATTTTCCCGATTTACAGAGAACAGCCGGGACCATTGATACAAACCTGAAAAGTATCAGGGGGTATATTTGGCCGGTTTTAAATTAAGATATAATGTAAACTCTTCATCTTATATATATTTTAGCGGGAACATCGAATATAGGAAGGTGTTGTTGGGATCGAATCATGTGATTGATTATCAAAATATAAAGTCAGTTATATTGAATGTCGGGTATGGAATTAAAATAAACTGAAAGATTTACAAACAATAGTATACCAAATTTAAAAACCATGAAAAACTTAAACAGGATCTTTTTCGTCAGCTTATTGGCAATATCAAGTGTAACTTACGGTCAAAAAGATTACAAACCGGGATACATAATTACAAACAAGAATGACACTGTTTACGGATTCATTAATCTGAAATCGAATTATCAGAACAGTCGACAATGTGAGTTCAAAAGGAATATCGACCAGGAACCTGATACATATTTGCCATTTGATATAAAAAGTTATCGGATAGAAAATTCCAAATTTTATGTTTCGAAAGAGGTTACCCTGAATGATTCAACAGAAAAGGTTTTTCTGGAATACCTGGTAGATGGGATCGTAAACCTGTATTATTTGAAAGTTCTGGATGACGAATATTATTTTATAGAGAAGGACAGTTCCATGTATCAGTTATCGAACAGCGAAATCGAATATATAAATAAGAACGGGGAAAAATATGTTGGGGATTCAAAAAAATACATGGGTACGTTAATATATCTTTTCCGGGATAGTCCTCAAACATCAAAAGATGTAAGATCTACAAGTTTTGATTACAGATCATTAATTAATATTACGAAAGAATATCATAATAGCGTGTGTAAAGATTATCAGTGCATCGATTTCACCCGCTCAACCAAATCAACAATTTATCTGGAACCAAATGTCGGTATGATTAGTTCCCGGATGGGATTAAAAACTTCTGAACATCATGCCTTTAATACCAATCCTGTTTTTGGGGTGAATTTAAGATTTACACCTATGCGAGCGCATTATTTGTGGAATGTTTCGGTAGGCTTATCCTACTCAATGAATGACTTTAACGGAGATTTTGATAATACATTGTATTTTTCGGGAACTGAAATTTTCCAGATTCATGCAGCATATTCTGTTGTCCGGATACCTGTTATGATTGAATATTCCTTCCCCGGTAAAAAATTACAACCATTTCTCACATTAGGTTTTAATAATTTACTAATTGTTAATCCCGACTGTAGTATAATAGTTAATTCTTCTAATTTACATAACATAGGTCAAGAGTTATCTCCGGATTTTCGTAAGTATCAATTCGGTATTTTCGCTGGTGTTGGAATACGATTTAAAATAAATGATAAGTCATACATCTATTTTAAAGGCAATTACGAATACAATAAGCCAGTCCTTAATACCAACTACGTATTTGATTATAGTAATACAAATTCTCTAATGTTGAGTCTTGGATATGGATTTAGCCTTTAAACTGAATATAACGGGAAAATAAATTTTCTTATCTTTTATTAGAATGATTCTACATTTGGGACAAGAGCCAAAGGGTTAACATACTTCATTGAAAATAGTACAAATCATGTTTTAGATTGGAAATTATTTCGGCATATAATTTGATTTGTAAAAGTAAAATTGACACCCAAAATGCTTAAAATTCGATTTACTTTACTGATCACATTTATTTTTCTCATTTTAAATTCGTGCTATAGTCAAAAATATAGCAGGAGGATTGGATTTGCATCTGTTAATAATAATGTCTGTAAAAGGCTTAGGATCAGTTTAAATAGTTGTGGAGGAGTATATATATATGAGAACTCTTGACTTTTCATTTTTTTCTTTCTGTTTTAGCACCAAAGGTGCGCTATCATAAGCCTTGGGCTGGCAGCCCAAGGTAGAATGTAAACCCTAAACTTAAGCACCAAAGGTGCGAAGTCTTAATCCCAAACATATCTCTCATCATATTCTATATCGTATTTTTTTAAAAAGGCCCTGTATTCATCCTGAAATGATATTTTCTTGTGATGCGTCTCCTGGTTTATTATATAGTTTTTCACAATTTCAATTTCAGTAGGATTTACTGAAAAGCCACCGTAACCTTTCTGCCAATAGAAATTACTATAGGTTTTGGATTTTTGTTTTATCCATTTGGATGAATGTGTTTTTAGTAATTCAACAAGTTTCATTAAGGCCATTTTTCTTGATAGAGAAACCAGTAAATGTACATGATCCTTCTCTCCTCCAATAATTATCGGGTAGGATTCTAGTTCTTTACATGTACCACCTAGATACTTAAATAATTCCTCACTAACATTACTATCAATAAATGGATAACGATTTTTAGTACTAAAAGTAATATGTACATAGTTTTTAACTAATGATTGTGGCATACTTGAAAATATTAATAGTTTTAAATATAACAAAGTTAATTTTCCGAAAATATTTTCAATAAAATCGAGTAAGTTTTCTTATTAAATTCTCAATTTGGATTAAAATATATATGACCGCGCACCTTTGGTGCTCGAATTACATCAATTATATCAACACATAGCCCTTTGGGCTATGCTTATGACTTGGCTCCTTTGGAGCTACTAATATTGATAGATCTCCCTATTGTTAATGTAAAAATATTTTAACTACCATGAAAAGTTTCATCTCCTCAACTTTTCAAATTGACCCAAGGCTTAACGGGAAAGTAGTATTATATGCCATTTTTGTCGACTCTAAATATACCCATCCCTGGTCGGAATATGATATCGAATCTACTCTCGATTCAGTTAAGACAGCTATAAAATGGATTGAAAATAAGGCAAGGGAAGATTCTGTTTATCTTGATATAGATCTGGAATTTCATTCTACTTCCAATGGCCGGATTCCTATAAAAAATGATTTTAGTAAAAAAACTTTATCAGCCACATTATACAAAAGACCCTTATGGTCAGGAATCAGGGATATTTACCGATGGGCAGATAAAATTGCGGCTGAAGCAGGGAAATCTTTGCCAAAAGATACAAATAACATTACAAACATGAAAAATGATCTGAAAACACGTGAACGGCTGATAGCCCGATTAAGGGATATACATAAGACTGACAAGGTAGCCCTCATGTATTTCATCAACAATTATTATACTGACGAGATTTCTTTAACCCTGGATATTTCAGATGACAATAATGTTGAATTTTCAATAGTCAGTTTTAAAAGCCCTTCTGTAATTGCCCATGAATTTTTACATATTTTCGGAGCATATGACTTGTACCTTACACCTTTTGATAAAAAAAAGAAGAACAAAAAGAAAAAGGAAAAACTTATGGAGATGTTTCCGAACGAAATAATGGCCTTTGCCCATAGAGACATAAATAGTTTACAAATCAGTGAATTTACGAAATACCTGATAGGCTGGAAAAAAGAATTACCAGAAGAATATCAAAGACTAATTTTAAATAAAGGTTATTTCACACTTAAATATTAAAAAGAATACATATTTAAAAAAAGTATCTGGTGTAACAATTATCAAATTAGTATTCTGTTTTATTAGTCAAAAGAAGCTGTCCAAAAAGTCTTTGCGAACCTTCGCGGATACTTTGCGGTTCTTTGCGTAATAATTATAAATCGCTGTTACGCAGAGTTCCGACAAATTGTCGGAACGCAAAGAAAACGCCAAGTTGCGCAAAGTGATAATTACTTAAATTATTATCAATATTTAACTTTTCACAACACTAGTTGTAAGCCCAATAATTATGTGTGTAGCGAAATATAATCCTTAAAAATAAAAACTGAATTTTTGTGCACATATAAGCTAAAGTTGATCAAAAGGCGCTGGCTTTAACGGATGATTCATAAAAAATCCACATCCCTTAATTGTTCTTACAGAAACTTTTATGTAAATTCCCCTCAAAATTATAAGATGGATCCCACGGAAATATTAATAAAGATCAGAAAGATTGTAAGATCTATAAACCTGGAATCAAAAAAGATTCAAAAGGAATATGGCGTTAGTATTCCCCAGGTATTATGCCTGAATTTTTTGCATAACTCTGTCAATTACCAATCGACACAGGGAGAAATACGAAAATTTCTGAATCTGAATTCAAGTACGGTAAGTGGCATTATCGACCGCCTGGAGAAAAAAGGATACCTGGCCCGGCTTCCCAAATCGGGTGATAAGCGGGTAATCAATATCGCGCTTACCTCTGCCGGAGACAAACTCCTTTCAAATATACCACCTCTTCTGCACGAACAATTATCAGAAAAATTACAAAAACTTGACATTGATAAAATGCAAAGTGTTGAAAACAGTTTAGATACGCTTGTAAATCTTCTCAACATCCAGGAAATAGAAGCTTCGCCGATGATCACTATGGACAGCGACCTGGAAGAAAGCGAAAACGGAACAAAAATAGTGGAATGAAATCTATATCTTTTCTAAATAAACAATAAAAGGCATTCATTAACAGTGATTTGTAATGTGATTATTTTTGATTTAATCATTGCTGTGGTTTAAAAAATTTATTTAAATCAGGCTTTATTAGTAATTTTGTTCGTATAGAAACAAAATAATGAAGTATGATTTATAATAATTTACAGCAGGAAATTGCGAGTAAGATAGAAGAGAATTTGGGTATTTCAAGCTGGAAAAACTGGAAGTGGCAGTTAAAACATTCCATTAAATCACTGGATCAATTTGAATATTTAACCGGAATAAAGTTTGATGAAAAAGAGAAGAGGGGATTACAGAAAACCTTTGAAAAATTCCCATTGTCGATAACCCCCTACTATTTATCATTAATCGACAAAAGTAATTTCAGGAACGATCCGATATTCAAACAGGCATTCGGCGGAGTTCAGGAACTGGTTACATTAAAATCGGAATTGGAGGATCCTTTATCGGAGGACCATGATAGTCCGGTAGAAGGAATTACACACCGATACCCCGACCGTGTATTGTTTCATGTCAGCAACATTTGTTCGATGTATTGCCGGCATTGTACCCGCAAAAGAAAAGTGGGCGATATCGATTTTGTTCCCACCAGGGATCAGTTAAGAAAAGGGATCAAATATATTGCTGAGACCCCACAGGTAAGAGATGTGCTACTTTCAGGCGGCGATCCGTTCATGTTGCCCGATGAGAAAATCGACTGGCTGCTTTCGGAAATAAGCAAAATACCTCATGTTGAAATTATCCGTATTGGTACAAGAATGCCGGTGGTATTGCCTTACCGGATAACAGATGATTTAGTGTCAATACTTAAAAAGTATCAACCCCTTTGGATTAACACACATTTCAATCATCCACGTGAAATCACATCTTCATCAAAGGAAGCTCTGGCCAAACTGGCAGACGGCGGTTTTCCGCTGGGAAATCAATCGGTATTGCTGGCCGATGTAAACGACTGCCCGCGAATAATGAAATCGCTGGTGCACAAGTTGGTACAAAACAGGGTACGGCCTTATTATTTATATCAATGCGATCTTTCAGAGGGTTTGTCACACTTCAGAACACCCATTGGAAAAGGTATCGAGATTATGGAAAGCCTGATAGGTCATACCAGCGGATTTGCCCGTCCTACCTACGTAATTGATGCTCCTGGTGGTGGAGGTAAGATACCGGTAATGCCTAATTATATCATTTCATGGTCGACCAATAAAGTGGTATTAAGGAATTACGAAGGAGTGATCACTACCTATAAAGAACCCGACAGCTACGAGCCCAGGATGTGTGACAGGGACTGTGATAACTGCGATCTGGAATTGAATATGAAGGAAGGTGACGAATCGGAAAGCATTGGTATAGAAAAGTTACTTTCGGATTCTTGTGATACCATTACGTTAATTCCTGAAAATAATGAACGAATTCATAGAAGGGACGAAAATGCAGGATAAAATAGAAAGGTATGGTAACGGTTCTGTGATTCAACATGGAAACAGTAATGACAGAGTATACCTGATTAAAATGAAAAAAGCTGACTTCCCGGGTATTATTGGTTATATCAATTTACTTGCAAAGGAAAATTCATACACCAAAATTTTTTGTAAAGTACCTCATTGGGCAACTCCTGCTTTTATTTCCGACGGTTATATTACAGAGGCACATATTCCGGAATTTTACGATAATAAAGCGGATGTTTTTTTTATGTCCAAATTTCTGAATTCGGACCGGATAATGAAATTCGAGCATGAAAAGCTGGAAGAACTGACAGATCATTTACTGGATGTTCCTGAAAATAAAAAACCGGTAAAATTAAAACCTGAATTTCGTTTAAAAAGATTTTTAAAGGAAAGTGCAGAAGAGATATGTGAATTATATAAGCATGTTTTTGACAGTTATCCGTTTCCTATTTTTGATCCGGATTTCATTCGAAAAACGATGGAAGATGATGTGCAATATTATCGGAATCCTTAAAAGAGAACAGTTAATTGCCCTGGCTTCCGCTGATGTTGATACGGAAGGAAAAAATGCGGAAATGACAGATTTTGCAACTTTGCCGGCATTCAGGGGAAATAACTTATCGGTTATACTTTTAAGTGAGATGGAAAATGAGATGAAAAAGCAGGAGATTAACACCCTTTACACCATCGCCCGTTTGAATTCAGTCGCTATGAATAAAACTTTTCTGAAACTGAAATACAAATATGCAGGAACCCTTATCAAGAACACGAATATTGCCGGAAAGATTGAAAGTATGAATGTGTATTATAAACATGTATAATGTGAATGTTGTAGAAAATTAATCCCGTACAATGCATATTATTGACCTGTTGATTTTTTCCGTTTACCTTCTTGCCATGCTAAGTGTCGGTTTTTTCTTTATGAGAAAGAACAAAACAACTGAAGACTATTTTGTCGGTGGCAGGCAAATGAGCAGTTTACACATTGGATTATCTGTAGTTGCAACCGATGTAGGGGGAGGATTTTCCATTGGACTGGGTGGTCTGGGATTTACTATGGGGCTTTCCGGCAGTTGGCTGTTGTTAACCGGTTTAATAGGAGCATGGCTTAGCGGTGTTTTTCTTATCCCGAAAGTTTCCGCGTTGGCAAGTGAAAAAGGATTCTTTTCTTTTCCACAGTTTCTAGAATCTATCTTTAATAAAAAAGTCGCTTTATTTGCGGGTATTATATCGGCAATCGGTTACCTCGGTTTTACCAGTTCGCAGATTCTTGCAGGCGCTAAACTGGCTTCATCTACATTCGATGGACTAACTTTGGGAAATGCATTACTTATTATGGGAGTGATCACCATTGTTTATACAGCTTTGGGAGGATTAAAAGCAGTTATTTATACCGATACTATTCAATGGATCATCCTGATGGCCGGATTAATTTTCATTGCTATTCCTTTTGCCATATCATCAGTTGGTGGTTTTGAGACTATCAAAGGTACACTTGCTGACGAATTTCTTTCCTTAAGGAATATTTCCTGGCAGCAAATAATTAACTGGATGTTTACGATTATCCCGATATGGTTTATCGGAATGACTTTGTATCAGCGGATATATGCATCAAAAGATAAAAAAACAGCTCAGCGTGGATGGCTGATTGCCGGGCTTTTCGAGTATCCGGTCATGGCATTTATGGGAGTTATTTTAGGGATGCTGGCACGTGTTGCTGTTGAAAATGGTATGTTAAGCGGTTATACAACAGGTACCCTCGATGCGGAGATGGGAGTTCCCATTCTTCTGAGGACAATTCTGCCGGTGGGTCTTCTTGGCATAGTACTATCTGCATATTTCTCAGCAATTATGTCAACAGCGGATAGTTGCCTGATGGCATCTTCCGGGAATATACTTACAGATGTGCTGAAGAAACACGATTCCCAAAAAAGTCTGAAATATTCCCAATTACTGACGCTTGTAATAGGGATCCTTGCTTTATTTCTTGCATTAAAAATGGAAAATGTACTGGATCTGATGTTACTTTCCTACTCTTTCATGGTGTCCGGGATGATTGTCCCGGTGCTGGTAGCTTTGTTTTCGAAATCGCCCGATGCCAGGGCAGCTTTGATCTCTATGGTTGCAGGAGGCACAACGACATTATGCCTGGAACTCTTTCATACTCCGTTACCTTTCACGCTCGACGCCAATATATTCGGAATCCTTGTTTCGTTTTTAGCTTATGTACTTTTTAAAAATTTTTCAGAAGGAGTACTGCAAAAAATCAAAGCTTAAATTAAGATTTCAGATCTGCAGGAGAGTCATCGCCGGAAGCAGATTAATTATCCCAACTGTTTTTAAACAATAGATTTCTGATTTACTTTTTCCTGTATATAAGGAATTATTGCCAAGCTTTTTGAGTATTTTTTCTTGGGTTGAAGAAACGGCAAAGGAATTCAATATTTTTTGCAGGGATGAATGTTCAGATATTTTAAATATTTGTAATTTGCTGCCTGAAAATAGTATTCGATAAATTGCAACCCAAGAAAAAACACCAAAATGATTAAATCCGGGAATCTGAAAAAATTAATTCCGCACATTGTTGCCATCCTGATTTTTGTAATTGTAGCAGTGATATATTTTTACCCACAGGTAAAAGGGTATCGCTTGAAACAACACGATATTCAGCAATATATCGGAATGAGTAATGAGATTAGTAATTTCAGGGCAAAATTTCATGAGGAACCGTTATGGACGAATTCAGCATTCAGCGGGATGCCTGCTTATCAGATCTCTGCTGACAATTCCAATGCTGTCAATTCATTAGCAAATTTTATATCAAAGATACTTCCCGGAACACTTGGTCAACTATTCTTTTTAATGATTGGATTTTATATCCTGCTTATGTGTTTTAATATTAGTCCCTGGTTGGCGATCATTGGGTCAGTAGCATTCGGGTTGTCATCATTTGACATATTATACCTGGTTGCCGGACACAATGCCAAAGTACATGCACTTTCTTTTATTGCACCTTTAATTGGCAGTATTATTTATGCTTACAGAAAGAACTACTTAATCGGGAGTGCCTTATTGAGTGTATTCGTATGCCTGCAATTATCGGCCAACCATGTTCAGATGACGTATTACATGCTGTTTATGTTGGCAGCCATAATTATTGTCGAATTTTATCTCTATCTGCAAAATAAAGAATTGCGCAAGTTCTTTAAAGTTTCTGCTTTGTTATTGGTGGCGGGTATATTAGGTGTATTACCCACCATTTCGAACCTGATGGTAACTAATGAATATGGAAAATATACTACGCGGGGTAAATCCGAGCTTACCATTTCACCGGATAATAACAGGGACGATAATAATAACAATGCCCTTGAAAGTAGTTATATAAAACAACACAGTCTGGGGAAGGGCGAGATCTGGTCGCTGGTATTTCCCAATGTTAAAGGAGGTGCAATGGGTTTTATCGGTCAGGATAAGGAGATTATGAAAGAAGTTAGTCCGGCTTATAAAAATATGGTTGCCCAACAGTCATCCTACTGGGGAGAGCAATATGTTTCGGGAGGTGCATTTTATTATGGGGCTACTGTTTTCCTGTTGTTTGTGCTGGGGATGTTTTTTGTGAAAGACAAAATCAAATGGGCGTTTTTTGCAGTATCTGTATTGGCGGTGTTGCTGTCTTTGAAATACAGCAAAATTACCGATTTCTTCATTCAGTATTTTCCATTATTCAACAAGTTCAGGGACACCAAAATGATGCTGGTACTGGTTCAGATTTCGTTCCCGCTGCTGGGAATGTTATTTGTAAACAATCTTTTGAAAAACGGCATAGAAAAAAAGAAATTCATATATGTTTCATTAAGTGTAAGCGGTATATTTTTATTGTTCTATATCATGCCATCGGTATGGTTTGGTTTTTTTAGCAGGGATGAAACCCGGCAATTCAGTAATCTGCTGACCAATTATAGCAACAATCACGATGCATTGGTACAGATTGAAGAGCTAAAGAAAGAAATTATCCATGCCAGAATCGGTATATTTAAGAAAGATTGCCTGAGAAGCCTGTTTTTTATAGTTGCAACAGCGGCCATCATCTATTTGTTTCTGATAAAAAAACTGAAGGAAAAGTCTTTTTTAGTACTACTGGGATGTTTGATATTAATAGATTTGTGGGGTGTGGATAAACGTTATTTAAATAATGATAAAAAAGGACGCCAATATAAACAATGGGAGAATGCGGATAAATATCGTAATCCTTACCCGGCCACCGTGGCAGATAATGCAATTCTGAATGCGGAGAAGGAATCTGATAATCTCGTTAAGGCAAACGATAAATACATTGCAGGTTCAACCAGGAAAAAATCAACAGTTTCAACATGATAAATTAATGTTCCGTGAACTCGATTTCGCAACAGATTACCGGGTTTTTACTTTGGACAATCCTTTCAGCAGTGCACGAACTTCCTATTTTCATAAGTCAATAGGCGGATATCATGGAGCCAAGCTTAAAAAGTACCAGGAGCTGATTGACTTTTACCTGTTTCCTGAATACACTGAAATTGTTAATGTATTGAAAGATAAACCAACCTTTGGAAAAATCGATACGCTGTTGAAGGAAGACATTCCTGTATTGAATATGCTTAATACCAAATATATTATTTATAACACTTCGGCACAACCGATTATAAATTCATATAGTTATGGAAATGCATGGTTTGTGAAAAAGGTGAAAATGGTAGCGAATGCTGATGAGGAAATTTTATCGCTTAAGCATATTGATAAGAACACAGCAATTGTAAAAGATCAATACAAAAATCAGATCCCAACGGGCATGGACTACGACCCATCGGCTAAAATAGAACTGGTTTCCTACAGGCCAAATCATCTGACATATAGGACAACCTCACTTTATGATCAGGTTGCTGTTTTTTCCGAAATTTACTATCCGGCCGGATGGAATGCATACGTTGATGGAAAAAAAGCGGATTATTTTGAAGCGAATTATGTATTAAGGGCAATGCTTGTTCCAAAAGGGAAACATACGGTTGAATTTAAATTTGAACCTGCCACCTATTACCTGGGCAGGAAGATATCCCATGCAGGCTCTGGATTGATCTTTATTTTTGTTATCGGGATGATTTTTCTTGAAATGCGACATTCGAACCGGATACGAATCCTTCGTAAAGATTGAAATTTGCGGATTATATTTCAATCACATGTTCTCTGTAATATTTTATCAATATTTTGTTTCAGATTGTCGTACTGCCGGATGAGTTTTTTCCCGCTTTCAGTTACCGATGCCAGTCCTCCGCCTTTACCTCCGCGTTTGGTTTCAACTAAGGGAGTATTAAACTGGCAGTTTATTTTGTACAGGGTATTCCAAGTGTACGAATACGACAAGCCCATTTCCTTAACGGCAGTGTTTAACGAGCCTGTCTGATCCACACGTTTTAAAACTTCAATAATCCGGGAACTGATTCTTAGCCCGCTTTCGGTTTCTATTATCAGCTCGTTTTTAAAATTTAATCCCATATCAAAACCTATCAATAAACATTAAACATCAACCCATCATCTTCAAATCACCGCATCAGTCTTTAAAAATATGAATCACTTCAATGGCTTTCGCTTTTATCAGGCAATAAACAGGCCTTCCAATTTCTATTTGCATTTTCTTTACAGACGAATCAGTTACCTCGGCAACAAGGTCCACGCCACAATCAACTGTAACGAAGCATGAATTGTCCTTATATCTTATTTTACTTACAATTCCTTTTAACTGGTTTTGTATTGATGTGTTTTCTATCGGCTCTCCATTCAGGGCAATATCATCGGGATAAATACACAAGCGTACTTTCCTGCCTTGAAACTGTTTGTTTGAAAACCAGTTGGAATTTGTTTTCAATAATGGTTTTGACAAATTTTTCTCTGTGCTGAAGAAGTTCAGGTTTTCATCTTCCTGGTAACTGGTGTGATACAATTCAAGGATATTGATATACCTTTTGTGTGATATAATATCAGGAGCTGCACCTCTATCGGCGATGTCGAGATAATTTCCTGCCGCCAGTACTTCACCGTTATTGATGATCAGAAAGGAGCGGGTAAGTTTTAAGATATCTTCCAGATCGTGACTGATAATAAGCAGAGGGATTCCGAACTGGTTATTGATCTTTAACAGGTAGGAAATAATTTGTTTTCTACGGTTTCTGTCCAGGTTCGAGAAAGGTTCATCCATCAGAAGTAACTCGGGCTGTGAAAGTAATGTGCGGCCGATGGCAACCCGCTGGCGTTCGCCTCCCGACAATTGAAGCGGCTTTTTATTCAGCAGGGGTTCAATATCGAGTAATTCCACAACTGTGTTGAATGTTATTACCTGTTTTCGGTCTTTTACATAAGGTTTGCTGTACAGTAAATTTTGCTGAACATTCAAATGCGGAAAAAGGTAATTGTCCTGGAAAACGATGCCGATATTCCGCTTATTTTCCGGCAAGTTGATCTTTCTTTCCCTGTCGAATAAAACCCGATTGTTAAAGGCGATATGTCCTGATTTTGGGGTTTCGATACCTCCAATAATATTCATCAGGGTGGTTTTTCCCGAACCTGAAAAACCAAAGATCCCGGTGATGCTGTCGGATATATCAGCATTGTAATGAAAGTGGACCGCCCCGAAATTATGTTTGATGTTCTCTATACGCAGATTCATGATCGTACAAGGTATTTTTTACGTTTATTCAAAATTTCGGAAGCGGCAATAGCTGCAAATGATATTAGTATTGATATAATAACAAGACGCATTACCTGCCCTTCCATTCCGGGTATCTGCATGTTCGAATATACCATGATGGAAATGGTTTGTGTTTTTCCTTCTATATTTCCGGCAAGGGTTATACTTGCTCCGAATTCTCCCAGACTGCGTGCAAATGAAAGAACCATGCCGCTCAGTACACCCGGTAACGCCATGGGCAGGCTCACCCTGAAAAACGTTGCCAGACGTGATGCGCCAAGTGTCAGGGATGCTTTTTCGTATGCAGGGATCGATCAGCTCGAATGCGGAGCGGATGGAACGAACAGCAAGTGGCAGGGAAACAACAGAAGATGCTATAATCAGCGCTGCTAAATTAAATGTAAGCCGGATCCCAAACCAATTATATAGCCAGTTGCCGATAAAACCGTTTCTGCCCAACAGAATCAGTAGTATGTAACCGGTTACCACGGGAGGGGCTACCAGCGGAAGTGATATTGCAGCTTCAATCACCGGTTTGCCGGGTATATTTTTCCGTGCTAATATCCATCCCAGCCATAAGGCTAATGGAAGGATAGCAACAGTACTGATTGTTGCTACCCTTAATGTCAGCCATATTATTTTAATTTCTTCACCTGTCATTTTACTATGGATTTACCGTACTAAACCCGAATTTTTTAAATGTTTCTTTTCCTGTATCATTAGTAAACATAGCGGATAACTCATGCCCTGCTTCTTTTTGTCCCTTGATGTCAGCAACATAAAAAGTAATAGGTTTGTAAAGTGATTGAGGTATAGTTGCTATAATCTTAACTTTTTTCGATAATAATGCTTCGGAATAGTAAACCACACCCCAGTCGCATTCGCCCAGTTCAACATAGTGCAACACCGATGTTACATCTTTTGCCATGATGGTTTTTTCTTTTATTTTGTCTGACCATCCAAGAGAATCAAAAGCTATTCTCGTGTATTTACCAACCGGCACATACGACGGATCGCCTATTGCTATTTTGTTGGGTATATCCGATAAAATATCGAAATCTTTTGTAAACTGAGGTGGTGTTATATCCGAATTCGCAGGTGCAATTACAGCCAAAGAATTTCCGGCAATTTTCCGAATTGAATGATCGATCAACAGGCCGTTTTTTTCAAGATAATCCATCCACTGCTTATTTGCAGAAACAAAGACATCACAGTCAGCACCATTGTCGATTTGTCTTGCTAGTGTGCCCGATGAGGCATAATTCCGTACCACTTTGTAGTTACTGGTTTTTTCAAATGTATTACAGATCTCTTCGGTTGCCGGACGGGTTCCGGCTGCTGCAAATATAGTAATTGTTTATATATTTGTATTTTTTCGAATTCTCACTTTTATTTCCGGCGCATCCTAAA
>CAVVIO010000048.1:0-40612 GCA_963748095.1 uncultured Bacteroidales bacterium
ATCACATCAATGCCGGACATTGCAGCTTCTGCAATGAAAAAATTCCTGGCGTTTGGAATTAACCAGAATTATTAACTTCGATGAGTTCTTCGAGATTCGGGGATTAGATATTGAAAAAGACTATTGTTTAACATAGAGTTGTATTTTATTTTTATATCCTCATGCCGGACAGTCACCCCTCTGAACAATCAGAAGCAGGAAACTGTTAATTAAACCTCAAGGAGGACATGTCATATAAACTAAGCCTTCCTGTTTTCAATAACCCGAACTATTTATTGTGTTGTAACCCACACTAGCTTAAAATGAAAAACTATTTGAGGTCATCCAATTTAGAAAAACATCCACATCCAAGCATTTTCCTAATCTTATTTCTTCCTTTTGGTGTTATGAGTGGATATGTAACCGTCACCATGGGATATTTGCTCACTAAGGCAGGAATACCTTTAGTTCAAGTTGCACCAATTATAGCTATAACTCTTATACCAAACATCTTTAAGTTTGTTTGGGCTCCACTTGTTGATACTACCTTAACCGTAAAAAAGTGGTACATCATTGCAAATATAATGACTGCTTTAGGTATTTTTTTAACTAGCATTCTTCCCTTAAAAGTTGAATCTTTAACACTAATGGCGGTAATTATTTTTTTCTTGAGTTTAGTAAATACGATTATTGCCATGTCAACAGAAAGTTTGGCAGCTCATGATACACCTGAGCATTTGAAAGGAAGAGCGGGTGGATGGCTACAAGCCGGAAACCTTGGCGGATTAGGATTGGGAGGAGGAGCAGGACTATGGTTGGCAGAGCATCTTGCAGAACCTTGGATGGCTGGAGGTATTATTGCATTGGCTTGCCTGTTGTGTACATTTGGATTACTGTTTTTATCTGAGCCAACATCATTTATCAAAGAGAAAAATTATTTCAAGACTATTGGCAATCTTAACAAAGATATTTGGACATTGGTAAAATCGCGTATGGGATTTTTAGCCCTTTTTTTATGTTTTTTGCCTTTAGGGACCGGTGCCGCATCAAATTTATGGTCATCGGTATCAAATGATTGGAGTGCATCTGCCAATACCGTAGCTTTCATAATAGGAGTTGGAGGAGGAATACTTTCAGCCATTGGTTGTCTTATGGGTGGGTGGATTTGTGACAAAATGGATAGAAAAAAGGCTTATATCCTTTTTGGAGTTATTCAAGCTCTTTTTGCTGTCGGGATGGCTTTGAGTCCTCAAACAGAACAAATGTTCGTTCTATGGACTTCTCTATACGCGTTAAGTTCCGGGTTAGCTTATGCCGGATTTAGTGCTTTTGTTCTTGAGGCTATAGGTAAGGGAGCCGCGGCTACAAAGTATAATGTATTTGCTTCGCTATCGAATGCACCAATTTATTACATGATTTACATTGATGAATGGTCTCATGGGAGATGGGGTGCGTTTGGTATGCTAACAACAGAATCAATTATGGCACTTTTGGGAGTAATAGCCTTCATAACTATTTTTGTTTCAGTAAATAAAATGAAACCAGCCGTTGTAATTATTGATTAGTACTTTAACTCTTCACTCTCCTTCGTTTAACACAGTACAACGAGGGATTAACAAACAGTCGTCGGAGACGACATATCCCTATCTAGTCCAAGGTTAAGTGATAGCGGTTCTTGGACCTCATTGTTTTTTAAGAATTATTCCCTCGTATGGCGCTTGCACCTTGTTGGGGGGTATAGGCAAAAATTTTATTCACCAAACATATACTTTTTCTTAATACTTTTTAGAATCTTCCAGGTAGCTTCCAGTCCCTGTTCAAATTCCACCCAGTCTCCTTTTTTTATGGATATTTTGTTTCCCTGCTCATCGGAGATTTCTGCTTCACCTTCGAGGATATAGCAGGTTTCTTTCTCATCATAAAACCAGGGAAATTCGGAAGGCTCTTTTGTCCATATCCCCCATTTTTCGGCACGAAATATTTCTTCAGGTGTTGGTTTTTTAACTTTCATGGCAGTCATATTGGAAAATTTTACGAATTATTATAAGGGATAAATTTAAATGTTTACTTTGTAATTATTCTGTTTATTAATAAATTTTCGATCAGTAAAAAAAATGTCCATGTGAAAAAATTATCTATAAAAGAGCAACTGGTGGACAGTTCGAGAATAGTTATAGAACTGGTAGCCGCTGGTATCGGCAATGATACCGGATTACTCAGTGAAGCAATGGATATAGCCTTCCGGGAAAAACCGCCTGTTTCTTCCAGAGCAGCAAGGGTGGTGCAGTTATGTGCCGGAAGGAATCCTGAGTTGCTACTGCCCTATCTCGATATTATTATTTTCAATATGCCTGAGCAGGAAGGCACAAGACGCAGTTTTCTTAAAATACTTGCAGATATCCCTTATAATTTTACAGAAGAACAAAAAGGAGTATTGGCTAATTGTTGTTTTGACTGGTTTCAATCGAATAACCAGCCAGTTGCAATTAAAGCTTACTGCATGCAGTTATTGGCAAAAATTGCCGAATCGGAACCCGATCTGAAACCTGAATTAATAAGTGTTATAAAAGAGCAAATTCCCAGAAGTTCAGCAGGTATTGTGGCACAGGGAAGCAAGATCCTTAAAAAATTATATAGTGGAAAATAATATTTAGAAAAAAATTTCTTTTATTAAAGTTTGAGAAAGATATCCAAATAAATATCGACCCGTTTTACTGTTTCTTTATATTTAAGTATTTACCCATCAACCTAATTAGATCCGTTTGGTTTAATGGTTTTGGAATGTAGCCGTTGCATCCGGCATCAATGGCTTTTTCCTGATCACCCGACAGGGCAAATGCAGTTTGGGCAATAATAGGAATGGAACCGTCTTCATGACGAATTTGCTTTGTAACCTGGTATCCATCAATATCGGGTAACATTATGTCCATTAATATAATATCCAGTTTATCTTTATGTTGTTTAAAGAGTTGCAGGGCCTCCTTTCCGGTTTTAGCCCATAACCGGTTGATCCCGGTATCTTCCAGTATTTCGTCGATGTACAGGTAATTCATTTCTACGTCTTCCACGACCAAAACTGTTTTATCATTCCAATTAGTCAACGCCTCCGTTATCTTTGTATCTTTTTCCTCATTTTGTTGATCAGTAGCTGTAAAAGGTAATGTAAAGTAAAAAGTCGATCCCTTATCCAGTTCGGACCTTACCCAGATTTTACCACCTAAAAGCTCAATAATTTTTTTGGCGATTGACAAGCCCAAACCCGATCCTCCGAATCTGCGGGTATTGGAGTCATCTACCTGGCGGAACCGTTCGAAAATTAATTCAGTTTTATCTTCAGGGATACCTATTCCCGTATCTTTCACATAAAATTCAAGCCAGTGAGTATGATCAATATTATTAATATTATATCCGATATCGATTTTACCCTTATCGGTGAATTTGATGGCATTACTAATAATATTGGTCAGGACCCGGTTAAATTTCACCCGGTCGGTTAAAACAATGACCTCTTCATCTTTTAAATTCTTCAGAAATGTTAATGTGAGATTTTTGGTAACTACTTCAGTATTATTTTTGAAATTATTCTGTATCTCTTCAAATAACGTATTCACAGAAAATAGTTCAGGGTAGATCTTTACTTCATTTGCTTCTATCATGGAAATGTCAAATATATCATTGATGATTCCCAACAGATTTTTACCACTATCGAAAATAATCTGTGTGTAATCGAGTACTTTGTCGTGTACATTACTTTCACCCCTTAACAGTAATTCCGAAAATCCAATAATGGCATTCAACGGGGTCCGTAATTCGTGAGAAATAGTGGCCAGGAACGAGGATTTCAGTCGATCCGACTCTTCTGCTTTTTCTTTTGCTTTAATAAGATCCCCTTCCATTTCTTTCCGAAGTGTAATATCTTCCTGCATGGCCACAAAGTGGGTAATGTTCCCGTTTTCATCTTTTATAGGAGCTATTGAAGCCAATGCCCAATAATATTCACCATTTTTTTTCTTATTATGAAATTCTCCTTTCCATATTCTGCCGGAAGAAATGGTCTTCCACAATTCTTCATATTTGATGGGGTCCAATTCACCCGATTTCAATATCCTGGGGTTTTCCATGTGTACTTCTTTAAAAGTATACCCTGTAACCTCCAGGAACCTGTGATTCACATATTCTATCCTGCCGTCAATATCGGTAATGCAAACGATGGAAGGACTTTGTTCAACAGCCAAAAATAATTTTCGTATTTCGTTCTCCGATTCTTTTCGCTGGCTGATATCCAGTATATGGGCAATAAAATACAAGGGCTTTTCCTGCGAATCTTTTATTAATGACAATGAAATATGTACCCAAACAATATTTCCATTTTTATGTAAGTAGCGCTTTTCAAATTCAGCAGTCTCAGATTTCCCTGAAATACAATTCAAATGCACTTTTTTCGAAGATTCAATATCATCGGGATGAGTTATATCGTAAATGTTAGCTTTTTTCAATTCCGCTTTTGAGTAACCCAATATCTGTGAAAGTTTGGGATTTGCCTGTAATATATTATCGTTTAAGTCTATCAGACACATCCCTACATTTGCATGATCAAATGAATGCCTGAATCTCCTTTCACTCTCCTGCAAAGCCCTCTCCGCCTCCTCTTTTTTGAGCATGGTTTCTTTTTTATCCAAAGCGGCTGTTATCGCCGGAGCCAATCTAACCAGGTTTTCTTTTGTTACATAATCCGTAGCACCTTGCTTAATACATTCCACCGCAGTATCTTCATTAATCGAACCGGTGACAATGATAAAAGGAATATAGTATGATAAACTTAATACATGATGCAACGCTTCCAAACCCGAATACTGAGGCAATGAATAATCGGATAATATTAAATCGGGATTAAAATCTGTTATTTCTCTGATAAAATCAGGTTTGTTATCTACCACTAGCAGTTTAAAATCCAGTTCATTTTTTATGAGTGTACGGTTGACAATATCTGCATCTGTTGGTAAATCCTCTAATAATAATATTTTTAGCTTGATCTTTCATTCCATAAGTATATTTATCATAATTAAAATGCTCATCACAATATTGTGAAACTATAATGTGGTTCTATTCAAAAATTGTAAATCATGAAGATTCATGTTGGATAAAGAACCGGAAAACCGAACCCTTGTTAATTTCACCCTCAGCCCATATATTACCCCCGTGTTTTTGAATAATGCGTTTAACAATAGCCAATCCAACCCCGCTGCCATCAAAATCTTCAGGAGAATGCAATCTTTGAAAAACCTGAAACAATTTTCCTTTATATTTCATATTGAAACCTATACCATTATCCTTCACAAAAAAAACATCTCTGTTTTCCGCTTTATCGCATCCTATCTCGATAACAGCTATTTCTTTATTTTTAGAAAATTTAATGGCATTTGACAATAAATTAACAAATACCTGTTTTAGCATACTTCTGTCTCCGTAAATATCGGGCAATTCACTGATCTCCCATCTAATATCCCTGTTTTTAGTTTCTTCTTTGAGTTCACCTAAAATTTCTTTAATTAATGAATTGGTAGTAATAGTAATTGCTGAAATTTCTTTTTTACTGATTTTTGAAAAATTCAACAGGTCATCAATAAGTTGGTGCATTTTATTTGTACTATCGATAATTACACTTAGAAGATGAGTAGCATCCTCATTTAGTTCTTTTCCATAATCCTCTGACAGAATATGTGCAAAACTTCCGATAGCCCTGAGCGGAGCTTTCAAATCGTGCGATACGGAATAAGTAAAAGATTCCAGATCCTGTGTGCGTTCCGCAACTAATTTTTCAAGATGTTCATGATAATTTTTCAATTCATATTCAACCTGCTTTTTTTCAGTAATATCTCGTGCATTCATAACGATACCTTTTATTACAGGTACATCCAATAAATTAGTCAGAAAACTTTCTATCGTTCGCCATTCTTTTTTCTTATTTTTTAATCGAAATTCCACCGAATTAACAAATCCTGGTTTATTGGACTGATCATTATAACTGGCACGAAATACTACAAGATCATCCGGGTGAACAAGATCAAAAATCGTCTTTCCGGCTATCTCAGAATTACTATAACCCAGTTGCCGGTAAAACGCAGTGCTTGCAAAAGTTATCAATCCTTCTTTGTTGAGTATTAAAATATAATCAACTGCATTTTCGATTAGAGACCGGTAATATTCCTCACTGAGACGCAGGGCTTCAACAGCTTTTTTACGTTCTGTATTATCAGTAACCATGGCAAGGGCCCCGTTATATTGACCGTCATTTGAAAACAACGGACTTGTACTAACCAGGGTCCAGATAAATTCCCCGTCTTTTTTAGTAAACTTGAAATCATGTAATTCCGAAATTCCCGACTGCCGTTTTTTCACATTATTCATGGCTTCCTTTTTTGAAGTTTCATCCATGAAGTCGAATAATGACCTGTTAATCATCTCCTTTTCGGAATATCCAAGCATTTCAGTCATTTTCTTATTTACAAAACTGGTCTCACTATTTTTATCGATTACCCATATTCCCTCGGTAGATGTTTCCACAATTTGCCTGTATTTTTCTTCACTTTGCCTTGTAGCCTCTTCAGCTATTTTTCGTGATGTAATATCAATGGCTGTACTGATTGCCAGTCGCCGGCCATCCGGTAATTTGCCCAGGGAAGCCGAATTAAAATCCAGGATAGCTTTCTTCTCATTCATTGTATTAACAGTATATTCACCTTGTGAAGAGGTGGTATTTTTCCTGAAAACATTTTTAATGATCTCTCGCATTTCATCCGACTTTTTGCCGTAAGCTTTTTTGGTCCATTCCAAAATTGTTGGTAAATCTTCCATTTTATAACCTGTCACTCGGGTCCATGCATTGTTGATCTGCAGAATTTCACCATCATCGGCATGAATCATAATTGGAACTGGTGAATTGATAATGGCATTCCTAAACCTTTCTTCGCTTTGCCGTAATAATGATATTGCCAGATTCTTTTTTTCCTGATCTTCCAGTATATAACTCAATGCTACAGTTGTCAGTGGATAAGCAATTAAAACAGGTATAGTCAATTCTGCAATAACCTCGTGCGATAACGATGATGGAAGAGTAAACATCAGGAATACCATTGACAAATGAACAACAAGTCCCAATAGGAGTATATTTAAGGGATGTTTTATGCGAATTCCATAATTTTTAAGGTAATAATAACCCGACCCCAACAAAGCAGAAGACAGAATCACCAAAATTCCCATTTTTAATCCGGCACCACCAAGATAAATTCTATATATAGCAGAAAACAGTGCGGCAATAAAAGCAGTGACAGGCCCCCCGAAAACTCCTGCTATACAAATTAGGATAGATCTCCCGTCAAATATGACTCCTTTCTCGAATACAAACGGGTTCATCATCCCTATAATGGCTACAATCCCAAATAAAACCCCTCCGGCAAATTTTCCAATAAATGAATCAGCCTTCCATTTTCTGTTCAGAAAACTGTAAATTATACTCAAAGCAAGTAATAGTGCCAGATTATTTACAATTGCCTTAAAAATCATATTGGTGATCTCTTTGCCTTATCGGTTTGTTTTAATTCTTTATTAAGGTAGCAAATTTATTTTAATATTTCATCTAAAAATCGGTCACCTGTTTAGTAAATGAATTATTTCTATCCTTTCTTAATTGAATAAACAGCTATTTTATTATATAAATTCCAATTCAGTAAAGAAATATATTTTTTGATAACTATTTATTATTCAGCCACAAATCCGTTTACAAACGTTTACAAACGAATACAAACGTTTTCCAACCGATTATTTACAAATAACACTTTTAATTTGTTTTGTGATTTTAAATCAAATCAATATTTTAAACTAACCAAACTTTTAATTATGAAAAATTTAAGAAACAGTGTTCAGCTAATCGGTAATCTTGGAATGGATCCGGAAGTAAAAGAGATGAATAACGGTAAAAAAATGGCTAAGTTATCGCTTGCTACCAAAGAATCTTTTATTGATGCTGACGGAAAGAAAGTTACAAATACACAATGGCATCATCTGGTAGCCTGGGGTAATAATGCGAAAATTGCCGAACAATATCTAAAAAAAGGAAGAGAAGTAGTTGTTGAAGGAAGATTAGTACATAGAAATTACGATGACAAGGAAGGTGTTACACGTTATATTACTGAAATTGTTGTCAATGAAATTGTACTGCTTAATAATGGTAAAAATCAGGACCAGGCATCAAAGCAGGCCTGATCTGCAAATAATAAAACCTTGAACGTGCCGGACTATAAGTAGTATTAAATGTATATTTTAAAATAAAATGAACAACCTCGCAGCAACCTGCCCGCCGTATACTTTTGGCAGACGGGGGCTGTTGAGGTATTCATATAGAAATCAATTTGTTTTCGATGTAAGCATCAAAGTACCTGCCTTTCGACAGGCCGGTTAAACTCATTTATCCCGATACGCTCCCGACCTCCGGTACGGGACAGGTTCTGTTATCGGGATTATTCCCTACGGTTCCCGTTAAACGAGACAGACTGTGAGACCACTTCGTTTAGTTCGTTCGACATACTCCTAATAAAAATATCGGGATCATTGCGCTTCGCTTCTGAAATTTGAGTCTCACGAATAAAACATTTATAAAAGACTATTATTTTCCTGGATGAAGGTCACTTTAGAAACTTTTTGGCATAAAATAGGTAGATATTAGAACATTTTTGAGTGTTCTGCATACATAAAAGTGAATTTTTTCACCGTTTTTAATCTAAAAACTTCGTAATAATACATTTTTTTTAGTCTGATCCAATAAAAAAATTACTCCATAATAAATTGATATATTGATTGTTAGACGGATATAAAAACTAAATTTAAAATAAATTGAAAAATTTTCATTTTTCAAGGGTTACTTTTTGCCAATTTCAGTAATTAACGCTTGAAATGGGAAATGTAATTTTCCAAACCAAACACCTGAAATTTGCGATATCCAGAATTTCGTTAATTTAATAGTTTATCTCACCACATAATTATTGACCAAGATGAGATTCGAAATTCTGGTTTTTTTTTGGAAAATTACCCTTGATACCTTGTCAACTGGCAAGGTATCATGCATTAAAGCAAATTATGTCATATTGAATGGCATTCATATATGCCCTATTTTTTAATAATACACGGACGGGTATTTAACTTAAAAATGAATATTAGAATCAATTATAACTAAAGTCAGGTTAAAAATCTGGATAATGTTTCAAGTAACATATTTTGTCGAACAGGTTTGGAAAGGAACTCATCACAACCCGACAGGAAACAGGAAGATCTGTCCTCCTGCATGGCAAAAGCTGTTTGGGCCACTATAAATACATCATTGTTCATAGCCTTTATTAGCCGCGTAGCTTCTTTCCCATCCATTACAGGCATTTTTATATCCATGAGTATTAAATCAATTTTCAGGTTGCCTTCATTAATTATATCTACTGCTTCTTTTCCGTTATTTGCTCTTAATACACGAGCCCTGGTTTTCATTAAGGCCATTTTTAAATACATGTAGTTGATGTCTTCATCATCTGCAACCAGAATGGTTTTGTCCGACCAATCAGCCTGAAATATTGAATTACTATTGCCAGAATCATACATATCTTAACGCTATTACAACTTTAATCAATAACTTCATTAACACTCCAATATTTGAATATGAAACATTTAAATATTGTTATTGAGTTGTTAATTGTAAAAGTAATGAAATTATAACAATTAAATGATAAACAAGCGGTTGTTAATAACAGTAATAGAAATACAAGTTAAGGTAATTTTAATATAGAATTAAATTATACCTTCTGAAAATAAGTACTGCAAGATTGACTTCAAATCTGCGCTATAGTTGATCTGGCATTAAATAAGAGTATACAAATAGCATCAAACGAATGGAAAGTATTCAAATTAATTTACAAATAATTTACAATCCTAATTATTTTCAAAATTTATCAATCAAAAATTACTTTATATAAATCATTTAATGCCATTAATATCATATGGAGTCATCTGATAAACATAGTAATTCAGCCAGTTGTAAAACAAAAGGTTAGCATGACTCTTCCACCTCACTTTTGGCGATTGTTGAGGATCATCATTAGGAAAATAGTGTTTAGGAATTTCTATGTTAAGTCCTTTTTTACGGTCCCGTTCAAATTCTTCCTTGAGTGTAGTAGGATCATACTCCGAATGGCCGGTAACAAAAATTTGCCTGCCATCTCTGGTCATTACCAAGTATAAGCCTGCTTCATTTGATTCGGCAACTATTTCCAGATCCTTAATTTTTTCAACGTCCTCTCTTCTTATTTCCGTATGTCGGGAATGTGGAGCCTGAAATTCTTCATCGAATCCCCTGATAATAGGAATTGTCTGGTCATTGATATAATGATTAAAAACACCAAACATCTTTTTGTTTAGCTTATACTTTGGTACTTTATAATAATGATATAAACCGGCCTGCGCTCCCCAACAAATAAACAGTGTGGAGGTAACATTCTTTCTGGACCAATCCATTATTCTTTTTAATTCTCCCCAGTAATCCACATCTTCAAATTCAAGATGTTCAATAGGAGCACCGGTAATGATCATACCATCGAACTTTCGGTGGCTTATTTCATCAAAATTTTTATAAAAAGTTTTTAAATGCTCAATGGGCGTATGTTTGGAAACATGATCCTTGGTATTTAACAAAACTATTTCGACCTGTAAAGGAGTATTTGATAATAACCTTAATATATGGGTCTCTGTGGTTATCTTCAACGGCATCAGGTTTAATATAACAATTTGCATGGGTCGAATATCCTGATGCATGGCCCTGGTTTCATCCATTATAAATATATTCTCCTTTTGAAGAATTTCCACTGCGGGTAACTTATCCGGAATATTTAATGGCATCGCAATTTTTTTTTAAGAGAGTACAAAAATAATATATCCGTTTAAATAAATTCCAATTGTTCTGTAAAGCTTGCTTTATATATTAATTATTAACTGAAGAATATAACCCTGTATACATAAAACAGATTTAAGCAATGCAAATATAATTTCATTCTATTCCTGTAGAAACACCTGAAATTAAAATTAGTTGAAATATAATGTTTTGATTATGTAATATATAGTTAATATTTTTCAATCATAAATTTTTTTGGCAAGCAATTTGTATTGATTTTATCAAATTTATAACCACATAAACGAAGAGTTATGAAAAAGTATACACTGATATTGGCAATGTTGTTGATGGCAACAACAGCATTTAACCAGACCTCGAGGAGGACTGCCAATACAAACACACAGGCTGCCAGAAAAGTGGACAATAAAAAAGTAAATAATCAGCATAAAAATTCTTCAAACTCTGCCGCTACCCGCACACACACAAGGACAACCTATACAGCAAACCAAAGAACGACCGAAAATCGTACAGCTGTAAAAACACGAAGAAGTACCCCAATAAATAATACTGTTCGCCAGAGACCGGATAATAATACGCGTCAACCACGTCAGGTAAACCAAAATACTTCCAATACACGAAATAATAATTATGTAAGTGAATATGGTCGACGGATGAATGCAAACCAACGGGATAACAATACAAATAATCGTGAAATACGTAATACGAATAATTCTACCAGAACAGTAAGTCAAGTAAACAGAACCACAACTACATATTATCCTTCACAACGAAAATTCTATGGACATCGTGAGATAAGTCATCACTATACTGCACCTCCAAGTAGCAGAATTTACCGGGCAAAACATTACCCATACCGTACGCCGGTTCATGTAAATATTGTCTGGACGGAACGTATGAGGAACTCTTACATAAAAATGTACCCGTCTGTAATACATTGGCATTACAACATCGGTTACCGTATTGAAAGCATTTCTGCATATGATGCATTATACTATACCGGCGAAATAAGAAATGTATATGGCAAGGTATATGAAGCTTATTATTCGGGGGAAACAGACGAGTTCTTCCTGTATTTCGGAGCATACTATCCATATCATGATTTTACGGTTGTTATTCCTGGCCGGATTGCAAGAAAGTTCAGCCGGAGACCGGACCTCTATTTCGAAAACCAGTATGTAATGGTTAACGGCTTAATCACTTCATACAAAGATCAACCGGAAATGGTAATTCACAGAGATTTTCAAATTCAATTATATTAGGGTTAATAGGTTAATAATGAGTGAAAAAAGAGGGCGATGCCCTCTTTTTTATTTGGATATCTATCAGAAACTATAAATTTGCAGATTATATTTATTTTATTTGAATTGTCTTATTCAAAGAAAAGAACCAATTCCTTTACCAACTAATATGAAAAAGGTCCCCATCCTGTCAAATGAAAAGATTTCCCCTTTTACTTATATTGTAGCTTTTGATCGGTTTTTTGATTTTATTCCCGGGCAGGTAGTTAACTTGCAAATTGACAGGAATATTCCTCCGAGAATGTACAGCATTGCCAGCAGCAACAAAGATAAACTTGTAAAACTCCTTTATAAGGTCAATCCGGAAGGAGCTTTAACACCCAAATTATCCGGTTTAAAAAAGCATGATACGGTATGGGTATCCGAACCATTTGGAAAGTTTATTGCCACACATGAAAAATCCGTTTGTATAGCTACAGGAACTGGTGTTGCTCCTTTTGCATCCATGCTCTTTTCGGGATGGATGGAAAATAAGATTTTTATTCATGGCAGCCGTACTTCGGAGGAATTTTACTTTCAAAATGAGTTTTACAAACAGTTACAGGATAATTACATACGCTGCTGTTCAGGTGAAGATAAAGATCACTTTTATAATGGCAGGGTAACCGGTTATTTGAATAACCGGAAGGATCTGCCTGCAGAATTAATATACTATCTTTGCGGAAGTGCAGAAATGGTTGTGGATGTAAGGGATATACTTCTATCGAAAGGAATTTCCTTTGATCACATCCTGTCTGAAATATATTTTTAATTTCTTATGATAACAGGTAAATAACGGGTAATGGAAAATTTGTTTGGAAAAACACTTACTGAAATTAATGAGATTGTTCAGAAAACAGGACTTCCCGGTTATACCGGAAAACAAATTGCCAGTTGGTTGTACAAAAAGGATATTCAATCGATTGATGAAATGACCGATCTATCAATAAAAGCCAGAGAATTATTAAAAAAAAATTATGAGCTCACTCTGACAAAGCCATCTAAGGTACAACAATCAACCGACGGTACTAAAAAGTACCTTTTCCCTACTTTAAACGATAAATTTATTGAAGCAGCTTATATTCCCGAAAGTAAGAGAAATACATTGTGTGTGTCCTCACAGGTAGGATGCAAAATGGGCTGTCTCTTCTGTATGACTGGCAAACAGGGGTTTCAGGGACATCTTCCGGCAAGTGAAATACTCAACCAGATAAAGCAATTACCGGAAAAGGAGAAACTCTCAAACATCGTGTATATGGGTATGGGTGAACCCTTTGATAATATCGATGAAGTGCTGAAAAGTCTTGAAATTTTAACCTCAGAATATGGTTTTGGGATGAGTCCGCGCAGAATTACGGTTTCAACTATTGGTATTATACCGGGAATGCGAAAATTTCTTGATAATACAAATTGCCACCTGGCTGTTAGCCTGCACTCCCCTTTCGAGGAAGACCGCTTAAAGTTAATGCCGGTAGAAACCGTTTATCCGGTAAAAAAAGTGATTGATGTAATCAGGGAATACCAGTTTGATAAACAGCGCCGGGTTTCGTTCGAATATATTATGTTCAAAGGAATTAATGATACCCCAAAGCATGTAAAAGGACTTACCCGCTTATTAAACGGATTGCGTTGCCGGGTTAATCTGATCAGGTTTCATACAATTCCGAATACACCCCTGGAAAGTTCCGATGAAATTACCATCAACAATTTTAAAGAATCTTTAAATAGCAAAGGAATATTAACCACTGTGCGCGCTTCCCGGGGTGTTGATATTGATGCCGCCTGCGGGATGCTTTCTACAAAAATGCTGGTTGGAAAAAAATAAAACCTATTGTTTTTGTTTCTGGAGTATATCCTCGGCCTGGTGTAAAGTTAGTTTTCTTCCATCCTGATAAGCAACCACAAAAGCCTTTTTAACCTGGCTTTCGTTCAAAACCTTCTCTGCCTCTTCCAATGTTTTAAACATGCCAATCTGGTATTTATACCACCCCTCCTCATATACTTCATCAATCTTATAAGATCCGCTATAAATGCTTTTCAGGTAATCATCATTTATCTGAATGGTATGGGCTGCAATTTGTACTCTGAAAATTATATCTTTAGGATTAATAACCACCTTTTCTTTTTTCTTTTCCCGCTTACGAGTCAATAAGTCTTCGGGAGGTTCATTTAAGGCTGGATCTGCATAGGCGGCTTGCAATTGTTCCTTTGTTACATCATCATCCCATCCATAATTGTATTCAACAGGGTAATCCTGTAATAACTGCAGAGCCCTCCCTTCGTCACGGATAATTAGTTTTTCCAGTTTAAGTACTTCATCCATTTTGTAATCGGCCCATTCATATCGATCTGTTTCCTGTATTTGCTGCCTGATGGCGGAAGAACGTTTGTGTTCCTGTAGAGCTTTCCTTTCATAATATTTTGCCTTTTCCATGCCGGCTGCAAAATGACTGTCTTTTTTCATGGATTCCCAGAAATGGTCAGCCTTGGTTTTATAAATTTCATAAATTAAATCATTCCCTTCCCTATATTTTTCTGATGCCTGGGTAAGAATTTTCATTGTTTTCTCATAGTCCGACGAAATGCCTTCTTTTTTTTCCAGTTCAGAAAATTTATCAAACATTTGCTGTGCTTCCGCATACAGTTGATCACCCTCCATTAGTGATTTGAATGCTTTTTCGAATTTTTTCCCGTCAAGATCATTCAATTTCAAATGAAGCCCTTTTTGATAATCAGCAGCCTGGTAATTTTGCGCATTGCTATTCAATGCCGGAAATAGTAAAAAGGTAATTACAAATGCACGAAAAACATGGGTCATATCAAATAGTATTTTAATGATAAGCAAAGCTAAACCTGAAAACGAAATTTTCAAATAAAAGTTATGATTTTACCAGAACATTTATACTAATTGAAGGGAATACGGAAAAAAGCAGACACGAAACTTCAGCACTATTGAATGCACGTGAAAGAATTAATAAGGCAGGATAAATTTATTCAGCCACAACATCGTTCTGTTCGGGAGCCTTTGCAATAATATATCCTACAATAACCATCGAAACAAAAGGAATAATCAAAACCAATGATAATAACATATATTTAACCTTTAATTAATGTTGTATATTGATACATGGCAAATATATATTTTTTCATCAATAAAAAATGCATTTTCGTCAAAAATAATTGTTTTTTACAAAATATTTTTTTGAAATGCTAACGTCAGTTAACAACTGGTGTTATGAAAAATCGGTTTATTAGCTTAAATAGTCGGAAATATTTTTAAAAAGCTCTTTAAAATTAGATTGTGTGTCCTGATCAAAATCTTTGATTGATAAATTATTATCCTGGGCATAATTCACAAAAGCTGATGCTAAAATAGTTCTTGAGATACTGTTATTTTCAATATAATCGTGATTCGATTCTGTTATCCCTACCCTTTTGTTCAAAACATACTTTTTAAAATCAATAGTTGAAAAAATGTCTTCAATAGCAATGAAACTCTTATAAATAAATATTTTTTTATTAGCCTCTTTTTCGTCATCCAGAAATATAGTTTTTTTCAAATGTTCTTTCATGACACTGGATGCTTCATTATCCATTAAAAAAATGAAATACTCCAGCTTCCATCCTGTTAAAATATTGGTAAGTACCGGAATATCTGAAATGCCGGTTGCGGGAATAAAATGCATTTCACTTTCAGAGTTAAGCAACCGTGCAATGGTAACAAGATAATAATAGGTTACAGTATCTTCGATTACAATATTATTTTTCTGATGTATGAATTGTTGCTCATTTAACTTGACACCCATTAAAGAATATATTGGAGAAAGAGTATCATTGGAAGCATCATGAAGGGAATTAATATCCAGAATAATTGTTTCGCTGGTTTCATCATCTTCATTTGCCCTTTGCACGGCAAGAATCCGATACAGTTTCTTAACATCTACCAGATGAGGTGAATGTGTGCAATAAAGAATCTGCATGTCATCTTTCAGGTCTTCAAACACTTTCAGCACATCTTCCTGGGCACGCGCATGCAGACTCAGTCCCGGTTCATCGATCAACAGTACCCTGCTTATGCTATTCTTTTTGGCTGTAGCTTTTAATTCGAGATAAAAAGATAGAAACCACCTGACTCCCCGACTGCGTTGTTTTGGATATAACCGTTCCGTTTGGTCCTTAATCCAGAATTCCAGATAAGGTTTTCCACTTTTTTCCGGTACGGTGTAATCGTAATGTTCGAGTTCGAAATTTAATCGTATTTTGTTATTCTTACCGACATTCTGCCGCCAGTAATCCTGAAAATTAATGGTAATTTCTCCATTGAGGTTTTCAATTTTCTGTTTTAAAATCCGGTGGTTTTTTTCCCTGAAAAAATCCGGAGTCAATCCGGAAACCAATAGAAAATTCATGGCAGCTTTATAACCTTCCGCATTTACATTTTCTGCCAATACATCTTCCAGATCTATTTTATTCGGCAACAAACTGCTGAAATCTTCAAAAAACTCAAAATAAGGTATATATTCAAACAATTCTTTACCTATATCTTCAGCATTATAATACTTCTTATCTTCTTCCAGTTCTCTTATAGTTTCGCTTTCAGCAACTTTCAGGCTTTTACCCTCCAAAACTTTTGCGGCTATAGTCCGCTGTACAGTCAGGTCATTATGAGATTGAAAATATGCAGCATTTGCCTCACGATAATTTGTTTTAGCCTGTGTGAGCTTAACAAATGCGGCCCTTTTTTCTTTCTCATTGGTACACATTTCCTGGTAATGTTCAACGTCTTTAAGCTCAATATAAAGCTCATCAAGTTTTATTTTGTTATTTTCAAAATTCTCAACTGCTTCATTACACAACTTGCACACACTTACTTTTTCCGATAATTCCTGTGTGCGTGTTTTTTTCTCTTCATAAAATTTGACTTTTTCATGAAATTCAGCTTCCTTTTGAGAAAAATATTTTTCAGTTGATGTAAAGTGTTGTTGTGCAATTAATTTATCATCCGGTTTTTTGGCCTTTCTTAAGGCTTTTTTTGCTTCTTCAAGTTTAAGGTGGGCATCGTTAAATTGAACCTGTATATCTTCTTTTTCTTTTTCGGCTAATTCCAGATCACGTACAACTGAATCAGCTTCACTTAACAAATTATTAATTTCTTCCTGGGTTCGTTTCTCAATTTCCTTCTTATCATTTTCTTTGTCATTATAATACTTCAGCACATCTTCTTCCCCAATCCATAACCTGCTCGATTTATCTTCTTCCCAGTTTCGAACAAGAATCACTTCATCCTTCTTTTCAATAATTTTAACAAGTTCATGAGGTAATAAACTAAAATCCAATATTTTATTTAGTTTTTCATGCTCAAGTTGAAATTTGCATTCAACAACCGGTAATGACAAATCGCTGCGTAAAACATCATCAGAAATCACTCCTTCATAAAAACTTTTCAATGCTTCTAACACAGAAGTTTTTCCCGATTCATTTTGGCCAATAAGCGCGGTAATATTATCATAGGCAAGTGAGTTCCACCCGGAATCAACAATGGATCGGTAATTCTTTATCCTGAAAGCTTTTAATTTCATAGGTCTAGTAGTACTGTTTTATTTTCATATTACTTTACTGTATACCTGTTTCATGTGTCAGCAGTTACGGAAATTCACTAAAAAAATTACTTTATTACTTATATGTTTGATTATTCAATCGTTAACGTGATAACGGAACCCGATAACCAGCACATCGTCAAGTTGGGGCAAATCCCCTTTCCATTCGTAAAATGCTTTCGTAAGTTCCTCTTCCTGCTTTTCCATAGGGTAATTATGAATTTTCATCAACAAATCCCGGAAAGGCTGGTATTTGAACTTTTTCCCAAAAGAACCACCAAATTGATCTGCAAAACCATCAGAAAACAGATAAATGCAATCATTTTCTTTTAGATCCACAACATTAGTTTTAAAGCTTTTTTCTTCATAAGCGGCAATACCAATCGGCATTTTATCCCCCTGAATTACCACGAGCTCATCATTCTGAATGATATACAACGGATTAAATGCTCCAGAAAATTCAAGTTTGTGTTCTTCGGTATTAATCCGGCATAGTGTCATGTCTATCCCATCTTTTTGTTCATTCTCTTCACCTGTCTGGTTCAATGCCTTCATGACATATTCACGAAGTTGATTCAAAATACCACCCGTACTTGGATAATATGCTTTATCAATAATTTCCTTGAGAAAAGAAATTCCCAAAATACTCATAAAAGCACCCGGAACACCATGGCCTGTGCAATCTGCAACAGCCACTATCAGTTCCGATTTTTTTCTTGAAAACCAGTAAAAATCACCACTTACAATATCTTTTGGTTTAAAAAAAATGAAATGATCCGGGATAATTGTTTGTATGTAACTCATGTCTGGCAAGAGAGCTGATTGAATATAGCTTGCATATTTAATACTTTCAGTCAGTTCCTTCCGTTGCCTGGATATCTCCTCTTTTTGGAGATTTAGTTCAGCTTGTAGTTCCTTTTCTGAGGTCATAAAGGATTATCTTAAATATTCGTGTTCAAATTATTCTGACTTTACGAGACACCGCTCAACATTATTCAATCCTCAGTAACCTTTTTGACGAACTGACGTAAAACGAATGTCAACCTTTGATTATTGTATACAAAAACTTTAATACCTTAGATTAAACGGATCAATTCAAAGATAAATAAAAATGAATTTAGTTGGACAAATAGAACATTAGGAAAAATTGATTTGAGATTTTACCTGTTGTGTTTTTAACAACAAAGCAACTTAAAACAGATTCGGAATGAGTATGCACCACTTAATAAGCCTATAAAAAAACGAAGTTTTACATATGCTGCTGATCATCTTCTACATATTTATACTTTCCTTTATTATACTGGTGCTATTTATTCATTTCGCACCTGAATACATAGAAATGGAAGATGGTTCGATGATACCCCGCGAAAAGAAAAAATTTAAAAATTAGTTCCTGAATATTTAGCTAGAAGCATGTCCCCTGTCGAATAAAGAATCAGGATATTCTTCTGTTTGTCTTCACAAATACCTGCTGGTATTGCGGGAAGAGCAATGGATAACTTCCCGATTATTTCTCCATTTTGACTGATGTTGTCCACTTCACTGTTTGCTGATGAAAATCCCCCAATCAATATTGTACCATTACTCAGCAAAGTTGATGTAATATGTGTTAATTGAGAATTATTGTCAAACAGTTTTTCAAGACTTTTTTTACCGGTTGCATTATAACTGCAAATGACATTCGTTGTACTGTCTCTGGTGCCTAAACAAAAATATTGACCGGAAGGGCTGCTAATCAAAGAAAACAGACTGTCACCAGCCGGTTGAAGATTTTCCCATTGGATATATCCTTTTGGGTTAGTGCTCACGATCCAATTCCCCGCTACCAAGCCCATATTCAATCCCTGATCAATGATTATTGAATTTATTGGTTTATCGGTAGTATAAATTCTTTTCCATATTCTTTTGCCATTGTCATTCAGTATTGCCAACGCTCCTTTAATTACTGATGAATCATTCGGTTCACTGCCCCCCAGGATTATATTATCACCCCCATCAATACAGATAGTGGCAACTTTAAATTTTCCGAGGCTTCTGTTCCATAACATTTTTCCGTCCTGATCGAGTTTAAATATCCATGATTCTTTCGAAGAAGAATCGGCAGATAAATAAGTATATCCGGCCAGTACAATTTCATCTTTTGAGTTTATCACAATTTTAGAAACGTGGTCCTCAAAATTTTTTCCATAAAATTTATTCCAGATCATCTTCCCATCTGAGTTCAGTTTCAGAACCCAGGCATCGTAACTGGTTGAATCGGTTTGTTTTGCTGACCCGGCAATTATATAATCATTATTGGAAGTTACAGCAATGTCACCTGCACGCTCTGTATTTTGATAATTATCAAATGCCCTGGCCCACAACATATTATTTCCTGCGATATGCAGGTCGGATGCCGACTTCATACCCAGATCCAGTGACTTCAAATTGAAGATATCTATATATTGCTCACCAGCCGGATAATTCCTTATAAAATTATCATAAGCTTCCAATGATTGTATTCTTTTTGCATATTCATAAAGCAGTTTTTGCTGCATTACTTTAGCATCCGCCACTTCCAGTGCGTCGGGATATTTATCGATGAAACCGGCAAATGCTTCCATGGTATTTGCTTTTTTTGCATTTTTAAAAGCCAGTGAATTCCTGGCCTTCAATGCTGCCTGGAAATCGAGCGCTCCCGGGTATTGTTTCATATAGGCATTGTAGGCATCTATTGTATTTTTTTGCTGAACTTCTTTAAATGCCAGCTCATCGCGATATTTCAGGGCTTTTTTGATTTGAGCAGCATCGGGAAAGTGTTCTATAAAATACTCGTAACCTTCCAGGGTATTTTGTTTTTCATACTTTCTGAATTCCAGTTGGTTCTTAATGTGCACTACGTTCTCGTAATATTTGAAATCGGGAAAATTCCGTATTACAGCATAAGCTATGGCCAGATTATTTTCTTCGCGTACGTATTTAATGAGTTTATTCTCTATGCCATCTATTGCCATTTGGATTTTTTTCTTTACCGGCCGACTTGTTTTTCGAATTTCGGTATTCATAAAATATTCTCCGATTGTTTCAATATCGTCCTGGGAAAGGCTATTTATATTTTTACTCGTTCTAACAGCATATTTCCATGAATTCACCAGGTTAAAACCAGTATAATTCGTATCAGCGTAAATTAATGCCATTCCTAAATTTGCAGCAGGTCCAAGGCTATCAGCTTCCAGAATTTTTTGAAACGATTCTACAGCTTTTTCATAGTCAGGTTTTTCGAGTTGCTTATATGCTCTTTTTACATTTTGTCCGTTTGTAGTAACAAAAAGTAAAACAAATATGGATAGAAAAAAGAATTGTTTCATGGAGTCGTAAATATTACATGCAGTTAGACAATATTATTTTTTAAGCAGAGTAAACTCCACACGACGGTTAACAGCTTTGCCATCTTCTGTAAAGTTGGTATCAATAGGTTTGCTTTCCCCGTACCCCACTGCCCGCATACGGTCCGGGCTAATACCTTTCTGAACAAGGTAAGCAACTACGGCTTTTGCCCTTCCTTCTGATAATTTTTGGTTATAGGCTTCAGATCCTTCATTGTCAGTATGACCGGATATTTCTATTAAATGAATATTATTGTCAAGAATAAAATCAGCTACCTTATCCAGCTCGGGGTAAGATTGCGGTAACAGATTGGTTTTGTTAAAAGCAAAAAATATATTCTTAAGAACGATGGAAGCACCTTCTTCTATGTTAACCAATCCTTCGTCTTCCTCCTGTTTCGGAATTTCAGGTTCTTTAAAAACCACTGATCCTGTTGACTTACAGTTATATGAATCACTCGCAGTATATCTATATGTACCTGCAGGTAAATGGCTTAATTCTACCCCTGTCATACCATTCGACCAATCTACCGAATAAGGAGGTGTTCCTCCGAGCATTCCCAGTTTTATATGCCCGTCATTAATAATTTCTTTGATTTTCCCTGTGGCAGGATCTACTCCACCACTATAAGTAGTATCGATAAAATTAGCTTCAAAATCGTGCTGTACACAAGGACAATCCGTACAATTATCCAACGGTTTGATTACCACATCATCAAAATAATAATAAGCATAAGCCTTATTTCGCAAATTGACCATATTCTTATCGGTAACCACATAGTTGGTGTTTTCATAGGATTTAAAATTTCCGATTATGAAAAACCGCTCACCTCCCTTTGCCGTGTATACAGTACACATTGTTTCCCAATCATCGATATTATCCAGAAAAAGCCCTTCCTGGTTATTAATCTGGGGTTTATAGGGTAAATTAACTTTCAGGTCGTTCTCAATTTTTATTTCACTGAAAAACAAACTAATCTGATCCACAGCAAATTTTGAATAAGATGCCAGTTTGTAAGCATAAGAGACGCAATACTGCTTTCCTTTTACCATAGGTTCGCTAAGCATCCCCTGGATGTATTCCCGGTAACTATCATCGGTACCACTGAGTATGGCTCCGACATATCCGTCACCTGTAGCTGGTTCACTAACCCCTGCAAAATTCTTAGGGACACCAACATTTTTCGGACTACAGCGATTGAAGTAATCGGGTGTTGCTGCTGTGGGGTATGTCCAATCCGGAAGCAGCTTATGTGAAAGATCCAAAGGAGTATAATCGGATGGACATTCATAATACTTTTCAAAACTGTAATTTTTAACCATATTTTCAGCCTGTGAAAAGGCCGGAATATTACCGATTAAACAAACACTAGTACAAAATATTACGGCGATTATTTTGGAAGAATAGTTTACCATAAAACAGTCATTTAGGAATTAAAAATAGGCCGGCTTAAATTTAACTAAATTTCAGTAACCTCATAGTAAATGTATTCAATAAATACTGAAAATATAGAAATTCCAGACTTTTTAAATCAGCTGACTTTTAACAGCGCTTTATTTATTTTTTTTACGAATCCGGGACCTTCGTAAATAAATCCGGTGTATACCTGGATGAGGGTTGCTCCAGCTTTAATTTTCTCTATCGCATCCTGAACAGTCATAATTCCTCCGACCCCGATAACAGGAATTTTTCCATCCGATTTTTTAGTAATATATCGAATAACTTCAGTAGAACGGTTTGTAAGTGGCTGACCACTTAAGCCTCCATTACCAATTTTATTCACTTTCCTGATGTCTGTCTCCAGATAGTTTCGCTGAATGGTAGTATTGGTTGCCACTATACCGTCGATTCCAATTTTAAAATGTATGTCGATAACCTGGTCCAGTTGATTATCATTCAGATCAGGTGAAATCTTAAGCAAAATGGGCCTGTAAACAGATTGTCCTTTTCGGAGAGCAACTAAACGCCCAAGTATCTTCTCCAGGGCTTTCTGATCCTGAAGTTCGCTTAAATCGGTTATATTCGGGCAACTAACGTTTACAACGAAATAATCTACATAATTATATAGTTCCCGGAAACAATATTCATAATCCTCAACAGCCTTTTCATTAGGGGTTAATGTATTTTTACCAATATTTCCTCCTATTATCAGTCCCTGTTTTCTTTTTTTAAGATTTTTTATAGCTTCATGAACACCTATATTATTAAATCCCATCCGATTGATCAGTGCATTATCTTTAGTAAGCCTGAAAGAACGGGGTTTTGGGTTTCCGGGTTGCCCTTTGGGAGTAATGGTTCCAACTTCGATAAAAGAAAATCCAAAGGATGAAAATTCATTGAAAAAAGTTCCATTTTTATCAAAACCAGCTGCCAATCCCACCGGATTGCTAAACTCCATTCCCATGAATTCTCTTTTCAAATTGGGATGATTAACTTTGAAAAATTTGCTTATTATGGCACTTATTCCAGGTATTCTAAAACTAATTTTTATAACAACAACTATAAAATGATGAACCAATTCGGGAGGGAATAAAAATAATACTGGTCGGATAATATACTTATACATACGACATTTTTGGCAAAGATAATTAAGTTGAATAATTATCAGTGAACAGAAGGATTATATTCTTCAAATGATCCATCTGCATAGAAAATAATGACTTTTTTAATCGATTGTCTTGTTTTGTAAGGTTTTTCCACCGTTTTTACGTCAGAAGGAGAAATAGTACTTTTCTCATCAGCAGGAATTTCCAATTTCTCTTCCTTAGCACTTACATGTTTTTGTTCGGCACCAATGTCCTCCTTATTACTGCTAAATAAATCAAGTTCTTTATATTTATCTGAAGAAACGGGGTTAACGGTCTTATACATTTCACCTTTACCGGTTATCAGCCATTCAGCATTCAAATTCGCGTAATTTTCTAATATTTTATTGATAAAATCAAAACTTGGTTTATTACGACCACTCAGAATATGAGAAATACTTGACCGTTGCACCCCGATTTCGTCAGCAAATCGGGTAGCAGTAAGATTATTTATGGATAAAAATTTTAATAAACGGTCTTTCATTCTATTTACAAATGTAATATATTTTAAAATAACATATGTAATCTTATTGTTAACATATGGCAATTATATGCAGTTTACATATGTAATGCTAGGTGGATTTAGTGATTAGTAACTGTGCACTTATATTTAGCATTGTTTTTTATGCTTTCATTCAAATTTCTATGTTTTTAAATTATTAATTAATAAGTAATTGTCACAATTTCCTGGTATTTTATGAAATTTATTGACTGATATTCTACCGAATTACCTTTCATAATATATTAATTGCAAATTGGATGATGATCAGGGAGGTTTAATCAGGAATTTCTCTCCTATCCTGCCCTAATAGCCGATTAATCAGCATTATTGTAACAGGAATGTTTTTTTTATTGACTTTAATGGCTATTTAAATGTAAGTTCGAATTAAATATAATGGACCTTGAACTCGTTTGATTAATTAGTTAATATATATAATTTATATAAAAAACTGGTTTATAACATTTTATAAGTATATATCATGCATTCTTTAGAAGTTATATTCCATTTTCAATTAAATATTTCAATTTTTACTTGCATTAAAACATATAATATACTGGTTATAAGTTATATATACTAATCAAATTAGCAATTCACATTTATAAACATTGACAAATGTAATCGTTGTCATGGAGGTACACATTGTATACACATTTAGTATTTTTCTGTCCTATTTTGCTCTATTTGATGTCGACATATGTAACTTTATTAGTTTACATTTCTATAAAATATTAAATTCAGAATAAAATATATACTATGTGAGTCTTGGAAATTAAATAAGTTTTCAAATATGTTTTATCAGGTGGTTTTAAAAATTAATTTTAAGTCATTCATTTGTCTTTACCGTTTTCATCATTTTATTAATTAATTTTAAATGCTCTGAGAATTGAATATTTGAATTTAAACCCTCCTATTATAGGGAAATATTTAAGTCTCCCTTGTTTAAAATTTATTTGTCTTATAACTATTTGATAAATATTATGTTATATACAAGTTGTTTTCTTCCCGGTAAAAATTTTAGATAAAATCACCAATGAAAATGTCATTTCTTTCAGAATATTGCCAACAATTGTATTTTTGGGGAACACTTACCCTATAAATCCATTGTTATGAAAAAATTTAAATTACACTGGCAAATTCTCACAGCATTTGTACTGGCAGTTTTTTTCGGAATATTTATTCCACATGGATCTGCATATACCTCCTGGATGGGTGACATTTTTCTCAGGGGACTGAAAATGGTAATTATTCCGCTTATATTATCTTCATTGATTTCAGGAATTACCAGTATAGGTAATGCCGGCAGTCTGGGCCGTCTGGGATTAAAGACCATAACCTACTATATTGCTACCAGTACATTTGCCATTGTCACCGGACTTTTTCTTGTCAATATTTTCAAACCAGGAGTTGGTGCTGACCTTAATCTGGTTAAAGAAGTTTCCGGTTTAGGTTCTGCCAGTCAAAGCATAAAAGATACTTTCATAAACATTATACCTACAAATATTTTTCATGCCTTTGCTGAGAATGATATGCTCGCTACCATTTTTTTTGCTGTTCTGTTTGGTTTTTTTATCACACAGGTTAACGAAAAGGCAAAGACATTTTATGACAGATTTCTTCAATGCAGCCTTTGAAATAATGATGAAGGTAACGTTATTCATTCTGAAATTTGCACCATTTGGAATTTTCGGATTGGTTTATAGAATTGTAGCTGCCCAGGATAATCTTCTGGAACTGTTCCAGCGAATGGGAATTTACATGCTGGTTGTAATTGGTGCACTGATAATACATGCAGCAGGAACATTACCGTTATTACTGCGTTTTATCGGAAAAGTAAATCCGTTAAAACATTTTAATGCAGTATCTACTCCCCTTATTACAGCATTTTCCACGGCATCATCGAGCGCTACACTTCCGCTGACAATGGTAGCTGTGGAAGAAAACGCGGGTGTATCCAATAAAATTACAAGTTTTACCCTGCCTTTGGGAGCTACAGTAAATATGGACGGAACGGCATTGTATGAAATTGTAGCCGCTATGTTTATTGCACAGGCTTACGGGCTACATCCGTCCATCACGCAACAAATCATCATGGTTGTAACTGCCCTGCTGGCATCTATCGGTGCTGCCGGCATACCCATGGCAGGAATGGTGATGATCTCCATCGTATTATCTGTTATGGGTTTACCGCTGGAAGCTGTCGGATTGATTTTATCCGTGGATCCATTACTGGATATGTTCCGAACCTCTGTGAATGTTTGGAGCGACAGTTGTGGTGCTGTAATTATTGCCAAATCGGAAGGTGAGACATTAAATGTCTGAGAATCATATAACTGTCAGACGGTATAAAACCGCCAGACAGCTATATGATGGCATCGTATAAGATTTCAATCGGATGCATGGCCTCCTTGTCAGTTCCGTCTTTAATCTGATGCCTGCAACTTGTACCGGGAGCCGCAATGAAAGTTCCTTCTTTTGCTTCTCTAACAGCAGGAAACAAAACCAATTCACCTACTTTTTGCGACAGATCATAATGTTCCTTTTCATATCCGAATGAACCTGCCATTCCGCAACAACCTGATTTTATTTCTTCAACAGTGTAATTTACGGGGATGGACAACATCTTTATTGTCGGTAAAGTTGAAGCCACCGCTTTCTGTTGACAATGCCCGTGCAGTTTGACCTGTTTCTTTTTATCAGTGAAATGATTTGTTTTTATATTTCCCTTTTCAAATTCGGCTGCAATAAACTCTTCAAAAGTCATCGAGAACTTCGCGAGCCGGTCAGCCGCATCTTTGAGTTTTGCATTTACAAGATCCGGATATTCATCTCTGAATGTGAGGATAGCCGAAGGTTCAATACCGATCAGGGGAATATTTTCCGTTATGACATCTTTATAACATTCGATATTTTTAACAGCCACTTGCCGTGCCCTTCGTAAAAGTCCTTTTGAAATATATGTCCTTCCACTTTCGGCACTCTTTTTCGTCAACACACGATATCCCAACTTATTCAATAATTGAAAGGCTTTTATACCAGTTAAGGTATCATTATAATTAGTAAACTCATCAACAAAAAGATAAACCGGGGTTGCTCCGGAAGGTAGCTGATTGTTCATCGTATCCATATTCTTTCTTATCCATCTGTTCAGGGTTTGCCGGTGCAATTTTGGTATCGATCTGTTTTTTGCGATCCCTAATACCCTTTTAATACCGCCGAAAAGAAATTTGTTATTCGTAAACCAGTTGAAAAACCAGGGCCATACTGCACCCAAACGGTTAACAGATGTTATATAGGCAAAAAGACGTGAACGTAGCGGGATCCCATTTGTATCGTAATAATGCTGAAGAAATTCAGCTTTCAGTTTTGCCATATCCACGCCCGACGGACATTCGGATTTACAGCCTTTGCAGGAAAGACAAAGATCCAGAATGTTATAAATTTCTTTGTGATCAAACGGATTCTTTTTTGTTGAATGAGTCAGAAATTCACGCAGTACATTGGCCCTTGCCCTTGTAGTATTGTTTTCATCACGGGTAGCCATAAAACTTGGACACATCGTGCCTCCGATCAGAGCAGATTTCCGGCAATCGCCCGAACCATTGCACTTTTCAGTCAATCTCAAAATACCTTTTGTAGTACTAAAATCAAAAATCGTTTCAATTTCCCGTGTTTCCTGGCCGGCTTCATATCGCAGATACGTATCCATGCGAGGAGTGTCAGTGATTTTCCCTTTATTAAAAACATTATCAGGATCCCAGGTACTTTTAATCTCTTTTAGTAATTGAAAATTATGATCACCAATTATTATAGGTATGAATTCACCCCGCAGCCGTCCGTCGCCATGTTCGCCACTCAGTGAACCTTTGTACTTTTTTACCAAATGAGCAATTTCACCAGCAATTGTCCTGAATAAAACAAGATCATCTGCATCTTTCAGATTTAAAACCGGTCGCAGGTGTAATTCACCGGTAGCAATATGGGCATGATATACACATTTAAGTTTATACTTTGCCAGGATTTGTTTGAAATCAGCAATATATTCCGGTAAATATTCGGGGTGAACTGCCGTGTCTTCTATTACAGAAACGGGTTTGGCATCCCCCTCAATATTGGAAAGTAATCCTAATCCGGCTTTACGCAATGCCCAAACCCGATTAATATCATTTCCAAAAACAACAGGGTAATGGTACCCGAAATTATTGGATTTCATATCCTTTATAAGACTTTCCCCAGCCTTTTCCAGTTCCTCCCGGTTGTTGAATGCAAACTCAACAATAAGAATAGCAGCCGGATCACCCTGTAAAAAAAACCGGTTCTTTCGTTGTTCGATATTCGATTTGGTACATTCCAGAATTACTTCATCCATCAGTTCAATGGCCTGCGGATGATGTTCCAAAGCCAGCAAATTCGCCTTTAGTGCTTCCTCCAGTGAGTTAAAATGAACACATACCAATGCTTTTTCCTGTGGAGGAAGTGGTACCAGGTTCAGTTTAATTTCCGTAATAAAAGCGAGTGTTCCCTCCGATCCGGCAACTAACTTACAAAAATTGAACGGGCTCGTATTTTCTGTAAACGGATCAGATAACAGTAATTGATCAATGGCATATCCGGTATTTCTTCTTTTTAATCTTTGATCGGGATATTCTTCTTTTATTTTCTTCTGATTTTCAGGATCACTTAAAATCGCATTTATATTTTGATAAATTTCTCCCTCCAGTCCATTCAATTTTAATTTGTCTTCAAATTCCTTTTTTGAAAGATTCCCAAAGATCACTTCACTCCCGTCACTAAGAAATGCTTTCACTTCCAGCAGGTGATCACGTGTAGATCCATAAATAAGTGAATGGGCGCCGCAGGAATTATTTCCCACCATACCTCCGATCATGCACCGGTTAGATGTAGATGTTTCCGGGGCAAAAAACAATCCGTATTTTTTCAGAGAATTGTTCAGTTCGTCGAGAACTACACCCGGTTGTACCCGCACCCATTTTTCTTCAAGATTAATTTCCAGTACATCAGTCATGTATTTCGAAACATCCACTACAATTCCATTTCCCACTACCTGACCTGCCAACGACGTTCCTGCAGTACGGGGAATTACAGAAACATTATTTTCCGAAGCAAAATGAATAATTTTTTGAATATCCTCCGCGTCCCTGGGCCTGATAACCGCAAGAGGTTTTTCCCTGTATGCTGAAGCATCAGTCGAATAAAGTATTAATGAAGTAGGATCATTAAATAAATCACCTTTTATATTTTTTCTGAGCTCATCGAGATTTTTGGTGGAAATAGCCATGTTCTTTAAACCTTATTTTTTAATGTATAAGAAACACAAAAATAAAAAAGAATTCTGCAACATTTTTATCAATTATCAGGAAAGACCAGAGACTAATCAAATATTTAAAAAGTTTATCCGAATTGTTGGTGGCAGTTTATAGTTCTTCATTAATTCTTTTCGCTGTTATTTTTAACATTGTCCGAATAATCAACTTATGAAAAGGCTTTACTGGTAAAAAATAAAGTTTTCCCCAAATATTATTATAATGAACTATTGTAGAGGAATAAAAATTGATTATGTCCGTATCATTTATTCTCTCAATCATTAATGACGTTCTAAAATTCAGATGCTTATCATTTTCTGCCATAACAATTTCATTTTCATTCCTGTCAGAAACCCTGAAGATAACTGCTTCCGAACCTATTGCAAAGTGAACTGATTTATCAGGTTTTTTTAATTTGTCAATATCACCTCCTTGTAATCCAAAAAACTGAACTAGAAAATTACGAAATGAATGTAAAATCTTAATCCAGTCAGGCATTGAAGTGAAAAATAAGCCAGTTAGATAATCAATAGAATAGTCCTGTGAATTTTCAATAGATATGCAGTATATATCTTTATAATTAGTCTTTCCAAATGATTTATTGATTATTGATTGCTTTGGAAAATCCAAATAAGTTTTAACTTTTTCCATAAGATTTAGCGCTTAACTATTTTAACTGCAGGAATCAAGTATATCAACACGCATAGAAATAAGATTATTCCTCCAGCAAATCACCAATGAATTTCTTAATTTTTCCATTTTGTATTTATGTTATAATTTGTATTTCCATGGCTTCAATGTATCTTATTGAATGCCTGGTCCTAAAATAAAGAATATTCTGAGTCATTGCCTTACCGGTAGAGGCTTGGTTTACAGGTTACAGAAAGCGGCAAATGATAAAACCTGAGTTAAAATCGCCAGTCCTATTACCGATCATGTTGACTTGTAAAGACTCCGGTAATGGAATAGAAATTAACTAATCAGACTAATCCTCACCTTCTTTTTTTTAAGCTTGCTATTGTTGGTCTTTTCGATCAGTTGTTCAGCTATTTCGGCATGTACACCAACATAAGCACAATTCTGATTGAGTTCAATAGCTCCCAGTTGTTCCTGGTGCAGTTTGCCCTGTTTCAGAAACAAACCCACAATATCTCCTTTTGAGATTTTATCGCGCCGTCCCCCGGTAATATAAAGCGTTTTCCATTGAACCGGAACAGGCAGTCCGGACTCCTGCAGTTCACTCACGGCGAGGCTCTCCGGTGTAATATCCTGAATAAAATCGGGAAGCTCATCTCCTTCCCAATGCAGAATATAAGCTACGCCATCGCGGTTCATACGGGCCGTTCTTCCGTTGCGATGGGTGAATTCCTTTTTGCGCAGCGGAAGATGATAATGGAGAATAAATTTGATTTCGGGAATATCGAGCCCGCGGGCGGCCAGATCGGTAGCCACAAGGAGTTGACAGGTGCCATTCCGGAATTTTATCAGGGTACGCTCCCTATCGGTTTGTTCCATGCCTCCATGAAAGCAACTATGTTCAATATGATGCTCCGTCAGATAATTGCTCACCCGCTGGAGTGCATCTTTGAAATTACAGAAAACAATTCCGGGCTGAGGGCCAATAAAAGCAAGGGTTTTTACCAGGGTTTCCAGTTTATCCTTATCGGGCGAAAGAATAGTTTTAATGGTAAGTAAGGAAACATCCTCCTGTCGGTAATCGATAAAGACAGGTTTTTGTAAACCCACAAAAGCAGGTAATTTGGCATCGCTGGTGGCCGATGTAAGAATTCTCTTCTGCACGTTAGGGAGTGCGTCAACAATCTCAATCATTTCCTTCTCAAATCCTACTTCCAGCGATTTATCGAATTCATCGAGCACCAGGGTTGTGATATGTTCCAGGGGAAAGCTATCTCTTCTTATTCTATCGGCTACCCGCCCGGGTGTGCCAATAAGAATGGACGGACGATGTTTTAAATCAATCTTATCGAATGTACCTGCCCGTCCTCCATATATCGCGTTCACCTTATAACCCGATCCAATTTTCCGGGTTACCTGCTCAATTTGCAGCGCCAGTTCGCGCGAAGGGACCAGTATCAGAATTTGCACCTCAGAACAATTAACATCAAGTGCCGCTATTAAAGGTAACAGAAAGGCCAGGGTTTTTCCTGTTCCTGTGGACGAAAGTAATACCACATCCGACTTTGATTGAATGGCTTTATGTGCTTCTTCCTGCATGGGATTCAGCGCTGTAATTTCAAATTTTTTGAGGACCGTACTTACGAGATCGCCAAGGATAATTTCCTGCTGATTTTTTGTAGCTTTTAACATTCCGCAAAGGTATGTATATATTTTCAGGAGTGATGAATGATAGTGATGAGTCATTGAATCTCCTTTATTTACTCGGCAATCAGCGCTTTTTTTGACAGACAATTCACCCTTTACCGGTTATTACTGTTTAATGTTATTTAAAATCTCATTTCCATCTATACGGGTTACCCATTTCCCCATTTTTTTCTGAATTACCTTAAAATGGTGTTCCTCAGCCGGGGTAATCAGCGAAATAGCTTCTCCGGGCGACTCGGCGCGACCTGTACGGCCTATCCGGTGAATGAAGTCTTTGGGTGAGCGGGGTAGTTCATAATTGATTACACAGGGCAGAAACTCGATATCTATACCACGGGTCAGTAAGTCAGTGGCTACCAATACGCGGAGTTTTCCGTATTTGAATTTTGTGAGTAAATCAGTCCGGGCCCCCTGACTTTTTTTGCTGTGTATGGGACGTGCATCAATTCCGTTATTCCGAAGTTTGTTGGCCACCTGATCAGCCTTTTGAATGGAAGAGGTAAATATCAAAACCTGACTCATTTCTTTGCTTGTTATAAGGTATCGAAGCAAAGGGCCTTTCTTTTCATCTGCAACAAAATAAGCCACCTGTTCGATCAGGTCAATGGAATCTTTTTCCTCATCAATCTTTATTACCAGGGGATTATGCAATAAAAGCTGCTTCATATTCAGGATGTCCTCGCTAAGAGTAGCTGAAAATAAAAGGTTCTGACGTTTCTTTGGGAGCTGTGCGAAAATTCGATCCATCTCGTCCTTAAAACCCATATTGAGCATTTTATCGGCTTCATCAAGCACAAGGGTATGGATACCGGATACATGTACCGCTTTAGTGTCCAGCAATTCCAATAAGCGCCCGGGAGTAGCTACTAAAATTTTTACTCCTTGTAACCCTATCATTTGAGGATTAATGGATACGCCTCCATACACGGCTTGTGCTTTTACGGGTTCCGGAAGTCCCCGGCTAAAAAGCTTAAAGACCTCCAACACCTGCATAGCCAGCTCGCGGGTAGGTACCAAAACCAATACATTAACATGGCGGTTTTTAATGTCCTTGGCTTCTTGCTGGTTCATTAGCAGGGGCAAAACATAACTGGCAGTTTTTCCTGCACCGGTTTTAGCGATTCCCAACACATCTTTTTTTTGAATGATGGCCGGTATTGCTTCCTTCTGTATAGGGTAAGCTTCAGTATAATTCTGACTGTTAAGGATTTTTAATAAGGATTCGGATAAGCCTAAAGCGGAAAACGACATAAGTAACTATTTTTCAAAATGATGTGCAAATGTACGGGAAATATGGATTGAATTTATGCTAATTCCGGGAATTTATCTTAGGCTGATGTATTTGAGGAATTGAATTTTTATCTACCAGGCAACAATAAATAATGCCGGACTTTACAGGTAAACCCCGGATAACTTCAAATTAGGCCATAGGAACAGCCATTGAAACAGGAGTTTTACCTATCTTTACGCACCAATATAATTTTTCCAAATTGAGTTTCAGATAAAAGTAAAACCAGTTGGTGATCCCGATTGGAAAGCGTATGAATAATCTATACATTAATCTTGTCCCGAATGAATTCCTTTGCACAGTTTGACCTTCCCAATCTATTAAACAATGCCATTGTTGATTTGGGCTTCGACAAGCCCACTCCAATGCAGGAGAAAGCTTTTTCGATAATTCGTTCCGGAAAGGATATTGTGGGCATTGCACAAACCGGGACCGGAAAAACCCTGGCCTATATGCTTCCCATCCTAACCGACTTAAAGTTTTCAAAACAGATATATCCCCGCGTAGTCATTCTGGTGCCTACCCGTGAGCTGGTTCTGCAAGTGGTTGATATGGTTGAGAGCATGACTAAATACATGAATATTCGTGTTTTAGGAATTTTCGGCGGTAAGAATATGAATGTACAAAAACAAGCAGTAGCAGAAGGTACCGACATTTTGGTAGCCACGCCGGGTCGTTTATACGATATAGCCCTAAGCGGAATCTTGCGGCTTAAAACCGTGAAAAAACTGGTAATCGACGAAGTGGATGTAATGCTGGATGCCGGATTTCGTCCTCAGCTAAAAAATATCTTCGAGCTTTTGCCACAACAACGACAGAATATCATGTTTTCTGCTACTATGACTAAGGAAGTTGATGTACTTATTGATGAGTACTTTACTGTACCCACCCGCATATACGTTGCCATCAGTGGTACACCACTAGCAGGTATTGAGCAGCAATGTTACCAGGTTCCTAATTTCTATACCAAAGCAAACTTATTATCTGCCCTTCTGGCCGATCCGGATGAATTTAGTAAAGTATTGGTTTTTGTATCGGGAAAGAAAATTGCCAACCGCTTATTTGAATTGCTGGAAGAAAGCTATGCCGACAAAATTAGTGTAATTCATGGGGACAAAAGTCAGAATTACAGGATAAAATCCATTAAGCAATTTGAAGAAGGCAAACATCGCATTCTGGTGGCTACGGATGTCATGGCACGGGGTCTTGACTTCAGCAAAATATCGCACGTCATCAGTTTTGACACCCCTGATTACCCCGAAAACTATATCCACCGGATTGGACGTACCGGCAGGGCAGATGAGAAAGGTAAATCAATCTTGTTTTTTACCGAAAAAGAGAAGGAAACGAAGGAAGCTATCGAAAGTATGATGGATTACCAGATACCACAGCTTAAATTTCCTGAAGAGGTTGAAATTTCACAGGAACTAATCCCTGAAGAACGCCCTAAAATAATTGAAATTTCTTTACCTCACAGAAAAGAGAATGTATCAAAAGGCGCTGCCTTTCATGAAAAAAGCGAGAAGAATCAAAAAACCAATCAGGGGGGCTCATATCTTCGAAAGATGAAAAAACATAAAAGGCCTAAAACCAAAGGCGATAAAATTGCTAATCTGCGGAAGAAAAAAAGATAGAATTATGATTCTTGCGATTTGCAACTTTGAGAATTAAGGACATGCAAGGTTATATTCCTGTCAACTCTGTATAGCACACAAATTGTTTGGCGGCATGGAGTCTTTGTGCATTTCGAAGAAAAAACTTATCAGCCAATTAAACCGTTTATTTTATACTATGTTATTCAAATATAATATTGCCAAGCTGTTACCAGCTTTTTTTCTTCACAAAAGTTAGAAAGTTAATAATTTGGAATTATAGTTACATCTATTGCTTTTTACATTCAAAAAATAAATTCCGCTCTTCAGATTTCCAATCTGAAGTAGACTATTATTAATATTTTTCTGAGAAAAAAATACGTTACCTGAAACGTCAAAAATCTTTATGCTTGAATTTAAGTTAGATTCATCAAGTTTAATAGATAAATTCCCTGAGTTGGGATTTGGATAAATTTTTAATGTTTGTTGGTACTATTGCAACTCCTTTTACCCGAACCGGATTGTTATTAACAATAACCTTCAGATCGGTAAATTCAAAGCTGCCACTACTTTGATATCCCTCAACTACAAATGACACCTCATACATCTTTCCCATATCCATACCTAGTTCTTCCCATTTGTTAAAATGATCGGAAATATTTATTGTTCCACTGTCTCGTTTAGTTCTGCGAATACTAAAATATTGCTGAAAGGTAGTATTACCATTAATGGAAGGCTGATTTACCCGGGTGTTCTCATATATGTCATAAACGCCATCGTTAGCAGTGAAAGAACCTTTTAGGGTAGCACCGCTTGACATAGATGGTATCCAGTTCCGCCAGTCTTCAATGATGTAATATTCAATTAAAGGATTAACAGTCCATCCATAAACCGATAAATATGAATTTCCAGATGCAGAGGATGGGTTGTAATTGCAATTATAGGTTGTATAAAAGGTGCCTATTTCCTGGTGATCCTGTGTTTCATCATATCCTAAACCACGGCGGGCAAGGTAATTTTCCACATCACGCCATTCACCACTGAATAGGGCTCCGTTCCCAAGAGTCATGCATGCAGTTCCTTGTGAGTTCTGATTCCATAATTCATAACGATAACCATCTTGTTCACCAGTAAACTGATCGGAACCGGTTTGTGTACAAAATGTCTGGGAACTTGAATTTTGAATACTAAGAACTAAAAAAATCAATGTGATACATACTGTTAATTCCGCTTTATATAAATTAGTTTTTTTCATAATTGTATAAATTTCTAATTTTATATTTTTAAATGATAATCTAACCCTCGTGAGTTGGTTTCCAGGTGCGAATAATTGTTGGTAACTGCTATATACAAATATTTTGTCCCCAAATTATTCATACGCTTGTATGTTATAAGAAGGATTATTTCGTGATATTAGTGGTTTTATGACTATAATCAAAATTTATTTTACAATATTTAAATATGCCGGTTACCTTACTTCCCGATCTGAGGTAAGGGATTGATAGTGAGAGATTCTCCAACAGGCGAAGTGCCTGTCGGCTACCTACCCGATTTAGAAACCGTTATAACATTATAACTATTCTCTAAATAAAATATGATATCATTTTTTAGTTTCACTTTTTTCAAACTTTAGTACCGTCATTGGCCCCATAATTCCGGATGGTTCTAATGGCATGTCCTTATTTAATATTGTTTCGATTGGTGAAGTGGTAAAAATACTTCTCACACTACCGAATTGAATAAAATCCCCTATGAAACGGTTGCGGCATACATTTGCTAAAGTAATACTCAGGGTGTTTTTCGTTTTCAAAAATCCCGAAACAGTAAGATTGGTATTGGGAAACCAGATATCTCCCAGCAGAATGCCATTCAAGCGTACTTCAGCTGTTGCATCCAAATTCCCCAAATTTAATATCAGGGAATCATTGGATTGCAAGTAGCTTTCTGGCAGATTGAAAGTAATGGTATATTTTACCTTACCGGCGAAATATTTAATGGCTGGATCTTTAAATTCGGTTAACGATTTCAGTTTCGAAATTTCAACCGGATGAATGGAATCTTTTGAAATAGGTAAAAATTCCAATTTTGCTTTATAGTTGACTATATTAAATTGTTGCGGTTGAATCAATGATGCATCTATTATTTTATTGTCTGCAGTGATAAACTGATAATCGCCACTCACAGCGCACGTAAAAGAATATTTACCATTTTTATATTTCGCCTGTGGGATGGCGGAAAAGTCAATATTGGATTCCTGATCTGGGAAAATTTGTTTACCCGCCAATGAAACTGCCTTAATTGAATGGTCTGAAACTCCACGCCGAAATAAAAAAATCAAAGATTCACCAGGCTTAAAAGATACAGGAATACGTATTTGATTTTTTTCAATCGAGTAGATTTCCGGCTTAATGATTGAGCCATTTTCCGGATTCCAGATTTCCGGTATTTTCCCTTCAACTCTAAACAATAGTTCGCGATTCAATAATTTGTTTTGCTGATTAAAAACAAAATATGCATCGGTATTTTCAATCCTTTTATGAATAAACATCAATTCCTTTGAATCTGATACATTGCTAGCAAAATCAGGCAACACGTTCAACTCTTTAAGCACATCGCCGATTGGTTTGCCGTAAATTACTTTTCCTTTTCCATAGTTGTTTTCTGTAGAATCCGTCCTGCCCCAAAGTGCATTAGCTAATTGATTAAATTCATTAGTATTATTTTCTATTTCCAGTAACGATAACATCTCGGTAGGTTTTGGTCCATATACAACAGCTCCGTCGCTTACCAATTTTGCAATTCTCTTCAACGTGGCGAATTCCATTGCTTTCCTGTCAGGTAGCAGTAATATTGAGAATAATTGCTTTCCGCCAAATGAAATTTTTCCGTTTATAACTTTTGCCTTCATAAGTATATCCATATTACAGGGATTTGCCCGGAACCCGGAAGGTAAATCCCTAATAATGCTATTATCAAAATATTGGGGCAAGTTATCGCCAATGTAAAAAATTACATCAACAACTGGTTCACCTTTTTGTAGTACATATTGCACGCGTGATTGGTAAGTAAGCCAATCATGTGCGTACTCCCACCACGGGTTATTTCGGTTGAAATGTGCTCCAAATTTCCCTAAAGTTACTCCTGGCTTCTTGTCGATTGGTTGGTGAACATAGCTGTGCAGAATTATTTGATTTACTCCAGAACAAAAAGCCAGGTCTCCGAATGGTTTCAAATTAGCCGGTGATTCGCTATAATGAGCAAAACCCGTATAAGCTTCTGATCCTATAATTTGTTTGTTATCAGCCAACGCAGAAAAAGTCGGAGCATAAGGGGTGGGCCTGTCAGTTGGGGAATATTCCGGGAATTGATTTTTGTTGGGATTCGCCCAGAATTCAGTCATAGGCATATCGACATATTTATTTGATTTTAAAATATCTAAAGGAGGATACATACCACCTCCTCCATAAATGATTTCGGCATGCATTTCCAACTGGTTATTATGACATAATTCACTGAAATGTTTGTAATAATTTTGATCAATCAGGTCGGCAATTGTTTTCCGAAAGTCATGCAGAAAAGCTTCTGACATTTTTGTGTTTTCAACCGTTTCCCCGCATAATACAGGTAACCATTTAATCAAATCATACCGTCTGCGTTTCTGAAATTCTTTTGGGAACTCCTTCGTCCAATTCTGAAATTGAGCTTCCCAACTGTCGATTAATAAAAACTTAAAAGTATTTCCTTTATAGCTGCCTGCTGAATTAATTAATTTTTCTGCAAAATTTTTAAAATGGGTATTTAGCGCTGTAGTGTCCATTTTATCGCATTCAAGCCCTTGCCCTTCAGGTGTGGCAGGGCTATTGGTGATGCCGGTGGTGGTATAACCAAAACGGATAATGCACCATCGTCCTTTAGGAACTTTCCATTTTAATAAACCATCTTGTGAAACCAGATTGGTAAGGTTGACAATAGAATTCTCAGCTATACCTTTTTTTGAAATCTGAGAACTATTATCGAAATATTTTTCTGATAATGCACTTACCGAAACTGTTTTTTCGAGCAAATTAGAAATCTCAGGAGAATAAGAAGGTTTATCATTATTATTCAACAATTCAAGCTCAGCAACCGGATAATCACCTCCATCGCTTGTGCATTCCAGTTTAAAGAATTTTGCTTTCGTGGGCGAAAAATTGGCTGTAATGGATTTATTAAGACCAATAAATTCAAGATCAGCAATCTTTGAGAATGATTTGCCGTCACTTGAAGCAGAAAGCACAAAGTGACTGCTGATTTTTGACATATCATTCCATGTAAATGGCAGATGGGGGAACAAAGCAATTTTATCAGCTGTAAAATCAGATTTAAAAGTAATACTAATAACATCACCTTTCTTAACCTTTATTTCACTTTTAGGGTTGCCATCAAAAAGCAATGTTTTAGTGTTAAGGTTGTTTAGTGTTATAATGGGAGAGGATTTTCTGAAAGAATTGAAATTCTCTTCTGTAGGAAAAGCAACTACAGCAAAATCCCTGTAAAAATCTTCTATTGCCGGGGGTTGTTCCAGTTGAATATTAACTTCTTTACCTCCATCCAAATAAGTTTTTGACCAGACATAGGTTTTCATCGACTTTTCGGGCGATATCCAGGGGCCTCCACTGGTGCTCCAGCCATCGCAGTTGTGAACACCAATGGTTAATCCCAACCGTTTTGCTTCTTTTAATGCAAATTGAAACATCTCAAACCATTCCGGGGAATCGAATTTAATGGAAGGAACATCTAATTTACAGGAAACAAATCCTCCCACATTTAATATGGTGGCTTGGGTAATCCCTTGTTGTTTCATCGATTCCAGATCCTTTGTAATTCCTTCTTTGGTTATGTTTCCGCTTATCCAGTGCCACCAGGTATGTACTTCGGTTGAGGGTGGGGGAGTTTTAAAATCAGCATTGTTCAATATAGGTTGTGAATAGCTTATAGTGCTTATTAACCAAATCAGAGGTAAGAATTTATACTTTTTCATATTTTAATTTTCAGGTTTTATAAGTAGGGAATCAATTTTAAAATTAATATCAAATTTTGTTTTTAATCAGTCTAATAGTTTTACAATTGTCTCAATTAATAATCCAGCAGTTTTTCTAATGGTCTCCAAACGGTTGTAGAAAGCTCTTGTAAAAGTTTAATACGGACAGCAGGCAAGTTATGAAAATTTATTTTCACAGATTCAAGAACAAATAGATTTTATACAGAGGGTGATCCGCAAATATACGGGAAGTCCCACATAGGTAAGTTGGTGTTAAATATTAAGCTAAATAATAAGTCACAAAGACTGCCCCGGATTTAATTCAAAGGTGGTCCGGGTGACCTGTGCATAGACAGAAGGGAAAAGCACTTTTTGCAATCTTTGATAGGGATATGATAATGAGAGGCATACTGGTGGGCTTTCAGCACACTGGTTATTTACTCGATTAAGTGGCGTTTTTTGTTCGCAACTAACTGATATTCCAAATCTCTTTTCTGCTTCAATGAAGAAGATATTCCGGGAAAAAGCAAATGATTTGAAGTGACAATAATACAAAGTGACGTGGGTTTTCTGTTAAAATAGTTCGTCGTAGAATCTTTCTGCGGACAAGGTAGGAAGTGCACTGGAAGACCTAGTCTGTCAGCTATTTACACGATTGTACGCTACCAGTATTATTATTAAAAGTCATCTGTTAAATATATTATTAATCTTTTCGTTAACCTAAACAATTTTAAGAAAGAAATCTAAATCAATTCTCTAACCATTTTTTAAAATCCTGTACTTTTTCACGGCTTACT
>CAVVIO010000049.1:0-4824 GCA_963748095.1 uncultured Bacteroidales bacterium
AGGTAGCCATAGCAAGGGCACTTGCCAACAACCCGGAGATTATACTTGCCGATGAACCAACTGGAAATCTGGATAGTATTACAGCCGAAGAAATTATGGGAATTCTGGTAAACCTGAATAAGAAATATAATAAGACAATTATCATGGTAACACATGATCTGGAAACTGCCGGTAAAGTATCCGACAGGCTCATCAAATTAAAAGATGGTAAACTAATCGACTGATAAATGGATTTTCTCGACCTGACACAAATGGGATTTGCTAACCTGTGGCGAACTAAATTACGCACCATACTAACTATTCTTGGTGTTATTATCGGCATAGGGGCTTTAACTTCCATGATATCCTTTGGTACCGGGATGCAAAAAAATATTACCGATGCATTCAAAAAAAATGACTTGTTTACCAGTCTGAATGTTACTGCCAGAAAAATAGACCTGCAGCAAATTGCTGAAGGCGACATGGAGGGTATTCAACAGGAACTGAATAAAAAAAGTATTGCCCTGAACGATTCCGTTGTAACAGAAATCAAAAAAATTCCCGGGGTTGAACTGGCTTTTCCGGAAATCAGTATTCCGGTAAAGATTCAGTATCGTGGAAAAGAGACCACAACAAGTCTTCGGGCAATACCGGCTGAAATGAAAGAATTTCCACCATTTAATAAAATGAAATACGGTTCGTTTTTCACAGGAAATTCATCTGATGAAGTAGCTCTGCGGAACAGCTTGCTAAAAAACCTGAAGATTTCGATTTCTGCAAATGACAGTATTAAAACAGATACTTCAACGAACTTTCTTTACATGCCTGCCGATTCGTTGATCAATGATTCGGTGAAAATAATCACCAAAGTCATTGATCTTTCGGGAATTATCAGAAATCCTTTCGGTATGATGATGGGTGGAATGAAAAAAATGCCTTTTAAGGACTCTGTAATAAATATGAAAATATGCGGAATTGTCAGGGATCCTGAAGATTTCGGTCAGGACAGGTTCGGCAGGGGAATATTCGTTCCTGTTAATACCGCTAAGAAGATACCACAACTCGGATTTAAAGATGTATTTGAATTATTGGGCGACAATACGAATAAGGGTCAATATAGTTCTATTTATGTAAGGGTGAAGGATGTGAAAAATATGACCTCAGTATCGAACCAGTTAAAAAGTATGGGATTGAATGTTTTTGCCTTTTCGGAACAGCTGAAAAGCATAAAACGGGCTTTTCTCATCATGGATTCCCTGCTTGGCGCGGTAGGTATCATCGCACTGGTAGTGGCTGCCCTGGGTATCATAAATACCATGCTGATGTCGATACTCGAACGTACCCGTGAAATCGGGATCATGAAATCGATAGGCGGAAGTGAAGGAGAGATTAAAACTATTTTTTTTGTGGAAGCATCGGTTATAGGATTTATCGGAGCTCTATTCGGTATCGGATTGGGGTGGGGGGTTACCCGTATAGCTAACGTGATCATGAATGCAAAACTATTGCCACAGGATCTCCCCAAAGTCGACTTGTTCTATTTCCCCTGGTGGCTGATTGCCGGCGCCATTGCTTTTTCTATTGTTATCAGTCTGGCAGCAGGATTGTACCCGGCTATCCGGGCAGCCAGGATTGATCCGGTAAGGGCGCTGAGGCATGATTGAAAACACATTGGTCCATGTATATTTGAACCCCGACATATATCGATTGATGATAATGTAAATTTATAATCTTCATGATACCCGTCAGTTAAAATAAATATATAAATGGTATATTTAACCTTCATTAAAAATAGACAGCGATGAAGAAACTGGTATATTTAATTGGAGTAACAATCCTTTTTAGTTGTACACATCAAAAAAATTCCGAAACAAATACAAAGAAAAATACTGTACCTGAAGTACAAGTGAAAAACACAGGAAATGTGGATTTTGCGACTTACTTTTCAGACAAAACCATGCGGGTGGATTATTTTCACTCGGGCAACTCCGGAGAGGAACATTTTGCCGTTTCACAAATTTTAAATGACGGCCCCTGGGGAGGCAGTACGAAAGTTCTAATCGATGATCTTGGATTAGGGGCATACTTCTTTGAAATAGCAGATACAGTGTCAGGAACATTATTATATTCCCGTGGATTTTCAAGTATCTTCGGTGAATGGCAAACCACACCGGAAGCAAAAGAACAGTGGGGAACCTTTCCGGAATCGGTGCGCTTTCCCTGGCCGAAAAAGCCGGTTACACTAATTCTCAAAAAAAGAGACAGTAACAATAAATTTCAAACTATCTGGACGAAGGTTATCGATCCTTTATCAAGAAAAGTAAACCCCGCTCCGCCTGAAATGACTTACAAAACCGATATAATCCATGAGAGTGGTCCGGCTCAACAAAAACTCGATATCGTAATTCTGGGTGACGGATATACTGCACCGGAAATGGGTAAATTTGTGAACGATGCCAAACGTTTAACGGATATTCTGTTAAAAACTGAACCATTCAAAAGCCGGAAAGATGATATCAATATCCGCGCAGTGGAAACCCCCTCGGATGTTACCGGAATAACCAAACCACACCACGGCATTTTCAAGCGGTCACCATTATCCACGCATTACAGCAGTTTTGATTCCGAACGATATATCCTTACCTATGATAATAAAACAGTAAGAAACGTGGCATCGGAAGTCCCGTACGATTTTATGATTATCCTGGTAAATGAGAAAACATACGGAGGAGGTGGTATTTATAATTTATACACAACAGTAGCTGTAGACAACACATTTTCAGGTTACATTATGGTACACGAACTGGGTCATCATATCGGCGCCCTGGCAGATGAATACTATACATCTTCTGTTTCATACGAAAAAACGGAAATCACCACTGAACCATGGGAGCCTAATATTACCGCATTATTAGATAAAGACAACCTGAAATGGAAGGGTCTCGTGAATGAAGACACGCCAATCCCCACTCCATGGGAAAAAGCAAAGTTCGATAACTATGAATACCAGGTTCAGAAAGAAAGAGACAGCCTTCGTGCCATTCATGCTCCCGAATCTGTTCTGGAAGATTTGTTTAAAAAAGAATTGGCTCAGGAGGATGAATTTTTTAATATAGAACCTTATCGTGATAAAGTCGGCGCTTTTGAAGGTGCCGGATACATGCAGTACGGATTATACCGCCCGCAACTCGATTGTATCATGTTCACCAGGCACATGCAATTCTGTAAAGTATGCCAGCGAAGTCTGAACAATGTAATCGACCAGTATGCTAATTAATTAATTTAATAATATAGTTTCCACAAACTTTCAAATCCATGAAAATACAATTTTTAGGCGCCGCCCGGGAAGTAACCGGCAGCAAACATTTGATCATCACAGAGTATGGTAAAAAAATATTACTCGACTGTGGTATGTACCAGGGAAAAGGATTAGAGACCGATTCTCTGAACAGGAACCTGGGTTTCAATCCGCAGGAAATCGATCACGTTATACTTACTCATGCGCATATCGATCATTCCGGACTCATTCCATACATCTACAAACTCGGGTTTACCGGTTCTGTTATCTGCACCAATGCCACACGCGATCTTTGTGCAATTATGCTGGCTGATTCCGGTCAGATTCATGAACACGATACATATACATTTAACAAGAAAAGGGCAACTCAGGGGCTCCCGCCTGTAGAAGCGATCTATACCAAAGCTGATGCATTGGCTTGTATGAACCTGTTTATAGGAGTTCCGTATGACCTTAAGTTTCGGATTGATGACAACACAAAGGTAAAGTTTACCAATACCGGTCATATGCTGGGTAGCGGAGTGGTTACCCTGGAAATCACCGAAAAAGGGGAAAAAACGCGTATTGCCTATACCGGCGATATCGGACGTCCGGCAAACAGAATTCTCAAACCGCCACAACCTTTTCCCCAAGCCGATATATTAATAACCGAATCGACTTACGGTGACAGGTTACACTCACAAACTACAGACGCTGAAAATGAACTTTTAAGTATACTTACGGAAACATGTGTGGAAAAAGGCGGTAAACTGATTATACCTTCCTTTAGTGTAGGACGTACTCAAGAGATTGTTTACTCACTGAATAATTTTTACAACGAACATAAACTGCCGAAGATTGACGTTTATGTGGATAGTCCGCTTGCTATAAATGCCACCGAGGTCTTTCGCATGCATCCCGAGTGTTTTAATAAAGACATTCTTGAAGTGATGGAAACTGATCCCGATCCTTTTGGATTCAACAGCCTGTTTTATATTAAAAGGCATGAAGATTCGAAAAAACTGAACCTGATCAAGAAACCCTGTATTATCATTTCAGCTTCGGGAATGATGGAGGCAGGACGTATTAAACATCACCTGGCTAACAATATATCAAGTGCGCGCAATACAATTCTTGCTGTGGGCTATTGTGCACCCTCCACTCTGGGAGCAAAAATACTGAGAGGCGAAAGTGCGGTTTCTATTCATGGGAATATGTACCCCGTTAATGCTGATATACGCCGTATTGATTCGTACAGTGGACATGGCGATTACAGCGAAATGATCGCTTACCTGGAATGCCAGGATAAATCGCTGTTGCAAAAGACCTTTATTGTACACGGTGAATATGAAACTCAGCAAAGCTATAAATCAAAACTGGAATCAGCCGGTTATTCGAATATAGAAATACCGGCAATGGGTGATGAGTTTGAAATATAACGAGAAAACAATATTAAAAAAGACTTGTATCTATTTGCAGATACTATAAAAACACAAAGACCCAAAGATTCAGTTCTGGTCATAAATTGAACTTTAGGAATCTTTGAGTCTTCGTGTCTTGGTGGCATT
>CAVVIO010000050.1:0-8379 GCA_963748095.1 uncultured Bacteroidales bacterium
AATATAAAATATATTTCAGGAAAAAACAAATTACCAATATTAACTTATTCCATATATAGGAAGTTACACTCACGAATCTCGTCTATTTATCGGATTAAACGAAAACAGATTATCGGAAGGACATGTATCAAAATTTTGTATTTTTAATCAATTACGTAAATCATAACACATTAATCATACAAACCAACTAACTATATTCCTATGAAAAGACGTGACTTTCTGATAAATGTACCGGTGGCAGGATTATCCATTGGAATAACCGGTTCCCTGGTAGCAGGCTGTTCCGGTTCAACTGAAGTGAAATCTTTTCAAAATAAAACCATCACCGAAAAAGTTAAAGCTGCCCTTTTCACCATGCAAAGGCGCACCTGGGAACAGGGGGTGGCCATGCAGGCTATGCTCGAAACAGGAGAAGAAGAACTGGTAATATTAATGGCAAAAGATGCCGTATTATACCAGTCGCCTGACGGCCGGCTGGCTATGATAGGAGAAGATTCAGCACTTACAGATGCTGCCTCTCCCGGAGAAGCCGTATTGTGGGCCGCAAAAAAGACCGGAAACTCCAGGCTGATGGATGCTTTTAAAAAGCTGCTGGATTACATGATGAAAAAAGCTCCACGTACTGAGGACGGTATCATTTACCATTTCACCAATATGCCGCAGGTGTGGAGTGACAGTAATTACATGCTTCCACCTTTCCTGGCTGTTGCCGGCGAATACAATGAAGCATTAAAACAAATCAAGGGTGTTCGCTCTTTTTTGTGGAACAATGATAAAAAGCTTTTATCGCACATGTGGGATTGTGAAAAGAAAGCTTTTGCACGTAAGGATTTCTGGGGTGTAGGAAACGGCTGGACTGCTGCGGGTGTTACCCGTGTAATACGTTCTTTACCCGATTCAATGACAGAAGAAAAGAAGTACCTTGTGCAATATGTTCAGGATATTATCAATGGTTGTCTGGAATATATGCGAGACGATGGCTTGTTCCACAATGTCGTGGATAATCCTCAATCATTTGTAGAAACAAATCTTTCACAAATGCTGGCATATTCCATATACCGCGGAATAAAAGGAGGATGGATTGATGAGAGTTACAGGGAAAAAGCTGATAAAATGCGTGCCGCAGCACGAGCAAAGGTAGATGAACTGGGACTGGTACAGGGAGTTTGCGGAGCACCGGAATTCGACCATGCCGGGACTGCTGCCGAAGGCCAGGTCTTTTTTCTGTTAATGGAACAGGCTTATAAGGAATTGATCGGTTGATAAATATATAACCGCATTAAAATTTTTTATACGAAATGGACAGTCCTGCAAAATAATTAACCGGTGGGCCGGGATAATAATAACGGGGAGCTGCATTGTTAAAACCAGTTGCATTCACCAATATCATGGAAGCATATTTTTCATTAAATACGTTTCTTATTCCGGCATACAGATTAAGTATGAAATTGCTGAAAAGTTCTTTCCTGTAACCGATCTTAACGTTTACAAGTTTATAAGCGTCAGAATATTTTGTATTGGCATCATTCATCGGCATAGCATCAGAATAAAAATAACTGACATTGCCGTAAATTCCGGAGCCCCACTCCCACTCCAATCCTGCATTCATCACATTTGGTGCTACTCCGGGTAAATGATTACCTGCATAATTATTTTCCAGATCCTGATACTGGAGATAACGGTAATCAGCATAAGTATATGAAAGAAAGACATCTGCCTGGTTGCTGTTCTCCGGAGTCAATAGGTCGAACTTTAGTAATCCTTCGAATCCGTTATGTGCCGATTTTCCTGCATTCACACCTACATACTGGTCCTCGCCGACACGACGCGGTACCAGTAGGTTTTTAACCTGAATGGTATAAACAGAGAAATCATAATACAACCGGCTGCTGAATATTCTCCCTCGTGAGCCGGTTTCATAATTAACCCCTGTCTCCGGTTTGATGTGCGGGTTAATAAGCCCTGAAGGAGTAAGTGTTTCATCGAGTGAGGGCGGAGAAAATCCCTGACTGATTACAGCGTATACAGCCAGTTCCTTATGGATCCGGTAGTTAACCGAAATACGGGGAGAAAAAACGGGTCGAAAAGTATAATCACCTGATAAATTGTTGGAGTCGGCATGAAAGCGGTCGAGATAGCTGTAATAGGTGGAATTATAATTGAATCCGGCAGATAACGTAAGCTTCTCTCCAATATCCATGTCAGCCAGAGAAAACAAATTGTAATATATCCTCTTTTCGAAGTTATCACTCAGCTTTTGTCCCTCAGTTCCTGCATTCAATGTTTCAAAAGTATACCATGTATAGCTCTCATGATAGAATTCAGCGCCATACATCCATCGTAACCTGACCTTAGATAACGTGAATTCGTTGGTGAACTTTGTACGTCCGCCCCATGCCAGCGAATTATTCGAAAGTATATTAAATGGTCTTAATTCGGTTCCGTTATTGATCACGGAGTAAACACTGCTCTGATTATTGAATTTTTTTGAAAAGTTGTATTGAATACTCAGTCCTGAAAGTAACCTGTTATACTGTTCAAACCCTTTTACACTCATCCAGTTGGAAGCTGCGGCTGTAGGATCATTCCTGAAAGTAGCGCTATCGATCGAACTGGGAATATGGGATTTGAGATGAATAAAATTTGTCAAAAATTTCAAGGTGAATTTGTCACTGCGGTACCCAGATAGTAACCAAAAAGAATTTCGCAAATAACGGCTGTTTTCACGAAATCCAACACTGGCAAGTCTGTTTCCGGACACGGAAGTTGAAAATACCGGAGTATTTGTTTGAGCGGAAACCGAATTCTTCCAAAGTCCGAAAGAACCGGTCATGTTATCGGTTTGCATTTTAAATTTTTCTGTACCAGGTTTTCGGGTATAAAGGTGAATAAGGCCTCCCAGTCCGGCTCCATAAATACTGGATGCAGGTCCCTTGATAATCTCTACCCTTCCGAGCTGTGCCATATCAATATCCTCGAGTGTGGTAGTTCCGTCACCGCTGGTTAGTGGAATATCATCCAGATAAGCCCTGATCTTGTTAGTCCCGTAAGGTGTACGTGAGCCTATCCCACGTATGGAAATCCTGTTGGTGTTTAGCGCACCGCTTTGCATAAATACTCCCGGAACGCGATTAAGCGACGGGGCAATATTAACACCACGGTCAAGTGAAAGGCCTTCGCCTGTGATCAGCCCGATTGTTCCCGGTAAAGCAATAATTTTCCGGTTGAACTGGTAAGCTGACACCACAGCCTGATCGATGTGAATACGTGAAACAGGAAGACGTATCTTCAGTTTGTTCATGTTTTTATGAATAGTAACAACCTGAGATTGATATCCCAGGCAGGAAACATGAATTTCATGTATGGTATCTGGTAAAAAGATGCTAAAGTATCCGGAGGAATCGGTAATGCTGCCTTTTCCATCCCGTGTTGTCACAGTAGCTCCCGCGAGTGGTTTGAAATTAGTTGCATTATAAACATAACCGTTTACCTGAGCGCTGATTTCAGGAAGGTTACAAATAATTACTGTCAGTATTATTGTTATTCTGATGGTATAATTGTGCACCCGGATTTTTTCAAATTAAAGAGGTTAGAGAATGTAAATAAAAAAGCTGCTGATATAACCAATATCAACAGCTTTTGTTTAACAAGAATGTATACCTTCAGATAACAGCCTTATGAAACGGGTAAGACTGATCCGTTATCGTCATAGTAAAGAGTCTTTCTATGCTGACCTTTTTCTACCTTTACTATATATTCTTTGGTATTCTTTATTCCATCGGTAATTATAACTTTGTCCTTATCAATATCCCAGCCTTTATATTTACTGGAAGCAATAGCACGCGTAACCTGTTCCGGAAGAGCCATATTCTTCAATACTTCACGCTCGCGGATTAACTTTCCTTTTGACGTATAAACAGCATCTATCCTGCTGCCATCATTAGCTTTAACATATACGGCATACCTGTCGGGTTTTTGTTTTCCCTTCATTTCGTTGGTGTTTAACACATTCCATCCGTATTTTTTAAACAGATACGGAAAAGTATACCACTGCATTACCTGACCTGTCATAAAGTCCTTTTTAATAGCGGAGGCCAATGGGGCAGGTACTTTACTCTCCGGGATCACAAGCTGTTTCATAGGTACCTGCGTTAACACAGAATTTCCAAAACTCTGGGCAAAATCCGGTAAAATGAATACCGCTAACAAACTGCTTAATAAAATTAATTTTTTCATAACATTGCATTTTTAAGTTTAACTTCTAAATAATTGATTGGATCAATTAACCAAATTCCTCCAAGTATACCGGACACATCTAATATTTTTCAATTGTGCCAGCCTGATACTTAAATCTTCTTTTTTAATAATCTCAATCATAAAAAATATCATTTTAATTTCATTAAAAACATATATTACAACAATCCATAATTTCAATGGTTAATTGGTATTCAATTCATTTATAAATTTTTAACATTAAAATAATTTTCAACTTGAAGATATAAAGATGAGGTGAGACGATCCTGCTTAAATGCTTCGTTACATTTTCTATTAGTTATCGAAATCATTATATTTAATGCCAAATTATCCTTCTGTATTTTCTGAAAGTCATGAATGCAAAATACTTGTTATTTCCGATTGTCATTATTATACTCATTTTGTATTTCAGCACTTTTCTGCTGAGTAATTTTAATCTCATACGAAAAAAAACACACCGCCAAATATGGAACAACCTTTTGTTAGTGACCTTTCTGGTTACTGCCATATTGGGATTATTACTGGCCATACAGGTAAATTACAAGTTGAAAATACCTTTGATTAAAGAGTTACTGGTGTGGCATGTTGACTTCGGTATTGGTATGACACTGATAGCAGTTTTTCATTTTTCGTGGCACTGGAATTACTATCTTAATATGTTCAGAAAACCAAAAGAATCAGCTGGCAGGAGTGAAAAGAATGCCGGATTACAAACTTCTGAAGCTGAACCGGGATCTGTTTCCTTTTCAATAAAACAATTGTACATTCCCGTGTTATTACTTGGTTTTACTACTATAATCACTCAGGTCATCCTGTTGCGGGAATTTATATCAGTATTCCAGGGAAACGAACTTATTACCGGGTTAATACTATCATCGTGGATGATCCTTACAGGTATAGGCGCCTATCTCGGCCGCTACAATAAATATATACTAAGAAAAAATACATTTCTGTTTTACCAACTGTTACTTACAGGCCTGCTTCCTATCATTACGGTAACTTTGCTAGATACCCTTAAAAACATCGTATTCGAACCAGGTATTGCTATCAGTCCTTTTCAGATAACTGGCAGTGCTGTTATCCTGCTTCTTCCGTTTTGCCTGTTTTCGGGATTCTCTTTCACTTTTTTTGCATCAGCCATATCCCGTCAACAACAACAAAACAAAATTGATATAACTTATGCCCTGGAAGCAGCAGGAAGTGTTGCCGGAGGGTTATTGTTCAGTTTTCTGCTGGTATATATTTTCACCACTTACCAGGTACTGGCATTATTGTTCCTGATTAATGCAGTTGTTGCATTTTTTTATGGAAAGAGTATAAAAAACAAACAGCTTCGAACCTTTTCCCTAACTTTAAGTATTCTTTTATATACAGCATCCCTTTTTTTTCACCCCGATATCCGGATAAAATCGTTTTTGTTCCCCAATCAAAAAATAACATACCTGAATGATACACCGTATGGTAACCTGGTAGTTACCCGTATTGCTGGCCAGCAGAATTTCTATGAAAACAATACATTGCTATTCACCACTGAAAATACCATTGCCAATGAAGAAGCAGTACATTATGCCATGTTGCAGCATCCTTCTCCCAAACGTATTTTATTGGTTTCCGGTGGAATAACCGGTCTGGCCCGTGAAATAGAAAAATATCATGTCGACAGTATTGATTATGTTGAAATGAATCCATGGCTGATAGAGGTGGCAAACCGGTTTACCGGTAACCTTGCATCGGAAAAGCTTACAACCATTATGCAGGATGCCCGACTGTATATCAAAAATAGCAGTCAGAAATATGATGTTGCACTGATAAATTTACCCGAACCCTCTACCGCACAACTGAACCGATACTATACAATTGAATTCTTCCGGGAACTTAAATCAAAATTAAATAAAGGGGGAGTTATTTCACTTGGTTTACCTTCCACTGCCAACTACCTTAGTAAAGAGGCCATCATGGTGAATTCCATCCTGTTCAACACTCTTCATAAAGTATTTAAGGAAATTATTATTATCCAGGGAGAACGTGATTATTTTATTGCATCTGACAGAAATCTACAACTTGATATTGCACATAGAGTTGAATTAAGGGGACTGAATAATGAATATGTTAATTCTTATTATATCGATGACAATTCTATAGAAGAACGGAACAATTATATCCTCGGCAATCTGCAGCCGGATGCACCTGTAAACTTCGATTTTGAACCTGTTGCCTATTTTCACCAGGTGGGATTCTGGTTATCGCAATTTCATGTAAATACCACCCTGCTTTCTGTTTCTGCTATATTACTTCTTTTTTTGATGGCTTATTTTCTCAGCCGACTGAACCCGGTTGCCCTTGGTATGTTTACAGCAGGTTTCACCGGAAGTTCATTCGAAATTATCATCATAATGGCCTTTCAGATCATCTATGGTTATGTATATCATACTATTGGCATTATCATTTCTGTGTTTATGGCCGGGCTTGCATTAGGAGCCATATTCAGAAACCGGTTTATACGAAACATCCATCGCAGAAATTATATGCTGATCCAGTTAATGATCGCTGCTTTTGCCTTCCTGCTGCCCTTGGTAATACTGCTGATGAAAAAATACAGCATTCACACTTTAGCCATCCAGGCAGGTTTTGTAATATTGATGCTTGTAATTGCTTTTCTGGTGGGCATTCTGTTTTCGATGGCTACTATCCTCAAGAAAGCTGATTTTTCAAAGACTGCGGCTTCGATCTATAGTATTGATCTGGCAGGATCGGCATTAGGGGCATTGTTTACCGCCGTACTTCTGATACCGATTTTCGGACTAATAACCTATTCCCTGGTTCTGGGAGTTCTGAATATCCTGGCTACCGGTACATTTTTTCTTAAAAAAAGCACTGTTACTTAGTAACCAAATATGATGTTCAGAAGTCGGAAGTCGTAAGAAAGAAGTCGGGAGTCGGAAGTTGCTACATTTTCAATTTAAAACATTAAAAATTCATTTCAAAATGCCGTCCTTTTTAGTATATTTGAATAACCCTCAAATAATACCGGATCATGAAACCTTCACAAAAGTACGTTTCCAAACGTCAATTTATTAAGTACGGTTTATTGGGGTCAGTTGGTTTGTTTTTCGGAATCCCGAAACAATTATTACGGGCCGGGGATAAAATATCCTCAAAGAAGGCTGAAATAACTGCATTTAGCGGATTTGTGAAAGGTAAGAAAGAAGCCCTTTTTTATTCCGTCACACCGAGAGGAGTTAAATGTGGAATATGTCCGAACGAATGTACATTAAAGGAAGGAGAGCTAAGTGAATGCCGGAACCGGACAAATACCGGAGGTAAACTATATACTCTTGCTTACGGAAATCCCTGCGCAGTGCATGTTGATCCGGTAGAGAAGAAACCGCTGTTACATTTTTTACCACAAAGTCAGGCATTTTCCATAGCTACCGCAGGATGTAATCTTGCATGCCTGAATTGCCAAAATTGGACTATTTCACAAACCAGTCCCGATAAAACGCGAAATTACGATCTGATGCCGGCATCCGTTGTCAGGGAAGCAGTAAATAATAATTGCTTGTCAATTGCCTATACCTATTCCGAACCAATTACCTTTTACGAATATGTTTACGACACATCAAAACTAGCCAGACAACAGGGAATAAAAAATATCCTGGTATCCAACGGATATATCAATGAAAAACCTCTCAGACAATTATGCAAGTATACCGATGCAGCCAATATCGATCTAAAGTCTTTTGACGACAGCATTTACCTGAAACTGAACGGCGGAAAGCTCAACCCTATCCTGAACACTCTGAAAATAATGAAAGAAGAAGGAGTTTGGCTGGAAATTACCAACCTGGTAATTCCGGGATGGACAGATGATTTTAATATGATCCGGTCGATGTGTGACTGGCTGGTGAAAAACGGCTTGGATTTATACCCTTTGCATTTCAGCCGGTTTCATCCTCAGTATAAACTTACCCGTATTCCTGCAACACCTGTTTCTACCCTGGTGAAAGCCCGTGAAACTGCCATGAATGCAGGTATGAAATTCGTATACATAGGAAATGCTCCGGGAGTTAATGCCGAAAATACATACTGTCCAGCATGTAAAAAAATGGTAGTCGAAAGAAAGGG
>CAVVIO010000051.1:0-32795 GCA_963748095.1 uncultured Bacteroidales bacterium
TAAAGAAGGTATGAAACCACTTTTTTTTCAATCCTATTTATGATTACTTTTCCCTACCTGTAAGTATATCTTCCAGCCTCGTCCGTGTCACATAGTTTTCATAACGAAAAGATTGGGCGAGCGTTGTCAGTTCTTCATCAGACAAACCTTTGAATAAATTACAATATTCAGGCACAAGCGCTTCGGCAATCAGGATATGTCTTACCATCAGGTTTATCTGGTTCTGCTGACCGCTGGGATAGGGATTATAATCGGGAAACTCTTTTTTAAACAGTTCTTCCAATGGCTCCATCACCTGCCGGATATCTTTGTCGGTTGATCCCCAGGCATCGGCCCCAAGAGAATCTTTTTTTGCAAGGAAAGCGGAAACCAGTTTCATATAAGGTGTTGTAGCTTTCTGGTGCATAATGGCCTGCAGGCCCATATCCTTATACAGCCAGATACACCAGCTTACTTTGTATTTATCGTAATAGGCCAGCTGATCTTTCAGAACCTGGTAACGCATTTCATCTTTTTTCGGATCACCGGTATAAACAGGGCCAAACTCACCTACCCACAGCGGGACATGGTGGGAAAACATAAATTCACTTTTCTTAAGAAAATCCTGTTCAAGTGTATCTTTGTCATAATATCTGCCGCGAGTATAACCGGGATAATCTTTGCCAAAAATAAACCCGGGGACTGCATAATCGTGATTGGTATAGACCACATTATCCCATACTTCGGTGAACTTACTGAAATCAGTGGCATAACGATCGCCCTCCAGAAAAAGGATATGGTTAGGATCGACTTTCCGAATGGCATCCCGCAGGCGTTTGTAATAAGGGAAAACCTTTTCGCCGGTTGGATCTGCCGGCTCGTTAATCAGATCGTAGCCTGCTACCCAGGGCTGATTTTTATAGTGTTCTGCTATAACTTCCCACAAGTGAACTGCGCGGTCCTGAAAATCCTTTTGTATCCAGAAGGCTGCCACGTGAGTGGGATTATCGCTGTGCCAGTGCTGGTTCTGACAACCAGGTAAAGCATGCAGATCGATGATGGTATAGATCTGATGCCTGGCACACAATTCTATTACGCTGTCAAGGTATTGAAATGCACCCTCCTTAATGACACCCGGATTCATATCATCTTCAAAAAGATGGTAATTGATCGGTATGCGAACCAGGTTCAGCCCCAGGTTGTGAATGTATTTTGCATCGGGTTCGGTGAAATAATTTTTAGAAAAGTATTGAAATAAAGATTGTATTTCTCCTCTCCCAATACTTTCATCAGCCCTTCACGCATGGATTCTTCATTGGCCGGATAACCATCAATGAAATTCTCCATGTGAAGCATCCCTCCCAGTCCAAAACCACGTAAAAGAACTGTATCGCCCTTTTGGTTGACGATCTGATCGCCCGCAACCCGTAGCCAGTTTTCATTTGTTGAATTCATATCAGTTTGATTTTTCACTGTACAGGCAGATAATAAAATCATTACCAGAAAAGCGAATAACAGTAAGAAGTTTGTTCGTCTCATTATTGTTTAGGTTTTTAATGTTAAGATTAAATTTGCTCATGTGTTTTGTATTTTAAATATAGTACAATTACTTTAAATACGAATATTTTGTTCGTATATTACTCTTACTCCGGCATGTTATAAGTAAATTTAATTCGTAATTTATCCGTTCAAAGCTTTGTTTGTCAGTAGCATTGCTTTTATCACCCGTAAGGCCGGGTAACAATCTATAAAATACTTTCACCTCCTGATGAGCGCTTCATTTATCCTTTCCCAATATTGATTTCGCCACATAATTTCCCATCGAAAAACATCCCTGAAGCAGAAAACCTCCGGTAGGTGCATCCCAATCGAGCATTTCGCCAAAGGTGTATATTCCGGGATATTTCTTTAACGAAAAATCATCATTTACTTCTTCCGGTGCGATTCCGCCAATCGTTGAAATTGCTTCTTTTACCGGTCTCAATGAGTCAACCGGAATAGCCAGTTTTTTTATGCTGCTGATGAAGCCGTCAACTGACAAGAAAATCTCCTTGCCGGTATAGGCTTTTATCATAGCAAGCTGAACGGTATTTAAATTGAATAATTGGCCATAATCCTTTGTCTTACTATTTTTCCCACTTATTTTCTGCAAAAGCTGCTCCCTGGTATTCGATGGTTTAAAATCAATATAAATATATGCCGGTATATTTGTGTTAAGCATATTACGTATTGACGGCACCAGGGGATAAACGGCATTGCCTTCCAGACCGTACTTAGTAATGACAGCTTCACCCTTCATTTCAAAATTATCGGTAAATAGTTTGATGTTTTTAACGGGTTTCCCGGCATGACTTTGACTTAAAGCCTCCGGCCAGCGTATATTAATGCCACAATTGGATGATTGAAAGGGGTTGGTTACAATACCCAGGGATTCAAAAATAGCCCGCCAGGAACCGTTTGACCCCGTTACAGGCCACGAGGCTCCGCCCAAAGCAAAAAGGATGTAGTCAGCTTTCAGCACAATATTTTTTCCCTGATTTTTAAATGTAACATGCCTGTTACTGTCAAAACCAACAAATTCGTGCTGTGTATGAAACTGTACGCCCTTCTTCATCAGCTTCGTTTTAATCTTGTTCAGAACATCTATTGGTTTAATGCCTTTCTCCGGGAAAACCTTGCCACTGGTGCCAACGAAGGTAGGGATACCCATCGCGGAAAGCCATTGCCGAAGTGCTAAGGTGTCGAAATTCGATAATGCTTTGTCCATTAACCCTACAGGCGAATATTTACTGGTTAAATCCTTTCCTTGCAGATTATTGGTTAGGTTAAAACCGCCCTTCCCGGCCAACAGAAATTTCTGTCCAACGTTTTTTTCTTTATCATAAATATGTACATCATGAGTGACACTGAGTATGTCTGCAGCCATTAAGCCTGCCGGACCGCCACCAATAATGATAATTTTTTTTCTTTCCATTTACAATTTTAAAGATTTTTGCAATTTATGAAAAGTTATTGGAGATGATTGGAACCAGAAAATATATTGATCTGACTGCCCTTCCTGCAAAATTAAGTTTAAATTCTTTAGTTAGCGATTAAGGATCTTATTAAGATTATTTTTTAATGTTTTAACCAAGCAGGTGCATAAAAAGGGAGTTCAAAAAGTAGTAATTAATTATGGTATTGTCATACCAAAGCTACCCTACAAAAAAACAAGGACAATTTAAATTTTTAATTAATTTAATTTGATATCAGTCCAGATGTTTATTTAACATATTCAGTAATTTATCTTTACTTATTGGTTTGCTTAAATAATCACAACAACCTGCCTGAAGGGCTTCCTTTTCTTCATTGAGTGAATAGTATGCGGTTTGGACAATAATCTTTAAGCCGGGTTTAAATTGTATTATCTGGTGAACGGCTTCATACCCGCTTATGTCGGGTAACCGGATATCCATTAAAATTATATCAATTGGATTGTTTTTTGAAATTTCGATCGCTTCTTTACCATTAGTAGCCAGCAATATTTTCATTCCGGCATCCGTAAGTAATTTGGTCAGATATTCGGAATTGTCCTGATCATCTTCGACGATAAGAACTGTTTTATTTAATAAGTTTTTCACAGCAGGTTCCTGAACATCTGTTTTTTCCTGGTGGAGTGATTGTATGGTTTTAAACGGTATCGTAAAAGAGAAAGTGCTGCCTTTGCCAACTTTAGATTCAAGGGAAATTTCACTGCCCAATAAATTCACCAGGCCTTTAACAATAGACAGACCCAGACCATTACCACCAACTGTTGCAGTCTTAATTTGATTAAGCTGAAAAAAGCGTTCAAATATCAGTTTTTGTTTTTCAGGTGGAATTCCAATGCCGGTATCTGAAACATAAAATAAAAGATTTTGATTTTTATCCATTTTACATCCACCTGTTACAGTACCATGGAGTGTAAATTTCAGAGCATTACTTATAAGGTTAATGAGTATTTGTTTTAATTTCAACCTATCGGTGACAATAATATTATCAGAAGGACTGATTTCCGATATCAGGCTAAATTTAATTTGTTCTTTACGTGTCCTGCTTTGGAATTCATTAAAAAAAGATGTCAGATCTTCGAATAAGGTATCAATATTGCATTCTTCCAAATTTACAGTTAATTGCCCCGATTCAATTTTGGCAATATCGAGAATATCGTTAATGATACCGAGTAAATCATAGCTCCTCTGGCAAATGATTCCGGTGTACTTTTCAAGATTGTTCTTGTCATCAAAAGAATCTTTTAATAATTCGGAAAAACCTATGATGGCATTCATGGGTGTTCGAATCTCATGACTTAAATTTTGGAGAAAAGCGGTTTTAAGTTTATCGCTTTCTTCGGCTTTTTCTTTGGCTTTTATTAACTCCTCTTCCACTTTTTTATGTTCAGTAATATCCTGAATGGCGCCGAATAAAATTTCCTTTTCCTTATCATATATAGCTATGGAATGTATATCCTTGATATTACCAGTGTCAATTGCTTTTATCTTGAATTCAATATCGTACGGTTTATTATTTTCTATTAATTCTTTTAAAGCCAGATCCATCATAGGACGATATTCCTGTAATGGAACTTTTTTTACGACCGAAAAATCCATATGGTCTTTATCTACACCATATATTTTTGTTGCCCCAACGGATGCAACCATTGTTTGAGTGCCAATATGCAGTTCCCAATTGCCGGATTTGGAAGCAATTTCTGCCCGTGTCAACCGTGCTTCACTCAGCCGGATAACCTCTTCAGCATTCTTTCTTTCCGTTATATCCCTGAAAAAACTCTGAAAAGTACCATCAGGCATGGCTTTGGAGTTCATCTCTATTTGAATTCTCCCGCCATTTTTAGTTATTATTTCCCTTTCGGTTTTTATAATTTCACCTTTTTTCAGAAGGCTATATTTTAACGGATTCTCTTTTAAATCATCTGAATGAAATAAATTGGAAATATTCATTGAAAGAAGTTCATCTTTTGAAAATCCGGTAAGTTCAACAGCTTTATTATTAACAGCAATAAAATTTCCTTTTGAATCGCCCCAAAAGAATGCATCCGGTGCAAGTTCTATAATCGTCTGAAATTTATCTTCACTTTCGTTAGGATCTTTTTTTTTATGAGCTTTGATTTTAAATAATTTCATCATATTTATCGAAATATTTTTCTTGTTCAGAAAAGCAACACATCAACCACCGGGATGAAATTTATTAAAAATAGCGATTTTAAGCACAAAAACCCTTATTTTATTCAATATTTCTGAATTCGAATATAGAATATCAATAATCAACCGTTACGCCTGAATCCATTAATTTTTTTAATTGTGAAGTTTTAATCGGATTACCTGTTAAAATAACATATTCAAGATTTTCCAATTCAAAAAGCGGTGATATATCGTTAATCTTGTTATTTGACAAATCTACATTTTTAAGTTTCAATAAATAACACAGGGAATCGATATATCCTATTTTATTATCCGAAAGATTTAATTCTTCCAGTTGAGAAAGGTCACTCAGGTAAGAGAGATCAAATATCCGGTTGTTCGATACATCAATCGTTTTAGCATGTATACAAAACTGAACCCCGTCCAGATCATCAATGTCTAATGATGACAGTTCAAACTCTTCAAAGTCTTCTAAATAATAAGAAGGATACTCAATGTTAGTCTGTCCGTATTCTCTTATTTTAATCGCATCATAAAATGAACAGCCGTGTTGTCTGGCCGGAGTATCTTTTACTGTTTCGAAATCATTAATTATTGTGAAATTGTCAATATCAATGTCCCACGCGTACACCGGTGAATAATCGATATCATCATAATTGTCCAATAAAGCAGCTATTTCATCTATTCTTTCTAATTGCAATATATGAGAATACTGCAACAAAGCTTTTAAATTATTTTGCGCATGGAGTTCATTAATTTCACGAAGATGATAATTCATTCTGTCCGGGTGATACAACATCATCAATTTAGAAAATCCCTTGCCGTCATTTTGTATTTCAATTATAATATAATCACTTATGATTTCCGATATTTTTTGAAGTACGGTAAACTGCTGATTCCTGTATAAATTGATCAGGGTAAGTGATATTCTATTAAGATTATCAACCGTATAAGCCTTTAATAGCTTTTTATATAATTCTGTTATTGTCAGCATATTTTCATTCACGGGTCAGTAAAAAACTTAACTCCTGCTTTTTATCATTAAAATCATATTGGTGGTTTTTTCAAAAATATAACAATCGTTTGGTTTTATAATCATGAAAAATCAAACAAAAATTCAGAGTTGTCTATATCAATATCCATTGTTACATATATTATATACATCACGAAAATTGAAATGACAGGCCTGATGCGGGTCCAGATGCCTCAAATATCTGATAGATCCTTTCAGCTATCCCCTTCACATAATATGACAATGATATGTTGTGGAAATTAAATATATTTTTGGGTTGCCCCGTACATTTTAGTGTGATTTTTTTGTATACTCCTCCACCAGTTCCATTAATTGTACTTTACTGACGGGCTTTGTTAAAAATCCGTTACAACCGCATTCCAATGCTTTTTCTTTTCCATCATCCATTGCAAAAGCAGTTTGCGCGATTATCGGAACGGTTTTATTAAACTGCCTGATCTCTTTTGTGGCTTCCAATCCGTTCTTTACGGGCATTTTTATGTCCATCAATATAAGTGCCAAATCCGGAGTTTCTTTTGCCAACTGCACTGCTTCCATTCCGTTTGCAGCGTGCAATATAGTAAGTGTTTTATTTTCAAGCACATTTTTCATATACATAAAACTCAGTTCATCATCTTCGGCAATTAAGATGATACTCTCATGATTCGGTCTGAATTCCTGTTTCCTATTTAAAACTATTCCCATTTCCTCTTTTTTTATTTGTTTGTATGGTAGTGAGAAATAAAAAGTACTACCTGCATTTACTTCCGATTCCACCCAGATAGCACCATTGAGCAAATCTACATAAGCTTTTACTATGGACAATCCCAATCCGGAACCTTCGAACGGGCGGGTAATGCTAAGGTCGGCATTGACAAAGCGATCAAAGATGGCTTCGAGCCGGTTGCCGGGTATTCCAATGCCGGTATCTCTGACAAAAAATATCATTTCGTTGTTTTTCTGATAATTACCGAATTCTACTATCCCTTTAAAGGTGTGTTTGATAGCGTTATCAAGTAAATTCGACAGGATACTGTCAAACATGTGCTTATCGGTTTCAATCAAAGTATTTTCAGGCTTATCAGGCTTTGATAATTTCAATTCCAGTCCTTTATTTTCCGCCTGATCTTTAAAGAAAAACAAGTGGAAATTCATAATATCAGATAAGTCGACAATTGTTTTTTTTATGTGTATCTGTTTTGTTTCAATTCTGGATATCTCAATAATATCGTTAACTGTATCAATTAAACGGTTTCCGCTTTTATTAACTATATCGGTGTAATTTTTTCTATCGATATCATTGATGTTTTTATTTTCCAGTAAACTTAAAAATCCCAGGATGCCATTCATAGGAGTTCGGATCTCATGACTTATATTTTGCAGAAATACTGTTTTCAACCAGTTGCTTTCTTCGGCTTTTTCCTTTGCTTTGGTAAGTTCAATGTTTAGTTGCCGGAGTTCATGTGTTTTGACCTTAACCCTATACCGGAGAATTAATGCAAATATTGAAACTAAAATAAAAAAGGAAACAATACTTATTATCAACCAGATTAAATAACCTGGAATAACCGTAATATATCTTTTATCTAAAAATTTTTGCAGAGAGAGATAATAAACGGATGTGGGATTGTTTTTAAGTTCTGAAAGATGTTTGTCAAATAATTTAACAATGCCGGGCTGTATGTTCTTAGGAAAAGCAAAATGCAGTTCATCGGGATGAAAGATCACTCCGGTAGGCAGAATTTCTTTTTTACATAAATCGGAAAAATAAAAAAAACGGGAAGCAACAATGGCATCCACGGCATTTTCAGAAAGTGCTGTTACCGTACTTTCATAATCATCATAAGGGATTACCTCATATTTCAGGTTGAAATCTTTTTTCACTTCGTTTTTCATATAATCTTCCTGGATAGAACCCTGGAGTACTCCTATTCTTTTTCCATTCAGACCGAATATCGAATTTATTTTTGTTTTTTTCGTGGTAAATACTTCCAGCCACGATCCCAGTACTGACAAAGAATTCAGCGTAAATAACGAATCTCTTTTAATGGAATAGGCAACATCGGGAAGTACATCTATTTTATTTTCGAGTAACATTTTTTTAAGATCCTGCCAGTTACCGGAAACATAGTCGATTTTCCAATGTTCTTTTTTAGCAATGTATTCGATTACATTTATAAAAATACCATCCGGTTCTCCCTGCTTGTTTATGAAAATTTTAGGATAATTATTATAAACACCAACTTTCAGGGAAGTTATCTTATTGTTTTCCTGTGCTGCAAATGCTGTAGATTCTCCTATACTTAACAGCAGAAAAAATAATATGATATTTACAGGCTTTATGCTAAACATTCATTTATTTTTTAAATTGCTTATTGCTTAAACATCACTTATTTATAAACAACTTCCGGCAATCCTGTAACTTTAATCATTATTTCTGAAAAAGATCTAAACAACCTGTTCTTACTTATATATTTTGAATTAATAAAATTTGAGGTGGCTGGTGCATATTATAATTTGGCAAATTTAAGTAAAAACTATTAACGATTTGGATTTATAAATCAGCCAACTGTTTATATAACATTCCCCTTAATATTTTCGATTATAAGTACTTATTATTAAATGTAACGGATAATTTCGGGAAAGACAAATTTATCCCCTGATTATCTGAAGTGAAGTTGCAAATAAATTCTCTGTTACATTGAAAACCAGTAATTGAATTTTACAAGAAATATGTTATCGGGAGCAATTTCCCATAATTTCCATATGGTATCATTTACAGGTTCAATACCTGTAACCTGATTACTATTTAGAAACGTCTCTACACAAATAAGTGTTGATACAATTATCATTTTTTGTCACCAGGGTATTATTTTACAAAAAAGTGTCACAGAATGTTAGGTGTTTTTAATTTCAGGTTTAAATATAATTATCTGTTTCAGAACGTATAAAAAATATTTGGGAAATGAGAAAATTGTAGTTAAAAAAGATAATAAGAAGACACAAAGGTGATGTAGTAATATGATAAGAAATTGTTGGTTAGTAGTTAATAGAATGCCGGCACCTAAATTAAAATAACCGGTTTATCCATTTAATTTAAGTTTTCTCATACTATTCTAACATTTTTTTTATGCCGGAAATTTTTTAACTTGAAACAAAATTTGTATTATTACAGTATCAACATTACTAAGCAAAAAACACCTGTATTTCAGATGGGAAAATCGGAAAAAATAAAATCGTTTAAAATCCGCAACAACAAGCTATTAGGCATCTTTACCTCTAACGGGTTTAATGTGTACCTCGTTGGATTCACAAATCCAAGGGTAGTACTGGATAATTCCTATTTAATTCCCTGTTTTGTGAATGATTTTACCCTTCATTTTGCAAAATCACTCTATTCCAATGAAATGATCAAATCCTTCCGGCTGGACAAAGAAATTGCAGTTACCTCGTATGAATTGCAGGAAATTCTCAGTATGTGCGAGCTGCAGCCTGTTTATAAAGTCCGGCTAAAAAATTCTGGCATGTACCTGGTGGGTTACAATTTTGACAGAACGGATGATGGAAAAGTCATCCAAAAGTACCCCGTGTTTGCCATGCACCGGCCTTACATCTATTTTCAGCTTGACAAAGCCCAAGAGGACTCCGAATTTCTATTAAGCGAAGGGTATGAGATAGAAATTGAAACTACTGATGTGGGAAACTATATGTCCCAGAGCGGGGTAAATGCCAATAACTATTACGAATAAGCAAGACTGCGGAAGATTATTTTCATGAAGTACATTTATCTGTGTATTTCATTGTTAAACTTTGCATAGTTAAAGCCCGACAGATCTAACAGCTGGCGAGCTCTACAAAGGATTTGTTGCCAGAATGAATTCTATGTGAAAGATATATCATTTCACCTTTATTGAACAAATTCCTGCTCGAACTTTACGGCTTCCGGAAATAAAATATTGTTCTCAAGATGAATATGACGGTGCAGGTCCTCTTCAAATTCCTTTAACTGATTCATGGTAACTTCATACGTCATGCAAGCATCAGCCGGAATAATATAATTGTCTGATAATTTTGAAATCATATCGAAACGATCTCCTTCCTGTTGATGTTCACTAATCATCATCTCAATAGGATTCGATACCGTACCAAACGGAGGTTGCCTGTATTCCGACTGTCCTCGCTTTGCTTCCGCTAATCTTTTAATATGCGGAAATAAGATCATCTCTTCTTTTTGCATGTGCATGGTCAGATTACCGGCTGCTGTATTGAACAAGTCATTTATCTCGCGTAGTTCGGGATGATGATCGCCATGCTTCAAACATATTTTATCGAGATTTTGAAGAATAACTGGAATGTTTTTTCGAACATAAGCATGGTGTTTTTTTACAATGTAATCCGACAATTCATCAAGTTGCAGACTGCTGATGTAAAGCGTATCAGAATCCTGTTGCTTCAGCACCATTTCAAGTTGTTTTATTGTGTCATCCGTATTTATTCCAGCTTTATTACAGGCATCTTCTATGCTTTGATAACCTCCGCAACAAAAATCAATATGATGCGACTGGAAAAATGAAGCGGTTCTGAAATTCATTTTAACTACCTCTCCTACCTGTGTGCCTGAAGATATTTTCATGTCATTATATTTTTTATAGTTCCTGACAAAGGTAACTATTTTTTTATAAAAGGACTAATATGTCCTTTTATAATTTTATATAAATTTTACACTTCCCGATAATGTTAGAACAAAGGCATATTTTATGGCAATTATTTTATTTTTATCCCGTTGAAACTTTAGCAAGTAATCGTTTATAGAAATAAAAAGTAAATTTCATTTATCAATAGAAAAGAGAAATGTTCAATATCCCGATAATCAGCGATAAAAAAAGAAATATACCCCACAAAGAATATGAATTATTGTTGAAGGAAATAAACCGCCTTGAAAACAGATATTCACGCTTACCAAAAGTTATCAGGCAATTCAAAAAAATACTTAAACAAGGAAATAAAGTCGAAGATGTACAATCCTTACAAGAAGTGGTAACCATGAATAATACTGTAAAAATCCACAATCTGGACACGAACAGTATCTACCATCTTAAAATTGTACATCCAAAATTTGAAAAAATCCATGAATTTAAAATTTCTGTTCTTTCCCCGGTAGGAATATCTTTATATGCTCATCCTGTCGGACAGATAATTACCTGCACAACGGGACTAAATAAATACCGGCTGAAGATACTGGATATTTTCGATTGTTAGTCAATCAATACAAGAAACAATCAGACTATAACATTTTTTGCATTAATAATTCATAGTCAATTTTACAAGAACTTTTGTAATTTTATTCCCATGTTATTGTATGAGAAAAACCTAGGTAATTTTATTCACAGGTAGTATATGACTGTTTTTATTTCTATCCTTTTCGGAGGGGCATTTTTTGCCGGGTTACTGGGAGCACTCACTGGTCTGGGAGGCGGTGTTATAATCGTGCCTTTGTTAACGTTGGGATTCGGAGTTGATATACGCTATGCTATCGGGGCATCTTTGATATCTGTTATCGCTACTTCATCGGGGGCTGCAGCAGCATATGTAAAAGAAGGGATCTCCAATATCCGTATCGGCATGTTCCTCGAGATAGCCACTACAACAGGTGCAATTGGCGGTGCGGCACTTGCTTTTATTGCTCCCACCCATATTATTGCTATCATTTTTGGTGTCGTATTACTTTATTCGGCAGCAGTTTCCTTTAAGAAAAAAACAGAGAATACAATTACTATTGTACCTGCTGATTATAAGCCGGACAGGCTTTCTCGTTTATTAAAACCAGGCGGAAGTTATATGAGTGAGCAGGGAAATGTAAAATATACTGTACAGCATCTGAAAGGCGGATTTTTAATGATGATACTGGCCGGAGTACTTTCAGGATTGCTGGGTATCGGATCGGGAGCATTAAAAGTGATCGCCATGGATTCGGTAATGAAAATACCTTTCAAAGTTTCTACCACCACCAGCAATTTTATGATCGGTGTAACTGCAGCAGCGAGCGCCGGTATTTACCTCTCCAGGGGATATATCGATCCGGTACTGTCGATGCCTGTAATGCTGGGAGTATTGGCAGGTTCTCTGATAGGCGCCAAACTACTGATGAAAGCAAGGACAAAATCCGTACGGATCATCTTTGCCATTGTAATTGCTTTATTAGCCATGGAAATGATGTATAACGGAATTACAAAAAATATCTGATGCCTCGAAAATCCTTGAAAACGTGGAGCGATCGTGATATGGAAACCATTATGGGGTCGTTGTTACGTACCGGGGTGTTCATCGCTGCCGGAATTGTAATTGCCGGTGGAATTTTATTCTTAATTCAGCATCCGCAGGTAGTTCCTGCTTACAGTACTTTTATAGGCGAACCAGCTCGGCTTCGCCATATTCATGTTATCCTTCAAGAAGCTTTTGCATTCAAAAGCAGGGCTGTCATCCAGTTGGGACTTCTTATACTGATTGCTACGCCTGTTGCCCGGGTTATCTTTTCATTGGCGGGATTTATAATTGAAAAGGACCGGGTTTACATCGTTATTACCTTTATAGTACTTAGCGTACTCTTTTACAGCCTGTTTTGGGGATGATAAATTGACAGGTAAAAGGTAATAATATTAATATGTGAATATTTATTTAGCATTTAAAAAAATCTTTACTTTTACCCGATAAATACTGAAACAACAATGAATCAAAAAGAAATCGTTACCGATGAGCAAAAACGGCTTGCCCGCTATGCCAAAGCAATGGGGCATCCTATCCGGATGTATGTACTGGAACTTTTATCGAAGCAATCCTGCTGTTACAGCGGCGACCTTTCGGAAGTTCTTCCTATTGCTAAATCAACACTTTCGCAACATCTGAAAGAACTGAAAGATGCGGGACTCATCCAGGGAGAAACTGAGCCTCCCCGGATAAAATACTGTATCCATGAGGAAAACTGGAAACAGGCGAAATTTTTATTTGAAAAATTTCTGAATACTTAAAAAATTTCGTAACATTGTTCGTGTTTTTACGAATAACGAACAAACAACTTAATTGTATGGAAATTAAAATTTTAGGATCAGGATGTGCCCGTTGTCAGTCACTTGAAAAGACAACAAGAGAAGCTATATCAGAACTGGGTTTAAATGCTACTGTCGAGAAAGTGGAAGATATTCAGAAGATCATGGAATATGGTGTAATGCGTACTCCCGGATTGGTAATAAATGAAAAAGTTATCCTCACCGGACAGGTACCCAGGTTGACCGAGCTAAAGGAATTACTAACCAAAAACCAGTAATACAAAATGAAATCAATCAGTACATTATTTGTAATGATGTTTTTCGTTGCGATGAATACATCCTGCAACGGACAAACTGATAAAAGTGAAAATATTACCAAAACAGCAAAGACCAGTGCAATTAACGTGTACTATTTTCATTACACCCACAGGTGTGTAACCTGCATGTCCGTCGAAAACGTGTCAAAAAAGGCTGTAAACGATTTGTATGGTAACAACGTAAGTTTTGCAAGTTATAATCTTGAAGAAACTGAAGGGGAAGCAAAGGGAAAAGAATTAGGTGTTTCCGGGCAGACTTTATTAATTGTTTCGGGCGATACTAAAATTGATCTCACCAATGAAGGTTTTTTGAATGCACGGAGTAATCCTGAAAAACTAAAGCAAATCATTAAAGAGAAAATCGATCCGCTTTTATAAGCATGGAAGAAATTTTATCCGGTTTATATTCCAGCAGTACCATTCCGGTATTGTCAGCAATGATTCTGGGGTTGATGACAGCTATCAGCCCTTGTCCGCTGGCTACAAATATTACTGCTATCGGGTATATCAGTAAAGACATTGCAAACCGGAACCGGGTGTTTTTCAATGGAGTAGTTTATACTCTTGGAAGAGCCCTCTCCTATACTGTTCTTGCTTTAATACTGTTTGCAGGGGCCGACCGGTTTAAAATTTCAGCTGTATTTCAACTATATGGTGAAAAAGTTATCGGCCCACTGCTTATTCTGATAGGTCTGATCTTACTTGGAATTATAAAACTCAACTTCCCTGCTTTCAATAATCTCACAGCGAAATTTCATAATAAAAAGAAATATTCCTATTTGAATATGCTGGGGCTTGGTATTATTTTCGCACTTGCTTTTTGTCCATACAGCGGTGTACTGTATTTCGGAATGTTAATTCCCATGACCATTAAAAGTGCATCGGGATTATACCTGCCTGTAATTTTTGCAATTGCAACCGGAATTCCGGTACTTGTATTCGCATGGTTGCTTGCCTACTCGGTTTCAGGAGTCGGAAAACTTTATAACCGGCTGAAATTCTTTGAAATTTGGTTTCGAAGGGTCATTTCAGTTCTTTTCATTGGTGTAGGCATATATTATATTATAATTATCTGGATATAGAAAATTTCAATTATGGCACTTGTCAATTCCCGAACACTCGGGTTGAATATAACAAAAAAGAACATCTATGTGATGATCCTGCTTCTTGTAGCATGGATCGTGGTATATACCCAACTCCAAAGGGCATGCTGATTTCATTATCCGGATATTACCTCTGGAAAGTGGAAAACATCTCACGGAAAGCATTCGTTTTTTTATTTTCGAGGTACCGAAAGTGATGCTGCTATTAGTACTCATCATTTTTGTTGTGGGCATTGTACGCTCTTACTTTTCGCCGGAAAAAACCCGGAAAGCACTCGAAGGAAAATCATTATTCACGGGTAACGTATTGGCGGCCGGTTTGGGAATCGTCACCCCTTTTTGTTCCTGCTCTGCCATACCATTGTTTTTGGGATTTGTGGAAGCAGGAATACCGCTTGGTGTAACTTTTTCCTTTTTAATCGCCGCCCCTATGATCAACGAAGTTGCACTGGTATTACTAATCGGACTCTTCGGATGGAAGACAGCATTAATATATGTGGTAACCGGGCTGGCCATTGCAATTCTGGCTGGCTGGATCCTGGAAAAACTTAAATTACAGAAGTATGTTGCCGACTGGGTATATAAAACACACGCTAACAGAGTAAATGAATTACAGCATAAACTTTCATTCTCCGATCGTATAAATACCGGGTACGAAGCTGTAAAAGAAATCGTGGGGAAAATATGGCCGTATATAATTGCAGGAATTGCAATAGGTGCAGGAGCTCATGGTTATATTCCCGATAATTATCTTTCAAAGCTCCTTGGAAACCAGAATGGATTTGCCGTTCCCCTGGCTATTTTAATTGGCATTCCCCTATATTCCAATGCTGCCGGAATTGTACCAATTGTTAGTGTATTAATAGAGAAAGGAGTGTCACTGGGCACTGCCCTGGCATTTATGATGTCCGTGATCGGTTTATCATTGCCCGAGATGATTATACTGAAAAAAGTGCTGAAATGGCAGTTAATTGCTATTTTTATCGGAATTGTAGCCGTCGGGATCATTATTGTCGGCTTTGTTTTTAATTATGTATTTTGAAATTTCAAAATAAAAAAAGGCTGTCTAAAAATATAAATTTGTTAGACAGCCTTTTTTGTATTTATTTTAAATCAAAATTATCGCAATCCCATTCTAATTGATTAATCCCCTGTCTTTCAACATAGGTGTAATATCCGGTTTGTTTCCATAAAAATCGTAAAACATCTTATTGTAATCTATAGTATTCCCCCTTGATAAGATCATGTCACGGAACCGTTGTCCGTTTTCACGGGTCAAGCCACCATGATTCTCAAACCATGAATATACATCGTCATCCAGCATTTCGGTCCACAAGTAAGCATAATATCCTGCTGAATAGCCATTCCCCCAGATGTGCAGGAAGTAACTGGAACGGTAACGCGGGGGAACCTGTGGTAAATTAATTTTATCCCGGGTCAATGCTTCTGTTTCAAAATTATCTGCTGACTTCACTGAATCGCCGGCCGGAATGGTATGCCATGCCATATCGAGGTCCGCGGCTGCAAGAAGTTCTGTTAACATATATCCCTGGTTAAAAGTAGACGACTTCTTGATTTTTTCCACCAGTGACTCTGGCATTGGTTCACCGGTTTTGTAATTTTTGGCATAATGACTCAGAACCTTAGGATCGAGTGCCCAGTGTTCGTTAAACTGAGAAGGTAACTCAACAAAATCACGTGCCACATTGGTCCCCGACAGCGTGGGATATGTCTGATCGGCAAAAAATCCATGTAAAGCATGACCAAACTCGTGAAACATGGTGGTCACATCATCGTAGCTGATTAGAGCCGGTTCGCCGGGAGCCGGTTTTGCAAAATTACATACATTGTAAATTACCGGTTTGGTCCCTAACAATTTTGATTGTCCTACCACATTACTCATCCAGGCCCCTCCGGACTTGTTATCGCGCTGAAAATAGTCGCAATAAAACAATCCAATTGCACTGCTGTCTTTATCAAGTACTTCATAAACACGAACATCTTTCTGATAAACCGGAATATCAGTCCGTCTTTTAAATGTCAGTCCGTAAAGCTGGTTGGCGGCATAAAATACACCGTTTTCCAACACATTGTACAATTCAAAATAAGGTTTTACCTGACTTTCATCCAATGCATAGCGGGCTTTTTTCACCTTTGCGGCATAAAAATTCCAATCCCAGGGTTGCAATTCAAAGCCCCCCTTTTCTTTATTGATCAAAGACTGCAAATCGGCAGCTTCATTTTTTGCTTTTGCAGTAGCAGGGCCTACCAAATTTTTTAAAAACGCTTGAACGGTCTCAGGTGTTTTAGCCATCTGATCCTGTAATTGCCATGCAGCAAAGTCAGGAAATCCAAGCAGTTTTGCCTTTTCGGCCCTGATTTCAGCCAGTCTTATAATGGTTTGGCGGGTGTCATTTTTATCGCCCTTTTCGGTACGTGTCCACGATGCTTCAAATAATTTATGCCGTGTATCGCGATTTTCGAGGGATCGTAATGCAGGTTGTTGCGTGGTATTCTGTAAGGCAAAGAGGTATTTTCCTGAATCTCCGGCAGCATCGGCATCCTGTGCTAACGCTTTTATGGCAGCATCTGAAAGACCTTTGAGATCAGACTTGTCATTAACAACCAGACCACCTGCTTTTGTAGCTGCCAGCAACTTGTTGGTAAACTGTGCACTCAACAAAGCATCTTCTTCATTGAGTTTTTTCAGTTTTGTTTTATTCTCTTCAGAAAGATTCGCTCCTGCCCTCATAAATTCTTCATGATAGTAGTCCAGTAACCGTGCAGATTCCGGATCGAGTTTCAGCGTATCTTTCTGGCTGTAAATTGTATTTATCCGTTCAAAAAGTTTCGAATTAAGAAAAATAGCATCTTGTTGTGCTGCCAGTTTAGGCGCAAACTCCTCCTGAAGTGATTGTAAAACAGAATCGGTATTGGCGCCAGCAAGCATTTCGAAAACATTGTTGACACGTGTGAGCAACTGACCGCTTTTTTCCAGGGCAACCAACGTATTTTTAAAAGTTGGTTTTTCCGGGTTATTCGCAATCGTATCAATTTCAGCCAATTGATTTTTAATGCCTTGTTCAAATGCCGGAGCAAAATCACTATCAGTAATTTTTGTGAAATCAGGCGCCTGGAAAGGCAGTGTACTCGGTTTCAATAAGGGATTTTCCATAGAACTTTTTTCTCCCGATTTTTGATTGCATGCCACACAGAACATAAGCAGCATGACGGATGTTAAAATTGAAATTTTCCTCATGTCTATATTATTTTATAACAAAACATTTAATAAGATATTTAATTAAAAAATTTACACCTGTATTGTTAAAAGTTATCCAAAATTACCACTTTTTGACAACAAGTTTATATCACTATCCATTTTCGGTGAATTTTGAATATAAAAGTCCATAAATTATAATAATCAAGATGATTGTTTACTCTAAATACGATTTCTTAAATAAAAACTATTTTCTGAAATGGCAACTCATTGCCACCTCAATGTTATGGGGGCATTTGGTATAATTATAGGAATATGCATTCAATATAATGGATGGTGAATCTGCCTATAATTTATACAAATCTTAAAAAATGTTAAATAATTCTTCGATTGAATAACGGGGTCCAAAAGAAAACTTCCTTTTTATTTAATTTCGAGTGCATCCCAGCATTCTATTCATTAATCCGAAACGTGCACCAGATTGCTACGTTCCTAGTTATGAAACGATTACATGATTTTTTTAGAGTCAGCATTTTGTATACACAATTTATTTTCTCATTTTATATTGAATATACAAAAAAATAAATTAACTTCGCGAGCAATTACTTACTTACATACCTATTTATGGAACGGCAAAGCACAGATATTCGGCAGGAACAGATAAAGCAAGCTGTATTGGAGATCATTTATTCTGATGGACTAAAAAACCTTTCTACCCGCAATCTGGCCAAACAAATCGGAATGAGCGAAGGAAGTATTTTCCGGCATTTTAAAACCAAGCAAGACATAATTCTGGCAATCATTTCAGATGTACAGGTAGAATTTATCGGTCAACTAAGGAAGATTGCCACTTCAGGGAAAGAGCCGGTTTCAAGGCTTCATGAATACCTCTGCGCAACTGTAAAATATCTTACTATCAATAAGGGGATAACCATGTTGCTGTTTTCCGAAGCATCACATAATAATGATACCGGTTTAAAAAATCAATTGCAGCAGGTTTTCAATCAACAAAAACAACTGGTAAGCAAGATCATTCTTGACGGAATCGCAATCGGAATATGGGATGAAAACGTTTCGGTAGAGGATGTGGCCATGCTATATATAGGTATTCCGGTTTCCCTGAATATTGAGTTGGTTCTTAGCGGTGGTGAATTTCATCCCGATAACTTCTGCAATAGAATGATGCAGCTGTTGCTGAAAATGCTGAGGAAATAATTTTTTTTCGATGAACTGTAAGTAACTACTCACTTTTATTTAATTATATGTTGTACGGTTTAATATTTTTAATAATTGGAATTGCCTCTTTCGTTTTTTCCATGTTGGGGCAGGGAGGTGCATTGGTATACGTGCCTCTTTTGAGTTGGGCAGGATTCGATATGGTTAAGGTAGCAATACCTCTGGCTTTACTTCTTAATGGCCTTACTACTGCCCTGGTATTAATCCCCTTTGCGCGAAAAAAATTGGTAGATTGGAAAGGTGGCGCTATAATGGCGGTAACTGCTTTGATAGCAGCACCCCTTGGTTCGCTGACGAGTCCACATGTGCCTGTAGGTACACTAAAAATACTTTTTGCCATTATGGTGGTCATTGCTGCTTTACGCATTTTGTGGGTATCAGGAAAGTTAGAACCTGAAGCCATGTTATCATTACGTAAACGAAGTATCATTGGATTTTTTGTAGGTTCATTCGCCGGATTTAGTGGTGGAATGCTCGGTATTGGAGGAGGTTTTATTATTGCTCCTATTTTAATGATGATGGGATATAAAACCAAGGAAGCTGCTGCGACTACTGCGTTTGTCGTAACTTTCTCATCGTTTTCCGGTTATTTGGGGCATGTATCCCAGAGTCATATGAACTGGCTTCTCACAGCAATTGGTGTAGTGGCTGTAATTATTGGCTCCCAACTGGGTGGAAGATTTGTTGTAAAAAAGGCAAAATCCAAACAGGTGAAAATAATTTATGTGATCGTGCTGGTACTCATTGCCAGTAAACTGATTTATAGTGTAATTGTCTGAGCTATGAAGTTAAAATTGAAATCTATTCTGGCAACCGCAGGATTATTACTATTTGTGATTCCCATTTTTTCACAAACTAAAAACCTGCCAAAACTGAATGGTTATATTCAGACCCGACTAAGCACCGACTTTGATAAATCTACAGAATTTACGATACGTAGGGCTAAGTTATGGGTATATGGTGATGTGCCCAAAGCGGAATACATTTCCTATAAAATTCAGATGGTTTACCGTTCATTTAAAGATGAAACACTAATGTTTCAGGATGCTTATGCCGACATACAACTGAAAGATTACGGAACAATTTGTGTGGGCCGGTTTGTTCCCGACTTTATGTTACAACGGAAGCAACCCGATTATGAAATTCCGGTTATGGAACGGGCAAAAGTGGAAAACAGCCTGGTTCATAATGAAAAACAAATGGCCCGCGAAACAGGCCTGCAATATTTAATTGGAGCCGGTTCGCTGCCTTTACATTTCAGTTTTGGTGTATTTAATGCCAATGTTGATCGGCCTGAACACAGCAAAGACAACTTGTTGCTCTATACTTCACGCCTGAATTATAAAATTGTAAATATTCAAAATACAGAATTAACGATTGGCGGTTCGGTAGCGTTCAGGCGACTTGACAATACCAGTTTAACAACCATTTACAATCCGGACACACTCCTGTCAGGCAGCGACTTTCGCTGGGGCCTGGAAGCGCAATTACGCCTGAATAATTTCAAATTGCAGGGAGAATACGTTCAGGCTAATATAAACAGCAATGATGCAGACGGTTGGTATACCCTGGCTACCTGGTCATTTACCGGGAAATACCAGGTCGCAGCCTTTGCAGAAAAGTATACCGATCTTAACCCGGTCACAAATGACAGTCCATTATATGGAATGGGACTGAACTATCTGATAACTGACAAAACGAAAATCATGACTGATATTAAAACCCGCAAGTCAGGAAATAAATACAGCTATACGGGTGATATTCAATTTCAACTTTTTTTTAATTAAAAAAATAGAATTATGACAAATCCAAAAGACTGGCTCGAATTCGGGCAAAAATTTCACGGACATAAATGCCCGGCTATGCCAATGGGCCTTAGAGCAGGAGCAGCAGCTCTGAATAAATTAGGTATTGAACGTGCCAAAGACGGACAAATAGCTGCTATCGTAGAAATTGGTGAAAACCACTGTGCCACCTGTTATGCGGATGGCCTGCAGGTAATACTTGGCACCACTTTCGGAAAAGGGAACATCACCAGAACCCACAGGGGAAAATGGGCTGTTACCGTAGTGGATAAAAAAACCGGGAAAGCTGTCAGGGTCACTCCTACTGCAGAAACAATGCTCGGTAATAAAAAAACTTCTTTTTTTAAGGATTATCGCGAAAAAGGTATTCCTGCAAGCCACGTTCCGGATGAAATTATTGATCCGTTGATAGACCGGGTAATGGGTGCCCCGGATGAAAAGTTATTCAGCATTTCCGAAATCTTTGAATTTAAGCCGGATGAAAAACCGCATAGTTTTAACAGTTTTGTTTGTGAAGAATGCGGTGAAATGACTGTTACGGAATATGGCCGTATTAAAGGGGATAAAAAAGTGTGTATGGAATGTGCTGCCAAATAAATTAATTTTTATTTAACTCTATAAAGCCGAATTTTAATAGTTCGGCTTTTTTTAAAAAAAATTATGACGTAAACATACGTCGAATTAATTTTTGACGTATATTTACGTCCAAATTTAATAATATGGTTTACGCAAAAATTGATTTATTCGACTACAAACTTCAGCAATGTGCCGGACTGTTCAAAGCGCTGGCCCATCCGGCCAGGTTACAGATTCTGAAGTATCTTGCAAGCATCAATACCTGTTTTTCAGGAAACATATCGGATGAACTTCCGCTAAGTCGTACCACAGTTAATCAACACCTTTCCGAATTAAAAAAGGCAGGATTAATACTGGGAACCGTAGATGGCGCCAGGACCAATTACTGTCTTAATCCGGAAAAGATCAATGAACTGAAAGAATTATTTGATTTTTTCATTTCTGAAATTAATACAACCGAAAATTATAAATGTGAATAAAATTCCAACCAATGAAAATACTTATTCTTTGCACAGGTAACAGCTGCCGCAGTCAGATGGCATGGGGATTTCTGCAATCTTTCGACAAAAGGCTGGAGGTATATTCGGCCGGAACAGAGCCCGCTAAACAAGTTAACACAAAGGCTGTTGAGGTAATGAAGAAAGCCGGAATCGATATCGGTGGACGTACGCCTATTCATGTGAGTACCTATCTTGACCGGGAATGGGATTACGTAATAACAGTTTGTGGCGGAGCCAATGAAACATGCCCGGCTTTCCTCGGAAAAGTTAAAAAACGGTTGCACATCGGATTCGACGATCCCTCCCACTCCACCGGTACCGATGATTTTATCCGCAATGAATTTCTAAGGGTCCGTGATGAAATTAAAGTAGCATTTTTCAAACTCTACAACGAAGAAATTCTTCCCCAGCTTAACTAAAACCAGGAAAATAACTATCTGAAAACTATTCGATCATTTATGATAAATGAACCTTCTGATTAAAATATAAAACTATGAAAGCAAATGATTTAAAGATTCTTGTAAAAGAGAAATATGGAGAGATCGCCAGGGATAATAATGCAAATACTCAATCTGCATGTTGCGGTGATACCGGGTGTGGTTGTGATACGGAATATTCCGTTTTTAGTATGAAATACGATACACTGGAAGGATATCTCCCGGATGCAGACCTTAAACTTGGTTGTGGTATCCCAACCGAGTTTGCAGGTATCCGCAAGGGCGATCACGTGCTCGATCTGGGCAGTGGTGCCGGTAACGATTGTTTTGTAGCCAGGGCACTCGTTGGAGAAACCGGCCATGTCACCGGACTTGATTTTACGGATGACATGCTTGAAAAGGCTCGCATTAATGTCAAAAAATTAGGCTATACCAACGTGGAATTTGTAAAAGGGGATATCGAAAAAATACCTCTTAAAGAAAATACCTTCGATGTCGTAATAAGCAACTGCGTTTTGAACCTCGTGCCCGATAAGGAAAAAGCATTTAAAGAAATCTTCCGGGTTCTGAAACCGGGAGGGCATTTTTGTATCTCCGATGTAATATTAAAAGGAGAACTTCCAAAAGAACTTCAGGAAGCAGCCGAAATGTATGTGGGCTGTGTTTCCGGTGCAATACAAAAATCGGTCTACCTGGATATAATCGAAAAAGCCGGATTTTCCGGCATCGAAATTAAACGGGAAGATCGTGGGGGAATCCCGGATGATGTCTTGTCTGATTACCTTTCTGAAGAAGAAATTATCCGTTTTAAAAATTCGGGTACAGGTATTTTCAGCATTACATTGGTAGGATACAAAAACTAATCAAAATGCAAAGTAAAACAAGAAAATTATCCTTCACCGACAGGTATTTAACCCTCTGGATCATTCTGGCCATGATTACTGGTGTTGCGACCGGATATTTATTTCCACGTATCGCTGTATTCTGGAATTCTTTAAGTTCCGGAACTACCAACATCCCCATTGCTATCGGACTGATCATCATGATGTATCCCCCGCTGGCAAAAGTAAGGTATGAAGAGTTGAAAGATGTTTTCAAGAATTACAAAATACTTGGATTATCACTGGTACAAAACTGGTTGATCGGTCCGGTGTTAATGTTTGGACTTGCCATCTTGTTCTTGCATCAATATCCCGAATACATGGCAGGACTCATACTTATCGGACTGGCCAGGTGTATTGCCATGGTCATTGTATGGAACGAACTGGCAAAGGGTGATTCAGAATATGCTGCCGGACTGGTAGCCTTTAATTCCATCTTCCAGATATTATTCTTTTCCGTTTACGCGTATGTATTTCTGACTGTACTGCCGGAATGGTTGGGTCTGCAATCATTTAAGGTGACGATCACTATCGGACAGATAGCAAAAAGTGTTTTTATTTATCTTGGAATACCTTTCATTGCCGGTTTTTTAACACGATATATCCTGATAAGGGTAAAAGACAAAGACTGGTATCACACGAAATTTATTCCAAAAATAAGTCCGCTTACGCTTATAGCACTGTTGTTTACCATTCTTGTCATGTTTTCGTTAAAAGGTGAATATATCGTAAAAATACCCCTGGATGTAGTGCGAATAGCCATCCCGCTGGTAATCTATTTTATTGTTATGTTTCTCGTTTCTTTTTTCCTGGGAAAAAAGATCGGGGCCGATTATTCAAAAACCACGACTATCTCATTCACAGCTGCCAGTAATAATTTCGAACTGGCAATTGCGGTTGCCATTTCCGTATTCGGGATAAATTCAGGAGAAGCTTTTGCGGCAGTCATTGGACCTTTGGTAGAAGTACCGGTACTGATATTCCTGGTGAATGTGGCCTTACGGTTTCAAAAGAAATATTTCCCGGAAGCAGCATAACCGGATGTGAAAATATCAAACATTTGTACTAATTAGTTGTTTTGAATACTTGAATGAGTTTTTAATTTCAGGAATAGTATTGATTTTCAGATTTTCTGATAGTGTCATTATCTAAAATCATATACAAATGAGAAAATCGTTAAATCGCGAATTTGATGCAAAAACAGTCCGGAAAAGTTTCTCAAAGGTTTACTGGTTCTACGATTTCTGGAGCGACCTCACTGAGTCGAAAGCTGCCGGATGGCTTATCCGGAATGCCGGTGTTAAAAACAATATGAATATTCTGGATGCAGGTACCGGAACCGGAAAGATTCTGAAAAGAATCGCAAAACTTAATCCGGACGGATATAATGCGGGCATTGATCTCTCACCGGATATGTTGAAAGTAGCAAGAAAAAACCTGCAAAAGACAGGTTCCCGTTATGAACTTTTCGAGGCCAGTGTATATGAATTACCATTTAACGATAATAAATTTGATATTATGCTTTCTAACTACGTTTTGGATTTACTGCCCGAAGAAGATTTTAAAAAAATTCTAATGGAATTCCGACGTGTACTAAATGATGGTGGAATATTGCTTGTTTCCACTATGACTTTTGGAAGAAATCGTATTACCCGTTTCTGGGATATGATGGCCCGGAAATTCCCTTCACTTCTGACTGGTTGCCGGCCTGTTACATTAACTGCTTATTTGAAAGAATCAGGATTTGAAATTGTCCGGCAGGATTATATTTTTCAGAATACTTTCCCCTCCGAAGTCATTAAAGCTATAAAGGCCTGAACAATCTATTATTTAAGGATATGTGTTCGTAAAACATATTTAGTTTTTGAGCCTTTATCCTTCAATAACTTCTTTTCTTATTCAAATGATTTCCTTTTAGGATATTGAAAAAATATCAGACAATTGAAGCATCGCCATCGGCTATAGCTTCTCACCTTCCAGAATATCAGCAGCAAGAACAATATCTGCACAACTCATTTTATCTTTAAACTTGTTAAATGATTTAAATATGTTTAAAAAATCCGGAAGATCGTTAGAAAAAAACCAAAACATTTAGCAAAGCATACCATATGATTTTAAGTATTTTTTTAAGTTTGTAGACTTTTGATCTATTCTTCACGTTGAAAAATTGTATGTATTTACACGGGGATTTTTAAAATTTTTAATACTAATTGGTACCAAAAAACAATACTAAAAAAGGGCGAAATAAACAAAGATGAAACTAACTACTGAACAAAAAATTACAGGTAGTTTTTCAATACTTCTTGTTTTCATCGGAATTATGGGATATTTTGCCATATCCACGTCACTGGATTTCATTCAGAAAGGCGAATGGGAGAAAAAGGCATACCGGGTGCAAAAACAAATTGATGATCTCACCTTTGAAATTCTCTTAATAGAATCGGAAACACATAATTATCTCATAACTCACAAAAATGTTGACTGGCTGGATTTTTCCCGTCATATTCGTAATATCAGGATAAATTACCAGCTACTTGACAGTATGATATCCGAACCTACACAGCAAAAGTTAATAGATCAATTAGGACAAATCCTGATAAAAACCTCTGCCCCTAAAAATTTTACAAAGAAAAACAGTGAAGATATTTCCGGGGAAATGAAAAGAATGGAGGAGATTTTTATGAAACAGGAATTGGACAACATTTCCCTGTTTATTTCAAAAATAGAAGATATAAAAAACTATGAAAATAATTTACTAATTGAAAAAGCCGATCAGTCAGAAAAAAGATCGCATAAAATGATTATTTATTCCCTTGCTTATGTTGGACTTTCTTTCATTATCATTATACTTTTCTTTCAGTTTGTTTTAATTGATCTGCGTAAACGTAAAAAAATTGAAGAAGTAATGCGTACCAATGAAGCCAGGCAAAGGGCTGTTCTGAATATTCTGCCGGTTGCCATGGCCATACTCAGAACACCTGATATGCGTATATGGTGGGCAAATTCTCTTTTGGTCCGAATGTCAGGTATCAGTAAACATGAGCTGCTACGTAAAAAACTTTCACAGTTGATTTCAATACCCGGCCAGCCTGTTGATTTATTATCTGTATCAACCATTTCAGATACGCAATATGAAGGAAATCTAATTGACGCTAAAGGGAATCCCATACCTATATTAATTCAGTCGCATTTCATCGAGCTGGAAGGGAAAAATATGCGTCTTATCAGCATCATTGATATTTCGAAACGCAAGTCGGCTGAATTAAAATTACATGAATCAGAGCACCGGTTGCGGTCTCTTTACGAAAATGCCAACGATATAATCGTTTTATTAGACAACGGGATAATAGTAGATTGCAACCCGAAAGCGGAAGAAATTTTCGGAGTCAAACCCGATCAGGTCATCGGTAAAAGTCCCATAGATTTTACCGTCAATAATGATGATAATACTTATTCAAAGACAAAACTTGAAGAAATATTGGAGCGGGCTATAAATGGAGAGACCCGAATATTCGAGTGGCAGTTTTACAATAAGAAAGGGGATGTTGTGGAAACTGAAGTCAGTATTTCGAGGTTGTCCGGCAACAATGACCATATTTTAATGGCCATAGTACGTGATATAACACGGAGAAAGAAAGCCGAACAGATACAAAATGCGCTTTATACAATTGCAGAATCCACACAATCGGCTATCGATCTGAATGATATATATATTATTATCCACCGCGCTATTTCTACTTTGATGGATGCCCGCAATTTCTATATTTCGCTAACCGATGAAGCACAGGAAACTCTCAGTTTCCCCTATTATGTATATGAAAATGGCGGTATACCAAAACCCAGAAAATTCGGAAAAGGAAAAACGGAATGGCTGATACGTCACGGCCAACCAGTATTGGCGGATGAACAATACCTGAAAGAATTACAGGAAAAAGGAGAAATTGAATTAAATGGCCAGGTTCCGTCTGAATGGTTAGGATCTCCATTACGTATTAGAAACAGGATTATTGGTGCTGTTGTTGTGCAAAATTTCAAAAAAGAATCGAGGTATTCCATCGAAGATCAACAAATACTAAGTTTTGTCTCCGGTCAGATCGCTTCGGTTATTGAGAAAAAACAGGCGGATGAAGCGTTACAGCAGTCCGAAAATCAATTACGGGATCTGATTGTGCAAAAAGATAAATTCTTTTCAATCATTGCACATGATTTAAGAAGCCCTTTCTCTGGTCTACTGGGCTTTACAGAATTACTGAACATCGCCATTAATTCAAGGCAGGATGATAAAATTGGTTTCTACGCCGAAAAAGTGGATGAGATTTCCCGGGATATCTATCAGTTTCTGGAAAAGTTACTTGAATGGTCGAGGGCTGAATCAGGCCGCATGCCTTTTAATCCTGAAATTTTTGATCTTTACGAATCGGTTGAACATGTGATTCGCTTACTGGAAAATATTGCCATACAGAAAAGTATCACACTACAAAACCATATTGAAAAGGGCACAAAAATATTTGCCGATCACGACATGCTCGAAACAATCCTGAGAAACCTGATATCTAATGCATTGAAATACTCATTCCCGGATAAAAAAATCACAATTTACGCTGAAACAACCAGTAAATTGATAAAAGTTATGGTGGAAGATGAAGGACAGGGAATGAGTCCGGAAATTCTTGAATCCGTATTTCAACTTAACAAACATCGGTCAACTCCGGGAACAAATGATGAGACCGGTTCGGGACTTGGATTGATACTCACCAAAGAACTGGTTGAAAAGCAAGGAGGCTCTATCAGTGCTGTCAGTGAACCCGAAATTGGAAGTACATTTAGTTTCACCCTTCCTGTAAATAATCAGTAAAAAACAGCTTAATTCCTCAGTCGGGGCATTTTGCAACCCAATTTTACCCTGATAGAATTTTTCGTTGTAAAGTTGATTTTTATCAAAATGTATATACAAGAGTAGTGTTTCCAGAATATCCATTCAGGTAAAATTATCTCGCCGGAATAATGAAAAATAATTTTTTTTTCTTTTAAAAAATTCAATCGTAATTTTGCGCGAATTATAATTAACCAGTCAGTTAATATTTCAAATGACGGTATAAATTGAATAATGCTAAGTAAGAAAAAAGATACTGCAATTAAAAAATTAACATTTGCAGGTTTAATCATTACCCTGGGAATTGTTTTTGGCGATATTGGCACTAGTCCTTTATATGTTATCAAAGCCATAATATCAGGGTCTGTTACATACAATAAACTGCTGGTTTACGGTGCGCTTTCAAGCGTGTTCTGGACACTTACGCTTCAAACCACTTTTAAGTATGTTATTATTACACTTCGGGCAGACAATAAGGGTGAAGGTGGAATTTTCGCCCTGTTTGCACTTATGCGAAAGAAAACCACCTGGGCAGCCATTTTAACAATGATTGGAGGAAGTACACTGCTGGCCGACAGTGTGATAACGCCATCCATTACTGTAACTTCTTCCATTGAGGGATTGCGCTTATTCAGTCCGAATATTCCTGTTATTCCTCTTGTATTGCTTATACTCACCTTTCTGTTTTTTATTCAGCAATTTGGTACGAATTTTATCGGGGGGTCATTTGGACCTATGATGGTTATCTGGTTTACCATGCTGGGCCTGCTGGGTGGGGCACAAATCTATTACTATCCGGGAGTACTACAAGCAGTAAATCCGGTATATGCCTTCAAATTTCTCACTTCCTATCCGGATGGATTTATTTTATTGGGAGCGGTATTTCTTTGTACAACCGGAGCAGAAGCCCTGTATTCCGACCTGGGGCATGTTGGTATTAAAAACATCCGGATTTCTTGGATTTTTGTTAAAATTACATTGTTATTGAATTACTTTGGCCAGGGTGCCTGGCTGATGCTGCATACTTCCGGGAATTTAAATATTAACCCATTTTATGCCATTATGCCCAAGTGGTTCCTGCTTCCGGGAATTGTAGTAGCAACTGCGGCAGCGGTGATTGCCAGCCAGGCATTAATAACAGGTTCCTATACTTTAATCAGTGAGGCAATATCCCTTAATTTCTGGCCGAAAATCAGGATACTTCATCCTACCTATATAAAAGGACAGGTATACATTCCCTTTGTAAACTGGTTCTTATGGTTAGCATGTTGTTTCGTAGTGCTATTTTTTCGTGAATCGTCGAACATGGAAGCGGCTTATGGTTTATCCATTACCATTACCATGATTATGACTACCCTATTGTTGGCTAATTATCTCCATCAAAAAAAGGTTCCACTTATTCTAATTGGTTTGCTTTTATCAACATTTCTGGCTGTAGAAGGCAGTTTCCTTTTAGCAAACCTGCATAAATTCGAACATGGTGGCTGGTTTACCATATTACTTGCAATTCTTTTCTTTACGGTGATGTACGGCTGGTATTTCGGACGTAAGATCAAAAACCGGTATATCAGTTTTGCCAAACTGGACGAATACCTTGATTTATTTGAAGAACTTAAAAAAGATAACAGCGTTCCGATGATTGCCACCAACCTGGTTTATGTAATTAAAGCCAACCACAAAGATCAGGTTGAATCGAAGGTCATCTATTCCATATTCAATAAACAACCTAAACGAGCGGAAACGTATTGGTTATTGCATGTTAATATCCTCGATGATCCGGATACCTTTAATTATGAAGTTACCCATATCATTCCCAAAACACTGATACGGATAGATTTTCACCTGGGCTTTAAGATCGATCCTCGCATCAACCTTTATTTCAGGGAAGTTTTGGAAGATATGGTAAGCGCCGAAGAAATAGAACTGTACAGCAGTTATGATTCACTGAGAAAAAGATGTTTCCCTGCTGATTTTCTTTTTGTAAATATTGAACGGATCATGACAAAAGATTATAAGCTATCCCCTTTAGAAACGGTTACCATGAGCCTGCATGGATTATCACGTTTTTTCAGCATTAATGATGTTAAAGCGCTTGGGCTTGATACCAGCAGTGTTATCGACGAAAAAGTGCCTATTGCCATTGAACGACCGGTAAACAGAAGAATCGAAAGAGTTTAAAACTGTCATTTCAATAACGGATATCAATAACAGGTATACACTTTTATTTTTTCAGATATTATAAATCACCGGCATTAATGCAGCTATTTTAAAGGTAGTCTGAAAGTTCTGAATAATCTCACATATAATTTTAAAAACAGGTTAATCTTTTTTTCTATTAAAAAATTAAAATTATTTTTGACCCCTTAAACAAATTGGTCAAATAGTTTGTTTGTTGATTTAATAATTATTTAAAAAATGGATACAACCGGTCGTTGCGGTCAGAACGGAGAAAAAATAAATGCAATTATAGATGCTGCACAAAAGCGTTTCGGTATATACGGACTTGAAAAGACCACCATGCGCGAAATTGCCTACGACCTGAACATGTCGAAAGGTTCTCTCTATTATTACTTCCCTGATAAGGAACATTTGTACCGGGCTGTTGTTGAAAAGGAGCAATGTATTTTTTTGAATATAATAGAGGAAAAAATTCAATCGATTGAGGATCCCCGGGATCTTTTAAAAGAATATGTGAAAACCCAGTTATACTATTTCAAATCGTTGCTAAACCTTGCACAAATGCGAATCGAAGCATTTAAAGGAATAAAAACCATATTGGGGGATGTCTGGCTCAGGTTCCGGGAAAAGGAAAAAGAGACGCTTATATTTATATTCAAAAAGGGTATGGAAGCCGGAATTTTTAAAAAACTGGAGCCGGAAAAAACAGCCGAACTCTTTCTTGACCTGGTAAAAGGATTGAGGGGAACAGTAATCAGCAGGAAAACGCTGATTTATATTAATGATGAAGAATATGAAAGTTTGCTTGAAAAGATAAATGCTTTTACGGAAATATTCATTAATGGAATTACAAAATATTAATTGATAATCATTTAAAAAAATTGAAGTTAAAGTCAAATTTTATGGAAGAAAAAGCAAAGAAAAAAGGGATCAGGGTATATATACCATTGATTATTGTTGTCCTTGTTATTTTAGTCGGTGCAGTTCTCTGGTACAGGGAATATAACAAGTATATAAAAACCGATGACGCACATGTGGATACGGACAACATTTCCGTTAGTGCCAAGATGCTCGGAAGAATAGTGCATGTATATGCCCATGAAGGAGATACAGTGAAGCAAGGGATGTTACTTGCTGAACTCGACAGCAGTGACCTTCAGGCTCAAAAGATCAATGTATTAGCTATGATTTCTCAAGCCCGTGCTAACCAGTTGCAGGCAGAAGCAAAATATGAATATGACAAGGAAAACATTAAGGTACTGGAAGTAAGTTTTAACAAAGCACTGGTTGATTATAACAGGGCTGAAAGTCAGTATAAGGGAGGTGTCATATCACAGGAACAATATGATAATATACAAAGTGCTTACAAGGCATCAAAAGCCCGGTTAAATGCGGCTAAAACCTCACTTGAAGTATCAAGGGCACAGATAGGAAGTGCCAAAGCTGCTGTTGAGTCAGCGAAAGCTCAGATGGGGGTTATCGCATCGCAACTCGATAATACAAAATTGATGTCACCCATAAACGGAGTAGTAGCCAAACGCTGGTTGCTACCAGGTGATGTTGTGCAGCCGGGTCAGTCGGTTTATACGGTAACTAATAATCATAAACTCTGGGTGGCTGTATACCTCGAAGAAACAAAGATCTACGGTGTATATCTGGGACAGCCTGTTGACTTTAGTATTGATGCTTTTCCAGGAGTTACCTTTACCGGTAAAGTATATACCATCGGATCGAATACTGCCTCCCAGTTTTCGCTCATCCCTCCGAATAATGCTTCCGGGAATTTCACAAAAGTCACCCAGCGAATTCCGGTAAAGGTTTCCATTGAAGGTACCGACAACCAGAATAAACTTTCGTCATACAATATAATAGCCGGAATGTCAGTAGTAGTAAAAATCATTAAGAAACATTAATGATGCACCATGTATCGTTTTTACACAATTTAAGAAAATCATTACGGCCAAGAAATTCCGCTTTTCATCCGCGGCATCCCAGCTATAAATGGTTTTTGCTGGCGAATGTCATGTTCGGGACTTTCATGGCTGTGCTCGATGCCACTATTGTGAATGTGGGATTACCCAAGATCATGGCATCTTTTGGTGTAGGGCTCGATAAAATTGAATGGGTACTTACAGCCTATTTACTGGCCCTGGCGGTAATGTTACCTACCTCAGGATGGTTGGCCGACAAATTCGGTTATAAACGCATGTATTTTTTCGGATTATTATTGTTTACGTTCGGATCGCTTATGTGCGGAATGTCGGGAAATGAAAACATGCTCATTTTTTCCCGGGTTATTCAGGGTTTGGGTGGTGGTATGATACAACCGCTCGGTATGGCAATCATCACCCGTGAGTTTCCACCGGAAAAACGTGGTATTGCTCTTGGTTTCTGGGCTGTTGCTGCTGCAGCTTCGGTTTCGTTCGGACCCATTATCGGAGGATACCTGGTAGATAAT
>CAVVIO010000052.1:0-14977 GCA_963748095.1 uncultured Bacteroidales bacterium
TAGGTGCTACCGCTTTCACACCAAAAAAATATCCGGTATAATTAATTTTTGTCATTAACTCGAAATTCTCAGGTGTCATTTCATCGACTCCACCCGCCCGCAAAATTCCAGCATTGCTGATAAATACATCGATACCGCCGAATGCTAAAACGGTTGCATGCATCAGTTTAGTTAATGAATCGAAATCGCTCACATCGGTTTTAACCGATAATGCCGTGTTTTTTCCGGAAGTTGAAGTATTCAATTCATTTGCCAATGCTTCACTTTTTTCCACATTCAGATCTGCAATAACTACGTTAGCGCCTTTTTGATAAAAATCGCGCACGATGCCCTCGCCAAAACCCTGTGCACCACCTGTTATAATTACCACTTTCCCTGTAGAATCTCCGCTTGATTTACTTCCACCTGCCACTTTACGCCGGTAATTTTCTACTTCCCAGTTATCGATAAAACTTATCTGTTGCGGTGTCATGAATTTGGGCCCGCCAAAATTCTCCGACAGGAAACTGACTTTCATGGCATCTTCAAAAACATCTGCAATTGTTTCCGCAGCAGTTACATCATCAGCAACTGTAATCATACCGACATGCTGAATGAGAATGACCTTAGGCAGTATCCCGGTTTTTTCTTTATAAGCACGGATTTTATTTTCGGCATTTTCCATGAAGTTGTCTGCTGTTAAAGCCGGATTATAGGTCAAGTACAAGTATTCCGATTTACAGTATACAATCTCGTCGGGTGTAAAAGGACGGGCAATCTTTGTGAATTCTTCCACACCTGCTGTGTATCTTGCTATCAATTCATTGTTCCTGAACCGCAGTACCGGATTTTTATCAGCATGAAGCAGGCCCCGGAGTAAAGGTAACAGCTCTATGAAACCTGTATCTTTTAATTGAATTTTTCCTGTGGGAAGAAGCTGTCTGATTTTGCTGTTGATCTTTTGAAAGATTTCATCATATATAGTCTTTATTTCTTCAGTAGTATCAGCACTGACAAAAATCCCATGGTTTTCGAGCAGGATTACTTTCGGATCTTCTTTTTTTTGTTCCCGATATATCAGTATCCTTTTTTCTACCTCTTTGAACAAAACATAACCCGGATCGGTATAGGGCACAAACAAAACTTCGTCGCCAAATAATTCATCCACTGTTCCCCGGACATTTTTACTACATAATAACCCATTTACAAGGGTTGGATGCGTGTGCACCACGTAAGCGTATTCGATTACTTCATGTAACGAAGTTTCCACGGAAGGTCTTTTCCCGGTTGAAATACAGGCAGCAGCAATATCTTCCTTTACCTGGTTTTCGCGGATAGTAATGTCATTGTTATATTTCTTTGAAGAAACAACATGTAGTTTTTTCCTGTCAAGCATGGCAAACCCTTCCTCTCCAATGGTTGCCAGTGAATGGCCACTTGCTTTTATCCAGACGTGTTCCTTATTTTTAAAAGAAGTATTGCCTCCTCCGGCAATTACAAATTCTTTGTTTTTGCCGTAAAAGTTCGATATCTCTATTAATTTCTGTATTTCCTGTTTCATCACTAAAAAGACTATTACTTCTTACAATTCGTTCAAAAGCTGTATAACTAACTCAAAAATTTTCTTCTGAGATCTTCAATTTGCTGATCGTTTATAGGTTTTAATTTCCCCAACGAGACACTCATTGTAAGCGACTTGGCGCTAAATTCAGCTACTTCGAGCCTGTCGAAGGTTTGAAGAAGTTTATCACCCGTTACCAGAACCGAATCATTTTCGATGATAACTGCAGGCGCCTTTTTGCCGATTATTTCAAGAATAGTATCATTATCTTTAAAGTGTGAGCCAAATGGCACATTGGGCACATCCTGTAAAAAAATCCAGCTTTCCGGAATTGTCCGAACATCAAACTTCATACCTGTAACTCCGAAAGCCATCAGATAAGGCGATTGCGTTAGAATAACAGAATTAATGTGAGGATTTCTTTTATATATTTCCTGGTGCAGCCATACCGAGCGGCTGGGAAGTTTGCCTGCTTCGCGTTTACCATCTTTAATCTGAACAATATCCTTTAATTGCAGGTCCCAGCGCATGACATTGGTCGGGGTTATCAGGAAATCATTATCCTTCCATCGCACCGAGATGGTACCATAGGAACTTATCATCAATCCCTGTTCACAGGCACGGCGCACTATATTGACGATTTCTTTTCTTTTTTCCCGTTCATCAACAGGATATTCTGTATGTTTTTGTTCAGGCAACAGTATCGGAATTTGCGCCTCAAATTCTTCAATTTGATCATTGGTAAGAAATCGCGGTTCCCCTATCGTTTTTCCGCTAATGATTGTCCTCCCGGAAAATTCAAGCGTTTCAAAACGCTGAAACACATCAATCATATCCCTTCCGCCAACTACAATACCATGGTTTTCCATAATCACCGCGTTTACATCTTTTTTAAAACCTTCGGCAATTTTATCACCCAGATCGTTACTCCCGGGTAATGCGTATCCGGTAAAACCTATTGGTCCGCAAACATGCTTTGCCTGTGGAATAATATTGGTGTCAGGAATTTGTCCTACGATACTGAAAGAAACAAGAGCAGGCGGATGCGCATGAATGATCGCTTTTATATCGGGCCGGCACTCGTAAATGGCTTTATGAAAAGGATATTCCGACGAGGGTTTATGTCGTCCGATAATTGTTCCTTCTTTCTTCACCAGAACAATATCGGAAGCCCTGAGAGATCCTTTATCTATAGCTGACGGGGTAACCCACATATCCCCGTTTTCATCGAGAATACTAATGTTACCTCCCGTTGTTGTTGTCAATCCCCGCTTATAAATACGATTAATTATCAGAACTATCTGATCTCTGGGATGCATAAATTCAATATCAAGTATCATTGCGTTATTCATTACTGATTATAAATAATTTATTAATTAATATAATCATTTATAGTATTATTTCCCAGTTCAATAAAGTCTTTCATGTTTTTGTAATCAGCCTGTCCGTCTTCATTGAGATATCCTTTAGCTCCTTTCGCTTTCAGATGCTGATGAGCTGCAATTACCGCAGTGCTGTTACTTACAATACCAAGTAATTCACGATCGTCAAGAATTGCATCCCGTGAAGTTGGTGTAAGTGGAATCATATCAGGAGTATTATGTTCAGTACCGTAAGTTACCAGAAAATTATTATGATAAAAATACAATGTATACTCCCTAAGCTTGTCCAGACTGTTCCTGTTGGGAATAAATTCTACCGAATAAATGCCCATTTTACTCAGTTTTTCAAGAAGCTGCACTTTATCACTTTCAAAAATGGTAAAATTACCGTTTTTATCATCCAGTAAAACCGGATAGGTAGGAATTCCTCCCGCCATACGAATAAGTTTTATTGCTTTAGTAGTCTCTATAAATGCATTGTCCGTTTCCGGAACAAAAGCACCTCCTCCTGCTTTAAGCAAATTACTCCTTATCTCATTTTCAAATGCAGCATGATTAGTCGTCATAACATTACATTCCACACCGGAATACAGATTTTTTAAGAACTTTTTTAATTTAATTTCATCTTTAAATTTTTTCTCTAATTCTATTCTTAGCGCTTTGGCGATATGGCGTTCGCGTACAAGTTCCCTGGCAAATTCCTTTTTAATTTCATCAAAAGACAAATTAAACCCTGCATGGAGTTTATTTAAAAGTGAATTAATTTTAATAACCATTTCCTTTACCTGTTGCTGGCTTTCGAGAATTATATTATCCAGCAATTTCCGGTATTCTTCATTTAATGTAAAAGGCACCGACATCCCTTTTCCGCTGATATATGCCCTGCCCGGATTATTCGGATCGTTAACAGTTATACCTGCTTTTTGATAATCTTTTAATAAACTGATCAGTTCGATATTAAACAACGGATAAATATGATATTTTTCAGAAAGTTCGGAAAATTCACTATACCCATCAGTCACATAAAAATCATTGATCCCCAATACCTGAATACGTTCAGTTGAAGCCAGCCGAAAGGCCTGCTTAATGCTTTCGAATGAGCTGAATGAATAAGGAGTGTGTATATGTCCGTTTACTTTAAAAATCCTGTCAAATAAAATATTATTCATGGGTTAAGATTTTAATAATAATTTGCAGGTTGGTCAAACTCCCAGTTTATTTCTTCGAACCTGTTCAGGTTCTGTCCAGTTTGTCGTCACCCGATGGTCTTTCAAAGGAACAATCCGTTCATGTATGGCATCCAATATCCACTCCGGTTGTGGAAAGAAATAGTTTTCCATTTCGTATGCTGGAGTGATCCAGTTACGTGAACCGACAACGACCGGAGGAGCATCCAGATAATTAAAAGCAAGTTCGGTAATATTCTGTGCAATGTCCTTCAGATAAGATCCCCTGGAGGTTGCATCACTGGCAAGGACAATCCGTCCTGTCTTTTTAACTGATTCAATCACCAACTCGTAATTAAAAGGTACCAGGCTCCGGGCATCGATAATTTCAGCTGAAAGATTGTATTTTTCAGATAAGGTGTCGGCTGCTTTAATTGCCTGATATAAGGTAGCTCCTATTGTAAGGATAGTGATGTCTTTTCCTTTCCTTTTTATATCCGGTTCACCGATAGGTATTTCATAGTAAGCTGCAGGCACACCTCCTTTGTGAAAATGTTCTCCTACATCGTAAATACGCTGACTTTCAAAAAATATAACAGGGTCGGTTCCCTGTAATGCTGCATTCATCAAACCCTTGGCATCGTATGGTGTTGCAGGAAATACAACTTTAAGTCCGGGAATGTGTGCTACCAGCGATGACCAGTCCTGGGAATGCTGAGCCCCGTATTTTGATCCCACTGATACACGGATAACTACCGGCATTTTAATGATATCGCCACTCATGGCCTGCCATTTTGGTAACTGGTTAAATACCTCGTCACCCGAACGGCCCAGAAAATCGCAATACATAATCTCGGCCACTACCCTGCCCCCGGCCATTCCATATCCGATTGCCGTTCCTACAATTGCACCTTCCGAAATGGGCGAGTTAAACAACCTGTGATAGGGAAGCGCTTCGGTTAAACCGCGATAAACTGCAAAAGCACCTCCCCAGTCGCGGTTTTCCTCACCATAGGCAACCAGGGTTGGATCTTTATAAAACCTGTCAATTATTGCTTCAAAAATTCCGTCCCTGAGCTGATACGTTTTCAGTTTCGAAAAAGGTTTGCCGTTTGTATCCAAAGCAAAGCGCTCTTTCTCTTTCAACTGTTTCACCCTGGGATTTTCCTCCAAAGAAAGGAGTGTTTCCGGTTTCCGCTCTTCCATTTTGTCAACCGACTGATTGGAAAACATCAATTTGCCAATTGCATTGGGATCATTATCCATGTTAAGCAACGGGGAAATTTTATCATCAATAGAAAGTTTGAGTATCTTTTTAAGTATCTCTTTCGTTTCAGAATTTATTTTTTCCAGTTGCTCTTTAGATGTAACTTTGTTTTTAACCAGATCATTGCCAAAAGCAACAATAGAGTCCTCACTCATCCATGCTTCTATTTCTTCTTTTGAACGATAGGAAGAAGCATCCGAAGGCGAGTGTCCGCTAACCCGGTAAGTGAGTGTGTCAAGCAAGACAGGACCTTCTTTTTCTTCCAGAATTTTCCGTTTTCTTTTAAATGCATCGATTACAGCAAGCGGATTATAGCCATCAATCCGTTCGGCATGCATCATATCGGGGTTTATACCTGCTCCAATCCGGGCCAATAAGTCAAAGCCCATTGTCTCTCCACAGGTCTGCCCGCCCATACCATACAGATTATTCATAAAATTAAAAATAACGGGAAGTCCGCCCTGATGTGTTTTATCCCACAATTTTTTAAACTGGTCCATAGAAGCAAACTGCATACCTTCCCAAACAGGGCCGCAGGCAGCCGAAGCATCCCCGATATTGGCAACAACAATACCTTTCTTGTTGTTAACTTTCTTATACAATGCAGCTCCGACGGCTATATCTCCCGAACCGCCCACGATGGCATTATTGGGGTAAATGCCAAATGGAGTGAAAAATACGTGCATGGATCCTCCCAGTCCTTTATTAAATCCATTCTCACGGGCAAATATTTCCGCCAGCGTACCATATAACAGAAAATCTTTAGCCAAATCTTTAACGGAACCTTTTTGATATTTTTCAATAACACGTAGTATATTGCCATCAAAAAAACCTTCCATAATCGTGGTCAGTTTTTTTTCATCGAGCTGTTTGATTGCTGCCAGTCCTTTTGCCAAAACTTCACCATGACTGCGATGTGACCCAAATATAAAATCATCAACAGAAAGGGTGTACGCCATTCCTACCGCGGCTGCTTCCTGTCCGATGGATAAATGAGCAGGCCCCGGATGGTTGTATGCAATTCCCTCGTATTCGCCGGTTGTCTTTATGAGATTAAGCATGGTCTCGAACTCACGAATTACAACCATATCATGGTAAATGCCGGTTAAATCTGTATCTGAAAAAACTATGCGTTCTTCGGAAAGCGATCTTTTATATTGGTTAACAGGGATCTCCCCGAAAGTAATTTCCCCGGATTTTCTTATTTTTTTTGGATCTAAAAATTGAATCTTTGGCATAGTGAAACTCTTTTTCTAATTATTCCTTGTTGTTATTTTTTAATAATTATTAATTCCCAAAAGCGAAAATTGTCTCCCGCAATATTTCGGAAACAGTGGGATGCGGGAAAACGATTTCCTGGAGATCATCGATACGTAATTGTGCTTCAATGGCTATGGCAGCGCCATAGATCATTTCTGAGGAAGGATTGCCGATCATATGCACACCGAGTAGTTCATTGAATTCAGTCCCGACAAGTATTTTAACAATGCCGTTCTTTCCTTCATTCTCCGCAATAAACCTGCCTGCATAAGCCATGGGAAGTGTTTTAACTTTGTATTTTATATTTTTTTTCCTGGCCAGTTCTTCAGTCAGTCCTACACTTGCAATCTCAGGATTCGTGTAAACTACGGCCGGGATAGCATTATACCGCATAAAATCCTTTTTTCCGGTTATATGGTTGACTGCTACTTCGCCCTCGCGGCTGGCGGTATGTGCCAAAAGTGAGAAGCCGGTAACATCGCCGGCGGCATAAACGTGGGGCACATTGGTACGGCAGTTGGAATCAATCTTTATTCCACCGCGGAATAGTTCCACATTCAGCTTTTCAAGTCCGAATCCTTCAATATTCGGTTTGCGGCCTACACTTACTAATAATTTTTCAGCGCTGAGATGCAGTTGTTTTCCGTCTTTCTCAACTATCAGTTCGCCTCCTTTGGCTTCGGTTACTTTAGATTCCAGATAAAACTCCACTCCTTTTTTAGAAAGGGTTTCCCGTAGGAGTCTGCTCATTTCAGGTTCAATTCCGGGAAGAATTTCTTCCATCATTTCCACCACGGTTACCTTTGTTCCCAATGAACTGAATAAACTTGCAAACTCAATCCCTACCACACCTCCTCCTATGATATTCAGGCTTTCCGGTATGGTTTCCAACTGAAGTATTTCGCGGTTAGTAAGATATTCTGTTTCCGAAAGTCCCTTTACAGGTGGTATCATAGCTTCCGAACCTGTGCAAATAAGCAGGTTCAGGCATTGGTAAATTTTACCGTTACTCTGAATATGAATGATGTTTTCTATATTTCCTTCTATTTCAGCTTTTCCTTCTATTACTTCAATCTTCCCGGCTTTCATCTTTGCAGCGACACCATTCACCAGTTTTTGTACTACTTTGTCCTTGCGCTTCATCATAGCCGGAAAATCAAAACCAATATCATTAATTTTTAATCCGTACTTCGATGCTTCACGAGCATTATCAGCAATTTTAACAGCATATAAAAGTGCCTTTGTAGGAATACATCCTTCATTCAGGCATACCCCTCCCAATTCTCTTTTTTCAAAAATCACTGTTTTTAAGCCCCTGCCGGCAGCTCTTTCGGCAGCAACATATCCGGCAGGACCGCCGCCCAATATTCCAAGGTCATACATATTATTCTTCACTATTAAGGTCAAGGTTTTCTATCTGATTTTTTACTTCACGCAGGAAATCGGAAGCCGGAGCACCGTCAAGTGCCCTGTGATCGTATGTTAGCGATAATCCAATAAAGGGAACAAAGCCAATTACCCCATCACCCAGATCTGCCGGACGATTTATAATTGTATTAACGCCCAGTATTCCGCACTGTGGTAAATTAATAACCGGAGTGAACATTTCGACGCCAAATGAACCCAGGTTTGAAACTGTGAAAGATGCTGCTGTGGGAGCCAGTAGATCGGGATCGATGTTCCCGGTTTTACAACTTTCAGCCAGTTGCCTGAGTTGGGAAGAAAGCCCGTAAATATTATAATCGTCAGCGTTTCTAAGTGTGGGTACCATCAGTCCCCGTTCAGTATCAACGGCTAGTCCAAGGTGCACTCTATTATATCTGCGTATGCTATCACCCAAAAAATGCGCATTTATTCCAGGCTTGGTATTCAGTGCCTTAATTACAGCAAAACACACCATGTCATTGATTGTAATGTTGGATGTGTTCGTTTTTAAAGAATCTTCTTTGAATTTTTTTCTCCATTTAAGCAACCGCCGTGCGTCAGCGCTCATATGGTGAGTGAGTTGTGCTGAATTTTGCAGAGATGCGTGCATATTCTCTGCAATTAATTTCCGAATATTGGTCAGTGGAGTTATTTCAAAATCTCCGTCCGTCGTGTTTTTCTGATTTAATATATCGTCCGCCGTTATTCTTCCCCCCATTCCGTTACCAGTTGTCCTAATCAAAATCTTTTCCTTTTCCGCAATTTCTTTAGCCAGGGATGTGAGAAGTTTTCCCGATTTGGCAGCCTTGTCAACATCTCTTTCTATAATGCGACCTTTAGGCCCTGTTCCTTTTATCGAATCTATGACAACTCCTAACTTTTCTGCTTTCCATCTTGCCCTTGGAGATAGAAACTGTTCTTTATTTTCTGTGGAAATATTTTTGGCTTCGGATTTATTGGTTTTTATTTCAGTTGTTTCAAGTAATTTTTCTTGTGCAGTATCAGTTTTTTTTTCTTTCTTCTCATCAGATAGTTTTCCCGGCTTAAAATCCAATATAGATTCATTCGCCTCACCTATAACAGCAACATTAGTAAGTACTGGTATTTCATCTCCTTCCTTAAAAAAAGTAGCCAATAATATTCCATCAACAGGTGCTGCTTCCTCAAATGAAGCTTTATCTGTTTCGTAGGAAAATAAAATTTCCCCCTTTTTAACCGGATCCCCTGTTTTTTTATACCACCCGGTGAGAATACACGACTCAACCGACTGGCCTTGTCTCGGCATTAAAACTGCTTCTGCCATCGAATTTTTATTATATCTTTGTTAGAATTGGTTTATTCACATGTAAATACATGTTGTTTTAAAAACAAAAAGAAATCAAACAATATCCCTTTATCTAAGGGCATTTAAAAGTAGCCGTAAAGATATAATTTTTGACTTGTAAATACAAGTTAAAATAAAATTATTATTTTTACATCATGGAAAAGAGAATACCACAATACCGGTTATTATATGAATTACTTCGAAAACATATTGAAGAGGGTGTATATAAAGAAGGTGACCTGTTACCTTCTGAGAATGACCTTTGCCAGATACACCGGGTTACACGGCCAACTGTCAGGCAGGCGCTAACTGCCCTGGTGAATGATGGTTTTATAAAAAAACAGCAAGGTAAAGGCAGTATTGTTAATGAACTTCCTAAAGGTATAGGAATTTTATCAATTTCAGGAACTACTTCTGCTATTGGATCTAAAAACCTGAAAACAGAAATATTGTTAAAACCGAAGATCAAAAACTGGGAGGAGCCCTTCATGTATTCTCTTTCCGATATTGAAAAGGAATCGGGGTGTATTTATTTTGAAAGGCTGCGCCTGCTCGAAGAACGACCGGTATTTTACGATATCACTTATTTGCCGAATATCAACCTGCCCCGTTTTACGTCTCTGCAATTAAAAGACAAATCGCTTTTCAGCGTATTACGAAAAAATTATGGCATTGAGGTTACCGGTGGTGAACAGCGTTTAAGAGCAATCTCGGCAGATAAAAGAATAGCAGAATATCTTAAAATCGATCCTGAAAAACCAGTGCTTATCCTCGACCGTAAAATCGCCACCAATAAACCCGGATTTTATTTCTACTCACGTCTTTACTGCAATACTGAGATTAGTCCAATTTACGGGACTTTTTGAAATAAGAGTGGAGTGCCTGAAGTGCCAAAAGTACTTAAAGTGCCTAGGTATCTAATGTTTTTAGAATCTATTTCATTGAACTTTTAAAATCTAAACTTGAAGTACTCCAAACTTCAGACCCCATATTACCGTGATCAAATGATTTCTTATTACAACTCAGGGTGAAATATTTGTGTATTATAATTGATCTGTGACCTGGCCTCTTCAGGAGAATTAAAATATCCAGTCCCGTAAAATGCAAACAATGCCGCACCCAATACAGTTGTTTCTTTTACAGATATGGTCTTGACCGGAATACCAAGCGCATTAGCCCTGAGCTGGTTCCAAAAATCATTCTTAGAGCCCCCACCGACACATATAAGGGAATCTGCCTTAAATCCGCAGGAATCTTCAAGGATAGCCAGACTTTGTTTGGTTTTCACGGATAATGTCTCAAGTAAAGCCCGAAAAATTTCAGCGCGATTCGAATTTAAACCCAATCCGGAAACAGATCCCCTATGGTTTATAAAATCCGGCGAGATGGAAATCCAGGCATCCTTACAGGATTCTGCCTCGGAAATCATTAGTGAATAAATATCTTTCTTGTTTTTTTCAGCTGCATAAAAGGTATTTTTAATCCATTCGACAATTCCGGAACCAAGCCACTGCATGCCCGGATTGTACAAACCGGGAATAGCATCCAGTTCGATGGTCACCCCGGCTTTTCTTAATTTTTCATTTGTAGATACCGAACGCGTTCTTGTCATCAGAATTTCCCAGGTTCCGGAACTCAGAACAGCCTCATTTTCATCTGCTCCCGATCCGAAAATAGCAAACTGGGTGTCGTGTCCCGCAGCGACAACGGGAGTACCAATGGGCAATCCGGTTTCCAGGAAGGCTTTGTCTGTTACTCTTCCGATCATTTCTCCGGCATTTACAATAGGTCTGAATTTGTTCTTATCCAACCCAATTTTATTCAAAATGAGTTCCGAAAAATTTGCGGTTTTGTAATCGGTCAACATAGACGTGCCTGCCATAGTACTTTCAGTCACCCATTCACCTGATAAAAAATTCAGAAATATGGACGAAATAAAAGCAAAGTGATCCATTTTCTCTAATACTTCCGGTTTATTTTCCCTGAACCATATAAGTTTATACAATGTATTAAAGCAAAATTCATTAACACCATTCAGGGTATACAATTCCTGAAAAGAGATGTACTTCGAGATGTTCTGCATCACAGGTTCTGTGCGTTTACAGGCCCAGGAAATTACCGGGTAAAGTTGTTTCCCTTGTACATCGAAGGGAGCACCATCTACACCAAATGTTGTAACGGTTACTGCGGCAATTTCATGATCATTAATCTGTTGAATGATTTTCCGGACTGCCTCCGAAAGCTTCGTCCATATTTCCTTTACATCCCAGATTTTGTAATCAGGATAAAAAGGATCATCCGATGTATTATTAGGAAACGAATGAGCAGCTACAATGCTCCCTTTGTCATCGACAGCAATAGCCCGTAAATTAGTTGCACCGCAGTCCAGCACTATTACAACCTTTTTTTTCATTTCCACAAAAGCTTTTATCGATTAAAAACTATTAAATAGTTAACTACTCTTCTATCGTATTATTTATAAAGTGGTCCATAGGTAGCACAAGCCCTGTAATCTGCACCTTCGGCATTCATGCCATGAGCAGCCCATGCAGAGGGCCTGTAAATTTTATCTTTCGGAACATTGTGCATGCAAACCGGAATTCGTAACATGGAAGCCAGTGTTATCAGTTCAGTTCCGATATGACCATATGAAAAAGCGCCATGATTTGCTCCCCAGTTCATCATCACTGAATATACATCTACAAATGCACCTTCGCCGGTTAATCTGGGAGCAAACCAGGTAGTCGGCCAGGTAGGATTTGTTCGCTCATCCAGTTTGGTATGGACTTCACCAGGAATCTCAACACTATATCCCTCGGCAATCTGGATTACAGGTCCAAGTCCTTTAATGATATTGATCCGGCTCATAGTAATAGGCATTCCTCCTTTAGTTTTATAACGTGATGAGAAGCCTCCCCCCCTGAAATACTCAGTTACAGCCGGGCACCACTCAGTAGCATCGAGGCATTTTTGTTTTTCCTCCTCTGTGATTTCCCAAAAGGGCTTCATCACCGGTTTACTGTTAGCTGTTTGTTCGCCGTTCCCATCAAGAGCTGCTGAACCTGAATTGATCAAATGAATAATTCCGTTTTTTGCCTGCCCGTCAAGAGTGTATCCGGTTACCCGTTTTACAGATTCGGGACTCCAGTAAGTGCGTACATCGGCAAATACCTGTGCGGTACCTGTTAATAAATGTCCGAACAGCATAGCCACCCCGTTTAATGAATCGTTCTCGGTAGCCACCAGGTAAGGTTGTCGTATGCCGTTCCAGTCGAAGGAAGAGTTCAGAATCGCTTCCATAAAATCGCCATTGGGAAAATGATCGGTCCATTGCCGCTGACCCTGGAAACCGGCAACCAAAGCATTTCTACCGAGTGATTCTTCACCAAATCCGAGTTCCTTAAGTTTTGGATTTCCTGCCATAAGATCACGGGCAATAAGCGTCATTTTAACAACAAATTCCCAGTCTTTGTCCTTTTGTTCTCTCGTACGCATTTGCTCTGGTGGATTCGTATCTTCCACTTCCTTACAGTTTTCTTTTACCCATTTCAGAGCTTTTGTGTATTCATCCGGATCATAAATACTTTCCTCAATTCGACGGGTAAATTCCGACATATCAACATATTCATTTCTCATCCCCAGGTATTCCTGAAAGAACCAGTCCTGAACAATCGATCCGGCAATTCCCATTGAAACAGAACCCATCGACAAATAGGATTTCCCTTTCATCAGGACTACAGCCATCCCAGCGCGTACAAAACGTAAGATCTTTTCCTGAACATCTTTTGGAATTTCGGTATCATTACTATCCTGCACGTCTTTACCATAAATACCAAATGCAGGAAGACCTTTTTGGTTATGACCGGCTAATGCCGCAGCCAGGTACACGGCTCCAGGACGTTCGGTACCGTTAAAACCCCATATTGCCTTAGGAATTTCAGGGTTCATATCAATGGTTTCAGATCCGTAACACCAGCAGGGCGTAACGGTAAGGGAAACACCTACATTTTCTTTCTGAAATTTTTCCGCACAAGCAGCAGCTTCAGCAACCCCACCAATGGTTGAATCGGCTATTATACATTCTACAGGTTTTCCGTTGGGATATTTAACTGAACTGGTAATAAAATCAGCAACCCTTTTTGCCATGTTCATTGTTTGCTCTTCGAGTGATTCCCGTACACCACCCAACCGGCCATCAATGGTCGGCCTTATTCCAATTTTAGGTAATTGTCCTTTTAATAGCATCGTATCTTATTTTAAATTTTTTAAGCAAGTAGTATAATGTTATTTTACATGAAATTTTATATACAAAGTACCGGAAAATGAAACTGTGAAATGCCCGATAAAAGAAATTTTGTATCTGATTTAAACTTTCAACAATAAGTTACATATAATAAATAGCATACAATTCGTTTCATTTTCTTTAAAATGCCTGGTTTAACTGAAATTTAAGTGCCTGAATTTTAAAGTCCGGTATCCGTAAATGGAAATAACAACAAAGCATATAAAAGGTAATATAAATGAGAAGTTAACAGCAGGCATTCCAAGCACTGTACCCTGATCGATTATAGCGCCCTGTAAAGGAGGCATCAGCGCCCCACCTACAATAGCCATTACTAAACCAGCAGCTCCCAAAGTTGCATCATCTCCAATTCCTTCCAGTGCAATACCATATATTGTTGGGAACATAAGTGACATAAAAGCTGAAGTCGCAATCAGGCAATATAATCCACCCATTCCCTGAATTAATATTGTACCCGTTATTGTGACCATTCCACCAATACCAAAAAACATTAATAGTTTCCTGGAATTTATATATTTCATCAGGAAGGTACTGATAAACCGACTTAAAAGAAATATGGACATGGCTGCAATATTATAATCTTGAGCAGTTTCTTTGGAAATTCCCAAATGACCGGCATACTGAATAATGAATGTCCAGCACATAATTTGTGCAGCCACATAAAAGACCTGGGCAATAACACCTTCCCTGTAAACAGGATACTTTAGCAACCGTTTAAAAGTATCAAGGGCATGGACTTCATGTTCGGCGTTTTTACGTTTTGGCATTCTCGATAATGCAATTAGGATGAGCATACCAATTACCACAATTCCCAGTATTACATAGGGATTTCGAATAATCATAAGATCATGCGCACGGATACTTGCTTTTTCATTGACACCTAAAGTAGGGAATATCAGATTCCCTGCTCCATCCCGGGTATCTGACTGCAGGGAAGCCAGAATATAGTTTGAAGCTACAAACATCCCAATCAGAGATCCCATCGGATTAAATGACTGCGCCAGGTTTAACCGACGGGTGGCTGTTTTCTCATCTCCCATAAAAAGTATATATGGATTGGATGTTGTTTCTAAAAATGCTAATCCAAAAGTTAAAATATAGAGTGAAACAAGAAAAAAACCGAATATTTCAAATTTGGCAGCTGGGTAAAACAACAAAGCTCCGGTTGCGTATAAGGCCAGACCAATAAGGATACCTTTTTTATAACTGTATTTTTTCACGAATAGAGCAGCAGGTATAGCCATGGTAGCATAACCGCCATAAAAGGCAAACTGGACAAGAGCCGCGTGTGCATTTGAGATTTCAGATGA
>CAVVIO010000053.1:0-17641 GCA_963748095.1 uncultured Bacteroidales bacterium
CTCAAGCCGGACGGGCATTTACTTTTCTCCTTGATGAGAAAAGTAAACAAAAAATCAAGAAAAAAATAAGCTTGACGGCATTCCATAGCAATCTTATCTCACGTAGCACGCATTTTTTTCAGCGCTCGCTCTTATGGTATCATCTTTAATATTAGTACATTTTAGCTACTCAACCGTAACAAATGATAGATATAATAACTTATGAATTCTCCTTGCCATACAGCTTTGTGAATATTTTTAATAGCTGAAAACTCAGCATGTCGGAAATAATAAAAAACCAGTATCAAATAGAAATATTGAAGAGACTGGTTTTTTTATTATTTCCGACATGCTGAGTTTTCAGCTATTAAAAATATTCACAAAGCTGTATGGCAAGGAGAATTCATAAGTTATTATATTGATCCATTGTTACGGTTGAGTAGCTAAAATGTACTAATATTAAAGATGATGCCATATGGTCAAGCGAGCGTTGAAAAAAATAAGCTTGACGGTATTCCACAGTAATCTTATCCCACGTAGCACGCATTTTTTTCAACGCTCGCTCATATGGCATCATCTTTAATATTAGTACATTTTAGCTACTCAACCGTAACAAATGATAGATATAATAACTTATGAATTCTCCTTGCCATACAGCTTTGTGAATATTTTTAATAGCTGAAAACTCAGCATGTCGGAAATAATAAAAAACCAGTATCTTCAATATTTCTATTTGACTTTAGCCGATTTGTGTCGTATCATTGATATTAATTTGCCAAAACACATTTATTAACCTTGCTATGAACATTCCACCGGATAAATTTTCACAACCGGAAACAGCATTTTTTGATCGATGTGTGGCGGGTGATCTGAGGGCATTTGAAAAACTGGTACGGCTTTATCAACCTTACGCTTACATACTTGCTTTCAGAATTGTGTGGAATGAAGAAGATGCTAAGGATATTGTTCAGGAAACATTTATAAGGGTATGGAAAAATATATCGAAATACGATACCAGAATACGCTTTACCACCTGGCTGTATAAAATTGTAACCAATCTTTGTCTTGATAAATTAAAAACAGAAAAGAGGAGAAGAAAGCATATGACCACATCTACAGATACCAGTAATGTAATGGTGATTCCTGATGTAAACAATGAAGATAAAAAGCTGACGGATCGTGACCTGGTTGAGAAAGTCCGCAATCTATCGCATCACCTTACTGCCAGACAACGGATGGTATTTACCCTTCGTGACCTGCAGGACCTCGATATTCGCGAGATCGCTGATATATTACATATGTCACCCGGAGCTGTGAAAAGCAACTTGTACCTGGCCCGGCTGGCTATCCGTAACAAACTGGAAGAATCTGATCTATAAATTGAATGAAGATGAACTGCAAAAAAACAAGAAAGCTCATGTACCTTTACAGGAAAGGTGAACTTGAACCCACATTATTTCAAAGGGTGAAAGATCATATTAACAAATGTGAACAGTGTGAGAATGATTGGCAAAAAATTCAGGCTTCCGAAAAATTTATAGAAAAACTTAAAAATCATCAGCCGGTTGCCTCTCATCCAGGGAAACTTACATCGGATATCCTGGAAGCGGTGAAGATGCTGTCGATTCCTTATCATAAGGAGAATAAAACAATTTTCCAGGATTTGCCGGTAGAATGGCTTGCCATACAAAAAGTAAAAATGGCACTTACAACTATAATTATCATTCTGGCATTGACATTTGTATTTGAATATGGTTACATCCTGAACAACATCTCAAATCTTGAAAAACACATAGCAACTCAAACAAATATTGCTACAAAAAATAATATCTTACAGTCAGATTGTTTTGTGTTATTGCAAACCATGCCTTTAACAAAAACGGAATTATCAAATGCTATTTCCGATTATGCCAAAGACAATAAATTTTCTAAAAACGAATGGATCACTATAAGTAAAAAATTATGCCGTTATTATAAAACAAGCCAACTGATAAAAGATAAAAATACGAAATCAAAATTTCCATAGGCATCTGATTGGATGCTTTAAAAATAATATCTAAAATTTATAATCATGAAAAATAAAAGCTTTATTCGACTGCTCACAATCTCCCTGGTATTGATTATCAGTGTTTCAGGATGCCTCGATTATACCATAACTACCCAGGTAAATCCGGATGGATCACTCGACCGTACATTTACTGTCAGAGGAGATTCATCTGCTATATTCGATGGTTCGGTTAAAGTTCCGGTCGACAGTACATGGGAAATCACTACAAGATGGGAAGATGTAGCAAAAAAAGATTCATCCAAGGAAAGAAAATATGTATATACAGCCCGAAAACACTTTGCGAATGTAACCGCTCTGAACCAGGAAATTTATACCGATTCGTCCTTCACTGAAAGAACAAATATTAAAGCTGAATTTAAAAAGCGTTTCCGCTGGTTTTATACTTTTATTACCTATCGTGAAACCTATAAGATGTATCTTTCCTTTTAATGAAGTACCTGTCAACGACTATATGACAGAAACTGAATTGGGAGTTCTAATGGATACAGAAGAAAAAAACTTTGTTTTTGATCCCGTGAAAAATGATTTTTTCCATGCTGATGAACAAATGAAAGTTCCTGAATTGACCAAAGAAGACAGTGTTAAAATGGAAAAACGGGAAAATGAAATTTCCGCAAAATTCGATAAATGGCAGGCAGAAAATATTTTAAAAGAATATTTCAATATCCTGAAAGATGCCGTTAAAAAGGATACCTCCTCCCGGATGATTCTGGATAGTCTGAAATGGGACAATGATAGCCTGTTAAATGTAATCTACCGCACGAATCTCAACATACAGTCATCCGAAAAGATCACAAATGTTTTATACCAGTTTCTTCATAATTATCTGATTACACAGTTATATGATCAATACAAAAATAGTTTTCGCGAATTTGACCGTAAACTGGAGTTAACCAAACTATTTAATGATGACTATACCGGCGATGACTATACAAATGTAGTAGTTATGCCGGGGTTGCTTATAAACACAAATGCCAATACAGTAGAAGGAAACAAGGTTACCTGGAATTTCGGCGCACTGAAATATTATGCTAATAATTATGAAATGGTTGCCGAATCAAGAATAGTGAACCGCTGGGCTATTGTGTTATCAGGAGTCATTGCCCTTGTATTGCTTGTATTGCTTATTATGGGTATTTTTGTGAAAAAGCACTAAATGGTAACATAGGCTTAATAACAGAAAAATCATTAATCATGAAACCTGTCACCGGCATACCTCCAACATTAAAAAATTTAAAGATCAGGCAGATGACAGAAAATGATATTGAGAACATATATCAATTACAACCGGAGGGTTGGTCGGATATTACCCATTATTTCAGGTTTTATGTAGAGCAGCCCTTCTGTTTTCCCATCGTGGCATTTGTTAATAACGAGATTGCAGGTATAGCTTCCGGTATAGTAAATCAACAAACCGGATGGATCAGTCATGTTATTGTTTCCGAAAATTTCAGAAACCGGGGAATTGGCACAAAACTCACAAGAACAGTCGGAAAATTTTTAAAATTACAGGGATGTCATACCCAATCCCTGATCGCCACGGAAGAAGGAGAAAGGATATACCTTAAGCTGGGATTCCGCCAACAGGATCGTTATTTATTCTATAAAAGTAAAACACTTACCATCATGCCCGATTTTTCATCTATCCGCAGGATACAGAAAACAGACCTGGATGAAATTTCCCATTTGGATAAAGAAGTCAGCGGTGAATCGAGAATGAACCTTTTGCAACATTTCTTTAAATCGGGTTGGGTATATTATGATAAATCATCCGGCAGTATTTCCGGTTTTTATCTTCCCGAACTTGGGGAAGGACATATTATTGCCGGAAGAAATGAAGCAGGTTTACAATTGCTTATACTAAAACATTACCGAAAAGAAAACACAACTGTAATACCTGAAGAAAATCTGACAGCCAGGACATTCCTTGAAATAAACGATTTTCAATTTCACAGAAGTGCACACAGAATGATCCATGGTCCCGGATTCAGTTGGAAACCGGATAAAATATTCAGCCGTTCCGGTGGGTTTTATGGATAAAAATCTTTTCATTCCAGCAACAAAAATTAAGATTATAAATAACAGATCACATGCCAGTTATACTAGAATATATGCAACCTGTCCATTGGCCAGAGGTAAAACGAATATACATGGAGGGAATCGATACCGGAAATGCCACTTTTGAAACAGAATGTCCCGTATGGGAAACATGGGATAAAAATCATATTAAACCCTGCAGGCTCGTTGCCCTTGACGAAAATAAAATCGTAGGATGGGCGGCATTATCGCCTGTATCGGAACGTTGTGTTTACCAGGGAGTGGCCGAAGTTAGTATATATGTCGATAGTCGTTTCAGGGGAAAAGGAATAGGTGAAGAATTGATGAACAGATTAATAAACGAATCTGAATCAGCGGGCCTATGGACTTTGCAGGCTGGAATATTTCCGGAAAATACTGGAAGTTGCAAACTGCATGAGAAAACCGGTTTTCGCCTTGTAGGCAAACGTGAAAAAGTAGGCAGGATGCATGGAAAATGGAGGGACGTACTGCTTTACGAGCGGAGAAGTAAGATGGCTGATTTTTTGTAAATGGATGGTGTTATTTTGCGTAAATAAATTTGCCTCTGAATAGAAATTTGAATACTTAAAATTATTTCATTAATTTCGAAGATACGGAAATGCTGAGATGAGTTATTGCAAGCCATGAATTTTCCGTATCATAAGTTTACAGTTTGTAAAATAAACGCAATATATTTTTATACCTAAACTTTCAAACCAATGAAAAATTACCTCATTCCTGTTGTTTTCAGTTTTGCCATCATTCTTTTATTCTCTCAGTCTTGTAAGCCTAAAATCGACAGGCAAACTGAAATACAATCCCTGTTGGATGCAGACAGATCTTTTTCAAAATTATCATTCGAAACCGGCAGCAATAATGCTTTTCTGCATTTTATCGATTCCGGAGCGGTAATGCTCAGAGACAATAGTAAACCCTTAGTTGGCGCAGATTCCATTCGTAACCAATTACAAAAGCAATCTGACAGCGGGTTTAAACTTACATGGGAACCATCATTTGCCGAAGTTTCTGGAAGCGGAGACCTTGGTTATACCTATGGCATATACGATTTATGGTTGCCGGATGAGCATGGAAAATTTATTTCAATGCAAAAGGGAACTTATGTTACAATATGGAAAAAAAATGCGGACGGAACCTGGAAATGGGTACTTGATTCGGGAAACCAGGGACTGGAAGAGAAATAATGTAGATGATGTTTATTTATTTATCTATTTCGTTTTTAAATAATCTAACTTTTTAACTGATTGATTCAATCCTATCCATAAAAACATTGACCAGTTTATGATTTTTTATCTCTTCTTCAATTCTATCCCACATTTTATGAAGTAAATCATGAAGTTCTTGCATTCTTACATTTCCAAATCTAATGTGTATTACTTTGGGAGGTGGTGCTTTAAACATAATCTTATTTGAAAAATCACTGTCCTTTGTCACAATGATTAGCTCATTCTCTTTTGCGTAATCCCAAATCTCAATATCTGTTGCTATTCCTTTCAGATCATGAACATGCAAAAATTTATCATTATTCCACAGACTAAAGTAATAAGGTAAATTCTCGTCTATCAAATAACGCATTATGCAGAAGTCTTGATTGAATAATTCCGATTCATTAAATCTGCTGCAAACCTTATACTCGCTTTAATATCATCCGATTCCAACGATGGATACTGTTGCAATATGTCCTCCGGCGAATCTCCTGCCGACAGAAAATCAAGGATTGTCTGAACAGTAATTCGCGTACCTCTTATTGTTGGACGTCCATTACAGATATTATCATCAATTGTTATTCGTTCAGCAATATATTCCATGATTAAAATTTAATTAATCAAAGATAAGCATTTGTAAATTACAATACAATCCGACTAAATTTTGTGAAAAAATTTAAAAATTAATAAAATCACCTAACCTTTATCAACTATTAATCAGCATTGTTAAAACTTTCTTTTCTTCAGTCTGGCCTGATCAACAAATCAATCCTATATTTGCGCCTGATCCAGATTGATTATGAGGCAACGGGAACAAAGAAACATCACATTACTTTATATCATCAAATTTTCACAATGGTTCATGTTGTACATGCCCATTGTAAAGTTGTTTTATGAAGAAAACGGACTCGACAACTTTCAGTTGTTCCTGCTGCATGGAATTTATTCCCTTGTTATTGCCCTGCTGGAGATACCTTCAGGTTATGCCGCCGATATCTGGGGACGGAAAAATGCCCTGATCATGGGGACCACTTTCGGCAGTATCGGGTTTGCCATATATTCTCTCACATACGGTTTCTGGGGTTTCTTACTGGCCGAACTGGCACTTGGTGTCGGACAGAGTTTTATTTCAGGTTCCGATACTGCCATGCTGTACGATACCCTGCTTGATATGAAGAAGGAAAAACAATACCTGAAATATGAAGGCAGAATATCAGCCACAGGAAACTTTGCCGAATCAATCGCAGGTATCCTGGGAGGATTGCTTGCTGTTGTGAGTGCCCGTACTCCCTACTACTACCAAACAGCTGTTACATTACTGGGAATTCCGGCGGCTATCATGCTTTCCAGACCTGCCAGTCACCGGAAAATTGTAAAGGGTAATATCAGCTATATTTTTAATATTGTGAAATATGCACTGGTCGGGAATAAGCCGTTGCGAAATGCCATTCTGTTCTCATCAGTCATTGGTTTTTCCACACTTACCATGGCATGGTTTACGCAGATCTATTTTTTCACTACCGGATTACCAAGGGCGCAGTACGGAATTATCTGGACATTGCTGAACCTGACCGTTGGACTGGGATCGGTGTTTGCCTACAGGATCGAGAAAAAACTGGGGGTGAAACTGACGGTAATTTTAATTATCACAGGAATTGCAGGGGGATATTTTCTTCAGGGATCTTTTATAGCCATCTGGGCCATCAGCTTTTTGTTTGTATTCTACTTTATCAGGGGCATTGCCACACCTGTATTAAAAAACTACATCAATCTGAACACCGTATCGGAAACCAGGGCAACCGTATTGTCTGTCAGAAGTCTCATCATACGGGTAATTTTTTCCATAGCAGGCCCTTTCCTTGGATGGATGACCGACAGGATCAGCCTCGGTATGGCGCTTTTAATGGCCGGAACATTTATTCTTGTATTTGGAAGTATTGCATCTGTTAAATTAATACGCACATCCGGGTGATAAAAACTTTTTCGTATTTTAGCTCGTTATTCATGAATTAAGTAAATCCATATTAATCAACAGATTCTTCGGTTCCCTCAAGAATGACAAGGGGTATTTTATGAGGCATTAGTAAATTAAATTGATAAACTATTTGTAAAAAATAAATATCTTAATGTGAAAATATTTAAAAGAGATGCCATTAGAGCGAGCGCTGAAAAAAATGCGTGCCACGTGTGATGAGTTTGCTATGAAAAGCCAGCAAGCTTATTTTTTTTCATGATTTTTTGCTTACTTTTTCATCTAGGAAAAAGTAAGTGCCCGTCCGGCAGGAGGACATATAAAATACTATTTATATCAAATTTATTTTAATTAAACTTATGTGTCTTTTATACTTTTTGTTTACAAAATTTTTTGTCATCGGTAACCTGTCTGCAACAGGCAGGTGAAATGAAGAATCTCATGAATTAAACAGGTTATTATAGAAATTTCCGGAAGATCATGAAAAAGAAAACCGAATCCGTGCAAAAACAAACGCTCCTGCTTCATCCGGGATGGGCATACCTCATCATTTTTTTACTGGCACTTGGCCTGTACGGTAACACTTTCAAAAATAAATATGCCCTCGACGATGCCATTGTGATCACTCAGAATGAATTTACAAAGCAGGGATTAAAGGGCATAAAAGATATTTTTACTCATGAATCGTTCACCGGTTTTTTTGGTAAAAAGAAAAACCTGGTTGCCGGAGGCCGTTACCGCCCTTTGTCGATCGCCACATTTGCCGTGGAATACCAGTTTTTCGGGCTTAATCCGTCCGTCAGCCACATTATCAATGCTGTTCTTTATGCACTCACAGGCATGCTTATTTTTCTGATCTTTTATCCGTTGTCTGACAAAAGGAAACGGGCATGGTGGTTTTCGGCTGCCTTTCTTACCGGCATCCTGTTTGTCATCCACCCCGTGCATACCGAAGTGGTAGCCAACATTAAAGGAAGAGATGAAATACTGGCATTGTTATTCGCTTTGCTTTCCCTAAGGTGTGCGCTGTTGTACCTTGAAAAAGAAAAAAGTTACTGGCTCCTGTTCAGTGCGGTTATCCTGTTCTTAGGCATGTTATCAAAGGAAAATGCAGCCGTTTTCCTGTTCCTAATTCCGCTTACAATCTATTTTTTCACATCTGTATCCTTCAAAAAAATAAGCGCTGTTTTTGTTTCTCTGCTGGCAGCTGTCCTGGTTTTTCTGTTCATCCGGCAAATGGTAGTGGGTCCCATCTCCGCCCCTCCCTCGCACGAACTGATGAATAACCCGTTTCTTTATGCCACTGCATCCGAACGTTATGCCACCATATTTTATACATTGGGAAAATATATCAAACTTCTTGTTTTTCCACATCCGCTAACTTTTGACTATTATCCGTATCACATAGCCCTGCAACACTGGAATAATTTTTGGGTGATCGTTCCTTTCCTGGGATATATTTTTCTTGCTTTTATCGCTGTTCTGATGTTCAGGGCAAAAAATATTGTTTCATACGGAATACTGTTTTACCTGGCTGCCCTGCTACCGGTATCCAACCTGTTGTTCCCGGTTGGGACGTTTATGAACGAACGGTTTGTTTACATGTCGTCCCTGGGGTTTCTTCTGATCGCGGGCAGTTTCCTGAATTTAATTATCGACAAAGGAAAGACACCAGGAAAATACATCCTCTTCTTTTTAATCATTGTTCCGGTATCGGGATTTTACGGCTGGAAAACCATTACCCGGAATAAAGTATGGAAAGACGATTATACCCTGTTCACTACCGACGTAAAAACCTCGGAAAACAGCGCCAAAAGTAATTGTTCAGCAGGAGGAGCGCTTCTCGAACGTGCCGAAAAAACAGATGATGCGGCAGAAAAGAAAGAACTGCTACACCGGTCACTTACTTATCTGCGCAAAGCGATAACCATCCACCCGGAATATGTTGATGCCTGGTTATTGCTCGGAAATGCACAATATCAGCTTACCGGGAACATCGATTCGGTAATGACGGCTTACCGCAGGATACTTAAAGTCGATCCGGGAAATGATAAGGTTTACAATAATCTTATTTATATGCTTGATCACATGAATGATGTGGATCAAAAAATTAAAACTTACCAGGAATTACTGAAATATACTCCGCGTCGTTACGATCTGAATTACAAACTGGGAAACCTGTACGGCCGGATTAAGAATAACCTTCCCATGGCACTAAAATACCTGACTGTTGCCGCTGCCAGTAAGCCCGACAGCAAGGAAGTCTGTAAGGACCTGGGGGTGGCTTATGGCATGACGGGAAATTTTCAGGAATCGCTGAAATGGTTGCTGAAAGCGGTTGAACTCGATCCCAACGATGCAAAGACATATCTGAACATTGCCATTACTTATCAACGGCTGGGGGACAACAAAAAAGCCGGCCTGTTTATTCAGAAAGCCAAACAACTGGATCCCTCTTTATAAATCATCTGTTATTTACATTTTCCTTTGAGTTCCTTTGTGACATACATTGACTTAAAAGCTAAGTTAGACATAAGTAAAATAATAATTCTTATAACGCTTTGCAGAAGTATTGAGATGAAAACATCGGGTTTCCAACCCGATGATCACGGTGGACGGGTTTTTAACCCGTCACTAAAAAGGTAGATGGGTTTCCAACCCGTCATTAAAAATAAAAAATATTATCTATTACTAAACTCATAACCAGGCCAATTACTTTGTTTGTTACCTGGAATATCGGGTAGAATATAATTTATTAGAGGAAAATACCTAAATTGAAATCACCTAAACATCAATCGTCAACCCATCATATGCAATAAAGACGTTATCCGGTAATTGGGGTTCTTCTTCTGCATGCAGTCCGAACTGGTGGTTCAGATGGGTAAGATAGGCACGCTGCGGATGAATACGTGCGATCACCTCCAGCGCTTCCGACAGGCTGAAATGCGAAACATGCTTTTCTTTGCGAAGTGCCGAAATAACAAAATGTTTAACCCCGCTCAGCTTCTTCATTTCCTGCTCATCAATATAATTCAAATCGGTGAGGTACGCAAAATCGCCGATTCGAAAACCAAAAACAGGCAATTCATAATGCATGGCCCTTATGGGTAAAATTTCGATCCCTTCTATTTCGAATTTCTTATTTTCGATAAGGTGCATGTTAATCCTGGGCGTTCCCGGATACTGGTTTTCGACAAATACATAGGCAAACTCGCGCCTCAGCCTTTCCTGTACCCTGCTCTCGGCATAAACATCGATTGCACGTCCCATAATAAAATTAAATGCCCGCACATCATCCAGCCCGGCTACATGGTCTTTATGTTCATGGGTAAAAACGATGGCCGTAAGGTTCCTTACATCATTGGCCAGCATCTGCTGCCGGAAGTCCGGCCCGGTATCTATCACGATGGTTTTGTCTCCCTGTTCGATCATCACCGCCGACCGGAATCGTTTATCCCGCGGATCGGTCGATTTACATACCCTACACTGGCAGGCTATGACCGGTATTCCCTGTGATGTCCCCGTTCCCAGAAAAGTAACTTTCAACCTGAATTTTATTAATTAGAGTTAGGGGCAAATATAACAAAATCTTTGTGTACAAAGAGAGAACCCGTTAGAAGGTATTTGTATTATTATTGGATATTATTGACTATCGATCTTTTTATATAATCTATTTATTTATAGACTCCTTAACTTGTATTATACATGATTTTATTTTATATTTATTCGTTAAACTGATAGCAGGAAGCATGAAATGCCGGTTAAAAATCGGTTGAGATCAGATGTGAGGAAAGTAATTGCTGCCGGTTTATAAAACGTTTTACCTTATTAATTAGTTAACTGAAAAAATATTATTCACATGGATAATTTTCGAAATAATATGATCATTGCCGGTAAATGAAACCTGATAAAATGAAATAATTATCATAATTAATACGAAAATATACACCAAAATTCACTTGCCATGAAAAAATTCCTGTACCTGTTAATTTTCCTTACCGGAACTTATTGTTCAGCAATGAATAGGAACCCGCCTCTTAAAAAAATCATCATTGCCGGAAAAGTTCTGAATCCTGATCCTGATATATTTAATATAGATGTCGTAGCAAATGCGAATTGGATTGTACATGCTGAAAGAATAAAATTATCACAGATTTATTAACGAAGATGGTACTTTTAAAGTATCTTTCAGATACCCCATTCCAACCGATGTCTGGATAATCATATAAAACAAGTTTTAGTGTCCTCACTCATCCGGGGGATAGCATTTATGTTGAATTTGACGGATCAAAAAATGACAGGCCAGATATTCTGAAAACAATCATGTTCAGAGGAGATGATGCGGATATAAATTATGAAGCAGCCAAATTTCAGCAAATGTATTTTTCAAGTACTATTTATACCGACTGGACCGGAAAATATAATGCTATTAAAGATTATGATGATGTTAAATACAAACAATACAGGGATTCTATAAGAAATGAGGAAAAAAATCTCTTCAACAGATTTGTAGAAAAATACAATCCGGCCAAAGAAGTCCGGATCTGGGCAAGCACTTATCTGGATGCTGAATATTACGAGAACCTTATCCAATATCCGCAGTCTCATATGTATGATAATAAAATAAAACCTGGGGAATGGAGTGTACCTGTTACTTATTATAATTTTATAAAAAACCTGTCTCTGGTGAATGATTCTGTTTTAATTTGTGGAAACTCATTATCATTATTGGTAAATCATTACTGGGTTTATATTGATGCAATGATCAGGGATGAAAACAAAGCTATTTTTTAGCTCAGAGGATTATTCTGTAGAAAAATATTACGGATAAACTGGATTCTTTAAGATTCTTTGGTATTATTAAATATACAGATGACTCAATATTAAGGCAAATGGTTCTGACAGAGGTCCTGGCTTTGGAATTAAAACAATCCGAAACCGGGATGTTTGAAAAATATAAAAATACGATCGACAAATACATCCGGGAACCCTACCTGAGAGAACCGCTTTTTGCCCTTTACAGGAAGACTGAAAGCAGGTTGAATCATCCAAAACTGGCATCAGATGCCATGCTTAAAAAGCTCAACGGGAGTTCCATACAGTCAGTAATGGATAGTATATTCGCTATTAATAAAGGGAAGGTAATATATATGGACTGCTGGGCGACCTGGTGTGGCCCATGCCTTGACGAAATGCCGAATTCAAAAAAACTGATGGAGGATATGGAAGGTAAAGATGTGGCTTTTGTATTCATGTGTGTAGATTCCAATGAAAAGCAATGGAAAGCTATATTAAGCAAATTTGCTCTGGGAGGACAACATCTTCTTTTAAATAAAGAACAAAGCCATGATCTCAGACAGGTCTTTAAAATAAACGGTATTCCCCATTATATTCTGTTTGATAAAAACGGTAATATAGTCGAGAGCGTGACCGGCCGACCCGCGGAGGTAAAGGATATCGACAAGTTATTGAATTAAACATAACGTATCCTGAACATGAAATAATACAAACTTAAAAACAGGAAAGGCACCAGGATTTCCAGGATCCCCATGCGCTTATAACCAGTGAGAAAACCTGTGCCTATAGAAATAAATTCTGTGCCTACAGAAATAAATTTTGTGCTTATAGAAATAAATTTTGTGCTTATAGAAAATAATCCGATGCTTATAGGTTCAAAAACCATTGGGCAAAGGTCTGAAACCTGAAAATAATTATTCGTAATTGTATATTCCAATCCCTCACTAACTGTTATCTTTGTCAAATAATTAGAAATTTGCGTTATCAGGTAATTTGATTATTTTTAAAGAAAAATAAATGACTGACAGAGAAAAACATATAATTACGATAATTTCTGACAGGATAAAAGAACTGGATTCCAACGCGGAGATTATTCTGTACGGTTCACATGCCAGGGGGCAGGCGAAAATGGACTCTGACTGGGATATTTTAATTCTTTTGGATAATCAGGAAGTTACCCTTAAAACCGAACAAAAATTCAGACATCACCTATTCGATATAGAACTCGAAATAGGGGAACCAATCTCTGTTTTTGTAAGATCAAAGTATGTATGGGAACATAAATACCGGATTACTCCGCTTTATCAGAATATTAAAACCGAAGGTGTAAGATTATCATGAGCGGTGACATGAAAGATTATATCGCCTACCGCTTAGACAGAGCAAAAAGCACCTTTATTGATGCAAAAATATTAGCTGATAACGAAAGCTGGAATTCATGTGTGAACAGACTTTATTATGCCAGTTATTATGCGGTATCCGCGTTATTATTAAAGAAGGGATATAATATTAAAACTCACAATGGCATAAGGACCATTTTTTTCAAAGAGTTTATTTCCAGTGGAATTATTGAAAAAGATTTTGGCAAACTATACACCGACTTGTTTGATTGGAGAAGTGAAGGAGATTATGCCGATTTTATTGATTATGATAAACAAATTGTGGTACCAATGATTGCAAAAGTTGAAGAATTTCTTGAATTGATGGAAAATACAATAAATATCACATAATGTCGGCTTTAGAAATTTATAATTTGGATTCAAAATACCTTTTAATATTTTCACCCCAATCAATTATGATATTAATTTTAAAGTTGTTAAATCCATTTACGGTGATTTTCAATAACACAACGCCGCCTTCTATTGACCAGTTAAATATATTGTTTTCCAGATGAACCCAAAACAAACCAGCGGAAATCTTTACCTGATCCCGGTAACCCTGGGCGACAGTCCGGTAACGTCCGTGCTGCCGGAAAAGGTATTGGATATTATCCGGCACATCGATTATTACATTGTTGAAAATGTACGAACAGCCCGGAGGATGCTGATTAAAATGGGATTGCAGAAACCCATTGATGAACTCACCTTTTTTACCCTTGATAAACATACCGACAGGAAAGAAATAGATTCTTTCCTTGCTCCTGCCGCACAACATGATATCGGGTTATTATCCGAAGCCGGGGTTCCGGGTGTTGCCGATCCGGGAGCTGATATCGTAAAACTGGCGCATCAAAAAAATATTCGTGTTATCCCGCTTGTAGGCCCTTCTTCCATCATATTGGCAGTAATGGCATCGGGACTGAACGGACAGAACTTTGCTTTTGTGGGTTATTTGCCGGTAAAAAAGCCGGAACGTATTCACCAGATAAAAGAACTTGAAAAACGCTCGAAACTGGAAAACCAGTCCCAATTGTTTATTGAGACTCCTTATCGTAACAGCCAACTATTGGAAGATATAACCAGTAATTGTCAACCAACTACCCGGCTATGTATTGCTGCGGATATTACCCTCGAAACAGAATATATAAAAACCAGAACCATTAAAGACTGGTTAAAACATCTGCCACAACTTCATAAAAGACCTGCTATATTTATTTTACAGGCATAATTGATAAATTATGCAGGCATAAATGAATTATATGGGCATAAAAAACCGGCTTTCAATTGTCTGAAAGCCGGTGATAAAATATCTCTTTTTTGTTTTATGATTTTGACTTATGCTTTACAAGTTCTATGTCGAATACCAATGTAGAATACGCTGGTATAAGAATAAAATTATAACCCGTAGGTGAGTAGGCATCCTTTCCATATCCATCGTAATATGGAATAACAACTCTTACTTTTGTTCCTGTGTGCATATAACCGACAGCTTCATTAAAACCGGGTATAAAATTGGTGGTCCCGTATACAAAACCTAACGGATTATTTGCTGGTATGCTAGTAAACGACTTTCCATCGGTAAAGGAACCAGTATATGCCACATAAACCGAATCACCAGCTGCTATTGAGTCTGTATTTGTACCAACACTATCGGTTACTATATAATAAATACCTGAGTCCAGTGAATCGGAAGGCATTACCTTATGACCATCTATCTGGTATTTTGTACTATCCAGTGTAGACAGATAATTATTCAGTTCATCTCTTGCATCGGTAACAGGGTTTTTTATTACACGCAGCAGTTCCATTTCATAAACCAAAGGGCCATTATTAGTTGCCATGGCAGATGGAATGATCAACGTGGCTTTCCCTCCTGCTCTCATGTATGAAATACCTACATTAATACCGGGCAGACTATACCCAAATTTCAATTTTAACGGGTGGTATACATAATATTGGTTATATGTACCTGCAGCAGCAGCCGTAGCACTATCATTGGTTTCAATAAGCGATCCGTCAATATTTCTACCTGTAAAATTAATCACCATATAATCGCCAAATTTGATAGAATCACCTGTTCCGGCAGTTTCTTCAACGTAATATATGCCATCGGCTGTTTTGGTATCCTTCGAAATGTTATGATCTGCCAGGTACGTGTCTATTTCAGTTTGTTCCCGGGCTGCTATTTCCCCACTATTATCTTTTATACATCCGCTCATGAGTACACCTAGTGTACCTGCAATTCCAAGTAAAAGAATAATTCTTTTTTCCCCAATAGTTTTCATCATAATTTTTAATAATAGTTTTTTTGATAAGATGGATAAAACGCAAAAAGGTTGCTTCTAAGTATTATTTATTTTAATTAACTTTTAAAATTTCCACCTCGAAGATCAGCGATGTAAACGGTGGAATAATACCTGTGGATGAACCTGATTTACCAAATGCCAGGTCGGAAGGCAGTATAAAAAGTGATTTTTCTCCATCATGCATCATACCAATTGCCTCTTCCAATCCTTTTATAACCTGCCACTCTGTACCATAAACAAATTGAAAGGGTTGATTACGTTTTAAAGTGGAATCGAAAAATTTACCGTTCAGAAACCGTCCCTCATAATTGACGGTAATCGTATCCCCCAACTCTATTTTTTTACCAGTCCCCGGGCGGAGTACAATATAATAAAGGCCGGATGCCGTAGGTTTAGCATTCAATTGTTTTTCTTCAATAAACTGCCGGAGGATCACTTTTTCGTAATCACCAAAATCATCGATCCAGTTCAGGAATGCTTCTTTTTCTTTATTATATTCTTCGGAAGTTTGTATTTCTACTACATTAACTGTCACCTTCATTTTGCTGTCAGCCGGAATAAAATCAGGAAGTGAGGATTCCAGCGTCTTTTTAAAGAAATCATCCGCCGAGATGATAAACGTTGCACTTTCCTTTTCCGCCAGCATGGTAAAACATTCATCAATGGATCCTTTGAAACCGGGTTGTGTAACCTGGAATTTCCGTCTCCCGGTAAAAAATACCGAATCATCCATGGTCTGATAGGTAAGGTCTACTGTAATAAAATCACCCGGTTTTGCATGCAATGTGTTTTCACCTATTTTATGCAATTGAAAATAAATATCGTGTTTTGCCCTTGAGTATCCCGGATAAGGAGATTTTCGCCGGCAGGCTGTGAAAGAAATGAAAATTATACTGATCAGTAATATAAGTCTGTTCATGTATATGTAATGTTAATTAATATCTCTAAAATCAATCACTTCTACATCATAAACAATAATGGCCCTTGCCGGGATTTTATTGTCATCGCCAATTAAGCCATACGCAAGGTGTGGCGGCATAATGAAACGGGCCTTATCCCCAACATGCAGGAGCAATATCCCTTCTTCCAATCCTGATTCAACGCCTCCCTGACCGATTTTGAATTGTTTCGGACCGCTTATGTCGGAACTGTAACACGCTGTACCGTTAAGCAAACTTACCTTGTAATTGATAATTGCCAACTGACCTTTATGGGCAATCGCCCCGTTTCCCTTATGGTAAATCATATACCACAGGCCGGTTTGGGTTTCCTTCATATCCCAACCTTTGCGGTGAACGTAACCGGCAATTTTACTCGAATCTTTTTTAACCAGTAACCGGTTGACATCCATCAGCTCTTCAGTAGTAGGTTTTATTTTTTTTCGGGATGATTCTTTTTTCCCACTGTTACAGGAAAACAGAATACCTGAAACTACTATTATGATTAAAAAATACTTAGTCATTATTCTCCTTTAAATCTTCACTGTATTCCGGCAATAAGCTTTCGAATTTGCGCAATGTTTCTTCGAGATTGAGTTTTGATTCACCCCCTGCGGCATTTTTATGCCCCCCTCCATCGAAATATTTTGCAGAAAACCGGTTAACCGCAAAATCTCCTTTCGAACGAAAGGATATCTTCACATGATCCTTTTTTTCGATAAATAAAGCGGTGAAACGAATGCCATTGATCGACAATGGATAGTTAACAAATCCTTCGGAATCTCCCGGTTGAAAGTTAAATCTGTCACGTTCCTCCTGCGTAATGCTGATATACGCAGCTCCGAAACCGGGAAACACTTTCATTTTCACGTTTAAGCAATATCCCAAAAATCGCATACGATCGGCTGAGAAATTATCGTA
>CAVVIO010000054.1:0-31895 GCA_963748095.1 uncultured Bacteroidales bacterium
ATGCGGCAGATCCCGGGTATAAATAAAGGGAAAGCATATCCGTCGAGTTATGACAGGACCCATGATATTTCTGTAGTACTGAATTATGAAATCAATAACAGGTGGAATGTTTCAGCCAACTGGGTATTTTCTACCGGAAATCCCACATCTTACCCGACTTTAAAATACCCGGTACAAGGGAATACTCTTTATTACTATTCATCACGTAACAGTTACCGGATTCCTGATTATCACCGGCTTGACCTGTCCGTAAACTACGATTTCAAAAAGAATGATCACCGGAAATTCAAGCAATCACTTAATCTTTCACTATATAATGTTTATTTACGCAGAAATGCCTATTCGGTAACTTTCAGGCAAAATGAAGATAATCCAAACGTTACAGAGGCTGTCCGTTTATCGATCATAGGAACAATTATTCCGTCTGTCACTTACAATTTTAATTTTTAAACAGAAGCTAAAGATCATGAAAAAATATATTATTTTATTAGTGCTTTTTGCATTGGTTTTCACCGCTTGCGAAGATGTGATCCCCGTAAAAATGAATAAAGAAGATTTCGGATTATTTGCGGTGGAAGCAAAAATTACAACCAAAAATGAACCATTTGTGTTTTTATCACAGGGCATTCCTGTATCAGAAGACAAACCTTTTCCGGGCATCAGCAATGCACTGATTACTATTACCGACGATGCACAGCCGGCAAATTCAGTAACGCTTGCAGAAGATACCGCCAGAGCCGGATATTATACGGTTCCGGAAGGAGAAGGATATTATGGAGTACCGGGAAGGACCTATACCGTGATAATTGAATCGCAGGGAGTAACACTGACAGCAAGTGATAAACTCAGCCGGGTTGAACCCATTGATTCGATAAAGGTCTGGCCTTCACTTCGCGGTGATAAACGATTTCTTGCCGTTTTTATATATGGACGGGAAACACCTGGGATCGGCAATTATTACAAATGGGATATATATGTAAATGATACATTGCTGAACAATGCCCAGACCCTGTCTATTGCAAGCGATGAATTCGTGGACGGTAATTATGTCAGCGGACTGGAGATCTTTACCGATTTTCATGACCCGAACAAAAGATCGGAACGTAAATTAAAATATCAGGATACAGTGTATGTTAAACAAACTTCTACTTCAGCATTTGCTTATAACTTTTATTTTCAAATGATGAATCAAAGTTCAACCGGTTTTTTGTTCAGTGTTCCTCCTGCAAATATCGAGGGAAATTTTACTGCCAGCGATGGAAAAACCGTACTGGGTTTGTTTACGGCACATGATTTATCTGTTTCGAACAAGGTAATCATTAATGATAAAATTGAAAGCCAATTGGATGAAAGGCCATAAAATCAAAAAATCAAAAAATTAATTTTACCAGGACCGGATTGATTCAGGGAATAATGAATATCTTCTGTTGTAAATCCGGTTTTTTCATTTAATCTTTATCTGAATCAAAAAGGACAGAATATTATCCCCGAAAAGTACCATTTTATCCATATTTATTCTATTTGATTATTGATCATAGCCTGTTATTTTCACAGAATGAATTTTAAACCAAACTTAAAAAATTATAACCTATGCTATTTAAGGGATTCACAAAAACAAGCATATCATTCCTGAATGATCTTGCCAGAAACAATAACAAGGACTGGTTTGAACAAAACAGGCCTGTCTATGAAAAACAGTTACTGGAACCATTGAGACAGTTGACAACTGAACTGGGAATTGTAATTAAAAGTATCGATGCCGAGATTGATATCCGGCCACAGATCAACCGGACAATTTCGAAAATTTTCCGGGATACACGTTTCTCAATGGATAAATCACCTTTCAGGATCAACCAGTGGATATCCTTTAAAAGACCCGCCGGGATATGGGGAAATGTACCGGAATTTTATTTCTATTTCACACCTGAAGAGTACCAGTACGGAATGGGGTTTTACGCTGCCACGCCTGCCAATATGGAGAAGTTCAGGGATGCTATTATATCTTTCCCTGACCGGTTTAAAAAGATTGTCGATTTTTATCAGTCACAAAATATTTTTACCCTTGATGGTGTTAGTTATAAAAAACACATCCGGAATTCGTTGCCGGAAAATTACCAGGAATGGTTTCAGAAAAAGAATTTATATGTAAGCCATATTAAAAAGATCGACAACACCTTCTTTTCATCTGAACTCAAAGATGAAATCGAAAATGCATTTAAAGCAAATGCACCTCTTTACCATTTTTTGATGGAAAGCATCACACGTTGAATTTTCTATACATGATGCTTCAAAAGTGGGAAGTACTTCGAGTACTTGAAGTTTGAAGTACTTAGAGTTTGAAGTACCTGGAGTAAAGAAATATATAAAACATATACTTAAAACTTCAGACACTTTAGGCATTTTAGACACTCTAGACACTTTAAACACTTCGAGTATTCCGGTCACTTTTCATTCTTTAAAAACAAAATTATTTTGAAATAAATACTATAATTATAGTTTATATTAAATTTTTATAGTATGTTTGTTTAAAATTTATCAAATGAAAGAAATTACAAAAGCCCAGGAAGATATTTTAAAGGCCCTGTGGGAAATAAGTGACGGTGCAGTAAGCGATGTACTGGCCGCCTTACCCGAACCAAAACCGGCTTACAATACAGTTGCTACAGTTATAAAGGTACTTGAGAAAAAAGAATACGTATCTCACAGGACCTATGGCAAAACAAATGTATATTTTCCTGTAATCTCCCGGAAAGAGTATGCACAGCATATACTAAAAGATGCTTATAAAGGCTTGTTCAAGGGTTCATTGAATCAGATGGTATCTTATTTTGTAAAAAATAAAGATGTTAGTATCAATGAACTCGAAGAATTAAAAAACATGCTGGAAGAAGAAATCAGGAAACAAAAGCAATAAGAATCATGATAAAATATATTATTATATCTACGGTAAGTCTGAGCGTTTTTTATTTAGCCTATTTATTTGTATTCCGAAATGAGACTAATTTCAGGCATTTGCGTTTCTTCTTACTGGCTTCAATTGTGGTGTCGCTTCTCATGCCGTTAAACAATTTCAGAGTAACTGTTAATTTCTTCAGAAGTCAAAATGTTCTTCAACCAGTTATGCCTCCTCAGTCAATAAATGCACAACAAATTTTTCAAAGCCCATCTGATAATAATCATATTAATAATGATAATAAAACTGTTTCAACTCTTCATGAAATAAACTGGTTTAAAATCTTTGAAACGATTTATTTTCTTGTCTCTATTTTACTTATATCAAGAATTCTGTTTCAGATTGTGCTGATGACCATTCAATATTTAAAATCTGAAAAAGAAAAGATTGAAAAATATACAATTATTTATAATGACCGATTTAAAAATACATTTTCCTTCTTCAACTGGATATTTGTCAATAAAGAACATTCTTTGAATGAAGATATGGATCAAATAATATCTCACGAAAAAATTCATGCTTCACAGTATCATTCCTTCGACCTTGTACTGGTTGAACTGCTAGCGGCCGTAATGTGGTTTAATCCGTTAATATGGATGATGCGAAATTCGATACAACTGGTGCATGAATATTTAGCAGACGAAGGAGCACTCAGTACCGGAATTGACAGACTCAGGTACCAGGCGCTCCTCATCAATCAGGTTGCTGAAGAAAGACTTATCAGCCTTTCTTCAAGCTTCAATAAATCATTAATTAAAAAACGAATGATCATGATGACTAAAAGTAAATTTAATCACAAAACAAAGTTAAAAATTTTAACATTAGTTCCGTTAGCGGCTGTTCTTTTTTTAGGAGTAGCCTGTGTTAACGGGAAAAATAAAAACGTGGTAACAGCCGTTGCCCCGGTTAAAATGAATGTACTTTATCTGGGAGTGGATAATCCTATGTCGATTGCAGCATCGGGATATGCAGCATCTGATCTGGATGTTTCGATCGATAATGGCACAATCACAGGAAGTAATGGAAGCTACACCGTTCGTCCAGATCATCCCGGCAGTGCAACGATATACATTAAGCAGCAAAGGAAAGGATATCCAGAAAACAGAGTTCAGGGTTAAAATCATGCCAAATCCGGTCGCTGCTATTAAAATTCTTTCAGGAGAAGTCCCGGATTATAAATCCGATGGTAAATTATCAAAAAACGATTTATTGGCAGCAGGAGGAATTATCGTTATGATGAGAAATTTTGATTTTGATGTGAATTTTGAAGAAGTAAGATTTACTACATCTGCTGTAGTAGGAGGGATTGTAAAAGAATACACCTCTAATTCGAATAAGTTTACAGATCAGCAAAAAGAATTAATAAAACAACTTAAAAAAGGAGAGAGAATCTATTTTGAGGATATAGTATGCAAAGGACCTGATGGTAAACTGAGAAATCTGAGTGCGATGGCATTTACCATCAGCGGTGAATAATCAACTAAATCACAAATAAGTTATTAAATTCTTCAGATTAAAACAGAGAAAAAGCCGAACTAAGAAATAGTATCCTCAACAACCGGTTTTTTCTCCGTTTTTGTCCGGTAAAAAAACAGTAATGCTATTACACCGGTAGTTATATAAAAGTCGGCAAAGTTGAAAATCCCGGTTCTTAAGTTATCAATTCCTACATTCAGAAAATCCACAACATGCCGGTCGAAGAAAAACCGGTCAATAATATTTCCGAAACCACCCGATAGTACAAGAATAAATGCAAGGAAAACATATACGCTCATTTCGTTTCGTTTTCGTAGTACATATACTGCAATAGATAATAGTACTATCAGTGGCAGGCCTCTGAAAAGAAGCAGATTGATAAAACGGGGCAAACGAGCTCCTAAACCGAGAAAAGCCCCGGTATTTTCAGTATAATCAAGTCGGAAAGTATCATGCATATACGAAATGGCAGGTTTACCTTTCAACTGGTCACGTGCAATTTCCTTGGATACCCTGTCACAACCAACCAGTACTAATAGCAGCAAGCCGAATATCAATAATCTTATTTTGCTTTTCATAGGTGCAAAATTGAATAATTTTTATTTGAAATACTCAAGGAATTGTATATAAGTTTCAACTAAATCAGATACATGATTATTTTATATCGCGTAACAAAATAAATTTATCCTGAATATTTTCATAAATCATTATCGACAGTTAATACAAAATTGTTTTTTAATTTTAACCGGACATTAAGAACCAAACTTATAATTCATTCATATGATCAAAGAAATTGAAAATATTATAAACGGGAATATCTGACCTGATAAATGTACTGGGAATCCAGACTAAAGGAACTTCCTGAAGAAGTTATTACTGAAAAAAGAAACAGTCAGAGCCGAAACATCAAACAGATTACCGGACACATGATCGACTCGGCTTCGAACAATACACATAGAATTGTACATCTGCAATACCAGGAAAGCCCTTTTCAGTATCCAAATTATGCGACCAATGGAAATAATGATCGGTGGATCGCCATACAGAATTACCAGAAAGAAAACTGGAATAATCTTGTTCAGTTATGGAAATATGCTAATCTTCACATTGCTCATGTGATCGGGAATATTTCTCCGGAAAAACTGGAAAATGAATGGATTGCCTCGCCGGATAGAAATATTTCACTCAGGGATATGGTCACAGGTTACCTCGATCATTTGCAGTTGCATCTGGATGAAATTGATGAGCTAATCAATCGGGAATAACAGACAGAAACAAAGTATGTCAGATATCCTTTTTACAATGGGTTATTTTTTCTTCGGAAAAAAATAATCATTTAAAAACTCATACCTTTTTTCAAGCTCCGGATCCTTTTTTACATATGTTTTAACATCAATCTGCATGACAGGAGGAACAGCCTGACCATTTATAGCAGGCCACTCAGGTACTCCCAGTCCGTTCGGATTACCGGTCTTTATAAAATTGGCATAATACATCTGGAAAATGGTTGATATCTCGTAGTCTGCCGGTTGCCAGTCGTACACCCGGTTAGTGGGCAGATTTCCCATGGCATATTCGATATCTGCCGAATGAACGGCGCCTGCTACATCGTGTATTTCATTATCATTTGATTTCTCGGAAGCTTTGGCCTTTTCAGGATCACATGCTTTTTTAATTACTGAACTCATGGTCTCAGGCCGGGGGCGGCAATAATGATAACGGAACACAGGTTTATCCCCGGTTTGTTTCTGCATATTGCTCCATTTCCAGGTGCTGAATGCAATAAACATGTCGGAAGCCAATGCGGTTGCAGCAGGTATAACCGAGGCATCGTCAGTTACGTTATAAAGTTTCATGGCTTCAACTGCCTTATCGCCAAACATATTTTTTAAAATTTCCTTAAAATTATTCCAGTGTCGGCTCTTTTCCTCTAAAGACAAACTGATACCCCATTTCTTTGGAATTCCATCCGACTAACAATGGAACGTGCGCCTGTTCCCCTTTTTCAAATATGGTAACAGGCGCCTCAGGGAAAAAGTAACCGTCGATGGTGGATGAAAAACGATCCTTTATTTTCAACAGTCTTTAGCAGGAATAGCACGTAAATCTTTTAGAGATGCTGCACCAAGTTCCTTTGCTACTTTAAGCCCGTTTTTCTCTGCATCGATAATCGGGACAGGAGGTAAAGCACCAAGCAGTGAACCGCTGGAACCTATCGCTCCTGCAATAAGATCTTTTGATAGTGGAGAACACATCTGGGCACTTACGGAAATCGATCCGGCCGATTCCCCTGCGATTGTTATTTTATCAGGGTCGCCACCAAATGCGGCAATATTTTCCTTTACCCATTTTAAAGCTGCATTCTGATCCAGATATCCGTAATTTCCAGATGAATGATGAGATGATTCTTTGGTTAATTCAGGATAGGCAAAAAAACCGAATATACCCAGCCTGTAATTCACTGTGATGGTTACAATTCCTCTGCGGGCCATATTTTCTCCGCCATACCGGTATTCATCACTGCTTCCGGCAATAAAACCACCGCCGTAAAAATATACCAGTACCGGTAACTTTTCTTTTCCCGTCACAGCAGGAGTCCAGATATTCAGGTACAGACAGTCCTCGCTGGTTGTATCGGAACGAAAATTCATATCGCTGTAAATTGGTAATTGCATCGGTCGGGGTCCGAATTTATCAGCTTTACGAATCCCTTCCCAGTTTTTGATGGGTTGGGGTGCTTTCCATCTGAGTTCACCTACAGGCGGAGCTGCAAACGGAACTCCCTTGAATATTTTTATTCCCGACTCGTTTATACCTTCCAGGATGCCATTGGCTGTTTTTACCTGTGGTGTATTACTATTCATCTGTGCAAAAATACCCGAAACAGGTAACATTATTAACAGTGTTAATCCGGTTAAAATTCTTTTCATGGTTTTTATTTTATAATAGTGCTATACGAAAATACTAAAACTAAAGGATTAATGCCCTGAATTTTCCAGTTACTCCTGAGTACATCGTTCCAAATGGTCAAAATTAATTTGATCAAGTTAGTATTAATAAAAGATGTTTGCTTAAGAGAATTGAATCAAGACAGTTTCTTTTTGTATCTAATGACCGAAAACAAGTTCAGGGCTTCAAGAAGTGGCCTCGAAGGTAATAAATTGTATGAACACCGGTTGTTATGAGGTTGATGTGGGTCTTCAGTTCGATCTTTCTTTTGGATCTTATTTTCTCACCAGCTATTTATTTTGTTTTATACAAACAGGATTAAAAAACAACAGCGAGCCGGTACTTTATAAGTAAAAGTACTATACCCGCTGCACGAACAAACTTCAAAATATTGATTGCCGATTTATTCTTTATCCGTCACTGTCAGAAATGGAATTTCTGGCTTCCCTATCCGGATCATTCTTTTCTTCCGCAAGATCGTTTAACACCATGGTTTTACTGGCAGCATATAATAATCTTTCCAGGCTATATTCTGTAGCTTGTCTATTTGTGAAGGCGTTAATTCTTCTTCCTTCAGCACATATGATCCAAGTTTTTCGGAATATTCTTCATCCCTTGCCCTGGTCATAGCACCGCTCAATACTACCGATTTATGGAACAATCCCTTAGCTGAAGTCATAGACGTAAGCAGACATACTTTTGCACCACCTCCCGACTGGCTCACAATAGTAAGATTATCCAGATCATCTCCGAAATTGGCAATATTATCACGCACCCATTCCAGTGCCGGCTAAAATATCAAGCATACCTACATTTCCCGAAGCAGCATATTTTTCTCCTCCTACTCCGGCCAGGTTGGTGAAACCCAACGGTCTGAGGCGGTAATTGAGAGTACAAAATATCACGTAATATAAATCCTTTAACTTTACCATTGGTAGTCTCAACAATGGCTATTTTATCCCCGATTTGAATTACAGGGCCGCTTTCTTCTGCAACGGCTTTTTTGTTTACATCGGAGCATGAAACCAACAATGGAAGACCGACAGAACCCACTGTTAAACCCAATGTGCCGACACCCAGTGTCTGAAAAAAATCTCCCCTGTTAGTACTCATTTTTTTACTGTTTTAAGTTTTTGATTATTTAAAAGTAATGGAGCAAATTCAGATAGGTAAATTCGCTGGTTTGCTTAAGTATGTCCACCTGTACTATAGATTATTTTAATTGTATAACACCAGAGGCTTTCATTTTTGCAGCCTCATCTGCCGGAAGTTTCCAGTCGTTATCAAAATATCCCTCGCTGACAATATTATCGGGTGTATTTTTAAAAAGGATAAAGTCTTTATAATTGCTGAGGATATTCATTACGGGACTTAAAAATGCAAAACTTGTCGAATTGTTCCGTTCACCGATTTTGGGCACTTTCGGTGTCCACCAGGGTAATCCCGAGTTTATCAAAATATAATGATTATTCATAGGAAATACATATACCAATCCATAATCTTTTGCACTCTCATCTAATTGTACCGGTAACATATCCGCATATTTTGCAATAATACTGTTTGTTTCCCTGGTCCCGAATAAAACAAGATTGGAAGTTTCGTAGTCGCTTTGCCGGATCTCCTTATCGGAAATTACTCTCGGATAAACCAACACTCTTCCGAACATTCCCCTGTCGACCGACCAGTCGGCAGCTTTTACCGCTTCTGCCCGACGAGCCTGTAACTCTTCAGGAGTGGGATTTCCGCCAGTTCCGTATACATAAACATGGTTACTGCTAATAACTGCGTACAGCGGCCCTTCGGCACCGGCCTGTTTCGAATCAAGTCCGGGGCTGTATTTCCTATTTATCCATGCTCCGTTTTTCTTTGTAAACGAAACGGCATCCGGAGTATTCATAGTAAAGGATTTACCATCAACAGTGATTTCCGTTTTTGTTCCTGGTTTGAACTCAGGATGACCTTCCAGGTTCAACGTAAATGCATCCAGACCGTTTGTGGTGACCTCCAGTTTGTTTACTCCTGTGAATCCTGCGTTAATCGTAGCCAAAAATCCGGGAGTCAATTCATCCAGGGTAACCCAGTAAGCTTCATTATATTTATACCATTTGCTGGAGAAATGAACCTTTTCAGGAAATTTATTTCTCTTAAACTGTGAGAACCAATCGAATATAAACCCGTTTTTATAGGCATATTCCCAACTGTTATGTCCGATACCGGGATATGTAATGAAGTCCAGTTCGGCAGCATCTTTTTCGAATAATTTCTTCCAGTCGAGTGCTGTTTGATGCAGAAAATCCTTATCACCGGTAAAAAGATGAACCGGTAAATTCAGGGCATTCCCAGCCAGATCGGTAGAGCCATCCGGCGGGGCCGGGCAAACAGGTGCGATGGCTGCCCAGATATCAGGGTGTGTTAAGCCCATCCATATGGTTCCGCCTCCTCCCATAGATAATCCTGTAAGATATACACGATCTTTATCAATGTGAAAACGTTTTTCGACGTCATTCAGCATATCGTATACATCCTGTTCGGGTATACCCTGATATCCTGCTGTACCCCGGGCATAAGGAGCCGCTACAATATAATCCTCATCTTTCAGCACCGGAAAATAACGGGTAGTTTCCAGATCACTTTCAACCGGAACATAACCCGGTTTAATAAAATCTTTTCCCTGGATATTTCCCTGACCGAAGACACGTCTCAAGCCTAGACGGTGGTTCGACATAGCACCGTGTAAAAAAACAATCAGCGGATATTTCTTCGATTCGTCAAAATTCTTTGGTATATAGATAGCATAAGGCTGGTCGGTTTCATCCACAGTCGAAAAAAAGCACAAATCCTGTGGTCCTGCCTTTAACTTCTGTGCATAAGCCTGATTCAAATGAAATGCAAGTATAAGTGTTATAAACGTGGCTAATAGTTGTAACGATCTATTTTTTCTCATGATATAAATGGTTTTTAAGTAATATAAAAGAAAGAGTCAGACCGGTTGAACCGGATCATGCTCATGAAATATCAGTTGATCAGAAGACAATAAATTTGTGACATAACACATTTGGGATGGACAAATAATACTAACCGGAATGAAATGTTACAATTGAAATATAATACCTTACTAATCCGGATTTAAATAATCTTTGTCTCCGACAACGACTTAAATGTTGTCTGGTAAAGATCAGTTTAAAAAAGGAGGACCGAACCGGAAATGTATTAATTTCCTGTTCGATCTCCTCCTTCAAAAGATAATCAATTATGAGTAACTTCATTGTAATCATCCAAATCCTCATAATTAAACCCATTATATAAAAACTAACCTAAGGTTTTAAGACGTTTATGCTGCGCTCCGGTTCCATTACGTTGTTCACCTTCCGAACAATTAGTTGTTCAGGCAGATTGAACATAGCAGTCTGCCGAATATTTTCCGACGAAGCCCCTATTCTAATTTCATAATTACCAGCATCCGCCACCCATGCAGATTGCGATTTATCAAATGAAGCAAGATCCATTTTACTGATCACAAATTGCACGGACTGTGTTTCGTCCGGATTCAGCAACCTGGTTTTTACAAACCCTTTCAGTTCTTCCTCTGGTTTACTTAATTTTCCTTTGGGAGCTGACAAATAAAGTTGAACTACCTCCTGTCCGGCAACCTCACCCGTATTTTTCACATCCAGACTAACTGTTATTTTGTCTTTGAATACTGATCCACTTACTTTGGGTTTTCCGAATGAAAATTGTGTATAGGATAATCCATATCCGAATTCGTAAGCAACCGGAACTTTAAATGTTGTATAATACCTGTAGCCCACGTAAATATCTTCCTGGTAAACTACCTCGGCAGGTTTGGCACTCATAAAAGGCATCGCTTCTGTATTTTTGGAAGTATCAGGAAGTTCAATGCCCGGAAAGTTCTTGGCAGAAGGCACATCGTTGTACGACATTGGAAAAGTAACTGCCAGTTTGCCGGAAGGATTGACCTTCCCACTGATTACATCTGCAATGGAGTTTCCTGCTTCCTGTCCGGGCTGCCAGACCAGCAGAATTGCATCAGGAATATCCCGCCAACTGGCTGTTTCAATTACTCCGCCAATGTTGAGAACAACAATTGCTTTTTTGCCATTTGCCCGAAATGCTTGTGAAACTGTTCTGATCAGTGTTTTTTCATTGTCTGTTAAATCGAAATCTCCTTCAACTTTGCGGTCTCTTCCTTCTCCGGCATTTCGACCAATTGTTATCAATGCCTCATCAAATGTACGGGCCAGATTTTCGGCTGTAGCTGCATCAACGGGCATTTCTTTAATTCGTGGTGTTCCCATCATCATCGCTTCCAATATGTTTTTAGGTTTTGGAAGTTTTTCTTTCTCTTCTCTGATAAAATTCAGGTACGTATTTTTAAGCTGATCATCAATTGTATATCCATCATTTGTAAGACCGTCAATAAGACTCACGGTATAAGCTGCATTTACATCACCACTTCCTGTACCTCCTTTGATTATATCGTATGACGTATTCCCGAATACTGCTATTTTTTTAATTTTTTTGCTTAGCGGAAGTGCCTCATTTTTATTTTTCAACAATACCATGCCATCAGTTGCCACCTGCCGGGTTATCCGTGCATGTGCCTCCAGATTGGGTTTATTGGAAAATTTATAGTGTTTATACCGGGGTGTTTTCATCATAATATTTAAAATCCGTTCCACATTTCTATCCAATACTTTTTCATCCAGTTTACCATCCTTTACAGCCTGAATAATCTCTTGTGTCTGTTTTGGTAAACCCGGCATCAAAAGGTCATTCCCTGCTTTCATCTGTGCAACAGGATTCGTTCCTCCAAACCAGTCTGTCATGACAAATCCTTTAAATCCCCATTCCTTTCGCAGAATGGTTGTCAACAGATCGTAGTTTTCAGAAGTATAGGTATCATTCAGCTTATTATAGGAAGACATCACTGTCCAGGGCTGAGCATCCTGCACGGCTATCTGAAAGCCCCGGAGATAAATTTCCCGAAGTGCCCGTTCACTCATAATTGCATTTACCGTATTACGGTTTGTTTCCTGGTTATTGGCCACAAAATGTTTGATGGATGTCCCTACACCCTGCGATTGTACACCTTTCACAAAAGCTGCTGCTATTTTTCCCGCAATAAGCGGATCTTCGGAATAATATTCAAAATTACGGCCACACAGGGGATTTCTCTGAATGTTCATGGCGGGAGCCAGTAATATGTCTGCCCCGTATTCCCTTACTTCATTTCCCATAGCTGCGCCAACTTCCTTTACTAGGGCAGTATCCCAGGTCGATGCCAGAACGGTGGCAACCGGGAATGCAGTACAATAATAAGTTTGTTTGTCGTTTTTTCGTACCGGTTGAATACGAAGACCGGCAGGGCCATCTGCCATTACCATCGGTGTGATTCCCAGGTCGGGTAATGCTGCTGAAGTGCCAGCTGCTCCCGGAACCAGAATCTGAGTTTCACCTACCACCGGACTGTTTGTTACTGTATTCTTATCCTGACCCGGAAAATTAAATTGCATTCCCTTTCCTACTACCAAAGCGGCCTTTTCTTCCAGCGTCATTTTAGATATGATCGCTTCTATTTTACTATTATCTGACTGAGCAAAATTACTTACGGAAAAATTTATCAGTATCATGGCGACACCAGCAAAATAAATCCGTGATTTCCATGAAGTTATTTTCATTTCACTTGTTTTAAAGGAGTTAGTATTAATGGTTGATTTTCTTTAATCAATCTTTACTGAATATTATATACTGTAAATGCAACTTTAATCTGTTCTATGAATTCTGTTCATTGTGCACGGATGTTATTTTATTAAACACCAGTACACAAAGAAACTTACCAAACCTATTTATTAGAAGAAGAATAAAAATCTTTCAGAAATTCATACCGTTTTTCAAGGTTAGCATCCGCTTTAACGTGGGTATCAATACCAATTTGCATTACCGGAGGAATAGCTTTACCATTAATATCAGGCCACTCAGGTACTCCAAGTCCGTTGGGGTTTCCGGTTTTCACAAAATTGGCATAATACATCTGAAAAACATCAGATATCTCGTAATCTTCAGGTTGCCAGTCGTATACACGATTAGTGGGCAAATTTCCCATAGCGTATTCAATATCGGCTGAGTGTATAGCTCCAGTGGCTTTGGGCATTTTAGGCGCATTATCATTTGCATCCTGAACGCCTCCGGCAAGCCCGGGTGTTTTATTTTTCATCGATGCCACCATATCCGGTCGTGGTTGGCAGTACAAATAGCGGTATACCGGTTTATCGCCGGTTCTTTTTTGTATATCACACCATCTCCAGGTACTGAAGCCGATAAATAAATCGGAAGATAAAGCTGTTGCGGCCGGAATGACTGAAGTCTCATCGGTTACATTATAAAGTTGTAACACTTTATCAGCCTTATCACCAAATATATTCTTTACTGCTTCCTTCATATTTGTTAATGTTGGTTCTTTGCCTCTCAACAAAAACATGTATACCATTTCCTGGGAATTCCATCCGATCAAGGCAGGCACATGAGCCTGTTCGCCATTGGCATAAATATCGGCAGGATCTTTGGGAAAGAAATATCCGTCAATTGAGGATGAGAACTGGCCTTTCACTTTCAAGAGGTCATTGGCCGGGATAGCACGTAAATCTTTCAACGTGCCGGCTTTAAGGTTCTCTGCCACCTGCGTCCCGTTTTTCTCTGCGTCAGCCAGTGGAACAGGAGGCAATGCTCCCAGAACAGATCCGCTTGAACCTATAACTCCGGCAATCATATTTTTTGATAAAGGAGAACACATTTGTGCACTTACAGAAATAGAACCTGCCGATTCACCGGCAATGGTTATCCGGTTGGGGTCACCGCCAAACACTGCAATATTTTCCTTTACCCACTTTATAGCAGCACTCTGATCCAGGTATCCGTAATTACCGGATGAATGATGAGGTGATTCTTTGGTCAATTCAGGATAAGCAAAAAAACCAAAAATTCCCAAACGATAATTAGCCGTAATTGAGATTACCCCTCTTCTGGCCATACTTTCTCCGGCATATCGCGGTTCGTCGCCGCTTCCGGCCACAAAACCACCACCGTAAAAATAGATCAACACAGGTAATTTTTCTTTTCCGGTAACGGCAGGTGTCCATATATTCAGATACAGACAATCTTCGCTCATGGTGTCAGAACGAAAGTTCATATCGCCAAAAACCGAAAGTTGCATAGGACGCGGACCGAATCTATCGGCCTTACGGACACCTTTCCAGTCTTTAACGGGTTGGGGTGCTTTCCACCTCAGTTCTCCTACAGGTGGAGCTGCAAATGGCACACCTTTGAAAACTTCTATTCCGGAATTATTGACACCTTCCAACATGCCATTGGCTGTTTTTACTCTCGGGACATCATTGTTTAACTGTGCAAAAGAGACAACGCTTAAAGACAGTAAACAAAATATAAATACAATTCGAATTTTCCTCATAATCAATGTTTTTATATAAATTTATTTTGCTTAATATTTCAAGTCAGAATTTCCGGCTATTCTTTAATTATTAATTTCTGTTCTTTATAAAGAAATTTATAAACACTATTTATAACATGATTTTCAAACTTTATTCATTTTCTTTAAAAACAAACCGAACCGGCGAACCTGCCGGCCGGGTTTGTTTTATACTTCAAAGATGACATTACAGGTTTACTCTTCTTTTAATAACCAAGATTTTGTGTCATATTGGGATTCACTGTTATCTCATATTCCGGAATCGGTAAAAGTTCATTCTTGTTAGCTTTATACCCCGCATCCGGTAAACTAAGCGATTCACCTGTTCCCAGCGGTATCACTTTTCCCTGGTCTTTAAGAGCTGCTTCAGCATCACCCCAGCGAACCAGGTCTAAATACCTTTCTCCTTCGAATGCAAGTTCCAGTTTTCTTTCCCGTTTAATATCCGAGAAAAGCTGATCGCCTGAAGAATTAATAGCAGGAAGGCTTACCCTCGCCCTTACTTCGTTGACATACAGACGTGCCTTTGCATCATCAGGGGTAGGTTTCCTGTTATTTGCTTCAGCTGCCATCAACAATACATCGGCATACCGAATCATCCTGATATTAGTGCCGTTATTCCCTTCCTGAGAAGTAGCGCTTCCGTCTCCGTTATAAAATACATATTTAAGCCTTACATATCCGTCATTGGCATATGGCAGATCACCTGCAAAATTACGCAGGGTGCCTCCCAATGCGTCGATATCAGCCTCAGATATGATACTTGCATTTCTCCTTACCGTATCACCTGCTGCCGTATATGCATCGTACATAGCTTTATGCGGGTTTAAAAATCCCCACATCGGAAGTACTCCAAGAGCCGGGCAATTGAAATAAGAAACCCGCGGGCTAAGCATAAACAAGAATGTATTTGCTTCCGATCCAAAGCTATAGGTGTCATAATTCAGATTGGTTATATATGGTATGTCCCATACAGCTTCCGTTCCGTACTCACTTTCAGGCCGCAAAATTTTCGAATAATCAGGATAAAGCCCGTACTCACCTGAACCTATTACCTGGCCCAACATACTAGCTGCTTCATCGTATTTTTTCTCAAAAAGATATGCCTTTCCGAGCATTGCCTGTGCAGTCCCTTTGGTAATCAAGTGATTGTATTCTTCAGGCATCTGGCTTCTTACCGGTAAATCAGTAATGGCTTCGTTAAGATCCTTTTCGATCTGTGCCCATACATCTGCCTTGGGTGTACGGGCTAATTTATATTCACTCGGTTCCAACAGTGTTGTTATCAAAGGAACATCACCAAAGAAATTTACCAGATAAAAGTAAGAATATGCCCTCAAAGCCTTTGCCATAGCAATATACAGTATTTTATTGTCAGTATCGGGCGATACATTGTTGATTACAAGATTGGCCCTGTTGACAGCAGTATACAACCATTGATAAAAACCCTGGACAGCGGGTGTTGCCGGATTAAACCTGTATTCATTAAGTTCTTCCAACTGGCCGCCATTGTCTCCCCGTTGTCCGCCACCAGCATAACTTTCATCAGAAAGAGCCATGTTCATATATAAATATTGCCAGCCTGCACCTGTTGCGGCTACTTGACCTTGCCAACTGTCATAAGCAGCCATCAAAGCTTCTTCGGCCTGTGCATCGGTTTTATAGAAATTATCCGGAGTAGTTGATCCACGTTTACTGTAATCGAGAAAATCCTTGCGGCATCCCGTCATAAAAATTAATATCAGTACCAGTATTTTGGTAATATGATGTTTTCCCATTATAAATTTCATAGCTATTTCAATTTAAATGATTAATTAAAATGTTACTGTAGCACCAAACAGAAGGTTCTTACTGATTGGGAACATACCACGGTCGACTCCGATACTGTTGGAAAATTGGCTTCCCACTTCCGGATCCATACCAGGATATTTCGTAAACGTAATTCCATTTTCAAGTGAAACATAGAATCTTGCTTTTGTAGCTTTCACCTTGTTGAGCAATGACTTCGGTAAGGTGTATCCGAGTTGTAATTGTTTTACTTTCATATAATTGCCACTGAAAACCAGCAGATCACTATGCCAGGAATCGGAAATGGTGCCTGCCTTTGGCATGGTCGCTTCAGTATGAGTTGGTGTCCAACGGTCATCAAAAAACACTTTCAGTTTATTGGAGACCGGCCTGTCTGTACGCACCATTCCGAACAGTATCTTGTTTCCTGCCTGTCCCTGCACAAAGGCTTCAATATCAAAACCCTTATAAGAAAGAGTCAGATTACCCCCGTAAGTAATTTTTGGGATACCACTGCCTATATAGGTTTTATCTGCTGTGGTAATGCCGGGAACTCCATCCTCATCAACAAAAACAGGGTCTCCTGTAATCGGATCTATACCATCAGTTTTATAACCATAAAAATACCATATCGGTTCCCCTTTTTTGAAAACGGTGACAGTTGCCAGGTTAACCTGCGCCCCGTTCAATTGATTAAGATCGGGATTCAGATAGGTAACTTCATTATGCAGAGTAGCCAGATTTCCATTTACATTATAACTGAAATCACCGATGTTGTTTCTGTATCCCAATTCAAATTCAAATCCCTTGTTCTGCACATCACCGGCATTTACATAAGTCTGGTTTGTAAATAACCCGGTTTCGAGTGGGGGAGTGAATTGAGTCAGAAGATCTTTAGTTGTTTTAATATAATAATCAACTGAAAAAGTAAGCCTGTCCTTGAAGGCTCTCAAATCGATACCTACATCGGTTTGTTCACTGGTTTCCCATTTTAATTTGTTATTAGCCAGGTTGGCTGGTTGAGTCGCTGTTATAGACAGGTCTTCCTTCACAGGATAAGAACCGGTTGATTGAAGCAACGACGCCCATAAATAATTATTTAAATTGGATATACTACCATTTTGTCCCCAACTACCTCTTACTTTCAAAAAACTCACAAATGAGCTCGGGAAAAAGCTTTCGTTGGTAAGAACCCATCCCACGGATACAGCAGGAAAAGTTCCCCAGCGGTTGTCAGGTGAAAGAACATCCTCGCCGGCTCCATCTCTTCTCAAACTTGCCTGAAACAGGTACTTGTTGTTATAATCATAGTTTACCCTGCCGAAATAAGATAACAAACGTCTTATTGTCGAATAACCGGCAACATTGTCGTTAGGATTAGTTTGTAAATAACTTAAGTCATCATACAATGAATTATCCTGGGTCAAAGGTCCACCACTTCCGTTTAAATACCTTACATTGGTTTCTTCAGATGACATCCCCAACAGAAGGGTCATATTATGATTATTGAACGAATGTGTATAATTTGCAAAATTTTCCCATTGCCAACGTGTAGTCAAATATACCGTTTCGGCAGTATTGGCAATATCATTAAACTGTGATGCATTATAATAATATTCCGGGTTATACGTATGTTGGTCGGATGAATTAATTGTTCCACCCAACCTGGATGTAATAACCAACCCTTTAACCGGCATAAAATCGGCATAAACATTACCGAAAAGTATGTTGGTTTTAGTGCCTCCCAGACTTCTGTCCCTGGCAACAAACGGGTTTCCGATCTCTCCGTTTAAATATTCCGAAATACCGTAATAATTACCGTTTTCATCTTTAAGTGGTTTATGTCCGGCATCCAGAAGTGCTTGTACCGAAGCGGGTACTCCGTTTGTATAGCTTACCGGTGTCAACGGGTCCATCATCAGAGCATCAGAAATAACAGAACCATACTCACTATTTTCTGATACCGAATTCAGATCAGTATGTGCAAATGATAAATTATGTCCGACTTTCAGCCAATCAATAATCTTATAATTGGAATTGAACATGATCGTGTATCTTTTGAATTGATCCTTATTTCCTTTGACTACACCATCCTGGTTCAATGATGACAGGGAAAGCAAAAAAGAACCTTTATCATTTCCACCAGTAAAAGAGAAATAATGTTTAACAGAGGGAGCCTTTTCAAATATCGCGTCCTGCCAGTCTGTATTGTACTGTGATATCGGATTACTCAGTAAACCAGCCTCGGTCATATATTGTGAAAACTCGGCCGCGTTCAGCACATCCACTTTTTTGGCTAATTGCTGAATACCATATTGAAATTCATAAGTTACGTGTCCTTTCCCCGAAGAACCGGATTTTGTAGTAATAAGTACCACCCCGTTGGCACCTTCGGAACCGTAAATCGCAGCTGATGCAGCATCTTTCAATACCTCGATACTTTTTATATCATTGGGATTGATATCATCTATATTCATCATTTTATAGCCATTAACGATATAAATAGGTTCAGAAGACTGGTTCGACGAGTATCCCCTGATCCTCACGTGAATACCGGCACCAGGTGCTCCTGAATTTTGAATGACTTGTACACCGGCAGTTCTTCCCTGTAATGCTTGTTGTACTTTGGATATGGAAGTGTTTTCGATATCTTCTGAATTGACAGTAGAAATAGCTCCGGTTACCACACTTTTCTTTTGTACGCCATAGCCAACTACAACAACCTGCTCAAGACTTTTAATCTCGGGAACCAATTCTATATTAATAGTCGTTTGCTGGCCTACTGTAAAACGTTCTGCATTATAACCAACATATGAAAATACTAGTACTATATCAGCGGAAGGGACATTGATCGTATAATTACCGTTTGGATCGGTAGTTGTTCCCTGGGTTGTACCTTCGATCTGAATATTTACTCCGGGAAGGGGTTCTCCGGTCGATGCATCTGTTATTTTTCCAGTAATCTTAATGCCTTGTGACATCTCAGTAGGATAGACAACAACAAAATTATTATCAATTATTTTATAGGATAAATCAGCGGTTTTGCAAATTTTTCCCAACATCTCATCCAACGAACTGGAATTTATATTCTGCATTACAACCTTATTTAACTGCTTAAAATCATCGTTATAAAAAAACCGGATATTTGTTTCTTTTTCGATAATCTTAAGCACATTACGAACGGTTTCACCTTTTGTATTTTGGTCTAGCTTTATCTGTTGGGAAAATACAGAAGCGGATACCTGGAAGGATATAACAGTGGTTAATAGTAGTGTTAGCTTCATGATTAGTTGTATTTTCTTAAAAGAACCTGGTTTTTGGGCAAGATTGCCCCAATTCAATTTTTTTTTCATAAATTTGAGTGTTAGAATTCTAAACTTAGGATAATAACTTTTTACGGGAGAAATAGTCGTTACCTATTTCTCCTTTTTTATAGCACGCCCTGAAATGACACGCTATTGAGGAGTATTCATGTTTCAGAAATATTAGTTAGTATTCGGTTAATTTGTCAAAGAAAAATGTAGTTTTTAGGAAGTATTCATAATAAGATGTTTTAAGTTAATTAATAGATTAGTTGTTAGCTATTTAAGTTTTTAATTTTTAGTATTTTTATTGTATTGTTCCAAACGTCTTCTATTTAACGACAGATGTATAATATTATCTTTAATATCGTAAGTAATAGGTGCTGATAATTCAAGTGCTGCCATAATCTGTTCAATAGTTTCTTTCTGGATTTTACCGTTAAATTTAAAGTCTCTTATATTTTCCGAATTGAATTTAATCTCTACATTATATCTCCTTTCGAGTATCGGGACCAGAATATCTAATGGTTGTCCTTCTATAATCCATGTATCATCTTTCCACGATGTCATAAGTTTTGTCTTAACATCGGGCGCCAGACTGATAATATTCCCGTCATTGGATACCGATATTCTCTCCTGTTTAAACATTTTGGGATTTTGCATATTTTTATCAAATCCGCCCTTTTTATAATAGGTTATCATCTGATTGGGTTTCAATTCAGCTACTTCGTTCCTGAAAGTTTTATGCAATGATGACAAAACTACCTTCCCTTCTTCGAGAGTAGTAGTAATGGTCTTCTCATCAGGATAAGCTTTAACATTAAATTTTGTGCCTAAGGCTTTTACTACTATATCTGATGTTTTTACCAGAAAAGGAATTTCTTTATTGGTTTTCACGCTGAAGTAAGCTTCTCCAACCAAATTGATATTCCGGTTTTTATTGCCATAATTACTGTTATAAGTAATCCTACTTCCTGCGTTAACCCATACTCTTGATCCATCGGGGAGATCAACCACACTTCTTGCTCCAAGCGGTGCTGTAATGGTTGTATTTGTCAGTTGCATCTTATTTTCTGAAGTATGCATCCACAATAAAGCACTAAGTGTTCCTCCTATTAATAAAGCAATAATCCATGAGGCGGCGATCTTTGAAAAAGTCCAGGAAGGTTTTAATTTGACTGTTTTCTTTTTCTTTAAATCAGCTTTTATCCTTTCGAGATTTTTATGAATATTTTCATCTGAATAAGAAGTTGATTTACCACTCAATAACCATGCAAATTTCAATGTGTTGAAATGCTCTAAGTGTGCTTCATCTTCCAATAACCACTGATTTAATTTTATCAATCCTTCTTCATTAATTACCCCGCTTAACATATCAGTAATTAACATCGATATCTCTTCATCCGGTTTTCGTGATAATTTTTGCATAAATTATTATTGTTTCTAATTATAATGACAGGAATTTGTCTATAGTGTTTACAAAAAAAGGATTTATTAGTGATTTATTTTCTTCAACACATCTCTCAGATGAGTTAATGCCCTGAATATTTGCACCCTGACGGTATTCTGAGAAATTTTAAGCTTGATAGCAATCTCCTGGTAGTTAAGATTTTCATAACGGCTGAGCAAAAATACCTCGCGACACTGTCCCGGCAATTCATCGATTGCTTTTAAGATAAGTTGTTCGGTTTCTTCTGCCTCAAAAGCCTGAATAAACGAATCATTTACAGCATAGGTGCTATGAATCTGTTTCCAGATGTCAGCATTCAGCACCTTATTCGGACGGAATTTTTTAGTGTTAAAATACTCAAGCCGATTTATTGAAAGATTATGAACTACCTGGTATAAATAGGACTTAAGTGAACCTTTTAAAATAATTTCAGATTTATTTTGCCAAAGATTAATAAAAGCATCCTGAACAACTTCTTCAGATACCGGCCGGTTCTTCAGTATGCGAAAAGCAAAATTACACAATCCCGGATAAAGTTCTTCGAAAAGAGCATCAAAAGCCCTTTCATCGCCAAGACAAATTCTTTTCCATAAGTAATTTACTTCTTTATCCATTATAAATGAATTTCAAGCTAAATACCCGGACACATTCCTCCCAATATTACAACAATATTTAGTTGATATTAATTCAAAAGTAATAATATTTCTAAATAACAAAATATTCCTGTTCATTCTCCTGCAAAATATCATGTGCCAAAATATCATGTACAGTACAGTTGCAAAAGCTATTAATAAAGTTACCTTTTAATGAAAGGAATTAATATTTGGTAACTAAGAACTAACACATTACATTTGGAATAAATTTAAAAATCAGGAACATGAAAAATCTTTTTTTACTTATTTGTATCTCTTTATTGATCTCCACTACCAACGGGTACGGACAAAAAAAACGAAAACAAAGCAACGCGATTACAGAAAATATACGCCTTATATCCGCAGACCTGCAAAATGTAAAAGGAAAATTGTATACCCAATTCAACGAATGTGTCGGGGCAGGACGTGCCAATGAGGGACTTGCGTGCCGACTGGCAATCGCAGTTGGCTTATGCCAGAAAGGAATGTGGTTTTAAATATATCCGTATGCACGGCTTACTTACCGATGATATGGGAGTGTACCGGGAAGACCGGAACGGGAATCCACAATACAACTGGCAGTATATCGATAAATTATACGATTTTCTGGAAAGTATCGGCATGCGTCCGTTTGTTGAGCTGGGTTTCATGCCGAAGGCCCTGGCATCGGGAGAACGTACTATTTTCTGGTGGAATGGAAATGTTACCCCACCGAAGGATTATAAAAAATGGGGCGACTTCATGCAGGCGCTGGCACAGCATTTTACTGACCGTTATGGTGCAGACGAGGTAAGCAAGTGGTACTTTGAAGTGTGGAACGAACCCAACCTCACGCCGTTTTTCTTTACCGGCAGTCAGGAAGATTATTTTAAACTGTACGACGTGACGGCCCGTGCCATTAAATCCGTTAACAAAAATTACAAGGTTGGCGGACCGGCAACAGCAGGAAGCGGCTGGATAAAGGAATTTATCGATTTCTGTGTGAAGAACAATTCACCGGTAGACTTTGTATCCACGCATTGTTACGGTGTGGATCAGGGTTTCCTGGATGAATACGGACAAAGAGGAACTGTTCTCAGCAATAATCCAAAATCGATATGGGCAGAAATAAAGCACAGCAGGCAATTAATAGATGAATCTCCCCTGCCCAACCTCGAATTACATTATACCGAATGGAGTTCTTCCTACACGCCCCATGATCCGGTGCATGACAATTATATTTCAACGCCTTATATACTCGATAAGATCAAAAAAGTAGGTAATGATGTGAATTCCATGTCGTACTGGGTGTTTACGGATATCTTCGAGGAAGCCGGTCCAAGATTTACTCCGTTTCACGGGGGATTCGGACTGATCAACTACCAGGGGATCGACAAACCGGCTTTTTATGCCTATAAGTTTTTAAATGAACTTGGAAAAACCGAACTGACCAACAGCGATTCCACCTCGTGGGTATGTAAAGACAGTAAAGGAGATATCCAGGTACTTTTCTGGAACCTGAGTATTAACCTTCCCGATTCGGTAAATAACCAGGTATATTTTCAACAGATCCTGCCATCGAAACCGGCCGGGAAAGTAAAGGTTCATTTAAGCAATGCCGATGAAGGACAGTACCTGATGAAGGTTTACAAAACAGGATATAAAGTAAACGACCCGTATACCACCTACCTCGAAATGGGGGCGCCGGACCAGTTATCGGTTCCGCAGGTGAATGCCATTAAACAAATGGATAACGGCGAGCCTGTATTGACAAAGATCATAAAAACCAGTGCAGATAAAGTCATCGACGAGGAATTCGACATGCGGGAGAACGATGTTTACTTTGTGGAGTTTGTTAAGTTATAATTCCGACCAGCAGGACATTAACTGCAGGATTAATATCTAATTGCAAATGCCCTCGCTATATAAAATATGAAAGCGTAGTTAAAAAAAACTACGCTTAGTCGCTTTGTTTATTTGTTGTGCTTGTTATTAAGGTATTCTATGATTAGTTAGAGTAGGTCGTGAGTTATTAATTTTTAACCCGTTTTATTTTCTTGGGATGTTGACTTGTATGGAAGACATCTGCTATAATTAAGTATTCGTTTGTAACCTCGTAAATAATATTATAACTCCATTTTGAAACAGAACGAAAATTTTCAGGTTCATCAATCAAATATTCCTCTCTTGAGTATTTCTCCGGAAAATCATTTAAACTTCCTGCAAGCTTGATAAGTTCTTTCTTTACATGCCGGGCAGCATTTACAGAGTCTTGGGCAATATAGGCGTAAATCTCATTGAGGTGTTCTTTTGCCATCGTGTCCCATCGTATTAGGAGCTTTTTTTCTTTACCAATCTTCAACCTCCTTTTCAAGGTCCTCCTGACTTATGTAGATTCCCGTCTTAACACGCTTTGAAGCTGCTTTAACCCTATTTCTTAAGTCTTTTTGTGTAATTGGTGAACCATCGACATTATAGCCTACAATAGCAGATGGTTTATATTCTTTGCTCATGGCATGAACCATCTTTAAGAAAGTTTCGTCTGCTTTGTCTATATAACTATGTAACTCTTTTCTTAATTCTGCTGTGCTCATAGTAAAATTCATTTACACAAAATTAACGATTATATTTTTCATTTTGTTTTATTTCAGTGGATGATATTCCTCTATCTTCTTTTGTAATTTATCCAGGTTGCTCAGTTGGTATCTTTCTGTTGAACTTACATATTTGTGTCCGGCCATGTACAGGACTTGCCGGAGGTGTTTCGCTTTGCATTATTTAAATCTTTATAAAGCTTCAATATTTTTTCTCTTTTCCATCCTCCATATTGATACTGAACAAATTTTCTAACACCTTTCTCTTTAAAAGTTAATTTATAAAAAGAACCATATGTAAAGGTTTTATCAAGTATTAAATCTATATCCTCAAGCTTAAATATACACTCTCTTTTTTTATTTCTATCATATATCTCAACGGAAACAGTTTTCTGATGAATCATAACTTTAGTTATATAAAACCTATACCACTGCTCAAATCTAACATATGAAAAAACTAGTATGAATAATGGAATAATTGTTCCAATCAAATCCATGTGGTTTGTCTTAGAATAAAAATAAAGAAATAAAACAATTGCTAATAATATATTAATAAATATGCCTCGAATAATTCTTTGAAAATATCCCAGATGTCTTACTTCAAATTCCATTTAGTACAACAATATAAATTATAATTAATATCCATTTTAGAAATATAACCCCCGCTATCCGTATCGTCCCTGGCTACGGATTTTAACGTAAAATCATTTTTATTCTATTTTAGATATCTCCAGACATGTAAATTCCGGTTTAGTTGGGATCATTTTCTGTTTCCTTCAATAAACGGATTCCTGTGTATATGAAAAACAGCATAGACAATAATTTTTCTGCTTTCAATTTCATATACTATTACAAAAGGGAAACGCTTCATTGGACAATACCGCCTGTTATTTTTTCTAATCTGATAATGTTCAGGAGATTTACTGATATCATTGAAATAATCATCAAGTGCATTTAAAAATTCTTCTCCTAAACCTTTGCTTTTTGATTCATACCACTGATATGTTTCGGAAATATCAAACCTGGCTTCCTCTTTTATCTCCAGTTCATATATCATTGTTGCGACCGGATTTTTTCCTTTACCTCCGACCAATTATACGATTTTGATTCTCCGTTTTTATGTCTTGCTATTCTGATTTCAAGTTCTTTTTCCTGTTCTTCTGTCAAATAACCTTCCTTATCCAGAAAAGAAATCATTTTTTCATATACATCATTGATCAATGATTCATTGACTTCATGTAAATGGCTATGTATAAAATCTCTTTTTTCTATTGTTCCCATATCAATGATATATGTGTGTTTCACAAAATTAACAAATATTTTCCTTATGCTAATACCTGCTTTTCAATTAATCAAATAAATCACTGATCCGGATGCAACGGACCAGTTATCGGTTCCTTGTTTTGTGCCTTTTTAATTATTTCTAATAATCATGTCCGTAGCCGGAGAACTAAACATGCTTTGAAGTTTATCAAAAAAAGAACTTTTAACTCCGGTAATGTGTTGCTTTACTACAAATCAATTGTAATAAACTAAATCGCATAATTTCATGAAAATACTGACACAAACCAATAACAACCTGCACAGCATCTCCATACTTTTACTTCGCCTCACTATAGGGATCATTCTTTTTGTTGCCGGTGCCGGCAAAGTGATGGGATGGTTCGGCGGAATGGGACTTGAAACGACCATTGGCATTTTTACTTCGAAAATGCATATCCCGGCATTTTTGGCTTATCTAAGCTGTTTTACGGAATTTATCGGCGGATTTCTGCTCATTACAGGTCTGTTAACACGGCCTGCAGCAGTTGCTGTTTTCATCAATATGCTGGTGGCAACAATTGTGATGGCTCCGAACGGTTTTCTTAAAGGAGGTGCTGCCTATCCGCTCACACTGACCATTATTTCGCTTGTTATTTTATTATCGGGACCCATGGTTTATAGTCTGGATGCATGGATTTTTCGGGTAAAAAAATAATTATCATTAACTTTGAGGGATTGCCTAAAAACACAACACCATGGAAAATCCTGATAAAGAAAAAATCGAACAAATTGTAAAAACCCGAAAAAAGGCCCACTCCTATTACATGAAAAATTCAACCGTTTACCAGGCCTTTGTTGAAATGGAGCAAAGCACCTATAAAGACGGGAAACTCAGTAAAAAACAAAAAGAACTGATCGCCACAGGCATTTCCGTAGTTATCAACTGTGAATCGTGTATGGAATGGCACATCAAACAAGCCCTTGACGACGGGGCCACTGAAGAGGAAATAATTGAAGCAATTGAAGTGGGAATTGAAATGAGTGGCGGGCCCGGAACAGCATCAGCCCGGTTTGCCATGAATGTGCTGGAATATCACAAAGCATGAATAACTTATATCCCGGATGCCTGTCTATTCATTTTTCCAGAAGCATGTGGATAGTTTGCTATCATAGGTCAATACTGTTATATCCTGTAAGAAGTCATCCTATTCAGTAAATGTCTGTCTTTATTCTGTAGTTACCGCTTATAAAAAAATTAATACCTAGATAAACAGGTTCTGCCATCTAAAAACTTGCTATCTGAACCAAATCGACGAAACTGCAATAAAACAGGGTTGTAAAATTTCAAATGTCAAGTGTGAATCAGGCACTTAAATCCATGACAATCTATTTGATAGAAAAATTATTTGACAAAAATCCCACCCGAATATGGTATGTTTTTATATATTACGAATAAAATAATCACAATTTTTTGTCACAAAATCTCCTGATTAAAAGACTTACTATTAAAACGACATATTGGATTCATTCGAAGAAATATTAGATCAGAACTACAATACAATGTTTCGTGTTGCAAAAAAAATGGTAAACGATTATGATGCCGGCTCTGATATTGTGCAGGAAGTATTCATAAGTCTCTATGATAACTTGAATAAAGGAAATTATATTCTGTTTCCGCAAAGCTGGCTATACAAGGCAACATCCAATAAATGCATTGATTATTTAAAAAAACAAAAACAGTTTTTAGGTATTGAATCTATCAAAGATACAAAAGCAGAAGATGAACAAATAGAAAGAAAAGAAACAAAGGCATTAATTCGCCTGGCAATATCAAAATTAAAACCCAGGGAAAAAATGTTAGCTGTGCTTTATAGTGAAGGACTATCTTACAAAGAGATGGCAAGGGCAACAGGGATTAAGTATTCTTCAATAGGCAAAATGTTGTCACGTACATTGAAAAAACTGGAAAAGGAATTAAAAAATCAAAACTATGAGTTGTATTAAAGATAAAACCATCCAAAAATACATTGATGCAGAAGCTTCCCGGGAAGAAATCATAAGGATAGAAAAGCACATTGCTATGTGTGAAAGATGCGCACAGAAAATTAATCACCAGAAAGATCTGGCACAATTCATAAAATCGACGATCAACCTGCTATCAGAAAATGATCCTGAAATCAGGGAAATTAAAATCTCCACAGACACTGTTAAAAAAAAGCTTCATTCTCGTAAAAGTTACATTTACAGCATTGCAGCTGCATGTATCCTACTGATTGTACTATTCACTTATCGTAATAAAAGACCGGAATACCCGTATGAAACGACTGTAGTCAATAACTTTGATTGGGAAGTCGATGCCAATAAAACTATAACGCAGCAACAACTGGTGCTTCAGGTTATTGATCCGGAAGGGAATATTACCGAATATCCGATCAACTGAAAACATACTAAAAGTATTCATAATACATAAGTCTAACTAAAAAACAGAAAAAAATGAAAAAATTAATATATGCAGTATTACTTCTGGTTTTTACAACACCGGTCCCTGCACAAAAATTGATCGATCTTTATAAAAAAGATTCCGTAAGACTGGTTCCCGACACACAGTATGCACGGAATAATGACTGGGACAAAATTTTCAGGTCATATTACGATACACTTTACGGAAAACCCATGGGCAACAGAAAATCACTGATCGTATTGCCTGATGGATCTGTTGTTGTAAATCATGCTTACCGGAATTACTATACGAAATTTTCTCCTGAGGGAAAATTTGAAAAGGAGTTTACCATAAAGAAAAGTAACGGTGACACTTTTCAAAATCCCAAGAATATTGCCGGTATTGTTAATAACAACACTTTTTTTACCGGGCTGGATAATATGGGGAATATGGTATGTTTCGATTTTAATGGCAATTATATAAAAACATTGAAACTTAATTATATGACCAGACAAATGATCGGGCTGCCAGGTGGTAAAATTGCGGTTGTCGGCTGGGCTATCTGGAAAACAAAGATCAGGGACTTTGTGGCAATAGTGGATTATAACACAAATGAACAAAAAGTCATCTGGGATCATTTTACAGACAGACCTGAAAAAGATCACCATATCCAATTTTTTTACCCATATAAATTTAAAGAAAAGGGGATGTTTTCATTCACAACAATGCCTTATATCAAGACTATTAGTATGAATCCACCACCAAAAATTGCTTATGTGAAGGATAATCTGGTAATTGCTCTTCCCTCCACCGGTGAAATATTAGTATATAATACAGAAGGTAATCTAAAATCAAAAGATAAAGTAGATTGGGCTGTTAACTATATCTCTGTAAAAGAACAAAAAGAAATACAGCAAAAAGCTATTGAAGAATATAAAAGCATTAAAAACCCGCTTTTTGCAAACTGGGTTTCTCCGGAAGAAAATCAGCAGGCACTGGAAAAAATTATAAAAGAAATGGAAGAAGATCTGGGCAAAATTACCGAACCTATTCCTATTCCGGTTATTTCCACGATAATTAAGGATTCTGACGGAAATTTATTGTTTTTTGAGATTCCCAAAAAAGAAAATGCAAATAAATTCAACGTATGGGTTTATGAGAATAACGGTAAGTTTGTTTGTCAAAGCAGCTTTGTTTGCGATGATTATGATTTAGTGATAAATCCTTCAAAAATGGTCTTTCACGATGGCTACATTTACAGCCTTCAGATCTTGAAAAAAGCCGATGGCAATCCATTAAGGTTAGTCCGGTTTTCCTTGAAAAACGATTAACATCAGCTATTTATATTAAATTAAAAGACTTGCCGTCAGTGTGAATATCAGCCCGCAAACGGCAATGATCGTTTCCATTACAGTCCACGACTGAAGCGTTTGCTTCTCGTTCATTCCGAAATATTTGTTTACCAGCCAGAAACCACTGTCATTAACATGCGAAAGGATAGTGGCACCGGATGCAATGGCAATAACAATCAGTGCCTTGTGCGGTTCATCCAGGTTAAATACTGCCAGTGCCGGGGCCATGATTCCTGCTGCTGTAATCATAGCCACCGTGGATGATCCCTGGGTTATCCTTACTATCGCAGCCAATACCCAGGCCAGTATGATCGGTGATAATGCTGAAGCAGCAATCGATTTCGCCATGATCGTCCCGATTCCGCTATCAACCAGTACCTGTTTTAAAACTCCTCCGGCGCCGGTTATCAGGATTATGATACCTGCAGGCCCGAGGGCTTTTGTACTTAAATCCAGTATTTTTTGCTTCGGCATGCCCCGACGGATACATAAAAAATAAATAGCCAGCAGGGTAGCAATGATTAGCGCGGAAAAGGGATGTCCCAGAAAAATAAGTGTATCCGTCCATACCGATTTATCAACGATTTGTTTATCAACAGCCAGACTGGTAAATGTATTAAAGAGTATCAAAATTAAGGGGATTGCAATAAGTGTGGCAATTAACCTGAACGAAGGTAATTTCCCCTGTTCATCACTATTCGAAACCGGTTGATCTGCCAGGTCGAACGGAGGTTGAATATATATTTTCTTTGAAATGTATTTACCGAAGACAGGTCCTGCTATTATTACTGTAGGAATTCCCAGCAGGAATCCGAAAAAAATGACCCATCCCAACTGGGCGCCCAAAATATTGGCAACTGCAATAGGTCCCGGAGTTGGAGGCACAAAACTATGCGTTACAGCCAGTCCGGCCAGCAGTGGTATTCCATAATACAAAAGTGACTTTTTCGTATCGCGGGATAAAGCATAAATGATCGGTATCAGAATTATTAATCCGACATCGAAAAAAACCGGGATGGCCACAACAAAGCCAGTAATTACCATGGCCCAGGAAGCTTTGTCCTTCCCAAAACGTCCGACAAGATGATGTGCCAATGACTCAGCCCCGCCTGAACTTTCAAGCATCTGACCGAATATAGCCCCCAATCCCACCACGGTTGCCACAAATCCCAGTGTCCCTCCCATGCCGTTCTGAATACTGGTAAGGATTCCCGATAAGGGCATTCCTGCCAGTATCCCAACAAATATGGACGTGATTAGAAGTGATATGAAAGCGCTGATTTTAAATTTCAGGATAAGTAATAATAGTATTGTAACCGCGAAAATTACAATGAAAAGAATATAGGGGGTTGACATAATATTTTGGTTTAATCTTTAAGTGTAAAAATAATAATAATTCATTATTGGCTATATTTCTGAAAAGGTGATGTGGTGATGCAGGAATTAAGATCCTGTCAGCGGTCAATGACCCTGACAGTGGTTGAATATAAACTACCAATGACAAAAATCCCGTAATTAATCAAAAAACATGATAATGTATTTAATTAACTGATATTTTCTATGTCCTCAAGCCGGACGGGCTTTAACTTTTCTCCTTGATGAGAAAAGTTAACAAAAAGAATCAAGAAAAAAATAAGCTTGACGGTATTCCACAGTAATCTTATCCCACGTAGCACGCATTTTTTTCAACGCTCGCTCATATGGCATCATCTTTAATATTAGTACATTTTAGCTACTCAACCGTAACAAATGATAGATATAATAACTTATGAATTCTCCTTGCCATACAGCTTTGTGAATATTTTTAATAGCTGAAAACTCAGCATGTCGGAAATAATAAAAAACCAGTATCTTCAATATTTCTATTTGACTTTAGCCGATTTGTGTCGTATCATTGATATTAATTTGCCAAAACACATTTATTAACCTTGCTATGAACATTCCACCGGATAAATTTTCACAACCGGAAACAGCATTTTTTGATCGATGTGTGGCGGGTGATCTGAGGGCATTTGAAAAACTGGTACGGCTTTATCAACCTTACGCTTACATACTTGCTTTCAGAATTGTGTGGAATGAAGAAGATGCTAAGGATATTGTTCAGGAAACATTTATAAGGGTATGGAAAAATATATCAAAATACGATACCAGAATACGCTTTACCACCTGGCTGTATAAAATTGTAACCAATCTTTGTCTTGATAAATTAAAAA
>CAVVIO010000055.1:0-13003 GCA_963748095.1 uncultured Bacteroidales bacterium
TTCGTTTAATTCTTTGTTGATTAGTGATAATATTTCAAGCATTAATTTTTGAGCTTTTTTTTGTTTTTCTTTTAACTCTAAAAGAAAATTAATGTGGTTCTCGACCATGTTTTCAAATTGTACATCGTCCAATAATGTTCTATTATCTATATCAAAACCAGATTTAGGGAACTTAAATCCTGAAAAAGAAGTGCTTACTTCATCTGCATTGAGCCAACTGCCGTGCTTTATCACATAATTTATAATGCCCTTGTCGTAATTTGTTAACAGCTCATCGCGGTATTCCAGATAGTCCAGGGCAGGTTTCCATGACGACAATTTGTTCCTCAATTGGACATTGCTAATTATATTCAATCTGCCAGAGTTTATTAAATCGTCTAAAAAACCGTTTTTGGGGTAGAAATGGGGTGTTGTTGCCAGATCATTAAGTAGCTTATTAAAGGCTTCTTTCGATTTTGGTTTTGGCTTTGCGCCTGTATAGTTTAGGACTTCCAAACTTATTTTGACAAAAGAATCGGTCTTTAAAATAAGGGAATCTGACTGTTTTTTGTTGTAGCTAAAATCTTGTTTAAGGTTTACAATGGCTTTGTGTTCTTCAATCTGTTTATTTTTATTGGCATTCCAGTTGTTTATCTGCAAGGCAATCAAAATGCCAATAACCACAAGTACAATTTCACCAATGGCATATTTCAGGTAGTTTACTATCTTACCTTCTTTTAAATTCTTTTTGCGGATATTTTTGAAGAGTTTTATCATGGTTTTACGGATTTACCAACCCCTTATCCATCAGGCAGTATGGTTGTTTTGAAGAACTTTTTCATTCTTTATTTAATTCTCTGTTGATTAAATCAATTGTTTTATTGGTCACTCGCATTATGCCAAATTTTGTCCAAATTTCATCGTCCCTATAGGATTCATAGATTTTGTCGAGAGTGAGATAGGTTTCGGGAGCTTTAATTAAGGCTATCAATTGAGCATTGTTCAATATGAATTTTGGGTGCTCGGGTACAGGGGGGTGGATGGCATATCGTTTTGGTACAGGCGAGTTCATAAATAACATAGCCATTAATTTCCCTATTCTATTGTCAGGATCATTATTCATAATTTCTTTTCTCTGTTCCAAAATAGAATTTCTATAATCGGTATAGTCTTTTAAGAAAGAAAGGTAATATTTTAAGCTGTCGCTCAATAGCTCAAATTTGCCGGAAGAAACAGCGTCTTCCTGAACAGTATTTAAAATGGATAAATCTATATGGTAAACCATTTCAGAGAGGTATTGCCTGAGGCTATCTGCGGGAAGGGTGGGGTTAGCCCCGGCTGAATATTGAAGTACCTGGTTGAATTTAGTAATGCTTTTGTTTAGTCCAATTTCGAAAGATTGTAAGGTTACTTTGTTGTCTAATAATTCCTTTCTAATGGCGAGCATTAGGTGTTGTTTGTTGTTTTCCTGTTTTCTGTTTTCGTTCCAATTGTTTATTTGCAGTGCAATTAAAATTCCAATAACTACAAGTGCAATTTCACCAATGGCATAACGCAGATATGAAGCAATCTTTTTTTGGTCAGCCAGTTTTTGGCGGATGTTTCTGAAAATTCTAATCATTCGTTTTCTTTTAGTTCTTTTTCAATCAAAGCTAAAATCTCAGCCTGAAACCTGTATAGTTCTTTTGCTGAATTCAGTATATCTCTGGCATCAATAACCCTGTTTGATACCAGACTCTCAAATCCTATGTCTGATAATAATTTATGCTTTGAATATTCAAATCTGCTGTTCGCTTTAATTTCATTCCCAAAGTATTTTAGCGTTCGTTTAAATGGATATTTTTCTTTAACATATGGTAATATCTGTTCGAAAACATCTCTTTCAGTCCATTTATATGCATTATTGTATTCATTTAATAAACTGTTCCAGGAAGAAAGTTTTGAACTCAATTCGTTGCTTTTTATCAAGGTAATTTTACCAGAATTTATTGTGGAATTAATAACACCATCATTAGGTGAATAATGAGGCAACCAGCCTAATCCAAACATGAGAGAGTCAAGTGTTTTGTCATTTATCTCATTCGGGTCCGGTGATATTTTAGAATTTAACTCCTTCAACAATTTTAAAACTTCACTATGTCTATTTATTACGGCGGAAAGAAGTGTCTGATTTTCTGTTATTTCAGATTTTAAAGACTTTAGAATAATTACTTCTTGTCTGTTGTTAATTCGGTTTTCATTCCAGTTATTAATCTGTAAAGCAATTAAAATTCCAATAACGACAAGAAAAATTTCCCCAATTGCGTAGCGGAGGTAAGCCCTTGCTTTCTGTTCGGCTGCAAGTTTTCTGCGGATGTCTCTAAAGATTTTCATTAGTTGAGTTTAATTCATCTATTAATTTTTGTGTTTTATCTTTTTGGATTATTAGTAAAGCGTAATGAAGATTTGCCGTAAGGCACCTGTAATTTATTAAGTTTATCATGGTAAGTTGATTTTCCGGATTTTCGAGTTGGGAAACGGTAATAGCTTTTAAATTATTTTCGTCCAAACGTACGTAATCAGCTAACGAATCTTTCTCATTTTGAGTTAGTATTCTGGAAGTTAACAGGTCATTATATACAGAAGACAATTGGAGTTCACTCAATCTGATTACACCGGGTACGAAAACCGCATCCGTAAATAAATTATTATTCTTATTAATGATCAGCTCTAAACGTTCTAATTCCTGGTAGTATTCTATTAAATCACCCTTAAATTTATTATCGCTGATAATGTCAACATTTCCTGATGAGAGCAGTCCGGTATATGTAGGATTGATTTTTACAAAAGTTCTTCGATTGGTTATACTTCCAATTGCTGCTGTAAAAAAGCTATCAACCTGGAATTGATGATGTTTTTTGTAATACTTCAATAATGGTTTTGCCGTTTTTGAAATTTTCAATTCGAAATTAATTTGATCATCAATTGATCTGATCTGTTCCAATAAGTCGCGTTTAATATTTTTGAGATAAACGGACTCTTTATTTTTTTTGATCCGGTTTGAATTCCAGGTATTTATCTGAAGTGCAATTAAAATCCCGATTACCACCAATACAATCTCACCAACAGCATAGCGCAGATATGCAGTAGTCTTGTTTTCAAATGCCAGTTTTTGGCGGATGTTTCTGAAAAATCTAATCATTTGCTTTCTTTTAGTTCCTTTTCTATAAGATCTAATATCTCAACTATGCGTTTCCGTAAACTTACAGATTGAATGTTGGCAATTTTGCTGGAAGTTGCACAGGTAACAATGTAATTTTCAAAATCAGAATTCTCTAAAAGCTTTGTAGTACTGAAATTGTGAGCTGAGTTTTTTAAATTGAATTTTACGGATGTCCCCTTGTCCAGATAAAAGAGTTCCATCGTGTTGTTCTGCCAGTATTTGTTAAATACATTTCTCAATGGGATCAATGACGCTATCAGCGACTGGTTCTTTTCTTTGTATACTCTCCAGGAAACTTCTTCTTCGGTAACCTGTACTATTTCGCTTGTCCAGCGCGACAGCAATCCTTTCAATTTTGAATTCTGTAACAGCTGTATCCTGCCGGAACTCATTATGTCGTTGATAACGGGATCAAATGTAGGAACAAGCAGGGTAGGTACTATATATTTTATGATACTGTCTTTGTTTTGCTGCGCCGGGTTATCCACATAACCAAGAAGTTTAAATGATGCCGCAATCATTTCGTTACGTATGCTAATTTTTTCGTCCAATTGATCGAGATTACTCTGGAATTCCGATTTTAACTGGTTTAAAAGCGCTATTTCTTTAATATGGGTTTTTCTGTTTTCATTCCAATTGTTTATTTGTAAAGCAATTAAAATCCCTATTACAACCAGTAGTATTTCTCCAATTGCATAGCGCAGGTAAGCCATTGCTTTATGTTCGGCTGCAAGTTTTTTACGGATGTTTTTGAAGATTTTTATCATTGGTATTTCTCATTCAACAAATGAAGCACGAACGGATAACTATATGCGCAGTGCGGGATTTCAGGATACTTTCCTGTCAAAAAGCAGAAAAGCAAAATTGAATTAAAGACGTTCAAATCAGCAGCAATCTCCACATGGTGTATACAGCATGTCTTCGGTCGTTTTTAGTTATATCTTCATTCTAACATTTCTGAATACATATAGTTCATGACTTTATCCAATTCACTAATTTGATTGAAGTTCATTTTATTTCTTCCATCAGGTATCCACCCCTGACAGCGGTTGATGCCGGAGTAATAATGTGTTAAGGTTCCCGTTGTGAATGAAGGTGCGTCGGGTAGCGGTTGTTTCAATTGTTTTAGTCAGTTATTCCACCTTTTTCAATATATTGCGTCAGATCGTTCAGCAGCCGTACCATGGGGGCCCCGTCCATAACATCGTGGTCCAGCAGAACGGTCATATTCAGTATCTCCCTTATTTTTATTTCGTTACCGATAACCACCGGTTTTTTTATTACTGATCCCACGCCAAAGGATACCGGGTGTATGGTAGTATGAATGAACCAGCCATTGATTCTGCCCATCATTCCGAGCGACGTAATTACGGCATTTCCCATATTTTTGTAGGCTGTTTTGGGGTGTTTCAGCATATATTTCCAGATCAGCCTTCTCAACATTCCGGGTAACCGGTAATATAATCTTTCAACTATTTTTGATCGTCTGTTCAGGACAATATCATCTATTGCAAACTGCTGGTTTTTTGCATCTTCTATTTCCTGTGTTATATCCTGTGCACTTTTTTCATCCACTCTTTCGATAACCAGCGGTATAGGAACTTTTTTGCCGTCGGATACCTTTTCAACCATAACGGAAATATTAATATGATCAAATACGATCAGCTTCTTTTTATTGTACAGAAAAGATGCGGCTTCTGGATGTTGTTTCAGCGCTTTGCCAATTACGCTGATGAGCCAGGCATTGAATGAGATTTTACGGCCTTCCCGTCTCAGCTACCTTAAGTCTGCTCCGGCTTTCGGTCACGTCAAATTCAAGAAGTGCACTCACATGGTGTCTGGTTTTTCCAACTGCATATACATCGAAAGTTGCAATTCTTGAAGCAGGGATTTTCTGGTAGCTATACGATGTGCTCATTTGTCGAAGCTTTCTATTGATGCCTGGTAATTAATTGTTTATGTCTGGATTAAATGTAAGGGATATCCCTGTAAAAAGCAAATTTTAACGCGATCAGGTTAAAAGAAGATATTCTTAAAATGAATAGGTGTACAATTTATTAGCTGAATACTACTCATTAAACAGTAAATGGAAGTATCCGTTTTCATCGAGTCCGGAGTTATTTCTTAAGCCAATTAAATTTAATCATTGGGGGATTTTCATTAATTTCGCGGCTCAAACACATTAAAACAGACACGCCTGAAAAACGCTTATGAGGTGGAAAATCCGGATTATAACCAGAGCCCGTTTACCGGGATGACAATAAAATATTACATTGAATTAGGTAAATATTTACTGGAAAGAGCATTCAAACATAACAGCACTCTCTTTCCCGATCATTCCCGGAAAAACCTACCCGCAACCCAATGCTCCCGACTGGCGCTACCGTTCGGCTGAGTTCGAAGCTCTTGAAAGAACATTTACCATTGCCGGTCCGCAGATCCATATTGATCCTGAAACAACAATAAATGGTATTAAATTAAGGGATTATTACAGCCTGCAGTTTTACAACACGTTTACACCCGATCACCCCAATTCATTGCCCCCGCCTGAGGAATTGCCCGATTCCACCTACCAGTACACCTGCGAATTCGTAGGATTATTCAAAACGTTGCTGCTTCTTCCCGAAATTTGGCACACCTACACCCAAAAACAAAAGGATGAAATGGCCGTGTGCATATCCAAATGGGCACATCACCGTACCACCCAGAACAACTGGCGTATATTCAATATAGTAACCCTTTCTTTCCTTAAAAAGCATGGTTATGAGATTGACGATGATCTGCTGAAAAGCCACCTGATGTGGGTCGCTTCCTATCATTCGGGCAACGGCTGGTACCTGGAGCAGACGAATAACTATTATATCATAAGTTTATTCGTGGTGTATACCACTATCTGGAACAGGGCTTTCGGAGATGAATTTTATCCTGAAATATTCGATGTAATTGAAAGATCGTCACAGGAACTTCAGAAATTATTCCCGGAAAGGTATATTACGACGGCCACAACTATTTAAAACCTGCATACAATACCCATTTTCCGTGGGAAGATCATAATCCGCAGGGCGGAACGTCCATGGAATAAAGTTTCCGTCATCTCGATCCGCGCGATGTCCGTGGTGACGATATCAATTTTTACCTGACCGGACTGACCGTTGAAAACACTTCCGAACAAAACCAGGTATATACTACCTCTCAAAGTATGCTCTATAACGGTGTGCGCGATAATGGATGCTACTGGCAGACCATCATGCGGAAACCGCTCAATAACGGCGTGGGTTATATCATCGATCTGGTTGAAATAGCCATTCCCGGCTGAATTATCCTGGTGGACCGTTCACGGCTTGCTTTCGAATACGAACTGACCCTAGGGCATTAAGGAATGCCGCATATCGATGGTGTAAAAGCAACTGTGAAGAAATTTGAGAAAGGCAATAAAAAAGTAATTACCGCGTCCATAACCGGCAGACAACTGGCCCTGATCAATTATGGCGGATGGGATGAAGTGGACAACCTTGTACATTCGGGAAGGAATGCCGAAGCCGCAGAAAGTATCGTATTGTATTGTCATAAAAAACGGCTGCAAAAGAATTCGCCCATGGAGCTGATGATCACGGTATTTCTTCATAAAATGGACAACAGCGAATGAACCGAAGAGGAATTGTCGCCCTTTGGGAAATTGAGTTGATGGACATAACTCCGAGCTTTTCGCCGCTGGGTGCTGACATAACGCTCTATAACAACAAAAAATATTTGGTTGATTTCAAGGGAATCGACGGGTCCCGTACCTGTTAACGGTATTATTTCAGAAAGCCTTCACGGACAGGATTAAAGCTGTCTATGATACGTACCCTTTCCGTGAGGACTTTTACCGTATGTTTCTTCCCCGAGGGAACAGCAAAAACATCGCCTTCTTTCAAATGCTTCTCGTCTTCTCCTTCACAGTAAAAGATAAGTTCATCATCGGCAATATAAGATATTTGTAATGCGGATGTGAATGAGGCGGTTCCGGTTCGCCCCACGGCCCGTTGTTAAAATTAATTACCGTTAACATCAGGTTTTTCATGTAAATTATACTTCTGAAATCACCTTCCCGTATTTTTCTACTGCCGGCTTCTGAACGTATTGGTTATCAGATAAAGACATTTGCATTCTCATTTTTGGTTAAGCAATTTTCAAAACTATTAATTCATGGGCAAAGATAAAACTGATGCGGAAAACATACTATGAAAAGTATATCTGTAGGGTATTAAATAGTATATTTTAATCCTACAAATATGCCGGTCAGTGTTGTTTTAAATTTAGATGAACTGCCAGTAGAAATATTAACTAATCCAATCGAACTTTTTAAACCGGCATCCAGTCCCAGTTTCTCATTTAATGGTATGTTTATTCCCATTCCCAGTTTTATTCCGGCATTTAATCTTTTCAAGGACCATGTAATATCGGATTTTACTTTCTTATGGTCCCAGGTTTCCGTAATACTTTTTGCATTGATCAGGTATGCTAAAAAACCGCCACCGTCAATATAAAACTTCACATTATTACCGGAAGAAATGGAAAATACAAGAGGTAATGACAGATAATTCAGATGTAATTTTGCAACTCGTGTTCCTTGATAATCTCCATATTCATTCCGTAAAACATAGTCAAATTTGCATCCATTCCTTTCGTAAGCCAGGCCTGTTTTCAGGGTAACATGCGGCGACAGAAAATAATCGTAAGTAAATCCGGGCGAGATACCGAAAATTGAATTTTCAAGACCTTCGCCCAGGTTTTTAACTGAAGCTAACGTACCGGCAGATTCAATTCCTATATTCATTCTGGGACTCTGAGCACACAGCGTTGAAAAAATAGTAGTGGCAATAAGCAGTGTGGTGAATTTTTTCATAATATATATTTTGGTTCACAGATGTGTATATTTTTTTACTATAATTGAGATTAAATGAATGTTTTTATATATACAAATTTTTCAGATGTTAAGTTTATAATTAAAAGATTGTTGATTTCATATTATTTGCATCGATTAACAATACCCCTTTACCTCTGGTAGCTACGGCAATTTTTAAATAAATTCCATTTTTCGGTTTAAATAAAATTTTTGTAACCGGACATTTTAATTGTGTTTTATAACTTCCGAATGCTGTTACTATTGAAACATTACCGTTAAAGTTACCATAAGCATATGTATTATTATCCTGATTGAATGCTACGCTTAATATCCAGTTATTGCCATATTTTAAATTGTTTATTATTCTTATATCATTTATGTCCCACATCTTCCATATTATTACTCTTGAATCATCGCCACATGAAATAAGCTCAGTCCCGTCATCACTGAATGCAATATCCCTGACCCAGTCTTCATGCCCAGTCAAAGTAGATAAAAGTTTTCCTGATGTTACAGAATACATAAATATCAGTTTGTCTCCTCCTGATGAGGCAAGGTATTTTCCATCCGGGGTAAATGCAACAGCTGTAACATCATCGGTATGATCAGTAAATACAAAAGATTCTTTTTTACTTTCAAGATCATACAGGTAAACATTATTGTCAGAACAGCCGGAAGCTATGTAATGATTGCCAGGAGATATGGTCACAGATGTAATAATTCCATTGTATTTCAGCGATTTTAAAATATTTCCGTTTTTAAAATCCCGGATTATAACAGTACTGTCTTTTCCTCCACTTACTAATAGTGAACTGTCTTTTGAGATATCTATTGACAGGATCTGATCTGTGTGCCCGTCTTTAAATGTCTCTTATTTCTTTATTTGTAGAAGTAGAATACACTTTAACCGAATTATTATCGGCTATGGCCAGTGCGTCTCCCGAATTTGTAAAACAGATTCCATAAATTATTTTATCATCTGTCGGGTATGTAACACCTATCTTATTTTTCTGTGAATAGCAGTTCAGGAATATTAGAAATAATCCTGCCTGGATGAATAATATTTTCATGCTCATTAATGCTTAATAATAGTAATACTTGTTCTTTTTAAATCTCAAAAAGAAACCGACACTAACCTGTGAACGGCTGAATCCTTTATCATCATAAAGTATGGAAGATACCCGGTTATAATTGTATGAACAATTCATAAAAATACCTGCATTTTGTGTAATTGAATACTCCATACCCGCTGTTCCGGTTATTCCCCAAAAGAAATCGGTGCTCTTCATCGGAGGTCTAACGGAATCATTTACAGACTGAATCTCGAATACCGGATTTGATAATTTCAGATGTGACAATCCGATAGTTGGTGCAATTTCAAGAAACAGTGTTCCTCTGTTGAAAAACCCCTGTTCCTTAAATTTAGTATGAACGCGGATAACCGGCAAAATGGAATGCAATTGGGTATGAGAGTCCCGGTAATCGAAATAATCATTGTAATTCCATTCAGAGGCTGTCTGAAATTGATACATTATGCCCAGGCTTACTTTATCCCTGAATTTCACCAGACCTTTAACCGAGTAACCGGAAAGTCTTGTGTAATTAGTATAAAGAGAATGAGAAATATAGTCTTTTTCAATTACATTCCTGTTACCGGGAATATAACCGATATCGTAACCAAAATATAAATTGAAATGATTGCTAATCAGTTGAGCTTGTAATAGATTGCTCAAAAGAAGGAATACTAAAATAGAATTATATTTCATCATATACTTATCTTAAAGGGTCAAACTCCCAAAGTGTATTGTTACGTCCTAATCCAAAATATCCTTTTTCGTTATCGGATATACCTATTCCAGCTGCAAAATCAAAATTATATGGAAATTCCAATTCGCTCCATTTATCAGATGGTATGTCATATATCCAAAAATTCTCAGATAAATTTGATTTGCAGTATAGTTTTTCGTGAATAATGAACATTAACGCATCTTGAGTATCCCACCCTGTTACTGGGAAATTAGATAATCTTTTCCATTCGCCTAAAGAGAAATTATATGAATAAAGTCTTTCATCGTAATCACCCTGTGTGCCGCTCCTTCCTATACCAACATAAGCGAAATTATAATTTGCGGCAGAAGGTGCGCACCAATAACCAAAATCAATTGGAAACTTAACTACTTCTGTCCATTTATCATTTACCGGACTATAACTCCATACATCATCTCTTCCATCACAACAAGAAAACATTTCCGAATGAATTCCTGCTCCTATATAACCCAAAGTCTGATTTGAGAATCCAAAAGCACCGTTTATACCATCACCAGGCAAATTACTTTTTTGTATCCATTTATCCTGTAATAAGTCATATTCCCAAAAATCAGTTAAGTTCTCATAAGTATTTAAATCTACTCCTGCCCCAAAATATAATTTACTGCCAATCCTGAAACCGGTTCCTCCATAACGAATGTGTCCCGGAAACTTACTTAACTTTGTGTATTCTTTTGATTGAATATCATATACCCACATTTCATCAGAATTATTGCAAAATATGTAAACTTTATTCTGGAAAACACAACTAATATTGCCCCATAATTTATCACCAGGAAAATCCTTTAATCTAAACCATTTATCATTTATCAGTAAAGTTTCATTATAACTAATCGAATCATCAAAAACCTTTACTTTAATGTGTACATTCCTGTCAGGATATATCCCCTTATCTTGTGTTGGGATGATCACTTTCAGCTCATTTTTGGAAGCATTACTTACTTCAGCTTTTAATCCGCCGATATTTATGGAATTATTTGCCGGTATAGGACTGAAGTTATCCCCGGTGAGTGTTATCGTCTCACCTGTGACAGCTGTTTTAGGTGAAAAATCAGTAAGTACCACAGGAGCGAGGCTGAATTTATCTTTCGAAGAAACCCTGATATTATTCATCTCAACATACACAAAACAATCTCTTATGTTTAAATTATCAGGTACAACTGCACTTATAGAATTGTCGGTAACATCAGTAATTTCAGCTTCCACGTCGTTAAAATATACGTGCAACGTGTTTCTGTTTGATAAAAAGTTTTTTCCTGTGATGGTGACATGTGTACTAAAACCACCGGTTTTTGGTTCAAAGTCATCAATAACGGGTACAATTAAATTGAAACTGTCAGTTGAATATGTTTTATTACCAATAACAGAAACCATAATAACTGAAGTTTTGCTATTTAATAATTCCGGCACTGTTACGATAATAGTATCCTGAACCGCCTTTAAAATAGTTGTCGGAAAAGGTTTTTTTATAATTGCATGGTAGTCACCTATACTTACTTTATTATCAGATTTTATATAACTGAAGTTTTTCCCGATTATTACCAATGTATCTTTTGTGTTACCGGTTTTTGGATAGAAGTTCAAAATTTGCGGAGCAATGCTTCCTGAACTTTTAAACACAACGTTTTTTCCATAAGTTATGTAATCGTTGTTTCTGATAAATGCCCTTACAAAATAAATCTGTTTCCAATGCAGGGTAGTAGAAATCCGTTGACTTATCAAACCGGCAGCAGGTTGCCCTTCTAAAATATATTTCTCAGAATTCTGAATAACAGGATTACTGTCTGCATCCCATACAAAACCATATTCTGTAATGTTTTCATTGCCGGGATCAAGTATCTTTGCGTGAAAAGTTGCACCGGTACTGTCGATATTTGTAACTTCTCCTGTTTGTATCAGTGCATAATCAAATTTATTTTCTTTTTTACAGGTTGAAAGAACAACTATGAAAAGTATGATTATTATGTTAATCTTTTTCATCTTATTTATTGTTTACCGGACATTGATAAGACTTCCGGATTTTTATAAAATCATTGTGAGTTTTATTTCGTATTTGACTTGACATTATAATTTTCCGGGATAACGTTTTGTTCGGATTTTTTCAGTTTTCTGCTACCGGTTTGGGTATAAATCTAATAGATATTCCGGGAAATAACAAATATTTAACTTCAAATTATACAAAAGGAGGTATAACCTGTTAACTTTTCAGTTTTGATACCTTTAATTTTTTAACCGTAAACATCTCCTGCGGAGGCTTTTCCCTTCTTTTGAACGTGAACCTGATCGCGTCGGTCGGGCATACCTCTATACAGGAACCACAGGAGAAACAATCCGGAATAACTTTATCTTGTTTTAGTATAGTATCCATTACATTCGAGGGACAGGCTTTGGCACAAGCTTCGCATGCAGTACAGCTTTTATAGTCTACGTTAATTTTAAACACGGCAAGTTTTTCAACCATCCATCCGGTCAGTCCAAACGGACAAAATAAATGGCACCACGGGCGGTATATGAATAAACTGCTCATTAGAATTATTCCGAGAAATATCCATCCGGCAATTTTAATCATTGCGGGATTGAATATTTTAAAAGGATCGATTACTTCAACAATATCAAATGACCAAAGGAAAGCCATAAAAATGAAAATGACAAAAAACGCTATTCTTATGGAGTTACTTATAACAAAAGGAATTTTATACTGCCTGAAAATCCCCCTGGTGTCATTTACATTCCGGTTTAACCTGAAAATTAAATCCTGAAGTGTTCCCAGCTGACAGCCCCAGGAACAGATAAATTTATTGGCCACAAATACTGTTATTAAAAACAATGCCAGTGCTATCATTCTTGGAGGAAATATTACACCTTTGGTTGCCAGTAATACAAGAGCGTCTTTAATGGTTCCCATAGGATTTGGATCTGATCCTAAAAGTATTCCGAATACAATTACTGAAATCAGGTAAAGGAACTTTCTGTTTTTAGCCTTAATAACCCCTCGTCTTAGCAGTACAAAAGCCAATATTAGAAATGAAAACCACAGACCAAATTTTATAACTATTTTCTTCCAGTTTTTCGATTCATGCTCCGAAAAAATGGCGAGGTTTTTACTT
>CAVVIO010000056.1:0-10537 GCA_963748095.1 uncultured Bacteroidales bacterium
CTAGTCACGCAACAAATCAGAATATTCTTTATTTTAGGACCAGGCATTCAACATGATACATTAAAGCCATGGAAATACAAATTATAACATAAATACAAAATGGAAAAATTAGGTAATTCATTGTTGCTTTACTGGAGGAACAATCTTATTTTTATATGTGTAGATATACCTGATTCCTGCAGTTAAAATTGTTAAGCACTAAATTTTATGGGAAAAGTTAAAACTTATTTGGATTTTCCACAGCAATCAATAATCAATAAATCATTTGGAAAGACTAATTATAAAGATGTATACTACATATCTATTCAAAATCCACAGAACTATTCTATTGATTATCTAACTGGCTTATTTTTCACTTCAATGCCTGACTGGATTAAGAATTTACTTTCATTTCGTAATTTTTTTGTTCAGTTTTTTGGATTACAAGGAGGTGATATTGACAAATTAAAAGAACCTGATAAATCAGTTCACTATGCAATAGGTTCGGAAGCAGTTATCTTCAAAGTTTCTGACAGGAATGAAAATGAAATTGTTATGGCCGACAATGATAAACATTTGAATTTTAGAACATCATTAATGATTGAGAGAATAAATGAAACGGACATAATCAATTTTTATTCCTCTACAATAGTTCATTATAATAATATTTGGGGAAAACTTTATTTTTTACCAGTAAAGCCTTTTCATAAGTTGATTATTCGGACAATGTTAAAAATAACAGCGAAAAAAATTAATGAAAAACAATAAAAAGCCACAAATAATCAGAGTTTCACGCGGCACAAAGTGCCTGGTATAGTGAAGCCCCGGTAAAACAAAATCACAAGGCCACACGGTGTTCACTTTATAGAACACTCCTTTCTGCAGGTGGTTTTGTGCACATACAATTCACATATCTTATACCAAAAAAGTATCAACCTGCCTCCAAACCAGTCAGTGAGTGGGTAATTTTACAATGGTTAGTTAAGTTAAGTTCATTATTCCGTGGGTGATTTACGTCATTCACATACTCATGATATATCATTGGTAATTAAAGAACTGTTAGTCCGTTAAAGCGTAAAAACAACTACAAAACAACTACAAAACAACGAATTAAACCGATAGGGAAATAATTTCATAAATAGTAACCTGAGGGAACACCTTGAAAAGGTTTAAATATTTATTTATAATCGTACCTGTGTTCGGATTCAACCTGTTGAACGCCAAAGCACAGATTCCACTCCAGCAAACAAGGAGTGCGGATACGATCATCTATTTTTTGAATAATCCGAACGGCCCAATCGAAGAATTTACATGGACAATAACGGGCGGCGTCATTGCCGGACACTCCTCTCCCTATACGGCTGAGGCCGCTGATACCATTCAGGTTGTCTGGAGTGAAGCAAATAAAACCAGCGCTAATTTAGGTTCGCTGAAAGTATCGAAAGTCGTGATATGGCCGGGTGGTAGCTCCTGCACAAGTCCGGAAGAAAGAATCAATGTTGAATCGTGGGTACGGCCCAAAGCCAAAACAGATACCTCAGAACTGAAAATCTGTTCGGGCGAATCCTTCTCAGTAAAGGTGTTTTTTGAAGGGAAACCGGATTATAAATACAAATGGAAGCTCTACGACAAAGACAATCCGGGAACAATAGTGGAAGATCATACTGCTGAATTTCTAATCAGCACGAATTCATCAACAGATATCCTCATAGCAGGTATTGAGAATTACAGCAATTCAGAAAAGATATATGAGTTTGAAATTACTGATGTTCAGGACGGATTAACGGACAACATGCCGGGAGATGTATCAATGGCAAGGGTCACTATTTATCTCCAGCCAAAAACTTCAGCAGGTTTACTTAACAACAATAATCATTTAATACGCAGATAATGAAATATAAAATCTTATATAGAAACACAATAGCTATGAAGAATGTAACTACCAGGTGCTTGTTGGTTGCTTGTTTGATGTTTACATTAAACCCGGCCAAATCACAATTTATCGGAACTGAAACGGACAGTTCGCTAAACTTTGTTGAAGTACGAAAAGGAGCTGTAGTTGAATATAGCCTGGAATCCGATGCCAGTCCGGGTGAAGAATTCAGGTGGGAAGTTACCGGGGGTAAAATTATAACTTCCGGCGCCGTTGGGGACGGTACCATTGCCAGTCCGTCGGTGCTTGAGTTTACAACAGATTTACATACCATCAAAGTACAATGGCAGGCTGATGACAGCACTTCAGCTTTTGTTACCGGAAATATACTGGTACAAAAAATATCCGCTGGCGGTTGTGCCGGTATCATCACAAAACAAGCAGTACGGCTATGGAGCATGCCTACGGCATCTATTGATAAAAACAATACTGATTTTACAATTTGTTCCGGCGATATGGTTGGCGGATTTATTGTTGTTGACCTTACAGGAGCCGCAGGTTATACATTCAGTTACAGCATTACATCAAACGGATTAACGGATGAAAACGACAACGCCATCAATACCGAACATCTCACGCTCACCACCATGAATGATACGGCCCATATTGCGCTGCCGGGAAGATTGTTCAATCCCAGTGTGGCATCCGGCAAATATTACACAATCGAATTAACAGCGATGAATGATGACTTTTCAGGCGACGGCGAAATTGTAACGTCCAGGGCAAAATTTACCATTACTGTTAATCCCACGGTAAAAGTTGGCGACATTGAATCTGTCAAGCTTAACAGAAGATAAAAAATGAAGCGTATCAGAAACATAGGGTTCTACAGTGCAATGATCATCTTATCATTGCCGCTGGCTGTTATCAATGGCCAGACGGACACTCTGTGCTTTAATGATACCATTTTATACACCCTGTCGTCACCCGGAAGTTCAACCTACAACTGGAATGTTCAGGGAGGTTTAATTATCGGTTCCTCGGAAAATAAGGATTCTGTTACTGTCGTCTGGAATATAAGTGAAGGCTTACACACGGTTGAAGTAACCAAACTATCGGATACCTATTGTACCAGTGAGCCGAAAGTATTAAAAGTTTTTGTGTACAAACCGACTGTGGATCTGGGCATGGATATATCAATATGTGAGGGAAGCCCTGAAATATTAGAAGTTGACAGCGGCTATGAGGAATACCTTTGGAACAACCAGCCAGGCACAAATGAATTTACAGTAAGTTCAGGAGGAGTTGTATCGCTGCAGGTAAAAGATAAATACGGTTGCTGGGCGCAGGATAATATTACCGTAATTGAAAATAAAAACCCGGTACCGGATTTTACAATGATCGTAGATACAGTGAACCGCTCGGTATCCTTAACCAATTTGTCAGATAATTTATGGCAATACCATTGGGATTTTGGAGATGGGGCACAATCGGATGAATACAATCCGGGTTCCCATAGATATCCGGGTTCCGGAAAGTATGAGATTTCCCTTACTGAATACACGAATGGTTGTTCGGGTGTACTTGTAAAAGAAGTGAACTTCACCGATAATTTAGTATCTGCTTTTGAATCCCTGTACAAAGGATGTGCCCCGGCAACGGTCACTTTTGTTAACCATTCAACCGGCGCTGATTCCTACTTATGGAATTTTGGAAACGGCGATACCTCGGTTGATGAAAATCCGGTAACAACCTATGAAAATCCCGGAATATATGAGGTTTCGCTAACTGCCAGAAACGATAAAACAGAAGAAACATCGAAAAGTATAATAACAGTTAACCAGGGCCCTGAAGCAAATTTTGATTTCAGTCCTGCCGGGGCAGAGATTTCTGAAGAAATAAACTTCTTTAACCAGTCCTCCAATGCAGTGCGGTATGTATGGAATTTTGGAGACGGTAAATTCTCGGAATTGCACGAACCGGTTCACAGCTATTCATCAACCGGCAATTACGATGTTTCTTTAAAGGTTTGGTCAGAAACCGGATGCTTTGATTCACTTGTTGTAAAGGGTGCAATTACTGTAGTCAACGATTGCCGGTTGATATTTCCAAACGGCTTTATAGCGAGTAAAAACGGACCAACCGGCGGGTATTATAATCCTGCACAAACGGACGATAATAACGAAATATTCCATCCTGTTTACAGGGACATTGATGAATATGAACTTAAAATTTATAATCGCTGGGGCATATTGATTTTTGTAAGCCGGGATATAGATATTGGCTGGGACGGCTATTATAAAGGAAAACTGGCGCCCCAGGACACCTACTTATATACAGTGAAAGCAAAATGCCTTTCAGGAAAAGAAATATCAACAACAGGAGGTATAACCCTTATTTATTAAGTATGAAAATAAAACTTCCGATAAAAATGAAATATAAACAGACGAAAGCATACGCAAAATACATCCTGCTTTTAATCTTCACGCTGTTCATAACACTGAATCTGATATCGCAGGATGCTCAGTTTTCGCAGTATTATGCGGCAAAATTCAATATAGCTCCGTCATTTGCCGGTAGTACCGATGGCGGTAGGATCACATCTATTTTCAGAGACCAGTGGCCTATGCTTAAAGGCACCTATGTTACGTACGGGTTTGCCCTTGATCATTCCATTTCGAAGTTAAACGGGGGACTGGGAATTTTTGCTTTGCAGGATTATTCCAACGGGGGCGCATTGGTTGTTACAAATATAGGAGTGCAATATTCGTATGCCCTGAAATTAAACCATTCCTGGCAATTTCGTCCGGGATTACAGTTTAGCAGCATCCGTAAAAAATTAGATTTGAACAATTTTGTTTTTAACAGTCAGTTGTCCCTTGACGGGACGATTAACAACAGATTCGTAAATATTGAATCGGACGATATAAGGATGTATGAAACTGCTGTTTCCGTTTTATTCAATTCGAATATAGCATGGTTTGGAGTGAACGTCGACCATATACCCTTATCCAAAAGATCATTCTCAGATGAAAGCGATGTTACTTCAGTAAAGTTTGTTTCCTTTGGCGGCGTCCGTTTAAAAACAGTTCAGGGACGGTTGTTGAACGACAAGGATTATTTCTATTTTTCCTATCTTTTTAAATATCAATATAATTTCAGGCAATTGGATATTGGTGCATATTGGTCGAATGGATCCATGGTACTGGGGTTGTGGTACCGGGGATTGCCATTCATTAAAAATACTTTCGGAAAATTTAATAATACAGCGCTGATTTTTAAAGCAGGAATGGAATTTAAAAATTACAGTATCGGGTACAGTTTTGATTATTCACTAAGTAAAATAGGCGTATTTACAGGTGGAGCGCATGAAATCTCCATGGTTTTTCTATTTAACCAGGGAAAAGGATCAGAGAAGAAAAAGTACAAAATGGTTCCAAGTCCAACGTTCTGACACTTTTTCCTGCGATCTGTACAAATATCCTGACTTACTCTTCATTAAGCTAACTACGAACTATACGTAAGAGATATTTTCTCAAAAAAGCAAGTTTTTGAGTAGGTGACAATGTGTTTATTTCTGGTGCGGGGCAAGAGTTATATAAGACATGAATTTACACTATTTGTTATTAGATATTTGGGTGTATATACAATCAGACTGGGGGTAATTTCTTTCGATAAAGTGAGTGAACAGGCATATTTTAACAAGTTCAGGAAAAATCTTTCTGAAATAATCTTCAAACGGTCTGTAATTATTTTTTTTAATTCTTGCAGGATTTGTTAATCTTCTATAACCATCAAAAGACAATAAAATTAGCACGAATATTTGCAAAGGTTATTATATATTCTTTATCGTTGTGAAACATTTCATACATATATTAGAAACGAATCCCGGACCGGGAAATTGCTTTTATTAATAATTCTATATTATTTTTGACTGCTTGTAATTTATAAAATTATCTATGAAAATGAAAAAAATTGTTCTGATTTTACTTATATCTGTCGTTTCATTGTTAAAAAATGGCTTATCAGCGCAGGAAACAGCGCCAGATGAAGCAATAATTACCGGAAAATATGTTATACCCGCAGGTCCGCAATGGGTAAATAATGCAGTATTTTACCAGATTTATCCCCAGACTTTTTACGATACTGATGGTGACGGGATCGGGGACCTGAAAGGAATTATAGCAAAACTAGATTATGTTAAAAGTCTTGGTGTTGACGGTATCTGGATCAATCCATTTTTCGAATCTCCATTTTGTGATGCAGGTTACGACATATCTGATTATTATAAAGTAGCTCCACGTTATGGTACAAATGACGACGCGAAGCAACTTTTTGAAGAAGCACATAAACGCGACCTTAAAGTGATTTTCGATTATGTGGTTAGTTATACTTCGCTAGAAAATCCCTGGTTTATAGAATCGGCAAAACAGGATACCAATAAATATACCAATTGGTATATCTGGAATGATAATACCTGGAAAAACCCTCCCGAAGAATACAAAGATGCATTTATAAAGGGATATAGCCGACGCAATGGTCAGTTTATGCGGAATTTTTTTTGGTGTGAGCCAGCTCTTAACTTTGGATTTGCAAAACCTGAAGAATCCTGGATGTTGCCTACAAATCATCCTGATATAATGGCGCTGAGGAAAGAACTTAAAAAAGTCCTGCGTTTTTGGATGGATATGGGAGCTGACGGGTTCCGGGCAGACATGGCCGGTGCACTTGTCAAGAATGCTAATATTAGCGGAAATGATCAGTTTTTTAATACTAAAGACAATGCAACCTTAGAATTCTGGCAGGAAATCAGGGAAATTTTTAATAAGGAATACCCGAAAGCTTTTATGGTTTCCGAATGGTCATATCCAAAAGATGCACTTGATCATGCTTTTAATGCCGATTTTTTCCATTGGTTTGCAGGTTATAATGATCTTACGCAGAAAGAAAGCTGGCGCATCCTGAACGGATATTCCGAGGGTCATAGTTTTTTCGACAAAGAAGGCAAAGGCAACATTATGAATTTTCTGAATAATTATCTCGAACAATACAACGCCACAAAGTCTATGGGCTATATCTGTATACCCTTGGGAAATCATGATAATGCAAGGATTAATATAAAACGAACACCCAAAGAACTTGAAATGATTTATGCCTTCGGTTTCACTATGCCGGGAATTCCTTTTATTTATTACGGTAATGAAATAGGGATGAAACAGCTTTATAACCTTCCTTATGTTGAGGGTGCCTATAAGCCAAGAGCGGGCGACCGCACTCCTATGCAATGGACATCCGGTCAGAATCTCGGATTTTCAACTGCTCCGGCAGAGATGCTCTATCAATCTGTTGATCCTTCGGCAGATGCTCCAAATGTAGCGACTGAAGAAAATGATCCGAATTCTCTTTTAAACAAAACCAGGAAATTAATTGCCCTTAAAAAATCGGAACCTGCACTTTCGGGATATGCTGAATTTGTGCCTGTTTATGCAAAAGAAAACGGATATCCTTTTATCTATGCAAGAGCTGCGGGAGACGATGTTGTACTGGTAATTCTGAATCCTGCAGACAAGCTTGAAAAGGCTGATTTTAAACTGAATATCAAATCAAAAGGAATAAAGCTTCTTGCTGGCGATAAACTGAACTTTAAAACCAAAGGGAATAGTTATTCGGTTGAAGTTCCGGCTATCAGTTATGCTATTTACAAACTAAAGATATAAGACCAAAAGTTTTTAAATATCCATATGTTAAAAATCTACACTTTAATTTTCAAAATTCAAAGAATCGCTTTTTCAGTTTCAACTAAATATATCGTAGCCCTTATTTTTCATATCCCCGACAAGCTTTATACTTAAAACTCCCAGACTCCCGATTACAAGAATTAATATGACCCAATCCCCCCAGCTTACGTATATTTATTGTTGTGCCGTCGTGCTTTTTGCTATTCATAATTGTTTCTATTTACATCTCCATGCTTTTTACTCCACAAAATCAAGTATTGAAATGAAAAGTGTAAAGTCACCGGATTAATATAATCAAAATCGTTCTTATACAGATTAATCGGAAAATTTACTGTCAATCTGGCTCGATTACTTCCAAGACCAATATATGGTGAAAGTTTCACTGATTGACCTATGAAATCAGTGTAGTAAATACTTTCTAAGCCGAACGTTATCATCATAGTTGACATATAAGCTCCAACCTTAGGTCCAATCATAAGTTTGTCATCTGTGAATATAAACTCATTTGAAAAATATATTGATTTACAAAACGGTTCAATTGGACTGATTTGATAAGTCCTTTTAATTCCAAGTTCAAGTATATGTAAATTCTGTCTATCTGAGCCAGCATTGAAATTATATCCAGCGAATAATCCAAGTTCTTCAATATTTCTGTCAGCAAAGAAAATGGAATCAGGACTTTGTGCTTTAATACAAATTGACCAAATCAGACAAACTATTGAAAAAAACATTTTATAATTCATAACCTAATTCTTCTTTTAATTGCTCGAAAAGGTTAAATACTATCGGACAAATCCCATAATTTTCTATTATTCCAAGTGTTCGAGTTATGAAATCAGATTTTTGAGTATGCGGATAGGATTTACAATCTTCAGGTCTATTTTTATAAATGGAACAAGGTTTCTCTTCAAGGTATTTGCAAGGAGTGTCTTTCAAATATTTTATCTGCTCTGAATTGTCAATTTCGACAAACCTAGTGATGAAATCATGTTGTGTCAGATTATCAAATCTTGATAATTTGTCAATTTCGGAATCAGTAACACATGGTCTTAATGATTTACAGCAATTACCGCATTTTTCACAATCAATTTGACATATAATTTCCTTATCTAATCGTTGAACAATCTTATCAACCTGTTTAAAATCTTGTCCTTTAAGGAAGACACTAAAATCAAAGTTTTCTTCCTCTTTCTGCTCCCCAATTAAAGCAATTTTTTCTATGTTTAATTCCAACTGTTTCATTTTAGCAGAATGTTTCTTCGCATGCGGCACAACGGTTCTCATATAAAAATTGGGCGGGTGCACACCCGACTTGCTTGTCAGACCGTAGATTGTTTATATAATTTTGTTTACTTGTCAAATCGCTAAAAGCCCCCGCATTGTTTTTACATGATGTTAGTTACTGTAGCCCCAACTATTTATCCTTCTTGTTTCTAATTAAATCCATCGTAAAATTTAATATTGTATCAGTATTATTAATCCTATTTTTTATATTTTCCTGAATATAATAATGAGGCAAAGTACCTTTTCCATATTTGATACCAGATACAGGAAGACTTATTTTAACCAATGGAGTTGTAAATTGAATTTTTGTTTGGGGTAATTCAATTTTTGGAACAATTGAGCTTGTTGGACCATAATAACTTCCACCTGATTCTTCTCCAATTATTATTGTACTTTTATTATTATACATTGCAGACGAAAAAATGCTAGCTTCTGAAATTGTTGCTCCATTTATTATTAAATATACTTTACCTGCATAATTATTTTTTGATGAAGGCTGTTGTATTCCTATTTCATCAGCACCTAGCTTTTTAGTAATGAAGTTTTTCTTAACTAAATATTTTTCATTACTAATTTTTTTTGTAAGTAGCCATGATAATTTGTTTATAAGCATAATAAATCCTGATGAACTAGAATATTTTTGAGCATATTTAAATTTTCGTGTCCTAATAAAAGCAGAGTCAATCAAAATAAATTCTTTACTAGTCAAAAATGAATAAAGATAATGTGAGCCATTACCACCAGGATTATCCCTTAAATCAATGATAAGGTTTTTTATATTATTATCAGAAATATGTTTAAAAATACTGTCAATGGTTCGAGTGTGATTTTTATTTAATCTGAACCTGTTAATTTTCAAATAAGCAACATCTAATGAATCTGATAATTTTTGCGTTTTATATCTAATATCTTTAGCCATCCTATTATTGTATGCTAACAGGCATTCTTCATTTATTTTATTTAAGGTATCAGCATAAACAGTTTGAATTTGGTTGGCTCCATCTGGTGTAACATAATTGACTTTAAAAATACAGGTATCACTAATAAATAGTTTATAATAATATGGAAATCTAATTCCAGATAGTCCCCTGTCTTTTCTTGTAGTGATTTCTCCGTCAGATGAAAGATGCTGAAATATAATTTTATTAATTTCTTCAATTGATCTATTGTTTATCTTCAATAAACGAGAACCTTCAATAATCTTATTATTTTTACTATAATTATGTTCAATAAAGGATCCATATTGATTTTTAAATACAAAAATTGGAAATCCAGTTCCATTATAAATGGTTTCCTTTAAGTTATGTGGCAATTTTACTTTAGTATGTTCGCATTTTATTCTGGCAACACATAATGAAAGTAGGTTATAAAACGAAATAATATCCATTGAATCACTTATTACATTTTGAATACTATCAAATAAATGATTCATCTCTTGTTTTGAGGTATATTTATAAATTCCCCCATGTTCATTTTTAAGTGTTTGCCTAAAAATTTCAAAATCTGATTTTAATTGTGTTGATGAAAATATGTAATTTTCCGTGTAATTGACTAAGCTTGAATTATTAATAAGTATACCATTTTTTGGTTTGATGTTTTTTTCTACTTCAATATTATTATTTTTTGATTGTAAAGAAATCAATGTAAAACTAAATACTATAAA
>CAVVIO010000057.1:0-86209 GCA_963748095.1 uncultured Bacteroidales bacterium
TTATCACTATCGCTTTCTATTCCCTTGTTAAGTTGAACCCAACCAGTCAAAGCAACCTGAATATATCTGAGAATGCCTTTTGGCATCCGGTTAATAATTTACCACACCTGATGTTCGACCATAATAACATAGTAAACGAAGGACTCGAAACCCTTCGTAAGGAATTTCTCACCGAACCTCTCTGTTTCGAACTATTGCCTAAAAAATTTAGCCTTAACCAGTTACAAAATATTTATGAAGTGATTCTCGGCTTTCAGCTCGATAACCGGAATTTCAGGAAAAGAATAAACAGACTGGGGTATATCATTCCGCTGAATGAGCAACAAACCGGTGTTAATCATAAACCGGCCCGCCTGTATATTTTTAACGAAGAAAAATACGATGTTTTGAAAAAGGACCATACTGGTTTTGTCGTTTGATTTTAAACGAATATTATAAAACAAATAATAATTATAAACTAAAACTTAAAAAATTGTATTTATTAGGATTTGATATCGGTTCATCTTCAATTAAAGTCAGCCTTATAGACGCTGACTCCAGAAGATGTGTAGCTTCTTCCTTTCAACCCAGGCAGGAAATGCAAATCATTGCAAGTAATCCCGAATGGGCGGAACAGGATCCTGAGATGTGGTGGAAATATTTAAAGCTGGCACTGAATGATGTACTCAGTCAGGCTAAAGTAGATAAAAAAGATATTAAAAGCATTGGCATTTCATACCAGATGCACGGACTGGTACTGGTCGATTCCGCTATGAAACCTTTACGTCCATCCATTATCTGGTGCGACAGCAGGGCGGTTGAGACCGGAAATAAGGCTTTTGCCGATCTGGGTGGAGAACAATGCCTTGATTCCCTGTTAAACTCTCCGGGAAACTTTACCGCATCAAAATTAAAATGGGTAAAAGAAAACGAACCGGATATTTATAAAAAAATCTATAAAATAATGCTTCCCGGCGATTACATTGCCATGCGGCTTACCGGGGAAATTAATACTACTGTAAGTGGATTGTCGGAGGGAATCTTTTGGGATTTCAAACAGAATAAAATTTCATCCCAACTGATGGATCTATATGGATTTGATCCCTCACTCCTTCCGGAAACAAAACCCACCTTTTCTATTCAGGGTGAAGTAACCGGAGATGCTGCAACAGAACTTGGATTGAATCCGGGCACAAAAGTTTCTTACAGGGCAGGCGACCAGCCGAATAATGCCTTTTCACTGAATGTGCTTAATCCAGGAGAAATAGCTGCTACAGCCGGAACATCCGGAGTTGTTTATGGAGTAAGTGACGTAGTTAAATACGACCCACAATCAAGGGTGAATACTTTTGCACATGTGAATCATGGTGAACAAAACCGGTTGGGTGTATTGCTTTGCATTAATGGCACCGGTATTTTAAATTCATGGTTAAAGAGAAATGTTTCTGAAAACCTTTCTTATGACGAAATGAATGAACTTGCAGCAAAAGTACCTGTCGGATCAGAAGGACTTACTATTCTGCCATTTGGAAATGGCGCCGAACGGGTTTTAGGTAATAAAAATCCGGGAGCTGTATTTTCGAATATTAATTTTAATATTCATCATAAAGGCCATATTATGAGAGCCGCCCAGGAAGGAATTGTTTTCTCGTTTAAATACGGGTTGGATGTCATGCAGGAAATAGGTATTGAACCAAATATCATCCGTGCCGGATATGCAAACATGATGTTAAGTCCTGTTTTTAGTGAAACCCTGGCAAATACCAGCGGGGCAACTATCGAACTTTATGATACCGACGGGTCTCAGGGCGCCGCACTCGGATCGGGTATCGGTGCTGGAATTTTTAGTAACTTTAAGGAAGCTTTTGAAAATCTGCAAATAATAAAAACGGTATATCCCGACAATACAAAACACGATTTATATCAACAGGCATACAATAAATGGAAAAATCAATTAAATAAAATAATAAATACATAATCATTAATGAATATGCCCAAACGGGCAGGAACAATTTTTACCGTAAATGAATTATTAAATAAATATATTTTAAAGTAGTAAACTAAAAATTAATACAATGGATGTTTTAATTGGAAACAAAGAATTTTTCCCGGGCATCGGGAAAGTAAAGTATGAAGGCCGGGAATCGAAAAACCCGCTAGCTTATAAATTTTATGATGAAAATAAAATGGTGCTTGGTAAATCCATGAAGGACCATTTCCGGTTTGCCATGGCTTACTGGCATACACTGTGTGGTACTGGCGGGGATCCGTTTGGTCCCGGAACAAAAGAGTTTCCCTGGATGGTAAGCAATGATCCCATTCAGGCTGCCAAAGATAAAATGGATGCTGCATTCGAATTTATGACAAAAATGGGCATACACTTTTATTGTTTTCACGATTTCGACCTCGTTGCTGAAGGAGGATCTATTGCCGAATCGGAAAAACGTGTGCAGACCATGGTGGAATACGCAAAAGAAAAACAAAAAGCATCAGGTGTAAAATTATTGTGGGGTACTGCCAATTTATTCTCTAATCCGCGCTATATGAATGGAGCAGCTACTAATCCTGATTTTCAGGTTATAGCCTATGCAGCCACACAGATAAAAAATGCCCTGGACGCAACCATTGAACTGGGAGGTGAGAATTATGTATTCTGGGGCGGTCGTGAAGGTTATATGTCATTGCTTAACACCAATACACAAAGGGAACTTGACCACATGGCCCGCTTCCTGCATACAGCAAAAGATTATGCCCGTAAACAGGGTTTCAAAGGAACATTTTTGATAGAGCCCAAACCTATGGAGCCTACTAAACATCAGTATGATTTTGATACAGCTACAGTTATCGGATTCCTGAATAAATATGGCCTGGCAGGAGATTTCAAAATGAATATTGAAGTTAACCATGCTACACTTGCAGGTCATACATTCCAGCACGAATTGCAAATGGCTGCAAATGCCGGTTTATTCGGCAGTATTGATGCCAACCGCGGTGATTATCAGAACGGATGGGATACAGATCAATTCCCGGTAAATGTTTATGAAACGGTAGAAGCATTACTGGTAATTCTGGAAGCAGGTGGATTTACAACAGGAGGTATTAATTTTGATGCCAAGACCCGCAGAAATTCAACCGATCTGGACGATATCTTTATTGCTCACATAGCTGGTATGGATACTTTTGCCAGGGCGCTGCTTATTACAGCAGATGTTCTTGAAAAATCGGATCTTAATAAACTGCGTAAAGAAAGATATGCTTCGTTTGATAGCGGTGATGGTAAAGCTTTTGAAGAAGGTAAGCTTACACTTGAAGACCTGCATAAACTGGCAGTTAAAAACGGAGAACCAAAACAAATCAGCGGTAAACAGGAACTTTACGAAGCGATTATCAACCAATATTTGTAGTCAAATCAGATAATTATTAATCAGCTTTATAATTACAATATTTCAGATTCATTAATTTGTTAGAAATTTTTTCTTGTAACGATTGAACAGGAAAATCTGATAATATTTGTACTTTAGAAGCTGATTAATATTTTAACTAATTATTCTGATTATGACAACTACCAATAACAAACAAAACAAAGCCCTTGTAGCTGTAATTGCTACGGTGGCAGCAACCGGTGGCTTATTATTCGGTTTCGATACAGGCGTAATTTCAGGGGCAATCCCGTTTTTTCAAAAAACGTTTGGAATTGCAGATAATTGGGTTGAAATAATTACCACAGCCGGTTTGGTAGGTGCAGTCATCGGAGCCATGTTTAGTGGCAGAATTGCCGATATTCTCGGCAGAAAAAAAGTTATTCTTGCATCAGCTGTTATTTTTGCTATTGGCGCTGTATGGTCAGGAGCCTCTTCAAGCGCAATGATGCTGGTATTTGCCCGCTTCTTCCTGGGTATTGCAATTGGCGTCTCATCTTTTGCCGTACCTCTTTACATTGCTGAAATTTCACCGACAAAATCACGCGGAACCCTGGTATCAATGTTTCAGTTGCTTATTACAATAGGTATTATGGTTTCCTACCTTAGCGATTCGGCTTTTGCAGTACCCGACAACGATCCGGCATTTACATCATGCTGGAGACCAATGTTCTATGTTGGAGTTATTCCTGCTTTGATAATGTTTGTAGGTATGATATTCCTTCCTGAAACGCCACGATGGTTAATCAGTAAAGGGTATGAAGACAAATGCCGGGAAGTATTGGAAAAGGTTGAAGAGCCATTGCTTGTTGAAGAAGTGATAACAAGAATGAAAAAGGACATTGACGTTGATAAGCATTTAAAAATATCCTGGACCTTCATTTTTAAGAAATGGCTCAGAGTTCCTCACTTATTATTGCTATAGGTATTATGTTTGTCCAGCAATTTACCGGGATCAATACAATAATTTATTATAGTCCGAAAATATTCCTGATGTCAGGTTTTGCCGATGCACAGGCAGCTGTTTGGGCTTCTGTAAGTGTTGGCGTAGTTAATGTGGTATTTACTGTACTTTCATTATTTATGATTGACAAACTGGGCCGCAGAAAGCTTTACTTTATAGGATTATCAGGTATCGTGGTTGCACTTATTGCCATGGGAACCTGTTTTGCTTTACAGTCAACATTGGGCGATTCTATTAAATGGGTAACTATATCTCTGGTATGGGTTTATATAGCTTTCTTCGCTATAAGCCTCGGTCCGCTCGGATGGCTTATCATTTCAGAAGTTTTCCCATTAAACGTAAGAGGTATAGGGTCAAGTATCGGCGCTCTTTCAAACTGGTTATTTAATGGTGTTGTTGCTTTTACATTCTTTAAAATTGTTAAGGGCCTTACAATGGCAGGTACCGGAATTACATTGAAGGGAGAAGATCTTGGGAATCCGGCAGGAGCATTTTATCTTTATGCAATTGTTGGTATTCTCGGATTGATATGGGGATATTACTTTATTCCTGAAACCAAAAATGTTACGCTCGAAAAAATTGAGGGACATTGGAGACAGGGAAAATCTCCCAGGGAATTAAAATAAATTACGATAAATTGAAAATAACTGAAATGTTTAGTAAAGGTAAATTGGGAGTATGGGTTACAATTATACCCTTGGGGGTTGTTGTAACTCTAAACCAAAAGCTTAAACATAACTTTTCAGTATATTCTAATCCTTAAAATTTCAACTATGAATCAGACATCTAATGCATCAACGGCCAACGGTATTAATAAAAATTTTATACTGGCTATAACGCTGGTTGCCACCTTAGGCGGATTATTATTCGGTTATGATACGGCTGTTATATCAGGAACCGTAAAATTTTTACAGGCATTTTTCATCGATCCTTTGAGTAATAATGCCGATAAAGCTCTTTCCGTTGTTTTTCAATACAGGGTCACCGTAACTGTGGTACTAGTCATTATCAGCTATGCCATCGGCGCTATTCTTGTCAAACTTTTCGGGAAAAAGAGAGGATTAATCATAACAGCTATACTTGTTGTAGTTGCGGCAATATTTTTAATTGTCACTTTCAGTAAACCACTGTCCATTGATGAAGGTACAGCCAATTCCATCAAAGGTTTCACTATTTCAAGCGCCCTTGTCGGATGTATTATCGGAGGTTCCGTTGGCGGATTTATCAGCCGGATGATCGGTCGTAAAAAAGGTTTGTTGCTTGCAGCAGGCTTGTTTACCATTTCTGCTGTTGGTTCGGCTATACCTGAGTACATGAACTTTTATGGTGTTGATACCATCGTTTCTTTTATCATATACAGAATTATTGGCGGCGTTGGAGTTGGTTTAGCTTCTATGCTTTCACCCATGTATATTGCTGAAATTGCACCTGCGGAAATCCGTGGGAAGCTCGTATCCTGGAACCAGTTTGCCATCATTTTTGGTATGTTGGTTATTTATTTTGTCAATTACTTTATTGCCCGTGGACATACGGATGAATGGCTGACTTCAACCGGCTGGCGCTGGATGTTTGCATCAGAAACGATTCCTGCCGGATTGTTCTTTTTTCTCTTATTTTTTGTACCCGAAACTCCCCGGTTCCTGGTTATGACTGATAAATCGGATACTGCATTGAATGTGCTGACACGGTTGAACGGTAAAGCTCTGGCAGATAAAATACTAAATGATATAAAAGGTACGCTTACTGAAAAATCAGCTCCCTGGTTATCCTTTGGAGGACTGGTTATAATCATTGGAATTTTATTATCTGTTTTTCAGCAATTTGTGGGAATTAATGTGGTTTTATATTACGCACCCGAAATTTTCAGAACATTAGGAGCACAAACCGATACAGCTTTGTTGCAAACCATTATTGTAGGAATTATTAATCTTACATTTACTGTTGTTGCCATTCTTACTGTAGACAAATTAGGACGTAAGCCTTTACAAATTATTGGCGCCATAGGAATGGCTGTCAGCATGACTGGTTTAGGACTGGTATTTTTCTTTCAAAGCAAAGGTTTAGGTGCTTTGGTATTTATGCTTATCTATGTAGCATCGTTTGCTGTTTCATGGGGACCTGTAGTCTGGGTTTTACTTTCTGAAATATTCCCAAATGCTATTCGTGGAGCAATGTCTATCGCCGTTGCTGCACAGTGGATAGCAAACCTGATTATCTCGTGGACATTCCCTATGATGAATGATAATACCTGGCTCACTAAAATATTCCATAATGGATTTGCCTATTGGATTTATGGATTAATGGCCATTTTGGCTGCCTGGTTCATGTGGAAATTTGTTCCCGAAACAAAAGGAAAAACTTTGGAGGAAATGGAAAAACTCTGGAAAAGAAAATAAATTTATTATCTAAAAACCCGGTACTAACAACCGGGTTTTTTTATTCCCGATTCCGACAATCTGTAATTTTAATTCCTCCCTGAACCCGGTTATTCATTTACACGAAATTACCCGGCATCAACATCTTTGTAATTGATGCCGTTAAACTTCTGAAATGACATTTTATAAAAATTAAAAATCTAAAATACCCCGTTATACTTCAGACAGATTAACTTTAACTACAGGAAAAATAATATTTATGTCAGGAATTCTTCATAATATTTTCCTATATTTAAAAACTGGAAATAAGGTAATATAAAATGTACGAAAGAAATTATTTGTATATCCCGGAAGAGGCACAAAAAAACATTGCAAATACTAAAATACTGTTAGGCGGAGCAGGTCTGGGTAGTGTAATTGCAGAAACCGCATTAAGACTGGGATTCTTAAACATTGCGTTTTACGATTTTGACAAAGTGGAAGAATCCAATTTAAACAGACAGAATTATACCGTAAATGATATTGGTGCCTATAAAGTCGATAAACTGTTTGAACGGTTAAAAGCCATTAATCCTGCTGCAAACCTGGAGTATAAAAATTGCAGGCTTGGCAGGGATAACCTGGAAGAAATTATTGAAGGCTGCGATATTGCTGTCAACACAATCGATTTTGACACGGATGCGCCCTATGTTTTCGATGAAATATGCGTCCGAAAGGGTGTTACGGTTCTGCACCCATATAGTTATGGTTGGATGGCCTGTGCGCTGGTTATTAATGAAAATACTCCACAGATAGCATCTTTTAACAATCAGAAAGAAAGAATTGAAATTTCAATTGCCCGCCATGTATTGCGATATATCTATCGTCATGGCGGTGATATTTCATGGTTTAAAGAATTATTAACCGAATATAACGATTATCAGCACAAGAGTCCTCCGCAACTTGCAGTCGGAAGCAATCTCACTGCTGCTTTAGTATGTGAAGTCATGTACAGAATTGCTAATAAAATGGAGGTTAAATATTTTCCTGAATTACATTTTGTCACAACACGTCAAAAAGAGAGGGGATATAAAAAGTTAAAGAAAATCTTATTTGGTAAACCTTAAATAATTAAGCTATGGACGTTAAAAGAAACTGGACAAACGAATATGCAGGTCGGGTTGAAAGAAATATCGGAATAGTGAGCTACGAAGAACAGGAAAAAATCAGAAAATCTACAGTTGCAATAATGGGTGTTGGAGGATTGGGAGCTCCTTTGGCCATCAATCTGGCACTAATTGGTTGCGAATCTTTTATCGTGGTGGATTTCGATGTTGTAGAACGGTCTAACCTGAATCGGTTACCTTACAGTACCGATAAAATAGGACAAAGAAAAATTGATGTCCTAGAGGAACAATTGAAAGGAATCAATGAAAAGATCAATATAAAAAAATACCTCACTGTAAGTGAAGCTAATATTGATGAAGTATTACAAAATGTTACGATAGTTGCCTTAACCCTTGACGGACCGGTAGCATCCATATTAATTGCACGAAAAGCCAGGGAATTGCATATACCATTGGTTGAAACCTGGGCTATTCCATATATTTTTGCATGGTGGTTCACGACCGATAGTATGGATTATGAATCGTGTTATGGGCTTACAACCCAAAAACTTTCTGTTGATGTGATGGAAAATAATCCTGAAATTTCGAAAGGTATCCGGCAGAAGCAAATAGAACAATTACTGAAACTTCCTGATATTAAAAAATACTATTCAAGAGAAGAAGGTTTTTACGAATTACTTACACAGGGAAAGATAGGGCTTAGAAGTCTGGCTCCATTTGTCTGGTTAAATTCTACCTATGTTGCCAGTGAAATTATATTTTCAGGAATACTTGAAATAAAACAAAAAACAGTTGCACCTGAAATGAAGGGATTCAATGTGCTTACTCTTGAGCCATTACATGTTTAATTATTAGATTTTCAATTGATGAAATACGATAACCTTCCTGAAAAACTCAAGGATTACGATATCGATCCGGTCGATGTTATAGATATTCATGTTCATATTCCCGACCTGAGTGATGATACTAAAAAATTGCTTCTCAATCAACCACATTCCCTGATACCTGCCGATGTGGTCAGTGAAACTTTTGGTGACCTGAACTTAGGATCATTTAAAAAAAAATTCGGAAATATTCTGGGTGCCTGCGCACTTTTACCTGTGGAAGAACACAATATTTTCGGAAAGGCATGTCCGGTTTACTGCTCGAACACAACTGTTCTGAAATATGCCCGGCAATTTCCCGAATTCATTATTCCTTTCGGTTCAATTAACCTACAGGAAAAAAATATCTCCGATCGATTGAAAGAACTAAAAAAAAGTGGAATAATCGGAATAAAATATCACGCACTGGAAGGATATGCATTATCTGCATGTTACCCTGCACTGGCAGCACTGGAAGAATTACAGATGCCCCTGGTGGTGCATACGGGCGATACTCCTTTTCAACATGTCGATCTGAACCATGCAAATCCGAAAATGCTAATCCCAATTGCTAACGATTTCCCTAAATTAAACATCCTTATTACCCATTTTGCCACACCTTTACATAATGAAGCATTCTGGATTGCATCGCGATATGATAATATCTTTATGGATACTGCCGAATATCCGATATACTGGACAAATCATCCCTTAAATCCTTACGGACCACTTCTCAGTCCGTTAAACACGAAACGGGTTGGTATACATAAATTTATTTTTGGTACCGATTACCCCATGCCTACTTTGGTACAAGATGAAAAGAAAATTAAGAACGTTAGCCACCATATCGGATATTATCTGAATTCATTACTGGATCTTCCGGAGGAATATCTCACACCGGAAGAAAAAAAACAGATAATAACTCAAAATGTATGGTCGTTTTTGGGCAAAAGCAGAAATGATATTATTGAGGGCAATAAAAAGATTCAGATTTAAATCAGTATTTTAATAACTCTTCTGTTCCTTAAAAACCGATTTCACAGGATAGGTGATTTTACGGAGTATACTCATGTTTTCGGTAATGATCTCTGCTGTACCCGGCATGTTTTGCTTGAATTCGATTTTATTGCCGTAATTTGTCATCATGCCTGAAGGAAGTGTAACTTCTGCCGTATAATAATTTTGATTGGGCACTTGTGAAATGGTGGTGATGACTCCCTGTACCATGCCGAATTCCATATACGGGTAATTTTCGAATTTAATATTCACACGTTGACCGGTCCTCACCTTTCCGGCTCCCTTAATGGATAAATTGATTTTGCCTATAATTTTACCAGGGTTTTCAGGGATCACCGTAAGTACCTCCTCCCCCTCTTTTACATTTTGATTTTCGCTCCAAAATTTGTTAAAAGATACGGTGCCCTCAATGGGTGTTTTAAGAATGTGCTGTTGCTCCCACAGATCGATATCGGCAACCAGTTTTTGATAAGCCTCATTCAACTGATAATATTTATCATTTCTCTCGGTTGAATACGCAAGTTCCATATCCAGAATTTTTTGGTTCAATTCTGCAATCCCTATCTTTGCATTGGCAAGATTGGTACGTGTTTCATTATAGCTATATTCCTTTTCCAGTTTGTTGCTTTCCGATTTTTCAAAGTCGGAAGGAGATATCACCCCCTGGTGATGCATGAGTGAATCACGAGCATATTGTTTTTGCATCAGATGGTATTCTTTTTTAAGAACACCCGATTCCTTTTCAAGTCGATAAATGTATATATTATGCTGCTGAATTTCTGCATGCAACGATTTAATCTTTCGGGTATAATAGTCAAGCTTTATAAAGTTCTCATAATCGCGGTATAATTTCAAGAAATTACTATAGGAAGATTGCAATTCACCGAGAGTATATTTCCTGTCAAATACATGAAATTCATTTTTATCAGAGTTGATATCCAGCGAATCGAGTTTAATTTTTAATGCTTCCACCTGTTGATAATCGGCAGCTGTTTCGATCAGTGCCAGAAATTCCCCTTTCTCCACCTTTTCATTGTCCGTTACAAATAGCTTTTGTATTTTACCATTAATGCGTGCCACCAGGGTTACCGGGGGATTTTCGGTAGTAAGTACTATCGGGGAAGGATGTATCTGGGGATATTTAAAGAGCCAGCTACCGAAAAGCAGAATAATAATTACAAGTAAAACTACCGTTATTCCCCAGCGAACAATACGGTTGGGTACTTTGCCCAAGAAGATCCTGCATTTCCTGGCTTCTGATCTCAATGTTTTCCGCTTGTCTTTTTTCCTCTTCAGTCAGCATATTTTTATATAATATAGATCATTATAAACCCAGTTCCAACTGATTTTTCACTAAATTATAATAAGCCCCTTTCTTACCCGATAGCTCTTCGTGTTTCCCTTGTTCAACAATTTTTCCTTTTTCAAGTACCACTATATGATCGGCATTTTTCACAGTACTGAGCCGGTGTGCAACTACTACTACGGTCCTTCCTTTAAAGAATCTGGACAAATTATTCATGATCACTTTTTCGTTATTGGCATCCAACGCATTGGTTGCTTCATCGAGAAAGATGTATTTCGGGTCTTTGTAAATGGCCCTTGCAATAAGAATGCGTTGCTTTTGTCCCTGGCTTAATCCCAGTCCCTCCTGCCCTATTTTGGTATTATAATTTAAAGGAAGGACTTCGATCATTTCCTGTATATTTGCCGACTTCACAGCATATAGTAATTGTTGTTTATCAACCGTCTCATCAGATACAGCAATGTTTCGGGCAATTGTATCGGAAAAGATAAATCCATCCTGCATCACCACACCACAATCCTGACGCCAGTGTTTATGACTGATATTCCGTAAATTAGTATCTCCCAGCTTTATTTCCCCGTTTACAGGTTCGTAAAATCCAAGTAATAACTTGATAAGGGTAGTTTTACCGCTACCGCTGGTCCCGACAATTGCTGTCACTTTTCCCTGTTCGATCTTCATATCGATATCTTCCAGCACGTAAGGAGAATTTGGCCCTTCGTACTGAAACGAAAGACGGTTAATGTTGATATCTTCTTTGGAAGGAATTTCCGTAATAAAGTTTTGGTCAACAGGTTCTTCATCCTTACGGGTATGTATTTCACCCAGCCGTTCAAGACTGATCTTGGCATCCTGCGTGGTGTGAATGAAATTAATGACCTGTTCGATCGGGCTGCCTAACTGCCCGATAATATAGGAAATAGCAACAATGGTTCCCAGAGTCATCTCTCCGCGGATCACCATGTTGGCAGCTATAAATATGATCAGAATATTTTTTATTTCGTTAAAAAATATACCACCGGCCTGCTGGTACTGATGCAGACTAAGTCCTTTTACATTAATTCTGAACAGCGCTGCCTGGATCTTTTCCCATTCCCATCGTTTTTGTGTCTCACAGTTATTCAGCTTGATCTCCTGCATACCTGTAATCAGTTGAATGATGCTGCTTTGATTGTGCGATAACTGTGCAAATTTTTTGTTATCCAGTTCTCTTCTTTTCTTCATGAATAGAAATACCCAACCCAGGTATAAAATACTTCCCGTTATAAATACAATGAAAATGTTAATGCTGAATATAGCCAGTACAATTCCCAGTACAACAATATTAATTGCTGCAAAAAACAAATTAAGTGTAGTAGAAGTAAGAAACGATTCGATACGTTTATGATCACCGATACGTTGGATAAGGTCACCGATCATTTTCGAATCGAAAAAAGCGATCGGCAGCTTCATCATTTTAACTAAAAAATCGGAGATCAGAAATATATTGACTCGTGTACCAAGGTGCAGTAATATCCAGTTACGTATAAAATCAACCGCCATCCGGCTGATGACTATTACCAATTGCGCTACCAGTACCAGCACGATAAAGCTAAAGTCACGGTTAATGATACCGTTATCGACAAGAGACTGGAATAAAAACGGAAAAATCAACTGTAACAGGGTTCCCAGGATGATACCGAGAATGAGTTGAACGATCAGTTTATGATAAGGTCGTACATAAGAAAACAAAAAGGTAAAGCGGCCTTTGTTGATCTGTTCATCTTCCTGCTTGTAAAAATCAGGCGTTGGTTCCAGTATCATGCATAACCCGTACCCTTCACCATCCTTTGTCGTACTTATCCATCCTTTTTGAAATTCAATATATGTAAACTTTATAAGCCCATGGGCAGGGTCGGCAACATAAACATTTTTTTTATCGATTTTATAAACTACCACAAAATGTTTTTGTTTCCAGTGAACAACACAGGGAATTAACACATCGTTTTTCAACTGATCAAAAGTAATTCTTGCCCCTACACAGTGGAAACCGATCGATTCGGCTGCCTCGCTCATACCCAGCATGGAAACTCCTTCACGTGTAATGAATGACCTCTCTCTTAAGGTCTGCAGAGAATAATTCTTTCCGTAAAATTTAGCAATCATACGCACACAGCTGGGTCCGCAGTCCATTGCATCCAATTGCTTGTAAAATGGAAATTTTGGCATATAGTTTTTTCCGGTTGGGTGTGTATAATTAATTCATTCCCAAAATAACAAAAATTATTAATAAATAGCCGTTATACCGGTGAACAAATAGATAAAACTATCTGGATGAAATATAATATGGAAACGGGAATTTTTTAACCGGAAGGTCGTTGGCAAGGTCGAATAATAAATCGGTAACTAAACCAGCAGTAAGCCAACTGCCAACTGATAGTTGTGGTGGAGAAGATTGAGGATGCTCCATGAATTTGAACATAGCTTCATTTAACCATGACAAATCATTATTTCCATAATTTTCCAAGTAATGCATTATATGTTTTGTAACTGTAATCTCAAAGCGTGGATCTTTTTGTTCTAAATCTGATAACTGCTGACTATCAGGTGTAATCACCAGGGCACAGCCTGCCCAACCGTAATTGTACGGATGAATAACAGGTATATTGTGATCTTTGCATATACGATCGAAAACAAAAGGGGCATCCGTATCAAAATCGATAGCGTTAACAGCAATATCACAGTCGGCCACATAATCTTTCAGGTTATTTTTATCAAGAAAAACATTGTGACAGGTAATGCGGGCACTCGGATTAATAGCTTTTAATCGTTCAAACAATGTATCGACCTTCGATTTTCCTATATTTGCTTTAATATAGTTTTGACGATTCAGGTTCGATTCCTCAATTGTGTCCCCGTCAACTATAATTATATCTTCAAAACCAAGCCGAAGGGCAGTCTCTGCAATTATACTCCCGAGCCCCGCCCCGCCAAACATTATTTTTGTGTTTCTAATTTTTTCCTGTTGTTCCTTACTTATATAAATAAAATTTCTTTCATACATACATCTTCAGTTGATCATTTGAGTTTTTTTCCGGTTGATTTTCGTGACATTCAAGCCAGTTCAGTAAATCTCTGGCAGTTGCAACAGCAGGACAAGTAACAGAACCAAGGTAAAACTTAGGCTGTCCGACCATTTCCATATTGAATCCCATTTTCAGCATAAGCCGGAATACTTTATAATCTATCTCAGTTACTATCAGATTGTCTGCCGAATCACACAATAATCTAATGGATGTGATTAGCAATCTTTGCAATATTTCAACTGAAGAAATTTTTAAATCGTATTTTTTAATTTTTTCCTTATCTATGGCAAGTCTGCCAAAATGCCAAACATCATCCACCTTAAGGCCTTCAAAATTTGTCAAATCTTCTAATTTAATACCAAATTCCGTTTCGATTGGAAAGGTTATAAATCTATTTTTTTTGGTAACTTTAAATGTGCCTAATATACCTGCTTCTTCCGTACTGCAAATAATATAAGCAGAATATTTAAAATAATTACGATCTTCTTTTATCATATCCCTCAAGCTTGATTCATCAGGTATCCAATGATTTTTTTCCGTATAATCGTGAAGATACACATGATAAACAAACTTCGAAAACTCTCCAACATGATTTGCATCTATCCTGTTAATAATGAGAGGATCCTTGATCTCGATCAGCTGATCTTTTTTATTCTCAAAGTGATCAGCCTTGAGATTATCCACATTCTCGCTAATTCCGTACATTTGCATGGCTTTTCCCTTTAAATTAATAACTTAAGTTGACTATTTCCACAGGCTAAACATATCAGCCAATGGCAATAAAACATTTCACGGTTAAGATGTAAGGTTTTGTTGGGTGCAACCTTTACCCTGGCGTCAACTTAAAGGTTGGGTACATAACAGCAAAAAATAATATTTACCTAATATTTTTTGCTTATTTTATTTCGGATTTTTTAACCATTCTATTGCTGATTTTTCATCTTCAAAGTTCAGGTATGTAAGTGGTCCTGCTTCTTGTCTAAGTAGATTATCAGCAGAAAGACGTGCAAATATCTTTGGGGAAAGTATAGTCGCCCCATGACTCATACCAAGCTGTATGGCTTTCGGTAACCAGGTCTGTACGATCCAGGTATCAATACCTTTTGGATATGGGCCATGCTGTTTCCTATTATCGCTGAGGACTTTGGTAAGACCAAATTTTCTCATAATTCCAAGATACATTTCCATTCCCTCTTTAGTACGTTTTTCATCCTGGTAACCAACCCAGTCCAGATAAATCCATCCCTTATGTGCCGGAACCTGAATTTTAAGAAAAACGCCACCAGTATCTTTTAATTCTTCCTGATGTATTACTTCACCTTGTAAAACTTCCATGTGTGCTTTAATTTAAGTTAGACTATTATAAATTTATGAAAACTTTTTTAAAATAAAAACCGATATTGCCCAAGTGTTTCTGTCTTCAATAATTTCAAGAAGTTACGGTTTTGCTGCTTCCCGACTCGTAACGAAAAATTCTCCAGCTTTTTTACCTTTTTGGTTCGTTGGGTTCTGACAGGTATATTGAATCGGAAAACAGATCCCCGGGGACGGTTTGGGTTTGTTTCTACCCATATTTCTCCACCAAATAATTCAACCAGACGTTTTGCTGAACTTAATCCAAGTCCCAGGCCCTTTTTCCCTGCCGCTGTATTATCCAGCTTAAAGAACGGTTCGAAAATATCTTCCATTTTCTGCTGAAGACCTCCTATTCCTGAGTCGATGACAAAAAATTCAAGACGGTCCTGATGACTGGTGTAACCGTATTCAATCACCCCTTTTTCTGTAAATTTAAATGCATTCGATAGCAGGTAAGTCAATATTTGTGACAGTCTTCGTTTATCGGTTTTTATAACAATATTTTTATCTTCTTCTGCTACCTTTTTTAACAAAACAACATTGTCCTTTCCCAAAACATGTTTTTGTACAGTAAAAAATGAATGTATCTCATCCATCATCTGATCAATAGTACATTCTCCTATTTCGAGCTTCACCAGTCCGGCATCTATCAGTGCTGCCTCTACAATATCATCCAGAACTTTCAAAAATTCCTGACTGCTCTTTTGAAGATACTCCCCGTACTTTACTTTCTCGTCGGAATTCAGGTTGTAATTTTCCAGCAAACTCCTAAATCCCAATATTGCATTCATTGGAGTACGAATCTCGTGATAAAGGTTTCGTAAAAAACTTGCTTTTAACTCTTCCGTTTTGTTGGCATTATCAGCGATTACTTTCTCCAAAATATCGACTCTTTGCTTAAGCTGCTCGTAATCTGACCCTTCAGAAGTCTTATTAAGCTCCTTTATTATTTCTTTACCATTTCGCATTTTACTATATTTTTTAGTAACCACTCGACTCCCCTTCAAAATCAACAACTTTTTAAATCAATTAATATACCCTGAAGCATATAAAATGTCATTTTATCACTACAGGTGGAAACTTGAAATTATTTTAAATCTACTTTCATGGTCATTATAAATTTGTGCGTATCACTAATGAATCTTTTACACCACTAAAATCTACATTCTTGATACAATGTGTTTGGCTTTATCTTTGTAAAAGCTTTGGCTGTCAGCAATTTTTGAAAATTGTTCTTTCGCTTTTTCCCGGTTTCCGGTTTTCAGGTAACAAAATCCAAGATACCATTCAGCCTGATCGATATAAAGGTTTTGCTGATGATCAATAACCTTTTTAAACGATTTGCCTGCTTGCTTGTATTCATTAATCTGCATATGCGAAATGCCGGTATACAGGTTCAATCCAACACGTGACGCGTCTTTCTGCAGAATATTTTCGAACATGGCAATTGCTTTTACATAATTCTTTTGTTCGTATTTTTCCATGGCAGTGCGTAATTCCACATTAACCGACTCATCTCCCGAACGGAAGTTCATATTCGATTCGTAGGGCTGGTAGTACTCGTTATAAATAGCAGCATTGGAAAGCTGTCGGGGAGCAATCTCAAAAATAGCCAGGCCAATAACCATAGATAATCCAACGGCAATGCCTGCAATTTTCAAAGCCCCGGATTTTACATGGCTTTTCGAAGGCGCTTTTTCCGGTTTCACGGAATTTAATTCAGCATAAATCTGATCAAGTTGGTCTTCCATATCAAACACTTCCTTATCAGAAATGGCACAGTCTATGTTCTGATATAAGACCAGTTCATCTTGTAATTCAGGATTTAATTCCAGCTCCTTCTCAAACCAGAGTTTTTCTTCCGAACTCATAATACCTTCCAGGTATCGTTGAATAAATTCTGAATAATTAATTTCACTTTTCATTTCTTTTCGTTTTTATCTTTTTTATTAACACTCAATAACGTATACCATGTTGATATACAAATTTTAGTTTTATTATTTATTTGTCGTTTTCAGGAATTTTCCCTGAAGGTTCAGGTGTTTGCCCCACAAGGCTTTTACCTGTATATTTTTTCGTTTATTTATATTCTAACTCGTTAATTATCAATAACCGGTATTTCCGGCAGTAAAGATAACTATAACCCTTTTGCCAGCTAACAGGCAGACCGGTTTACTTCAAAACAGTTAATTTGTTTATAATTTTATTTCGGCACTATCTTTCTGTAACAACTTTTGAGAATATATAAGTGCCGTTTTTATTATTAAACTCTTTCAAAATACATTCCTGCAAATAGATAGTAACTTTTCCATCTGCCAGTGGGCAATTTGCCCTGAAATTCAACCTAACTATGTTAAAGAACTTTTTTATTTATTTTAATGCAACTGTAGCATTTTTGTTTGTTATTTGAAGCTTCGTTTCTATTTATTAATTTAAATACAGATACATTAATCTTTTATAGGTTCACCAGTTAGAGCAACATCATCATCTCCGCCGCCTCTTACCTGAATTAATTCTTTTTTATTTAATATTTCTATTGTTTTCATGTCGTTTAAATTTATCCATTTGTACCGTCTTTAATTGGTTGACCCGTTGTAGCGAATATCATCTCCGCCGCCTCTTACCTGGAGTAATTCTTTTGTATTTAATATCTCTATTGTTTTCATGTCGTTAGTATATTATTGATTTGCTCCATCTTTAATGGGTTGACCTGTTGTAGGAATATCATCTCCGCCACCTCTTACCTGAAGCAATTCTTTTGTATTTAATATCTCTATTGTTTTCATGATCGTTAAGTATATTATTGATTTGCTCCGTCTTTAATGGGTTGACCCGTTGTAGGAATATCATCTCCGCCGCCTCTTACCTGGAGCATTTCACGGATGTTTAAAATATTGTTGCTGAAAATTGTTGTCGGTTGGGTTGTGGTGTTCATGCTGAAAGTAGATTTTAAAGTTTTCATGCTGGAATTTTTTATGTAAATTGCCTACTCTTTATTAAAGCTTTTCGGCATCCGCTTTTTTTGAAATTTAATCCTTAATACCACTGCACTGAAAAATGTCACCACTTTTTTAATTTTTTTTAAATTATTTTTTTGATTATTTTATCAATGTTCTGAAATTCAGCATCGTAATTTAATAAAAAAATAATCGGAAAAATAATTTTTACTGATTTCCAAACCTTTTCATAACAGATCACCGTATATTTGAACGTTATTTTTTACAAATTCCCTGATTTGAAATAAACTGATGAAAATTATAAGAGAGATTGTACTTCTTTTTTTTCTTATTTCTTTGAGTATTTTATCCAAACTATCTTTTGGAAATAATCAGGGTTTAATAAATGAATCTGATACTTTAAATACCTCACTAGATTCAGCGAAGTATTACAATAATCTTGGGGTGGATTACTGGTATACTGCGGATTATGATAAGGCTGAAGTATACCTTCTTAAAGCATTAAGGATAAAAAATCAAATCTATCAAAGTAATCCGCAAAAAATTGCAAGTACATATCTTAATATGGGATTGTTATATACTGAAACATGGAGATTTGATCAGGCACTTGATTATTATGCGAAAGCAGAAAAAATTTATTTATCAGAAAATAAATCAGTGATAAACGAAATCTCGGCATATTATATCTCAATATGGGTATCATTATATACAAGAATGGGTGATTATCAGAAAGCTATTAATTATACAAACAAAGCATTAAGTATCATTAAATCCCAAATTCAGAATGCATCCATCACTTATGAAATTGCAGGGTAAAACAACTGCCAGAATATATAATAATTTAGGTATAAATTATAATCAACTTAAAGATTATGAAAAAGCAATAAAATATATACAACAGGCAATTCAAATCAGCAAAGTACATTATGATTGAATTTTTAGGTGTTTCATACAGTACTTTGGCAAATTCATACAGGGATCAACAAAACTATGTAATGTCTGCTAAATATTATAAACTATCTATTGAATCATACAAAAAATCTTATGGCGATGAATATTACAACCTGGGTAGCGCCTATAATAATTATGCCATATTATTAAGTAACCAAAATAATTTTGATTCTGCTTTAAGCTATTTCCAGAAAGCTCATTATATATATTTACTAAACTTCGGACCTAAACACCCCCGTACCGCCAACTGCCTGCTGAATATCGGCAACCTTTACGCCAAAGAACACAAATATCCCGAAGCATTAAAATATTATCAGAAATCCATTATTGCCCTGGTCGAAAATTTCAACGACTCCGATATCTATGTGAATCCTTCAGTTGAAAAGATCCCCAACAACCTGGAATTGTTAAGCAGCCTGAAAGAAAAAGCCAATAGCCTGGCTGCTTATTTCATTTCAACACAGAAAGTGAAAGACCTGAAAACGGCGTTGGAAACTTACGATATTTGTATCCAAATGCTTGACAAAATAAGGAACCAGTACCAGACACGGGAAAGTAAATTATTGCTTTCGGAACACGAAAACGAAACCTATAGTAATGCTATAAAGGCTGCTTTCGATATGTATACTTTTACACATGATGACCGGTACAAAGCAATTGCATTTGAATATGCCGAAAAAAGCAAAGCGGCTAACCTGCTGGCTGCCATCCGCGACCTGCAGGCCCGGAATTTCGGCGGTGTTCCTCCCGCCCTCCTGCAAAAAGAAAAAGACCTCAACCGGGACATTGCCTTTTACTCCGAAAATGTTTACGAGGAAAAACGAAAAAACAATCCCGACCGTAAAAAACTGGGAATATGGGAAGACAAGCTGTTTAGCCTGAATAAGGATCACGACGACCTGATCCATTTGCTGGAGAAAAATTATCCCAGGTATTATTCGTTAAAATATGATAATTCCATTGTTTCACCAGTGGATTTATCCGGATCAATGGGGCATAAAAAAGTGATCCTGGAATATATTCTTACCGATTCGAGTCTTTATACTTTTTTGATAGATAATAAGGGCCTCGACATATCCAGCCAGCCGATCGATTCCTCTTTTTACCTGACTATGAAAGGCCTTCAGCGATCGTTACAAAATTTCGATTTCACTTCGCATACATCCACCGATTATTACCGGTATATCGATCAGGCATACGATATGTATCAATACCTGATAGCCCCGTATAAAGAAAGAATCGCTCATAAACAAGTTATTATTATACCCGACAAGCAACTGGCTTATATTCCTTTCGAAGCCCTGCTGGAAGACAACAAAAAACCGGAACGGATCGATTACAAAGATCTTCCTTACCTGCTTAAAGATTTCGATATTTCCTATTCTTATTCCGGAACAATGCTTTATTCCTACCATCCGGATAATATAAAAAGAAAAGATATCCGCTTGCTGGCATTTGCACCTACTTATCCGGCTAACTCGGGTATGCTATTGCCAGAACACCAGACCAGGCAGCAATACCGGAAACATCTTTATCCGATACCGGGAGCTGAAAAAGAAGTGAATATCATACATTCGATCTTTCATGGAGATGTATTTGAAGGAAACCAGGCAACCGAGAGAAAATTCAAAGCCATTGCTGAAAACTACGATGTCATCCACCTGGCGATGCACACTATTATCGACAATAAAAATCCCATGTATTCGAAACTGGCTTTTGCAGATGTGAAAGACAGTTCCGAAGATGGATTGTTAAATACACACGAGATTTATAACATGAATTTCAAAGCTGAGCTCGCCGTGCTTAGTTCGTGCAGCAGTGGTGACGGGCAGATGTACAAGGGTGAAGGAGTGATCAGTCTGGCCAGGGGATTCTCATATGCAGGCTGTCAGAGTATCGTAATGAGCTTGTGGGAGGTGGAAGACGAATCGAGTGTGAAGTTAATGTCTTATTATTATCATGAACTTGAGGCTGGTAAAAGTAAAAATGAAGCACTACGCGAAGCCAAATTAAAATTTTTAAAAGAGGCCGGGTCCGTGAAAGCACATCCTTATTTCTGGTCAACTTTTATTGGCATTGGCGATCAGGCTCCCCTTTTCCGCGAAAGACATGACACGTATTACATCATTTCGGCTTTAATACTTTTATTAGTAGTACCAGTCGTTATTGTAATCAGAAAGAAAAGACAGAAAAAGATCCTTTAACGTCAACTTTAATTCCCATTTCTGCCCGTATTAAACCATAAGTCAATTAGTAAATACTCTCAGAAAATTTCTGTTATTCTTTCTTTTTATTCATAGCAATGTATTCCGGATCATCCTTAATCAATTTTGCAAGCATGCCTTTACAACGGTATTTCCGGTTACGTACAAACTGTTCACTGTATCCCATTAAACGTGCAATATCCTTAGCCTGAACTTTCTGCATCGCCAGCCGTAATAATTTCTGGCATTCTTTATTTAGTGCATTAAAATGTTTCCTGAATAACCTTTTTTCCAAACTATCATCCAGTGATTCGTCGACCTCATTATCAAATTCAATCCTTTCTGTTATCTCCACAATGTTATTCAGATGGATTTTTCTGTTCCGAAGCTGTTTCAACCACAACTGACGGCATATTGAATACAGAAACGTTTTGAAAGAGGAAGTAATCTCAAAATCGAAATCACTTGATTTTTTATAAATAGCAATAATTGCTTCCTGGAAAATATCTTTAGCGTCATCTTCACTTCCGCTGTTCTGAAGGATAAAGGATCTGATCAAGGGGAAATATTCTTTATATACCAATTTTAGAATGGTATTATTCTTATTCTTTATACCATCTAACAATTCTTCTATTGTATAATTATCCAGTCCCAATGAATTGAATTTATCCTTACGCCAAATATATTGAAAAAATCCACAATGACTACTTAAAGACTGAGATTGTAAAGCCTTTAAAAGTGCATTTAAAGTATTACTTCATCGAAATAAGAACTTTATAAGTTGTGAATTTTTAAACCATATGATCTGGTTTTTTTATAATATTTTTAAAAAAACAATTATATTACACATAAATTAGTCAACAACTACAACTCAAACCAAACGCCATGAAAAAATATCGTTTATTTACCATTTTATTTTTATCCATACTCTTTATGACTGGAAACTATTCATGCAATCGTCAGAATCAAAAAGGTAAATTTACCATCGACTATGAAAAATATACCTTAAACAACGGATTACAGGTTATTCTGCATTCCGATAAATCCGACCCGCTTGTCGCTGTTGCCATTCAGTATCATGTAGGTTCAAGCAGGGAAAAACCGGGAAAAACCGGCTTCGCTCATTTGTTTGAACACATGCTGTTCCAGGCATCTGAAAATGTACCGGAAGACCAGTTTTTTAAAAAAATTCAGGATGCCGGTGGTACTTTGAACGGAGGAACAGGTCCGGATGTTACTACTTATTACGAAGTTGTACCAAAAAATGCGCTGGAAAAAGTTCTCTGGATGGAATCCGACCGTATGGGTTTTTTTATTAATACCGTGACCCTGAATGCTTTCAATAATCAGCAAAACGTAGTTATTAACGAGAAAAGACAACGGGTAGATAATCAGCCCTACGGCCATACCTGGTATGTGATAAATAAAAATATCTACAAGGAAGGGCATCCCTATAACTGGCAGGTGATAGGTGAAATGGAAGATCTTAAGAATGCCACCGTACAGGATGTAAAAGATTTTTACAACCATTTTTACGGACCGAATAATGCCACCCTGGTAATTGCCGGCGATTTTGATACGGAAGAAGCAAAAGCATGGGTCAATAACTATTTTGGTGAGATTAAAACCAGTGATAATGTGGGAAACAGGAAACCCATGACCGTATCACTCGATTCAACCAAACGATTGTATCATGAAGATAACTTTGCCCGGGTACCCGAACTGAATATGGTCTGGCCCACCGTGGAAGCATACAATAAAGACGCTTATGCACTGGATTTTCTTGCAAAAATATTAGCAGAGGGGAAAAAAGCTCCCCTGTATAAAATACTGGTTAAAGAAAAGGACCTGACCTCACGAACATCGGCTTTTAATTATTCAAAAGAACTTTCGGGAGAATTTTATATCCGGATAAGGGCAAACGAAGGACATTCTCTGGACGAAATTGAAAAAAATATTTTTGAGGCATTTAGTCGTTTCGAAAAAGACGGAATTTCCACCACCGATGTTGAGCGGGTAAAAGCAAAGGCAGAAACCGAATTTTTTAATGATATTAACAGCGTTCTCTCTAAATCGTTCCAGTTGGCCCATTACAACACCTTCAAAGGTGATCCCGGATTTATTGAAAAAGATCTTGAAAATATACGGGCTGTTACCCCGGAAGATGTTATGCGGGTATACAATACCTATGTTAAAGATAAACCTTATGTATTAACCAGTTTTGTACCAAAAGGAAAACCGGGACTGATAGCTTTAAATTCGCAGGAAGCCAATGTTGTGGAAGAAAACATCCAGGAAGCAACAAAGATCAGTCAAACAGAAACAGTCCACGGAAGAAGCTATCCGGAAAACATCATCAAAGATCGACAGGTCAGTTGAACCTTCTACAGGTGAGGATCCGGTCATCAACATTCCCGATATATGGAATGAAAGCCTGACAAATGGATTAAAAGTATTTGGAATTGAACACACGGAACTTCCAATGGTACGTTTCGAGATTACCTTTGACGGAGGATTATTACTGGATGATCCGGCAAAACCGGGAGTAGCCAATTTAATTTCGGATATGATGATGGAAGGAACCAAAAATAAAACGCCGGAAGAACTGGAAGAAGAAATAGAGTTATTGGGCGCGGAATTTCACATGTACACAGCACGTGAGGAAATTATTCTTACGGTTAATACCTTATCCCGGAATTACGAAAAAGCACTGAAACTGGCAGAAGAAATTATACTGGAACCCCGTTGGGATGAAGAACAATTTGAATTGGCAAAAACCCGAACCATTAATTCCATCCGACAGCGATCGGCTGATCCGAATCATTTAGCATATACTACTTTCAACAAACTCGCTTATGGAAAAGATCACATCTTTGCCAATTTCACAATGGGTAACGAGCAATCTGTAAATTCGATTACCCTCGAAGACTTAAAGACATACTATAACAAGAATATGGCACCGAATATCTCATGTTTTCACATTGCAGGTGATGTAACAAAAGAAGAAGTGCTTAATTCATTAAAATCGTTGGAAAGCAAGTGGCAGTCCAGGGATGTTGAATTTCCCGTTTACAAAACCCCCTCAGGGCCGGAAAATTCAAAAATTTATTTTGTAGATGTTCCCGGGGCCAAACAATCAGTAATTTACATTGGATATCTTGCCCTTTCACGTGATAATCCTGAATTTTATGCAACTACAGTGATGAACTATAAACTGGGCGGTTCCTTTAACGGTATCCTCAACCTGATTCTGCGTGAAGAAAAGGGATATACCTATGGAGCCCGTTCGAACTTCTCGGAATTGAAAGAAAAGGGAGCCTTTATTGCATCAGCAAGTGTACAATCAGGTGCAACTCTCGAATCCGCTCAGATTTTCAGGGATGAAATGAAAAAATACCGGGAAGGCTTAAGTCCGGAAGATTTTAAGTTCACAAAAAACGCTTTGATAAAATCGAATGCACGAAGGTTTGAAACACTTTATTCTCTGACTGGTCTGCTGAAATCCATCAGTAAATACAATCTACCGACAGATTATATCAAACAGGAAGAAGAAATCATCAGGAATATGACTCCTGAAAAGCACCAGGAGCTGGCACAAAAATACATTAACCCGGATAAAATGATCTATGTAATTGTTGGCGATGCAGCAACCCAGTTAGAACCCCTGGAAAAACTGGGATATGGAAAACCAGTAATCGTAAAGGATTAACCGAAGCAATTTGGCGTAAGCGGTCTGACGGTTCCGGTTCTTCTTTACGAATGAGGTCTATTATTAAGAAAGACCTTCATTAACACATTGTATTTCCCCTGTTAGCAACCGTCTGACCGCTTACACTCTCATCTTAAGAAAGAGCCTCTTGTTTTTTGGTTAATGATTTAAGATAAATTCAATTTTTACTTATCATTAAAGAATCCTGAATTTTCGGATGTTTTACCGGATGATATCTGATCCCCGAATCGATCTCTTTTAAATTACAGTCGTGGCATCCGCCACTACTGCAGCAATCACCTCCGCTATTTTGTTTTGTAGGGACAAACAATCTGACTGTCCGATAAACAATAACAGCTAAAGCTGCGAAAATGGATAAATATGTCAGAATATCCTGTATCATGATTTCCTTTTTTAAATAAACAAACTACCCACCTGGTAGACGATCAATGACAATAACCACGCTAATCCGGTAGTGTAAAAAATAGTAAATAGTGCCCATTTCCAGCTTCCCGATTCCTTGTTGATAGCTGCAATAACGGCAACACAAGGAAAATAGACAAGTATAAACACCAGATAGGAAAGAGTTGCCAGCGGATTAAATACCTGCTGACCGGCCTGGCTTCCATCAGAATACCTGGCTTGTTGAAGTTTTGCCGGCAATGTTCCCGAAACCCTGTTTCCTGCGTCTGCCTGGTATAAAACACCCAGTGTACTGACAACAATTTCTTTAGCGGCAACTCCTGAAAGCAGACTGACACCCATGCGCCAGTCGAATCCCAGCGGATGCAAAACCGGTTCAACAAACTTTCCGATCCTGCCAATATAGGATTTTTCCTGTTTTTCAGCCTGTTTCTCGAGTTTCAGTGAATATATCTGCTGTTTTATTTCCTGAATTTTGATCTTATTGGAACTTTCCTGAATGCCAGGGGTATTTAATAATGTCTTTTGCTTAAAGATTGCGGCATCATAATCGCGTGAATAATCCACTTTCAAAGGATAATGTCCCAATGCCCAAACTATAATAGAAGCCAGAAGAATGACTCCGCCCATCTTTTTCAGATATTGAGATGCCTTATGCCACATATGTTTAAAAATGGACCGCAGGGTTGGCATGCGATAAGGAGGCAATTCCATAACAAATGGCATATCTTCTCCCTTAAACAAGGTCTTTTTTAAAACAACAGCCATCGTTATCGCCAGCAATATTCCAAGAAAATAAAGTGAAAATAACAAAGATGCCTGGTGCTTCGGAAAAATCGCTCCGATTAACAGGAGGTATACCGGTAAACGGGCACTACACGACATAAACGGATTAATAAGCATGGTCATCAGCCGGTTCTTTCGGTTTTCGATGGTACGGGTAGCCATAATTGCCGGTACATTACACCCGAAACCCATCACAAGCGGAATAAATGATTTTCCGTGTAACCCGATCTTGTGCATCAGCCGGTCCATGATAAACACCACCCGTGCCATGTAACCTGTATCTTCCATAAAAGATATAAACAGGAAAAGGATCAGAATATTAGGAAGGAAGACAATCACCCCTCCCACTCCTGCAACGATTCCATCGGTTAGCAGTTCTTTAAAAGACCCGGCAGGCATGGTTTGAACCAGCCAGTTGTTTAAAGCATTTACTCCCGATTCGATCCAGTTCATTGGATAATTCCCTAAAATAAAAGTGGAGCTGAACATCACCCACATAAACAATATGAAAACGGGAAAACCGAACAACTTATGAGTTAAAAAAGTATCCAGTACATCGGTTGTGGCGCGCCGCGTAACAGCCCCTGCGATAAACGTTTCTTTAAGCGCTCCGGCAATAAATCCGTACCTTGCATCTGTTATTAGTGTTTCGGAATCTTCGTTATAAAGTATTTCCAGTCGCGATATTTCAGATTTGACGATTCGGTTGATCTCTTTAAAATCGGGATAATTAATAATGAACCGCAATACGTGATTGTCCTTTTCAAGCAGTTTTATTGCCAAAAAACGGGAAGAAACTTTATCGGCAATATTAAAATTTGACTGAATTTCAATTTTCTCCTGAATCTCCCTGATCGATGACTCTATCTCTGTTCCGTAACTGATATGAATATGACGGGTTAACGGCTCCTGATCGTTGAATACATTTGTAACCTTATCGAACAACTCTTTAATTCCGCCTCCCCTTGCACCCACAGTAGGAACAATTGGAATCCCGATCATCTTACCAAGCTTCAAAAAATCCAGTTCGTCTTTTTTACCCTGAAGTTCGTCGTACATATTAAGGCCTATAACAACCTTCACTCCCATGTCGATAAGCTGGGAAGAAAGATAAAGGTTTCGTTCCAGGTTAGATGCATCAATAATATTGACTACCACGTCGGGCCTGCGATCGATAATAAAATCACGCACATAAAGCTCTTCAGGGGAATAAGCCGATAAGGAATAGGTACCCGGCAGATCGGCAATATTAAAGGTATACCCATTTTGCTTAAAGGTGGCTGTTTTCGATTCTACCGTAACACCGCTGTAGTTTCCTACCCTTTCACGCGAATGACTGGCATAATTAAAAATAGTGGTTTTTCCTGCATTCGGATTGCCCACCATAGCTACATTTATTATTTTCCCATGTTCTCTGGTAATAGGCGATATTAACTGCTCTTCGGTAAATACGCCGTTGAAAGAATTTTGTCCCAGAACAGTAACATTGCCGTCTGTCAATACTTCAATAAGGGATGCTTCGCTCCTTCGCAAAGTAAGGTTATATCCCATAATGTTGTATTCGATCGGATCTTTCAATGGAGCATTTTTTATTACTTTCACTTCCTTTCCTTTAACAAAACCCATCTCAGTAATCCTTTTCCGAAAGGCTCCGCGCCCCATTACTTTGGTTATTACACCTGACTCATCCGTTGCTAAATCCGACAATCGCATCTCCCCTGCTTTCTTTTAAGAAATTTTAACAATTTTAGCACATTAAAAATGTACAGGCAATACCAATTTTTAGGTATATTGCCATATAATAATTTATTTTTATTTATTCTTTTTTTAGTTATTTTTTTGATTGGTATTTACTTTAAATTTTCTTATATTTAATTATAGAGAATCAAAAAAAAAATATCGATCACAAATTTTGAAAAGTGGGAGATAACATTTACGATAAAATACAAGAGATGTTTGGGCTGGGAGGTAATAACCTGAATATTCTTGAAGAACAGATCGACGTGGATTTGCAGATGGAATATTACGAATATTCAAAAAATCAGCACAAAGAAGTCGATGAGAAAGAGATTATTGAGAAAAAAGATTCCATTTTCGAAAACAAAATTTCTCTTGAAGATAAAAAAAACTTGTTAGTCCAGTTAGCTTCAATAGAAAATATTGAAGCATACCGTACAATTGAAAAATACCTGAAACATCCCAACCAGAATTTGCATGACTGGGCTAAATTAGCCTACCAGGAAAGCAGGATGTTGCTGGAAAGCAAATTATTGGACGAAAATCAAATTCTTATTTCCACAGGTCTTGGCGGAAAAGGATTAAAACTCAGGTATTTTGTTGTATTTTACACCAAAAACGGGCAACTTTTTTCCAATCTGCAGCGAAAAATTCTTAAAAGCGAACTGGAATATGCATTACGCAAGTGTTATTCTGAAATGGAAGTTCTCGAATTTGAGGATAATCTTGTTTCTCTTTTATGTATCATTCCACTCAATGTTTCGATTCAGGATCTATTTTTAAAAGTGCTTCATGAATGTAACCAGTTCGGTAACTTTTTAGATGAAAATTATATCATCACCAATGTTAAACGTTTCAGTTTTCCCGAAATCAGAGAATTTCTTGTTCAAATGGAAAACGGGGAAGATTTCGAATTGGAATAAATAACAATCCTTACCTCTTTCTGATATATTTAGTATAATAAAGGTAAACACAATACCTTAGTTACCTTTAAAATAATTTAAAATTTTCATTTATGCAATATAATGTAAACGTAGCCCTTCAAATCCTCCCCTGGTCAGCTACAAAAGAAACTTACGATATCGTTGATCAGGCGATAAAAGTTATTCACGATTCGGGAATTAAATACAGGGTGTGCCCATTCGAAACAATAATGGAAGGTGAATACAAAGTTATCATGAAAATTGTGGAAAACGTACTGGATACCTGTCTGCAATACGGAAGTGACAATATACTTTCTAATCTGAAAATTCAGGTCAGCAAGGATAAGAATGTAACAATAGAAGATAAAATGGCTAAATATGATTAAACACAAAAAAAACGGATAAACGATTATCCGTTTTTAAAGTTTAACTTTGCTCGTTTGAGTTCGATCCGGTGGTCTCCACATTCTCCAAATCTTCAAACTCCACATTTGTGTAGTCCTCGGTAGTTACATTATTAAAATGTTCCTCGTTAATCATTTCAGGTTTTCCAGATTTGATAAAATCAAACGACTCCAATAATAAATCCATAAATTTATCAAAGTCCTCCCTATAAAGGTACATTTTGTGTTTTTCATAGAAAAACTGCCCACTTTTGTTGTAGCGCTTTTTACTTTCGGTGATAGTGAGAAAATAATCATTTTTGCGAGTTATTTTAACATCGAAAAAGTAAGTTCTTTTCCCAGCCCTTAAGACTTTTGAAAAAATCTCCTCCCGTTCGAAATTACCAACTCCATCTTGTTTTTCAATTCCTTCTTCCATCATAACGTTTAGATTTAGTACAGTCAAATGTATATTCAAAAATAAAAAAATTTTTCAAAAACTATAAATTCATGCAACTTTTATTGAAAAATTCTAATAATTAATTGGTTAATATGTCTAACAATCCCTTTTGCAGTAGGATTTTTCATTTTCGAATACAATAAAATATTTTTTGTATAAATATGCATCTAAATAGTATACAGATATTTGAAAGATACGTAAAATATTTTTTCATTAAACTACAGGCCTCATAATTATTTTTTAAATTATTTTATAGGAGTATTGTTATATTTAAGAAAATGGCGTTTATTTGCACTTCCATTTCAAACACCTGCAAATAGGATTAATTGTAAATTTAAAGGGTTCTTTAACAGCATGATAAGCAGAAGGCTATTACGAATTAAAATTATGCAATTGTTATATGCATTTTTTAATTCAGCAGATAATTCGATCAATAAGTACGAAAAAGATCTGATTTTCAGTATTAACAAAACGTATGATCTGTACCATTATTTACTACTGCTTGTCGTCGATATAGCAGATTACGCGCGATCGCGAATAGAAATTGCCCGTCAAAAGAGAATACCGACTTACGAAGATATTAATCCCAATTCCAGATTTATCGATAACCGGGTTATCAACCAGATCAGGATCAATGAATCATTATTACATTATCTGAACAGCATCAAATTAAGCTGGGTAAATTACCCTGAAATGATCAGAAAGCTATACGAGGAGATTAGCAGAGATGATTATTTCAAAGAATACATGAACAAAGAAGAATGTTCGTATGAAGAAGACAAAAAACTGGTTATCTGGATTTTTTCGGATATAATACAGTACTTCGAATTGCTTGATCAGAACCTGGAAGACCAAAGTATATTCTGGAATGATGAAATGGAATTTGTGATCAGCAATATCATCAAAACAATAAAGAAATTCAAGGAATCAGATGGTGAACACTCCTCTTTATTAAGCCTGTATAAAAATGAAGATGATAAGGAATTTGTAAAAAAACTTTTCCGGAAAGTAGCATTAAACCATAAAGAGTACCGGTCGCTAATAGAGGATTATACAAAAAACTGGGATGTCGACAGGATAGCTTTTTTAGATATCCTCATTATGCAAATGGCCGTTGCTGAAGCGATTGAATTCCCTTCTATTCCCACAAAAGTCACTTATAATGAATACATCGAAATTGCCAAATTTTACAGTACCGATAAAAGCAGCGTATTTATCAACGGTATTCTCGACAAGATTTTCCAGCACCTGAAAGATACCAATAAAATTGTGAAGCAGGGAAGAGGATTAATAGGAGAAGAATAAGAATCGCTTGTGGTTTGATTAAAATTGTGTTACTTTGCTTTCAATAATAATCTTAGAACACAGAATAATTACATTTTCCCAAATAAAAATTGTATTAAAAGTAGTATTAATTAAATATTTATTAAAATGACAGATTTGTTAAGTATTATTTTAATGGCTCCTCCAAAAGAGGGACAAAGCCCTATTGTTTCACTTTTACCTTTACTGGCGATCATCGTGGTATTTTATTTCTTCATGATCAGGCCACAGGTAAGAAGACAAAAGGAAATTAAAAACTTCAGGGAAAGTCTGAAAAAGGGAGATAAAATTATAACCACAGGTGGTATATACGGTAAGATCAACAATATTTCGGACAACGTTATTACAGTAGATATCGGCAACAATATCATCATTAAGGTGGATAAAAGCGCTGTTTTGAGAGACTCTACCGATATACAGCAGCAAAAATAATTTTTAATATTCACATTGAAGAGTTTAAGGTATATTTGCATTTACTTTAAACTCTTTTTTTAGTTTTGAAAAGCAAGTTTCAAATAAGACCGTTTTTGCGAATAATCAACCGGGTAAACGGATTGATTGATAAGGCCAAATCTATCCCTCATCAGCGGATTTTGACTTATTTGTTCTTTGTATTTTTATCAACTGTTTTTTGGTTTTTACGCGCTCTGAGTGATAATTACAGGGCCGATATTATGTATCCTGTGAAATATGTAAATATACCTCAAAACAGGGTAGTGATCGGCAAATTACCTAAGCGGATCGAGCTGCAGGTAGAGGCTGCCGGTTTTAATATTCTTGGTCTGAAACTACGACCTAAATTTCCCATCAAGTTCGATATCAGTTCATTCCTCATGAACACTACCGGAAAAGATTCATCGTTTATTCTTACCAATGCGGCACGTACCAGACTATCGAACGAGCTGAACCGGAATAAAAGAAATTTCAGGATTATTAATATTTCGCCCGACACTATCTTTTTTCATTTTACTGAAATGATCTCGAAGAATGTAAAAGTAAAATACCAGATCCCGGATGAGAACAATATCTTTGCCAAGCAATATACCCGAAACGGATCCATTATACTTGATCCAGACAGTATTAACATTTCAGGTCCCGCCTCGATCCTCGACTCTGTAAACAGTGTAACAACAGAACCAATAGAACTTCATAACCTGACTGATACCCTGCAGGAAACCTTCTCGCTTCAAAAGATCAGTCATGTTGTATTTTCGCGTAAAAAAGTTCAGGTCACCATACCTGTTGATAAATTTACAGAATCGAGCTTTCTGATACCTATCCAATCCTACAATACACCTGATTCACTAAAAATAAAAACTTTTCCGAATTCGGTAAGAATTACCTACCAGGTTACTTTAAGCTATTTTGACAGGGTAAGAGCCGAAACATTCAAACCTTATATAGACTATAACGAAGCTAAAGTATCTGTCAATAATAAGGTAAATGTAAAATTGTACAACCTTCCGGATTATATTCATTCTGTGAAGGTTTATCCCGGAACGGTTCAATTTTTAATAGAAAAGCAATAATAATGCTGAAAGTTGGAATTACAGGGGGCATAGGAAGCGGGAAATCAATTGTGAGCCGTGTTTTTAAATCATTGAATATTCCGGTCTACGATTCGGATTCTTCTGCTAAACTGCTGATGGAATGCGATCCTGAGATCAGAAGAAAATTAACCGGGCTCTTTGGCGATGACCTTTATAAAGAATTTGACCTTGACAGGACTAAACTGGCAGCAATTATATTCAACGACCCTGAAAAACTCGAACAGGTTAATCGTATTGTTCATCCGCATGTGAAAGAAAATTTTCGGGATTGGTGCGACTTGCAAACTGGAACACCTTACATTTTACAGGAAGCAGCCATCATTTTCGAGAGTGGGGCTGATAAGTATCTTGATAAAATTATTACTGTGGCAGCGCCGCTTGAATTACGAATAGCTAGGGTAATAGAACGTAATCAAACCGAAAGGGAAAAAATAATGAAAATCGTCGACAGACAGATGAATGAGGAAGAAAGAATGGAACGATCGGATTATGTGATTGTAAATGATGAAAAAACATTGATCATCCCTCAGGTATTGGCTATACATAATGAGTTAGTTAATATAAAAAAACTAAATTAGACGTGAAAAAAACAGATTATTATGGGGAAATTTGGTAAGTGGATAGGTGCAGGACTTGGTTTCACAATTGGCGGACCGATTGGGGCTATCCTGGGTTTTGGACTGGGATCCATAATAGACTCCACACAGGTCACCCAAATCGGACAAGTATATCATTCTCCCACCAGGGGAGATTTTGCAGCCAGCTTAATGGTAATGATAGCTGCCGTGATGAAAGCCGACGGACAGGTTATGAAATCGGAACTCGATTATGTGAAATCATACTTTATCCAGGCATTCGGTGTAAATGCTGCAACCGATGCCATCCGTATGTTGAGGGATATCCTTAAACAGAATATTCCGGTTCGCGATGTGAGTTTTCAACTGAAACAGCATCTCGACTACCCTTCACGGGTACAAATGCTGCACCTGCTTTTCGGTGTTGCCAATGCTGATGGGAAAATTGATCAGAACGAACTGCATATTATTCAGCAAATTTCAGGATACATTGGAGTAAGTCAGTCAGATTACACCACCGTATTGAATATGTTTGTTAAGTCTACCAATTCATCCTATAAAATCCTGGGGATCGAAAAAAGTGCAAATGATGATGAGGTAAAAAAAGCATACAGAAAGCTTGCTGTTGAATACCATCCCGATAAAGTAGCTTATCTGGGTGATGATTTTAAAAAGGTGGCAAATGAAAAGTTCCAAAAAATTAACGAAGCCTACGAAAACATTAAAAAAGAGCGGGGCATGAAATAATTTTGTAAAAACAATCGGAATAAGTATTTTGCATTCAATATCATAATTGTATTTTTGTAAATACCAGTTATATTAAATTTATTAGTTATGAAACTTAAGGACATTATTGCAATTTCGGGAAAAGGCGGGTTATATAAATTTATTTCTCAGGGACGGAATGCCATTATAGTGGAATCATTTGCCGACAAGAAACGCACCAGTGTTTATGCTTCCACAAAGGTGAGTTCCCTCGATGATATCGCTATCTTTACCAATACTGAGGATGTTCCCCTTGCTGAAGTATTAAAGAAGATTTCCAATAAAGAGAACGGTGAAAAAACAATCAGTCACAAATCTTCCCCCGAAGAGCTAAAAGGATTGTTTGAAGACATTTTACCGGATTATGACCGCGAACGGGTATATGTATCTGATATGAAAAAGGTGGTTAACTGGTACAATCTTATGCACGACTACGACCTGCTGAATTTTGAAGAAGAAGGAGAAGAAGAAAAGAAAGAGGAACCAACGGCAGATGAAAAGCCGGAAACAGCATCCGAACCGAAAGAAACTAACGAAGAAGCAGAAAAAGAAGAATAGCTATAAATACTCATAACATAAGCACAAACAAAAACCCCGGAGCATTTTCTCCGGGGTTTTTGTTTTTACTACTCTTTTTTCATCCTGAACTTGCCTGCCTGATAAATGCAGCGGTGGATCTGTTCTAAAAAGTAAAAGCTTCAAAAAACAGTATTCTATTTCGAAGGCATTGATTCAGCCATCTCAACGGCACGATAAGCATTAACAATCTCACCTGTTGCCGATAGTTTTTTGAACTTCACCTTTTTAGGCTTATTCTTTTCCGATTCATCCGGCAGGAATACTTTTTGATTTTTATATACTGTTCCCGATTCCAGCATAATGTTTTTTATATCATAAATGCTGAGTTTCGGAAAATACGACATTAGTAAAGCAGCTACACCGGTTACCACCGGACAAGCCATACTTGTACCGCTGGCAAGGTCGTATGTATTATTGGGCTTTAACGAATAAATATTTACACCCGGGGCAAAAATGTCTACTCTCTTTCTGCCGTAATTCGTGAAATCAGCTGCCAGATGCATATCGTCCTCTTTTGCTGAGGCTCCAATTGTTAACCAATTTTGAGCAGGTGTTTTTGAATCGCTGTAATAGTTGGTGGGATAACTACTTGATTTATCAATATCCAGGGCATCATTTCCAGCTGCATGAACGATGAGCACGTTGCGCCTTTCTGCATAATGTATGGCTGCATCTACAGCTTGTTTATGCGGAGAGAACTTTTTCCCGAAACTCATATTGATTATCTGAGCCCCGTTATCTACAGCATACCTGATGGCGTTGGCCACATCTTTATCCCGCTCGTCGCCATCCGGAATAGTACGTACAGACATAATCTTTACATTATCTGCAATTCCTTTTATTCCAATATTATTATACCTGTTGGCAGCAATTATTCCGGCAACATGGGTACCATGATCCGGTTTGCCCCCTTTAACATCGTTGTTCCCATAAAGGGAATCTTTCACATTATCCGGATCATCACCGATAATACTTCTTGGATTATAATTCAGGTTCAGGTTATAAGCTAATCTGTTATCGGAATATTCCTTCAATGAGTTATATGCACTACGGGTAAATCCTTTTTCATACCGCTCCAATAGAAAATTCCTGGCTAAATTTATAGTATCGTTATCTGTAGAAATGGATTTCAGGTCATCGATAGTATAATCCGTTTTACCCAGGTAAGCGCTTACAATACTGTCGGTGGGCAGATAAATCATTTCAAAGGTCTTCAGCATTTTTGCCATGTCGTCTGCCTCCTCCTTTTTCGCTGTGTATTCTTTTTTGGCAGCCTCATACATGTCGTATTTGCTTTGTTCATCTTTAGGAATATCCGATCGCTTTTTGCCCTCGAATTTATCCATGTATTTTCTTACAATCCTGGTAAATTCAAGCGCTTCGTGATCAATATTCCTGCCGTTGGCATTCCCCAGAAAATTCCAGCCATGAACATCATCCACATAACCGTTATGATCATCATCGATACCATTACCCGGTATTTCACCTTTATTCGTCCATATTGAACCTTTAAGGTCTTCGTGATCGATATCAATTCCGGAATCAATAATCGCAACCACAACCGTTTTGGAAGTTCGCTTTTTCAGCACAGTTGCATAAGCCCTGTCAACGCTTGTCCCCTGTACATTATTTTCTTGTGGATCCAGATTGTGCCAGTTGGCGTATTCCAGCTTTGTGGAATCAACATCCCGGCCCTTTTTGTTTTTTCCTGTATCTCCCCAGTTTTCAGCGTTTACAAGTAATGGCAGAAATAATAATAATATTCCTGTAATAACTCTTAATCTTAAATTAAACATTCTGATTTAAATTATTTTGAATCTATTTAAAAAAACGTACGATATTACTAAATATTTTTCAATATTGACCTGCTTCATGCTGGGATTTACAAAATTAAAGGATCATTATCAGATGAATAAATTTATAAAATTAATGTCAAGTCTGTATTAAATTATTTCTGAAAAATTGACCAGCAGTTACTGTTACGGAATATATCTGATATGGGTTGTTAAATATTAAGAATTTGTGATGAATTATTAAAAGGATTATTCTGAATATGAGGTCTTATATCCTCGTGCGAGCATATAATAAGTGCTTCTGTGCCGGGTTGTTTCCAGGCTAACCTCCATGCCTCAGCAATACCCTCCCCCTGTTCTTTTTACTCATAAAAAGCCCCAATGCCTTATCCAGTCCGACAAGAGTTATTTCATGTGTCAGCATATCCATATCCACCTGCCACTCCCCGGCAAGCTTTTGCCAGATCAGTTTCCGTAGTTCCATATCCGTATTTTGCGAAGTGATGCCCAGCAAACTCACTCCCTTCAATATAAATGGGTATACGGTTACTGGTAACTCTTGTGAATAGATGTTTCCGCAGGTGGTAACATTTCCATTCATACCGCATGCCTTCAGCACGGTAGCTAACACATTTCCACCCACGCAGTCTACTGCCCCTGCCCACCGTTCTTTCAGCAACGTGCGTCCGGAGGTGTCGTTCAGCATGGAGCTGTCGTAATGGTCATCGGCACCCAGTTTGTCGATTGTCTCTTTCGAATCGGTCAGTGAAGAGGTACCGGCGATGACTTTGAAACCCAGTTTTTTTAAAATCAGCACAGCCAGACTGCCCACCCCGCCGGCAGCTCCTGTCACCAGCACCGGCCCCGCTTCCGGTTCCTGACCGGCATTCAGTAGTTTGTGTACCGACAGCGCTGCAGTAAATCCGGCCGTTCCGTATTGCATGCTAGTCCGCATACTGAGCTCTTCGGGAAGCGAAACAACCCATGATGCCGGAACCCGGATATATTCCCCGAATCCTCCGTCGGTGTTCATACCCAGGTCATAACTGGTAACGATCACTTTTGCTCCCGGCTTATATTCCTGCGTAGAGCTTTCTACCACCTCACCGGAAGCATCAATACCCGGTGTATGCGGATAATTTCGTGTAACTCCTTTGTTCCCGTTTGCCGAAAGCGCATCTTTGTAGTTCAGCCCCGCATAATGCACCTTTATTAGCACATCTCCTTCAGGAAGGTCGGCTGTCGACCGTTCCACAATTCTCCTTTTAAAAGATCCATCTGCTTCTTCAAATACCCTGTATGCACGAAATTTTATCTGTTTCATATACTTTTATTCAATTCATATAACTAATAATTTCAACAGTTTAAATTCCTTATTGTTAACAATCGGGAGGGATATTTGATATTATTAACGATTTCAGCTTTGCACATTGTCCTTTGATGGTAGGGGTAGTGGGGAAAAAACTCTTCGTTCAGCCAAGACATGCGAGGCAAGCTCTGCATGCTACTATATCTGCAAAGGAAACAAAATCTTAACCTACTCAATTCAACCTCTCCGCTATAAACCACGGGTAGCCGTCCTTACCGTTAAGCGTATAGTTGATAAACTTCATTTTGTAATAATTTCCTTCCACGGTCTTAACAATATAAAACCTTCCGGGAACGATGGAGTATGAAGCCGAATTACTGTTGACATTTATCTGCGGGACTTTCCAGTCATACCCGATCACATTGCGCCTTGCGGTAAAGGCGTCAAAGTTGATCTGTGAATAACCGAAGGTCTCAAAATTATGAGTAGTATCTATCCGGGCCTCTACCATGTATGGATTCAAAAAGGCTCCCCGCACCAGGTAAGGAGAAACCACACCCAACGCATCGGCAATGTCGTAATACGGTCCGAAGATAAGATCATACGATGTTTTTGGCGGTTCCAGCAGTTTTTCTTTCCCTTCCTCAAACGAATAATACACAAAGTTCACATCACTTTTTTTATCGATCACCACCGTATCCTGAACACCCGTATCCACATCCCTGTAATGGAAATAATATGACGAAGAATCCACCCTGTCGAATACGATCCTTTTCTGGTTCAGATAATTGCTTCCGCTGCTTTTCCCCAGGAAATAGACATCGTGTGTATAGGAGAATGGTTGCGTGTTTACATCTACCCAATCACCTACAGCTGTGGAATCGAATGTATATGAAGGTTGGTCGTATCGCCAGGTATTGAATCCCGCGGCAGGAAGTGTGATGGTTGCATTGATGTCTGTCATCCGGCTGTTCCATACAAACCAGCCATTGCCCGAATTTACCAGGATATGCCAGCCGTTCTTTCCGCACTCGAATCCCAGTTCCCAGTCGCCAATAGCGTTACTGGCCATCACCGTATCGTTCTCAAAATCGTAATACGACTGAAAATATCCCACATTATTGGTAATGATCGCCACCGTTCCCTGGTAAGGTGCAACCGCCTGCTCCTTTTTGAAACAGGACGATACCAGCAATCCGGTCAGTAAGACAATTAGGTATAAACGTATATGTTGCATGCTATTAAATCTATTTTATCCACTCTAATAAATCCATCACTCCTTCATTTCATCATACTACCATTCAAACATTCCATCAGCCAACTCATAACTTATAATTTCTCATCTCTCATCTCTCACTACTCATCTCTGTCTTCATTACTCATCAAACCGATACCTCAGCTTCACAAAAACCGTCCTTCCCCAGCCTACCTGTGTATAGTTCGATCCGCTGCCATGCGCCGAGAGGCTTCCAGACGAGAACACGTTGATATTGTTAAAAAGGTTTTTCACTCCCGTGGTCATCTGTATCCGTTGTTTCCAGAATGGACGGCTCAGTGTGATATCCATACTGTGATACCCGCTCAGGTAAAACTCCTGAAGATCAAATAAATTTCCGCTGGTATCGAAAAAGCCCGAATACTGGTAAAAAGCATCGGTATACTTGTACCAGACAGCCAGTGTTGTATTTAACTTCAGGTTCTTATACCGTAGTGTGGAGATATAATCAGTGCTGAAATTAAACTTATTTAATTCTGTCAGCTTAGACCGTCCGATAAAGTCAGCACCCAGGGAAACGGATATCCATGGAGGAAAATTATATTCGATTGACGGCTCAAACCCCTTTGTAATGTAGGTGCCGAGCGGATTATTGAAATACATCGCCCAGATGGGAGTGTGCCGTGTATCATACAGAAAATCGATCTTGTTTCTGGTAGAATTGTAATACAGGTCTGTCTTGAACCTGAAGCGGTTGTTTCCGCGGGTATAGTTGTATTCTCCGGACAGGATATAACTGTCAGATGTTTCCGGCTTCAGGCCGGGATTTCCGAACACATGGTGATTATTATCGACAAATTCCATGTACAGTTCTTTCAGTGTGGGTGTACGAAAACCTTTCCCGTAGGAAAAGCGGAAAAGGAAATTTTCCGGATTGTACTTCATACTGAAGGCATATACCAGCGGAGATGCATATTTGGTATTGTAAAAGGTGCGTAATCCCGGCTGGATACTCAGGTTTTTAAACGGGGAATACAGCAGCAGGCCGAATGCCGCATAATCGCCGATCGAATGGTCCCCATTTATGCGTTTTCCCTTGCCTGATTCGTAGTTTAGGTCAAACCCCAGTTGCCAGGATAATTTATTTGTAGGAGAACTACTGAAGGACCCTCTGCCCGAAAATGCCTGGAAGGTGGTGGTATCCTGCAGTTCGGGATTATCGGAAAGCGACTTGTGTAAATAGACAAGGTTATTCAGATAAGTGAATTTTTTCTTCCGGTAAAAGGAATATCCCCCGTCAAATGTAAAATTTGTGTTGTCGTTCAGTTTGTAAGTCAGTCCCACCCGGTCATTGTGACGGTAGGTAAAATAATAGCTGTCGAGGGCAGTATAAGTTATAATAATGCTGTCTGCTGCAATATTATTTATCGTGTCGAGCGTTTTCGCTCCGTAGTCTCTCAGCTCTTCCGAAAAATAATCCGATGCCATGTTCAGCTTTAGCCGGGGTTTATCAAGAAAATAAGTCAATCCTGTGGCGTATTGTAATTTCGGATTCCAGAGCATAACCCGTGATATATCCTGACCATAGCCATCAAAAAAGTTCCGGGAACCGCTGATAATAAAAGTGCTGTTCTTTATTTTCCTGGCAAAACTGACATTGGCATTGTACACACCCACCGATTCGTAATAACCGCTCGCATTAAAACGGCTTTTCCCCATGATATCGTTTTTAGTGATAATATTAATAGCACCTGCCAGGGCGTTGCTGCCGTAGATAACCGACAGGGGCCCTTCCACCATCTCCACATGGTCCACGTTGTTCAGATTCAGCTGGTCGAGGTCGATAATGCCGCTCTGCCGGCCGATCACCGGAATACCGTCCACCAGTATTTTAATATGTTCACCCGACAGGCCACGGATACTGAGTGATGATCCCAATACGCCCTGCGGCAGTACCTGCATGTCGAGCTCGTTCGATAATAATCCTGAAAGGTTGTTAGCCGCCTTTTGTTCGATGTCCTCGCGCCCGAGTACCTCCACGTTGTAAATGGATTTGTCGCGGGGTTGCGGCTTCATCTGTCCTGTTACGACGACGCGGTTCATTTTGTATGCCTGCGGTTCGAGTGAAATAGTGGTCTGGTGTTGCGTGATAAGCGTGTCTTTCACAACACTGTAACCGATGTACGATACGGTGCCCTTCACGGGAAGTTTCAAGTGAAACACGGCACTGCCGTTTTTATCCGTGATCAGGTTAACTGCTTTTCCCCCGTTTACCGGTACCACTTGAATAGTGGCATAGGGCAGTTCCTTGCCGGAATGTTTGTCTTTCACAACAATAAGAGATTCCTGGGCCCGCAGGGACGGACCCAGGAATAATAATATCCATAGTATGGCGTGAATATTCTTCATTTAAGGGAATTGTCATTGATCATTAATGACCAATTTGATTTTTTATCATAATAAGTTCGTTCAGTACTTTGTCATCCTGAGTAAAACGAAGGATCTCCTTGGGAGCGAAATTATATTTATAACTGATCCTTCACTGCGTTCAGGATGACAAATAAGAGAATGATTCCTAATTTATAAGCAATATATTTTCAAACCTTTACCCTTAATTCACCTTCTTCTTCTCAAACACAACCTTACCCGTAGCGCTGCCGCCAAAACCGGTGAAGTTCAACTGGTATACCGAACCGTCTGTTTGTTTTACAAAGTAAGTGGTATCCGTTACAAGCGAATAGGTATGAGTAACCGGATCATCACTTTCCAGTCCCAGCCGATCACATTGTTGATCCGACTTAAAAGTAGCCGTGTTGTAATCTGCCTGATCAGCAGCCTTTGGCACCATGGCTGTTTGAATACTGTCGTTGGTGAGCACACCCATTACCGGGTATTCGAGATACATACCGGGTCCGGAAGGAACCTTTTCAATATACTGGGTAAACAGCAGATCCCAGGTACCCTTGTCCGGCTCATGGTCGACTGTCATCTTATTTGTCAGCGAATAATAAATAAAGTTCTTGTTGCCATAATTAGCACCCACAACAGAATCCTGCTCCATGTTCGATCCGTCGAGGTTGGCCCAGCTGAAAACATAGCTGTCCGTATACCCGTTCTTCTTTTTCACGTAAAACTTCTTGTACGAACCGTCGGGTAATACGATAATATAAGTTGAGTCGGCATATACGTTATATTTCTGCGCGTCGTAGGTACCCCAGCCGTAGTTAAAAATGTTGGAAGTATTTGTGTTCCGGTTGAAAGCGCCATTCAGCCAGTTGGCTTTGTCGTTGTACTGAGCTGTCCAGTGACTGATGCCTGTGGTGTCGAAATCCTGTCCCCATCCGTTGGCAGGGCCGTAGCTGTACAATTTCACTCCGGCGCCCTCGTTTATCCGTATTCCAGCTGTACGCAAGGGAATGGAAAAAGCCAGATCCCAGTCGGTACGGCTTTCGGTTTTCACCACACCATCGCTTAAACTGTAATAAATGTCGTTCGCGTAGCCCTGTCCCATGGTAACCGAATCCATGTTGTTGGTGGCCGGGTTCGACGGGTTATCGTTATTTTTTTTACATGCTGCCAGTGCAGCAATGATCAGTACAAATCCAATTAATTTTCTCATGTTTTATTGATTAATATGATTATTGGTAAAACAACGTTTTTCATTGATGAAATTGTGTCCGGACAGCCCTTCCCCACCGTCATTGCGAGTGTAGCCAGCCTGACGGTCAGTCAGGCGCAGTGAAGCGCGGCAATCTCCTTCTGAATTTGAGAATAACATACTACCCGGAATTAATTAATACTAAGATTTTGTATCCTCATGCACACACCCCATACACACGATGCACGCATGTTCCCGTAAAGAACAATACATAATTGGCTTTAAGGACCGGATACCGCCGGAAGTCAGGAAAGAAATGGCGGGGGACGGCAGAAGTAATCACTTCCGATAAAAGTCTTGTGGAAAGCCTGCGATCCCGGTGGAAAACAGGTATTGCCTTCATACGTATCGTAATGATACACCGGAAGGACATAGGCAGTCAGTTGCCGGGCGCCTGCCGGCTGGTGAAAGGTAACCGTATAGGCCGTTTCCATCAAAGTGGAAACAGGAGCCGTATATTCGCTTACCACAGGCGGAATATCTTCGGAATACAGTGTTTCATCCTCGCGGAAGTGCCTACTCATCGACCCCAGCATAATGTATACCGCCAATGCGGCAAAGTATATGATATAAGGCAGTGCGGTTCCCGAAAGGTTAAAGAAAAACATCTGTTCTTTTCAAAGTTTAATTAGTCTTAATAACTGCGCAGGTAAAGGTATGAAAAAATTCAAATGCAACATCTGTGAATCCGAAAAGTTTCACGACTTTGCAGCCTGTGAGTGTTATCAAAGTAACAAAAACAACATGACTGGCGGAAATGTTCACGGTGGGATGATTTTTCTTTGGATGGCGTGCGGTGTTTACTTGTAGTAACTCATTTTTCTATGTTAGCTAAACCTGTCCTCTTTTGTTGTCATGCTGAGCCTACCTGAAGGCAGACGGAGCGAAGGATCTCTTAAAAGGAAGATCCCTCTCCCAACAGATCCTTCGCTGCGCCTGACTACAGCAGGTAGGCTCAGGATGACAAAGAAAGAAGGTACCTGCTTAAATTGCGGGGTTGTCATGCTGAGCAACAGCGAAGCATCTCTTTGTTAGTGAAATTTTGCAAATCACAGATCCTTCGCTCCACTCAGGATGACAATGAAAGCAGGTACCAGCTTAAATAGTGATTATCATATTAGGTAGGATTATTCTTACTGGCATTCCGTTCATAAAATTTATTTGCTTTCTGTTACATTATCCTTTATATTTATTTCTCAAACGGTAAGTGGTAATGGAGCGAAATACTTTTCAGTTAAAAACAGGCAGAATTAAAGCAGTTAACAAGAGATTAAATTATGAATAGTACACAAATCAAATCTTATAGAATTTATGATGGAATCGGATACATCAGGTAGTTACAAACACAACACACATATAAGTAATACCCATTAAAACAGATGCATTTATGCATATATTGGTGACAATGCAAAAGATAGAATTTATTAAACAATAAAAATGAATATTATGAAAGATGTATTAATGATTTTAGCTTTTTACAGTCTGTTATTAAGTAGCTGCACAAAAGAGGGGCCAATGGGTCCTTCCGGTAAAGACGGATCTGTAGATAAACAAATCAGGTTTGATTTACAGCATATAAATAACTTTAGTACTACAGATACAACTTTGGCAACTTTGGAAAATAGTCCATGTGGCATTCATCAATTTAATATAGGCAACTATACCGGAATTGATTCTGTGATTTTTGTTGTTTACGATATAGGGACAGCCTCGGGTTGTTGCGGAGCACCTGATGTTAATGAAAGTGCCAAAATTGAATTATTTAACTTGACAGATAATCAACCAATCGCCAATAGTGAAATAACCTCCGATGATATCACTCAAGGAACATTTCGTTCATCTGAAAATATTGTAAATAGTTTTCCGGATAAAACAATAGATATAGGAATAAGAATAATTTTCAACAAGAACATGTATATGCACACGGGACACATGTATTTATTTTTATACAGAAAGTAATAGGCACAGTCACAAATACAGCAGATAACATTTGCTGGAAAAGTGCAAATTTGAGACACTTTGTCCCCCAACTAGTCCAAGTTTGCAGAAAAACAAAAGACAGGTTCAAGGTTAACGATGTGTAGTTTAGACCTTTTTTGTTTTTGGTGTATTAAATCTCCCCTCGTTGCTCCCCCACCTCTTACAGGATTTTCTTTTTTTGTTATTACAGATATCTGATTTTTGATTCACGATTTACGAATTGCGATTTATCCGTCTTTCGAATATCAACTATTTTTATCAGGGCTACCGATTACTGTTCACTGCCCCCGCCTATGCAGCCCAACCACTGAAGGATCTTCGACCGCTGTCAGGGTTCTCACTACTCATCTCCCGCTTAAAATATCATCCACTTTTTTACCAACCTTTCCCCAGCCCTGAAATTTATCGATAATCTTTCCATTGGGGCCGATTATAAAATAGGTGGGAATAATATAAATATCATAGGTTAGCGGTACGTCTCCCGCGAATCCTTTCAGATCGGATACAGTAGTCCATATGATACCATTATCCTTAACGGCATTTTCCCAGTTTGTTTTATTTTTATTCAGTGAAACGCCGATGATTTCAAGGTCTTTGTATTTCTTATTGGCACGTAAAAGTTCCGGACTATCCATCAGACAAGGACGGTTAAGTGAACTCCAGAAATACAGTAAAACGTATTTGCCTTTATAATTACTCAGACTGATTTTATTTCCTTTCAGATCGCGTAATTTAAAATCTATAGCCTCGTCTCCCGGCTTAAGATCCTTTTTTAATTCCACGTACTTTTTAACGATTTCCCCATACCTGTTCGTTTGGTTTTCTTTGGTGAGCGTTTCATATAATTTCTGTGTTTGTTCTTTAGGAATACGCCTCATCAGGTTGCTCAGCGTATAGGCGCTGTATAGTTTACCGGGATTATTTTTTATATACGCAATCTCAACATTCTGAAGGGACATTCTCGATTTTCCTTCCTTCATTACCCAATGCAATTCTTTTTTCTGTTGCATTTCCCGGCAACGACATGAATTCTTTTCTCAGGCTGTCCAGTTTCAATTCAAAAACGGATTTACTTGCTTCCAGTTCATTCTGCTGCTCCTGGACTTCAGAACCTTCTATTTGGGCATTTTTCAGGTTCCCGTTCTCACCACTGATTGTTACCTTATTGTTTCCCTTCCAAAACACGACCATATTATTCATATCTTCACTGTTTCTGATAACCGGTTGAATGATCAACCGGACAGGCTTTTTCGTTTTAAAATTTAAAACAAGATTGTTACCGGTTATATAGCCGGAATCAACCATTGCTTCCTGCTCGGTACTGTATAAATACATTTTTGTGCTATCAGCAAATCCCGATGTTTTTAGAATTACTTCAGACCGGTTATTTTCTTTTGCACAATTACTCACTAAGAAGATGGATAAACGATAAACTGATAAGAATGACATTTTTCATAATGTTACTTTTTATTGTTTCTGACTATATGGAGTATGTCTGACAACTCTTTTACCGATGCAAAATTATAGAATACATCCGAACCAATTGTAAAAGTTCAACTGTTATATTCATTTTTTCTTTATCGCATTACTTCTAAACTGGTAAAATAATTCTGATATTGTGGTTTTTTCCCGGGTAATCAAAACAGAATGTCATTTACTAATGCCATCGATAACTGATCACTGATTACTGATCCTCCCACCTTCACACCTGACCCTGCCAAGATTTTGTGTGTCACATAAACGGACTTCCATCTCCCGTCTTCAGACTTCGGACTTTGGACTTCTGCCTTCAGACCTCTCACTACTCATCTCTCCTTCGTTCATTCATAATTCATTATTCCACATAAAATCCCCCAATAAATTACTCTCTTTAAATATTTCTCATTATTTTTAGTCCGGTTTTTTCGGAAAAAAATGGAAAAGGATATGATCAACTCCAAACAAAACGCCTGGAACTTTGCCTCACTGTTCGTGTATTTTATACTGCTGGTGTTGGTAGGGTATTTACTTGAAAGAGAAAAGATCGATATTACCTCGCTAACCTTCCGCGACCTGGCTTTTATTACGCTGGCTACCTACCGCCTGACACGCATTGTAGTGTTCGAAAAGATATTCAAGTTCTGCAGGGACTTTGTAAGAGCCCGGCAGGATTACAAGGTGTTCAACACCATTCGTTATATCATCACCTGCCCCTGGTGTGCCGGCGTATGGATGGCGCTGGTAACGTGTGGTCTTTTACCTGCTGGTGCCTTACGGCAAATTCCTGGTATACATCCTCGCCATTTCCGGCGTGGCTTCCTTCCTTATCATGCTGGTCAATGCCGTCGGACTGATCGTGGAGGAAAAACAATCGAAGGTGAAGAAGGATTGAGGCTGTAGGAGTTTTGTAGAAAGAATCAGAGAAAACAATTATTCGCAAACCAGGTAGAGCTTGCCTAAAAAAATATATACGTCTCAGGTATGAACCTGAGCCGAACGATACACTAAAAAAGAAAAATCCAACTTTAATAACAAGTTCGGCCAAGGTTCTACCTTGGTCGAATATATACATGCAGGCTCTGCCTGCAAAAACCCACAAATAACCGTATAAAACTTTTTCTACTACTTTACTCAAAAAATGTAAATTTGTATTAAACTTGAATAATTAACAATGTCTACAGGATATAAAATTGCAAAAGGAGACGATGTATATTTTTTGACCTTTCAAATAGTAGGCTGGGTAGATATTTTTACAAGAAAAATTTATAAGGATATTGCAATTGACAGCTTCAAATATTGTCAGCTAAATAAAGGATTAGAGTTATTTGCCTATGTAATAATGAGTAATCATATTCATTTAATAGCACGGAGTAATATTGGTGATTTAAGTGGCTTTATAAGGGACTTTAAGAATTACACAAGCAGGGAACTTTTGAAGATAATTGATGAAAACACTGAAAGCAGATCGGAATGGTTGAAAATGGTTTTTAAATACCATGGTAAGTTTAAAAGTGAACAGACTCATCAGGTATGGACACATGAAAATCATCCGGAACTAATATACAGCCAGGAATTCATGGAACAGAAAATCGATTATATTCATAATAATCCTGTAAGAACAGGTATTGTATCAAATCCGGAAGATTATTTGTATTCAAGCGCCCGTAATTATGCCGATCTTGAAAGTGTAATTGAAGTAACAAAGGTTGATTTTGGGTGGAAAACAATATAATACTTCAGGCAGAGCCTGAAAGGATATATTCGGCTAAGGCAGAGCCTTAGCCGAACAACACACTAAAAAGAAAAATTATTCTAAAATTGTAGTGCTACAAACCCTGATGCAAGCAGGCCTGAAAGGATATATACGTCTCAGGCATGAGCCTGAGACGAACGACACATTAAAAATAAAAATTCAATTATAATTGCGGGTTCGGCTAAGGCTCTGCCTTAGTCGAATATATCACAGCAGGCTCCGGCCTGCTATAGTGGCAACATTATATGAATGAATATTCAGGCACAGCTTGCCTAATATAAGCAGGCCCGAAAAAACATATTAAAATTGCAGTTCTACAAACTCCCTGTAAAAAGTTTGATCACCTGTATCAAAACCGTCGGATATGTTCCCAGTCCGATGATTAATACAGTGAGCAGAGTAAAGACAAACGCATTGGTAGCCGACAAGGCAGGAGCTTCCGGAATAACAACCTCTTCAGCAGGTGGTGAAAACATCGCCACCACGATTCGCAGGTAGTAGAATAATCCGATCGTACTGCTGACGATCAGTATGATCACCAGCCACCACAGGTTGGCTTCAACACCGGCCATCAGCACATAAAACTTGCTGATAAATCCCGCTGTAAGCGGTATCCCGGCCAGCGAAAGCAGCATAATGGCAAACAAGGTGGCCAGAAAAGGTTTTCGTTTAAACAGTCCCCTGTAATCATCAATAGTAGTCGCATCACGGTCCTTACCTGACAAGGTAGTCACAATTCCAAATGCCCCCAGCGTGGTGATCATGTATACTACTAAATAAAAAGTGGAGGCTTCCACTGCAATACGGGTGGCCGTGAGGAAGGCTACCAGCAGGTATCCCAGGTGCGCAATGGAGGAATAGGCCAGAATTCTTTTTACATTATTCTGAAGCAGCGCCAGTACATTCCCTGCCAGCATGGAAGCAGCAGCAATAATACCAATGACATAGATAAACGAAGGGAAGCGATATGCATCCACATCCATAATAAACCGGAGCCAAAGGGCAAATACCCCTCCTTTAGATACCGTGGCAATAAATGCCGTTACCGGGGCAGGCGCTCCTTCGTATACGTCAGGTGTCCACATGTGAAAAGGGACCAGCGCCAGCTTAAAACCGATACCCACGATAATCAGTCCGAACCCGCCCAGGGTCAGCATGGATATAGGGACCATTTTCATCATCGATGCCAGCTGTGGAAAATACATAGTCCCCGAGTCGGCATATACCAGCGCCATGCCGAAAAGCAGGAATGCGGAAGATGCGGCTGCCAGTATCAGGTATTTGATGCCTGCTTCGAAAGATGACTCCCGTTCCCTCAGGTAAGCAATCAGTGTATACAGCGAGGTGCTGAGTACTTCGATACCCAGGAAAAAGGAAATAAAGTGATGGCTGGCGGTAAGCGTTGCCGATCCCAGCGTTGCCAGCAGGATAAGTATATAATATTCCTCGATCTTCTCTGGCATCTGCTCCAGGTACGACTTGGAAAAAAGGATCACAATCCAGCTTGCCAGGAAGATCAGTCCCATGTACAACAGGGCATAATCATCTATTATATAGAGCTTCCCTACCACATGCGGGGTCAGTCCGGCCACATAAAACAACGATGCAAAAGCTGCAATTAAGGTTGTGTAAGCAATCACATGTGTCAGACTGTGATTTCGTTTTACGGCAATGGTAAGCAGGAGCACGATCACTCCGGCAGCGGTAATGATAAAAGGCAGCAGGCTCACTATATCTTTATTGCTCAACATACGTCTTCTTTTTGTTACTATAATTATTTGGTTCCGGTAAAAACGTAAGGTTCCGGTTTTCAGTAAACTGTTTTGGTTCAGTAGTTACATCATTTATTAAGAGTACCTGTTTTTCATTTTCGCCGGTGTTCATTTGCGGGATGTAGATATTCATTTCCTTCTGTAAAATTTTCAGGATTGCCGGCTTTGCCGTATTGAAAACCGGTTGGGGAAACAGTCCCAGCCAGAAGATGGAAATGGTCAGAACCCCCATCACCAGCCGTTCACGTAAGTTGAAATCGGCCAGTTTTCCGGAATGTATCTTTTCACCATAAAATACTTTTTGCAATATTCTTAATCCGTATATGGCAGCAGTTATAAGTCCCAGGCTTCCCAGCACGGTGAACAGCACGCTTGCCTGGTAAGTTCCCAGCAACACCAGGAATTCGGCCAGGAAGTTTCCCATACCGGGTAATCCCAGGGTAGCCATCACAAATACCAGTCCGACACCTCCCATCCGGGGTGCGTCGGCCCACAAGCCTCCCATTTTACCAATATCCCGTGTCTGCATCTGTTTGTGCAGAACACCAGCCATTATCAGCAACGCGCTGGTGCTGATACTGTGGGTAATCAGTTGCATCACCACTCCCTGCATGGCCAGTTCGTTAAAGGCATAGATCCCCAGCATTAAAAATCCCATGTGACTGATACTCGTATAGGTGATCAGCCGCTTCAGGTCGGGTTGGGCAAATGCCAGTTTGGCGCCGTATAAAATACCTGCTACTCCAAGAGCCATGGCAAAGGGAGCAAACTCCTGCGAAAGCTCCGGGAAAAACGGAAGTACCATCCGTATGATACCGTACGCTGCCGTATTCCACAACAACCCGGCAAGGATCACACTTCCGGTAGCCGGGGCCTCCGAGGTGGCATCGGGCAGCCAGGTATGAAACGGTACCAGAGGCAGTTTTACAACAAAAGCAGTAAACAGGCTTAACATCAGCCAGGCAGCAGCCGGACGATGGATCACCGTTCCCAGTAACTGCATGTAATCGAAGGTATACGTTCCCGTATTATGTCCGTGAATGAAATAGATCCCTAAAAAGGAAAGCAGCATCAGCAGGCCACTGCCCTGTGTGAAGATGAAAAATTTGTACGAGGCGGCTATCCGCTTTTCGTGTCCAAAATTGCTAATTAGAAAATACATGGGCAACAGCATCACTTCCCAGAAGAAATAAAACAGGAACAGGTCAACAGCCAGAAATACACCGATAATACCGGCAATGATCCACACGATATTGAAATGGAAGAAACCTGCATTTTGCACGTCCTGTTTCCATGAAACAATAACAGCCAGCACTCCCAGGAACAATGTCATCGCTACCATCAGCATACTCAGCCCGTCGATGGCAAGGTGAAAGCCAATGCCCAATTGTGGTATCCACTGCACAAAAAACTGAACAATCCAGTCATCCTGTCCGGATATACCAGACTGCCCGGTATTTCCCAGCCACAGAAATAATACAAGGATAAGGTCCGCCAGAAAGGCCGAAAGGGATATCCAGCGGGGTAATCCCTGGTTCCATTTACCGGCAGGCAGGGATAAGAGCCCCGCAGCCAAAAGGATGATAATAAGCCAGACAAGTATCATAATAAAATCATTAAAGTAAAACTAATAATGGCCCCCAATATAATTCCCATCAGGTACCATTGCAACCGTCCGCTCTGGGTACGGCTCAAAATACGATGAAAACTGCTGACCAACGCTGCGATCCCCATGTAAGAAACTGTCTATAATGTCGTGTACATCGATGCGGGCCAGGTACACTACCGGTTTTACAAACAACCAGTCGTACAGGCTGTCGAACCTCCATCCCGATTTCAGGAAAGTATTCAATTTACTGCCAGGAGCAATACTTTTGTAGGAAAGTAACAAATCCGGTTTCTTTACAAAATAATAATAGGCAATCCACACTCCTGTCAGTGCCAGAACTCCGGCTATCACCTGCAGGGTCAGCTCAGCACCATTCCCGGTAGATGCAAGTGCAGGCGCAGGCAAGACGGAATGCAACAGGTTGGAAAAGAGAGGAAAATTACCAAGAGTACCCGGTAATTCCACAAACCCGCCAACAACAGATAAAATGGCCAATACAACCAATGGTATCATCATGGAAAGTGTAGGTTGCTTGTTGGGTTGGAGCTTCATCTCACCGAAAAAGGTCACAAACACCATCCGGAATGTATAAATGGCAGTGATAAAGGCGCCGACAAGTCCGGCAGCCCACAGCCATACACTTCCCTGACTGCTCGAAAAGGCATCCCACAAAATAAGATCTTTACTGTAAAAACCTGCTGTTACCAGCGGCAATGCTGCCAGGGAAGAGGAACCTATCAGGTAAGTCCAGAAAGTAACGGGAAATGCTTTCCGCAGTCCACCCATTTTAAACATATCGTGTTCGTGATGCAGTCCGAGTATCAGCACACCGGCGCCAAGGAACAGCAACGCTTTAAAAAAGGCGTGTATCATAAAATGAAATACAGCAGCCGACCAGGCGCCTACACCCAGCGCCAGGAACATATAACCGATCTGGCTGATGGTAGAATAAGCCAGCACCCGCTTGATATCGGTCTGGGTTAGTGCGCTGAAACCCGCCAGTAACAGGGTGGCAGCGCCGATGATTGCTACCAGCAACTGAACATTCGGCGCCAGTGCAAAAATAACATGGGTTCGGGCAATCAGGTATACACCGGCAGTTACCATGGTAGCTGCATGGATAAGAGCACTCACTGGCGACGGTCCGGCCATGGCATCAGGTAGCCAGGTCTGTAGGGGAAGTTGAGCCGATTTACCTACGGCGCCACCCAACAGCAACAGGGAGGCCCACACAGCCAGTTTGGAACCGCTCGCCCAGGTAGCGGGCGCCTGCGTTAAAATTTCGTTGATAGAAAGTGTGTGAAAGGAAGTGAAAAGCAACAGTAAACCGATAAACATGGCCGTGTCTCCAATACGGGTAACAATAAAGGCCTTGCGGGCCGCATACCCGTTGTTGTGATCTTTATACCAGAAACCGATCAGCAGGTAACTGCACAGCCCTACTCCTTCCCAGCCCAGGTACAGCAATAGCAGGTTATCGGCAAGTACCAGCAGTAGCATGGATCCCACGAACAGGTTCATGTAGGCAAAAAACCGGGCATACCCTTCTTCATCTTTCATAAAACCTGTAGAGTACAGATGAATGAGAAAACCTACAAAGGTGATCACAAAAATAAATACCAGTGACAGGGCATCGAGGTGCAGAGTGATATCGGTAGTAAATCCCTGCACATTGATCCAGGTCCAGAGTTTCTGGTTTAAAAAACTGTTTTCAGGCATTCCTGAAATAAAGCCTATACCTGCAATGATGGTCAGCAAAGCGCTGATACCGACACTTCCGCTTCCGATCCAGGCAACTGATCTTTTGGATATTCCCGGTCCCGATAATGCCAGGATCAGGAATCCTGCAAGTGGTAAAGCCGGTATTAACCATAAATAAGCCAACATAGTCATTATCCTTTCATTTTATTGACGGCATCCGAATCAAGTGTTTTAAAGCGGTGATATATCCGAAGAACAATTGCCAGTCCGATCGCCACTTCGGCAGCTGCCATACTCAGTATAAAGATAAACATCACCTGTCCGTCGGGTTCGGCCCAGCGGGCCCCGGCCACAATAAATGCCAGTCCTGCCGCATTCAGCATGATCTCCACCGAGAGGAGCATAAAGATCAGGTTCTTGCGTACCAGGGCTCCCATTAATCCCAGCAGGAAAAGTATAGCCGCCAGTATTAATCCGTATTCCATGGGTATTGCAATCATTTGGCACCTCCTTCCAAAAACCGGTGATAAGTAATTTTTTTTCTTTTCCCCAGATGGTAGGCCCCCACAATGCCGGCGATCAGAAGCATGGCCGCCAGTTCCACACCGATCATGTAGGGTCCGAAAAGGGACATTCCCACTTCTTTGGGCCCGATCACCACTCCAGATGTGGGTTCCCTTACAGAAAACAGTAATATGTATATGATCTCACCCAGCATGACAGCAGATAAGATTGCCGGTCCGATCCAGCTCCGTTGCGACAGCCATTTCTTCTCCTGTTCCTTTGATGTATCTCCCAGGTTCAACATCATGATCACAAAAACAAACAGCACCATGATAGCCCCGGCATAGATGATGATCTCAAGGGCAGCTACGAACGGAGCGCCCAGCAGGTAAAAGATAACTGCCAGCGACAGCAGAGAAAGAATCATGTACAACAAGGCGCTCACCGCATTCAGACGGGTGATCACCATAAACGTGGAAATTACAGCTACTGCGGCTGCTATATAAAATGCTGCTATCATGGTAATAAACTTTTCAGATCAATTGGTTTATCTTCATGTTCTGCTTCCCCTTTGCCTTTTCCCCCGATCGCCATACCGGATACCTTGTAGTAGTTATATCCGTGATACTTACCCTGACCTTGTATTAACAGATCCTTTTTCTCATACACCATATTCTGCCGTTCATATTCTGCCAGTTCCACATCGGGAGTAAGCTGAATAGCATAAGTTGGACAGGCTTCCTCACACAAACCGCAGAAAATGCACCGCGAAAAATTGATCCTGAAAAACTCGGGATATCGTCTTCCGGTTTCATCTTCGGTTGTCTGCAGAGAAATGCAATCCACCGGACAGGCAGCGGCACAGAGGTAACATCCCACGCATCGTTCACCCCCGTCGGGATCGCGTGTAAGCACTATCCGTCCACGGTATCGCGGGGGCAGCTTAATTTTTTCCTCGGGATATTGCACGGTGACCCTCTTTCGGAACATGTGGCTGAAGGCAATTAACAGTGACCGGATTGTGCTGAAAATATCCATTTTTTATAATTTATAGTTCAATAATCAATATATCTAAAAACCGTTGATCTTAAATTTTATTAATCAAGTGGCATTTGACAAAACAATAGCTCCTGTCACCAGAACATTTATCAACGACAGCGGCAGAAATATTTTCCACCCCAGTCCCAGCAACTGATCATATCTTGGCCGGGGAAGAGATGCGCGCAACAGTATAAAGAAGAAAATAAAGACAAACATCTTAATCAGAAACCATGCAATGGGCGGCAGGAAACCAGGCCCCAGCCAGCCACCGAAGAAAAAGGTCACGATCATGGAAGAGATGAGAATGATGCCTACATATTCTCCCACGAAAAACATCCCGAATTTCATTCCCGAATACTCGGAATGGTATCCTGCCACCAGCTCGCTTTCTGCTTCAGGAATATCAAATGGAAGGCGGTGTGTTACCGAAACCCCCGCGATCAGGAATATGATAAATCCTAAAAACTGGGGGATAACAAACCACATCCCCCTCTGGGCTTCCACAATATCTTTCAGGCTGAATGATCCGCTCAGCATCACCACACCCATCAGCGAAAGTCCCATGAACACATCGTAGGTAAGCATTTGCGAAGCTCCCCGCATGGCACCCAGCAACGAATATTTGTTGTTAGAAGACCAACCGGCTAATACCAGACTGTAAGCTCCCAGCGACGACATGGCCAGAAAGTACAGTACCCCTACATTCAGGTTAACTACATTAATTTTAGAGGTGAACGGGATAACGGCAAAGCTCATCAGAACGCCCATCAAGGAAATCGCAGGGGCAATTACAAATATCTTTTTACTGGCAAAGGGAGGTATCCAGTCTTCTTTAAAAAATATCTTAATCATATCCGCCAGAGTTTGAAGTAATCCGAATGGCCCTACCCTGTTTGGCCCGTATCGATCCTGCCACACAGCAAGCATACGCCGTTCGAGCCAGATAAGTCCCGCAGCCAGGGTAAGTATTACCAGCAAAACCCCAACTACTATCACTATTAATTTAAATGTCTCACTCATTTTTCAACAGTTTAATTGTTCCTGTTAAAGGAAATTCCCCGAACACAATGTCCTTCAGACCTGCGGGTAGTCCTGCCACGCCATCCGGCAGATCTTTTTGAATATGTACCGGTAATTGATATTTCCTGTTGTTCAGGTTAATCTCCACGATTTTTCCCGTTTCCGTATTCATGCGGGCTGCTTCGGCTGCATTTAGAGACAGATAAGGCTGCGGAGCGCGTTCGTTAACTGCCGGAGACTTTCCGCTAAGTTCTTCCGAACCGAAAATATGATATACCGGAAGTACCAACCATTCCTCTTTTTTGGGCTGAAAAGCCTCGGGTATTTCTTTATAAAATGTTTTTTGTTTACTGTCTTCACCGGGTTCAATCAATCTTATTCCGGGATCGCCACCATGCAACGGCCCTCCTACTTCTATCTGAAAGCGGTTGACCGATTGTACGGAATTCCATCCGGGCGACCAGAACAAAGGGATCATGGAAGAAGGTGGTATCCCGTTGTATCCTTCCATGGTATAGGACATCGGGTTATCCGGATCTTCGGGCGGCTGAGCCTCCGAAACGTTCTTATTGGCATGCATGGCAGTACGGCCACTGTAACGGTGCGATTCGCGGGGTATCTTTTGCCCGGCAATCCTGAATCCGGGAGGTGGCGCTACCTGGCCGATCCCGGCAAATGCAGGAATTTCTTTTTCAATGAACCGGATAACATCCGCCAGCTTTTCCCAGTCTCCTGCCTCACCAATTCCGGTAACAGACGATATTGCCTGAAGCCATCTCCAGCCTGCCTGTATCTGCTGTTCCGGTAAGAATACCTGAAAAAACCGTTGTGCCCGGCCTTCATTGTTTACAAGGGTGCCGTTCGATTCGGCAACTGGCGCTGCCGGTAATACGTAATCCGCTTTTTGCGTTGTTTTGTTATTATTGTAATCGAGTACAATTACCTTTTTGCATTTGTCAAGGAATCCGGAAACCGATGCTTCATCAGCTCTCCGGTACAGATCATTCTCAAGAATAATAACCGTATCTGCACTACCGTTTTCCACTGCATGAAAAGCATCCTGTAATTTTCTTCCTCCCATCATGGCCAGTCCGAGACTGTTGGCCCCGGGGAAGGTAAGGCAAATACCGGTATTCTTATTACCGGCGCTCAATGCCTGTACAATGTTTGCTGCTGCTTTCAGTACTTCTTCGCTGCCACATCCGGTACCGGCAATTACCAGCGGTTTTTCAGCTTCTTTCAGCGCTTTGGCGGTTTCCTCAGCCAGGGAGCGTATTTCTTTGCTCAATCCCTTTACTTCGGGTGAACTTTTATCCAGTTCATGAGCAATAGCAAATCCGTAACGGGCAATATCATCCGGAACGGCATTGTATTTTTTAGTAGCTATTTTATCCAGTTTGGTAGCAGCAGGCGAAGCCATGTAAAAAGGCCCTTTGTCATCCTGAATGATCTCCCGTACTGCCTTGTCGTTCCATTCCGGAATATTAATTTTTTGGGCTTTTTCAAGCGGTTTGTTTTTTACTGACTGGTGTAAAGCCAGATCAAGCATTGGCGCCGTGTTGGTCAGATCTTCGCCCAGTACCAGTACAGCATCTGCTTTTTCTACTTCTTTCAGAGAAAATATCCGGGCAGGACTGCTATGTAATATTTCGTATGCAAGGGATACTAATTGCTGGTCCCTGTCCGACATACCTGTATAAAAATGGTCCTTACCTACCAGTTTTTTAAGTGCAAAATTCGATTCGAGTGAAGCACGCGGGGAACCAATACCGATGATCCCTGAATTACCTTTCAAAGTCTGTCCCAATTCATTCAGAACGTCAACTGCATTGCTGTCAGTAACCTCTTGTGTGCTTCTGTTTCTTATTACCGGTTTCTTTATCCGGTCATCATTGTTCATATATTCGTAGCCGAACCGTCCGCGGTCACAGATAAAATATCCATTCACTTCGCTGTTGTACCGGCTTGTGATGCTTCTCAGTGAACCATACCGTTCATTGCCAATGGTATTGCATCCCAGGCTGCATTGATTGCAAATGGAAGGCGCAGAAGTCATATCCCATTTGCGGGTATAATGTTTCTTCAGTGTTTTATCGGTAAATACGCCTGTGGGACAAACTTCCACCAGGTTACCGCTGAATTCGTTTTCGAGGGGACCGTCTTCGTGCCGTCCGAAATAAACATGATTATGTGACGAATATACATCCAGGTCATTTCCACCGGCATAGTCTTTATAAAACCTCACACACCGGTAACACGAGATACAGCGGTTCATTTCGTGATTGATGAAAGGGCCCAGGTTCTGGTTCTCATGTGTCCGTTTGTTAAACCGGTAGCTGCGGTAATCGTGGCCGGTCATCACGGTCATATCCTGCAGGTGGCACTGACCACCTTCGTCGCAGGTTGGGCAATCGTGCGGGTGATTGGTCATCAGCCCTTCGATAACCTGGCCATGGAATTGTTTTATCTCCGGATCTTCCAGGGATATCCGCATGTTCTCTTTCACCGGTTCCATGCAGGCCATCACAATCTTACCCCGTGTATCGTTCTCATCCTTGAACAGCTTCACGGCACACTGCCGGCAGGCACCCACAGAACCCAGTTTGGGATGCCAGCAGAAATACGGCAGGTTTAATCCCAGTGACAGGCATGCTTCCAGCAGGTTCTTCCCTTCTGTAGCTTCGTAAGTTTTATTATCGATGTATATCTTTGCCATAATTTACCTCCACGGGCATTTTTTATCAGTTATGTGTTTTTCAAAATCCTCCCTGAAATATTTCAGGGCACTCTGCAGGGGTTCCATAGCGCCCGGAGCCAGGGCACAATAGGTATGACCGAGACCCATGTAACGGGTTTGAGCAGCAAGTGTATCCATATCCCCGGGTTCTCCCCTTCCTTCTTCCATGGCTTTTAAAATCTTCTCTACATACGGCAGTCCGTCGCGACAGGGAGTACACCAGCCGCAAGATTCGTGGGCAAAAAACTTTTCGAGATTATGCACAAACCCCACCGGACAGGTTTTATCATCGAGAATGATCATTGTCCCCGTTCCCATGCGGCTGCCGGCAGGACCCAAGGAAACAAAATCCATTTTCAGGTCGAGGTGTTCTTCTACCAGAAAATCGGTTGAAGCTCCACCGGGAAGCAAGCCCCTTAATTTATAGCCATCCTGCATGCCGCCGGCATAATCTTCTATAATCTCACGAATGGTTGTTCCGAGCGGTAATTCCCAGCAGCCGGGATTTTTTACCCTTCCGCTTACCCCATAGAGTTTTGTTCCTCCGTCTTCAGAGTGACTCAGATCTTTGTACCAGTGAGCGCTGTTGTTTATGATATGAGGAATATTACACAGGGTTTCCACATTATTAACAATGGTTGGTTTCCCAAATAATCCGCTTACCTGTGGAAATGGCGGCTTTGACCTGGGAACAGCCCTTTTCCCTTCGAGTGCGCTGAGTAACGCTGTTTCTTCACCGCAAATGTACCTGCCGGCGCTGGAATGCAGGTGTATTTCAAGATCAAAACCGGAACCCAGAATGTTTTTTCCCAGGTAACCTGCATCATGAGCTTCGCTGATAGCCTTAAGAAGTCTTTTTTCTGCCGTTTTATATGCCCAGCGTAAAAATATAAATGCTGTACGTGCCTGGATGGCATAACTGCTGATGATCATCCCTTCGATAAACTGGTGAGGGTCACCTTCGAGTAACATGCGGTCTTTGAAAGTTCCCGGTTCCATTTCGTCGGCATTTGCAACCAGGAATTTTTCTTTCGGGGCATCGTCGCCCATAGGTACAAAACCCCATTTCATCCCTGTGCTGAAACCGGCCCCGCCGCGTCCTTTCAGGTTTGAAAACTTTACTTCATGGGTAACCTCTTCGGGCTTCATTTTAAGGGCCTTTTTCAAAGCACGGTACCCGCCGGCCTTTTCATACTCCTTCAGGTTCAGCGGCGCCTCGTTTCTTCTTATATTTTGGGTCAATGGTCTTTCCATATTCTTCCAATCTCTTACTGATACTTTTCAAGAATCCCGTTGATGTTATCCTTGTTCAGATTACTATATAAATCGTTATCGATCATCATGGTTGGGGCAAGGTCGCAATTGCCCAGGCACTGAATGGGTAACAGGGTAAACCTGTTGTCATCAGTAGTCTCCCCGAATGTTATGCCCAGCTTTTCATTCAGAATATCCAGTATCTTTTCATAACCCATCACAAAACAACTGATACTGTCGCACAATAATATAACATGCCTGCCTACCGGTTTCCGGAAAATAAGATTATAAAATGTAGCCACGCTGTCGACTTCCGCAGTTGTCATTTCCAGTATTCCGGCAATATCCTGCACTGCTTCATCGGGCACCCATTTCCGCTCTTCCTGTACAATTTTCAACGCCTCGATACAAGCTGCGCTTTTTTTCGGAAATTTTTTTATTTCGTCTTCTATTTTTTGTTTTTCCGTGATTGATAACATATACGGTCTGTTAATTTTTTATTGTTTTATCTGTCCACATCCGACAATACAAAGTCAATGCTTCCCAGGATCGATACCAGGTCAGCAACAGTATGTCCCCTGCTGATATAAGGTAACATCTGCATATGAGCAAAGGACGGGGTGCGGATACGGGTCCGGTACGACGTGGTATTCCCGTTGCTGAACAGGTAATACCCGGTGTAACCCTTGGCCCCTTCGATACCTGTAAATGCTTCCCCTTCGGGAATCACCGGCCCCCAGGTTTCATTCAGAAAATGGTGAATCAGGGTTTCTATATCGTGCATGGTTCGTTCTTTCCGTGGAGGGGTGGTCAGCGGATGATCTGATTTATAGGGACCTTCAGGCATATTATCCACACATTGTTCGATAATGCGGAGGCTCTGCCACATTTCTTCCACCCTTATCATTCCCCGGTCGTAACAATCGCCGTTCTGTGTTACCGGGATATCGAACTCAAACTGATCGTATCCGGAATAAGGCCTTTTTTTCCGGAAATCCCAGTCAAAGCCGGTAGCCCTTAATCCGGGTCCGGTTACTCCCCATTCTATGGCTTCTTTTGTGCTATAAAGGCCAATTCCTTTTGTCCGTGCTTTGAAAATCCGGTTCCGCATAACCAGTTTATTGTATTCTTTCAACCGTTTCGGAAAATAAGTCAGAAATTCACGTATGATCTTTTCCCAACCCAGTGGAAGGTCCTGTGCCACCCCTCCTATCCGGAACCAGTTGGGATGCATACGGGCGCCGCAAATAGCTCCTACGATATCCAACACTTTTTCGCGGTCGGTGAACATGTAAAATACCGGAGAAAGCTGACCGATATCCTGTGCAAAGGTTCCATACCATACCAGATGATTGGAGATCCGGAACAGTTCACTCATCATCACCCGTATTACTTTTGCCCTGTCGGGAACTATTATTCCGGCAAGTTTTTCCACCGATTGCAGATAGGCCAGGTTATTCAGCACGCCACTCAGGTAATCCACCCGGTCGGTATAAGGAATAAAGGTATGCCAGGATTGTCTTTCCGCCATTTTTTCGGCACCACGGTGATGAAAGCCAATATCAGGTGCCACATCAACCACATCTTCCCCACTCAGTTGTAATACCAGGCGCAATACACCATGGGTTCCCGGATGCTGCGGCCCCAGGTTAAGAAACATGAAATCGGCATCTTCGCTGTGCCGTTTCATCCCCCATTGCTCGGGCTTGAACTGCAGGGTATCTTCCTCGTCTTTAAGTTTTTCGTCAGGCAGACGGTAAGGCTCCATTTCGGTGGCACGTGCCGGGTGTTCCTTCCTGAGCGGGTGGCCATTCCACGACTGGGGCATTAATATTCTTGTCAGATGCGGATGTCCTTTAAACCGGATGCCGAACATATCGTACACCTCCCTTTCGTACCAGTTGGCTGATTCCCATATTCCGGTGATACTCGGAATTTCAGGATAATCCCCTTCCAGTCCGGCTTTTATACGGATTTCCATATTTCTATGGAAAGAAAGCAACTGGTATATGATAATAAAAGGATATTCGGGAGTTTCCCCTTTTCTGGAATAGGTCCGCATGTCAACAGCGGTAAGATCAAACAACATCAGAAACGGATCAGTAATTTCCTGTTTCAGATATTTTAAAAAATCTATGATTAAATGAACAGGTATCCAAACGGTAAGCATCTCGTCTTTGCATTCCCGCACAGAAATATCTGTTGTTCCGAATCTTCCCTGAATATCGTTGAGTAAAATATCTTTTTCGTTCATAGACGCCAAGTTAAATCTGATCCGGTGAAGGTAATTCGGTGAGTCCCATTCGCAGATCGTGTTTCTTATCCCGCATGGATATAGGTGCCGGTTTTTGTATTCCTTGTGGCCCAATCCGCCAGCTTAAAGGACGCTTTTCCTTTCCTACCTGATCGCGCAAAAGCAGCAATGCTTCCATAAAAGCATCGGGACGTGGCGGACAGCCGGCAACGTAAACATCTACCGGTAAAAACTTATCAACTCCCTGTACCACGCTGTAGATATCATACATACCGCCAGAGTTGGCACACGATCCCATGGAGATGACCCATTTAGGTTCCATCATTTGATCGTACAATTTTTTCACAATAGGCGCCATTTTAATAAATACAGTTCCCGCAACGATCATCAGATCCGCTTCGCGGGGTGTGCCCCTTATTACTTCGGCACCAAAACGGGCGATATCATATCTGCTGGTGAGGCTGGTTGCCATTTCTACATAACAGCACGACAAACCAAAATTGAAAGGCCATATTGAATTTTTTCTGCCCCAGGCTACCATGTCCTGTAAACTGCTCATCACAATACTTTTCTTTACTGCTTCCTCTAACGTACCATCTCCTTTTACAGGTGATACCGGTTCATTTACATCTGACAACCACCATTTCATATGCTTTCCTTATTTTTTAATTTATTAAAAGCTTTCAAAATCTTTCTTCCTGACGGTTCAAAATCCAGTGATCCTGTCCGCCATTCATAAACCAATACTACCAGAAGAATTCCTGTAAAAATCAGTATCCCGATATAACCCGGCCATCCCAGTTCCCTGAAGGATATGGCCCAGGTAATAATAAATACCGATTCGATATCGAATAAAACAAAAAACATGGCAATGAGATAAAATTTGGAAGGGAACCGAAGCCGGGCTGAACCGGTGGTTTCAATACCCGATTCGTAAGGGTCACTTTTCGAATGATCTTTTGCCCGTTGCCCAATGAAGTAGGACAATCCGATCATTCCGGATACTACCGCCAACGACAATATAACATATATCAGAAAAGGCCATAATTGAACATCATCCATAATCCATTATTTTCAGTAAATTTTCTGTACCCCAGCCCTTCCGGACTTTCGAATTGTAAAACAAGGCTCCTAATTTAAAGTTCAACATTTTTGACTTTCTCTCAATAATTTTTTTTATACTATTTTCATAAAAAACTGTAAATCTGTGCTTTTAATAAATACACATTTTGTTATTTTAATCACATTATAAGCACTGGATTATTTTTTAGTGTTAAAAAATCTAAATTAAAGATTATGATCCGGTTCCTTTCTGAGAAACAGATCAGATTTATGGTTTTGGTACTTGTAGCAGAATATATTTATTCTTACATTTAGAAAAGTACAATTGGAGAAAAGTAATACCGGATAAAGTCCGGATGTATTGAAAAATTCAGAATATCAACAATTATTACCATCAAGATTATGAAAAAACTTATGTTTTTAATTCCGGTATTTTTTTCTTTAACCGTAACTGGTCAAAACCCGCTAAATAATTCCACAGACTATTTATATCGGATATGGGATACGATTCCCGGGGAAGTTTACGGTTATGTTAATTACCGGGGAGATACGGTTATCCCATTTCACCGGTACGATATCTGCTATACGGATACGATCCGGAATTTCGGAATCGTTTATAAATTTCCGTATGGGTATATCGGTATTGATAAAGCTGAGAATTACCTGTTCACCGTCTTTCCTTTTGACAATGGGCCGGACGAACCTTCGGAAGGACTATTCCGGATAATGGAAAACGGGATGATCGGATATGCTGATCTGAATGGGAATATTGTAATAAAACCGCAGTTCGACTGTGCCCTTCCGTTTGAGGACGGAAAAGCGGAAGTAAGCAACTATTGTTACAATTATTTTGACGGGGAACACGGATACTGGGAAAGTGACAACTGGTTTTATATTGATAAAAAAGGGAACAAATTAGAAAAGTAAGATAATGATTGTCATTGACAACATGTACACGTTTTAGAAAGAAAGATGAAAATAATATACTTAACTTTATTACTTGTATTGTCAGGTTGCCAGGCAAGTCAGAAAAATAATACCGGAAAAATGATCGATAATTCAACAGTTAAGGAACTGGATATAACCCGTTATGCCGGAAAGTGGTACGAGATTGCCCGTTTCCCGCATTCATTCGAAAAGAACCTGACCGGAGTTACGGCTACTTATATCCTGCGACCGGATGGTAAAATCGATGTGATCAACCAGGGATACAAAGGATCGCTGGATGGCAGATTAAAAAAAGCAAAGGGTAAAGCATATATACCAGATAAGAATAAACCTGGCAAATTAAAAGTTGCCTTCTTCCTTTTCTTTTATGCCGATTATGATGTGATGGAACTGGATACAGTAAATTACCAATGGGCAATGATCGGCAGTTCCACTGATAAGTATCTGTGGATACTAAGCCGGACACCCCAACTTGATCCTGAAATATATCAAAAGCTGGTTAACCGGGCAAAAAAAAGAGGGTATAATGTTGATAAATTGATGATGGTGCCTCAACGAAATGCGGGTAGTTAATGATAAAATAATTGTGGATTAGGTACAGGCACGAACGTGGACTTTCGCTCTAATTTTAAAACAATTTGGTTGATGGTATGTTAGTCCATAAAATTGACCAAATGAGAAGCATTAAAAATATACACCAGGCCATTAACGCCCCCATTGATGATTTGATTACATACAGGGCCATGCCAACAGGTACCATCGACCATCTCGATCCGTTTCTGTTCCTCAACCACCACGGACCACAGGTATACGGCCCTAATAATAACGGACTGCCCTTCGGTCCACACCCTCACCGGGGTTTTGAAACGCTTACATTTATTCTCGACGGGGACCTGATGCACTGGGATTCAGGCGGTGGAAAAAATATTATAAGCAAAGGAGGTATCCAATGGATGACTGCAGGACGGGGACTTATCCATGCGGAAATATCTTCTGAAGAATTTAAGGCAAAGGGAGGACGACTGGAGATTATCCAGCTTTGGATCAATCTTCCTGCAAAACTAAAAATGACTGAACCTGCATATACCGGCCTTCAAAAAGATAAAATACCGGTTATTTCCATGGATGATGGAAAAGCTGAGTTGCACGTAATATCGGGAAAATTTGAAAATATCATCAGGCCCTGTAAAATCATTAACAGAAATCTCTGTATCCTGGATAGAAATGAAAAAAGACGGCACGTACCGTATTTCAGTGGATAAAAAATTGACCATCCTGTTCTATGTTGTGAAGGGTGAAATTGTAGTAAACGGCAGCAAAGCATCCATGCATCATCTCATCGAATTTGATGACAATGCGGAAGAAATAGTGATAAAAGCATTCGAAGATTCAACGCTGATCTTTGGCTATGGAGAGCCTTTTAATGAACCAATAGTTGCCCAGGGACCTTTTGTTATGAATTATCCTGCTGAGATCAAACAAGCTTATATCGACTTTCAGACCGGAAAAATGGGAACATGGGAAGAATGATCTTTTTCTTCCTGAAAAAAATTAATTCATAAAGCATTCTACAGATATTCAGCAGACAAACAGCTTTCACAGCAACAAGCAATTGCATACAATATCGAATTATTGAATTTCCCGATTGAATCTTATTAGAATTTCAGGTAAATTTATGTGCCTGTTATTTTGAATAACTTTATAATTAGAATGCAAACCAACTTAAACAATCCGATATTAATATTACGCGTTTCATCTGTATCGTCTTACTCTATTATCAGTTCAATATATTCTGCAGGACTTTTTTCCCACTTCCCTATATCAGCAACCAGAATGAAATTTACTAATTTGGTCGGTTTACATGAATTGAATTAATTTCACAAATGATAAAATAGGTAACCTTAAACAAATATTATATACAATGAAAAGTTTTATCAAATCTGAAAAGCTCGTCGTTTTCAAAAATGAAACAGTGACGGTGAATGCTTTTTTTGCTCATGGTGTGTTGTCGCTTAAAAATACAAAACACATGCCCGTGCGAAGTATTTTCCGACAAAAATTTATTATCTGTCTACTGTTCATCCTTTCAATCGCGGGTATGCAAAAAGTATCAGCAATTGACAAAACATCATATGTATCTGAAAAAAAAGGAAACGGATACTTTGCACTTGCTGAATCCGGGAATCCTGCCCCTTTATTTATCAGTAATGATGATTACCCGGGAGTTATTAGGGCCTTGAAAGATCTGCAGGCTGATATTAAAAGGGTTACAGATAAAGAACCCGGACTATCAATTGATAAGTTGCCTGCCTCAAAAAATATTGTTCTTGTAGGTACACTCGGGAAAAGTCCGATAATCGACAAACTGGTAAAAGAAAAAAAACTGGATATTTCCGATATCGCAGGTAAGTGGGAAACATTTTTGCTTCAGGTTGTTGATAACCCGTTGCCAGGAGTCGACCATGCTCTGGTAATTACCGGGAGCGATAAACGGGGTACTATTTACGGCATTTACGACCTTTCCTCACAAATAGGAGTTTCGCCCTGGTACTGGTGGGCTGATGTACCGGTTGTACACAAATCCGATCTTTATGTAATGCCCGGTCATCATACTCAGGGTGAACCGGCAGTAAAATACAGGGGCATCTTTATCAACGATGAGGCTCCTGCATTGTCAGGTTGGGTACATGAGAAATTCGGTAATTTTAACCACCAGTTTTATGAAAAAGTTTTTGAACTTATCCTGCGCCTGAAGGGTAACTACCTGTGGCCTGCCATGTGGGGAAATGCCTTTAATGATGACGATACACTAAACCCGGTACTTGCCAATGAATATGGCATAGTAATGGGTACCTCCCATCACGAACCTATGATGAGATCCCAGCAGGAATGGAAAAGGTATGGCAACGGCCCCTGGAACTATCAGACAAACAGTGATACACTGAATAAATTCTGGAAACAGGGAATTATTAACATGGATTCGCACGAAAGTATCGTGACAATCGGGATGCGTGGCGACGGAGACATGCCTATGAGCGACACCAGCAACATTGCTTTACTGGAGAAGATCGTGGCAGATCAGCGGAAGATAATCGAGGAAGTTACAGGGAAACCGGCTTCGGAAACACCGCAGGACTGGGCATTGTATAAAGAAGTTCAGGATTACTACGATAAGGGAATGCGTGTTCCCGATGATGTTACTTTACTATTCAGCGATGATAATTGGGGAAATATCAGAAGACTTCCCGATTTGAATGCAAAACCACGCAAGGGGGGGTATGGTATTTACTATCATTTTGATTATGTAGGAGGACCACGGAATTACAAATGGCTGAACACCAACCAGATTGAAAGAGTGTGGGAGCAGATGCACCTGGCGTATAAATACAATGCAAAACGGATCTGGATCGTCAATGTAGGGGATATCAAACCCATGGAATTTCCGATCTCCTTCTTCCTGGATTATGCCTGGAATCCTGATAAATGGACAGCCGATGAATTACCTGACTATTACAAACGTTGGACGGAACAACAATTCGGAAACCATTACACCGGAGAAATTGCTGAAATTCTGGCTAAATACACCAAATATAATTCCAGGCGCAAACCTGAACTGCTTTCACCACAGACCTACAGCCTGACAAATTACCGGGAAGCAGAAACTGTTGTGAAAGATTACTATAACCTCACCAGTAAGTCGGAAAAAATATACGAGGCATTGCCTTCCGAATACAAAAGTGCTTTTTATCAACTGGTGCTGTATCCCGTTGAAGCTTGTGCCAATCTGAATGATCTGTATGTTACAGCCGGTAAAAATCATTTGTATGCCAAAGAAGGGCGTGCAATTACAAATGATCTGGATGATAGTGTGAAAGTTTTATTTGACCGGGATGCCGAATATTCACACTATTACAACAAGATAAACGCCAATGGCAAATGGGACCATTTTATGGATCAGACACATATCGGTTATACATACTGGCAGCAACCCCTGCAAAACAATATGCCCAAAGTGGAAAAAATAAACCTCCCGGATGCAGCAGATATGGGTGTAGCCATTCAGTGTTCCGGCGACTGGTGGCCCATGGATCCGGAGAAGGCGGTACTACCTGTTTTCGATCCATTCAATAAACAGGCGTATTATATCGATGTATTTAATCGTGGAAAAGAACCGTTTGAATATACGGTAAAAGCAGAAAAACCTTGGATAATCTTTACGCCACAGCAGGGAAAGGTGGAAAAACAACAGCGGTTATGGGTGAAAATTGACTGGCAAAAAGCGCCGGTTGGTAAACATCAGGTGCCCATCACAATATCCGGGCCCGACAGTAAAAATGTTGTTATAGAAGTGGTTATTGATAATCCTGCAATGTCCGTGCAAAAAGAGATGAAAGGTTTTATTGAAAGTAACGGATACGTTTCCATGGAAGCTGCACATTATACCCGGGCAGTGGATAAAGCTCCTTTCAAATGGCAGGTAATTCCCAACCTTGGCCGGACCCTTTCAGCCGTAGAAGCTTTACCGGTAGCTATAGAGAGTCAAACACCAGGAGGTACCAGCCCACACCTCGAATTCCAGGTTTACCTTTCCGACACAGGTAACGTACAGGTGCGGGCTTATTTATCTCCGACTCTAAACTTTCATAATACAAAAGGGGGACTGAGATACGGTATTTCGTTTGACAATAATCCACCGCAAATCATTCATATTCATGAAGACGAATCAGGCAGGGCCTGGGAAAAAATGGTAAGTGATAACATCAACATTAAAATCTCGGGTCATCATATTGATAAACCGGGAGAACATGTACTGAAATTCTGGCTGGTAGATCCCGGGATAGTATTACAAAAGCTGGTAATTGATACCGGTCATCTTAAACCCAGTTACCTGGGGCCACCGGAAAGTTTTATTGCTGAATAAAAATTAAAAACCTCAAGGTTTCAGAAACCTTGAAGGTTTAATCGATTAAATTATTAATTAATTATAAAACTTGTTCCTTTAAATCAGGTGTTCCGGCATTTGCTTTACAAGTCAATTCAGGATCAAAACTGCACCTTCACCTGGTGACCATTATAACTGACGATCCTGTCGGGATTGTGTGTAGGGCCTACTCCTACACCATGCTTTTCTGTTACCAGCACCACATCAAATACACGTTCTTTTAACATACCCGGAAATTTACCATTACAATCGCCGATGGTCAGTTCTTTTTTAGCATTATCCCATTGAAATGTAATAGTAGCATATATGCCTTTTTCGTAATCATAATTATCATTTTCATCTTCATACAAAGTAAAGCTTCCGTCTTCGCCCGGATAAATGCGCAATTCCATGGGATTGGCCGGCTTCTCTGTGGAATATTGAATATCGGGTCCCATAGGTATAATAGATCCTGCTTTTACAAATAAAGGCATGATCTCTATAGGTGCTACCGTGGTAATTTTCTGATCACCGGCAGATACCTGGCCTGTCCAGAAATCGATCCAGGAATGACCGGCAGGAAGGTACACTTCACGTATCTTATCTTTTTTTACTGCTTCTTTTTCACTGGCCAGAATAGCCGGGGTTTTCCAGAAAAGCTTCATCCGGGCTGCCCCTGTCGAATTATTTTCCGTTTCTACAACAATTTTATATTCCTTTCCTGCTACTAAGTTAACCGTATCGGTATATTGTTCGGTGCTAGAATAGATGATCGGCAATTGTTTTCCATCCAGGAAGATGCGTTTATTATCGAAAGATTTGATTTGGAACTGGTACTTTCCTGTCTGATCAGGGATTAATTTTCCTTCCCAACGGATTGCATACATGGAATCAGTCACATAATCAGGACGTCCGGTATACCATAAAATATCAATATTGGAATCGACCTGTTCCTTCGACAGATTTTTATAATCCGGGTCTTTGTAATATTTGGCATCCAGTCCCTGTTTTCCATCATTGGTCCTGAAATATTTCGATGCAATCAGTATGCTTGCTTTAGGGGGAGTATAGTACATATAATCGGTAACCGGACACGCCATTAACGCCGGACCAAACATAAACTGGTCATTGATATCATAGGTGTTTTTATCATTTGAAAAATCCATGGGAAGTCCGCGCATAATAGTATATCCTTCGTTGGTAACTTTCCATGCCAGTGAATAAATATAGGGTAAAAGACGGTAGCGAAGGTCATCAAATCTTTTCAGGGTACCTGTAAATTCTCCCATTTCCCAGATTTCACGAGGCGTTTCCGAGCCATGCGAACGAAAGATTGGTGAAAAAGTCCCCAACTGGAACATTCGGGTATATAATTCCTGGTAAGCCGGATCTTTACCTCCTCTCGAAAATACACCTTCGTAAGAACCCAGAACATACGCACCGATATCGAACGTCCAGTAAGGAATACCCGACATGCAAAAGTTTACACCAGCAGCAATTTGTTTTTTATAAATACTCCAGCTGGCACCTATATCTCCCGACCAGGTAGTAACTGCATTTCGCTGCTGACCGGCATATGCCGAACGTGTAAGTATGTATACCCTCTTTTTATTGCTTTCATTTCTCAAATCTTTATAGAGCGCATCTGTCATTGATAGCGAATAGGCGTTCAGGTACCGGGCCCATGAACCGAGGTAATTCCTGCCGACTTTTTTCATTTCATATTCGTCCGCTTCTTTGGTAAGGGCATTCACCACATCGGGTTCTGTCGAATCGATCCACCAGGCGTCGATCCCGAATATGTAAAGGCCACTTTTCAGATATTGCCAATATAGCTTATTTGCTGCCGGATTAAATGCATCATAATACTTAAAACCGGCCCATCCTACCGGGGCATACAGATAGCCTTTTTGCTGCATGTCTTTGTATATGGCGGTATTTGGTCCCAGTGCCGGCCAGATTGATATCATCATATGGTAATTCATTTTATGCAAACGGTCCACCATTTCCTGTGGCCGGGGATAAATTGATTTATCAAAAAACATCCCGCTCCAGTTCTGATTACCATTCCAGTAGTCCCAGTCCTGAACGATATTATCAATGGGAATTTTAAGTTTCCGGTACTTTACCGCCACATCCATCAGTTCCTTTTGTGTACCGTAATGTTCTTTACTTTGCCAGTAACCATAAGCCCATTTTCCATACATGGGCGCCTGTCCGGTAAGTTTACGGTAACCTGCGATTGCCCCATCCATATTTTTTCCATAAATAAAATAGTAATCGATATTATTACCGATATCCGACCACATGGAAGCATAAGCCGAAGTATCGGCAAATATGGTTTTAGAGTAATTATCCCAGAGTATGCCATAATTTTTTGTAGAAACCAAAAAGGGATTAACTGCATTGGTATTCGATTGTACCAGTTTAACAGTTTTTCCCCGGTAATTCATATATCCATACTGATGCTGGCCGAGTCCGTATATTCCTTCATCAGGACTTAGAACAAAATTCTGCTGTATGGTATAACCCGAATCACCGGCATAAACTACCGGCGTCAGCATTGCTTTTCCTTCTTCCAGTATATTCTGATTATCTGAATTTAAATAACGAATGTTCCCGCTGATTTTGTTTAATTCAATCCGAATCTTTCCTGACTGAAGAAAAACAAAATTCAATGAATCTCTAACATTAATTTTCAATGCAGGAATACTGTCGGTAATAACCGATAAACTTAACTTATCGGAAGTTCCCCCGGGCAGCCATTTAACAATTCGCACAATGTTATTGGCATAATACTGAACTTTAACATTCAAAGAAGGAGTTTTTAAAATCACCCCGTTTTTTATGTCTTGTAACTCTGTTTTTTTTGTGGTGCATTGAAAGCCCAAAAGGGCGAAGAATAAAATAAAACCTATGGATAATGCTTTTTTCATGATTGTTAGAATAAGAATATCATTATTGATTTATATAAAATAATATCTTTATGTTGAGTATTTCACAGTAAAAAAAATCATTTTAACTTTCATTTCAAAATAAGGTGCAAAAAGAAAAGAAGAAATTACCGAAAAAAACAATATATAAAGCAACTTTTTTTATGGATTTTTCATCTTATAAGAACTTAAATCCAAACAACCGAATTATGTATAGATTTTTAGTCCTCATCAGTCTTATCCTTATAGTTGATTCCTGTTCCAAGGACAAGGATAATTGCCAGTGCGATCCTCTGCAAACAAATAAAAAACTAAGTAAAATCGTGCATAATGATAATGCATATGTTGATTTTTTTTATGACAGTCTGAAAAGAGTGTCCGAAGTGAAAATACATTATGCAGATACTTTCAGTCTGGAAGAATATTATTACAATAATCAAAACCAGATAATACGAAGAGAATATGGAGATTATAAAGATGTATTCACATATGAAGACGGTTTACTGAAATCGAGTGAAAGTATTTATAAAAATAATGATGAATGGCACCCGAAAAATATTTTCAAGTATAATGAAAAGAACCAGATTGAAAAAGCAGATGTTTATTTCAATAATATTCAAACCGGATATATCGAATATCAATATGATTACAATGGAAATACCACCGAAAGAAAGGAATACTTTACAGAAGCTGACGGCAACCCGGATTTCCTCGTTTCACATTTTAAATTCACCTACGATAATAAAAAGAATCCTGTATTCCTGTTGAATTTTTTTCCCGTGGACCTGGTACAAAAAAATAATCCGGTAAATACGTTTTATTACCTGGCAATAATGTCTTCTCTTCCACCTGAATACGAGTCGGTATTTACTTACAACGAATACGGATTACCTACAGAAGAACTCAGATATTACAATAATCGGTCCCCTGAAACCCAACCGGAAAAATACACTTTTATTTATGAATAGGATTTAATAATACAAATTAACTTTTTAATTCTAACCTGAAAAATGAAAATCTGTAACCAGTCAGATAAACGTTAAGAACATCATTATTTTCTTTATCAAATTAAGTATAAATAAAAAGTACCGCCATTTAATGTTTATTTCATTAAAAATCAATGCGTTAATTATTGTGAAAAAGAATCGTAAACATTGAGATATTAAAATATCTATATATTTTCTATTGATAATCTGAAAAAAAATTTCTTATTTCACATCTGATTATTTTCACAGAGGTATGTATTTTCAGGTTTTTGAACCACCGGAACTATTGAGACATCTGGTACATTCCATACAGGTGATGGAATTTGACAAAGATGATGAAATAAACATATTGGAAAAACAAAAAATAGTTCCCTATGGTTTCTGCGGATTATTTTTCCATTATAAGAATACATGCTATCAAACCGATAATATTGCCGGCAAAAGGTTATTACCTTATTCATTTTTTGCTGGCCTTACAAATCAACCGATTGAGATCAATTTTATTGGTGATACCGGTACAATAGCGGTAAATTTTTATCCTACAGGTCTGTATCATTTTCTGAAATCACCGATTGATGAATTAACCAACGCTACAGTTGATAGTACTGATATTCTGGGTCATGAAATAAAGTACATTCAGGAATCACTTTATGAAGCAAAGGATGCTGCACAACGGGTATCAATAGTTAATAATTATCTTCTACACAGATTTCAACTGCTGACCCCCAAAATAAACGGCGCTGACCACGCCCAGCAATTATTGCTCCAAACGTTTGGACAGCAAAATATTCATGAGCTTGTGAATAATCTGGGGGTAAGCATGTCTACACTTGAAAGAAATTTCAAAAAACAGATAGGTTTATCACCAAAGCATTATGCCAGAATCATCCGGTTTAACAGAATTTTTAGAATAATCCGTCAAAAGGGATTTAGTGACTGGCACGACATTATATATGAATGCGGTTATTTCGACCAGGCACATTTTATTAAAGATTTTACCCGATTTACAGGAGAAACGCCTCGTTCCTATTTTTCCCGCCAGAAACGGTTGGACAATTTTTATTCCGGTAAATGATATTTTTGTATCCTGAATTTCATCCTGCCGATTTTTTACAATGGTTATTCATTTCAAGAAATTACCTTTATCAATATTAAAACAGATTCTTGTAAATCAAGGGTTAATAATAGTGTGATGGTTTAATACATTTCAAGTTATTGTTATCAGTACAGAGGTTGTTTCATAATAAAAATAGTCCCTTTGCAATTAATTATGAAACAACCTTTTTTATCAATTAATCAATCAATCTGCATCATTTATACTTCAAAATACCGGTTTTTGAAATCTGCTTTCTTTTTAATACTTTTAGTTTCTCAAAATAAAAATCCGAAACATACCTTTCAGGTAATAACTAAAAAATAAAATTAAAACCATTAATGAAAACAAAAATGATAAAAAGGTTAACAAAATTAATGTGGGCAATGATCATATTAGCCACCGGTTGTTCAACGGGTGTAAAAAAGCCCCAGGCCACTATTATTAATGAAATGAGTACTCCAAAACTCACATTAAAAACGGCAGATGTATATGTAACAGCTAAAAACAGTGATTTACGTCTAACTAAAGAAACCCCTGCTGAATTCAAAGAATTACTGCAACCGGATGAAGCATTTCCAACAATTATGCTCGATGCCACTAAAACCTTCCAGACAATTGTCGGAATTGGAGGTGCATTGACAGACGCTTCTGCAGAAACTTTTTACAAACTACCGAAAGAAAAGCAGGAAGAAATTCTGACCGCTTATTACGATCCTGAAAAGGGAATAGGTTACTCTCTTGCACGAACCAACATTAACAGTTGTGATTTCTCGAGCGGCAGTTATGCTTATGATGAAACTCCTGGTGACACCGCACTTACAAATTTTTCGATTGATCATGATAAAAAATATAAAATACCTTTGATAAAAGAAGTGCTTCAAAAAACAAACAATGAACTAAAGCTTTTCGCTTCGCCATGGAGTCCGCCCGCATGGATGAAAACCAATGATAACATGCTGCATGGTGGCAAACTGAAACCCGAATATTCACAGGCCTGGGCCGATTATTATGTTAAATTCATGCAGGAATACCAGAAAGAAGGAATACCTATATGGGGTCTTACCGTGCAAAACGAACCCATGGCCGCGCAAACCTGGGAATCGTGTATTTATACGGCACAGGACGAGAATAATTTCGTAAAGAATTTCCTGGGCCCCACTCTTGTAAAATCGCCGTTCAGCGATGTGAAACTGATGGTATGGGACCATAACCGCGGTATCATGTACCAACGGGCTATGGAAGTGCTGGAAGATCCGGTAACTTCGAAATACGTATGGGGTGTTGGATTTCACTGGTACGTTGGCAATCATTTCGAAAATGTAAGACTGGTTAAAGAAGCATTCCCCGATAAACATGTGTTATTTACTGAAGGCTGCAACTATCCGTTTAATATAGATAGTCTGGATAAATGGCACTGGGGAGAAAACTATGGCAACTCGATCATTCACGATCTGCAAAACGGTGCTTCGGGATGGACTGATTGGAATATCCTGCTGGATGAGCATGGCGGACCCAACCATGTTGGGAATTTCTGTATGGCACCTATTATAGGGGATACAAGTACAGGCAAACTACATTATATGAATTCTTTTTATTACCTCGGCCATTTCTCGAAATTCATCCGTCCCGGCGCTAAACGGATCATCTGTTCTTCGAATGACGACAATTTGTTGGGAACTGCTTTTCTGAACCCAGATGGAACAATAGCCGTGGTGGTGCTTAACCTTACCGATGCCGATAAAGACTTTAAAGTGTGGATCGATAACAAAGCTGCTGAGACAAAAAGCCCGGCACATTCGATTATTACAATGGTACTGAGGTAATATCATTTAATCTTTAAAAAGTTTTATGAAAAAGTCCTGTAATATTTATGCCGGACTTTTTTTAATGTAAATTAAAATTTTCTTAAATGAACTATGGTCAACAGATTTGAGTTTATTTATCGGTTTTTACTAAATTGGTTCTTGAATATTTCAATATGATAAATATTATTCAAACTAAAAATTCGAAAATATAAACGTTTATAAATGACAGAAAATATAAAACAACTATACGATCAGCTTTACAAAGATGAACAGATAAAAGACCCGAAAACAATAATACAACTGGTAGAGCCGGATTTAAGTCTGATCGAAAAAACTACATTTGAAAATCAAGATGATTTTGTAAAAGCAAACCAGATACTGGCTGATTATGCCATTGCTTTGGAAAAAGAAGAGAGATTCTCTGAATCGCTTATATATCTGGAACAGGTAATAATCCGAATAGAGAATAATAATATCTCCGGAAAGGATTTAATAGATGAACCACTTTATGAAACGTTGATCTTTCAGAGGGGACTGGCAAGATATCACCTTAAAAAATACAAGGAAGCGATATTGGATTTTAAAATACTGGTGAATAAAGACCCTAGAAACACTGAATACAAGACCATGCACAACGAAACTGTAAAAATGATATTCAGAAAATTCGAGTGGATCATGGTGGCATTGATTGTTATCAGCGCTGCCGCCAGTATTTACATTGGCAGGAACAATATATTAATTTACAGAATTTCGTATGGGGTTTTGATTGCCGTTATAATTGGGTTTTATATTGTCAATTTTTTAAAAAAGCGGCAGATGGTTAAATAACCCTGATCTTTAAAATAAATAAACACCATTTACATTCTGAATTAAAACCAAACATACACACCTAATGTCAATAAAAATCTCCAAAGAATGGTTGATAATACTGGGGTTCGCAGTATTGAAGCTTAGCATTCACCTGGCTACCAACACGAATTACGAACTGCACCGGGATGCGCTGTTATATTATTCACTGGGTGAACACCTGGCATGGGGATATGTTTCTGTCCCGCCTCTGATAGGAGTTATATCTAAATTTGCAACCCTGATCTTTGGTAATACTACTTTTGCTTTACGCTTTTTTCCTGCTCTCATTGGAAGTGTGTCCGTTATTATTATAGCCCGGTTCGTAAAAGAACTGAAAGGAGGCATTTTAGCTATGATCCTTGCCATGTCGGCATTTATTTTATCACCTGCATTTTTGAGATCCAATACTCTTTTTCAGCCGGTATCATTTAACCAGTTTTTCTGGTTATTATCCGGATACCTGCTCATAAAACTGCTTAACACACAAAATACTAAATTCTGGATACTCATTTTTTTGGTCTGGGGTATTGGCTTTTTAAACAAATACTCCATTACATTCTTTATAATTTCTTCCCTGACTGCCCTGTTGCTGACCAAACACAGGAATTTGTTAAAATCGAAATACTTTTTTACGGGTGGAATTCTGGGGATTATCACCATTCTGCCAAATATTATCTGGCAATTCAGTCATAACTGGCCGCTCATGCATCACATGTCAGAGCTGTATAAATACCAGTTTGCAAATGTTTCCATTCCCGGTTTTATTATAGACCAGTTTGTAATGAATCTTCCCGGAGTAATTATCTGGGTAACCGGACTAATAACTTTTCTGTTTTTTAAGCAGGAAAAAAACTACCGGGTATTTGCTTTCATCTACCTGTTTACTTTTCTGATTATCATCTTATTGAGAGGTAAGTCTTATTATACCCTTGGACTGTATCCCATTTTATTCGCCCTTGGAGGTTATGCAGTCGATAAGTATTTTAAGACTTCGATGAAATATGTTACTCTGGGTTTAACTGTTTTGCTTTTACTACCCATACTTCCGTTTTCACTACCCATATACAGTTTTGAAAAGATCGAAAAAATTTCTAAAAAAAACGGGGAATTTACTAACCGATGGGAAGACGGGAAAATTCATAACATTCCCCAGGACTATGCCGACATGACCGGATGGAAAGAGTTGGGCTCGATAGTGATAAAACAATATAATTCCCTTCCTGACAGTGAAAGAAAAAGCTGTTCGATATATGCTGATAACTACGGACAAGCCGGAGCCATTAATTTCTACGGAAAAAAATACGGATTACCGCAGCCCATCTGTTTTAATGATAATTTTCTGTTATGGGCGCCGGATAGTATTAAAAACGGACCGTTAATTTACGTAAATCATGAAGTCGGAGATATCGATTTTTTATTTAAATCTTATAAAAAGGTGGGTGAAGTGGATAACAAATATTTCAGGGAAAACGGACTGAAGGTTTATTACTGTACGCAGCCAACTGATACGTTCCGTGTATTTTACGCGGAAAAAGTGCATGCTTTAAAAAGTATGTACCAGCGGCAATAGTGATAATATAATTTCAATTTTCACTTTTATTTAGGTAAGAAAATAAAATTTCAGAACCAAACCGGACCTCAGGCACTTAAGCAGAAATACAGGACGTAGCAGCCAGCCATGCCGTGGAATAGGCTATCTGAAGGTTATAACCACCTGTATCGGCATCCAGATCGATCAGTTCGCCGGCAAAAAACAGGTTTTTCACCAGTTTCGATTCCATGGTCTTCGAATCGATCTCGGCAGTACTGATGCCGCCTGCAGTAATAATAGCTTCCTTAAACGACCGATGTCCTGAAATTGTAAAACGTAAGTCTTTCATCAACAACCGTATCTTCCGGCGTTCTTTGCCTGTTAGCTGGTGACCTTCTTTATGAGGATCGATGCCCGTAAGTTCCAGGAAAACAGGGATCATTTTGGCAGGCAACCACAATTTAAAAATATTTTCCAACTGTTTTTTATTGTACTCGTTCAGATCCCGTAGCAGGCGGTTATCGAGTTTTTGTTCATCAAGTGCAGGTTTCAGATCAACGGATATTTCCACTTTTTTCTTATCAGCCAGTTCATCCACTACCAGGCGGCTGAGTGTTAAAATAATCGGACCCGACAGTCCAAAATGTGTAAACAGCATTTCACCAAATGCTTCCCCGCTTTTTTTACCATTGCTCCAAACTACTGCTTTTACATTTTTCAGGCTTAATCCCTGTAATTTACCGGCAAGCGGCCCTTCGGTTATAAGCGGAACCAATGACGGACGAACAGCAACAATGGTGTGCCCAATTGACCGGGCAAGTATATAACCATCTCCGCTCGAACCTGTTGCAGGATAAGAATTTCCTCCGGTACACAGAATGACATTTTTTGCGGCTATTTTGATTTTCTGTTCGTTAGTGTCCATTACTATTCCGGAAATTACATTATTCTCAGTAATTAGTTTTTCAACCCGGCATCCATATTGAATATCAACATTATTTGCTTTTACCCATCTCATCAGCGCTTCCAGTACATCGGCAGCTTTACTGCTGGCCGGGAAGATTCTTCCTCCCCGTTCAAGAACGGTTTCCACCCCGTTTTCATGAAGTAATTGAATAATATCTTTATTAAAAAATCCTGAAAAAGCATGTTTCAGAAAACGGCCATTCGGATGAATATGCTCATAAAATGATGATAAATCTCCTTCATTGGTAATATTGCACCTTCCTTTACCGGTTATCAATAATTTTCTGCCTGGCTGCCTCATCTTTTCCAGTAAAAGCACATCAGCTCCCGAACCGGCACTCCTGCCGGCAGCTATCAGACCGGCTACGCCCGCTCCCACTACAATAACATCGTACTGCTTCACGCTTTAACTGGTAGAATAAAAATTGTGTAAAAATAGAAAGTTTTATCAGCATATGATCCACTGGTAATTTAAATTTACGAATATTAAATACCTTATCGAAGTATAATATCTTTTTTCAGTCCGAAATGGATTCTACTTAGTTTTTCATTCCGGAGCAGTTATAGCATTGCTGATGATTATTGTAATTGCAGTGATGGTGGAAAAAGGAAATCAAGATTCGATGCAAGGGTCCCAATTATGAATTTTCAATAAACCAATAAATCAATTGATATTCGAAAACTCTAAAAATAAATGCCGCGGCCATAAGCCGCGGCATGCATCTATATATTGATTGAGCAAAGCTTCGGAAAACTGTTGTTATTTGCAGAGATTCCACTGTGAAGCATCAACCATCCAGTCTTCAATTTTCATTTCAGGTTCTGTAACTGAATCTTCTTTCTGAGCTTTTAATTCGACATTGAAATTACTCATCCACGGCTCCAGTGCGAGTTTCTCTTCAGATTCAACAGTGTTACTGTTCATTTCTGTATGGAAGTTACTCATCCAGGATTCCAGTTTCATCTCTTTCTCAACAGAAGTCCCGGTGTTAAAATCAGTCATCCAATCCTCCAAAGCAATTTCTTCTTCATTGTTATTAGCATTAATCGCATAAGATTTAGTGATTGCAGTATTTTCAATCCATGCTTCATCATAGATACTGTTACTTTCTTTTACAAATACAACTTTGTAAGTTTTATTAAGAAGTGACAATATCTGTCAGTTAAATTACTGTTGCCTGTTTTCAGGTCAGCCTGAAAAATCTTAGCATTGGTATCTTTCGTCCCGGTCAGATAAAGTGTACTGGCTGATTGTGCTTTAACACCCAAAATCCCTGATAAAATAAAAACTGCTATCAGAAGTCTTTTTAACGGTTGGTTTAGTGCTTGTGCTTTCATGACATATTTGGTTTTAATTTTTTTCTTTATCGTTATGAAAGCATTATAACATTTATTGTGCCAAAGAATGTATAAATTGTATTTTAAATATATTATATCAACATTCAGTGCATTATAATCTTTTATAAGCAATTGAACGCTATTAATACAATCTCCGTCCGAAATCGAACACATAGAATAAGGATTTAGTAATTAGTAGTCAGTGATCAAACTTAGAGCTGCTATATTCGGGATTCTAATAATTATTACCAATTAGCCTTATTTTGGTTGTTTCATCATATACAAACATCTACCCGCATGATATCACAATTTATGAATATTTCCGTATGAATATACAAAAAATTAATGCCCTGTTAACGGTTGGATGTTCGATTTTTTAAACCTGATTATAATTGCATGGATGAGTTATTCATTCGAACATGATTTCCAAAAATATTCATGTGCTGGTAATATTTGTGCCTTTCATATAATAATTACCCTAAAATATTAAAAAATGAAGTCTGATAATATACTGGTATATAATTGAAGTAAAGTGGAATAAATAAATGGCGTGATAAAAACTAAGTATAACGGATTATTGGTAATATTTATTGTATGTCAAACGTACATAAAAAATGAAAGTCTGCCATTTCTTTTAGCAGACTTTCGGTATATAGGTCCAATCGTTAGGGTTAATAACGACGTAAAAATAACAATTTTGTTATTAAATACAAGTATTCATACCATTTAATTAATATAAATCTTTTTTACAGCTCTTTTTTTTATAATCTATTACAAAAGAAGGATTGATATAAGTCATTAATTTATTGTTTCATATGTTAAAAATTCATAAAAATTCATTAACGATGAAAAAAATTAAAAAGTTTTCACTGCTTTTCTGATTTTCACCAGCTTTTTCAAAAGTTCCTCAAGATTATTCAAATGAAGCATATTGGCACCATCCGATTTGGCATGTTCCGGATCGGGATGGGTTTCCAGGAATATTCCGTCCACTCCTACTGCTATTCCGGCTTTTCCCATAGTTTCTATCAGTTCCGGTTGTCCTCCGGAAATTCCCGATTCCTGGTTTGGCTGTTGTAACGAATGTGTTATATCCATTACTACCGGTAGATTAAATTTCTTCATCTCAACGATACTTCGGTAATCCACTATTAAATCCTGATAACCAAACATAGTTCCCCGTTCAGTTAGCATTACCTTGGAATTTCCCGACTCAATTACTTTATCAGCAGCAAACTTCATCGATCCGGGAGCCAGGAATTGTCCTTTTTTAATGTTAACAACCCGGTCTGTTTTAGCCGCCGCGATTAATAAATCGGTTTGTCTGCAGAGGAAAGCCGGAATCTGAAGCACATCTACATATTGTGCTGCAAAATAAGCTTCCTCTGAAGTATGAATATCGGTTAATACCGGTATCTTAAAAGTTTTTCCAATTTTCTCAAGAACATCAAGCGCCTGTTTATTGCCAATGCCCGTGAAAGAATCTAATTTAGATCGATTGGCTTTTTTATAAGAGCCCTTAAAAATAAATGGGATTTTCAAATCTTCGGTAATAGCAACTATTTTCTCGGCGATTGACATGCTAATTTTCTCTCCTTCAATAACACATGGTCCGGCAATAAGAAAAAAGTTATTTTCATCAAGATGTCTTAAGTAAGGAATCGACTCCAATACATTATTCATATTAAAACAGTTTTTTAATTACATTAAATCAATAATTATATTTTCCCTTCCAGAGGTTTGATAAACGGGTACGGATTTCATTTTCCTTGCTGTTCTGCTGAGGATCATACAATATTTTATCTTTTATATCTTCGGGAAGAAAATCCTCATATACAAAATTACCTTCGTAACTGTGCGCATATTTATAGTCTTTTCCATATCCAAGTTCTTTCATCAATGAAGTGGGAGCATTGCGGATATTCAGTGGTACTGGCAGATCACCTGTTTGTTTCACCAACGCTTGAGCTTCATTTATAGCCTGGTAAGCTGAATTGCTTTTGGGTGAAGTAGCCAGGTAAATAGCTATCTCGGACAGGATGATCCTCGATTCGGGCCATCCGATCATATTAACAGCCTGAAATCCGTTGGTTGCAAGAAGCAGTGCATTTGGATTTGCCATGCCTATATCTTCTGCTGCCAGAATAACCAGCCTTCGTGCAATAAATTTAGGGTCTTCGCCCCCTTCCACCATTCTTGCCAGCCAATATACTGCGGCATTAGGATCACTTCCGCGTACCGATTTTATAAATGCCGAAATGATGTCATAGTGTTGTTCCCCGTTTTTATCATACAGTGCGAGGTTTTCCTGCACCTTTGCCAACACACTGTCATTGGTGATCTTTATCTCCCCATTATCTTCTTCTGTAGACTGAATTACCAGGTCGAGGATATTCAGCAATTTCCGTGCATCTCCGCCGGAATAACGAAGCAGGGCTTCGTTTTCAACAATATTAATATTTTTCTTTTTTAATTCGGCATCATTCTCCAGTGCTTTTTCTACAATTTGTACGAGATCATTTTTATCAAGTGATTTGAGAACATATACCTGGCAACGTGATAAAAGCGGTGAGATCACCTCGAATGAGGGATTTTCAGTAGTAGCGCCTATCAGTGTAATTATTCCTTCTTCTACTGCTCCCAGTAACGAATCCTGTTGAGATTTACTAAAACGGTGAATCTCATCGATAAATAGTATGGGATTCGGGGCATTAAAAAACTGTTGTTTTTTCGATTTTTCAATGGTTTCCCTCACATCTTTTACTCCTGAATTGATGGCACTTAGACTATAAAACGGCCGTTGCAACATATTGGCAATAATTCGTGCCAGGGTTGTTTTGCCAACACCCGGGGGACCCCACAGGATAAATGAAGGTACATTACCCGATTCAATACTATTTCGTAATATGGCATTTTCCCCGACAAGATGACGTTGTCCCACGTAGTCATCAAGTGATTTCGGACGCATCCGGTCGGCAAGTGGCTGATTTGTACTCATTACAGGTTTGTTGCAATCAAACGATAAAGTTATTATTTTCCTGAGAAATCTTTGTGGTTTATAAGCCTTTTTCGGATTACAGCTACGGTTTAAAAAAAATTTCTATTTAGCTGGCTAATTTATTATTTTAGCTAATCAAAAATGTACGCACACTTATATTATGAAAAATAAGGTAGTTATAATAACTGGGGCTTCATCCGGTATTGGACTTGCCACTGCAAAAGAATTTGCAAGGCTGGGATCGAAAGTGGTGATGGCAGCAAGAAACTATGAAAAACTATCCGTTATAGAAAAGGAAATGAAAAACCTGGGATACGAAGTCCTGGCGGTAAAAACTGATGTATGTAAAATGCAGGATTGCGAAAATCTCATCTCACAGGCTGTCAAAACCTACGGGGGAATTGATATTTTAGTGAACAATGCAGGAATTTCTATGCGGGCACTTTTTACCGATCTCGATTTGCAGGTCATGCACCAGCTGATGAATGTTAACTTCTGGGGAACGGTATATTGTACAAAATATGCAATACCCTATCTGATTAAGGCAAAAGGTTCACTGATAGGAATATCATCCATTGCAGGTTTTCATGGTTTGCCCGGAAGATCGGGGTATTCAGCTTCCAAATTTGCCGTACATGGCTTTCTGGAAACCATCCGTATTGAAAACCTGAAAAAAGGTCTTCATGTGATGATCTTATCTGCCGGTTTTACCAAATCGGAAATCCGGAAAAAAGCGTTAACGGCAAATGGCAATCCACAGGGATTCACTCCCAGAGACGAAAATAAAATGATGATGCCTGAAGAAGTAGCCAAAGAATTAATAAGGGCCATCCGGAATAAGAAAAGAAATAAAATACTAACACTCGAAGGTCAGTTAACGGCCCTTTTCCAACGAATCATTCCGCATGTGGTCGACCGGGTTGCCTACAATAAAATGGCAAAGGAACCTGAATCACCTTTAACCTGAGTAAAGGAATGAATAAATGGATAATTGTTTTTTAAAATTCTACAAATTTTAATAAAGTTATCAGTATAATGGAATATTGGAACAATGGAATATTGAAAGTTTGGACCATCAACACAAGAAAAATTCCAGGATATAAAGTATAATATCAGCAGTTTCATTTCGAAAATTGAATAGAATAGTAGTGGAGTTATGTACACAAATGAAACACAAATAAGGGTACGCTATTGCGAAACTGACAGAATGGGATACCTGCATCACGGGCATTATATCGATTACTTTGAAGCAGGGCGTACCGAATTGCTGCGATCGCTCGGACTTACTTACCGTGAAATGGAAGACAACGGAATTATACTGCCGGTAATAAATATAGATGTGCACTACATGTCACCGGCCCATTACGACGAGCTGCTGACCGTTAAAACAACCCTGAAAGAAAAGCCATTAGTGAAATTAATACTTGGTTACGAAATATATAACGATCAGGGAACTTTACTTTGTACCGGCAACTCCACACTTGTATTTACAAATGCATCCACCCGTAAACCCTGCCGAACGCCGGATTATTTTCTTGAAAAAATAAATCAATTCTTTGAATAGCCTGCCGGTAAAAGCAATCAGAGTTTTTATTTAAAAATAGTAAAGAAGCTGTAATTTTTTTCTTTATCAGTCGTCTTGATTATAAACGTTGATTAATCAGCTGATAAATTTTAAAAACCATTAAATTTTAATAAAATGAAAAAAATTCTGCTTAGTATGATTATCGCCACACTGACATTAGCAATAAAAGCTCAGGGCGATCCCATAAATGATGTATTTAACAAGTATTCCGAAACAAAAGGTTATACAACAGTTAACATTACGGGGGATTTATTTAAAATGTTGGCCAATGCCGATACCAAGGATAAGGATTTGCAAAATTTATCCAGGTCATTAACAGAAGTACGTATCCTGGCACGGGATGATAAAAATGAAGGTGAGCCATTGGATTTTTACAAGCTGGTATACGACAAACTGGATAAAAATGCTTACAAAGAATTGATGACTGTAAAAAAAAGTGATCAGAAGGTGAACATACTTGTAAAAGAAAATGATGGTCATATTTCCGAGTTTTTATTAATAGTAGGCGGCACCGATAATGCACTGATCAGCATCAAGGGAAATATTAAACTGAGTGAGCTGGCAGATATGGCAAATTCGATGGATATAAAGGGATTTGATAAATTAAAATTAGTAGAGAATGTGAATAATTAACAGGGATTTTCGAATTATAAAATGTTCTTTTTATTAATTTTATAAGGTTATCAGCGGGCAAAACTAATATGACATCTACCGAGTTTAAACAACAGGTATTCCCAATTGGCAAAAAACTATTTCATTTTGCCCGCTTGCTGCTGAACAATGAGGCCGAGGCCCAGGATGCCGTTCAGGAAACTTACCTGAAATTATGGAAAATAAAAGACAGGCTGGCGGCATTAAATAACGTAGAGGCATTTGCCATGAAGATGACCAAAAACTGGTGCCTCGACCGTTTGAAAGCTAAAAAACCTTTGCTGGTTGAAAGTTATTCAGATGGGTTTGATTCGGAACCCGATTCTAATAACCCATATACAGAACTTGAAACAGCTGATAAATTGACCCGGTTTAATAGTATGATGAAATTATTACCAGAACAGCAACAGGTTATTCTTCAACTAAGAGATGTAGAAGGGTATGAGTTTGAAGAAATAGCCGAAATGACAGGTATGAATTTAAGTGCTATCCGGGTGAATTTATCCCGTGCAAGAAAAAAGATCAGGGAAAGTCTGATAAAAATGGAAAATTATGGATCAGAAAAAGATAGAAATACTGCTTCAGAGATTTTATAACGGTGAATCTACACTGGAAGAAGAAAACTTCCTGAGGGAGTTCTTTTCGGATCAGAATAATGTTCCCGAAAATTTACGCGCCGAACAGG
>CAVVIO010000058.1:0-38168 GCA_963748095.1 uncultured Bacteroidales bacterium
TATCGCTCTAGATCAGGTAGGTAATAATCATAAATTATTTATTATATACAAAAATATCGATTTATTAACTAACTATTAGATACCACCGTAATTACTATTTTTAAATTAATGTTTACATTTATAAATCAAATTTTTTCAAAATCTTGTATTTTAAAATAAAACACATATGAAAAGTTTCTTTAAATATCTGTTAGCCACAGTTGTAGGCATTTTAATATCTGTATTACTATTAACGTTTGTATTTTTTGGTATTGTTGGGACAATCATCAGCAAACAGGAAAAACCTGTTCAGATTAAACCTCATTCCATTTTAATGCTAAAACTCAATAAACCCATCCAGGACCGTAAACCGGTTTTTCCTTTCGGCGGGTTTAAATTTGGCATGTTACAACCCGAATCAAAACTGGGATTGAATGATATCCTGAATAATATTCAGAAAGCAAAAGCTGACACGAATATTCGCGGGATCTATCTTGACCTGTCGATAGTTCCCGCAGGAATTGCCACCCTGGAAGAAATCAGGGATGCGCTTCTTGATTTTAAAAAGTCGGGTAAATTTATTCTGAGTTACAGTGATACCTATTTGCAGTCTACTTATTACCTGGCTTCAGCAGCTGATAAGGTATATCTTAATCCGGCAGGAAATTTCAGTTTTGTAGGACTCAGTTCACAGATCATGTTTTATAAAGGAGCTCTTGAGAAACTTGGCCTGCAGCCGGAAATAATCCGACACGGGAAATTCAAAAGCGCTGTGGAACCATTGATGTTGGACAAAATGAGTGCTGCAAACCGTGAACAGATAAAAGCTTATGTAGGATCAATATGGGAAAAAATAGTACATGACATTTCCATTTCACGGCATATTTCCAAGAACGAACTAAACAAGCTGGCAAATAATCTGAGCCTTAATACTGCCCAGTCGGCGGTAAATTATAAACTTGTTGATGCAACAAAATTTAAGGACCAGGTTTACGACGAACTTAAAACATTATCCGGAGTTGATAGTTCTGCCAGTTTGAAACTGGTAAAACTCAGTGCTTACAGTAAAGTTCCTGAGAAAAAAACATACAAAGGACTGGCACGAGATAAAATTGCCGTCATCTATGCATCGGGAGATGTAGTGATGGGCGATGAAAAACAGAATAACATCGGATCGGAAGGTATTGCCGAAACCATTCGCAAAGCACGTAAAGATAAAAATGTGAAAGCCATTGTATTCCGTGTTAATTCGGGGGGTGGGAGTGCACTGGCATCGGAGGTTATCTGGCGCGAACTCGATCTGGCAAAAAAAGTAAAACCGGTTATCGCTTCCTTCGGCGACGTAGCAGCTTCGGGAGGATATTTTATTGCATGTCCGGCTGATACTATCGTTGCAGAACCGACTACCATTACCGGTTCGATCGGGGTATTCGGGGTATTGCTTAATTCCAAGGAATTTTTAAATAAAAAACTCGGCATTACTGTTGATGTTTACAAAACCAATGATTATTCCGATTTTGCCTCTGTCTTCAGACCCTTGAGCCCACTTGAAAAGCAATTTTTTCAGATCTCAATCGACACATTTTATGATACATTTATTTCGCATGTTGCAGAAGGCCGCGGTATGGGAAAATCCGCTGTTGACAGTATTGGTGAAGGAAGGGTCTGGAGTGGCATTAATGCTAAACAAATTGGCCTGATTGATGTTTTTGGCGGATTAACCAAAGCCATTGAAATTGCCAAAGAAAAAGCAGGGCTCGAAAATTACAGGATTGAAGAATTGCCCGAACAGGTAGACCCATTTCAACAGATCATGAACCAGCTTTCGGAAGAAGTAAAAGTAAAAATATTGAGTAATGAATTAGGGAGTTCCTATAAATATTACAAATTCCTGAAAAATATCGAAAGTTACAACGGCATTCAGGCACGACTTCCTTATGAAATAAGTATTTACTGATTTTATTAACCTGCCGGGAATCTGCAAAAATACCGGCAGGTTAATTTTTTAATAGGTAATAAAAATATCTTCAGCAAACAACGATTCCTTCAAATTCGTAAATTGAAACTATTGCATTCGTAATTCTGAGAGAATTTGGGTATATTTCTCAAAATTTAAAAACCGTATTTCTAATGCCCCTTTTAAGAGCAAGAAAAAGTTTAGCTATCATCCTTTCTCCTCTTTCAATATTTTATGGAATAATTGTTACTATTCGCAATAAATGTTTTGACTGGAAAATACTGAAATCAACCGAATTTGATATCCCTGTTATTTCGGTAGGAAATCTTACCACCGGTGGTACCGGAAAAACTCCGCACATCGAATACCTGGTGAAGCTGCTGCACGATGATCATAATATTGCTGTATTAAGCAGGGGATACAGGAGAAAAACAAAAGAATTTATTTTAGCCACAACAAATTCTTCTACCAGTGAAATAGGGGACGAACCGAAACAACTGAAACAGAAATTTCACAAACTCTCAGTGGCTGTTGACAGAAACCGGGTTAATGGCATCATGAAGCTTAAAGAAAAAGTAAAAGGAATAAAAGCAGTTTTACTCGACGATGCCTTTCAGCACCGGTATGTCACTCCGGGCCTTTCCATTGTATTGATAAGTTATCACAAACCGGTATTTAAGGACTATATTCTTCCATTTGGCAATCTTCGCGAAAGTCGCAATGGTATTCACCGGGCAGATATTGTTATTGTAACCAAAACTCCCGAATCATTCAAGCCAATTGAAAAACGGTTGTGGATGAAAAATCTCAAATTATATCCATACCAATTTCTTTATTTTACTAGTTATAAATACCACGATCCACTACCTGTTTTTAAAGGAAAACATAAAAATCTGGAAGTGGAAATTCTTAAAAAGGAAAAAGCTGCATTCCTGGTAGTAACCGGAATTGCAAATCCGCTTCCGTTACACAACTGGCTGAAAAAAATTTCAAAAAAATTAACTATATTGTCATTCCCGGATCATCATACTTTTACAAAACAGGATATCCATACAATAAGCAATAAATTTGATTCTATAAAAAACAAGTCAAAATATATTATAACAACAGAAAAAGATGCTACCCGTTTCAGGGAACTCAATCTGAAAAATGAAACCATCAGGGATTATATGTACTATGTTCCGGTTGAAGTGGAGTTCCTATACAACGATGCGAAAAATTTCAATAAACAAATAAAAGATTATGTTGGGAAAAATAAAAGAATCAATCGATTACATCTCTAATAAAACCGATATTAAACCGGCTGTTGGAATAATATTGGGAACCGGCCTGGGGGAACTTGCCAATGAAGTAAAAATCAGTTGTTCGATTAATTATTCAGATATTCCCTCATTTTGCACATTCCACGGTTGAAGGACACGATGGAAAACTGATCATCGGTGAATTGGGAGGAAAGCAGGTAGTGGTAATGAAAGGACGTTTCCATTACTACGAAGGATATTCGATGGAAGAGGTTACTTATCCTGTGCGCGTAATGAAATACATGGGAATTAAAAGTTTATTTGTGTCCAATGCCTGCGGGGGCATGAATCCCGATTTTAGTATTGGAGACATTATGGTAATTACCGACCATATAAACCTGATGCCCAACCCGCTTATCGGGAAACATGACGAAGAATTTGGCGCCCGTTTTCCAGATATGAGCAAAGCTTATGATAAAAAATTGATTGAACTGGCGGATAATATTGCAGCGGCAAACGGAATTAAACTACAGAAAGGCTGTTACGTTGGAGTTACTGGTCCTACCCTGGAAACTCCCAAAGAATACCAGTATTTCAGGATAATTGGCGGCGATGTGGTAGGAATGTCCACAGTTCCCGAAGTTATTGTCGCCAACCAGATGGGAATTCCCTGTTTTGCAGTTTCAGTTATTACCGATCTGGGCGTACCCGGGAAAATTAAAGAAGTGACACACGAAGAAGTTCAGCTGGAAGCACATAAAGCTGAGCCAAAACTGGCCCTTCTGGTAAAAAATATCATTCATTCTTTATAATAAATTGTAGTTTTGCAATTCTTTTTTGATTTGCAAAATCGTTCCCATGAAGAAAAGTAATAAGTTCCAGACCTTAAATGTGTCGTTGTTATCCATTGCACATCACATTCACGACATATATACATCATTCCTAGCTCCCATAGAGCTGGTACTTCATGACAAATTGGGTATCAATCATACCCTGTTTGGTTTATTATCAGTTATTCAGCGTATTCCCTCATTACTGAATCCTTTTATCGGTATTATTGCCGAAAAAATCAAAATCAGGTATTTTGTCATTTTTGCACCGTCTATCACAGCGGTTTCTATGAGCCTGATAGGGGTTGCTCCCGGGTATACATTTCTGGCTATATTGATTTTCATTTCCGGATTCAGCTCGGTATTGTTCCATGTGCCCACGCCGGTGATGATCAAACACATAGCCGGAGGAAAAACCGGCCAGGGAATGAGCTTTTACATGCTGGGCGGAGAACTGGCACGTACCCTGGGACCTATCGTGATAACCGGGGCTATCGATCTCTGGGGTTTCGGCGGCATCTTTCGTTTGATGCCAATGGGACTGGTGGCATCTGCTATTTTATTCATCCGTTTTCGAAAGCTTGACATACGTAAGGATTTTGATCAGCAGGAAAAGGCCGATGGGTATAAAAAAACATTCCGGAAATTTCTTCCTGTATTTTTAACCATCGCAGGAATAACCTTTTCGCGCGGAGCTATGAAAGCATCGCTGACACTCTATCTGAAAGGATACCTTGAACTAACGGGGACCAGCACCTGGATAGCTGCTATTGCCTTGTCGACTGTATACCTGTCGGGGGCAATTGGTACGTTTTTCTCGGGCACCCTTTCCGATAGGTTCGGTAGAAAAAATACCCTGGTGTTTATTTCGGTTATTTCCCCGTTTCTGATGTGGGCATTTATATTTCTGCACGGGGTAGCTATCTTTCCTATTCTGATATTGATGGGATTTTTTCTGCTGGCGCCCACACCGGTAATGCTTGCCACCATTCAGGAACTCAAAACAGATCACCTGCCATTTGTTAATGGTATTTACATGACCAGCAATTTTCTGATCAGCTCCATTATGACCGTTGTTGTCGGCTTTGGATTCGATAAACTGGGTTATGAATTGACATTTAAAATTGCTGCATTAATGGCTTTTCTGGCCATTCCATTTGCGCTTAAAATTGAGGATATAAAAAAGGAAGTTAACTAACCTGTAGAAAACGAAATTAAAAATACAATCAAAAATGTTCTTAGAAAATGTAAACAAAGGCCGCAACCAATTCTGGAGATACCTGGCGGGTATTTTTATAATTGTCGCCATTTATTTTATAGCCAGTCTTCCGGCAGGAATACTGATGTCATTAGCAGTGTTAAATGGCGCCGATCTGTCACAATTTCAGAATAATTTCGATTTTTCTGCATTGGGGATCAATACAAATATAGGATTGATCGTTTTATTACTTCCTTCAATAGCCAGCTTTTTCGGGATGATGCTGGTTGCAAGACTTCACAACCGCTCCTTCCTTTCACTCCTCACAGCATACAAAAAAATACGGTGGCGTAGAATGTTTTTTGGAGCATCGATATGGCTATTATTATTAATTATTGCCGAATTTGTCGCCTACTTTATGGAACCGGGAAATTATGAATTGAATTTCAACCTGAAATTATTTATCCCGCTTGTATTTATTTCATTGCTGATGATCCCGTTGCAGGCAGCTTCCGAAGAAATCCTGTTCCGGGGTTACCTGATGCAGGGATTTGCGAAACTGGCCCTTTACCGTTGGATACCTTTGATTACTACTGCCATATTATTCGGACTGATGCACAGTTTTAATCCGGAAGTAAAAGAATATGGTGCCGGACTTACCATGCCCTATTACATCGGTTTTGGACTACTGATGGGAATAATTGCCATTATGGACGACGGGCTGGAAATCCCATTAGGTATTCATGCTATCAATAACATCTACGGGGCATTGTTCATTACTTTCTCAGGTTCAGCTTTGCAAACAGCAGCTGTTTTCAGGCTTAAACATTACGATGCTTCACTGATGCTGATCATGTGGGTTGTTATTTCAATCCTTTTCCTTATAATTATTGCTAATAAATTTGGCTGGAAGGGGTGGGTGAAGATTTTCAGGAAAATCGAATCATAGCAGTCTTAACCTATCTTTTCATTACTACCCTCCCCACCCCTCGCGGTCGAGACTTCGGTACTGAATAGCTTCAGCCAGGTGTTCGGGCCGGATGTCCGGCACTCCTTCCAGGTCGGCAATGGTACGCGATACTTTCAGTATCCGGTCGTATGCCCTTGCGGAAAGTCCCAGTTTCTCCATGGCATTTTTCAGCAGGGTTTGTCCGGTTGAGTCGGTCTGGCAGTACTCACGCTGTAGATTGGAATTGATCTGGGCGTTACAGTGAATACCTGTATACTCTTTGTATCTTTCTTCCTGAATATTTCGGGCTTTTATTACCCTGTTTCTTACGGTCTCACTGCTTTCACCATTTCTTTGCTCCGACAGTTTTTCAAAAGGCACCGGAACCACTTCGATATGTATATCGATACGATCGAGCAGCGGACCTGATATTTTATTCAGGTATTTCTGAACCACGCCGGGGGTACATACACATTCCTTTTCGGGATGATTGTAAAAACCGCAGGGACATGGATTCATGGAAGCCACCAGCATGAAACTGGCAGGATACTCCACACTGAATTTCGACCGGGATATGGTGATCTTACGGTCTTCAAGCGGCTGACGCATTACTTCCAGCACGGTACGTTTAAATTCAGGCAGTTCATCGAGGAACAACACGCCGTTATGAGCCAGTGAAATCTCACCGGGCTGCGGAAATGAGCCCCCACCGACCAGGGCAACATCTGAAATTGTATGGTGAGGCGACCGGAAGGGACGGCTGGTCATCAATGACTTGTTTTTGTCAATTTTCCCGGCTACCGAATGTATTTTTGTAGTTTCAAGAGCTTCATAAAGTGTGAGCGGCGGAATGATCGTATACAGCCGTTTGGCCAGCATCGTCTTTCCGGCACCGGGCGGACCTATCATAATAATATTATGCCCCCCTGCAGCAGCGATCTCCAGCGCCCGTTTCACATTTTCCTGCCCTTTTACATCTCCAAAATCAACCTCATGTTTATTAATATTTTCAAAAAATTCTTTCCGGGTATCTACTTCAGTTGGTATAAGATCTGCAGTACCGTTAAAAAAATCGATCACCTGCCGGATATTATCCACCCCGTAAACTTTGATATCATCAACTACCCCTGCTTCACGGGCATTTGCCGAAGGAAGGATAAGACCTTTAAAGCCATTTTTCTGTGCCTCAATGGCAATGGGCAGCACTCCTTTTATGGGATGAAGGCTACCGTCGAGGGACAATTCACCCATTATGACATATTCATCCAGTCCCTCAAAGTCTATCTGTTCCGAAGCTGCCAATATGCCAATAGCCATAGGAAGATCGTAAGCCGAACCTTCTTTTCGGATATCCGCCGGCGCCATGTTGACAATCACTTTTTTGCCGGGCATTTTATACCCGTTGGTGCGTAAAGCCGAATCGATACGCTGCTGACTTTCTTTCACGGCATTATCCGGAAGTCCAACCAGGTAAAATTTAATGCCCTGACTTACATTAACTTCTATTGTTATAATTTCCGCGTTAATTCCATAAACGGCACTGCCAAACGTTTTAACAAGCATTTTAAAGAAATTTTGTTATTATTTATGTAATAACTGTTTTATCCTTTCCCGACGATGTTCTTCCTCATTAATCCAAAAACACCCGGAACCTTTGCTTTTTTCCTTAACCTTGCATCCAAAGATCAGGTTAAACCCGAAACGCAAGTTAATATTTCTTGTCGATAGTGGCCAAATGAATCCGGGAATATTATCCGTTACCATATAAAATTGTACAGGTGAACGGCCAATTGCCACTCCTGCACCAACATTATTCAGACTCCTGTTAATATATGAATAACTGATACTGGCATCCAAATATTTATTTACAGACGCATTAGCAGATACTGTAAGAGCAGAATTTATTTTATTGTAATAGATGATACCGGAATACAACATTCCGATATTCAACCGGTTATTGATTTCATAGGTACCCCCCAGGTATACACGCGGAGGCAAAAACAGAGTATAGGAATTATGTGTAAGGTTAAAATGAAAAGCATTGTTGAATGAATTCAGTAAACCCTGCAAATAATTACCATTCAAAAGTGAATCGGCAGGTATGCCGGTATAAAAAAGCTGTCCGTTTTGCAGATAATTGTTCTGGTTGGATCGCCAGCGGATAAATCCCAGATCGAGGATACTGCCTGACAGCGTTACCCGGTCATTATACTCATATATAAATCCCGCATCAACTGCCAGTCCCCAGTTTTTCCGGTTGAAGATCAACTGACTTAATGAAACCGCATCGTTGTAAGCAACATCCGTAATTCTTCCCTGGGCATTTGTTGTAATATTCAGCGGTAAAGATGTGTTAACGCTGAGATCGCTGTTAAACAGTAAATTGAATGTATTTGCATCCGTGAAAAGACTGCTGTTCGATTTTTTGGTAGTGGCATTCAATTTCCCGAATAATAATTTTCCTTTGATCCCAAAAGTTTTATTATCACCGGCCTGATGAGAATATCCAAGGGCATATTCGCGATAATGATTCAGTAATACGCCCGTTCCGCTCAAATCGGCATTCCTGCCCTCGAATGGACTGTTACCTTTCCAGATAAGTGTTACCAGGTCCTTTGGATAACTGGCTGCTATATTGTTTTTTTCTATTACCGAAAAAGTAAAATAATTATAATACCTGCGATAACCCAGGGCAAGAATGGTCGACTGTAATTCCGTACTGATGTAATTTACTCTCGAAAGTCTTTTTACCACGTTATTGATATCCGCTGTGTAATAGTCTGTGCCTGGAACTTTAGTAAACAACTGTTTATAAGAGAATCCGGTATTACCGTAATTAAAATGCACCGATGATATTACAGGTAATCCGATAAAGTAACGACATGAGTTCTGAATGGCCGGATTTATAAAATTCGATTCGGGAACATTATGCATAAAAAACAGGACATTATTTTGCTGACCCGACGAAAATAATGGAATCAATAGAAAAATCAGAAAAAAAGTAAATTTCCGGTTTATCATATACCAACTGAAGGTTATTTATTTCCGGTTTGAACATCTAATCCCGCTCTTAATCCGATCTGCACGGAAATCCTGTATCCGGGATAAAATTTTACAGTATCTATATCCTGCCTTGTGGTATAAACACCTCCTTTGACAATCAGATAGTTAACAGCGCCAAGTTCGTTGAGTTGCCGGTTATTTAATTCCACATCGTACTGTCCTCGATTAGAGCTGGTTACTTTTCCATTCGCATTGATTTCTGCCGGAGGTATTATCAATGGCCCATCGGTAAACAGCGAATCAAAAGGCGACTGTGTAATATCGGCAAAATAAACCTGGAGTACAGCTTCTGTCGGAAACCCGTTATCGACATTTAACCTGAACATGGCATAACTCAACTGGTTTATCCATGATCCCAGACTGCTGAAATCGTATTGTACCCCTTCGTTAAAGGTTATAATTTTACTGTAATTTGGAAGTAGTGAATCGTTGTAATACACATAATCGGGATATCCCGGGATGACTGTATCAATATTTTCGAAATAGTCATTTATTGAAAAAGATGCTGTAGTGATCGGAATCGAAAAGGTAGGTTGATACCGGACATTATCAGAGATATTAGTCACGCTTTTTTTCACGCATGACGCCAACATCATAAAAATTGAAAAAAGAAAAACAATAAGAAAGATGAATTCTTTTTTCATAGGTGTTTGTTTTAGGTTTAATTATCACTCTTCACAGATTCGGGGAACTCCCGGATCACAGGTTTTCCTCGATATACCGGATGAGAATATGAATTACTTTAATATGTATCTCCTGCACCCTGTCAGAAAATTCCGATTGCGGAGCACGGATCTCTACATCACATATATCCGCCAATTTTCCACCATTTTTCCCCGTTAATGCTACAACTTTCATCATTTTATTCTTCGCCATTAGCGCAGCATTAACCACGTTTTCCGAATTTCCGCTGGTGCTGATTGCCAGAAGAACATCACCTTCTCTGCCAAGTCCTTCAACATAGCGGGAGAAAATGTTTTCAAATCCGTAATCGTTAGCTGTACAGGTAATGTGTGTGGGGTCAGAAATGGCGATTGCAGGAATGGGCTTTCGCGGAGCTCTGAATTGTCCGGTCAATTCTTCGGCAAAATGCATGGCATCGCTCATAGAACCTCCGTTACCACAGGATATAATTTTATTATCCCCGTGTAATGCTTCAACCATAATATCTCCGGCATTCTTTATCTGCTGTAGGTTTTCCCCGTTATTTATAAATGTCTCTAAAATCTGCTTTGCTTCCAGCAAATCATTCATTATCCGTTGCATAAAAAAGTTACTTAAAGTATAACCTGAAAATTGTCGTTTTTAGTATATGAATTTCCTAAGATAAAACATTTTACCCGTATACGCGACCTCTGACAGTGAACAAAGTTAATACTTTATAACATTTGTGGAAACAAATGAAGTAATGGTGATACCGAAGAATTTTATTTTATAATACAACCGAATAAATGAAAGCTGCAATTATGCTTTATACACGTTTTTTTTCATCGCTTCCACAATTTCTTCGACTGTTTTAATTGAATTGGGAAGTATATTTTCCGGACACCGCCCCATTATTTGTGCTACCTGAAATCTTCTGCATTTATTTCTTCCTGATTCACCGGATTCACAATATAAATTGCGGTAAGTACTCGTGTACTCGGTTCCTTTAAGAACACCATTAAAAATGGGGCATTTTGGTGTGTTTGGACATGTCATTTCGTTCATGGTTGAATTGGTTTAAATATGATACATATAACTTTCAAAACTCTATCTACGAACAAATTAAAGTTTTGTTATAAATATAACATTGTTTTTTATATATACTTAACAAATTACTAACAACTTGCACACATAAAATCAGGAATACTTCATTATGGAATGATTATCCATAATTAAAAAATATCCCATATCATAAAACTCGCAGGGAAAGGATTTATAATCCAAACCGGTAAGAAAGCTTAATTAAGAAGACATTGCTGGGATAAATATCGTAGAGGGTTCTTACATCTTTATTGAGAGAAAAATTACCGGTCGATTGAGACGAATTACGATTTTGAGACCATACAAGATATAAAACAGAACCTGGTGAGTATTCCCAACGGACAACCATGTTTAAATTAAAATCGAACACATTAAAATTTGGATTGTCAAAAGTATAATCTGTATTGCCGTCCCTGTTTTCATCTATTTTATATACAGAATTATTATCGTCATAACTAATCTGATCGCTGGTATACTGGATAAAGCGGTCACTGAATTTATCGGCGCGCGGATTAACTATATATTTAAAATCTTTGTATTTACCTGCCGAAATGAATGGCATTGCATAAAACTGTACCGTAAAATCGGGTGTCAGGTTATAATTAATTCTGAAAGTAGTTTGAATTGTAGTTTGATTTATCGTTCCCCTGATATAACGAACGTTCGGGAGCTCATCCAGTGTATTAACATAATTAATTTCGTCCATTCTTTTACTGAAATCCGGTTCGATGGAAATTTGAAGAGCATCGGCAAGTTGTGCATTCACCCCTATAGTAATAATATTGCCCATGTGCAGTGTTATAATCCTTGACATTCGTACTTAAACCTGTGTAAAACTGCAATTTTTTCCGCTGATCTGTGGACAGGTTTGACCAAGTATTGATGGCCCCGTCATATAATAGTGCAGGGCCTCCTCTTAAGGTCTTCGATAGAAAGGGAATAATTGTCTCTGGATACCCCTATATTGGTATTCCAGTAGTTTTTAAAAGTTCCGTAGGCCCCAATATTACCACCCAAGTATTTCTTTTCAAATCCAAAATCTAATCCGTACCACTCATTAAAATTTAGACCAAGATTCCTGAAAATGGAAAATGGTTCATTCTGCCTGAAACCCGCCCAGGCTACCTGCTGAATTTCATCACTTTGCCGCATGTAGCCTATATCATTAAGATCGAGTCCTGGGGAACGCCAGGTAATCCATAAAAGATACATCCACTTACTATTGCCGGCTTTCCCTATTTCAAGGTTTCCTCCCCAACCGGATAACTGCGTAAGGCTGGAATCAACTTTCAGATAATTAGCGTCGGGCCTCTGAAAAAAGTGGGGTGCAGAAGTTTGTTTTTCTGTTATCGATTCTTTACTTCCCTGCAATAAGCTAAATACCGTATTAAAATGAAAATAATAAGTTTTGTCTTTCCATTGTTGTTCAAAATTGACTCCTCCAGTATAAGCGGCCCGGTTCATACTGTTTGTCAGACCTGGATCTGTTATATTACGGTTTACGGCAGTAATCATACCTCCTATCCGGGTATTCGCATTATTCATGTCTTTCTGAATACGGGTAGCAAAATAGTTGGTAAACGGTTCAACAGTTAACCTGGATCGCACACCTTCCAGATCGATCTTAGCGGTTTCTTTTTGTGTAATGCTTTCCATTGCCCCTATCGACCATCCCTTTCGTGTTTTTCCTGTAAGTTTGAATGCCCCGAGTATTGTAGTATTTTTAGGAACATCAGCATATTCATTATCTGCCAGATCCAGCGAACGGGAAGGATGTTTACCTATCCTCCTGGAATAAAATAAATTATCACTTGATAAGGGTCCGTCACCATTGGTAATATCAAAACTTAAAATATTTTTCCCTTCAATAAAAAACGGCCGTTTTTCCGAAAATTTTGTTTCAAAAGTGGTAAGATTCACTTCCGAAGGATCTGCTTCCACCTGACCAAAATCCGGATTAACGGTAAAATCAAGGGTAAGGTCATTTGTAACTCCGAATTTACCATCCACACCGACATTTCCGAAGTAATCTTTTCCCTTTGCAAAAGGGTTTCCATCTTCTTTTTTATAGTGATTATATGATCCAACTGCGTAGGGGATAATATCTTTTTGTTTTTTAGGAGTGATATTTTCGATGCCATGCAATTCCCCAAAATAATGAACCCATCCGGCGGCATTCGGCGAAACATACTGCCAGCAGGATATTTCCTGTTTCCGGAATAACCTGCGTGAAAGTTGTAATCCCCACACATAATCCTCCTGTTTCCCAAATCGGAGTTGCGTGAACGGAATTCGTATTTCTGCTGTCCAACCTTTTGAATCCACCGTGGTTTTGGCATACCAGTTCGGATCCCAGCTGGAGTCCCAGTTATCATCATTGGTAATCGACTTCATCGCCTTTTACTCCGGAAGCGCTGATGGTAAAAGAAAAAGCCGTACGCAGATCGTGATAACTGTCTATATTTATTTCCACCCAGTCGCCGGGAAATCCGTCCCGTCTTGACATGCGTTTTTCAATACTGTCGGGTGCCGTATCAAAACATCGTACAGCAATATACAGGTTATTGTCATCGTAAAGAATTTTGAAACGTGTTTGCTGCGAAGGTGGTTTGTTAGCATAAGGTTGACGTTGAATAAAGTCTCCACTCCATTCTACATTATTCCATGCTTCTTCATTAAAGACACCATCGATGACGGGCGCTCCGGAGGTTACCCTTGCAGTAGTATAGATCCTTTTTTGTGCAGATATGGAAAATGAAGAAACAAACAACAACAGCAGAAGCAGAAAATACCGGTACATACAATTATATTTTTTTCATAATTAAAAATCAGGGAATCTGACATCCACTTTACCACTACTATACAATTTCATAATAATAACTAATTATAATCTTATAAACTTCAAAGTCTTTTTGGTTCACTCTTTTTAAAAAAATTCTAAATCGATACCAAACCAGGAATTTAATTACCATTCATAAATCCTGAATTTCAAAGTTATAAACGAAATTATAATATGCAGACACATTATTCCCGCATCTAATGACGCTTTTTTTCACACGGTGCTGCAATTTATAATTGTTATTACTTCTCAAAAGTAAAAGCTTAGCAAGAATATAATGTCATAGCAAGGTAAAAAATTGTCATCAATTGTCACTGTTTCATTAAATAAAAGGGCTGTCTTCCAACAGCCCCATTAAGTTAAAATAGTTGAAGTGAACTTAATTTTACCGGTTAATTTTCTGTCAATCTTTTCCAGTTATCACTGCGGAATGGAGATGCCGGTAAACCCGCGCTATTAAACAGGTTGGGAACGGCTACATCGCTCCATCCGTAACGGACGGCTACCGGCTTTGGAACTTTAGCCGACCATACCACAACTGTATTCCCTTTGATCTCCGCCTTGGCAGGATAGTATTTCTGATCATTTCCTGCAATTTCAAACCAGGTCAGTGGTCCACCTTTTGCTGTCAGCCCTCCGTCAACATGTGTAAAATGTACGATTGCTTTGTTATTATCGATATCGATTGACTGGTATAAAGGACCAGAATAAACCAATGAATCGAAACCATAATTCTTTGCCAGGGCCCAAAGTGCAAGTCTTCTTCCTACTTCCTGTTTATTTGCAGGATGTATTATCTTAGGATCACCACCGATATCGGTAGTAACCACCATGCCTGTATTCGGAAGTTTAAGCGTCATCAACTGGGCTTCACGTAATTCGGCAGCTGCGCTACGTTCCTTTTCACCATAATCAAACGGGGCAATTTGTACAAAATAAAACGGAAAATTTCCTTCATCCCATAAAGCCCGCCAGCTTTTGATCATATCCGGGAATAATGTTCTGTATTCAAAGGCCTTCCCAACATTCGATTCACCCTGGTACCATATTACTCCTTTCACTGTGAAAGGAATCAGAGGGTTGATCATCGCATTAAACAATACCGATGGCGTATAAGGGCTTAACGGAACTGAAAGTCTGGGACGATTTTTAAATGAATGGTTCCCTTCTCCGAATACATAAATTTTATTATTTACAATTTCTGCTTCAGGCATGTATTTCCATTCACCATCCAGATCGGTTGTATGTCCCGATTCGGAAATAAGATGAATTCCGTTTTTGTCGTAAATGCCACCGCCGCCACCGTTATCAATTACACGTACAGCGATTACATTTTTTCCTTCTTTTAAAATATTTCCGGGTATTTTATACTCCCTGGGAAATTGATAAAATCCTGTTTTCTCTATCTGACCTATCTTCATTCCGTTTACATAGGCTGCATCCATATCGTCGATTGCTCCCAGATGCAATGTAAGGCCTTTCCCGGGAATTTTTCCTGAATAGTTAAATACTTTTCTGAACCATACGATCCCGTCGAAATTGGGTAATCCTTCACTTTCCCACAGACTCGGCAGTTTCATTGTTGCCCAGTTACTGTCGTCGTAATCAAAAGCTGCATATTTTTCGTCGTTCAAATCAAGCATAGAATAATCATCCGCCGGAAGATCATATGATTTTAAAGCACTTAACCATTTTTGCAGGGTATCGCTCTGAGCGGCTGCATATTTCAGCGAATCAATAATACTGCGGTATGCTGGTATACTGTCCAGGTATTGTCGGGTTGTCCACGATTCGGCAGGAGTTCCTCCCCAGCTGCTGTGTATCAGCCCTATCGGCACCTTCAGTTTATTATACAAATCACGTCCGAAAAAATAAGCCGATGCACTGAAACTTTTTGCTGTTTCGGGCGTGCAGGCAGCCCAGCTTCCGCCACAACTGTCCATCGGGAAAAACGACATAGCCTTTGGAACAGTAAATAAATGTATCTGTGGATAATTTGCTGCCTTAATTTCTGCCTCCGAATCTTTTATCGGGTTGCCCGGCCAGCCCTGTAGTGGCATTTCCATATTCGATTGCCCGGAACAAAGCCATACTTCACCCATCCATATATCTTTGATCACCAAGCTTGTATCATTCGTTTTAAAAGCCAGTTCATAAGGTCCTCCGGCATCTGTTGTTTTAAGCTTAGCCTGCCAGTTCCCGTTTTCATCAGCGATTGCAGATGTGCGGTCCCCCCAGCTTCCCCAAATGTCAACTTTTGCTGCAGGAGCAGATTTCCCCCATAACGAAACTTCTGTATTACGTTGCAAAACCATCCCGGAATTTATCAGCGCCGGCAATTGAATAAATTCCTTCTGTTTACTCTGGCAACCGGCTACCAAAACAATCAGTAATATCCATGTAATCTTTTTCATTGTATTATTTTTTTATATTAATTGTGTCGAATTTGGGCATTTAAAATTAAACTAAAAAAATAAATAAAAAAAGATGCGATCTATCTGAATGTTCAGAATACAAAGTTGAGAAAAGGCGGTAACAGAAGTTTAGTAAGTGTCAGCGAATTTTTATTAATACTATTTTAAAACCTGCTCCAATACAATTACCTTACTTTATTGTTTTCTTCAATCACCTCTTCTGCTCTTTTTAAGGCATCATTTATATTATTATGAATATTTTTCTTACCCAATAAAAAGACAAGCCGGGCTTTTACCAGTTCATTATATACTCCGGGTTTTACACCTGAAAGGATCACTTTTACTTTTTTATGATTAAATTCTTTCAGCATTTCCCGGAAATTATGTATTCCGGTGGCATCGATAAACGGAACATTCCGCATGCGAATAATTAAAATACCGGTTCTGGAATGAATATTATTTAATACTTCCCTGAATTTATTAGCCGCACCAAAGAAAAAGGGCCCGTTTACTTCGTATACATCCACACCATCCGGTTTGACCAATTCTTCGGGAATATCCGGCCGTAGTTCTTCGTCGATAAACTGTTCATCAACAAGATGCACCTTGCTAACCAATATCATTCGCTGCATAAATGCAAACGAGGCCAGTACAAGGCCAACCTCGATGGCAAAGGTAAGATCTACCAGTACTGTCAGAAAGAAAGTAGTAAGCAATACAAGAATATCGTACTTGGAACCACGCAGGATGGAAACAAACGATTTCCATTCACTCATGTTATAGGATACCACTACCAGAATACCAGCAAGACATGCCAGCGGGATTTGTTTTGCCCACTTCCCAAAGAAAAGCATTATCAACAACAGAACAATGGCATGGACAATGCCTGCCACTGGCGTTCTTCCCCCGTTTTTTATGTTGGTAGCTGTACGGGCAATCGCACCGGTTGCCGGAATACCTCCCATCAGACTGCTAAAAATATTTGCAGTGCCCTGGGCAATTAATTCGGTATTCGACCGGTGGTTGCCACCTATCATACCATCGGCCACTACTGCAGATAATAAAGATTCTATTGCTCCCAGTATAGCAATTGTAAAGGCAGGCTGAATATAATTCCGGATTTCATGCAATGAAACAGCAGGGAATGTCAGTTTTGGCAAATGAGATGGAATGTCGCCAAAGCGCGAACCTATGGTCTCGACCGGGAGATGAAATGCAGTTACACATATGGTGCAGATAAGGATGGCAATGATCGACCCCGGAATTCGTCGGATAATCTTACTAAAATAAAGTGAGATGACTACGGTAAAAACGGCAATTAAAACTGCATACAAATTCGCCCGGAAAAAATGGGTAAAATAGGCATGCCATTTATCCAGAAATCCTACCGGGAGGTTTTGTATATCAAACCCCATAAAATCTTTTACCTGTGAGGTGAAAATTACAACGGCAATTCCGCTTGTGAAGCCAACCACCAATGGATAGGGTATCAGCTGAATTATACCCCCGATTCGTAAAACACCGAATAAAATTAGGATCAACCCTGCCAGAAAAGTGGAGATTACAAGTCCGTTAATGCCATATTGGGCAATTATGCCGTAAACAATAATTACAAAGGCTCCTGTAGGACCTCCTATCTGCACCCGGCTTCCTCCCAGTACAGAAATAATGAAACCGGCTACAATGGCTGTAATCAGTCCTTTATCAGGGGTTACCCCTGAGGCAATGGCAAATGCAATCGCGAGAGGTAATGCCACGATCCCCACGATGGTGCCGGAAACCAAATCGTTAAAAAACTGTTTCCTGCTGTAACCCTTACGAAGAACTGTAAACAGTTTCGGTTGAAATATATGTTGCATAAATTTTTGAAAATAAGCCGCAAATGTAGATGAAAATTCTTCCCATTATCCGCAATGATCCATAATTATTTTTTGAATTAAAATTTGAATTACTCTGTGTTATGGTAAAAGTGCTAAAACATGAATCGAGTTAACCAGGATTTATATTGTTGGCTATTCAAATTTAAAGATAAAATTCAGATCTGGCTTCCATTTAAAAAAATTTATAGAATGAAAATTAGTATACTCCTTATCTTTCACGAATTCTGACAACTATAATGTTAATAACCTGTAAAACAGTTGATAAAATAAATTGACTTCCATCTGATAATGTATTAAATTAGAGGAAAATAATGTAAATTCAATTCAAATGAATCCTGATGTCTTAAACAGGGTTTACAAGGCGCTTTCCGGGATTATTCATTGGAACGATCCCGGTAATGAAAATCATATTCGCAAAAAAAGGCAGGACATACAAAAAATGAAGACGTGTAAGATTACCGGGCTGAACATTTCCATGCAGCCCGATAGCAGTAAATTTTTAAGCCGTACCGGGGTGGAATGGTATTACCGCAACGATCCTGAACTTTACAAAAGTATGCTGGAACCCAGGTTGCAGGAGCACTGGAAAAAAGAGCCGCTGGAAGTACAGTTCCGTGAGATTGCCCATATTATCAGGGATGAAGACAGCAACCGCAGGCACAGCGCCCGCCGGCAGATTGATAAAATACTTCAGGAAAAAAACGTATTGTTCGATAATTACAAGTTAATAGCAAAAGATAAACTGAAAGCAGCCGGGATGATTTGAGGATAAACAAACCCCTCATCCATTTGTTACTTTTCAAGCGTTGACGAATAAATATGAAAGTATTGTTTCATAAACACAATCGTCAATAATTCTGTTTCTTCGATTTACAATTAATAAATCTATACCATGAAAAGTAAAATCCTGAACACATCCGACCGTCCTGAGATTATCCTCATCCGGCTGATGACCGGACTGGTATTTTTCTCAGAAGGGATCCAGAAATTTCTATTTGCCTCCACGCTTGGTGTTGGTCGTTTTATAAAGATCGGCCTGCCAATACCTGAAGTGTTGGCCCCGTTAGCGGGCGCAACCGAAATTATCTTCGGTGCCCTGGTAATCATCGGGCTGTTTACCCGTCCTGCCGTTATACCTTTGCTGATTGTTATCCTGGTAGCTATCATCTCGACAAAAATCCCCATCCTGCTGAACAAGGGATTATGGGCTGCTGCCCACGAAGCCCGTACCGATTTCAGTATGTTGCTCGGACTGATATTTTTGCTGATAAGCGGAGGAGGAAAGTGGTCGGTGGACAGGTATATAAACCGGAAAAATTCTTTTTAAGGCTCTTAGAGTTATAGTGAAAATAAAACAACTTTACGGTTCGCAATGTTATTTGTTAAACCTTGAAAATACTCATGTATCCGGAATCCCTACTATCATCTATTTGCCTACTAAACTTTCTTATTGTTATACCATCGTTATGCCATTTTTTACATATAAAGCAGATTTCAGCGTTATGAAATATTTGTTTGGAGCGTAATTTAAAACTTATTTATAATATCTTTTAAGATACTGACAATAAAGCTGCTATCTTACAGGGATACAATATCTTGTTTTATATTCTTCGTCTTTAAAATTTGCATTTAAAGAATGTATTATTGATACAATAGCATGATAAACCATTAAACATTTTCATATAAACTAAGGTTATCTTTTGAATAAAAGATTCTCCCGGAATCACCTAAATGCACCAAAAATGAAAAAGATACCCTATTTATTTGTTGTCGCACTAGTTTTTGTTCTTTCGACGTGTAAGAAAAATGACTCCACTCCGAAATCCTTTGACCAGGTAATACAATCCGGCGGGGATTTTCAGCCTGCTGTTCAGTCGGAACAGGTAACAGATACCACAGATACTAATGAAGTAATGAATGGTGAAGTCTGGAACTGCACCACCAAAACATACGATGCCATGGCGCCCGGCGGTGGTGATAACGGATTTCCGTTGTTCAACCCGAATGCATCGGTGATCTATCCCGGAAGTTTGCTGCAGGGAAAATCGCTGAAGCAGGCAACTCCCGATGTTATAGCTGTTAAACGGGCAGGCGGTACCGTATCGTACGATCTGAACAACGGAAACCTTTCCTCCAGTTTTACAGTCGATGAAGTTTCAAAAAGCGCTATACAGAACGCTATGAACCAAATCATCGCGAATGCCCCCAGCGATTTGCCGGCTAACTTTGTATTTACTTACGAACAGGTACAAAGCGAGCAGTCCCTGGCATTGAAATTGGGAATAGATTATAATTCTGCATTTGTGGATGTCAGTGCCGATTTTAATCTAAGTAAAGGCTCAAACCTCAATCATGTTCTTGTAAAACTTTCGCAAAGCTTTTACACCATGAGCTTCGATATTCCCACAAGCACGGATGAATTATTTGCTCCCAGCGTTACTCCCTCCGATCTGGCCAAATATGTACAGGAAGGAAATCCGGCAACCTATATCTCCGATGTTACTTACGGAAGGGTATATTACATGCTCATTGAATCCACCTCCTCCTACCAGGAGATGGAAACTGATATTAATGCATCTTTCAACGGCGTAGTAAATTCTGCGGATGCAAAAATTTCGGGAAGTTCCTTGTCAAAATTAAGTAATCTCAAGATCAAGGTGATGGCATTTGGCGGAAATGCTAGTACCACGTTGCTCACCGTAGGTGAAACCGATCTGAACAAACTGGTTTCCCTTCTGGCTGAAAGCACCACTATTTCAACCGGTCTGCCCATCAGTTATGTGGTGAGAAGTGTACTGACCAACCAGATTGTCAGCGTACAACTGGCTACTAAATACGATGTTACCAATTGTGTGCCTGCTCCCGCGGGAGGTGAACCGCCTTACACGGTCCATTGGAGAGGACAGGTTTTAAAAAGAATGGGGCCGGTAGGCGCCGCTTTTGCGAGGGATGGTACCAAATTCGTACTCATTTCTATGGACGGAAAACAGTTTATGCGTAGTGATGTGGGAGTCCTCGACGGTCCCTATCCGATTGCCGATTTGGCGAAAGGCACTCCGCCTTTTGATGCCATTGGGGCAGCATGCAGCATTGATGGTAATGTCAACCCAACCACTGATAGCTGGGTAATGATAATGGATATTACCGGCAGCCAGTATTCATATATCAGGGGTGATACTACCTGGAGCCCTGCTGCCAATCCCATTTCAAATCTTGCTAACGGAGATAATCCCTTCGGTTTAAACGGTATTGGAGCACTCATCTTCAATTACCACGACCCGCTGGGCCCTTCGAACAGGTTTATGTTTAATAAAGACGGAACAGCCTTTTCAGTATATTCAAACGATCCGAATAGTTTTGGCACCGTAATAAATACTGAAAACTGGGGCAATGGCAAATTGCCTTTCGAAGTGAAAAAGGTAGGCGCGGGAATGGGATTTACTATCGGAAACAAAACTTACTATCTCCTGTTCAATTACACGGGTACGAAATATTGTATTTATGGTGATGTTTTCGGAACAGGAATACATGCTTTCATAGGTCCCTTCGATCTGTAATGGTTTTTTTGAAAAGTAAGATTTGGTTTTTAATTAGGTAAGTAAAATTGTCAGATAAAGCGTAATTTGAAATTACGCTTTTTTGTTTCCCTTTACACATAGCCGGAATAATGAACCACCCCGCAGCATAAATGACGAAGTATCAAAAAATCTTATTTCATATTGATTTTGTATAGGAATAATTCCTGCAATCGAAACAGAAATCCATTTTTACCTTTCCATTTTTTACTGAAAAGTCATACTTTAGTCAATTGTCAATGTTTCCATGATATGGAAACAAGTCAGAATCTAAAACCGACTAAAATGAAATTCATTCTTTTTGCAGGGTTATTGTTTGGTTCGGTAGCGGTTACCGCTCAGCAACAAAACAGCCAGAAATCCGGGGATATCAAACCCCCTTTGTGTTTAACCGCCGAACAGGACCATCAGAATATGATGGACCAGCTAGGGATCACAGAGCTTCGGCCCGGACCAAGTGGCAATGCCTCTGCCCCGAATCATGCCAATTACGATGAATCGAAAGCCAATCCGTACCCTAAATTACCGGATGTGCTCGTCACTAATAAGGGAAAGAAAGTGACCACACCTGAAATGTGGTGGAACATCCGCCGGCCCGAAATTGCAGAAGATTTTGAACGGGAAGTATACGGACGCGTTCCGAAAAATATTCCGAAAGTAACCTGGAAAGTATTGCTTTCGGAACGTGAATATATGGGCTGGACCCCTGTAAATGCCAAAAAGGTGATCGGTCATGTGGATAATTCGGATTACCCGTATATCGACGTAAATATATCCATGGTAGTGGTAACACCAGCCAACGCCAAAGGGCCGGTTCCGGTGCTGATGATGTTCCGCCCGGTATCGCTGCCGGCTCCTGTTCAACCGAATCCCGAGGATTTTGCCAAACTGAATGAAGCATTCCGGGCAATGCTTGCCAAAGATTCTGCCATCAGTGAAATACTGGAAAAGTATCCTGCATACGATCCGCTGGTGCGGCCACAGGGTGTGAATTCCTACGGATTTTTCATGCCTTCGCCGGGCGAACCCGATCCCACACAGAAACTGATCGCTGCCGGATGGGGCTATGCCCTCATCGACCCGGCTTCCATTCAGCCGGATAATGGCGCCGGACTGACATGTGCAGGAATCATCGCTTTAATGAATAAAGGTCAGGTTCGTAAACCCGATGACTGGGGCGCCTTACGTGCCTGGTCGTGGGGAGCCGCCCGCGGTCTGGATTACCTGGAAACAGACCCTGCCGTAAATGCCAAAGAAGTGGGAATAGAAGGAGTATCACGCTATGGCAAAGCAGCCCTGGTAACACTGGCGTTCGAACAGCGTTTCGCCTTCGGACTGATCGGTTCTTCCGGAAAAGGAGGCGCCACCTTACACAGGCGTAACTTTGGCGAGGCTGTTGAAAGCCTTACCGGCGGAGAATATTACTGGATGGCGGGGAATTATATGAAATACGGCGCCGAAAAAGGAAAAACCGGCAGCATGAATGCCAGTGACCTTCCGGTAGATTCGCATGAACTTATTGCCATGTGTGCCCCCCGGCTGACATTTATAAGCTATGGAATACCAGAGAAGGGCGATGCCAACTGGCTCGACCATCAGGGCAGTTACATGGCAACGGTAGCTGCCGGCCCGGTTTTTAAACTACTGGGGGTGAAAGACCTGGGAGTATCGAACGACTACATGACAGAGAAAATGCCCCCGGTAAACCACGGGTTACTGGACGGGAACCTTGCCTGGCGCCAGCACGATGGCGGACATACAGATGCACCCAACGTTAGTTATTTTATAGACTGGGTAGATAAACACATTAATTATTCAAACGGATCACATTAATTAAACTGTTATGAAAAAGAGTATTCTCACAGTATCAGTAATCTTTTGTTTTCTTTTTGCCGGTAATTCGCTGTTCGCGCAGGTAAAGCTGCCCGCGCTCGTAAGGGACAGTATGATCATACAGAGAAATACGAAATTAAAAATATGGGGATGGGCACATTCCGGGGAAAAGGTGAATGTAAAATTCATGGGGAAAAGCTATAAAACAACCGCCGGTGAGGACGGAAAGTGGCTGGTATGGCTGCCCCCAATGAAAGCCGGGGGTCCGTATACCATGGAAATTTCAGGCCGTAATAAGATAAAGCTGAATAATATTCTGATTGGAGATGTATGGCTTTGTGCCGGACAATCCAATATGGTGCATAACATGTGGACGCACAGGGAAAGATACGGTAAGGATATCGCCGAAGCCGATTATCCGGATATTCGGCAATTCCTGGTTCCCAATAAGGCCGACCTCGTGGGACCGGAAACCGATATGCCGGTTGCTTTCTGGAAATCTGCCAATCCCACCGATGTGAAAAAGTTTTCAGTGGTAGCCTATTTCTTTGCCAAAAAGCTTTACGATAAGTACCATATCCCTATTGGGATTATCAATGCCAGTATAGGAGGTACGCCTATAGAAGCCTGGATGAGTGAAAAGAGCCTTAAAGATTTTCCCGGTATTATGAAAACCGTGGAAGAGAATAAGGACACTGCCAATGTTAACAGCATCAACCGGAAGGCATGGGCGGAAATGGGTAAAAGATACCGGGAAACAGAAGAAGAGGATGAAGGACTGAACGGGCCCGTGTCCTGGTTCGATACCGCTTATGTCCCCAAGGGCTGGCACACCATAAATATCCCGGGATACTGGGAAGACCAGGGAGTGAAAAATCTCGACGGGGTTGTGTGGTACAGGAGAGAAATAGAAATACCCGCTTCCATGACCGGTATTCCGGCAAAGATTGCTTTGGGAAGAATTGTGGATGCCGACAAATTATACATCAATGGCGTACTGGTCGGGAATACCACTTACCAGTATCCGCAGCGTTGGTATACGGCGCCTGCAGGAGTACTGAAACCCGGTAAAAATCTTTTTGTGATACAGGTAACCAATAATTTCGGAAAAGGCGGTTTCGTGACGGATAAACCTTATTATGTGTCCGCCGCAGGACAGACTGTCGACCTGAAAGGTTACTGGCAGTATAAGGTAGGCGAAGTTTTTACGCATGACCAGGGTTTTGTAAGAAGTATAAATGTGCAATACCAGCCTACTGCATTGTACAATGCCATGGTAGCGCCCATGACCAACTATGCGATAAAAGGAATTGTATGGTACCAGGGAGAAAGCAATGCCGACAATCCGGAAGAATACAAAAAACTGGTGCCGGCGTTTATCAGCGACTGGCGCAGCCATTGGGGAGAGGGAGATATTCCTGTGTTGTTAGTGCAACTTCCGAACTTTATGGACGTGGACTACACGCCCCCTGAGCAAAGTAACTGGGCGCTGATACGGGAAGACCAGCTGGATGCCCTTAAAATTCCAAATACTGCAATGGTGGTAACTATTGACCTGGGGGAATGGAACGATATTCATCCCGACCGGAAAAAACCCGTGGGGGACAGACTGGCTTTAGCAGCAGAAAAAATCGCTTACGGTGACCAGAACGTCGTTTATTCGGGACCCATCTTCAAATCTGCCCAGATAGAAGGTAACAAGATTATTATTTCGTTCGACCATGTAGGCGGCGGATTGGTTACGCGTGACGGAGGTCCGTTAAAACATTTTGCCATTGCCGGCGCCGATAAGAAATTCAAATGGGGAAAAGCCATCATAAAAGACAATAAAGTGGTGGTATGGAACGACGATATTCCGGATCCGAAGTACGTCCGCTATGCATGGGCCGATAACCCTGAATTCGCCAACCTGTATAACAAGGAAGGACTGCCGGCATCGCCGTTTCGTACGGATAAATGAGTGGGGATCGAAAGGGCGAGGGAGAGAGTGAGCGAAGGGGCGATGAGAAATGAGAGGTGAGTAGTGAGTTTGGTTTTACCAATCAGTAACTAAAAAAAACTTGTTGTCCGTTTTATACGGACGCTCTTACAGTGAATAGCACTGCACTATTTCTGCAATAATTACCGGCAGTTAAACTTTTAAAGAAAACCCGGACGTAACGATATTAGGCAGAATTATCTTAAATGGAGATGCTTCACAGTGTTTATCCTGCTTTGCAGGATTTTGAATCTAACTTCAATTTTAATTACAATTATATGAACTACCCCGCCTGCCAAATGTACGATAGGTAGATCATTTTGACAGACAACAGAATTATTTTTACTAATGAATTGATAATGAACGCAAAATAACCTATCTTTGTATAGGAAATCTACAAGATCCAACCCTTGCCGTTATGAAAGCTTTAATTTATCTTTATTTTAAATTCATAGCTTCGGTTTTTATAATCCTTGCTTTTTTTGCATTAAATAATTTCGGACAATCAGGCGAATGGCCTATATCAAATACCAGGTGGGAAAACTCTCAGGATTACGTTCATGATAAATCTACGAAATCGAGAGATTTATGCTTAACTGTTTATGTCTTTCCGGAGGATAATTCATACGATAATTCAGCATACTCACTTAATGGAACAAATTTAGCTTCATCCTTACGTGTAATTAATAATGGTGATGCAAACTCTTCAAACGTTAAATATTGGTCTGCCCCAAAAGTAACAATAGCTGCGAGTGACTACCTGTTCATTAGTCCAAAGAGTATAGCTGTCAGTTCATCTTCCGGTTCAACAAGTTTCAGCGTAATTTCAAATGTAAAATGGAGTGTCTCAGATGATGCTTCGTGGTTGACTGCCACTAAAAAAAGAAGTAAGATTGATGTGAGTTACGAAGCGAATACATCCACAAGTTCACGAACAGCTAACATTACGGCAACCGGAAAGGGAGTGACTGAAACTGTAACCGTAATACAATCCGGTGCATCTGCATCCCTGGACATTAGCCCGAACAGCCAGAACTGTTGATGCCTCATCCGGTTCAACTACTTTCAGCGTGAGTTCAAATGTAAGTTGGAGTGTCTCAGATGATGCTTCGTGGCTTACGGCGACTCAAACGGATGGAAGCACAATTACAGCGAGTTACAATACGAATACATCCACAAGTTCACGAACAGCTAATATTACGGCTACCGGAACGGGAGGAGTGACAGAAACCGTAACCGTAATACAATCCGGCGTAACAGCATCCCTGGATATTAGCCCGAACAGCCAAACTGTTGATGCCTCATCCGGTTCAACTACTTTCAGCGTGAGTTCAAATGTCAATTGGAATGTCTCAGATGATGCTTCGTGGCTTACGGCGACTACAAACGGATGAAAGCACAATTACAGCGAGTTACGAATACGAATACATCCACAAGTTCACGAACAGCTAATATTACAGCTTCCGGAACGGGAGGAGTGACAGAAACCGTAACCGTAATACAATCCGGCGTAACAGCATCCCTGGATATTAGCCCGAACAGCCAAACTGTTGATGTATCATCCGGTTCAACTACTTTCAGCGTAAGTTCAAATGTCAGCTGGAGTGTATCTGATGATGCTTCGTGGCTTACGGCGACTAAAACGGATGGAAGCACAATTACAGTGAGTTACGAAATGAATACATCCACAAGTTCACGAACAGCTAACATTACGGCAACCGGAACCGGAGGAGTAACTGAAACTGTAACCGTAATACAATCCGGCATAACTGCTTTCCTGGATATTAGCCCGAACAGCCAAACTGTTGATACCTCATCCGGTTCAACTACTTTCAGCGTGAGTTCAAATGTCAATTGGAGTGTTTCTGATGATGCTTCGTGGCTTACGGCGACTCAAACGGATGAAAGTACAATTACAGTGAGTTACGATACGAATACATCCACAAGTTCACGAACAGCTACCATTACGGCAAACGGAACCGGAGGAATGACAGGAACCGTAACTGTAATACAATCCGGAGCATCTGCATACCTGGATATTAGCCCGAACAGCCAAACTGTTGATGACTCATCCGGCTTAACTACTTTCAGCGTTAGCACCAACACAAGTTGGAATATTTCTGATGATGCTTCGTGGCTTACGGCGATTCAAACGGATGGAAGCACAATTACAGTGAGTTGCGAAACGAATACATCCACAAGTTCACGAACTGCTAACATTACGGCAACCGGAACCGGAGGAGTGACAGAAACCGTAACTGTAACACAATCCGGTGCACCTGCATATCTGGACATTAGCCCGAACAGCAGAGCTGTTGATGCTTCATCCGGTTCAACTACTTTCAGCATCAGCACAAATGTCAGTTGGAGTATTTCTAATGATGCTTCGTGGCTTACGGCGACTATAACAGACGTAAACATAATTACAGTGAGTTACAATACGAATACATCCAAAGATTCACGAACAGCTCACATTACAGCAACCGGAACAGGAGGAGTGACAGAAACAGTAACTGTAATACAATCCGGCGAATCTGCGTATCTGGACATTAGTCCGAACAGCAAAACTGTAGATGCTTCATCCGGTTCAACTACTTTCAGCATCAACACAAATGTCAGTTGGAGTATTTCTAATGATGCTTCGTGGCTTACGGCGATTATTACGGACGTAAACATAATTACAGTAAGTTACGATACGAATACATCCGCCAGTTCGCGCACAGCTCACATTACAGCAACCGGAACGGGAGGAGTGACTGAAACCGTAACCGTAATACAATCCGGGGCATCTGCTTACCTGGACATTAGCCCGGATAGTAAAACTGTTAGTTCATCTTCAGGTTCAACAAGTTTTAGCGTGAGTTCAAATGTCAGCTGGAGTGTTTCTGATGATGCTTCGTGGCTTACGGCGACTCAAACGGATGAAAACACATTAACGGTAGTATACAACGAAAATACAAGTACCGATTTACGTTCTGCTGAAATTATGATCTCAGGTGCCGGAGTAGATTCCATGACTGTAATTGTTGAGCAGGAAGCGGCTATCCCAAATACTATCACTGATGTTTTTGAAAACACACTGATTAAAATTTATCCAAATCCAACCTATGATAAACTTTATATAGAACCGGGTTCGGATTTAAATTTTGAGATATTAATTTCCCTGTACGATAATGATGGAAAGTTATTATTTTCAAATAAAATTAATAAACTATCGGCTAATGATGCCTATGAAATAAATATTTCAGATTTGAAATGCGGATTCTATATTTTACAATTAAATAACACCAAATCAATCAAGTTTGTGAAAGCGGGTAATGAATGATGAGTAATGAATGATGAATGATGAATTATGAATTATGAATTATGAGTTATGAGTTAGAGGGAATGGACACGGCTGACGGGTTTAGGTATGCATCTGACGGATTCCGAAGAAGAGGCGAAGGAGCGAAGAGGAGAGATGAGAGGTGAGTAGTGAGTAGTGAGTTAGTGGGCAGGGGGAATTCCGGTAATCGTTGACAATATCCGGAGTGCCATTGACAGCATCCGGGAAGAGGCGATGGGGCGAGTGAGCGAAGGGGCGAAAGGAGAAGAAGTGAACCTGCATCTGACGGGTTGAGGTATGGGTCTGACGAGTTCTGGTATACGTCTGACGGGTTCAGAAGAGGCGAAGGGGCGAGGGAGCGAAGAGGCGAAAAAGGGAGAGCGAAGGGGTGATGGGGAGAGTTGAGAGATGAGTTTTGAGTAGTGAGTGAGTAAAACAGGAAATGGATGCAGCCTGTGGGAATTCGGGTGATCGTTTGCTTTTTAGGGAAATATCCGTTACTTTTCGTTCAGTTACAGAAAACCGGTTGCGGCGAAGCCAGACCCTCAATTATTAACCTTTGAACTATGAAAGAAGATATCATCCCTTTTTATAATCCCAGCGATAAACTGATCGTACGGTCAGAAGGTTGTTACCAGTACGATTCGGAGGGGAAGGAATACATCGATTTTGAATCAGGGGTGTGGTGTGCGAATATCGGCCACAGCAATGAACGGATCGTACAATTAATAAACCGCCAGGTGAGGGAGTCGGTCCATCACGGTTACCGGTTCAGAAATGAGTATTCGGAGAAACTGTCTGTAAAGCTACAGCAGCTGACAGGTCTTCGAAATGGGTCCAGTGTATTCCTGAGTTCGGGTTCCGAGGCGGTTAACCTTTCCATATCACTGGCAAGGTATTTAACCGGGCGGAAAAAGATATTGAAGATCGATAATTCCTACCTGAGTGCTTACGGCTTCGCACGTATATCCGATGAAAACACGGATATGGTTACCGTGAAGTATAACGATCCGGATGCTGTAAAGAAAATTGATTTCAGTGAAATTGCTGCTTTCCTGGTGGAGACCGGCGGCGCTTCTATTGAAATGGTGCGGTTCCCCGGCCGGGATTTTATACATGCGCTGGTCGAAAATTCTACGAAGAACGGCTGTCGGATTATTGCCGAAGAAGTCACCACGGGCATGGGAAGAATGGGAAAATGGTTTGGTTTTCAGCATTACGATTTTTTTCCGGATATGGTCGTCACAGGAAAAGGGCTGGGAAACGGCTACCCGGTAAGTGCCGTTACGATAAGTTCTGCGCTGAAAGAGCGGTTTAAAAAGCATCCGTTCCGGTATGCCCAGTCGCACCAGAACGACCCCCTGGGCTGTGCCATCGGTCTTGAGGTAATCAACTATATCGAAGAGAACGGCCTGATTGACAAAGGCAACAAAACCGGGGAATATTTTAAAGTTCAGCTTGAACGGATAGCTGAAAAACATCGCGGCAAGGTAAAGGAAGTGAGGGCACGGGGATTAATGCTGGCGCTGGAGTTTACCGGCCATGTTAACGGGGAAGCTATCAGCAACCAATTATTTGAAAGCGGGTTTATAACCGGTTTCAAACTAAACACGTTGCGGTTTTTACCCCCGCTGATCATTACGGAAAATGATATTGACAAATTGATTGGGAGACTGGATGAGTTGTTGGGTGAATGAAATAGAGCCAACAGGCAGGGTTAGTTATTGTTCGCTTACCGGAAACAAGACCAACCAGAGGCATTAGTAATACGAAATGATTTGCTTTTCGGAGAAATAACGGTTAGATTTAATTCAGTTGTGATCCTGGAGAATTTAAGAGTGGTTTTGTGAATATCAGTATAAAAGATATATACTTAACCAGCCTAAATTTGATATAATTAATTTTTTATGCCCTCATGCCGGGCTGGCATCCCGCCAAAAGCGGGACAAAAAATCAAGAAAAAAATAAGCTTGAAGGTTTTTCATAGCAAGCTCATCTCACGTGGCACGCATTTTTTTCGGCTCTCGCTCTAAAAGAATCACTTTGAAATTTAATACATTTAGAAGATAAATATTATAAAGTTTAGATCAATATAATTCCTGAAAACTCATAAATTCTCCATTGTGGGTATTTCAAAATAGCTGAAATCTCAGCAGGAATATTTGGAGCGATATTTGTAAACATATTACCTGGCATTAGAGATATATTTGGCACTAATCTTATGAGACGATACAAGCAACATACGAGGAGACCCGATAAAAATAATCTGATAATAGCAGGAGCCGGAGTTTTGATCGTAATGATGATTGCTATCATTATATTTGATTACAGCATAAAAAATATGCATAAATCCCATTTGCCCTACTCTGAATTAAAACAGAATTATAAATTGATCGAGGATGATGCCACGTATGAATTTATGAATGAAATACTTCATGTGGACTCCATTCTTCTTGATTCTATGGAATACACGAAAATTGTCTGTTTTTCCATTGGTCATTCTAAAGATTTAAAAGAATTTATCAAAGATTTACCCGATTCAATTATAGATCGTTCTGATAAAAGATATATGATAAACCAGTTATATCCTGAAAGCTTATTATGGGACAATTCAAAACTTAAAAACTGCTGGATACTAACACCACATGATTTAAATAAGATCAGTACTTCAGATGTATTTGATTATTGGGAAGAATTCCGTCGAATATATGGAAAATATGGGGAACACAGCTATTCAAAACCTATTTTCAATAAGAATAAGACAGTTGTGGTACTCGAACATATCGTACAGGGAGATGTGTTATGGGGATCAGATGACATCATTGCTTTTATTAAGAAAAAGGGTAAATGGATATTATTAAAAAATCAGAATTTATGGGTAAGTCAGATCAATACTGTAAAAACTGACGCCAGAACCAATCGGAAACTACAGCTATGCGGAATGATTTGCTTTTTAGAGAAATAACTTTTATATTTCGTTCGAATTAGATAATGGGAAGTTGAAAAAATCGGTTCTGTTAACGGGCTGATATAGAGGAGGCCGTTTGTTGGGATTTACATCGGATAAAGACATTGTTTGGAAGATATGGAATAGTTTGTAATATATAGGATAAAAGGTTGCCATTCATCCCATACAGGATGCCGTATGAATAAAATAGGATTAACTTTAATTTTCTCCATCCAATGAGAACCAGACTTATTGCCATTTTATGTTTTACTCTTTTTTTTGAAGTACATTCAAACTCACAAACATTTGTAAAATCCAACGCACAGGGATCCAATAATGGCACATCCTGGGCCGATGCTTATACCAACCTCGATTCTGCTATTCTGCATGCGAACGGAAATGAAATATGGGTGGCAAGAGGTACTTATTACCCTCCTGTTCCGCTGAATATCTATAGTAATCATTATAAAACATTTTTTATCGATAAGAATGTAAAAATGTACGGAGGCTTTAACGGGACCGAAACGGAATTGAATGACAGGGATCCCGAAAAAAATCCCACCATTTTAAGCGGCAACCTCGGTGATAAAAATGATCCGTATGATAATGCATCCCGGGTATTATCAATTGTGGGATCTGATGTAGATACCACGACTGTAATTGATGGTTTTATTGTTTCTGATGCCGTTTATAGCCATGAATATGAAACAGGTGGCATTTATATTAATTGGGCCAGTCCCGTAATACAAAATTGTGTTATTAAAGACAACCAGGGGTTCTACGGAGGAGGCATATGCGTCAGGGCCAGTAACGCATTGATCATTAATAATACCATCTGTAACAATACCTCGTATGAGGGAGCCGGTATCTATGCAAATTATTGTGACAATGTCAGAATCATTAATAACAAAATCTTCAACAACCGGTGTACCGGCGGTTATTCACATTTATCCGGTGGTGGCATTCATATTACTTATTATTGCACGGCTACGATAACCGGTAATCTTATTGCCCGAAATTATGCAGGAGATTACGGCGGAGGCATTGCCATGGAAAGTAATTATGAAGCGTATATAGCAAATAATATTATCACGGAAAATGAAAGTGAAGAAGGGGGTGGAATTTATACGGAATATATCACCATTCTAAAAAACAATCTGATCTCAAAAAACCTGGCTCACAGTTACGGGGGTGGCATTGCATCGGATTATAACCCAAAGCTGGTATCCATAAATAATACCATTGTGAAAAATACCAGTCCCAATGGAAGTGCCATTTATCTTTCGGCTGTAAACATGGATATGATAAATACGATCATCTATGACAATTCTTCGCCCGAATCTTCTGTAAGCGTTAATATTGGACGATCCGACTGGTTCCCTAAAATCAGCTACTGCGATATTGAAAACGGCCTTGATGGCATTCAGTTAAATAACACAAATTACAGGGACAGCATCTGGAATGAAGGAAATATATCGGCACAACCGGCATTTTCAGATACTGCCAATAACCTCTATTCTTTGAAAGTCTCCTCGCCCTGTCTTGATGCAGGCACCCCGGATACAACAAATCTGGGCATTGGCCGGTTGGACCTGGAAGGCAATCCGAGAATTCAGAATAACCGGATCGATATTGGTTGTTATGAAGGTAGTGCGGATACATCCGTGGTATTGCATGTAATTCCCGGTAATATTTATCTTAACGGGCAATCGGATACCACATTTCATATTCAGATAGAATCGAACATGAACTGGATGATAACAGGCGGCGATTCATGGCTGAATACGGATGAATACAAAGGAGTAGATAACAAAACAATTACCATTACCGCCCGGGCAAATCCGAATCTTAATCGTGAACGGTCCGCCGTCTATTATGTTTACAGTTGCAGCCGGTTTATCAAGGTTTATTCCTGTTACCATCACACAGAGCCGGTCGGCCTATATAAAACTATCCGTCAATGAAATACCACTTGGAAATTCTTCCGGATCCGATTACATTTTTTCAGTGTATTCGAATATTCGCTGGTATATATCATCTACCTCCCCATGGATTCACCTGTATACATCTTCAGGAGAAAATAATGAAGTGGTACAGATTCACGTGGATGCCAATACTTCAGAAGCTTCCAGAACCGGAAAATTAATTGTAAGGGAAAACAGTCCCTACGGATCGCTTTCCGATACTCTTACTATTTACCAGGAAACAACAACCGGCATTACTGAAATTCAAAATGAATATAATATATACCCAAATCCGGTAACTGATAATTTATATATTACCAAAAAATCAACAGATGGTATAACAAAAATCAATGTATATTCTTTAACCGGAAAACCACTTCTGACAAAAATATTCACAGACCGGACATGTGTGTTGGATATGAGTAAGCTGAAAGCCGGCTGTTATTTATTATCACTTGAAACATATAACCGGGTAAAAAATATTGTAGTCCTGAAGATGAAAAAATAAATTCATTTACTGTAATGATCATAAGTACTCCATTCATACCGAAACCGAAAATTTTATTACTGTTCACAAATCCTTTTCAATTATGAAAAACATTATAAAAAACATTACCGTTGCATGTATTTTCCTGTCATTTACATCTTTCATCGGCGCCCAGAACAACTTCGTTCTGGATACGGTATACCTGGCCGGTGTGAATATCAAAAAAGTCACTTCGTATGATAATTATCACATCTGGTTTTTATGCGATAACGCGGCGCAAAACATATACATGATAAATGAAAACGGAGAACTCATTGATAAATCCAGTGAATTTGACATTCCGAGACAGACAACGATCACCGACATTATCAATACCGGGGAAAATGAATTACTGATTGCCACATACGGTGATTATGCATATTATTATAACAACGGAGTACTCACACATATTGACGAAAATCACGGTTTGGCTGCCGGAGATTCCTTAGTTAATTCCTTAACTTATACAGAAGGAACATACAGCTATTATTATTAACAGAAAAAGTTACGGGATTGCAGCGAACGGGACCCTGTATATTTCCGATACACTGGATTCATTCAGCCCTTTAATAACTATGAATGGGTTGAAATTATTGAGTAAAGACAAGGCTTTCCTGTTTTCCTATGAAGGGCCAACCGAACCGGTGATCCGCTTCAGAAAAACAATAACTGACTACACACTGCTTGGTTACGAAGATCTGAGTTCGCAGAAAATTACCTGCGGGAATATGCATGTCAATTCCAATGGAAATCCTTCTTTATACGAAATTGGTACCGAAAACGGATTTTATGGCAATACTAACTCAAACATCAGCTCCCATCTCCTGACCGGTCAACGGATAAATGCCATTATACCGTTCGATGTGTTTGATTTTATAGTAGCTGCTGAAAATGGCCTGTATTACAGTGATCACGTTAACCAATGCAGTAAAATACAGTTGCCGGCAGTGAATTATCAGGCAAATGATGTCATTAATAAAGGTACTAATCTGTATGCGGCTACCGATTCTGGTTTGTTCAGTATCAAACAGATAGATTGTCAAAAATATAATGTATCATTTAAACAAAACAAAAAATACCTTTGCATTGAAGCTCAGGACACTTTGAAATTTGAAATAGAGAATTATTCAGCAAGTGATTCCTACCTCTGGGATTTTGGTGACGGGTTTACCACTTCTGAACATTTTCCCTTACATACCTATGACACCCAGGGGGCTTACAATATCAGACTGATTACTACAAACGGGTATTGTTACGATACGCTTACAACCATCGTAAGCGTTTATAATTCACCGGATCAATTTTCGACCAGCTTTACAACTTATGACAGTGTTCCGTTTAACAATGTTCCCACACAAAACGGGGTGATTAATCTTGTTGATGTGGATGGCGATGATGATTTGGATGTATTTATGCCGTTTACCGGATTGTTTGAAAATTGCGACAGTAACGGCTTCTGTTTAAAACCTACCGGATTTAATGCCGACCTGTACAATTCTGTCTGGGGTGATCTGAATAACGATGGGTTAAATGATCTCATTACTAGAAAATGCCGTTTATCAAAATTTGGGAAATTATCACTTCCGGGAAATTTTACACGGTAATTTTAATGAATCTTCTGCTATAGTCGAATTGTTCGATATGGATAACAATGGCTACCTGGAATATACTGAACCGGTTATAGCGGGTAAAATGACAGTAAGTTATAATATAGGAAATTTCGAATTTGCATGGGATAGTGTGTATTACAATTTTTCGGGAAGTGCCCAGGCTATCAGATTATTTGATATTGATGGCGATAATGATTTTGACCTGTTGCTGTGTGGTGATACCAAAAACAACTTATATATTAATGAAAACGGTAAATTCACCTTGTCATCCTTCCCTGGAATTACAGATATTTTCACAGTTGGCGGTCCGATTGGTGACATTGATAATAATTTATTGATGGACCATTATACTTACAATTATTCATCTGTTTACTTATTTCATAACGATGGAAAATCGTTTACCAATCTTTCCAATACCTGGATAAACACTGAGCTGGATGAAAATTATTATTACCCGATCCAATTTGATGATGCTGTTTTCTCCGATCTGGACAATAACGGTTACCTTGATTGTCTGCGTTTATCCGGGGATGATAAAAACAGGGCATTTATGAACCTTGGCGATTTCGTTTTTGTGAACGACACAGCCAATCCCATTAAAAATGCAACCGGTTTTCTGTATCATTCAATAGCATCGGCAGACCTGACAGGGAACGGTTTCCCGGATATGTTTATAGGCCAGGGAGACGGATACAACACTCATATTGCTTATCCTAATTACCTGTATCTGAATCAGGGATCAGGCAATAATTATTTAAAATTAAAGTGCCTGGGATCAAAATCAAATCTCAATGCTATCGGAACAACTGTAAAACTGAAAGCAACCATAAACGGGAAACCTCAGTGGCAAATCCGGCAAATAACGGCGAAATCCACCACCTATACACAGAATGGTTATGATGTGTTATTCGGGGTGGATCAAAGTGAGCAGATCGACAGTTTAATAATTGACTGGCCTATGGGTGAAGAAACCATTTTGACCGACCTGGCAACAAATAACTACTATAAAATTATTGAACCACTGATCAGAAATACCGGTGATTCCGTACATTGCAGAAATGAATACCTGAAATTAAGTGTTGCCTATGATAAAAACACCCGTTATAACTGGTATTATAATAATTCCCTGATGGTAAATGATACGCTTAATTACCTGTTTCCGGACAGTACCGGGGACTATTCATGTCAGATAATTAATCCCGCATATACATTTACCACGAATAATATTCATGTAACTACATATTCCGTGTCAAAAGCAGAAAACTGGTTTGCCGGTTCCGACAGCGCTTTTTGTGACGGGGATTCCACTCTTATTTTAGCAACCAATTATGACCAGGCAACTTATCACTGGTATATCAATACTTCGACCTACCGCTCAGATACCGTCGGATCATTGTATATTGATAAGATCGGTAATTTCTATCATATTCTGGAAAACCGCTATGGATGCCGTGACACCAGTAATGTTATTGTACCGACGGTATTTTATAAACCATATATTGGAATACAAAGTGAAATAGGTTTCTGTAAAGGTGATTCGGTAATGCTTTCCGTTCAGGATAACTATTTGCATTACAACTGGTCAAACGGAGATACTACCACTAACATTGTATTTTACGAGGGAGGAGATAAACAATTGCATCTTACCGATACCAATCTTTGTTCATGGGATTACTCGTTCAACCTTAAAGAATATGAGAGACCCGAAATTAATCTGGGTCCTGATACTACTATTTCCAATGACGGATTCGTCACATTAAATTCAGCATGTAATCCTGAATATGATTATTACTGGAGTGATGGCGATAACATCTGCAGCAAAACATTTAGCGGTTTTAATCTTCACCAGGGAGTAAATATAATTTTATTACAAGCCAGTAATACGGCCTGCTTTGTCTATGATACGATTAAGATTACTTACCAGAAAAATACTTCAACTGAATTACATCATTCGGATAATCTCAGCTCTGTAATGGTATTTCCGGTTCCTGCCTCCGGCCGGTTAAAAATCAGGTTCAACAATTCAGTAAACATGGAAACAGATATCAGGATTGAGATCTTGAATTCAACCGGACAGAAAATCTACGCTAATGTCATTGACAGGCCAAATTCCCTTGTAAACATTGATATATCAGGTCTCAAATCAGGTATCTACTATTTGCAGATACATAGTAAAAATAACCTGTTGTATTCGATGAAATTACCTGTGATAAAATAACTATTGTAACGTTGATTTCATTGTTAGGGTTCTTATCAAATTTCGATAGGTTTTGAAAGGAAATAATCCTATTCGTCTGTACCTGAACCGGCCATA
>CAVVIO010000059.1:0-44374 GCA_963748095.1 uncultured Bacteroidales bacterium
TAAGTGTGTACGTGCCCATAGCCAGACTACCCATTGTTGCAGAGGGATTAGCACTTTGCAAATTTAACACGCCATTCAGGGTAAAATCACTGCCAGCAATAATACCTCCGGTACCATTAATGGTGAGGTTATTTACATTACCTGTAAAAATTGAAGCAGGGAGTGATATTGGAGTCGTATTTGTAAATACCAGGGTTGCACCGGCATTTCCTGCAGCTATATTTCCGCTTGTGCGTGTGGGCGAATTTCCCTGGATGGTTAAAGTGTTTGCCCCCAGGGTTAAGGATCCGTTTGTTAAATTCAGGGTGCCGGCAATGCTTACGTCACCTCCTAAACTAATGCCGTTGGCACGGTTTAAGGTAAGATTATTCAAGTACAACAGTTGGCAGGGTAGTGCTGGCACCACTGCCACCGATAATAATATTTGAAGAACTGCCTCCCGTTACTGTCCCTGTCACAATAGTGATGGCACCATTCAGTGTTAGAGTATTTGCCCCCAGCGAAAATGCCCCGCTTGTTAATGTTAATGTTCCCGGAATGGTTAAATCTCCATTAAGCGTCAGTCCATTGATATTGTTTATACCAAGGGCATCTATCGTATTGCTTACAAATGCACCTGAAGGTATGCTTTGAGCCGAAGTCCCGGCAAACACTACCTCTGATGATGCGGCAGTGGCATCAATCTGGGCCCCATTGGTGAAGATCAGTTCTCCGGTTATGGTAAGTTGGCTGCCATTAATAACCAGCTTGTCAGTACCTTGCTCAATGGTAATATTATTGAGGGTTCTGTTTTGATCCAGCAAACAATTTCTATCCGGGTTAATGGCAAAAATTATGTCAGCCCCATCAGGCGGGACCTCTCCTTGCGTCCAGTTGCCGGCATTACCAAAGTCTGTACTGAGACCTCCCTGCCATATCAAAATTATTCGTCTCAAACGCACCCATTTTGGGCGTGGCATTTCTTGTAAGCCCCCTATAATCTGGTAATTATACCGGTTCCGGTAATCCCGGGTAATGCGGCAGTGGAATAATAATCCAATGCTGATGAACCTCCTGCATTGGCAAATACCGGATCAATATTTAAACTATTAACATCCTGCCCGGTTGCCACCTGCCACAAAGCCAGGGTAGTCATGTCCGATGTTAAATACCCGAGGATTCCCCCGGTTCCAGAAACAAAATAATCGTTGTAATCGATGGTTAAACCTGTTGTACCGGCCAGGCGAATAGCATAATGTTTTCCTGTGGGCCCTCCTGAACGGGCATTAAACAAAATATTATTCCGGTAATTTCTTGTTGATGTGTTTGCGGCATTCCACAAAGCGCCGGTTGAAGATGTTATACCGGAAACAGTACCGCCGATGTACACACTATTAAAATATATATTGTTGTTATTTGTTGCACCACTATTATCCCAAATACCATTAATAAGATAGCCGGTTGATATTCCTGTGCCTAAATTGATGATATTATTGGCAATGGTAGTTAACCCATTATTAAGATAAATAGCATCAATAACAGATAATACATTTGAAGATGACAGGGATATACTGTGGATAAAATTCCCTGAAACAACATTTGCACCAGAGGCAGGTCCCGCATAATATATTCCATAAATATCTACCCTGGCTGTTGGGTGGATATTTGATATGTTGTAAACAGTATTTCCGCTTACGGTTTGTATTGTACCGGCAGTTGAACAATTTTGTACAATTCCAATAGCTGGTGCACTTATGCCTGCCCCTGTTTGCCCACTGGCAGTTGATATGTTATATACATTGTTGTTCAGAATAGTATTGGAACCGGCAGTTGTTCCAATACCAGTTGTTCGTGAGGTTGATGTTCCTGTAACACCATTTGTCATATTTGCAATGACATTAGCAGAGATAGTGGTAGTACCAATACCGTCACTGCTTAAACCACTAACTGTTTGTGGATTTCCGGTACTGACAGAACTGGCATAGATACTGTTGGAAGTTGTGGAGCTTCCGATGGTATTATTTCTTATAGTTGTGGTCCCTGCCGTTGCGGATTTATAGATCCCATAAATATTGCTCGAATAGGCAGTATTTGTGTTAGCAGCTGTGATGGAACCAATATTATTGTTTTGGCAATCAACCGTTCCGGTACCGGTTATATATATTCCATAAACAGTCTGCCCATTTGTTACACCGGTTACGGCAACAGACCCTGTTCCGGTTGTTGCCCCAATGGTATTACCGGTGCCGGTGCCAATATTCACATTACCTGTTAGAACATTTATTCCTGTCCATGTTGCATTGGAGGAATTACTCCAGCTAAAGTTTTTTATGGTATTATTTTGAACACTACTTGCCGTAGTGGAGCCAACATTTAAATATATAGCATTAAAAACATTATTGTTTGCATTCGTTTTCGTCCATGCCGTGCCGCTGCATAATGCCGAACTTCCGCCTATATAGTTTCCGGTAGACAATAAAACCGTTTCCAAAGGTATTGTTTATCTGGATAATATTGTATGTAACTGAAGAAGAAGGGACAAATGAAGTTGTTTCATAAAAGCTGTTTCCTGTTATATTCCACGCGTTGCTGTATGAAGAAAGGAATATACCGTTTGATGTGGAATTAGTTCTCAGGAAATCATATATGTAATTGTTACTGATAGTATTCTCACTGTTTTCCCTTCCTGAAGTTCCGGATGAAAAAATCGCGTTGACCGGCCGGTTGGCATTTGCTGAATTAGTTATATTATTATTGTCAATAGTATTGTTATCATTCCCGGTTGTGGCTGTTGTTGTTGAAAAAAAGAGAATACCACCTGTTGCAGTGGTTTCTGATCCTTTAATATTACAATATTTCACCGTGTTATTAGTAGCATCATTGATCAGCCGGATCGTAGATGTTCCTGCCAAACCTGATGTACTTGAGTTCACAATGGTCAGGTCTTTTGTAGTACCGGTAGCATCCACCCTTCCATCAATGGTTACATTATCAGCGCCATTCAGGTCAATCAGAGGTGCTGACAGATTTCCGCTAACGGAAAGGCCGGTTGATGTAGGATAAATATTTACGGAGGTGTAGTTTGCATTTCCGCTGCCACTGGCATTGAGTATAACCGGGCTGGTTTCAATAGTGCTTCCGTGTATCTTTATTGTTATATTTCCCTTATGAGTGCCGTCGTTGATTGCATCTATTGCGGCTTTAAGATCAGGATAATTAGCATGTAATATCCCGCTGGTAGCAACTACCTCAACAAGAAGCATGTATCTTATCCAGGTGTTATTTGTTCCGCTTTGAACTTCCTGCCATTTGTTAAAAAATCCGTCGACACCACTATGAATGCCCATGTCTACTCCCGAAACCCTTAAATTTTCACTCCCGAGTTTCAATACTATTTCGTTTACTGTTTCGTAGAAACTAACCTCTACATTAGCATACCTGCGATCATTATAGTCAATCTCTATATTATTATACTCAATTGTAAGTATGCGGTCAGGAGCAGTTCCGGTTACCAGGTATCTGCACCATGAACCAGTTGTTCTTCCTACGTAACCATCATAGACCGATGTAGCTATAATCTGACCAAGGTTAGTTGCACTTGCAGTCAAGTTAAAAGAACTGGCTGCATTATAATCCGTATTTGCAATTCCATCAAGCCGGATAAATCCGTTTGAAGCTACACTCAAATTGTTTGTAGTGGTGTATGAATTATCGTAAAAGGTAAAGTTGAAAGGCCAATTAATAGAAGACTGAACGTCATCGCCGGCAATAATTCCGGTTCCCGATGAACAGTCTATCCAGTTGTAAGTAGTTCCTAAGGTGCCGGTTTGTGTGCTATAATTCCAACTGGCAACAGGCAGCGAAGCAGGACTCGTGTATTCTATCCAGGTGTTATTTATTCCGTTCTCAACCTCCTGCCATTTGTTATAGAAGCCATCTACTCCACTATGAATTCCCATATCTACTCCCGAAACAGTTATATTATCATTTCCCAGTTTCAAAATGATTTTGTTTACTGTTTCGTAGAAACTAACCTCTGCATTTGCATACAGGCCATCATTATAGTCAATCTCTATATTATTAAACTCAATTGTAAGTATCCGGTCAGGAGCAGTTCCGGTTACCAGGTATCTGCACCACGAGCCAGCTGTTCTTCCAACGTAACCGTCATAAACCGATGTAGCAATAATTTGACCAAGGTTGGTCGCACTTGAAGTCATGTTATAAGAACTGGCTTCATTATAATTCGTATTTGCACTTCCATCAAGCCGTATAAAACCGTTTGTGGCAACACTTATGCTATTAGCAATGGTATACGAATTATCATAAAAGATAAAGTTGAAAGGCCAGTTGATGGAAGCCTGGACATCATCGCCGGAAATAATACTGGTTCCCGATGAACAGTCAATCCAACTGTAAGTAGTTCCCAGGGTACCGGTTCGGGTGTCATAGTTCCAACTGGCAGCCGCTTGCGACCATGCTGTTGCAGGTATTGAACATATTATCAGGAACAGAAAGACTTTTAGCGCCGGTTTTAATTTAGTAAACCTGGATTTTAGTGAGAAGTGATGTACCTTCATACTGCTGTTTATAAACATTATTGTATGAAGGTTATTTTTCATTATTTAGACCATTCAATTAAAATTCTATCATTATACTATATTGAACCTGATATGAAAATTATGCTGTCGTCTTAATGCAGTATCAATTCTGTTTCGGCAAAACGAACAGGTTTAACATCTGATGGCGCCGAGAATGTGACGCGAAGTTTCCCTGATGTAAAATCCACCCCTGGAGCTTTTATGAGATTAAACTGAAACCTTCGGATTGTATTAGGAGTGTAGACAGCAATCCCATTCGCTTTTCCGACACGGGTCACTTTGCCCTGCGGGCTGACATGGTCCACTGCCAGGTCGCCATATACCGATATATTCCCGGTACGGTTAAAAACCAGGCTAAACCTTGGAATAGTATCATTAACTATATCAAGTGCCAGATCCGTAAGATTAATTTTAACTGAAGGTTCTCCAACTCTTATGATGACAGGTATAGTAATCCCAAAAATGGGAGTCAATTTTACCGAGATTGTAGTAGTGTCAATTACCGCTTCTCTTTCACCCAGAGGCTTTACCTTTGGTACCGCCCTAAAATAAAAATGAGAACGGTATTCCCCTGATGCCAGTTTCTTAGACCTGATGAGCTGTATCTTGACAACCTGGGCTTCATTTGGCCCCAGGGTGACCGACCGCGGGAAAATAGCGGATATATTGATCCGCAAACCATTGATTAGAGTCAGGTTCGGTGATAAACTCAAAACCACCATCTTCCTTCATCCTGATCTGAATTACTGATATTGCATACGTTGCTGTATCCTTTCCTGTATTTGCCAGGTTAAGGTCCAGAGATCTTTTTGATCCTTCAAAAACAACTCTTCGGGGAGTAATCAGAAGATTTCCCTGAGCTGATGCATGATCACAAAAAAAGAACGCAAATCCAACCAATACAGTCAGGAAAATAATGAAATATCCTGATCTGTATAAAGCAGAATACTTACGAGAAATCAAATTTATGGTTGATGACATAGGTATAAAATATTATTAATTCGAATTATCTAGTTAAAGTCAAATGTTATTGCATAAGTACCAGTATATATTCCCACAGGATTGTCATTCAGAGTGCCAACAATAAGAGTTGCACCCACGTAAGCTACCTGGTTTCCATTCTGCAACATGCCTGCCCCAAAGCCAGAGGAAGGCACTGATGACCAATCCACTACAAGCATAGTTTTGGCGCTTGATACATGGGCAAGTATAACAGGAACCGTTGGCAGCGTAATAGAGAAGGTTGCATTGTTGTCCCCTATAATATTAAAACTGGCTGCATTGTGTATACTAGTGCCGGTAAAGACACTACCAAGGACGGAGATCGTACCTTCAGGAGTTAAAATGATCTCGCCTCCCTGGGGGCCCGGAGAAAATCTCCCGAAATTCATTTGCGAAGTTTCACTTGCAGAGAAAACCGAAATTACCTCAGCCATAATATGCCCGGTTACGCTGACCGGAGGCGTAACCTGGGCAAGCATATCTGCTCCTGTCACATAAAATATAAAAATCAGGATGAAAAATAATTTATTAAATCGCATCATTATGCTGAGTTGTAATTTTTTACTAAATACCGGCTCAATTAATGTCTGTCTATAATGTCCAACTTCCGCGTTGTTGCCTTGCGTTATACAGGCCTGTCTAACGCAAGGCAGGTCTACCTGGTGCAGACAGGCTCAAAACCCAAATACTGGAATCCGTCTGTGGCGGAGGGTGGTTTGGATTTCTCGCACGTCTTTATTTCGAACTTTCAAGAACAAACACTTGAGTTTACAGACAAACTCTAATTATAGTTTACAGTTACATCGAAGCCTGTAGCATTTGTATATACTCCTGCAAGTTGTGATGCACCAACATTTAATGTAGCGCCAACAGTCAGTGTCTCTGTTCCGCCTGTAAGAACTCCGCCGGCAACTACAGTTGGAGTGCTTGTAAAGGTATTTACAATCATTGTTGCTACACCACCGACAGTTTCGGTTATTGTATAATCGATAGTAGGAATAATGATTGAATACGTTGCGTCAGCAAGGCCGGTGACCGTAAAAGATGCCGCTGTTACTGTACCTACATTGGCAGGAAGAAATGTAACACCCAATGTTGCAGTACGTGATCCGTCTGGCAAAAGAACAACAGTACCTGCGGAAGCATTTACAGCAAGGTTGCCGAAATTCATATCAACGTCTTTTGTTATTGCAATAGGTGTAAGGATTGTTGCCGTGGCAGTCGCCGAGGCAGTTACCTGAGCAAAAGTATTTGCTGCAAAAGCAAATATTACAATTGCCAGAGCTAAAATTTTTGTCATTTTTTTCATCTTGTTCTGATTTTTAGATTATTACTTATTAAAAAAAGTCTTACTCACAAAGTATTGTGACTGAAATTATTTAAATGAAAGTTTGCTTTTTAAATATTTGAAATACGGGCCTGTATTATGGTTGGCTAACCTGTTACAATGAAATTTTAATTGCGAATATGAACTTGTAATACAAAGGTGAATCCCTTTTTGCTTACAAGTGTTATAGAATTATGGTAATAAGTTACATCATTCACACATTTACTTATTTAGTGTCGGCAAGAAAACTCCATTTTCTGCGTTACGCTTGTCAGAAAATTCCTCATTTACATTAGTAAACTGCGGATTTCCTAACTTCGCAAGCCTTGAAAATGAACTTTTCTTATCCGACACCGGACTTCTCGTGCAAGCACTATTTAGTGTTTGTCTTTAAAGTCCGATTTATTCGTTATTACTTACCTTGAATTTGAACTTTCCAGAGCAAATACCTGACTTTATAGACAGGCAATATTTAATTGTAAAAGACAGGAAAAGACATGTATGGATTGGTACCCATTTTACAGATGAGATTTGTAATAATATTCATAAAAGAATCAACCAAAAAAATCACTTATTTTTCGTAGTGCAACAATCAGAACAGGTAGGATTATTAAATACCCGCGTATGCTTTTAATTCTTCAATGCTTACATGATCGTCTAAATGTTTGCCATAATGGGCTTTCACTATTTTAAAATTTTCGTCGATAAAGAAGTCTGCCGGTATGAGGTTCATGCTTGCATTTTTATCTTCGGGCAGATTTAATTCTTTTGTATCTTTCTTTGCCTGTCCAACACTTGAAACAATCATTGTTTTCATCATTTTCAAAGTTGAATTCTCAACGCCGTAAGAGCGATACACTTTTTTATCCGGGTCGCCGATTAATGGCCACGGACTGATTCCCTGGTGAAAAACACTTGATTTGAGTTTTTCATTCGAGCTTTCGAATAAAAATACCAGTTGAACACCGGTGTTTTTTAATTTTACATTATTACCCATAATTTGATGTACCCTGCGGTTGCAAAAAGGACAACTTACATTGCGATAAAAACTGAGTATGATTTTTTTTCCTTTGAAATCTGAAAGTTTCACTTGTTTGCCATAAATATCGGTTGCAGTAAAGTCCAATGCTGTATTTCCTTCCTGAAGTTTCATAATTATATCTTTTATATTAAGTTACAGTTTTCATTTGATTTTTTGAAAAGTCGAAATGCATTGCTTAACCTGACAAATTATAATGATCATTCTCAATACGGCACCCGAATTTCTCTTTGCTTTTTAAATGCTTCCAGGTACCAGACAAACTCATCCAAAAACCTTGTTGTTGATGATTCCATATGCCTGGTTTTGGGAACTAAATTATTGTAGAACAAATTTCCAATTTCAGGGAAAGGCAACATGGAAGAAATGGCCGGCATACCCAGTTCGCCAAGTATTACTCTCAAATGTACTGCCGCCCTGACACCGCCAAACGAACCATTTGAATAGGATGCGATAGCCGATGGTTTAAAAAAATACTCCCGTTGGAAATGGTCCAGGAGATTTTTTAATGCAGGCGGTATGCTATGGTTATATTCGCCTGTAACGATCAGAAAACCATCCGAAGCATTAAACAGTTGCGCCAGCTTTTCCATTGTTTCCGGAGCTGTACCCGATGTGTATTCCTTATACATTTTATCCAGCAAGGGAAGTTGATAAACAATAGGGTCAATAAAATGAACCTGTATATCCCTTTCTTTTAACTTTTTCTCAAGGTATTTAGCTGCTTTTATTCCTTGCCGGTCGCTGCGAACAGAACCATAAACAAGACTGATAGTTAATCCCATAATTTAATTTTTTGTAATTGTCAGAGAATCTGTCAAACCTGATATATAAGAGCATTTCTTCCGGTAATTTACAAAACCCCAGACAGTGAAATCAAGATTAACCCACAAGGCCCACACCTTTGTGCCCAAGAGTAAATAATTACCGGTAGTTTCGACTGAATTATTTCTTCATCGGAATTTAATATGTTGAAATTCTATTTGCCATGATTTTTAAATTTAAAAAGGCGGAATTTTGAGTTCCGCCTTTGAGTTTATGATCTGATTATTTCAAATCATTTTTAGCGGCTAAAAGAGCATCCGCAATTTGTTGATCCGACTTGGCAATACTTAACTGTGAAATAAGCGTTTTGCTTTTTGAATTAAAGAAATAGACTACACCGGTACTTCTGTAAGGTGCCATTGCCTTTTCCAATCCGAGTTTTTTCAGCTCTTCTGCCGATTTCTTTGTTGTTGCCTCATTGGTAAGGTTGTTGGCAACAAATTGAATAGATCCGTCTTTATTGTCGGCCATAAATGCTGCCATAGCCCGTTGACCGTTTGCCTTACATACCGGACACCATTCAGCTTTGTTTATTACAGCTATTACTTTGGCTTTCGATTGAGCCATAGTTGTAACAGAAACTAATAAGATAAGCGCAAAGCTTGCCAAAATTGATTTTGTTGTTTTCATTTTTACGAATTTTAATTGAACATAAATTTGTTTTGCATATTAGTGTGAAGAATTATAAAACCTGACAGACTTTTTTAATTTTAACATTTATTTATGATTTCACCTTGATTCAATATAGGACACAAGTCCCTCACAACTAATAATATCTTGTGAATTAAAATTTATGAAATTTTATTTCCGGACACAGGATTCAGAAAAAGGGAATACAACTGATGGCAAAAGGAAATGTCTGTTAGCAGTAAAAATGTTTTTACATTTTTGAACAAATGGCCGGATAAAAACAGTAAGCCGACAGTAAAATCGATTAACTTATATTCAGGAGAGTAGCCATATCTTAGCAGCTTCCCTGGTTGAAAAAACTTTATGAAAGAAATTTTTAATCGGATGACTGGTTGACATCAGCATGGAGTAGGCTGTTTCTTTGGGCCGTGACTGGACATATGCTGCTTTTACATATTCATAAGGGGATACATGAATTTTCACACTTTCAATAAGCTCAGAAATTTCACTGACACTTATTTCGTATTGTGCACCAGTAGCATCTGTAAGCATTAAAAGTCTGCGCGGAAGACTTTTATCTTCATAAATCCGGATACCAAATTTTAATAAATCGGAAAGCTGAATACGACCCGTATAATTTACTTCAAATATACCTGTTATAACATTGAATTCACTGGTAATCATGATTGTCCACTTATTAGTTCGTATAACATTTTACGATACCTGATTCACTAAAACCCTTCGGCTGTTCAATGCCAAATCCTGTATAAACTTCTTTTGGCAATCCCAGATCGGCAAGATAAATCTTCGAATGGGTCAATAAAGGAATTAGTTCAGTTTTCATGGCTGCCAGGGTTAAAATAATATCTGGCTTAAATATAGTAATACTGGTAGTCTTTTCAAAACCCGTTGGCAGGTCGAGCGAAATTTTGGTACATACTAATCTATTTGCTTTGTCAACCGCTTTTTGTATCGTTTCTGACAAGGGCAGTCGCTGGGAGAAACCCAGATAGGCATCAATAAAAATACCGGGTTGTTGAACTGATTCCATTTTAGCCCCGCAGGCCAGAGCCCTTTCCAGTTGCAATTGCGGGAGTTCCGGGAGTTCTTCATTTGGAATATCCAAATATACATTGTATCCCCATGCTGCTAAACGCCTTGCTGCCACCAGGCCACCCCCGCCATTGTTTCCGGCACCAATCCCTATCAACACATTTTCTGAAGCCGGTTTTACATTTACTGCAAGCCGGGCAAGATGTAAGCCGGCATTTTCCATCATTAGTTCAATGGATATCTTATATTTATCAACCGATAAATAATCCATTTCCCTGAATTTTTCGATGGTCAAATGATTACTTCCAATAGCTGTTTCAGGAATTTCCATATATTACATTTTAAACAAATTGTACCATTACAATATCCATTACCAATATATAGTCAACCTGCTCATGTTCTGATTTCCAGCTTTCATATCTTCCATATTATTAATTTTCCAGTTTTTGAGCAATTTGTTTCTTCAATTGTTCCAGATCGTTTTCAGTAAATTCTCCGGGATTACTGGCTGAGATTGCTTTTTCAAGAAGCAGGCTTTGTTTCTCATAATTGGTACAGGCATTGCACATCATTTTATGGGCTTTAAGTTGCATTTTCTCCTTCCTGTTAAGCTTAAAGTGCATTTTTTTTTCAATCAGCTCAGTTGCTTTCAGGCACGAAAGAAAGAGTATGTTCATAATCTTTTTCATATCTCATTATTTTTTAAACCAATTGTTCTCAACACAATCCCTTAATTGCAGTTTAGCCCTGTGGACTATCTGCCAAAAATTAGTAGGTGCAATACCCAATTCCTGACAAATCTCTTCACCACTTTTTTCAGACAAATACTTTAACTTCACGCACATGTTCCATGTTTCAGGAAGGGCATCAAGACATTTTTTTAATACTTTTTGAAATTCAGTATCATCCAACAGATGCAGGTCATCTTCGTGCCAGTCTTTTGGCCGTTTTTCTTCCTGCCAGCTTCCTTCTTTATCAAAAAATTTTGAAAACACCTGGTTATCTATACTTATCGGCTGATTTACTTTTTTGCGGTACACATCTATAATTTTATAGTTAAGAATAGAAATCAGCCATGTTTTGGGTGAGCTGTCGCCCCTGAAGGTATCTATTTTTTCTACCGCAGCTAAAAAAGTATCTTGTACCAGATCTTTAGCCAGTTCTGAATCCGAAACCTTATGAACTGCCCAGGAATACAGTTCACTTGTATACATTTCGACCATCTCGGCTAAATTTATTGTTTTGGTATTCGTCATTGTATTCGTTTTAAATGTTAAAAGAACCACAAATTATCCTTCCCTGCTGCAGGTTTGTAATCGGGTGCAAAGGTAATCTGACTTTATGGTTCCCTCTTTAACCATCGTAAATAAAATTAATAAAATATTCTTATTCAATATAATATTTCGCCGCTGTTCAAAGTACGGGAGGAAATAGTATGTTTCAAAACAAACATTTCAACAGGCAGAAATTCCTGTAAGCAGATATAAGGGGGAAGAAGAGATTTACATCCGGACAGAAAAATAGAACTCAGATAGAATGTCTGCACAAGACAGTAAAGAACAAAACATTGTATTAACAGATTTTACTATCCAATATCCAACCTGCTTTTCAACTTTTTTCAAAATTACTGTTTACTGCAATTTTTCATCACTGCGTACTGATTACCGGCTGAAATATAGTCGAAATGGCTTCATCCTTCTTTACAAATAAACTTCCATTCTAAGTAAGCCGGGAAGTTATTTTAAACTTTCATTTAAATTTGGAAATACCCTAACTTAAATGAAACATGAGCCCTAAAAAAATCATTATCGGAAAAGAAAAATCAGACCATCCCCCCTTTGTTAATCATTTGGATTCACTGATCGTTCACGGGTGGAAAAAAAGTTGTTGTTTAAACATAAAAATGTAATTACAGAAATAACTAATTCAAATTATATAATTATGGAGCAATCAAAGATTATAATTAGTAACGAGTCTGCTAATCCAGGTCCATTAGGTCTTTTAGCTTTTGGCATGACTACTGTCTTATTAAATCTGCATAATGCAGGTTACTTCGAAATGAATTCGATGATTTTGGCAATGGGAATTTTTTACGGGGGATTAGCCCAGATAATTGCAGGAATTTTAGAAGCAAAAAAGAACAACACATTTGGATTGACAGCTTTTGTTTCTTATGGATTTTTCTGGTTGACTTTAGTGGCTTTGATATTTCTGCCAAAATGGAATTTAATACCTGCTCCATCTTCCGGCGGTATGGTCGCTTATTTAATAATGTGGGGCATCTTTACAGGACTTATGTTTATTGGTACATTAAAAATTAATAAAGCGTTGCAATTTGTTTTTGCCAGCCTGACCATTTTATTTTTTTTGTTGGCATTAGGCGATAAAACCGGTAACGTTACCATAAAAACATTTACCGGATATGAAGGTGTTATTTGTGGAGCTTCAGCTATTTATGCAGGTATCGCAACGCTAATGAACGAAGTATATGGTAAAGTAATTATGCCGGTTGGAACCATTGTTAAATCATAACTGAACTTTCTGCATCGTTAGATACATCAAAATTAATGACTATTTCATTAGTAACTCCGGATGAATTCAATTGTTTCATTGCGGCGAATGAACAATTAATAGTTCACAATGGCTGGCAGTATGAATAGTAAGGGAGGATTCCGTCCTTATCATCCCCCTCACGAAATATAAAGCGGTTAATGAACTATCACAAAATATTAAAAGTCTTATTGGCCTTACTGTATATTATAAAATGTTTAGTAAGATTCAATTGCCTTTGCAAGCGCTTTGGATTTTTTTTGTGAAAGGTTAGATCTTCCCCAAATAGAAGCTAATCCCAATCCAATTGATATAACCGGGACTATTTTATTGAATCCTGAAATATTTTCATCTCGATTCCCTCTTAGAATCTCATAAGTAAATCCATATAAAATTGCAGAAACCCCAACAATAAAAAGGGTGGTACTTCCATTTTGAAGTGTTTTATATTGATATAAATATTTCATACTTTCCATATTATCACTTAAATCGACCATTAGATTTTTATAAGACACTTTTTTTAAATCTCCAAATCCTTTGTTGTAATATGCAAATATTTCCTTATTTTTTCTTTCTGAAACTGCGGCCATCATAACAGAGGTATGAATTTCCAAATCCTCAAATGTTTTTAAAGTACTTGTCACTTCTTTTTCGTAATAATTCATTCTTCCTTTATATAATCTCCTGGCAAATTCAATTTCTCTTGCATTATGTACAAATTGAGTATTCGCCCATAATTGATCATTATAATTAAAAAATTTGACTTTTGATGCTGCTAATTTAAATGAATCAATCTTAAAATATATCTGACCATTATCTGAGTTTTCAAAAGATATATTCTCTCCTTTTATAATATCTCCTGAATAGGTATATATATAATCCTCCTTCGTATTTTCAATGATATTTTTTAAATATGAGGACGAAGACAGGGAATTAACTTTCTCTATAAAACGGTTAATATTTAAAGAATCTACAATAAAATCAACGTTCTGATATTTAACATATTTTACATCCTTTATTGGCAGACTTTTTTTAATCCAACTATTGGAAACCGGATTTTTATAAGTAAAGTTGATGCTAAGTGTATCTATAGATTCTATTTTGCAATCATAACGATCATTATTTGTACTGAGGATCTGATCCTGACTAAATAAGAACAGATATTGAAACACAATGGCAATTACCAGAAATAGTTTTTTCATAACTGAATCATATTTTTGTTTAGCTCTGTTTTTTATTTTTTATTTCAAAAAAATAATTTGTTTCCTCTTCCCTATCAAAAATCCAGTTGAAATAGTTACTATAAAATGAATACAAGAATGGCACTATTCTTCAATTACCATTTACGGCCTAAATGTAAAAGTAATTCCTGGGAAAAGCAAATTTATAAGCGTGACGAGGTTCATTCATCTGTCAACCGGGACAAGCAGGCATCTGATTAATTCGTCACGGGAAGTATATTCGTTACAGAAGGGTAATTTATCTATAATTAATCTTAACTTATCATTGATTATCAATGATTTTCTTACATAAGAACATACTGTTTAGGAAAGCAATATCATCTCTTTAATACTTTCACAACCAACATTTTCCCGTATACCCCTATATTATACAATTTAATTGCTAAGGAGAAAACAATGAGAAATTTAAGTATTATTATAATGTTATTGCTGTTAGCTATATTCACTACATGCGAAAAGACAGGTTCAGACAGCCTGAATAATGTGACAATTGACCCTTTTTCCAACGGTAGCAGTGAAAGAAATATGATCGTTGTTCTCAGCGATATGCATATGGGTGCTGATATCACCTATACTCAATGCAATAATAACATTGCGCCTCTTGAAAAGATGCTCCAGCGGATTAGAGTATCTCTAAATGTTAAAGAGCTTGTTATTGCAGGAGACCTGATTGATGGATGGTATGTACCGGCAACAGTAGACACCTATCAGGGAAAAGAACAGAGTGATTTTGTACAGCGTCTTGCAGCTAACAATTCAGGAATATTTGCTGCCCTAAACCAGATAATCCAGGAAAAGAGAATTACTGTTACTTATTTACCGGGGAATCATGATATGGAAATAACTGCTGCTAATGTTGACCTTATTCTCCCTGGTATAAATCAGGCGCGTGATGCACAAGGCTTAGGTACCTACATTCCGGCAAGTATGCCCGTATTGGCCATTGAACATGGCAATCGCTATAATTTTATTACCGCACCTGACCCGATTTCAAACAAAGATAGTGTGCCGGGCTCCATATTACCTACCGGATATTTTTTAACAAGATTAGCAACGACCCATAAGATACAAAACTGTACAGTAGCTGGCGACACATTAGCCGTTGTAACCCCGAATGTTTCGGGTGATGTAAGCCAGAAATTAGCATTTGGATATTGGCAAAGCTGGGTAGCGTTAATTAATTATATTCCTATTACAAATAAATTTTCTGAAAAGATCATCGTGACCAATGTTAATGGATTCACCAAAACATATTCAATTAACGATCTGATTCCTTTTCAGTTAACTCCCGGAGGATTTATTGATATGAAACTTTTCAGAGGGGTCCAGGACAACTGGGAAGAAAGACAAACGATCAACAAGGTAGCAGTGCATATCCCTGTTAAACTGGCAATTGCGAATCAGGTTAATTTTGATAGTATAGATATTCAGGCAAATACACAATACTTTAAAAATCCAAACTCCAATATAAGAATTGTAGTTTTTGGACACACACATAAAGCCAAAATTATTCCCTTACACCAATAATGGGATAAAATCAATATATGCGAACTCAGGAACATGGATTGATGATAATTCCGGAGTAGCAGGTGCAACGATGAATTTTGTTGTTATAACACCGCAAAGTTCCGATGATTTTTCTCAAACATATGTAAAACTTTATGATATTGAAGACAATGTTATAAAGAAACTGGCAGTAGACTCATTACTACATTATTAACAAGGAACCGGTTTTTTGTGGCAGAAAACGATAAGTAAAAATTTATTTGCCATATTACCCGCAAGATCGCTGTCAGTAAACCTCAATACTCAAAAACCCTTTTTTTAGTGTTGGGGTTTTATTTTTAGATAAACTATAACAAGTTCTTACCTGATTAATAAACCAAAAGATTTCATTCCTACAATTCTTTCCTGACAATCACTTTAAATGTGTGAATGATGTAACTTATTATCGGAGTAGTGTAACACTTTCCGGTATTGAAGTATTCACCTTTGTTCCGTGATATTATTTCACAAAAACTAATACAGATATTATGCATATAAGAAATCTTTTAACAACAATGGCAATGGTTTCAGTTGTTTTATTAACCGGTTGTAAAAAATCGGACGATAATGGAACAACCTCTCCCACTGTTAGTTCAGTTAATCCTGCAAATAATGCTACCGAGGTAGTACTTAATAAAATCGTAAGCGCCACTTTTAGCGAGGCTATGGATCCATTAACGCTCAATTTTTCATCTTTCACCTTAAAACAAGGTGAAGCCGTAGTTACCGGAGCAGTGTCGTATTCAGACTCAACCGTGACCTTTACTCCATCATCGGAATTAACGGCAGAAACAGTTTATACAGCAACAATTAGCACTGAAGCTAAAAATATGACAGGTAATGCATTATCAGAAAAAACCGTTTGGAGCTTTACCACCGGGGTGTCAGCTGATAATACACCGCCAACTGTAACGCTAACCAATCCACTTACCAACGCGACTGATGTATCACGCAATATAGCAATAACAGTAACATTCAGTGAGGCTATGCAAGCATCAACAATTACAGCTTCCAGTTTAAGTCTAAAACAGGGAACAACCGTAGTTCCCGGTTCAGTTGATTATTCAGGAGTTACAGCAACCTTTACACCTTCAATTAATTTATCACCTGTAACAGCTTATACAGCCACTATGACTGTTGATGCAACGGACCAGGCAGGCAATGCACTTGAATCTGACAAGGTATGGAATTTTACAACAGGCGGTACCATTACCGCTCTGGCTACAGTAGATCTTGGCGCTTCAGAAAATTATGTTATTTTAGCTAAAACAGCCATTACCAACAATTCGACTTCAGTAATTATTGGTAATTTAGGATTAAGCCCTGCTGCAACTTCGTATATCACCGGATTAGCATTAACTGATGCCACCGGATATGCAACATCCGCACAGATTACAGGAAAAGTATATGCAGCTGATATGGCTGATCCTACTCCTGATAATTTAACTACAGCAGTTGAAAATATGATTACTGCATACAATGATGCAGCTGGTCGTCCTTCTCCTGATTTTGTTGAATTAGGAACAGGCGACATTGGTGGAAAAACACTTTCGCCGGGACTTTATAAATGGACCAGTACGGTTACCATACCTTCAGCACTTACCATTTCTGGTACAGCAGATGATATCTGGATATTCCAGATTGCAGGTAACCTGAACATGAGCTCAGCTGTTATTATTACTTTAGAAGGAGGCGCACAAACTAAAAATATTTTCTGGCAGGTAGCAGGTGAAGCAACTCTTGGCACAACTTCACATTTTGAAGGTATTTTACTTTCCATGACAGGAATTACATTACAAACAGGGGCTTCTATGAATGGAAGGGCTCTGGCACAAACTGCAGTTATTCTAGATGGAAATGCAGTTACGCAGCCACAATAACAGGTTATTGGTAATTTTATAAATCCTAAAGAGGTATCCGCAAGGATTACCTCTTTTTTAATTGCCAAAAATATGTGAATGATGTAACTTATTATCAGAATTATATAACACTTACCATTATAAATAGAACGAACTTTATTGTATAAAATAGGCTATTTCAATGAAATAGGATAATTCAAACTATTCCCGGACTTTTTTGCAGGCTTCCTTTTAATTATCAATAAAAACTGAAAAAACATTTATGCAGAATACACTACTAAAAAATCGATTAATAAATTATTAAAACTATACAATGAAAAAAAAGAATCTGATCCAAATCTTAACCGAATTTATGATGGATATTAATCTAAAAAAGAACCTGTTTGTTTTTCTGTTAAGCGGTTTGAGCCTGGGAGTATTTGCGAATCCTCCATTGGCGTCAAAACAGCAAATAGGGATGTTTAAGAACTCTACTACTTGCGTTGTAATTGACAATGGCAGCCTTCTTTATAATACTTTACTAAAAGATGCCGTACAGAAATACTGGAAATTAACACCATTTGAATTTATTACTGAAAAAGAGTTTGAAACCAAAAGGTTAGATTCCAGGTATTCTTTTCTGGTACTTATGAAAGGCGTTTTCGATAAAGATCCGGAAGGAATAGCCTATGAATATTTAAGTCTTGTACTCGGAGGCACTGCAAGCAATCTTACTGATATGCCGGAAATTTGCAGTATTCCTATCTCCTATGCCGGCCACGATGATCTTTCTTACGGATACGTGTTACCTGCCGTCATTAAATTCATACAGCTACACGCCAGGAACCTGGAAAGAAAACGGTTTTGTATTTCATTAAAAGGACTAAAATATTACAACCACTCAAGATCGTTTAAAGGCAAAGTATTGCTTTTAAACAAGAATATGATGGCCACGGATGCCAACACCGAGTTAAAAATTAAAAGCGCGTATCCTTATTACATTAAGCTGCTTGATACTAAGGATATTCAAAATGAACTGAACTCGGACCCGACAAATACATTGTTTAATTTTCATGTTGGTCCTAATCAACTAACCGGATCGGGAAAGTGCTTTGAAATGATTTTTGATGTTGAAGGACATCTGTATTATTATAACTCACGAAAAATTACAAACGATAATGAAGATGGATTTAATCTGCATGATTTTAAATATCTCAGATAATCTTAAAAGGCTGACAGGATAAGGACAATTTTGAAATAAATGGTTTCAATCAAAATAACCTTTAAAAAATAAAATAATGAGAACTTTAATTACCGGATTTATTGCATTTGCTTTATGGTCAGCACTTTCAACCTATATTTACGTTTGCAAGATACAAGAATTATGCAATGAACCCATTAGTCTCCAGCTTAATGCTGTATCTCCCGAAAACAATATAGTTATCGACACACTACCTAAAGTTGATATAAAAGAAAAACCAGCGGTTCCGAAAGACCTGGTGATTTATTTTGCATTTGATAAATCGGAATTCAATGTAAACGATCAATCCCGCAAGTATTTTGACGAATCAAATGAGTATCTGGAACAAAACGCCGATGTCATGCTGACTATTACCGGCCATACCGATGCTATAGGTACCAAAGAATACAACCAGGCCCTTGGTTACCGCCGTGCACAAAGCGTAAAGCAATATTTTGAAAGAGAAGGAATATCTGCAAAAAAAATAAGCATTGAATCGAAAGGCGAACTTCAGCCAGTTGACAATAATTCCACACAAAAAGGTAGAGCAAATAACCGAAGAACAGTAATAACCTTAAAAAAATAAAATCATGAACGCGCTAAGCATTCTTTTAACACAATCAAAAAGTGTCGCAGCAATTGAAATACTTCTATTGTTGACAGGCGCTGCAATTATTGGATATGTGACTGCATGGTTATATACCAAATCAGTATATAACAAAAAATTAAAAGTTGTGGAAGCCGAACTGCATGAATCAAAAAGCCGGGTATCCAGCCTGAGTGCCGAAAACAGTACACTGCAAAAAAAGCTTGATAGTCTGACTAAAGAAAACGAAGAGCTTATTTCAAAGGAGAAAGCGCTTAAAGCACGGTACAAAGAAGCTTTAGTTGAAACAGACAAAATGACCCTGAAGAACAAGCAAACAGAACAATTGCTTGATGAAAAAGATGAAGAATTGTTACTTATTGCACAACACAGACATTTACTGGATTACAATAGTTTTGGGAAGGCCACAGAGGAAGAAAAGGATGACTTGCAGATGATCAGCGGTATTGGACCATATATTGAAGAAAGGTTACATGTTTTAGAAATATTTACTTTTTTACAGATTAGTAAATTCACCAAAAAGGATATCAGCGCCATTGATACCGCAATTATATACTTTTCCGGACGTATCGAAAGAGATGAGTGGGTGGCACAGGCAAAGGAACTGGTTATCAGTGAAGAAAAAAAATTCGAATTACTGGAACGGATCAGAGCAAGAAAATCAAAAATTTACTACGACAGAATTGGAATCGCCAGTGAGGATGAAGCCGATGATTTGACCGCCATTAGTGGCATTGGTAAATGGATAAATAAAAAATTAAATGCTCTTGCTATCTTCACATTTAAGCAAATCAGCAGGTTTAATGACGATGATGTAGATCAGGTTACTGAAGCCATTGAGTACTTCCCGGGTAGAATTGAAAGAGATGAATGGATCTTTCAGGCTAAAGAATTGTTACGTATTAAAGGAAAAAAAGAGGACCTCCTTCAACGTATTCAGGAAAAAAAGAGTATTATATCCTACGACAGCTTAGGTAGCGCTCAAAAACACCAGGCAAACAACCTTACCCTTATAAAAGGAATTAGCCTGTGGATTGAAGAACGACTTAACCTGCTTGAAATATACACCTTTGAACAAATTAGTCGACTTAAATCGAAAGACGTTGAAGTAATTTCGGAAATATTGGAAATAGCGCCGGACCGTATTGAAAAAGAAGCATGGGTATTGCAGGCACGTAATTTTGCAAAAAGTCAGATTAAGCAAGAGGCAAACCCCATTTCACTTTAATAAAAGCTAATTTATAAGAAACTGATAAAAATGGAATTAGATTCATGTGGTGAGTAGATTTGGTACAAAAGGGTTGTTTCAGCTGGATGAAACAACCCTTTGCTTTTTAAAGCTGAACACAAAACAGAATTTAAAACGATACGATTAATAAAATAACATAAAAACCATGCAATTAAAAAACATTATACTTATTGGCATTATACTGTTTTTTTCGGGCTGTAGTGTAATTAAGCCCGATCAGTCATCTGAAGTTCGTAACGATGCCCAAAAACAATTTCAGTCTAATTACATAAATACCGATGCGAACCAGATTGCTAACTTTGTGAGTGAAGATTTTGTGAATGAGGCCTTAAATAATTACACCGTCACAAGTCTTACTAAAAAGTATCGCTTTTTAAAATCTTATCGCAAGCCGGTCACAAACACGTACGATTCAACAGTTACCGATACCATTTACACATTCTCCAACCCGAAGAATAAAATTGAAATTTACCGGGCTAAGCATCGTGATTTTGTTTTCACTTTCGATGTAACAAGTGCAAAATTAGGGCTTCCCGGGAATATTAAACCCCATATGGAAAAAAGTACCTTCTTTCAAATTTTTTCCATCACCCAAATAACGGCAAATACTATACAAATGGCTGATTCAGATGGGACCACCCGGTTTCTATTTTATTTTGAAAAAAACAAGCTAAAACGAATAACCGGTTTTTTATATCTTGATTAAAATCAAAAACAATTGTCAATTGCAAAAACCAACTAGTTACCGAATGCAATCCGATATAAAAACACGGTGTAACTATTTCTTATTGACTTTTTTGCCTGTAACAACCAACCCTCAGAAAAGAGAAATATCAGTAACAATGTTTCTTTTGCAAATGAACGAGCATGTTAGTTGGGCGGTTGTGCATAATTGATTTGGTCAGATGCCCACAACTGATTACTGATTACTGATAACCGATCATAATCCTGCTTATTATATTTTATTCATCAATTTAATGTCTTTGTAATGAAAATCGAAATCAATTTCAAAACAGTCTACAAATTCTTTTTTCATGGCATTTTTTAAACTTTCCGGATCGTTGCAATAAAATATGAAAGCCCCGCCACCACCGGCCCCTGCAATTTTCCCGCCAATTAGCCCGTTCTTTTTTGCAAAATCATACATATGATCAAGGGCTTTACTGGTTGAAGCGGAAGCCAGCTGTATCTGTGCCTCGAAGTTTTTCTCCATTATGGAAGCACATTGAATGAAATCGCCTTTTTCAAGAGCCAGGGCAAATTCTTTACCATATTGTGCAAGCTTTTCCAACGCGTTTCGTCCCTGGGGGGTGTTGTAATTCCGGTATACCTGTTCCACAGCCGATTGTGCATTTCTTGAGGTACCCGTATGAATAAGCAACAGGTTTTTCCTGAACGCATCCAATACTTCTTTATTGATATTAATATCCAATCGCTTTGCATAGTCCTTTCCGAACTCGAAGCAGTTAAATCCCCCGAAAACAATGGAATACTGATCCTGGCGGCCTATGGCCCAATTCAGCTCGGTATTCTCCAGATTAAACAGATCTTCGCCGATCTGTGTAAGTGTTTTTGAATCGGAATTATATGTTTTGGAACTGATCAGTTCAAGTATCTTAGCCGCCGTTGATGTACTCAGTCCGCTCCCCCTGGGATAACCCGAGAAATTAAACCGTCCGTTTTTATATTCTATCAAAGGACTGATGGTGATATTCGACACACAGCCTTTCATATCATCCATAATAAATGGCACATCTGTCCATCCTCCGGCAAAATCGATACGCAGTGGGGCCCTGTATTTAAAGTTAATCTTGTCAATGATCTTCGTTGTAGAGGTTGCTTCAAGTTCTCTGGGTACTATACGGCTCACCAGCTCTATCTTTGTTCCTGTTTTACGGCATAGTTTTTCTTTTTCTTTTATTCCCGAATCATCGTCATTCAAAACAAAAAAGTCGGGACGGAGCTCGCTAAGAATGCCGGCAAAATCAATTTTGTCACCCATTATTGCTGCATCGTTTAACACGGCAAAATCCACATCCTGCATGGCCGCAACAAGGTAAAGCCTGTTGTTTTCGGGATTAACAGGCCTTCCGGGTCCTTTAAGACTTGAAATTACCGAATCTCTTCCCACCCCCACCACCAGGATATCGCCAAACTGCCTGCACTGGTTAAAGAAAACCGCGTGACCCGATTGCAGGATATCATAGCATCCCGTGCAGAAAACAATTTTTTTGTCCCTGTTTTTCTTCCTGATATCCTGAAGCTGGTTTTCAGTTAATACTTTATGTTTAATTGTTTCGAACATAGATGACAGATATAAAAAGTTTGAGGGTCCGTAACCTGATATATTTAAACCCAATCCCAAATATGCTAAAAAAAAACGTAAGAATGAAGTGCCTCGCGGCAAGTTGTCGGGATATCCGGAAGAAACTTATTTATTTCCGATGCAAGTAGCTGATTGCCTCCTCGATGATTTATTCGTAGTTGATCAGCCAACTGTGATCTGTAAACGGTTTATGAAACAGACTTTTCACATGGCTCATCCAGCCTGGCTGTAATATCCGGATGACCACTTTTACTGCTTTTTACTACATGCCGGGCTTGTTGTTTCCCGATTTTCTTCTCAACGTAATGGATAAATCAACACCACAAGCATTAACATTCTTTATGTAATCGCTAAACTGCATGTAATTAACAGTATTAAAAGATGTATTTGCTGACAATTTATTATAATCCTTCAAACGAAAATATACATATCTGTATCTTATCGAGGGAATAATAATCCATTTACTAAATTCATAAAACAGTCCTGCTTCCAGGTGAAAACCAATTTCCGGATGAAAGGTAGCTTCACCATATCTGAAATTAAGTTCTGTTACAGTCATCTTCCCGGGAATGTTAAAACTCCCTCCGCCACCGATAATTAAACCTAATTTGTTCTCTTCCGAAAATTTCATCTTATAATTTGCTCCCAGTAAAACAGAGGTCCTGTTAAATAAAAACGAAGTTTTATCTGTACCACCCGATGTAGAAGAATAATATTGTATGGCCAGGTTTTGTTGATATCCTATAGTACTGTATAATCTCAACATTTTTAATAAGATCGTATCCCAGACCAAATTCCAGTCCCATGCCTCCGCCAGGACTGTATAAAATAGTACCGGAACCATTGGTATTACTGTATTCCAACGATTTATACTCTGCTCCTATCCCTAAATTCGACCTGATTAACAGCTCAATGCCGGTTTGCGCGTTTATTGTTGACACAATTAGTGTGAAAACTGTTACCAGCAGAAATAAAAACTTTCTTTTTTTCATAAATTAATAGTATCGGTTTATATTTTGTCTTAATTTCTCAGTCATCAGGAGGAATTAGTCCCAAAAAGCCTACGTAAATTCAATAATTGAATTATTTCCCAAAAATTTACACCCGGAATTGAACAACCTGTAACCGACAGGAATACACTATTCAATTGAATGGATGTACTGACTGAATAAATCATACGACGAATTTTTTATGCTTTCGCGTTCTTTCTTTTTTTACCCTGCTTCCGATTACTGTTTATGTTTTAAATATAAGCGTTAATCCGGTAAAAAGCAAATGATATTACTTGGGAGCCGGTTAGCAGGTATAAGTCGACTGGAATTCGAATGAACAGAATACGGGTTGCAACCTATTCAAAAAGCCATTTTATTACATTCAGTTTGCGTTTTGAATAAGGCGGGTATTTCAGGGCCGGTTCAAACCAATAGGGTTTGTCCAGTATGCTCTTTTGATGTGAAAATGTATCAAAGCCTGCCTTGCCGTGGTAATTTCCCATTCCGCTTAACCCTACACCCCCGAAGGGCAGGTTACTGTTTGCAAAATGCATGACACTGTCATTGACCGCCCCGCCTCCGAAGGAAACTTCCCTTAATATCCTGTTTATTAATTTTCTGTTTTTCGAATATACATAGCAGGCCAACGGTCTGGGCCTTTCCTTCACTTTCCGTATAGCTTCATCAGGATTCTCAAAGGTTATAACCGGAAGGACCGGCCCGAATATTTCCTCTTTCATCACCTCATCATCAAATGAAACATTATTTAAAATCGTCGGGTCAATTAACAGGTTTTCCCGGCTGGCATATCCCCCGCAGTATATCTTTTCTTTATCAATAAGATTTGTAAGCCGGTCGAAATGGGCCAAATCAATAATTCTTAAATAATTTTCACCAGGCGATCCGTTGCTATGATAATATTTTTCAATTTCATTCCTTACTGCTTCCAGAAACTTCTCTTCAACAGATTTGTCAACCAACACATAATCGGGAGCCACACAGGTTTGTCCGGCATTCAGAAACTTAGCCCAAACGATTCGTTTTGCAGAGATCTTTATATCACAATCAGCAAGTACAAATGTGGGGCTTTTCCCTCCCAGTTCAAGTGTGACGGGCGTTAAATGCCTGGCTGCCGCGGCATAAACAATTTTACCCACGTGAACACTGCCGGTAAAAAATAGCTTATCGAAACGGTATGTTAAAAGCTCCGTTGTTTGTCCCGCACCGCCTTCCACAACACAAAAATATTCATCCGGAAAATTCCCGTTAATGATCTCTGCCATTACTTTCGATGATCTTGCAGGAAGTTCACTGGGCTTCAGTATCACCGTATTTCCGGCAGCAAGCGATGTTATGGCAGGTACCAGCGAAAGCTGAAACGGATAATTCCACGCCCCGATAACCAGTGTAATTCCCAACGGTTCGGTAATGATATAGCTTCTGGCAGGGAAATTTACTATGCGGCTGGATACTTTAACACGCCTGCTCCATCTTTTGATATTTTTCAGAAAAATATTGATCTCGTGATATACCAGGGAAAGTTCTGAAATATAGGTTTCGAAGGCAGATTTACCAAAATCTTCATAGATCGCTTTGTATAGCGATTCTTCATTTTCTTTCAGTACATTGCTTTAACTTCTTTAACTGAGTTATCCTGAAATCTATATCCAGGGTTTGGTTTGAGTTGAAAAAGGCCTGTTGTTTTGAATGTAATTTGTGAATGTCCATTGTAAAATGATAATCCGGATGAAATAAAATATGTTAATGTGCTCCGATTAAATGTACCCTATATACCGTCAATAAACAAACGAATTCCGGGAATGTTCCTGCAGGCTTGTATAGGATGTTTTATTTTTGTTTATTAAGGAAGCAGTATGTTATATATTTCTTTCCTTTCAAGGCGTAAATCCTGATCATTGTATAAGGACACCGGTATCTGGAAAAATTAACAGTCGGATGCAAACCTACATCTGCATGGAGGGGGGAATTAGCCAAAGACATCATGTCCGTTTAAAAGAATCAGGTGTAATATATACCGGAGCCCCAGGTGCCTATTATATTTATTTTACTGCTTAATTGTCCTGTTCAATAAGCTTCAGGAATTATGGTCTGATCAGTAAAAGGAGGTCTTACATAACCATGGCTCTCCTGACGAGGAGGAAGTTTTATCTTTTTTACAGGTAGTTCTTTATTGGGTATCAAGCTCAGTAAGTGATGTATGCAATTTAACCTGGCACGCTTCTTATTATCGGCTGGTACCACATACCAGGGTGACTGTTTAGTATCGGTATACTTGAACATCTCATCCTTGGCTTTTGAGTAATCGATCCATTTTTCGCGAGAGGCAACATCCATAGGGCTTAATTTCCAGCGTTTTGTGGGATCATCGAGTCTGGCCTGAAAACGTAGCTCTTGCTCTTCGTCTGATACAGAAAACCAGTACTTAATCAGAATAATTCCCGAGCGTATGAGCATGCGTTCAAATTCGGGACATGAACGCATAAACTCCTGGTATTCCTCTTCAGAGCAGAATCCCATTACACGCTCTACTCCTGCCCGATTATACCAGCTACGGTCAAATAGTATCATTTCCCCTGCAGCTGGCAGGTTATTAACATAACGCTGGAAATACCATTGTGTTTTTTCCTTTTCTGTTGGAGTTCCCAAAGCAACTACTTTACATATCCTGGGATTCAGGCATTGGGATATACGTTTGATAACTCCACCCTTACCAGCAGCATCTCTTCCCTCAAAAATTACAACTACCCGTAATCCTTTCTGCCTGATCCACTCCTGCAGTCTTACCAGCTTTATTTGAAGTTTATTAAGTTCTTTTTTGTAAAGCTTTTTGGCAATTTTTCGTTCATCGCGCTTTTCGGGTTCAATATTTTTATGGGTTGACATAATTAAAAGCTAAATGGTAAAACAAGTCTATTAAATATACGGAAATTTATTGAATCTAAAAGATTATGGTGATTCTGTTTGAAATAAAACAAAGGGGTTCCGAAGAGCAAACTTAAAGTGGATAAAAAATAGGGTCGTTACAACAGAACCGGTTAACGATTACAACCTAAATGCAAAAATTATTTGGTAAAAAAGCAAATTTTTTCTGTCAGGTATTCAGACTTTAGACTGTAGGCTGTTAGCCGGGATTACAAGGTAATAAAAGTAACAATGAGACGAAGTCCCTGTTGCAGTTGACCGGTCGGAAATATGGAGCATATTCACACGATTGAAGGAGTTGGAAACAATACAAAAAACAAAAAAGGTCCATCTGCATCAGGTAGATGAATCCGTTTTTTGCTTTTCTCAAATAAGGTTTATTGACCTATTATCATTCCTTTTAGCGACCAAAGTATTGCCAAAACATCTTTTTGTGAGTTTTCGTCAATATTATGATTCTTCAGAACTAACATAATATCATCTACAACACAGATATATTGTTCCGAATTTATATTCATACCCTTGTGTGTGGTTACCATATCCCTACCTTTATACTCAACCGCGCCACCGCTACCGGCACTAAAAAAATCGATGGTATGCTGACGAATTCGGGCCAATCGTTCTGGCTCTTCTTTATACGGAGTGAAAATGTCTTTAATTACCGGATTTTTCATATGTGCTTCAATTACATCGTCAACAATCGAAGTAATTCCATCAGTTCCTCCAAGTCTTTCAAAAAGACTTTCAGTTAAATCATTTGTTGATTGAGCCTTTGTCATATTTACTGATATTAATGTTATCAGCATTATATAAATAATTTGTTTCATGTTATTTTTGAATTTTAGGTTTTAAACAATTTAAAAAAACGAGAGCAGAATATCAAAATTTGATCAATGGCTTTCTATTTAACCATCTCAATCATATGATTGATTACATGTGTATGCTCTTGCTGAGGACTGAACATAACGATTTCTGCATCTGCATTAACCTTTACATTATGTCCACCAGGCCAGTAAAACAGTTCTTTAGCACTGACATGTTCCTCTACACCCTCAGCATCAGTGGTAGTAAGTTGACCGCTGATAAGATATCCCCAGTGAGGGCACTGACACAAGTTCCCTTCAAGTCCCATAAACAGAGGAGTTGTATCCACTCCGGCAGAAAGGCTGAAGTACTCGCCGCTAATTTTACCTAATCCGGTAGCATCACCAAAATCAGTTTTCTGACGGATAATAGCTCCGGGAATCTCCATTTTAATTTCGATATTGTCTTTTGCAATTTTCATATTTTTTAATTTTAGGTATTAAATACTAGTTCATTACTGTTATCAAAAATACCACTTAAAAGAGCGGAGGGGTAGAACATTTGGGTATAATAAGTGAACTTTTAGGTCGATATTGAATAATTCCAATTTCAGGACTTCATATAATCCGAGGGTAAAAGATCAAATCGTCGTTGAAAACACTTCGAAAAATAAGATGCATTGTTAAATCCTGTTTCAAATGCTATTTCAGAAATAGTTTTCATTTTTTGGTTTATTCCTTCTAAGGCACGATTTAAACGATATTCCTTAATAAAATTACTAGGCGACTTCCCTGTTAGCGACATCATTCTTCTATAAATCAGCGTTTTGCTCATTCCCAACGAATTGCCAAAATCATCAACTTTTAGCTCAATATTTTGCCATTCTTTTTCGATAAAATCCATTAAAAGGTTTAAAAAGTTTTCGTCAGTCGATGCTAAACTATTTAGTTTGTCAATGTTAAAAGACACATCTGTATTTTCTGTAATAAATGCATGCCTGACTTCGGCAGATACAACAATGTCATTCTTATCTATAAAACAAAGCCGATCGGCTAATTTTATGGTATCCTCAAAGAAAGCCTTGTCTTTATTTACGGGCATGCCGGTAGCCAATCCTATTTTTATGTCGATACCTGAATTGCCAAATCCCTTTTTTAATGAATTAAAAATTTTCTTTACTTCAAATGCACACAGCACAGCATTATACGCAGATTTAAAGGAAACCAATAAAGAAGCTTCTTTTTGTCTTACAAGCCGTCCTTCGAAACGTTTTAGCAAATCACTAATTGAATTAATAGGTTGTAGCAAACGTGTTTCTGATTGTGAAATACTAAAATCTTTTAGGGAAAGTGTAGTAAATCGTATAACCATTAATGTTCTTTGGGCCGGATCGTTTATTATATTTAATTCTTTTTGAGTTGAACTTACAGGATCTTCAATCCTTCCCAGAAATGACTCAACAAGGTTTGCATCAACTTCAAGTATTTGATTAGGCACTTCGCCATGTGCACGATTGTGCATTTTCTGTATGGACTCTTTATTTGGTGCATCTACTAAACAAAAGGCTATTTTTTTAATGTCATCAAACCAATATGTCAAACCCCGACAGTTAAATTCATGTTGAATTTTCAAGTCTTCTCCATGAAGTTGTGCTACATTTTCTGCAGTAACAAATTCAGATACATCGTGACGATCCATATATATTGGCATACGATAATTTTTCCTGTAAATAAAATAATAAGCACTATTACTAATTAATTTATTTCCATACTAATACAAACATCTTTTTCACCCCTTTGTTCGGATGAATTGTACGTTAAAGTAGATAGTTTACAAAGTTAAAGTCACATGCTTTACACCAAATAAGTAATTAACTTCAATGAAATTTCCCTAAATCCCAATTACCGTTTGAGAAATAAATGTATCTGATATTCAAATAAAAAGCAATTTCTTTTGGTGACAATTTAAAAAGTTGACAGGTAACCATGCTTTTTTGCAAACTAAAGATTTTGTTGGAAGGACGGTTGTTTTTTAAATGAATTCTTTGAAATGATTCCCGTAACACCCCATCCTGCCCTTCCCTGTTCAGGTTAAATTCTTCTCCCGGTGGTATTTTCGTTTCACATGGTTGATGTAAAGACTCGATTAATCGTATCTCTACCCTCACACACGGTTTCTTTTCGTTACAGGCCGGTTCCGTGCAGGTATTTCCTTTATTGTCTGAACAGGATTTGAAGGATTTGGTGATGGACAGGGATGACCGTGTGAATCCCGGATTCACATGAACAGGATGTGGGTTGCAAACCCATATATACGGGGGCCGGCCATACTGTTATTTAATAAATTATTTTATCGGCTACAGCCAGACCTTTGTAGTAATATATTGGTTTTTTCGTGACTTTACGCCTGCAATACAACTGATCCCACAACAGAATCATGAATGGCTTTACTCTTTTTATTACCTGAAATTGTAAGTAATGAGATCCAGCCCAATAATACCTTCATTGTGAATCTTACCAAAGCCAGTGGAAATATTATTTTTCTCGCTATGTTATTTTCCCTTCTGACTTTTAACCCGATAATTAAATGTCCGATTGTTGCTCCAAAAATGCTGACAAATATCGGATCATATAACAGGAATACAAAAACAAAAATTATCAGCCGCACCGAATCATTTACATTTTCAAATTCAGATAAAATGGTAGCTGCAATTATACCAAATCCTACCAATACCAATCCATCAATTAGAATGGCCTTTATTCTGTTAATTAAGGAACCATACTTAATTTCATCCATAATTTTAATTTAATGATTTAAAATTCTATTCATCAGATTTCTGATTTATATACCTCTTAATTAATTTGAGGTTATACTTTATATGAAAATTATTCATTCCTGATTTAATTCGCGCCCAAATAAATGATAAATCCTAATTTTAAACCAAGGGTACCCATAATGGTCCTTTCATTGTCGGGATTATCCTTCTTATCCTTAACAGTCATGGAATTATAACCCAGCATTACATCGAAGGACGCTTTATCCCCCAGAAGGGTTGCAATACCAACACCGCCACCAACAGATAAAATTCCTGATTTATCTTCCTCATCTGTATTGCCGCTAAAACCTCCTGTAGCAGTATATTTGCTTTTAGCTAAACCGATACCTCCACCTAATTCAAAATAAGGCATCACTTTACCTGCAGGAACATAGTACCTGATAAATGGCCCGGCACTAATCAATGTACTGCTATTATTAAATTTAATTGTGGATGTATTAACGGTGTAACTATATTCATCATTGCTTACAGCCGCACTGAGATCAATCCCAAGCACAAAATTATCCGCGACAAAAAAACCAACTTTAGGCAAGAAATTAATACTGGTTGTTTTATCATTTTCGGAACTTCCGGAGCTGCTTGCATCGCTTTTATACTTTGTATTTGAAACTCCTAATGACATCAAATCAGAACCTGTACCTGCCACACTAAGGGACGAAGAAACACCGATAAGCATTTTTCCCTTACCGGTTTGTGCTGATAAAAACGATCCATTTAAAATAAACAGAACACTGACTAATAATGAGACTTTTTTCATGGTAATTGATTTTAAATTATGTCTACTTTTTTGGTTTTTCGGCTTACATTAGTATTTATTTGTTTGTTTGTTGAGATTACTTCAGAAAAAACAAAACCCTGAAGTGATCCGGAAATATTTAATAGTTGTATGTACAACTGAAATTTACAGTTAAAAAATTATAATCACTGGATGACCACTGTGCTTCACAAATAGTTACTGTCCAGCTGTTATGCTCATATTCATTTACATATACCAGCGATCCATCCATTAACCCGATTCCACCATTCCCGGTGCGAACATTAACACGCACCTCATTGTAAGCAATATCCGAATTTCCGGTTACCATATAAATTCCCGTGGTAGGCCGGGCACCAAATGTCAGATCTATGCCACCCGGGTAAGCTGTTGCTGAAAAATCCCAGGGTGAAAGAACATCGAAATCATTTTGAACCTCTGTAGAAGTTATTGTTTTTGCATACCCTGAGCCAAAAATATCGATGGTATTAGGAACAGGGTTACACGGACAGATAACAGGTGTTTTTACGACCTCGAAACTTACCACATTGCCATAGGAATAACTATCCTCATTTACTGCCCAGGCTCTCAGGTAATATTTCCCTGCAGGCCAGTCGCCCTGGTAAACGGCTGCAAAGGTATCGTTTTGAAAATAGCCTGCCATAAGCTGATTGTCCATCAATTCGGGAACTGCTGAGTCGGAAAGGCAAAATCCGAATGTTTCCACAGGAGTGGAGCCATCGTCTTCAATTATACCGGCCACTTCTATTATTCCGTAACCCTGGTAATTTGCCTGTAATGTTTTAACCCTGGGATAATAATCGGCAGGGTCATCTTTCACGTGCTCACACGATAGTATTAGTGTTGCCAAACATACAAGCACTATCCATAATATGTTCTTTTTCATCTTTTGTTAAATAATTTATATCTGATCCCCAGGCCAAATTCGTTATTGGCAAACAGGGTTTTGTGTATATCTTTGTATATATTTCTGGTCAATTCAGTAAAAATGCCCAGTTTTTTGGTAATATAAAAAGTGGCGCCGAAACGGGGCCGAATACCTATATTAAATTCTTTACCATTGAAGCTTTCATTCGAAATGGTTGCATAGTACGATTCATATTTGATATTGCTGTTACCGAATATCACATCCATACCTGCGTAGGTTATGAATTTACGGGTCTTTATAAAAGCATAATCCACTCCCATACTCAGGAAACTTATGTTAAACCTTGAATAAGTCACATAGCCCGGATATACCATGAATCTATCATCCTTATTGGATATAGCATAGGTTCTGATCGTATCTTCACGACTGCTGAGTTTGGTATGCGAAAACGCAAAATGAAACAGAAGCCTGTCTTCAGAGTCTCCGTAAACATAACTTATTTCTCCGGCCACTGATTTGTCAAACACCCTTCCCAAAATGTTGGCCGGCCGGTATTGCGAAACTTTAATACCTAACTGGCTAAACCCGTTAATAAAGATAAACAGGGCAATGATGGTTAAAAAATATTTCATAGATAATTAGAACTTATAATTTGATACATATGCTACTAAAAAAATTAATCCCTCACACAACGGACAGATATCCCGGTTTGCTTATTATGATGAATTTAGTAATGATAGGCGATATTCCTTCAATAGAAATCCAACTCCATGGCCCATCCGACCATTAAAACTAACCCCTTTGACCTGTAACGTGAAAATTGGTCATTCTGCGAACAGGTAAAGATGATACCTGTCAGAAAGCCTCCTCCCCATAACGGGACAAAGAGGTACTTGTAAAAAAATGTCATTGAAGAACTTTTGTACATAGCTTCCTTTATTATTACTGAAATTGTTTACTGTTATTTCGTTCATTACAGATCAACCTGACTGCATCCAATTTCTCATTTATATAATTAATTTCTCTGATATGAAGCTATTTAGTATATTTTTAACTTTTCCTGTTCTTTCCTGTAATGCAGTAATAAATTTACAACTGTTTGTATATGATCATAAAATCATCGGTTTTCATCTGAATAATCTTTTCTCAACTTTTTACTACCGTTTATGCTCTAAATGTAAAAGTTATTCCTGAAAAAAGCAAATGATTTTTATCAACTACAGGAAAGGGGGCATTTCCGGAATAATCTGATATTGGGGTGTGGATGGAAGCTATCGCCAACGGGGGTAATGGTCCAAACTGCAAGTCCGCCCCAGCAGGGTTTATAGTGTCTCTCCTGTTATATTCCGGAAAAGGTCTCTGTGTTTGAAACAATTCGCAAGTGAAACAATTAATTCAGTTATCGGCCCTGCCTGTATCTTGTATTTTTTACCAATAATGTATTTCAAATCGCTGTTGTCCGATTAAAGTAAGTACCCATACTGATGGTAAATATTCCTACCTGGTTAGAAATGGCATAAAATGAACAAAAACAACAAACGCAATAATTGTTGAAGCAACTAATAAAATAAAAGCAATTATTATTAGCCTTTTATTTTTTTTAATCAAACTATAAATTATAAAAATCAGATTGATCAGTAGTATGGCTGGAATGGAAACAAATGACATCTTTCCTTTATCCATTGCTCCCAGGCAAATTAAAATTAAGTTAAGAAAGATAACACCAATTATTATTTTATTTTTTTGTACCATTTTATTCCTTTTTATTCAGCGTTGTCCGACAGGTAATACTGGCCTAAATCATTTTTTGTATATCTAAAAGCGAAACCCCAGGCTGCCCAACGTTCTGTGATATAAAACACTTAGGAAAGCGAGCTGTATTTTTATCCACTGTTGAAAAAAGTTGATTCTTGGCAGAATAATTGAATAACCACTTCACCCCAAATGTTTTATGACCGCATCTGCCTGGTTGTTATTTGTTTCATTTATTTAATTTTGTTAATTATCTCAATAAGTCCATTTTTAATCCCTGTAAAAAAATCTCCTTTTTTGAACTCCGGAATAATTATATCATCTATAATTCTTTTAGTTTCCTCATCCTTGAGCTTGTTTTCCAGCCCATATCCAACCTGAATCCTTATCTGTCGAATTTGTTTTCCGAAAACAATCATTATTCCATTGTCTTTATCCTTTTTACCTATCCCCCAATAATTAGCTAAATCCAAAGAATAATCAAAAAGTGTTTTATAGGGCTCAAATGAAGCTATCGTCACAATTGCAATTTCATTGGTTGTCTCCTTCTCATATTTTGCAATAATATCATTTAGTTCTTTTATCTGTTCTTTAGTGAAAACTCCTTCAAAATCATTTACATATCCAACATATTCCGGAAATTTAAAATTTGTCTTTTTTTCATCTTGTGAATAACAAGTCAAAGAAATGAATCCGAAAAGTACTCCAATTAATAAAATTTTTGTTTTCATATTTTTAAAATTAGTTTATTATCAATCGTTATCCTATTTGCAGTGTCACTCTTCAACATGGTGCCAACATGTTGTTATAATTTTTGGCCGGAAATTCATAGCCAAAACCAATCAAACCGTTAAAGCCTTAAATTTATGTAATCTGTTGCAATTTAGCACTTACTCCGGCTGAAATTTATAACGTGTTATATGCCATATTTTTAATTGATTTCACTTTTTGAAATATCAGATATAATTTTAATTCCACTTTTTTCCATAAGTTCACTAGCGTTAAAATCATTGCATATTCCCGGATGAAGTTCATAGCTGAAAATCATTGAATCATTTATAATCTCACTATTGAAACTATAATTTGTAACTAAGCTCTTATTTTCTGATAGCTTAGCAAGTTCGATATCGTGTGTTGCAATAATTCCTGACGTTTTGAGCTTACTTAATTGATTAATCAATGAAAAACCTCCTCTATGTCTATCTTCTGAGTTGGTGCCTTTAAACATCTCGTCCAAAAGAAAAAAAGTGTTTTGACTACTTTCAATTAGATTCAGCATCTTTTCAATTCTGCTTAATTCGGCATAAAAAGAAGAGATTCCTTCCTTCAAATTATCCTGGGTTCTCATACTCGTATAGATTTTCAGGTTCGAAACCTGCCCCTGTTTTGCACAACAAGGTGCACCCGCTAATGCCAATACAAGGTTTACGCCTACGGTTCTTAGAAAAGTGCTTTTCCCTCCCATATTAGAACCGGTAACCATAACAATATCACCTTGTCCCTCCGAGTGAAAATTATTACTTACCCGTTTATTTGCATTTATTAAGGGATGCCCCAACGACTCAAAATGTACGTAGTTGTCCTTTTCTGTAATTTCCGGAAATGCATAGAATGGGTTTGAATAGCAAAAACCCGCAAAACTATTTATTACTTCAAACTCACTGACTGCTTCAGCCCAAGATTTTATAAACACTTTATTTTTAGATTTCCATTTTTCTGTTCCAATAATCAGGTGAATATCCAACAGCAGAAAACTGTTTAATATAGAATAAAAACCATTTCCTTTTATTGGTATCTTCATTTTATTTATACCTCTTTGCTGCGAGAAATCCAGTAATTTGCACAGCTTTTTAATTTCTTTGAATGCTGAATATTTGTTTTTAGATAACAATGATTTTAATAGTTCTAATTTTTTCGATTTGAAATTTTCACATTCAATTTTATTGATAAGTAGTCTGATAACCTCTTAACGTATTAAGATTCTCTTGTGAGGTTACAACGATATTATCTGCTATGGGTTTTACCTTTCTTAAAACCAGATAGCTAACAAATAAAACTAATAACCAGGAGAGATAAATAAATAATCCCATTTATTGAATTCAGATTATCGACAAGAAAATATAAGTTAAGCAATGATAGAACCGAAAGGATTATTGCAACTGCTATATATATTCGTCGATTTTTTAATAAAACGACAGGTGTTTCTACCCAATCCAGCAATTTATAATAATCACTTTTTTTATTTTGAAAGTGCATGCCCGATGCCTGAAAATCCTGCCTCCAATCCAATTTTGGAGAAATTTCTTTTATGGCCTCCTGTCTGTCATGTATTTCATAATCAGGTGCAGGTTCCGACAGCCATTCTGATAACAGTATCATACCCGATTCTGTAGTTGTTCTGTTAAGTAATTGAAAAACGGAATGTTGTCCGAAAATATCCAAATCAGAGGTGTAATGGTGATTTTGATTTATAAATTTCTCTCCTGTTTCAAATTCTTCCAGATTACATTCTTCTCTTAAAATTTCGGATTCATTTATACCTTTCAGGAATGCTGTATGCTTTTTCAGGAAACCTGTTTTGTTATAATATTTGATTGCAGCACCAAAACCAGCTATCGATATCAGAGGGAAAACAAGCAGAATGGAATTTATTAACTTGTATTTAAACAAGTATATAAGGATAATACTTAAAATGACAAAAATTAGTAACCTGAGAAATGAAATGCGATTTAATAACTTACTTAATTTAAGCAATTTGGCATCATACTTTTTTATATTATCTCTATAAATTTTCATTGTTTTTCAATTTATAATACCCCCGAATATTCAAATACCGTGATAGCTTCAATATGGCATATAATGTTTGGCAATGTGAAATTGTTGGGTTTTCAGGCTGTGGTCTAGTCCACCGACAAGAATGCTGACGCGAGAAAAAACGCTCGCAAAATACTGAATCACAACTGTTTTATATTGTGTGTTGGGCGCCGTAATTTTTATTTCTTTTTGTTTTCTGCTTCAAATTTAACTTTTTTCAATATCCTTTCAGTACTAACCCAGTATATATCCGATTCTATAGGTCCACTTTCACCAAAAGACATACGCGTGAAAAATAAATACTTATTATCCGCAGACACGAATGGTCTTAACTCCCAATCTTTTGTATTTATCGTTGAATCCAATTTTATTGGCGAACTCCATTCATTGTTTGTATCTCGATAACTAATATATAAATCAGTATTTGTATTGTTGTTTGTGACATTGCTCAATATTGCAAAGCTTTCATTGGCTGAAACAAAAATACTTTCGTTATCTCCTTTTATGTTCAATTGATTCTCCTTTACAGCAGTCAAATACTTACCGCCATTTAATCTTGAGCTATAAATCGTGGCAGGACAGTTTGCTACACCAATACAATTTCTACCTGATGAGAAATACAGCGTTTTATTTAAAGTCATACATACACTGCCTTCACGTGTAACTGAATTTATTGGTTCAGGCAATTTAATAGGTTTTTCCCATCTATTATCAAGCTTATTTACTATCCAAATATCTGTAATGTAGGTTGCTGAATCTTGTTGGGTCTGGGTATATAATAAGGATTTGCCATCAGGTGTAAAAAAAGGAAGAAACATACTGGAATTGCCCAAAAAACTTGCAATCTCTGGTTTAGTCCATTTATTATTAATCCTTTTTGAATAATAAATCTGTCCACTCTCATCTTTCATATCAAGAACTCCGTAAGCAAATTCTTTACAATCGGGTGAAAATGATATTCCGTACTCAAATCTATTTTTAATAGAAACTAAATTAGACGCAAATATCTCAGGAATATCTTGCGGAGGATTTTGTCCAAAATAATCATTGGTTCCTTGTCCCTTGATAGAACCAGAGATTATCATTATTAATATAATCAGTATTGTTCTCATTTCAAATTGTCAAAATTTTGGGTAGTAGCGTTCTTCATTATGCCGCACAACATTATATAAGCGCATTGTATTTATTTTTCATATAGCAATTTAAAAGGTGTGCTTTATTATCAAGCAAATCATCTGTCGGATTATTTATGCTTTTCCTTTCATAATTTGAAATATGTGTATACATTTCGGTGGTTTTTAGACTTATGTGCCCTGTCTCTGCTTCCTCAACTCCCAACTCCCTATTCAGCAACTAAATGTATAGCATAATTCCCTAAAAAACAAACAACTGTTTACCTCCCAAAAAACAAATCCAAAACTCCTATAACAAATCAGCAACCTGCCCGCGTGATGTTGTTCAACCGGGACTTCACTTCCGGGCACTACGTGCCGTGTGAAGCCCTGTTTATTGCCAGCAGTGTTTTTATATTTTTATTTCTTTCTTCAGGATATTAAAGTTATTCCTGTCAAATTAGCAAGATTGTTTTTCAAGAAAGCATAAGTCAATTTATCAACTTTACAATTAATAAACTGCACTCGTTTAAATTTCTTGTTGTTTTTAAAAAATGTATTTAGTAGTGTTGCATTTTGAAATTTAACACCATAAAATGAACAATTTTCAAAACGACTGTCCTCTATTGTACCTTCAAAAACAATATCCTGAATTGCCATATCAATAAAATTTGTACCATTAAGCTTAGCATTTAAAATCGTATTTTTACCGAAGCCTCCATTATTAAATTCCCCTTCAGTTAAATCAGTTCCCGTAAAATCACAACTTTCAATAAAGCTCTTTGAAAATTTAGTGCCTTTTAGTGAACAGTTACTAAAATCATTCTTATTTATCATTGAATTCTGAATCTGGCTGTTACTGATATCGGAGTTTGTAAAGTCGCAGTTATACACATTATTGCTATTTAGAAAAAGTCCCGACAATTCCGAACCAACAAACATACAACTTTGAATATTTGAGTTGCTTAATTTTTCGTGCAAATTTTTCAGTCCTGAAAAGTCACTATCGATCAAGTTTAATTTTGACATATCCCAACTTGACCTTTTCTTTTTAGTTTTTAACAACTCATTTGAATTATTATCAGTTTTCTCTAAAACTGTCATTTCTGCATCAATAGTTTGAAAATTTTCAGAAAAATAATTGAGGTCTACGCCCAAAATTTCTGCAAGTCGATTTAATGTTGTAATGTCAGGCATTGACTCACCTCTTTCCCATTTTCCTACTGCCTGTGGGCTTATGGCTATTTGTTTTGCTAACTCTGCCTGAGACAGGTTTTTGTTTTTTCTTGCTGTGGCAATTTTATTGCCTATAATATTTGAATTTATCATTTTAATACTATTTAATCCTGCAGTTACTTAATGTTACTATTTCCCTTACAGCATCAGCCACTGCAAGAAAGTCTTTTTTTAGAATATGGTCGTGGTTGCTTTTTACTTTCGCATTGATTTTGATGTTGGGATTTCGTTCTACTACTGCATTTACTCCTGCTCGGATAAGCTCTTGTTCGTCACCTTTACTTCCTAAAGATGAACCTGAAGCAAGTACATATAGAGTTGGTACCGTGATTTTATTTACAACCGGGTCCAGCTCTTTTTTACCAGCTAACCAACCAAGTTCTATATTTATCTCCGCCATTTTTGAAGCTGACAATCTTGGTGTAATACCTGTAGGACGAAGAAGCCACATTAAAGGATTTAACCATCGAAATAGCTTTCTTATTCGTGTTGCCATTTCTGGTGTCATCCAGTCATAAGGTTGTGCACCGTCAACCAGCACAGCACCATAACAACGGGCAGGATTAAAACTTGCCCAATGTGCAGCAATAAAAGCACCGTAGGACCAACCAATCACTATACATTTTTTTATTCCTCTTGCAGCTAAAACAGCATCTACATCACGAACACAAGCTTCAAAAGAATAGTCAGAAGATATACCTGATTTTCTACCTCTTGCTCTTTCATCATAAGTGATGTGCCTAAAGTCAGAACCTAGTTCTGCAATGACTTTACTCCAGTAATTCCGGGTGGCGAATTGACCATTTAAGTATATCAAAGGAATTCCTGCCCCACCAGTGTCGGTGACATGCAATGCTGTGTCATCAACAGGTAACAATCCAATCCAGGCTTGTTGAACTTGATTATTACTTTTAATTGCATCGGCAGTTTTATTGCCTACTGATTTTAAATTTAGCATCATATTATTTTATTTTTTTGATACCACAAAGTTATTTCGTCCAATAACCGTAAACAAATAAAGTCCGTTACCATTAGTTGCTTCTTCGCTACTTTCAGTTGTATTTTGACAACTATATATTGTTTTAATGTCTTTTGTTAATTTCCGTCTCAAATTTCTATTTAAATTGTCATGGTTGTTCGGCTGTTAAATATTGCTGGTAACGGATGGCAGTAAGAAATCGTTGCGCATTTCGGAGCAAAAACTTATCAGACCGCTAAGCCGTTTATTAAAAGTTATGTCGTTCAAACCTGCTTGCCAGCACGCAGGTTTAGAACTTTCTGCTCAATGTTTTTACCGTGTGTTGGCGGTACGTGCAAACATTATTGGGAATTTCTACTGCCCTAATGCTGCTTTAATTTTCAACTCAACTTTCAACATTAAATCCTCATCACTTAATCCGTTCCTATTAACGGGCTTTAAAGCTGTGTAATTTAATTTCAATCCAATATTTAAAGGGAAATTACCATACCTATGAAGCTTGTAATTACCATCAATTACATGTGGAACAACTATAGCCGATGGGGACGCTTTTAACAAGGTTTTAAATCCGGCAGTTTGAAACGACTTTACCAATCCATTTTTACTACGGGTTCCTTCAGGAAACAGGCAAGCGGAGTAATTTTTTAACTCAAGGTTTTCACCCAATTTAAAAATTTCACGTATTGACTGCGAACCATTGCCCCTATCAATTAGCACCGAACCACCCTTTTGCAAATTATACGATACACTTGGCAAATTCTTACCCAGCCCCTTTTTAGATATAAATTTTGGATGATGTTTTCTGAACCCGACACCAACGGGGGCAATATCATGCATGCTTTGATGATTCGAAATTATTATCAAGGGCTTATCTTTGGGCAGGTCCTTAAACCCTTTAAAAACCGGACGACACAGTAATGTATATAAATTCAGCACCAGACAAATATTTAAACCATCAACCACCAATTTATGTGCTTTATATCCGCCCAGGTTATATGCCAATAATTGAGCAACATGAAAGACTAAAAGGATAATAGCAAAAAGTGTATAATAGATAATTGTAAAAAAGCAGGCTAAAATTTTTCTCATAAAAAAGGAATTTTCTACCACAAAAATAGTCCAATAAGTCTAATATAATTGTCTTATTGTTTACTATTGATACTTTGCAAGCACCTTGTTCCGGATTTTTAATCCGGGTTTTGAATTAAATTACCGGTTATTTATCATGGTAATACTTTATAAGTCCACTTTTATTATCCGAATAAAATCAGCAGGAACATTGGTATTACTAATTAGTGCCTGTCCATAAAGTCAAGTGTTTGCTCTATAAAGTTCGAATTCAAGGCGTGCGAGAAATTTAAACCACAGAATACTAATGTATTTGAGGATTTGAATTTTGAGCGACAACGTAGAAGTCGGACTTTATAGACAAACACTAATTAGTATTTGCCCGAAAAGTCCGATGTCAGATAAGAAAAGTTCAATTTCAAGGCTTGTGAAGTCAGAAAATCCGTAGTTTACTAATGTAAATGAGGTATTTTCTGACTAGTATATCGCAGAAAATGGAGTTTTCTTGCCGACACTAATTACAATCCAGATCGAATTTATTAGTTCATCAATTTCAAAACTGAGCAGCCACATCTCGCTGACTTGCTCTCAGCATTACCGCCAACGGACGGCGGTATGCGCCGTAGGGGATTTCGGAGCTGCGTCTGTATCACCCGTTACGAACCTTGATGCGAGCTGAAACGCTTGATTTACCACTAAAACCCCTATGGCGTATGACCGCTTGTTGGTGGCTGGCTTTTTTATATGTCTATTTTAGCTTTTAATTCTTTTGTTTTTATGACTGTTACAAATTCCTTGTGTAAACTTGCTAAGGCTGTATTATGTATAATATCAGCAGAATATTTTTGTCCATCAGCTCCTACTTTGTCAAATGTCGCTGTCGCATCTGAAACTACAAAAGTATCATATCCATAATCTCCTGCCATTCTTGCTGTCGTAGATATACAATGGTCAGTTGTCAAACCAACTATTATGAGTTTTTTTATATTGGATTTATCAAGCTGCTCTTTCAGGTCTGTCCCAATAAATGCGCTATGTACATTCTTTTTAACTATTTGTTCTCCTTCATTCGGCTTTATTATATCTTGAAACTCATTTCCAATTTTCCCTTCCACAAATTTTGATTTAGGGTGTGTTGAACAGTGCTGAATGTGAAAAATTGGCAAATTATTTTGTCTCCAAAAATCAAGGAGTTCCCTCGCATTAGTCTCTGCATCAGGATTGTTTCTCTGTCCGCCCCAGTACTTAATATCTTCTTCTTCAAAGCCCTTTTGTATATCAATCAGGATTAAAGCTGGTTTGTCTTGTTTTGTCATATTTTTTTTGTTTTTTAATCAACATAATTTCAGAGCGAGGTGTTTTTTAAGCTTGCCACCAACTAGTCTGTATGTAGCATAAAACTATACAATATCTCCAATATATGGAAATATTGTCAACTTTTGGTATATAATATTTCCAGGTCATCAACTTATCATTTATGTTTTTCAATTCATCTTTTGAAACCGGTGTATACATTTCGGATGTTTTTAAACCTTACGTGCCCTGTCTCTGCTTCCCCAACTCCCAACTTCCTATTCAGCAACTAAATGTAAACATAAATTCCTGAAAAACAAACAACTGTTTACCTCCCAAAAAACAAATCCAAAACTCCTGTAACAAATCAGCATCCTGCCCGCGTGATTTTGTTCAACCGGGGCTTCACTACCGGGCACTACGTGCCGTGTGAAGCCCTGTTTATTGTCAGCTGGCATTTTTATTCATTTTTCTTATTATAAATTCCAAGTTTGTTTTGTTCAGCATAATTTTCTGCTACGATAATTTTATCAATAAATGACTTATAGTCACGCTTTGATATGAAAACTTTGACAACTGGTTTTTCAGTGTCTTCATATAAATCTTTTTCCCATTTTTTCATTTCGTCCCAAGTTTCTGGTCGCTGCATCGTTCCTCCTGGAAAACAACCTTGTTTAATCAAGTAAATATTTAAAGTGTCATTTTTATCCACAATCGAACAATAAGTCATCTTTGAATTAGGATCATCATTCATGGTAGGACCAAAACTAGAAACAGGGATTATTTTTGCATTATCGTGTTTTACTAACCAATCTTGAATAATCGAATCAGAATTTTCAGACCTTGGGGTTCTAAAGAATCCTTGTCCAAGCAAACAAAAAATGTTTGAGCTATCAGCATTTTGATATCCAAAAATTGATTCAAATTTAAAATCAGCAAGTTTGAGTTCATCATTCTGTTGCTGTCCAAAACATGTCAATTGAATTAGAATCTTTAAAATTATAATTATGTATCTCATATGCAGTGTGTTTTATACTTGTTGGTAACGAAAGGCAATATGCGGAGGCCGGGATTTCAAAGCTCAAAACTGTCAAACCCCAGTAATTTTGAGTATATGTATAAAAGTTCAAATTAACAACACCCCCGGCTTAAGTATATTGCGTGTTATCGGATTTTTATTCTTCAATCCGTTTATTTTCTTCTAATGGCATAAATAAATCTCCATATTTTTCGGTGTAATTATCTTCAATATAATTAGTCAAGCCTGGAGCAAGATAATAACGACCTGGTTCATTTCTATATTCTCTCCAATCGTGTAATAGTGTTAACTGAAATCCTTTATCTTTAGCCCATAATTCAACTTCCAAACTTGTTTCATAATAATCAAGTTCTGCATTAATATTTATGGTTTCTTTGTTATCAAAGTATTCTCGAATAATTGGTTTTCCAGTCCGCCCTGAAAAGAAAGAAACTTTTAAAGACTTTTCATCTTTTGGCATAATCTCCAAAATATTACCTGCTTTATTCCTCCATTTTCCTATAAACCTATCCATTCATTCATTTTTTAATTCCAGTATTATCCCCGTACTTGTCAATCATTATTTAAGTTCCGAGATTGTCGAATTTAAAAAAGATTGGTCACTTTTCAATTCAAATTCAAGTATATTTTCTTCTTCATATTTTTCAGTGAATTTTCCTTTCAAAACAGCATGTCCAAACTTATCATAGGAAATTGTTGAACGCAGATTATTCTCATATGAATTTAAATTTGCTTGTCCCTTTACCTTTTCCTACAATTTTTAAGTTCTTTATAAAAGCTATACAAATCACCCGTCGTAATCCAAATGAGT
>CAVVIO010000060.1:0-16144 GCA_963748095.1 uncultured Bacteroidales bacterium
AAAGCTAACAGATTAACCGATGCGGGCAAAGCTGTTTACAAACGTTTTCCACACGGTTAATTATACACAATGAACAAAATAACCGGATATACTGAAGAGTACAATAGGATGGTTAAATCAGGCAGTTACAGCGATGAAACAGTTATGCTATAATAACGATAAACACATCCCGAAGCATCGGGGTTTTGGGCAAAAGGACTAAACTGACAAACATGAGTAAACTTGTAATACTGTTAAATTTTCTTTTATTTATTTGTATTAAGTCTTTCGGACAGTCTGAATATAAAACATATAGAAATGATATTTATGGTATTAGATTTGAATATCCTGAAAATTACAATATTGAAGAACATTTCGACTTTTTAGTAGCTACAAATATAAGTGCTGAGGGGTGTGCTATTGAATTTAAAATTCAAATATTCGATCCGGCAAGAAAAAAAGTTCTATACGATTGTTGTTATACTCCAGAAGAAATTGAAACATATGGAAAAATTCCTTCTATGGAGATTTGGTTTAGAAGAAACAATTGTTTAAAATATAAATATGAAATTAGTCCTAATGTTAAAAATGTAATAAATAAGTTAGATGATATGGGAATTGACACAGTTCAAATAAAAAAATCCACAATATTTATTCCAAGAGGACGAACAAAAAATTTAAGAGTAGATTCCGGAACTGGGAAGAGGATTGATGAGTGGATACTTGAGGATAGATGTGATACATGTCAGGTATTTGAAGGAAATGAATTAATAGTAAAATGCACTTCATGTCCTGAAGGTGTAGTTGAAAATACTCAAGCAAACATAGTTTGTGATGGTGAATATTCAATACAGATTGAAGATTTTGCCACAGAATATCCAGCGGATTTTGATGATTTATTAAAATCAATTATTATCAGAAAACCGACAAAACTTATTGATGTCAATAATGAAAGTAATTTTATAAATTTTCGGAAATATGGAGTTGCATCTGAAAGAACATTATTTAAAGAACAATTAACAAACTTCTCAAAACAAGAACTGAGAATTATGAGAAATGAAATATTTGCTTCCCATGGATACATTTTTAAAACGCAAGAATTAAAAGAATACTTTGAGCATAAGGATTGGTACAGGCCAAAAATTGCAGATATTAATAGTATTGTTTTATCGGATATCGAGGAGAAAAATGTTGAATTATTATTGGAACTAGAGAATGAAAAATAGTACTTTGCCCAACAATATGGCAATCAACCCAAAGTTAATCCAAATTAGAGGTAGTTAGTTTACATGTGACCTTTATTTATACCACTTTTTTGTTTTTAAGAATTAATCCACCGACCAGGCATATTGCTTCCTAATTCATAACTCACTTCTCTCATCTCTCTCGCCTGTCACTATAAAAATTTACTTTTTCCCAAATTATCCATTACATTTCTCTCTCAAACGATTAGAAAGAGAGAATTCGATTTTGGTTAAAAGCGGGCAGAATATTTCACCGTTTATCTGAAGGAGCCGGGCCGGTGCACCTGGATCGCAGAAGTGCCGGATGAACAACGACTATGGAAAACGTTCAGTGTGAGTCTTTAACCAGATGGAAGTTTCTGAAATTATTGTCTCCCTGATTTATTCGAGTAAAATTTTTCTGGCAAAATTTTTCCCATCCGTCTGAATTCTAATAATATAAATTCCTGGTAATAACACAGAACCATTGCTGTCGGTTTTACTCACGTCTATTTTGTAAAAACCGGTATTTAATTTTTCAGACATCATACTATTGAGCTTTTGCCCCATTATATTGTAAAGCGAAATATCCATATAAGATGGTTTATTTATTTCGAATTGTATACTTGTCGTTTGATTCTGATTCAGTATTTTATAAGTAAATTCTGAATTTATTTTTTCCCCTATTACCTGTGTTCCTACCGAACTAACCGAGGGTTGGTCAGCACCCATAAAGGTGCTGTCGGACGGACGTTCCTGGCCGTCAATATCTTCAATACCCGGTATATACATCCCCAATAGGTCGGGGTCGTCAAAAGACATTCCGGCCAGATGAAGGTCACCGTTTGTAATATCTTTGAATTCAACATCTTTAAATATTGAATGCATGTCCAATGTTGTTGAGGCCTGCCATTGCGTTAGTGTAGTATCGTCAGAGTAATAATATGCTCCAAAAATTCCCCCATTCCCATCAACAAAAAAAAGATTATAATCGGAATGTATATCAGGAGTTTCCGCTCCTTTATTAAGTTTTATTGCATAATGCTCTCCATCGCCGGTACCATTTGACCTATGGTTTATAAACAGGTTATCTTTTAAATCGAGGGAACCTGCCCCTTCAAAATTCAGAGACCAGCTGCTTCTGCTTTTAATATCTTCTCCGTTGATGACGATCGAATTAAAATAAATAAAACTGTTTTTATCCGATGTTTGTTGATAAATGCTGATACCGGTGACATCCTGGGAACTATCAACAGCGTCTGCATTTAAATCTATAAAGTTGTTATATATCGAATCGGACGAATTTCCGGTAACCGGATTGTATGTTTGTATGCCGTATAATGATAAAACTTCGGCAACGTGAAGATTATAGATTTTATTATTTTTAATTAATGTATTGGTCGATTCGTAAGTAGAAATACCAATGGTTGAACCATTTTCTGTCGGACCGGTTGAATAAGTGGTAATATCATTGTTTTCAACTTTTGAAAAGTCAGAATTATCAATGCTTATTCCACGTGTACCATCAAACTGTATAGTACAATATTCAATTAAGGTATTTGTTGATTTCGAAGCAAATATACCAGCGGAATTACCTTTGTTACTGTTGATAATGAATAATGCCGATTTTCCCGAAATTCCTCCCGGACGGCCATCAATGATTACATTTTTTGTACTGTCGAGAAATATAGTCTCTAAAGCCGGGGAAGTGAGTGTAACATTGCTTGCACCCGCTTCAGGCCTGATGGTCAGAGTAAACTGATTATTTCCAGGATAGGTTGTTATATATGGAACCTCATTCTGGTTATATCCGTCTTTAATTTCAAAAATTGTATTGCCGCTTAATCCATGGTTATTGACATCCTTCGCAGCATCGGCAAGGGTTGAATAATCGCCCCCTGTTCCAACAGTATATAAGCCTGACAACTGTGCTGTTAATGGGGATGTTGTTAGAAATGCAATGAATAATAAAGTATAGTTTTTCATTTTCAGTCAATTTAGTAGTTTGTTGCGAGAATGTACTATACGGAAATATTACTATTGATTTTAGTAATAATAATTTGATAAACGCTTTCATAATGCACATTGTTCAAATAAATGTTCTCTTCACTTGAAAAACATACCACTATTTCAGTTAAAAACTAGATCACTTTATATGCAAGGTTAATACTAATTTTATTATTAAAAGAACGTTGTTTTCCCTTCCCAGGGGAACGCACTCCCGACATGTTCTGTCGGGATACTTCTCGTGCCCTTTTGTTTTCTCAGTTTACATTGTAACGTCTCAAAAATTTGCTTTTTCCCTAATTATCCATTACATTTATTTCCTCTGCCTGAAGTTGGAAATTGAGGAAAGCAGAGTAGGGTATAAAAGTCTAAAAAACAACCAAAATGTACACGCATATTTCAGATCCTGCTGAATCGAAAAACATAAAAAGTCCGGCAGATGAATTATTTGATATAAAATAGAATATGTTTTTATAAAGCACACCTTATTTAAAAAGCCATATGAAAAATAAACACAATATGCTTTTAAACAAGTTAGCACCAATATTACAAAACGCAAGAATATAGAGTTATGAAATTAAATATTTTAAAAAGTGGAACCATTGTGTTACTATTTAACATAAGTATGATTTGCTTTGCGCAGGAATTACCAAATACTTATTTTGAAGCTACAAGTGGCAAATTATTATATGGACTTTATGTGCCTGAAAATTATGATAGTACTAAATCATATCCGTTAGTAATGCACTTGCACGGATGGTCATGGACTCATTCCGATTATTTGGTATGGTATTCACCAAATTTTCAAATTAAAACACCCTGTTTTGTTTATACCCCAAAAACACCAACTACATGGGGCGATTGGAGTGGATGGAATGATTATAGCTTATCTACACCAATGATTTCAGCTATTCATGTATTGGATAGTTTAACTAAAATGTATTCAATAGACACCAATCGCTTATATGTTTACGGAATTTCGATGGGTGGCGAAGGTACTTTTGATTTGCTTGCATAAATTGCCAGGAAAGTTTGCAGCAGCAATGTCTGTTTGTGGTGGAGGACAATCATGGTGGGCAGAAGAAATTGCTAAAACACCGTTCTGGATGTTTCACGGAAGTGCTGATAATATTAATCCACCTGAGATTACGGAAAGAGTATACAATGAATTGGTCAGGATTGGTGCGAAAAATATGCGTTACACAAACTATCCTGGTTACGGGCATGAGATTTGGGACAAGGCAGCAAATGAACCTGCGTGGACTGAGTGGATGTTTGCTTTTGATAAAAGTCAAGCTGAATATGCTTCTCCAAAAGGTAAAATCAATTTATCAGGGACATTTGATGGTCAAATACATCTGCAATGGAACGATATTAGAAATGAAACGAATAATGCGGATAAAATTTGGTACTATAATATTTTCAATTCTCAAGGTTTGCTGGCAACCGTTGAATTTGATATTTTAAATTATACCTTCACCCCTCTAAGTAGCACTGATACATTTAAAATACAAGCAGTTAACTATAATTTTAAAAAATCTGAATTTTCAAATTATTTGTATTTTACTAACAATAGTATTACTACTTCTTTACCTGAAGTAGTTGCTGAAAAAAAAGTTCAAGTATTAAATAACAGGAATTCAATATTGATTAATTTGTTTGAGAAAAGTTCATCTCCTATTGTTATTCAATTGTTTTCTTTGGATGGAAAAACTTTATTTAATAAGGAATATCAACCATCAAACCAAATAATAGTTGATGCTTCAAAATTGGGTAAACAAATTATTATTGTGAATATCCTATTAGAAAAAAAGTCATACACAGATAAAGTTATTTTTAATTGACTATGTGGTTAATAATCCAAACATAAGAAATATTAAGTGTATTGGAAGATAAACAGGAATTAAGGAGACGATTTCATACTCAACGTTTCAATAAGTATTCAATCTGGATTCCATAAGAAAAATATTGTAATTCATTAGTTTTAAAACCATTGTGTATTGTAAATGGTGAATAGGAGAATCTTATACCTAATAATAGATTCTTCTCTCTCCTTCTGATTAAAGGTGCTTCTATTGTAGCAATACATGGGATATCAACTTTTTTAAAGTTCGGAGCATTCGGATTCTGGCTTTGTTCAACATAAGTTGAAATTTGCCTTGATGATAAAAAAAGTGCTGAAAAAGCAAGACCAGTCTCAAAATAGAAGTATTTCTTATGTCTATTGATAATAAAAACAATGAGACCATAATAAAGGAATCTCAAAATAATTTAATCGTAGTTTCTCACTGTATTGATTAGGAAATGAGTAGGAACTTCCTTTTTGTATATAACTCATTTCCATTTTTATATAATCCGTTCCTTTAATTCGTATTATTTTTAAACTAGCACCAAATCCGATATTTAATATTTCATCCATCGATTTTGGTGGTATGACACGTGTGACATCAATATCAGTAATATGAGCAATTCCAAAAATGGTAAAATCTTGCACTTGTTATTTTAAATTTGTTTTTATTGAATTTGCAATAGTCTTGAGCATAACATACATTTGAAAAGATAATTAGAAGTACTAATGCCGATTGGCGCATAATAGACTTTTGTTACAATTAACGTGAATTCTTAGTGATTATTATACTGAAAAAATCAAAACTGCGCACAATGCACAACATAAAACAGTTGTGGTTCAGTGGTTTGCGAAGTTTTTGTTCTTGCCCCCAACCTGGCGTCCGCTTGTGACTCTGCAGGAATCCACATCCTGCCCATCAAAAAAATCCCACAAATCGTGTTCAGACAATTACCACCCAACCTGATTAACCCCCTTTTCAGACCAGTAAAAGCCAACATTTACGGAAAACCCTTGTCACACGTCATTTTGTTACAATGTTACTTCCCACAAATTTGCTTTTTCATTAGTTATCTTTTACGTTTATTATGAAAATGTATGCATAAATAAGGAAAACGTCAATTTATTATTTATATTTAAAGGAAAAAAAAGTTTAAAACCTTTCTTAACCTTTTTAAATGGAGTATTATGAAAAAACTGTTTTTTACATTTGTATTCTGATCGGCTTATCTAATATCAGGGCCCTGCTTTGTTATTCATCATTAAGAGTTAATCATGATACTTCTTACAGGAGTAATAATTATGAAATAAGCATTAAGGCACACTACTCTGGCAGTAGTGCGCAAGGTTTTGAAAATGTAACCAGCGGGGATTCATTCAGAAACTGGCAGGCAAAACTTTTTTGACAGATTCAATTCATTAATTAAAATAAGAAGCAATTATGAATCGACGTTCATTTTTAAAAACCGGTGGTAGTATTGCCGTTGTTTCAGCGGTTGCAACCCAGGGAGCTTATGGTTTTGTACCGGCGCATAACTGGGAAAAATATGATTTTGGCCCGGGACCGGTAGTTACAAACCGCTTAAATCAGGGACCATTTCCCATATATGCCCCGGAAGAAATTGTTCCCGATAGTGAAGTAGTTATGGCTACTTCCGCTTCCAAAAAGATTCTGAAAAATTTTGGAATGGGCTTGATTGTTTACGTATCAGGCGATATTGGCCCTCCGAATATACCTGGTGAAACGCTTGAAAAGTCAATCGAAGATCTGGTAAAACTCCCTTTTGTTCAGAAGATATATATGCGCCCTGATTGGCGACAGGTTCAGAAACGAGCAGGAAAATTAGATTTTATCGATTACTGGAAAATAACTTTCGATTTAGCCAGGCATTATGATAAGCAGATTGCCTTTAGAGTAATGCTCGAGAACCCTGATGTGCCGTACCTGGGTGCTCCTGAATACCTGATGGATAAAATCCCCTATGTTAAGTTGAAAGGTGAATGGCCCGGAGATCCAAATAGTATACGCACGAAAAAAGAGCATAAAATGCCGCGTTACGATCACCCGGCTTATCAGGAAGCATTTTATGAACTTAACGCCTTACTTGCCAATGAATTTAATGGCAATCCCATGATTGAGTACATGGATACCTTTATGTACGGATTTTGGGGAGAAGGGCATTCCTGGCCTTTTGAGGGGAATCCCTTTCCGGATGATGTTACCGCGGAGCAGACATTTTTAAAGATGTTGGATGTTCAGTTAAAATTCTGGACCAGGACCCCATTGGTTACCAATACACAACCCGATTTCAGCCGGGTAGGTAATTCCGAGTTGTTGGATAAAAGCATACGTACGCACAACTGGATCCGTACCGATACCATTTTTATTGAGAATATGCAGATTGAGTCCCTTAGCAACCGGCCGCCCTGGACAGCTGCAATCAGTGAAATTGGATTGCACACCCTCGACCGTTTGGGAACTCATGATGGTGTGGATATGAATGCGAATATTATTTCCCATGTGCTTGATTTAGGAGCCAACTATTGGTCAGTTTGGAACTGGCATCATATAGCTGCAAAAAATATTTTGGATTACTATGAGAAAAATCCTGAACCCATTGATGAAATCAATCGCAGAATAGGTTATCGCGTTCGTCCGTCATGGATATGGAAATTCACTAAAGACGGACATCAGGGATTAATATTCGGAATGGTGAATGATGGGGTTGCAGCTGTACCGGGTGTTCTGCGCCTGACTGTTTTTAGCGAAGATGGAACAGTAAATGTCGGTGGAAGTATAGACGCCGGATACCCCAAACAGACAGGTGTACACCAGGCAATGATCCTGCTTCCCAAAGGAGTCGATTGGAAAGGATTATGCTTTAAAGTGGAGCTGGAAGTAAAGGGACAGATATATCCGGTAGAAATGGCCTGTCAGCAAAAAACAAACGCCGACGGCTCCTTAACGCTGCAACCTAATTTATAATCAATCATTTTTAATGAAAGAAAGAAAAGATGTTTAAAAATATTTTGTATTGCTTACTGGTTCTGATGTTTGCCTGTTCGCCAAAGAAAACAGTAAAAGATAGTAAACCACAGAACTGGACAAATTACGTTCGTACTGCGGGACATGGTTTGGATAAAGAGAATATCAATGCCACTATAAACGATGCCGTTGAAACCCACCTTTTCGGGATAGAAGTAGACAATGATATTCCCGGCCGCTACGAAAGCTTTCTTGATCCCTCCGAAAAATTGGAAGCTATACGGCTGATGGCAACTCGCGCCCATGAAATAAATAATTATGCCTTTGTTTATGTGGCCGGATTGGAATGCATTACAGCCCATGCCGATTCATCAGAACATACCTTTTTTAAGGATCATCCGGACTGGGTACAGCGCGATATTCATAATCGCCCGGCCATGTTTGGTGGTGGCGACGCTTTCTGGATAACCAGTGGTGATGAGGACGTCTGGATTTCGCCTTATGCCCCCGAATGGCGAAAAAAATATATGGAACGCATTCGCCAGATAGCTGCTACCGGAATCGATGGAATTTATGTGGACATCCCTTATTGGATGACTCATTTTGATGGCTGGGAAAATACCTGGGCAAGTTTTGATGATTATACAGTTGAAGCTTTTAAGAAGAAAACCGGGATTGATGCCGGAAAAGATTTGAAATTAGGTGATTTTTCTGATCCGAATTTCAGGAAGTGGATTGATTTCCGTATTGAGACGCTTACCCAATTTATGGCCGGGATTGCTAAAACAGCAAAATCAGTAAATCCTGAATGCAAAATTATAGCTGAAATTTACCCGGGAATTGGAGAAGAGGCCGTACGGGTTGGCGCCGATGTGTACGAAATGTACAAGGTGGTAGATGTTATAGCCCATGAATACAGCGGAGGAGGAGGTAATGCGGCAAGCAGGAATCCTCAGGACTGGTTTCAAAGGATGGTTGGCATGTATACCTTCAGGGCCTTTGCCGAAGGGAAAGCTTCATGGATGTTAAGTTATTCATGGAATCACGATAACAAAGTTGATCCTGTGGAGCCCATGAAGAACCTGGCACTTTCTAATCTGATGGCAGGAACAAATAACTGGGATGCCCGTGGGTATGTAATGTCCGGATCGAATGATTTGGAGACCAGAAAAGTCCTTTACCAATGGATTGCTGAAAACGACTCAATTTTTTATAAACCGCGCAATCCGATCAACCCCATCGGAATTTATTTTTCACCTGAAACCAGGAATTATTATGCCGATAGTTTTATAGAGTCCTACCAGGGTATAATGGAAATGATGTTGCAGGGACATATGGAATTCCAAATTGTTACCCCGCGAACCCTGAAAGAATTTAAGGGAAAGATTTTAATTCTTCCCGATGTAAAATGTGTATCAGCAGAGGAAGCATCGCTGTTTGAAAAGTATATTGCAGATGGTAATGGCCTTATTATTACCGGTGAGACCGGGAGGTATGATGACAAAGGAGAGGAATATAAGGAGAATATTGTATTTAAAACTTTAAATATTCCACCCCCGAAAGAAAAGCTGCTGTCAATGGATGAGCAAAAGAAGTTTATTTACTATCCGCAATGTCCCGGGAAAATCTACTCAAAACTAATAAAAAGTGAATTTAATGAAGCCGCGTGGAAAGCTGAATACCTAAATACAAGCTTCTTTACTTATCTGAATAGATTTAAGATGGAGATATACCGGCATTTTAACTTTGTTCCAAAAACAACTATAGAAGCTTCACCATTTGTTTCCACGCAAATAGCAATGGTTGATGGAAAACCCCATGTTTTCCTGGCTAATTTTTCAGGATTAAAATCGAATGAAATTGCAAAACAAATTTCTGAAAAAGGTATAAAAATTCAATTTAGCGGAACGGAGCATGCCAGGGTAATTTATTTACCGTTTTTAGGTGAAAAAAAGGAGCTGGATGCTCAGTTTAATAACGGGAAGATTACATGCACACTTCCCATTGTTGAGAAGGGTGGTGTTGTTTGGCTTGAAAATAATTAATTATTACTTCCCTTTATGGTAGTTCATAAAAATCATTTGTTTTTATCGGAAAATCCTTACCATTCATTTCCCGTACCTGAAGTTAAAAATTAAGGAAAGTAGAGTAGGGTATAAATGTCTAAAAAACCATTCGATAGTATGGAAATAGATTATACCAAAGGTTGACTATAATTCGGGTATATAAAAATAGTGTATAGTTTTATACTACATACAAGCTAGTTGTGCACAAACCAAGCAACCAAACAACGTGATTAAACATCAAGATTAAAACCAAAATAAATTCGAATATGAGAAATTTAGTTTTAATAATTGCTAGTTTGATTCTGATTATATCATGTGAAAAAGATAAAGATCTGGTCGATTATCAATTGTATTCAGTAAAACCAGAGGTGCCATTAAATGATTCATTGGATATTAATTCTGACCAAATATTTGACTTTGTGATTAGTTACAAAGAATTTGCAACATATGACGAACCGTCTTCGGCTGGAAGCATTATTGGTTCGATAAGTCCATTACATCAAAATCAATTATTATATCGTAATAATGTTGGCAATTTATTTTTGAATATTAATGATACAATAAGAAAAGTTTCAAATTCAAATTCTGATTGGAATGGATACAGTGCCGTTTTAATCAGTATTGGTAGAGATTATCAAAATTGGGACAGAACTTGGACAATCTTATCTGAAAATACTGGTTTCTATTTCTTAGCTTATAAACTCGTTCTTTTTAATTCTGAGAAAATTGGTTGGATATGTTTCAATTTTGACACAACAAACGGCAAAATGTCAATTACAGATGGAGATAATTCTAACAATAACGAGTTGATTATTAATAAAAAAATCATAGATTAAAAGGCCAGTGCACACTTTGTAAATTGCATTGCGGGGTTCGCGCGGTACATTGTTTCCGCTCCTTTCTTGACCGTCATCCCGATTCTCGGGACTGACGCTCTTCGAACTCCGCAACGACAACATACAAGTGACCGTTCTGCATAATTTTCGGAGAGCAGCCGATGACTAATAATTATATACAAAACTGATAACCAATATTAACTTGATTGACTGATGAATAATTTGAAAGAAAGAATAAATGAAGCACTGATATTACTTTATGATTTTGTTAGAAATCCATTTCATAAACCGATTGATAAATTGGATGATGATAAGAGTTTGGTTTTTTTAGCATCAATATTATCAGGAATTACAGTTGTCGTAAGATTTTTAAATACACCGATGGATAATTGGGTATATGTTGCCTACCTTTTAGGAGGTTTACTTTTAACACCTCTATTTGGACTAATAGTAGTTCATTTTAAAGGAGCAATATTTGGTTTGTATTTAACATATATTGCATCACCAATTTTTAAAGTCCAGTTAACTGACTTTCTTAAAGCTAAACAAATTGCGACATTTACTACAATTGGATTAATTGTATCATCCGTTCCAAGTTTAGCGAATGTTGGGATTGTTATTGGATTAGTTATTGAAATATTAGGACTATATAAATTATTTAAACTTGATTTATTAAAATCATTATCGATTGCGATTATTTATTATGCATTGTGGTGGGGATTGATTTTCTTAATTGCTAAAGGGACAGCATGGATTTAATTGATATTTATAGATGGATTGAATAAAAAACTAAGCGCAATCAAGTAGGCTGCCGATAGCCTGATAGCCTATCGGAGAACCTGTCACTCGTCACTTGTCACCATGTCACCTCCAAAAAAAATTTGCTTTTTCCCAAATTATCCTTTACATTTATTTCCCGTACCGGAAGTTGGAAATTGAGGAAAGTAGAGTAGGGGTATAAAAGTCTAAAAAACAGCCGAAAATGTAGACGCATATTTCAGATCGTAAATTGAAAAGTATAAAAAGTCCGGCAGATGAATTATTTGATAATAAAGCACCCCATATTTAAAAAGCTATATGAAAAATAAACACAATACGCTTTTAAACAAGTTGGGCGCAATTTCACAAAGGGATTGACTTTTTGGATAAATTAGATTTTTTTATGAAAATATGAGATATATAATTCTGATACTTATCTTCCCGATTATTTATAGTTGCATTGGAAATCCAGGTAAAAAAAGTATTGTATTTGAAAAGGAAGAACATTCTTTAGATTCAATCGAGAATCATGTAGATACCTTAAATTATTTTCTTGATGAAAAATCTAATCGACTTTTTACAAAGAGATTTTTTTCTTTAATCACGTATATTGATTCAATGGGGTACAAATTTGATACAAACCGTTATAATCCTCCTGTAAAAAAGATTTTTTTAAATGGATATGTATTCTATGATTACCGACTAGATGAGAAAGAACAATATAGATTTTACCATGCAGTTCAAGATGACTCGTTAGAATTATATCCAGAGAGAATTACTTTTAAAATAGAGCCATTTGAGAAAGCGAGTAAGATAGTAAGCTATTATTATTGCAGTAAGGTACCGAGAGTAAAAACATTTGGTGGTAAAAAGGAAAAATGGTATACAGATGGAATAATTGATGAATGGGAGTTTCCTTCAGAATTTGAAGCAAAGCAGGCCTTTTTAGAGATGAAAATGGCTGAGCCCATAATTTATTTTAATTGTGGCGCATATTATTTCTTTGATGAGAATTATCTGTACATTTTTCACACTCGCGCAAGTGGATTTATGCCCACTTTAAAACTTTTTTATGATTACTTTAAAGTTAAAATTAAAAACTGTGCCGACAACAAATATAAGTGAGCCGGGTGTTGGTGGGTTTTTAAAGTTTTGTACCTTGGGTCAAAAATTCTACGGTGGATACGAACGTGGATACGAAATCCCAGCCTCCTCATATTGTCAACGTTAGCCATAATTTTAGGAGCGACCTGCAAATAAATTACATATGAGAAAAAACCTGATAATTTTAGGATTACTGATTAACTTAACTGGATTCACTCAGACAATTGAGGAACTTGAATTACAGCTTAGACAAACACCTATTTTGGAACTTGATTCAGTAAGACAAATTTGCAACCAAATATTTAAACTTGATAAATACAATGAGTCGGCAATTTATTCTTTAATGGAATCATATCGTTATCAAACAGATAATTCTCCTGAAAATCTATTCTTTAGCGGGCGAGAAAAAGCTGATATTGATACGGCAGTTAATTACACAGATTCGATAAATATCTTCTTTCAAAACTTGATTAATAGTGATAAATTTAATCCAAAACCATATATTTTAAATGCGAAATTCCAATCTGAAGGCATTGCTGATTCTACCCGGATTGATTTTTTACAAACTGCCATAAATCTTGATAGTAATAACATTACGGCTAATTATATGCTTGGACAAACTTATTACTACATTTTTAATAAAACAATAAATGAAGATGAAGATAGTCCTCAACTTCAAGATTTAGCATATAATTCATATGAAAAATTAGTAAAAACATTTAGACTTGATAGTAGTTCAAGAATTACATTAAAATTCCCTTTAATTCAATTAGCAAATTATTTGAATGATTTATCAAAGATTCAATATATTAAAGGTGTACAAATTTCAAATAGTTTGTATTTTCCTATAATATTATATTCAAAGTTAGCTGCGAACTGGGCGCTCGATTATAAAACGAATGTTTTAAGCGCTGCAGAAATTGCTTATATGCAAGTTGGAGGGATTAGCAGGCTTTTAGAATTTATGTCAGAAAAAAGTTTATTTAATACACCTGATTCTATTCAGGTATATCGATTCACATGGATAAGGAGTTTTCATAATAAGATTTCAATAAGATTAGAGAAAGTATCAGGAAATATTATGTTATATTGGAAAGAATGTAATGACCCTTATGAACCAACAGGTTTAAAAGTTGATAGTTCCAGAAAATTAACATTGAATGATTGGTATGGATTTAATGAAAAAATTGAGGAAATAAAATTTTGGGAAATGAAAACATTGGATGATGAATTTGATGGATTGGATGGTGCTAGCTGGATATTAGAAGGTTTTAACAAAAAATATCATCTTGTGGATAGATGGTCACCAATGGGCTCTAGTTTTCAAAAATGTTGCGAATACTTGATATCCTTAATTGATTTGAAAACAAATGAATTAAGAATATATTAAAAACTATGGCTAACAGGCTCATACACCATATTCCCCCACCATAGCGCAAGTTTGCAACTTGTGCTTCTTACCCATCCATCCTGTACATCAAAAAAATCCCTTAAATCGTGTTCAGACAACATCCCCGGCATAAAAAGAAAGAAAACATTTCCTTAACCTTCCTGCCTGTAAGTTGATAAAATTAATTTGCTTTTTACCTGATAATCACTTACATTTATCTCTCAAACGGTTAGAAAGAGAGAATTCAATTTTAGTTAAAAGCAGGCAGGATAAAAACCGTTTGCATTCGTTTACTAAACGGTTAAAAGAAATGCAAAACAGATATGAAAAACGAACTTACCAACTATCATAAATTTTATGATGGAATCAGTAAGTTAGTTGCAAACAAAAAACCGGTTCAAGCGTCCACTTGGACCTTTTTTGTTTTTGGACTATAACAGTTTTTTCGTGATTTGGGGCTTTGGACAGTGGGGAAATTAAAAGAGCGAGATATGAGAAAACAGAAAGAGCGTGTTTGCTTTCGCATACACGCTCTTTCTGTTTAATGTGGGCACTACTGGATTCGAACCAGTGACCCTCTGCTTGTAAGGCGTGCGTTTTAGGTTTTATGTACTTTTATATTAATTCTATTTGCTTTATAAATCAATATGTTATATTTTTATACTTTCATTTAAATTCATGTTTTTTCAAAAAAAAGTTAAACCAAAGTTAAACCGGAATATGACTAAAATAAAAATTGTATTGTTTCAAAGTAAGATTTTAAAGGATGAAAGACATCCGGTATTAATTCGTATTGCACACTCAGGTAAAAGCCGTTATATGGCTACCGGGTATAGTGCAAGTAAAGATGAATGGGTCGAAAAGGGGATGACCTTTAGCAAGGCATATAAAAAGAATTTTAATTTAACCGGACCTGAATTTGAAAAGGAGAAAAATAAATTGTCAAAAATGCTTAGTAATGCGCAAGATTACTGTGAAGAGATGCAAAATAAGAAAATTTTCAATATTGATAAACTGATATTAAAAATAAAAAATATCGAGGAGTCTACTGACTTTTTAGACTTCACAGATAGGATAATAAAAGACAATAAAAAAGCGGGTAAAATTGGAAACGCTGTTGTATATCAAACCGTTTATAATTTGGTAGATAAATTTCAGAATGGAAAACAGCTTAATTTGACTGATGTAGACTATAACTGGTTAAAAGATTTTGAAACCTGGCGTCTTGAAAAAGGGAACAATATGAATACACTTTCAATTTATTTACGAACAATTCGTGCCATATTAAATCTTGCGATTTCCAAAGGACTTATAGAACCGGGTTTCTATCCATTTGGTAAAGGACGGTATCAAATATCCAATTCACCTACCATTAAAAGAGCTATAGCAAAAGACGATATAGATAAAATCAGGAATATTGAATTACCAGAAAATTCATCGATGTGGCATGCCCGTAATTTATTTCTGTTTTCATTTTATTGCAGGGGGATGAATTGGGTGGATATGGCAAAATTAAAGCTAAAAAACATCCAATCAGGAAGAATTACATATATCCGAACCAAGACGATGCGGAAAAGTTCAAAGTCTTTCAGCATTAAGATAAATGATCGAATTAAGACTATTCTGGACTGGTATTGTGACGGAAAAAATGCGGATGATTATATTTTTCCGATAATTACACGTGACAAGAATCCTGAATTGATGCGAAAGGATATAAGAAACAATCTGAAAACCTTTAACAAATATTTGCGCAAAGTTGCCGAAAAATGTAAAATAGAAGCACATTTGACAAGTTATGTTTCGAGGCATTCATGGGCCACTATTGCTAAAAGAATGGGAGTTGAATTAGCTGTTATTTCAGATGGATTAGGACATGCTGATATGCAGGTTACACAGACTTATCTGGATAGTATAGAAAGTGATAGGATAGATGATGCGAATGATTTGA
>CAVVIO010000061.1:0-59777 GCA_963748095.1 uncultured Bacteroidales bacterium
ATGTCCTCGCTGACAGGCCTGCAGCTTATACTTCAAACAATCACTTTTCCCGGTTGATTTTGAAAGGCGATACAGGTATACTCTCGTATTTTTATTTCATAATTGAACCATGAGTTGATAAAATAATGCATGGAGAAGACAGTATTGTCCCCCAACCTGACGATATGAAGTGTTGAGTCAACAAAATGAAGCATTGAGTTAGCAAAATGAAGCGTTGAGCTGATAAAATGATGTATTGAGTTAATAAAATGAAGCGTTGAGCGAACAATATGATGTGTAAAAATGACAATATGGCGCATTGAGATGATTTTATGGCATATTGAGCAAATAATATGATGCGTTGAGTTAATAAAATGATACGTTGAGCGAGTAATATGATGCATTGAGTTATAAAATGATGCATTGAGCGAGTAATATGAAGTATTAAGTTTATAAAATGATGCGTTGAGCATGCTTAATGATAACTGAAGTGAATAAAATGAGACGGGCTATTCGACGCCATTATCCATGTAAAGAATTTTTTATAGGTAGTATAAAAAAGATTGTGTAAACACTCAATAATAGAAGGTAGATAGTGCTGCCCTGCAAAATGAAGCGTAGGCGTAGCCGAAGCGAAATGTCGCAGGGCAGCACTATCTTTGTAATAATTTAAAAATCATTATTATGAGTACAAAAGACACAATCCCAAAAGATTTTTTCAAGCAGTTCAAAAGTAAGGAGGACTTTCATTCATTTTTTAACGACCTTTTTAAGCAGGGGGTCGAAGAGATGTTAAAAGCCGAATTAGAAGCCCATTTGGGCTATGAAAAATACAGTAAAGAAGGACTTGGCAGCGGAAATAGCCGCAATGGTTCATTCAGTAAGAAAATCAAGACTGACAACCTGGGGGACATGGTGCTGAACATTCCCAGGGATCGAAATGGTGAATTTGAGCCCCAGCTCATCCCAAAAGGCCAGCGCATGAGCGACAAGCTCGAAGAAGCCATTACAGGCATGTATAGCCGTGGAATGACTACGTCCGATATATCCGAACAGGTTAAAGAAATATACGGCGTAGATGTTAGCGAAGGCACTATTTCAAATGTTACCAACCGCATCTTAGAGCATGTCAAGGAATGGCAGGACCGGCCATTGGAATCCATTTATTTTACCGTCTGGATGGATGGTATCGTGCTGAAAGTAAGACAGAACGGAAAGTATATTAACAAGTGTATATTTATAGTCATTGGCCTTAAAAATGATGGGCTAAAAGAAGTGCTGGGTATGTGGATAGCTGAAAATGAATCTGCTTCATTTTGGCTAACAGCCCTTACAGACTTAAAAGCCCGTGGTGTTGAAGATATACTTATAGCCTGTACCGATAACCTTACCGGTTTTACACAGGCTATAAAAGGGGTATTCCCCAATACGGTAACACAACTCTGTGTTGTACATCAAATAAGAAATAGCTGTAAATTTGTTGTTTGGAAGGACCGAAAAGAATTTTGTGCCGACCTGAAAAATATTTACGCTGCTACTAATGTCGAAGTAGCTGAAAAAGCCTTATTTGCAATGGATTTAAAATGGGGTGAAAAATACAAATATGCCATACAGTCATGGCAAAATAATTGGGAAAATTTAACGCAATATTTTAACTACCCATTGGAAATCAGAAAGATAATATACACTACTAATACCATTGAAAACTTAAACAGGGGCATAAGAAAATACACAAAAACAAAAGTCCAATTTATCGATGATAATTCTGTGCAAAAAGCTGTTTATTTGGCCATTATGAATATTGAAAAGAAATGGAACATGCCAATCCAGAATTGGGGCATTATCCTTCATCAATTTTTAACTATTTTTGAAAACAGATGTAAACTAAATTAAAAATCAATTTGATGGGTTTACACAAAATATTTTATACTCTCTGGTAGTTCTCCGATAGGCTGATAGCCTATCGGCAGCCTATTTGGTTGTTTGGGCTGACAATTAATTCTGTCCGTATTTTTCGATTATTTTATTAATCAATGTATCTGATAATCTAAATCCTTTATTAACTAATCGAAGTATTGTACCTATCACATCTGAAATCAATCCTTTCTTATTGGCAAGCAAAATAATTCCAATTGTTCCAATTATATCAATATTTAATGATTGGGCTATTTTTCTACCTTTAATTTCATCAATTATCAAGGTTGAATTATCAATCTCAAGAGCCAAGGCAATCGAACTGGATTCTCCATGGTCAAGTCGTTTTTCTATCTCCTTTTGTTTTTCTTTATTTCTTACTTCTGTAATTAAAATCCAATCTGGAAGAGTCCCTCCAAACTCTTGATAAACATCTTTTGTAATTATTATCTCTTGATATAGATCCTTTAATAAATCAAGTTTGTCAATCTTGGTTAAAGCAATTAAACAGCTGGTATCTGAAATAATAATTTTACCCATTTATTATTTTATCTAAATCATCAATACTCTCTCCAAATATTGATACTCCATATTGACCAACAGTTTCTATAAACTCTCTTTTAGAGATACCTGCCAAATCAGCTGCTTGTCCGGACGACATTATCCCTTTATCATAAAGATTTGCAGCAAGTTGCATTTTAACATCTTTTTCATCAACCGTATCAGGTAATTGTATTGTTAATGTTTTCATATCACCTCAATTTATAGAATAACAAAGATACTTAAAAATCATGGTAATGAATTTTGCAGAGAGTTTTTTGCTTGCCAACCAGAATGTAGTATAAAACTATACAATTTTTCCATATACCGGAATTATTGTCAAACTTTGGTATAATCTATTTCCATATTATCAAACGGTTTTTTATGCTTTTCAATTCAGAAACTGAAATATGCAAGTACATTTCGGCTGTTTTTTAGACTTTTATACCCTACTCTACTTTCCTCAATTTCCAACTTCCGGTATGGGAAATAAATGTAAAGGATAATTTGGGAAAAAGTAAATGATTTTTATGAACTTACAGGCAGGAAGGTTAAGGAAATGTTTTCTGTCTTTTTATGCCGGGGATGTTGTCTGAACACGATTTAAGGGATTCTTTTGATGTACAGGATAGATGGGTAAGAAGCACAAGTTACAAACCTTGCGCTATAGGGGAAAATTGCTGCCAATGGTAAATTGCATGAATAGTGTGGAACTTGTGGGGACGAAGCGGTGACGCTCAGGTTGGGGGATTTTGAAACGCTTCTTATCCGCCGAAACAAATGCTGAAACGGAGGCAGAATGCCGAATGCCAGACGTATCGCCCCGCTGTACTAAATTTTGTGTTGTGTGTATGTGCCTTTTTTCGATTTTGTCTTAATCTCCTGTTTTCTCTTAGCAATAAACTCACTAAGTTCCTTCTCCTGTTTGGCAGTCAGGGGTTTACTTTGGCTCACATTAAATAGTTGTGGAGAGAAGTAAAAAAGATATTCTTTGTATTTAATCATATACATAGATTATGTTGTGCGATAATGACCATTTTAATAGCTTAATAATATTATTACTACCTCCTGAGATATTTGAATATTTTGCTATCGTTAACCTTAATATTGAGAGAAAGAGAAGTTCATGTTCATCTGGACGAGAAAGCGATAAAGCCTGAAGGTTATGAACTAGTAAAGCTTATATCAAAAGGTTTTCATCCAGGCATCTATTATTCAGGATTTTCCCTTACGGGATAAAGCCATGTTTTTACATGTAAGAAGGCGTAGATGGTTTTCAGAATCAACAGGCAAAACTGTTGAAAGGGACTGGGATAGAGTTGCAAAAGGGACTCGTTAAACAAAAAGTTTCGCGGCTTTTTTAAAAGGTATTTTTGGACAAATACCCGATAAGTCAGCAATAGTTTAGAAAAGTTCTATTACATTGACGGGGACCATTTCGGGCAACAGTATAAAGATTATTTAAGCGATTTTCAAACATGGGGGCAAAAACCCCATGCAAAAGACTGGGTACTTTTCCCAGACAATATAGGTTCCCGTTTAAGTATTGATGAAACAGCCCTTACCAATGGAGAACTTTATACGATTATAACCAACAAAGCAGGAAAAGGGAGAAAAGGAACTTTAGTGGCAATGATTGAAGGAACAGAGGCAGAAAAAGTCATAAAAGTTTTAGAAAATATTCCTGAAGAAAAAAGAAAAACTGTTGAAGAGATAACTCTTGGACATGGCTAATTCTATGCGACAAAATAGTACGAAGTTGTTTTCCCGAAGCCAGCCGGGTTATTGACCGTTTTCATGTACAAAAACTGGCTTATGACGCATTACAGGAAATACGTATTGCCCATCGTTGGGATGCAATAAACGAAGAGACCAATGCCATTGAAAATGCAAAAGCAGATGGGAAAAAATATATCCCCGAAATTCTAAGAAATGGCGATACGAAAAAACAACTACTTGCCCGAAGCCGATATTTATTGTTCAAATCCGGCGACAAATGGACTGACAAACAAAAGAAAAGGGCAGCTATATTGTTCGAACTTTATCCTGATATAAAACAAGCTTATTCCCTTACCCATTCATTAAGGATGATATTCTCGAAAAATACCGGACAAAGGAGTAGCTTATACAAAAATGGCTAAAGTGGTTCAATGATGTGACTGAATCCGGGTTTAAATCTTTCAATACAATATCTGCTACATTTTATTCTCATTATCCTGAGATATTAAACTTCTTTGATAACCGAAGCACAAATGCTTCTGCGGAATCTTTCAACGCTAAATTGAAAGCTTTCAGGGCTACTCAAAGAGGTGTTGCTTGATATTCGATTTCTTTCTTTTACAGAGTTGCTAAAATATATGCTTAGTCACAACTTTATTAAATGATCCTTACTTTGAATTATAAAATCTACTCCTTCAGGTTCTCTTATAAATCCCATATTATTTAGGTTTAAAATATTTATCTACTAATCTTTTAGCTGCAATTGTATCAATAACCATTAAGTGTCCACCGAAATGATATGCTCCAAGAGTTTTTACATAATGGTCAATCAGTTTTGTTTTTGACTCAAATGATACAAATCCTTCTCCACCTCTCTGAAACGAGACTTTACATGCATAAGCGACCAAATTCCCAGGTACTCCTTCGTACAATTTGTTTTTCCCCAGGTTGAATGGTGCACTTTCAAGTAAGAACATATATACATGGTCAGTCCGAACAGTCAAACTAATCAATCCTTGAACAATATCAGGATTATCAATTATAGTCAGTTTATATATCTCTCTATCAGGTTGATTAAACTCGTGCCTCTAATTGAACAACCATCCTTTTAATTTTGTAATTGTCTTTAAATCCGACTTAGTCAATAATGAAACCTCTGTTTGAAAACTGTCTCCACTAATCGTATTTAGTATCGAGTCAGTCAGTTTATCAATCTCGAAATCAAGTTTGTATATATCCTTATTTGTCATACACAAATATACAAAAAACCAAGAAATTTTCGGCATGTTCAGTGGTGTGGCATTACATACAAAATGGTAAACGGTTTTTATCCTGCCTGCTTTTAACTAAAATTGAATTCTCTCTTTCTAACCGTTTGAGAGATAAATGTAAAGGATAATTTGAGAAAAAGCAAATGATTTTTATGAACTTACAGGCAGGAAGGTTAAGGAAATGTTTTCTGTCTTTTTATGCCGGGGATGTTGTCTGAACACGATTTAAAAGATTTTTTTGATGGTCAGGATGGATGGGTAAGAGGTACAAGTTACAAACCTTGCGCTATAGTGGCAGTTATCATTTAATTATCAATCTGTTATCTTTAATTTATTTGTCTCTTTTTCATAATTCAACTCCATATTTACCTTCATCCGCTTTTTTAATTCAAGATAAGATAAATTAAGTTTTCTCAGTTCCTTTATATATGCTTTTCTGCATTTACGACTCTCGAATTGCCAAATCTTATCCTCAATCCAAGATTCCTCTCTCGGTGGTATTATTTTGGTGATTTTACCGTTAGGTTTAATTGTAAAAATCAAGTCGTCGTAATAACACCAATCATTTTGTAATTTATTATCTGCGATATAGTCATTAAGATAAAAGAGAATAGTATCCTTTAAAAATCCCTCCTTAATTATTTCATTTCTCTTATTTAAATAAATTCTCTGATTAATATAGCTTAATTGAAAATCGTTTTTATTGTAATCAATATTTGCTAGCTCTAGAAGATAAAGACAACAAATTTCAAAATCCTCTTTTGGGTCATTTGTCTCATGTCCTTTATATTCAAATCCAGTCAGATGCTCCAAAATCCATGATGCTCCATCAGTCATAGGAAAGTAATATCTATTCGGAATAGTATCAAATCCCATATGATTAAGCAACTTTGAAAAGTAATCCCAGTCAGCATTTGAAATCGTAATTGTTTTTGATTTCTTTAATCCTTTGGGTTCGTATCCTGCTGAACCATTTCCAATCTTGTAAGTCAGTTTATATATATCAGCTTTTCTCTCTAATCTTACGACTATTGGATTATCAAATGTTCTCAGCCAGGTGAACCGATATATCTCACAATCGTCGCATATTTCCAATTCATTTATAATTGGCTCCTTTAAATCAGTAAGTCGAATCACTAATCCCGAATCAACAACTGGGTCATTGCTATATTGTCCATGAGAAAAGAAATCAAAATCTTGTCCATGTGTATAGACACTTGTAAAAAGAAATATTAATATTATCGTATATTTATTCATTATCAGGCTGTTGTTGTCGTTTGTGATAATTGCCACTAAATAGTAGCATAACCACAACCTGCTTGCTTTTAACTAAAATTGAGTTGTCTCCTTCTAACCGTTTGAGAGATAAATGTAGAGGATAATTTGGGAAAAAGCAAATTTTTTTTGGAGGTGACAGGGTGACAAAGTAACGGGTGACAGGTTCTCCGATAGGCTATCAGTTTATCGGCAGGCTACTCCGATTGTGCGACGTTCATATTTCTAATCAATTTCATTTTTTATATTTCCATGCTTTATTACAATCAAAACATATGTATGATCTTTTAAAAATTGGAAAAATGATACTGAAAATAAAATAGACTATTACAGTTAGTATATTGGGTTCTTTCTTTTTGCTAATATTTTCCGATTGACAAAAAGGACATCTTTTTTTATTTATTGTTTTATCGAGGTGAACTATCTCAATATTTATCTCATCCTTTTTATCATCAGAATTTATATAACCACCTTTTTGAAGTTTTAGTAAACCATTTTCATAATCACTTTCTTTGACCTGAAGCTTTACTCCTCCGATTGCATTTGAATAGAAATTATTCACTTGAGCAGTCATTTCATCTCGAATTATTGTTTTAATTCCCTCTGATTCCAGATATCCTTTCGCCATATGAGCTTCATGAGGGTAGGTGAAAGTTAAAATTGTTTTCCAATTTTCCATTTGATTTGGATTTAATTATATTACATTATTGCTTTCTTAATTAAATGAAGTACAACTAGTATGTATGTAGTATAAAACTATACACTATTTTTATATACCGAAATCATTATCAATCTTTGGTATAATCTATTTCCATATTATTAAAAGGTTTTTTAAACTTTTCAATTTACGATCTGAAATATGCTTGTACAATTCGGTTGTTTTTTAGACTTTTACCCTACTCTACTTTCTTTAATTTTCAGCTTCCGATAAGGGAAATAAATGTAAAGGATAATTCGGGAAAAAGCAAATTAAATTTATAAACTTTCCAGAAGGAAGGAAAAGGAAATGTATTCTGTCTTTTTATGCCGGGGATGTTGTCTGAACACGATTTAAAAGATTTTTTTGATGGTCAGGATGGATGGGTAAGAAGCACAAGTTACAAACTGCGCTATAGTGGAAGACACGGACTACAAGTCCGCGCTAGCAGGGCGATTAACAAAATAATAATGCCCGGTTAAATTCGTGAATGAGAATTTTAACCGGGCATTGTATTTTAAAAGTATCTGTTTTGTTGTTTACTTTTTATCAAGAATAGCTTTATCTATACTTTCTTTTGAAAGCTTTTTGGTGCAGAAGAACCAGTCGTAACAGGTTACATCCGGATCTTTTGATTCCATTCTTTCTTTGGCTGTACCGCATGAACCGGCAGTAGGTACAATTACTTCATCGCCGGGACGCCAGTCGGCAGGTGTTGCAACACCAAATTCATCTGCTGTTTGCAAAGCTATCAGCACCCTGTAAAGTTCATCGAAGTTACGACCCAGACTAAGGGGATAATAGATGATGGTCCTGATAATACCCTTCGGATCAATATAGAATACAGCTCTAACTGCCTTTGTATTACTTTCGCCGGGCTGGATCATACCGTACTTATGAGCAACTTCCATGGTGATGTCTTCGATAAGCGGAAAATTTACTTCCACATTCTTCATCCCTTTGTATTCGATTTTATCCTTAATAGTACGCAACCATGCAATATGACTATAAAGACCGTCTACTGAAAGACCTACCAGTTTGCAATTGGCTTTGGCAAATTTATCTTCCATGGATGCAAAAGTCATAAATTCAGAAGTACATACCGGTGTAAAATCAGCCGGATGGCTGAATAGATATCACCCAGTCTCCTTTATAATCAGAGGGGAAATTGATATCTCCCTGGGTTGTCACTGCTTTGAATTCTGGTGCTGCCTCACCTATGCGGGGCATGCTTACTACTTGTTTTTCGTCTGTTATTTGTTCCATTGTTTATATGTATTTATTTAATAATTATTTTAAAAATGCATTGTACATCCAAACCATTTTTTCCTGTCCTGAAATATATCCGGTAACTAAATCGACCGTTCCGTCATCACCGTTTTCTGCGGCTACGGATGCAATCTCCCGTTCAAGTTTCAGCAGGTTGTCTAATGTGTTCAGTACTTCCTTTACTGTAGCTGTATCCGTTGAAACATTCGTTTTTTCTGTAATTCCTGACACTTTCAGATATTCCGAAAATGAATGGAGCGGTTGTCCGTTCAACATAAGGATCCTCTCGGCTATTTCATCCGCTTTTTCATTTAAATCGTTATACAGTTCTTCATAGTTTTCATGCAATTTAAAGAAATACTTTCCGGTAATATTCCAGTGGAATCCACGGACATTCATATAGCTTACCTGGACATTACTGAGAAGCTCATTGAGCTTTTTTACCATTTGATTTGAATACTCGCTGTCTAATCCAATTTTATTTTTCATAATTTTAGTTTTTATATTTAACATTAATTTTTATTTATAAACTTTCCGGTAATCTGAAGTCTGAATTCATCAACTTCAAAATTTTTTATTTTTTTATTTATTAGATATTCTTCTATCAATTGATTTAGTTCATCATCAAAATAATCTTCAATTCTATCCGATTCTTTACAGTACAAATGATGATGATTTTCAATAATTGCATCGTACCGCTTTATATCATTATCTGTTTTTACTTTTTTTATAAGTCCCTTCTCTAAAAATGTATCAAGGACTTTATATACAGTTCCGGTTGCAATATTTGGATGATTTTCCCTGATGAAATCAATTATATTTTCAGCAGTAGGATGATTACGGAGTTCGGTTATGGCTTCTAAAATAGCAATACGCTGCGGGGTTACTTTCAACCCTTTATCAGTAAGTTTATTTTTTACGTCACTTATATTCATTGCTAATTGAAATTAAATGAGAATTATTCTTATATAATAATAAGACAAATTTAAAATAAATTACAAAAAGAAACAAATTTTAATAGGTGTTTTTAATGATAATTAAGAGAATATGAGTATATTAAGGTCATTTCTAAAGAATAAATTAACAGTATTAATATTAATCTGGAATAAATTGGAAATTAAGAATATTAAATTTTTTGAATGAATTATCTGAAGTTTATTTAGACGGATTGCTTTTTCTGTGTAATAAAATTCATTATTATGAAGGGTTATAAAATGTTTTTTAATACGAGTAAACTGAAACTGTTGGGAAATGATTCCGGGAATATTAGATGTCATCTGATTCAGGTAAAATAACAGGATTGATAGAATTAATACTAAGAATGAGATAGTCAGTTTACTATAATCCTTCAAGCAGGATTTTTGAAAACTTCATAAATTCTTTCTGTTCATCTTTATTCAGCAGTTTCTGAATTTTTTTTTCACAACTACACTTGTATTCATGGATAAAATCCCACATCAAAAATCCTTTTTCGGTTAAACAGACAGAAACCATCCGCTTATCTCCCTTTCCAACTTCACGGCAAACATAGTCGTGGTTAACCAAATTCGTAATAAGGCGGCTAATTTTTGTCTGAGGTAAGTTCATGGTTTCTATTACAAACTGAATTGAGTATTTTTTCCGTTTTGGCAATTGCATAAAAAAATAAAATTCCGATCCGCTAAGGGGCATTTTACTGAAAAGGGATTCATGATTCTCAGCACATTTTTTACACAGGCTGCATAATAAATCGACTATTTTTGTTCCCATTATACTAGTTATTAGGATTCGATTAATAAAAAATTAAAATTTACACAGTATATAAGTTTTGTTTCATTTATTACTCTTTTTTATTTCACCAGACTCAATGATTCTTTTCAAAGGTTGGATTACTATTTTCGGGGCCCTCATGGGTATCCTGGTATTTTTATCGATAAATGCAATGGTTGAACTTGCAGTAGAAATTAATTCACCTTTCTGATTAATTATTTCAAATTCGAATTCAAATCGCACTTCGGGTAATTTTTTAATTGTTGTCCTTATGGTTAACAGTTCATCGTAATGCGATGGTTTTTTATAATTTATTTGAAAATTAATAACAGGTAACATGATGTTATTTTCATCCAGTATCTGGTCATCAACTCCATATTTCCGGAGTAATTCAGTACGTGCCTGATGGCAGTAACTCACATAATTGGCATGATAAACATACCCCATTTGATCAACCTCACCATAGCGGGGCCTGATTTGAATTTCATCAGTTATCATAGACTATATTTATATTCAAGTTAATAAATTAATAGGTAGTATGGATAATAATAAGTTAAGTAATCCACCTGTTAATAATGCAGATATAAGCATTATTATAGATGATTTGACCATATCTGCAATTCCCAATTCTTTTAAAAGTACTGCAAAAGTAGCCACACATGGGAAATACATTGATAAAACCACAGATGCCACTATTAGCTGTTTTAATGAAAGTTGTAAGGGAATAAGCATCCCTACTGCAAGGTCTTTCCGTAAAAACCCTATAACCAATGCGCCTGCTGCCTCTTCCGGCAATCCTAAGAAATGATTAAAAACAGGAGCAGTTATTTTACCGATAAACTGTATAATCCCAAAGGTATAAAGGAGATTTGCAATTAAAACACCAAGCAATACAAAAGGAACTGCCTCTTTAATAAACCACTTCAATCGCATCCGGGTTTTTTTTGTTACTCCTTTTAAATATGGTATCCGATATGGTGGTATTTCAATAAAAATTTCCGGGGATGTGCCTTTAATCATTCTTCTGAGTATCAAACCTAAAATAAACCAAACCACCAGCAACGTTCCGAAAACAATACCCAATCCTTTGATACCATATGACCCCAACAACCCGAATAACATCGCCTGTAATGCCATACAGGGTACAGCAATTGACATTAATGTTGCTGCAATAAACTTTTCCTTGCGGGTTTCCAATATCCGCGTTGCCAATGCTCCGGGTACATTACACCCAAACCCTAAAAGTATAGGTATGATGGCAAGACCATGAAGCCCTGCTTTATGCATGATATTATCAACCATAACAGCCACTCGCGGAAGGTAACCGGAATCTTCCAGAAATGCAAGTACTGTATAAAATGCAAACACATAAGGTAATACAACTCCTATTGGTACATACAACCCGGTAGTTAAAAGGCCGAATGATTGCCTGAAGTCAATGGCCCCGTTCACAAGTTTGCCAACAAGCAAATCATGTAAAACAGCATGATTGCCCAATAATACCGAAAATTTAAGCATTATTGGCGACCAGACATGTTCAAAGAAAGGATCAAGCAAATAGTTTATCAGACTTTCTCCTATAAACCGGATTAATGTAAAAACTGCCAGCAAAACCATTAGTAATATTGGAATACCTGTTACAGGTTTTACCGAGGCATCACGTAATTTTTCAGAAATCGTATGGTGCTTGTGTTTTATTTCCTGTACCTGTTCGATAATTTTTCCAATTTCGTTCCATCGCTGTGCATTGTCAAAAATAAAATCAGATGGACGTGCATCCTTAATTTTTTCAACAAGTTCCTTAATGCCTTCTCCCGTTAAAGCACAGGTTGGGATACAAGGAATATTTAATATTTTTTCAAGTTTCCCAACATCAATGGATATACCGATATGTTTTGTTTCATCATATAAATTAAGTGCCAATAACATCGGTTTTTTATGCCTGATCAGTTGAAGGGTGAGATTAAGGCTGCGTTCCAGATTTGTAGCGTCAATAACATTGATAAATACATCCCCTTCATTTAGTAATTGTACTGCTATTTCTTCGGCTTTGCATGTAGGCTCCAAAGTATAGGTCCCTGGCACATCAATCATCTCAACCCGTTCACCTGCCAAATTCAGATTTCCTTTTGAGTAGTCAATGGTAGTGCCGGGATAGTTGGATGAAATGACATCGACACCCGTAAGGCGGTTAAAAACCACGCTCTTACCCACATTAGGATTTCCGATTAGCAAAATCTTCATGGTTAACCGGATTTATTTTATATTAACCATTATCCGCTTAGCCATGCCATTACCTATTGCAATTTCGGTGTTCCCCGAGCGTATTATCACGGGCCCTTTCATCCACTGCCTGCTGACTTTGGTTAATTCTTTTCCTACCCGGATTCCCATTGCATCAAGTTTTTGGACTAATCCATGTCCTCCGTTGACAGCCATGATAATTCCTTCTTTGCCAACAGGCAAATCATTAAGTGTAACCATTAATTATGAATTGTATTTTAATCGTTTTCCCTTGCCCTTGCCTTCGCCACTGCCTGATTTCCGACGTTTGCCCATTCCTTTGCCCAGTTTTTCGTTTAATTCTTCGGTGGTTGATTTTTTACATTTACCAAGCCCCCGGCCTGTTTTTGACCCTTTTCCATCAGGTCCTGTTCCATTCATTTTTGGCATAGTTTTTAATTTAAGTGGTATTTTAATATTTACTGTTTTTTATTTCACGCAGCTTGCTTTTAATAAGTTTCTTTCTTAGAGGATTTAGTTTATCAATAAATAATATGCCCTGTAAATGATCGAACTCGTGTTGAAATATTCGGGCAATAATTCCATCAAATACTTCTTCTCGCCAGTCGAAGTTTTCGTCCCTGTAACGTACTTCTATTTTTTCAGGCCTTCGTACTTCTTCATTTATTCCCGGAATGCTCAGGCAACCTTCTTTAAAGTAAACATCCTCATCACCTAAGTGCAGGATAACCGGATTGTAAAAAACCTTTTCAATGGTTTTTATGCCATCATCTTTAAGTGGGCTTGTATCAATTATAAATATGTCTTTCAATATTCCCACCTGAGGCCCTGCTAATCCTATCCCATCGGCTTTCTTCAGGGTATCAGTCATATTCGCTGCTATTTCAGAAAAATTATCTCCTTTATCAATGTCAAATGCTTTTTTTCTAAGCGTTGAAGAACCATATTTTATAATAGGTAAAATCATATTTATACTAAAAGTGATAATTTCTTATATAGAAAATTTTTCCTTCATATTTCACTCCTTTAATCAATTCCTGGGCTACCAGAGAATCAACTACGGTAAGGTCTGTTCCATTTTCTTTTAAAAGCCTGACAACGGTATCTTCCCGCAAAGGATGTACTGCTGTGATATTTAAAATATCCTCAAATGCATTGCCGGTTGTACCTGTGTCGCTACCTTCAAAGCCTGTTAATAGTTCAGTGGCGATACCGGCTTCCTTGTATATTTGCCATGCTTCAATTAGTTTTTCTTCTGTAACCGGTTTTATCTCTTTTAAGGCAGGTGGCCGGGTTGGTATTGAAAGGTAGGCTTTTTGAGGTTTCAGCAGAGCAATAAAAGAAGCGCTTTGTTTTAACTGTTCGGTTGAATCGTTATAACCTTCGACAAGCATGGTTTCAGTATGTAATTTACCCTCATAATTCAAAGCAAAAGTCTTCAACCCTTCAAGAATTTTTTCAAAATCTATTCCTACGAATGGACGGTTAATATTTTGCCACGCTATCTCATCAATTGTATCTACTTTAACCGATACCCAGTCTGCTTCCATCAAATCGTCCTGTACATGCTTATGATGAATAAGTGATGAATTGGTAATAACCGCTATGGGAATACCGAACTTTTTTAATAATTGAATTTCCCTGCCCAGGTTAATATCCAGGGTTGGTTCACCATTGGCGACAAAAGTGAGATAATCCGGGGTATGGTACTTGTCCAGTTTCTTTAAATGGGTTTCTACATCTTCAGAGAGTATTTCAGGCTTATAAAAACTTTCCCTTACCATCGATTTATTGACCGTATTTCCAATCTGGCAATATACACAGCTATACGAACAAACTTTGCGCGATGCAATGTTATTTATTCCAAGGCTTTTACCAAGCCTGCGCGATGGTATGGGGCCAAATGCAATCATATTTTTACCTGTACTATTTCATGAATCAAAAGAGAAATGTTTTCAAATGATTCAATAATTATATTATTGGGCTGGCTATAGATGGTTGTCCCTTTATCGGATACTTCGCCAATTTCCAGCACAATAGGGATTTGTCCCAGAAGCCTTGTGCCGAATTCATGCGCCATCTTTTCTCCGCCGCCTTTGCCGAAAATAAAATATTTCTCTTCGGGATGCCGGGCCGGGGTGAACCATGACATGTTTTCAATGACGCCTAGCAGGGGTACGTTCAAATCGGGATTGGTAAACATGGCAGCAGCTTTCCGTGCATCGGAGATGGCTATTTCCTGCGGCGTTGTTACAATTATTGCCCCGGCAAGATTAAGTTTCTGGATGGTTGTAAGCTGAATATCGCCGGTACCCGGAGGGAAATCAATAATCATATAATCAATCTCGCCCCAGTCGGTATCACTGAAAAGCTGCATTAATGCGTTTGATGCCATTGGTCCCCGCCAGATAAGTGATTGTTCGGGAGAAACAAAAAAACCTATTGAAATTAATTTTACACCAAACTTTTCAATAGGATTAATCACTTCTTTCCCGTCTTTTGTTCCCCCTGAAGGTTTCATGTTTTGTACACCAAACATCATGGGTATTGATGGGCCGTATAAATCAGCATCTACAAGGGCTGTTTTAAATCCTTGCCTTGCCAGTGAAACAGCCAAATTTGCAGCAATAGTCGATTTTCCAACGCCGCCTTTACCCGATGCTACCACGATAATATTTTTCACACCGGGCAGTTCTATTTTTTCAAATCCTTTTAGGTTCATATATCTTTGATGTTATTTTATTCCACATTTCACTAAGTTTATTTGCTAATAATCCATTAGGGTTGTATTCATTAATGGCTTTTCCTTCCAGAAGGGCATAAACCATGCTTTCGTCATAAGGGATACTACCAAGTAACTCAATTCCTTTATCGTTCAATTGTTTTTCTATAATATTTGTCATGTCTTCATTCAGGTCGGATTTATTAATAATAACCTTAACAGGGGTTTGAAAACGCCCGATCATTTCAATAAGCCTATCGAGATCGTGCCAGCCTGAGAGTGTTGGTTCAGTAACAGCTACAACCAGGTCGGCACCTGTTACCGATGAAATCACAGGGCAACCAATCCCAGGGGGGCCGTCTGTTATAATATATTCTGCTTTGTTTTTTTCGGCTAAATCTTTCGCGTATTGTCTGATTTTTGAAACCAGTTTACCTGAATTTTCCTCTGCAATACCCAACTTTCCGTAAACCATTGGGCCAAAACGACAATTGGCGAAATAAATATGATTTTTCTTATAATTTTCAATGGAAATTGCACCTGTCGGACAAGCAACAGCACATAATCCGCAACCTTCACATGCAAATTCATCAATTACCGGTTGGTTTTTAATGAATTCAATAGCACTAAAACGGCAAAGATCTTTGCATAAACCGCATGCGGTGCATTTTTTATAGTCAACAATTGCCTTTGCCCCACTGGGAAAATCCTCCTGCTGATAAACATCCGGCGACAATAAAAGGTGTAAGTCGGCGGCATCTACATCGCAATCGGTAAAAACCGTATTCTTTGCCAGAGATGCAAATGCGGCTGTAATGCTGGTTTTTCCTGTTCCCCCTTTCCCGCTTAGTATGACAATTTCATATGGTTTTTCCATCAATTATTCTATTTATAATTGTAACAAACAATTTCAGCAATCCCGGATCAGATTCTACCAATAGTGAACCTTGCGAGTATGCCCTGGCATATTCCCTTTTAAAAGGAATTTCACCAAGCAAGTTTATTTTATTATTGTTAATAAAATCATACAAGGGTCTGTAATCGAGCCCTGCTTTATTTATCACGATGCCATGATTTTTACCAAGCTGGTTGACCGTTTCTGTCATCAATTTCAGGTCGTGCAGGCCAAAAGGAGTTGGTTCGGTAACCATTATTACGTAATCTGCCTTTGAAACCGTTGCCACTACAGGGCATGATGTACCTGGAGGAGAGTCGAATAAGACAAAACCTTCCTGTTGTGCATGGTTTATGGTTTCCCTGATAACACGGGTTTGTAATGAATTACCAACTTTCACCCGCCCCTCTATAAATTCATCCCCGGTGTAATAATTAAAATGGGTAACTTCTCCTATTCTCATATTTTTTTCCACAATAGCCCCTTCCGGGCAAACATAACTGCAGGCCCCGCAACCATGGCACATATCTGCCGACACCTCAATAAATTTTGCAGGGGGTAACATTACAATAGCATTGAAGTTACACGAATTTTTACACTTCCCGCAAAATGTACATTTTTCAGCATCTATTTCCGGTATGGAAATATTTACCGGATATTTGGCAGTTTCGGAAGCCTTGATAAAAATATGACAGTCAGGTTCCTCCACATCGCAATCCAATAGCTGCACATTGTATTTCATGTATTTTGTAAGTACCTGAAACAGTCCTGTGCTTACCGTTGTTTTTCCTGTCCCCCCTTTTCCGCTGGTAATGGCAACTTTCATTTCCTTTAATAATTCTATAACTGGTTATTAATAAGCGAATGCTTTATATTCTTTGCAGGAGTATTTGTATCAGACTGTTGAATTTTTTGATTATATAATACAACAACATTTCTCTCATATACCCCTATCATTTTAGCTATCACGTTACATTTAACCATCAACAGAAAGAAAATTTTTTTATCCGTCACATTTATCAATCCTTCCAGGTTGCCCTGACCTTTGGAAATAATAATATCAGCTTTATCAAATATTTTCCTGAACTCGGAAGAGCACCTGTTAATCAAAGTTGACGGGGCATCGTATCCATTGGAGATTACTTTGGTAATTTTTGTTATGCCAACTTTTTCAGCGTCTTCCATCGTAACATCGTTGATAATATTGCTCCCGCGAACGGCAAAATAAAGATTTGGGTGGTTGATGGTTTCAATAAATAGTTTGTCCAAAACAATCTCTCCGGCATTATCGCCAAGATATAATACTGTAGTTGCTTTTTTTAATTCATTTTTCAATACAAGGGAATGGTCTACTGCTGGTTTTTTTGAAGCTGCTTCCGACAGGGTTTTGATAACATCAAATGATTTTGGCGGGCCAAAATCAATAATATTTCCTGCCAGGGCATATCGTATAGCTGTTTGAAACGGATTATCAGATTTCTTGATTATATTTCTGATGTCTTCTTCAAGACTCAATAATAAGTTATTGTAATCGTCTTTTTCTTTCTTGTATATGTTGTCTGTGTGCGTTGCTCTTTTTATCAGCCGGTACATCAAACAGGATGCTTCAGGAGCCGTTAAATTATTATCGTTATGGTCATCAATAAACAATCTGAACCTTACAATAATATCTCTCGCTATATCTTCCTGTATTTCATATTTTGTTAGTAATTTATTTGCCTGTTTCAAAAAACATTTAATACAATCGGTATGCATTTCTTTAATTAATGGTCGCAGGCATTCACGCCAGCTATAAGTTTGTCATTTAAAAAATCTTCTGCCAGAATTTTGGCGGGCCTTTCTTCAACACCTGTAAACACCTGTATATTTTGCTGGTTAAAAAGTGAAATAGCCTTTTGTCCCATTCCCCCTGCAATGATATGTGTAACTCCTTGCGATGCTAGCCACGCTGGCAAAACACCAGGCTCATGGGGTGGTGGGGTCACGTACGATTCCCCTGTGATTTTTTTATTCTCAACCTGAAAAATTGCGAATTTTTCGCAATGCCCGAAATGCTGGCATAAACAATCGTTACTTGTCGGAACGGCTATTATCTGTTTCATTTTATAGATACTATTTACAATTTATATTTTTAATTCTAATTATTCTTCAGTTTTAAATGTCTAATGTATATTGCTGTCTGCTGACTAATTATCACCGATCATTCTTTACCAAATACCTATTCTCCCTCTTTCTCCAGTTCACTCAGTCTCTTTTCAATATCTTTCTGAGAGCGCTTTAGAGTTTCCGACTGCGATTTAAGCAGTTTTATTTCATCATCCTTACTTACAGACTGGCTCGATGGGAAGCCGTGAAAGAATCCGGTAAACGGCAGGCCGAAATTATAGCCCCTGCTCCTGCCCCTTCCTCTGCCTCTTCCAAAGCCAAATCCTTTTGCAAACCCCGGTGCATCATTTCCCGAGCAAAAACCTAATGCTTTTCCGGTTCTGGAACCTTGTCCCATTGGCCCGGTACGGTCTCCTTGTGGCATATTTTTTTAATTTTAATTATTAAACGTATCAATTATTTCGCGAACCGACTGTCCGCTTTTTATTATTTGTGTCCCTATTTTTAATTTATCAAGCACATCTTTAGCTTTTGGACCAAACTCTACAGCATATACTTCATTTACACCGCTATTAGCTAAAAATTCGACAACTTGCGGACCCACGCCCCCTGAGCCGGTTTTCAGGCTATTTTCCTTAAATTCAATTTTTTTCGTTTCGTTATTATAAAAACAAAAAAACGGACATCGCCCAAAACGTTCATCAATCAGCGCTTCTAATTTATCACTTGATGCAGGTATTGCAATTTTCATAATTAAAAATTTAATTTTTCGATACAAAGATAATATTTTAAATGAACATATGTTCATTATACACTATTTTTTTATTAATTATTTAATCTTAGTATTAGATTTTAAAAGAGATTTATTACTATAATATATTGAATAATCAATTTTACAGGCAGGAATTTTTGTAGTCTTTTTGATTTCTTTAATTATCAATCCACTCTTTAACAAATCTGTTAAAATTTGTATAATACCCTTCCTGTACTTCATTCAATTTTAGTGTTTTCAAATTAAAAGGTTTTCCAATCCCTCTGCTTGACATCCTGAAAAAAATGTCAACAATATGAATTCCAAAGACCACATATCCCGTTTTTACATTTTCCGGTTGGTTTTCGTATTTTACCCCATCATCAATCCATATTGCAGGAGAAATTATCCTTTCATTTAAGTCAGGTTCCATGTTTAACTCTCTAAGTTGCTAAATACCAAATAGTAATAAAATAGTCCCAACAACAAGGCCAACCAGCATATTAATGACTTTCACTTTAATAAAATCTTTTCTCGATTCAGCCAGCAGGGGCAGCATTCCATGTCCGTCCTGTACTATTGAATTGGTCAGCAAAATACTGAATGGTATCAGGTTCTGAGAGAACAGTGTTACAAAAATCAAATGTGGCCCCGATTCTGGTATTATACCTATTACAATAGCAATGAGAAGAATTATGTATGTATTGTCCTGAACCAGATTATTAACTAATTCATTTGTTTGTATAAAATGCAGTAATATAAATGCACCCCAAGTCCATAAAAATATCCTCAGTAAATGTTTTTTCAGAATATGGTTATAAAGGTGTTCTTTTAAGAAATGTTCAGGTACAGTAATAAAAACGAACAATAAAAAAAGGCCGCCAACCAGAAACGTTATTTTTTTCCAGTCCCAAATGCGAGAGCCAAGAATTCCTAAAATCAGGAAAACAACAAACAATACGGTAAATAATATAAGTATTGCTCTTTCGAACGTCATGTTTTTTAATTGTGGAATTATGGTATCTTTTATAAAACATTTACAATGTTCATGTTGATGGACTATAAATCCATGTTGTTCAATTGCTATACTTTTCCTGTTGAACAAGTGAACAACCCATCCTGCTGTAATGGCTATTATAAATAAAACCAAGGTTAACACGATAGCTTTCCCCGGGAACAGGGCAAACATTACGAAAGATTCATCGCCTGATGTGGCAATCATTACTGTCACCAAACCTGCAAGGCCCATCATTCGGTGTGTATATAACGAAACAACAGTAAAGGCTCCCATGCATCCCGGGCTTATCCCTAACACTGCTGCAATAATAATTTGCAAAATGGGTGATTTCTGCATTTTCTCAGCCCAAAGGTTTCTTGTTTGTACATTCACATATTCAATAACAATCATCATAAACAGCACAAATGCTGTTATCATTAATGATTGCTTAAGTGTCGGTATAAATATTTCGAACATGCTTTTTTTAAAAATTTAATATATCGCCTGTTTTAATAAGTTTAATTTTAAATACCTGGTAGAATGCCGAAAGTGCAGGCAAAGCAGTACAATGAGAAGGATAAATATGTTTTACCCCATTGTTTTTTAAATAGCTGATAGTTTCTTTTGTTTGCCTGTCGGCCTTTTTCAGGTGAAACCCTCCCATAATCCCGTAAATCCTGCTTTCACCAGTTACATTTTTTGCATGTTCCAATGTATTTACAACCCCTGCATGGCCGCAACCTGTAATAACAAACAAACCTTCATCAAGTAGCACGGCTATAGCACTGTCGTCCACTACAAAGTCGGGTATTTCACCTTCCAGGACAAAAGGTGTTTCGTTCGATTCAAAATCGGTCACACGGGGAATTTCGCCCAGAAATATAATCTTTTCAGTAATTTGATAAGGCGCTGAAGATGTAATCAAAGTGAATTTTTTAGTCAGTTCATCTTTTGAATTTTTCAAACCTATATAAGAATGTCCGGCTTTTCTGTAGCGTTTCACAAAACAAGCAGGATGGCATAATAATGTCCTGCCCGATAAGTTTTCAAGTCCATTTCCATGATCGAAGTGCCCGTGGCTGAGTACAATTATATCTACTTTTAATAAATCCAGCCCCATTATTCCGGCATTCTTCAAAAACATATCGCTTTGGCCGGTATCAAAAAGCAATCTTTTTCCATCGTGTTCAATTAAATATGACAAGCCATGTTCGGCAGAGGTCTTCACGCCGGGATTATTGTCTGTAAGTATTGAAATAATCATGATAATAATTTTACTCAAAATTAGTTTAAATTATTTTGAAATGAACAAATGTTCATTTACTTTTGAGGTTTAATTCTTAAAAATATGTTACTACATATTATTTTAAAGGCGAATGGAGAGGTTACCTGAAAGATGTTGTATTTATTGATACAGCTAAATGCAATAACGACAGGACATGTGATGATGAATGTTCAAATGAAGCAATAAATTAATTACTATAAAATAAATTCAAAAATATGAAAACATACGATGTAATCATTATCGGTGGCGGCCCTGCTGCCATTGTAACAGGGATAACTATCAGGAAATTTTTTAAAGGTAAATCGGTTTTAATGATTAAAGAAGAAGCCGATGGTCTTGTACCTTGCGGGATACCTTATATTTTTCACTTATTGGGCAACGATGCCGGAAAAAACAAAATGGGACCAAAACCTTTTGTTGATCTTGGGGGTGAAGTAATAATCAGTACGGCAGCAAAAGTTGATAAAACAAAAAAAGAAGTCACTGTGAAAAGCGGCGAAAAGTTTAGTTATGAAAAACTGGTTTTTGCCACGGGTTCGCTGCCTGTCGTCCCAACTTTTATTTCTGGACATGAACTGCAAAATGTATTTTATGTAAAGAAAAGCTATCAGTATATCCATGAACTGGCTTCGAAAATCAGCAATTTCAAAAATATTGTCGTCGTGGGTGGTGGATTCATCGGGGCAGAAGTCGCCGAGCAATTAGCTGCTGCCAAAGCAAATGTTACCCTTATTGAGAGTGAACCCCTGTGTTTCTCAAAGGCTTTTTCTCCTGAATTAAGCGGTATTGCAACCGATGCTCTGAAAAACACAAAGGTTAATGTAATGACTTCCACGCTTGTGAAGGAAATTATTGGTGAAAACAATACTGTAAAGCAAGTATTGCTTGCAAACGGAGAAAAAATTGAAGCCGATGCGGTTATCCTTTCGATAGGTTATAAAGCCAATACACAACTGGCAAAAGAAACCGGCCTCGAACTAAACAGGTATGGCGATATCCATGTAGATAATTACGGGCGGACAACAGTAAAGGATATTAGCGCTGTTGGAGATTGCGCACAGACATTTGGTTTCCTCACCGGGCGCAGCGACGTCATTAAACTGGCTTCGACAGCCACTGCTGAAGCGCGTACACTGGGACATAATATTTTTGGCATACGTATTAAAAAATGTAACTCTGGTACTTTAGGCGTATTTTCTACCGAAATAAACGGTTTAGCTATGGCCGCTGCCGGGGCAAATGAAAAAAATGCCGGTGAATCGGGAGTTGAAGTGGTATCTGCAAATTTCTCTTCGCCCGACAGGCATCCGGGTTCATTGCCAGACGTATCGAATTTAACCGTAAAACTTTATGCATCGCCTGTTGATGGAAGTATAATTGGTGGCGAAGCCTGGGGAGGCAAATCGGTCGGTGAGATTATCAATATCATCAGCCTTGCCATTCAAAAATCCATCACGGTTTATGAACTTGTTTCTTTTCAAATCGGCACACACCCCTTATTGACTTCTTCTCCTGTAAACAATCCGATAATAAGAGCTGCCGAGGATATTGTTTATAAAATAAGTTACAGCTAATGTTGTAAACTACCCTGCGCCAAGAGCGCAGGGTTTTTATGCAGCTCTTAAACCGCCCGGCTATTCAAATTTAAGTTTTAACCACATTAAAGCAGTACCACCCTTCGCCTTATGAAACCGAAAACCGATGAATATACGCTTGTAAATGCGAGAGTAAATGCCGAAATTAAACTTGGTAATCCGTTTGTTATTTCTTAAAAATTACAAGATCCATTAAGTCAGTTTTTACTGCCCAATTATCAAGTCGTAATTGATTAAGAATATTTTCAATTTCTTCTTTTGTATAGGCGGCCGCTATGGATGATCTCCAGTATTTTCCCATATTTCCGGCAATCAACCTGGAAAAAACAGTTACAATCAATCTGCCAAAAAAATTCATATCCCTGCGATGGTCGTGGATATAAATTTTCCCATCCTGCTTTAATATTCTTTTAATTTCCAGAAAAACTTTTCCGGGGTTAGTCCAATGATGTAAAGAATCCCTCGATATTACCAGATTATAATGCTGATTGGGAACATTGATCATTTCTTCACCCACCCCGGCTTTGTACAAAACTCTTTCGGTTAATCCTTCTTTAGCCGCATTTTCAGTTGCAACACGAACCATGTCCAATGAAGCCTCCACACCTTCTAACCTTAAATCGTTTCGTTTTTTTAATAAACTAATACCTGCCCATCCGGGTCCCGGACCGATTTCTAATACCAATGAGTTTTGAACAGGATTTACTATATCTATCACATTGTCAGCAAACCGATTATATTCTTTCCCCAATTGCTTTTTCATGGTTTCACTATATTGTTCCATGGTAATTTCGGAACTATCCTCAATAGCACCACCTTCAGGGACTCTAAGTTTTATCTTTTTCACCTTTTTTTTCCAGGTATAACTGATGATGGTACGAACCTTCTTTGAACATAATCTTCCCACAGTTTGGACATTTGTTCTCCCTGCAGGGAATGCCCCGTTCATGGGGTATGCGGGTATTACAATGTACACAAATACAATATTCGTTTTCTTTAAACTTACTCAGCATTTCCTGGTTGATTGTTTAATTGAATAATATTATCCGAATCACATTTTCGGCAATTCTTTGCCGGCTTTATTGAGATCATGGTTTCGTGGCAATTATAGCACCTGTACCAATAGTCGTCTGTAATATAAGTTCCACCCTGGATAAATATGGCTTTGGCCTCAATAAAAGCTTTTGCAATATTTTTTCTTGCTTTATCATAAAGCCTTGTAAATGTTGGACGGGAAATGTTCATCTTCTTAGCTGCTTCTTCCTGTGTGAGGTTTTCATAATCAGCCAGACGAATAGCTTCATATTCTTCAAAAAGTAAAACCACAGGTTCAAGTTCACGCATTGGTACACCAAAAGGCTTAAATCCTTCCATGGGTGGTGGCATAGTAATTTTTCTGTTTCTCCTTCTGTTTGGCATTGCTTCAATTTACAATTAATAGTAATTTTATCCTATATTAATATTTCTAGTCCATCATTTACAACATTTTTTACGAACAAACAGCAATTAATACTAAAAGTCAGAATAAATGCCCCGATTGTTACAGCATCATTATTTATGCCTTCTCTTTTCACACGGACAGGGCACTGCCTTTTGATGATGTTTTTGCACTGCACAGCCTGAATTCATATATAAAAATGTAAGAAATAACAATAGCAGCATAAATTTACAAGCATATTTAAGAAAAGAATGCATATTTTCATTTTTATAGAACAAATTTAACAAAATAAATGAACTTATGTTCATTTTATATTTTATAAGATCTGTTTCAACTTAAAATAAACTTTGGTTATTTCAATTCCATCAATATGTTTAAGAGTCAAAAAATGAGGAATACTTAACTGAAAAACTCAATTCTGACGCTTCCGCCTGCTAAGAAAATTTTTTTAACAGTACATTTTTAACATGGAGCAAATGTTTTTCATTCCTTACCTGCAGCTGAATTTCAAAGTGATAATGCTTATCATCTTCATTGAGAAGTTTACTGGCAGGTAACCTGTACCCGATATGCCATGGTGAATTTTTAAGAATAGTACCAATAGCATCTTCAGTGTCTTTCTGACTTAATTTCTTATTCGTACTTAACGTAAACCTATTATTTTCAAATGATTTGGTTTGCGATTTTTGAGATATAATCTCATTGCTTAATCGTGAATACGGAATTTTCAGGGTATTATCATTATTGGTATCAATGGTGATATGCGTTAGTAACATTTTATTCAATCTGCCTGATATTTCTCCTATCTGTAAGACCTCACCATTTGTATAATTATTCTGTAACCTGAAAATAATCCCTGCTACCAGATCTTTTAGAAAAAACCATCCGAACGCAAGCGTTAAAATTACAATTGCACTTATGATAATCACCTGGTAATACGATTTATCGCCAAACAAATAATTTACCGCCCATAACAGAATGAATATCCAGAGGATAAAACCTGCCAGGGGCAGTATGTTTAAAAATTTTTTCCAGTCAGAATATTTCTTCACCAATAGCTTGATAAAAAACAGGAATATTCTCATCAAGATAATTGCAGAAACTATTACAACTGATACTATTATAAGCTTCATTATTAAAAATTTAAATTAGTTCATGTTCATGAAAAGAGGCAGTAAGGAACCTGTCAATATACCTGTTTATAACAAATAATCCGTTTGATTTTTCCTTAACAAGTCCTGCCATCATTAGTGAATTAATATTTTTCTTAATTTCACTTTCATCAATCTGTAAAACGTTCATTAATTTATTAATATCCATTCTCTTATGATAAATAAGCTGTATAAGGATCACCTGCCAGTCATCATCCAGGTTTTCAAAAATATGCATATTGAGTGCATTCGGCGGTACAATGAAAAGTCTGTCTAACGTAAATTTTTTAATTTGTGCTATCCACGTGTATAGAGTAAGTCCCGGGTTACCTTCTGAATAATTGAAATACTTGTTGAATAAGTCTGCCATTCGAATTTCGGATATTTGTTCCTCTCTTTTTTTGCCCAAAACAAATTTTAAGCCACCGGAAAAGTGTCTTTTCATAATCAGATCTTTTAATTCTTCCGAATCGAAAGGCATGCAAAACAATACTCCGATAAAATTATCTTCAATACTGTATATTTTATTTAATTTTTTATAGGCATATTGGTTCATGTTTACTATAAACAGGCATTTCGAACTGTAATTCTTTATTAATTTCATGATTAACTGAATTACTTCATATCCCTTCGCCGACATTTCCCACCATAGTTCAAGGTCGTGAAATACCATCACCGAATTATCAGGAAGCCGTTCGAAAATTTCATCAATATTTCCTCCCAGGTTGGTAACAACATTTATAGTTTCATACAAATCATCAGGTTTGATGGATCCGTTAAGCGGTGGGAAAACATGGTAAACCCTTTCATTTTTAAAATATTTCTTTGCTATATGTCTGCAGAAAGTTGTTTTACCGGAATTTCGTTCACCCAACACCATTATTCCTCCCAGGTAGCCGTTACGATAATTTTTGAAAGCTTTCTCAAATTGTTCCTGTTCCGTTTTTCGTTCAATCCAGAAATCTTCGCTTATGCTTGATCGACCGCTAAACAAATTTTTATAATATACGGGCACAGCGTTATATACAGCAGGATCGGGACTAACATTGGTAACTATATCAAGTATTTGTCCCGAGATGGATTGCTGATTTTCTCCTTCAGTAATTTTTCTTGCAAACAAAACACCTTCACTTCTTGAATAAAGTAACCTTACAATTTTTCTTCGTACAGATTCTTTAATGGTGGCCGCCCATTTTTCAACTTTACCGTAAGTCTTTTTACCCTTATATTCCATAATGTAATGAGGAATTTCACGGTTACTGTCAATAATCCGGGCATGTGATAACGGCTCAAGTGCAATTTCAAGAAATCTGGAAATTTCAGTTTCTGTTTTATTATATAGTTCCAGGGTAGTGTTTTCTACAGGGATTAATTCTTTTTCAGTTTCTTCAATAATTATTTTAATGTCTGAGTCTAAATTCTCTGAATCCGGGTTAAGATTTTCCAGTTCAAAATACATATAGCTCACATGGTCTTTTATCTGATGAACATTATTCCTGATTTTATCATTGAAATCAGTAAGATATTCCTCTAATTGTCCAATGAACATGGAATCTATAAAATGTTTAGCAATACGTCTGACAGGTATTTCAATTATTGACATCGTCTCATCCTGAATATCTTCCATATTATCCAATGATATTTCAGAGACTTCGATACTTTCAGGTAACTTTTCAGTCAAGTCATCAATAGCTGTCGTCAGTTTTTGCAGCTCGCGCTCTAATTCCAAAAAATTACTGTCCATTTTAATATCCGGGGTATTTTTATTGAGGTTGACGGAATCGGCATTTATTTTATGAATCTCTTTTTTAAATTGCAGTATCTTATTGAGAATTCCCGAATTAATTTGTTGTCTTAGTTGCTGTATGAATTCACTCGTTTCATCATTAAGTTGGTTTTTAAGTGATGAAATGGTCAGGTCAAGGAGTAATTTATTGGTATTATGAAGAATATTTTCTAACCATTCATCGGGAAAATGAATATTCCAATTCCTGAGTAAACGATAAAATTTAGTCTTTTTCCGTTTCTTTGATAACAACTTACTGCTGTTAATTTTTTCAAGATCACTGATGAAAAGCTGCATATTTCCCCGATACTCTGTTAAAAGCCTGTTGTAATAATAGTTTGAATCATCGGTTATATCCTGATTAAGAACCTTTATTTTTTCTGCTAATAATCCGGTAATTTCATTCAGGCTTTCTGTTCCAATTTTACCAATGGAAAGGTTTTTGGAAAATACATCCATCTGGTTTTCCATGAAAAAAAGAAGTTCTTTAACTTTTGACAGAAATAATAAACTGCTTTGATTAAATTCTTTAAGAAGTATCCGGAAGGACTGATATCCGCTGTCCATCAGGTAAAACTTTGCAAATGCCCGGTATTTTATTTTTCCTTTAATGGTATCTTTTGAAAAAGGATGCCGGACTTTTTTTCTGAATTTATACCATTTTAAACCTAACGGATCCGGTTTTTTAATCGTGAAATCATTTTTATTATAATGCAGTGTTAGTTTTTTGGGCAATTGAGAATTATCCTCTTCGAGTTTACCAAAATACCATTCTATTCCGGATGAAAGCAGTTCCTTCTGTGTTATGAATTTTTCATTCAACAACCGCTCAATCCGGGCCTTAGCCTTAAAATTAAAATCGTTTCTAATTATAAATAGTTGTTTTTTCTTTTTTTGTGATTCCTTTATCAGGCTCAATTTTTGCAATGCTGAAACAGTTGATTTGCAAGTACTCTCGAGTTCTTTAACAATTTCTGCATTTTCCCTGAGAAAAGGGATCATTGATTTTTCATAAAATAATTTCAGAACCTCTTGTTCATTTTTATCAATTTTCTGTATTTCATCATTGATAAGTTGGTATACAGAAGTTTTCAGGGCAGGCAATGAAATCTTTTTCTCTGCTGTCAGGATATTTTTATATGCGGTTTTATCTTCGGATATGACCGTATATTCTTCGAATGTACCAGATGCATTAATAAGCAGTGTAGTACCCATGTTAGCAATAAGCTCACTTACTTCATCATAAGTTTTATCAATATGCTGGTATTTTCTATCAGGAATACCAACGATTGTAAGGTCTGTATGAGCTGATTCCCTCTGAATAATTTCATTTTTAGTCAATTTGTCGATACTATTATTAATAACCCTGATTTCCATATTAGTCCTGTACTGTTCGAGAATATTTCCGGTTGATTTATATATTCTTTCAGACAGGGTATTGTCCTGTGTAATAATAAATAGTCTAATTTCCGAATCTTCCCATTCGGTTGAAGAAGTAAGGTGGCGGATAAGGTTTATAGCAAAGGTCAGGTTTTGCCCCCACCCACTCCACCAGATATCTATGGTTTTTTTATTTCCAAATTTCCTCTCAGGTTTATAATTCAGGAAGATAGAGTTGAAATTATTCTTTTCAAGTTTTCTTATGAATTGAGTGAAAGCATTCCGGTTTTTTTCTTTTGTGCTCCACCCCATAAGAATAGTATTGGGCTCAATCCCGCTAAAACCGTATACTCTCATAATTTCATCCATACCCGAATAAATATCCCGGCAAGTATGATGGTTCATAAAGAATCCTGATGACTCAACATCAATTTTTCTGACATCCTTTTTTCTTAAAAGGAGCTCTTCATTAGATTCTTCGAGTTCAAAGCCAGTAAGAATACCCAGTCTTCCTGAAATGTCTTTTCCCAGGTCAAACATATAGGGGCGTGAATTTTCCTCACCGGAGAACATTACAATATTTGGCCGCCAGTTGCGGGTTTGTAAAGTATGAGTACGAAGCTTACGTAAGCCGGATTTCACCAATGAAGCCCATAAACTGCTCCATGCATCGCCCGACTGCAGAGCCAGTTCTTTTCGTTTTAAATATAAATAAATTGCGCCAAGAATAAAGGTTGCTCCAAGCATGGCAATAAAATCAAGCTGTATCATAACTAATATGCAGGCTGCCGAACCTAACAAGCTTATCCATGCGGGAGTTTTGAATGCCGGCCTGAAATCAGCGCTGGTCATCCTTTCGAAAGCACAGCTAAGGTTCAAAAAACCATAGGTCGTTATAAAGAAAATGGATACAATCCTGGCAATCACATCGAGTTCACCTATCAGAATGCCTCCTTCGGCAATTACAAAAGTGAGTAACAGGGCATTTCGTGGTTCATTGGTAGAACCAGTTCCTTTGGAAAAAAATTTATGTGTAATCCTGTCTTTGGCAGTAGCCTGTAAAATACGTGGAGCAGCGAGAATACTACCCAGTGCAGATGATAAGGTAGCTCCCCATATACCAGCTATAACAAGTTCAGGTATACGTGCTATTTTTAATAATACTTTTGGATCTTTGGCTAAAACAGTTGCATCAACCGTGTATGCAAGGAAAAATGTTAATCCGATATATACAATTAAACCAACGCCAATTGCTGATATGGTGCCTAACGGAATAGATATTTTAGGGTCTTTCAAATCACCTGACATGGATACGCCGGCTTCGAAACCGGTTACAGCAGGGAAATAAATCCCGAACAATACCATCAGCGGAACGGTTGAAGAAACATGGGATAAAAGAGGTACGGCAGGAGCAAACTCATGCTTGCCAAAAAATATAGAAAGAAGTGATAAAAAAATGGCAGCCATTATAAAATACTGGGTCTTTAACGCAAGAGATGTACTGATAAACGTGATAATTGTTACTGCCAGTAAAATTGCACTGCCAGCCATTCTAATGGCATCTTTAGTAACTTCAAACCCCCAGAAATTGAGAAAACTTTCGGCGAATCCTATCAGGTAGAGACTTACACTAAATGAAAGCCCTACAAATAGCGCTAAACCGAGCGTACCGCCAATGGGTAATCCCAGACTCCTTGATATAATGTAATAGGTTCCACCGGCCTGAACTTTCTTATCGGTAGCTATGGAGGAAACGCTTAATCCTGTTGTAACTGAAATTACATGTGCTATAATGATTATCCCAATAGCCCCGAATAGTCCTGCCTCCCCAATAATCATAGGAAGACGCATGTACATTATAACACCCAGTATGGTAAGAATTGAGGGTGTAAAAACACCTCCAAATGTTCCGAATTTATTTGATTTTGCCATTATCTATAGTTAAAAAAATGAAACACTCTTCTATTTGTGTCAAGTGTTTCAGTTTATGATTACAATGTCTTCTGCCGGATAAGGTAGCTGCTCCTTTTCTTCCCTGTAATATATACACTTTCTATTTTAAAAAACCCTTTTAGAAGAACTAAAATTTTAATGAATTTTATCCAAAACAATAACGGATGAAAAGTTCTAATAAATTTACGTAAAAAAGAAGGAACATTTATATTCCTGTAAAATAAAAATCAAAGGTTCATTTTTGATTTTAATATCCTAATATGCAAAAAGAGATAATAGCATAAGCACATAAAAAAATAACTTTACTATTTTAATCCAGCTATAACTGAAAGAGGGCAATCTATTAGTTCCAGAATGAACAACATTCGATTCCGGCAATTAACTGCCATCTGATTTAGCTAATATTGTCTTAATTATTAAAAGTTTAGGTTCCCGTTAAAATTTTATACCTTTACTAGTAATAATAAATTTAACCAAACACGTTATATTAAAATTTTTGAAACTTTACATCAAAAATATGGTTTGTATCCGTTGCCAGATGGTTGTAAAATCCGAACTGGAAAAACTTGACCTTCCCTATGTTGATGTAAAAATCGGCGAAGCAAAAATTATTGGAAATGTACTTCCTGAACAATTGGAACAACTGGATATAGCTTTAAAAAAATCAGGGTTGGAACTGATGGATAACAAAAAAAGTATCCTGGTCGAGAAAATTAAAAGCGCTATTATTGAACTGGTTCATTACAGCGAAGAACAAATTAAAGTAAACCTTTCAGATTATTTAAGCGAAAAACTTCATTACGATTATACTTATCTTGCCAATCTTTTTTCGGAAGTAAAAGGCATTACCATTGAAAAATTTTATCTGACCCATAAAATTGAAAAAGTAAAAGAGCTGATCGTTTATGACGAACTGAACCTCTCCGAAATAGCCTATAAGATGCATTACAGCAGTGTTGCCCATCTGTCGAATCAATTTAAAAAATATACCGGACTAACCCCTTCGCACTTTAAAAAACTCAAAAGTATAAGACGAGGGACACTTGAAGATGTGTGAATTATGTAAAATTTATCAGGAATTGTGTAATAAAACTTCAGCATAGTTTCACGAATTTTAATTCCTAAATTATTGAATGAAATTTTTTGAATGCCTTTCGAAACAATAATGTTTCGATTTGCCTCAAAAAAACTACATCTCCTATTTACGGTATTTATTATCAGATACCCTAAATAATTTTCTTCTGAGAATTAATGATGTAGGTGCAATAAGGAGTTAAATTCTAAAAATAAAGCAATGAAAATTTTATTAATTTACCCACAGTGCCCGGATTCTTTTTGGAGTTTTAAACACGCACTAAAGTTCATTTCTAAAAAAGCAGCAGTACCACCGCTTGGAATAATAACCGTTTCAGCAATGCTCCCATCATACATGGCAGAAAAAACTGGTGGATATGAATATCACAACACTTCAAACAAGCGACATCCAATGGGCCGATTATGTTTTTATCAGCGCCATGTATATTCAAAAAGAATCGGTAAACAAAGTAATTGCTGAATGTAAAAAACTGGAATAAAAAAATTGTTGCCGGCGGCCCGCTTTTTACACAGGAATATAACGACTATCCGCAAATTGATCATTTTATTCTGAACGAAGCGGAGATTACCATGCCCCTCTTTTTAAATGATTTAAGTGCAGGGCAACCCAAAAAGATTGTATAAGACCAGCAAATATGCCGATATTTCAAAATCGCCGGTACCCGATTTCCATTTGTTGTCCGCAAAAGATTATGCTTTTATGAATATCCAGGTTACACGGGGTTGTCCGTTTGCCTGCAATTTTTGTGAAATAACTTCCCTTTTAGGCCATAAAGTAAGGATAAAGGATACAGCACAAATTATTAATGAACTGGATGTATTGTACCATAAAATCAAATGGCGCGGACCGGTTTCTATTGTTGATGATAATTTTATCGGTAATAAAAAAACCATAAAATATGATTTACTGCCTGCCATGAAAGAATGGATGCAATTGCATAAGTTCCCTTTTACCTTTAATATAGAATCTTCCATTAATCTTGCCGATGATAAGGAATTGATGTCCTTGTTGGTAGAAACAGGGATTAGTTCTACTTTTATTGGCATTGAAACCCCTGAAGAAAAATCACTTCACTACTGTGATAAAGTACAGAATAAAAACCGCGATCTGTTACAAAGTGTTAAAACAATACAAAAGGCCGGACTGCAGGTCTCAGGTGGTTTTATTGTTGGTTTCGACAGTGACACCTCAACCGTTTTTCAGCGTCAAATCGACTTTATTCAGCAAAGCGGGATCGTTTCAGCAATGGTGGGTTTATTAAATGCGCCCAAAAACACCAAATTGTACGAGCAAATGGAAGCAGAAAACAGGATAACAACCGATGCTACCGGGAACAATACCGATTCATCCATGAACTTTATCCCAAAAATGAATTACAATGAACTAATGGCCGGGTATAAAAAAATAATTCAAAATATTTATGCCACAAAGCCTTATTATAAACGATTACGCCAGTTATTATTAAATTATAACCGTAATGATAACAAGCAGACAAAAATCAGCTTTACTCTTCTCATTGCTTTCATCAGATCAATCATTGTTATTGGTCTTATAAACAAAGGAAGAGGCGAATACTGGAAATTAATTTTCTGGACCCTTTTTAACCGGCCCGGATCAATTGTTGAGGCAATTACTTATACCGTTTATGGCTATCATTTTCAAACGGTATACGGATTGAGAAATAAAAAAAATTTAGTAATGTCACCAAATGTGTGAATGATGTAAGTTAAACCATCAATTGTATAATACTTTTTCAAGTTAATTACCCTACCTTCACTGTAATTTAATCCTATTTATTTGCAGATGAATGCAAACTATTGAAATAAAAAAATCGAAACCGCATATTCTCACCGAAATAATTGAATATGTACCCAATTCAGTGGTTAGTAAAACTATTATCCGAAAGACAACCGGAAATATAAATATTTTTGCAATTGATACAGGTGAAACTATAGCGGAGAAGATATCTCCCTTTGATACCTTCCTTCAGGTTATTGAAGGTAAGGCTGAAGTTGTGATTGACGAAAAATCAAGCATATTGCAAACGGGTCAGGCTATCATAATACCAGCCCATACTTCCAATATCGTTAAAGCCAACGAGCGGTTTAAGATGATTTCAACTGTAATTAAAAGCGGGTACGAAGGAATTGCAATTCAATACTAACGGCTGAATTTCTATTCCACGAATATCCGGCATCTTTGGTCAATGTATAAGAATTATTTTGAATACGATGACAATTAAATATTGTGAATGAATTGAATCAAAACAGTAAATCCGGAATTATTTGTAGCAATCTAAAAAATAAAAATCATGTCGAAAGAAAAAGAAGGTAAAGAAAAAAGTAATAAAAAGTCGCCTCTCAAAAACCTGAAAGAGAAAAGAGCAGCGAAAGCAGCAAAGCGTGCAGACAAAAACAACGATAATAGTGTATTGTCGATTAAGTAATTTGTCCTGAAAAAAGTTTTCAGCTTTCATTAAAAAGTACAGCTTTAAAATTCAGCTTAAACTGAAAACAGCAGTATTATGATTTTTTTAAAAACAATAGTGATAATTTAACTTCCAATAAGATACAGGAATTGGTGATATGTTACAGCCGACTGTTTAAACCGGCAAAAGACGGTATCCTGATTCCTGAATTCAGAACCGGAAAAATTGTTGATACAAATCAACAATATAAAATAACGATTAAATGAAAATTGCATTTATTGGTACATACCCGCCCCGCGAATGCGGCATAGGAACATTCACAAATAATCTGTACAAGGCTATATTAAATTCAAGGGAAAGCATTGAAAACGGCAACGAGGGATTTGTTGTTGCATTAAACGACAATGACCTTACTTACGAATACCCTGTAGAAGTAAAACAGATCATCCGGCAGGAACACCAGGAAGATTATTTGAAATCGGCCAAGTTTATAAATCTGAGCGGCGCCGATCTTTGTATTCTCGAACATGAATTTGGAATATTTGGCGGTCAAAACGGCGTGTATATCCTTCCTTTACTGCACAGACTTGAAGTTCCGCTTATTGTTACATTGCATACCGTACTGAAATCCCCCTCGTATAACGAAAAGGCTGTTTTGCAACAAATATGTAAAATGGCGAATAAAATAGTGGTGATGAGCCATAAGGCCATAGAATTCCTGGTGAGTATTTACAAGATTCCAAGAGAAAAAATAGCTTTTATTGAACATGGCGTGCCTGACATTCAGTTTGACCAGGAAAAATCGAAAAAAGAATTTAAACTTGAAAGTAAGAAAGTGTTACTTACATTCGGTTTTATAGGACGTAACAAAGGAATCGAAACGGTAATAAAAGCCTTGCCCGAAGTTGTTAAAAAACATCCTGATGTCATCTATATCGTTTTGGGCAAAACCCATCCCAACGTATTGCGACATTCCGGCGAAGAATACCGTATTTTCTTATTGCGACTGGTAAAAAGCCTTCAACTTGAAAAAAATGTAGTGTTTCTGAATGAGTTTATTAACGAGCAGGATTTATTCAAATACTTATGTGCTTCTGATATATACATAACGCCCTACCTGAACGAAGCCCAGATTACCAGCGGAACACTTTCGTATGCAGTTGGAGTTGGTTCGGCTGTTATCTCAACGCCCTATTGGCATGCTGAAGAATTGTTGGCAGAAGGAAGAGGAAGGCTTTTTAACTTTAATGATTCCGACAACCTGACGGATATATTAACAGAACTGCTGGATAATCCCTCAGAATTGAATGAACTTAGAAGTAAAGCAAAGGATTATGGCCGTAAAATTACCTGGCCAAAGTCAGGAGAAAAGTATGCAGCGCTGGCTTCAACTATACTGAAAGAAGAACATACGGTAATAGCAAAGAAAGATTCAGTAATGGATCTTCTAATTCTACCACCATTTTCATTAACCCATATCAACCGTTTATCAGACGACACAGGAATTATCCAACATGCAAAATTCGGCATTCCGAACTTAAAAGAAGGTTACTGCCTGGATGACAATGCCAGGGCTTTGCTGATGGCACTGATGGCATACAGGCAAATAAAAGATATGCGGGCTCTTGAATTATCACCTGTTTATTTAAGCTATATCCATTACATGCAAAATCCGGACGGTACATTCAGAAATTTTTTGAGTTTTAGCAGAAACTTTCTGGATGAAGTGGGCTCTGAAGATTCATTTGGAAGAACTATATGGGCATTGGGATATTTACTGGGGAATGCCCCCAATGATGCCTATTACCAAACAGGTAAATCGGTATTTTTCAATGCAGCTCCCAATTTTGAAAAATTAAAATCGATAAGAAGCATCGCCAATACCATGATTGGCATAAGCTATTATCTGAAAAGCAACCCATCCGACGATTCTATGACCGAAAGATTACGTAACATGGCGCAAAACTTAATTATACATTTTAAAGAAAACGAAACTCCCGACTGGAAATGGTTTGAACCCCTGCTTGCCTACGACAATGGTATCCTGCCTTTAGCACTTTTACATTCGGCAGAAATACTGAACGATGATAAAATAACAAAAACAGCCATCAAATCCATGAACTTCCTGACGAAACATACATTGAAGGATAATTACTTATCGATAATTGGAAATGAGAAATGGTTTATGAAAGAAGGGGAACGTTCTGTTTTTGCCCAGCAACCCATAGATGCCATGGCCATGGTTTTAATGTACCATCAGGCTTTTCATGTAACAAAGGATAAAGAATATCTCAACATGCTTTATACCTCTTTTCTTTGGTTTCTGGGGGAAAATGACCTGAGGATGAGCCTGTACGATTTTGAAACAAAAGGATGTTGCGACGGATTTGAAAAAGATGGAGTGAACCGAAACCAGGGAGCTGAAAGTTCACTGGCCTATTTAATCTCCCATTTAACCTTGTTGCAGGCTTATGAAGAATTTCATGAGTCGGATTAAAGAAACAGCGACAACTGACAAAAAAATTACATGAAAATCGCGATACTTTCATCGATTGCCTGGCGGACACCTCCCAAAAAATACGGTCCATGGGAACAAGTAGCATCCAATATCGCTGAGGGAATGGTTGAACTGGGTATTGATGTTACCTTATTTGCCACAGGTGATTCCATTACAAAAGGTAAATTAGACTCGGTTTGCGAATCGCCATATGCCGAAAACGCTAATATCGACCCCAAAGTAGCAGAGTGTCTTCATATCAGCCATCTGATGGAACAAGCAGATCAGTTTGATTTGATCCATAATAATTTTGATTTTCTCCCGCTGAGCTATTCCTGTTTGATCAAAACTCCTATGATCACCACTATTCATGGTTTTTCGTCTCCAAAAATTCTTCCGGTCTATAAAAAGTACAACAATTCCGGTTATTATGTTTCAATCAGTAATTCAGACCGCAGTCCTGAACTTGATTACATGGCAACCGTATACAACGGCATTAACACCAATGAATTTATATTCAGGCCTGAATCGGAAGATTATCTGCTTTTTTTCGGCAGGATTCATCCGGAAAAGGGAGTTTATGAGTCTATTCAAATTGCTAAAAAAACGAAAAGAAAACTCATCATATCCGGTTTAATTCAGGACCAGGAATACTTTGATCTTAAGGTCAAGCCATTCATCAATAATCAGGATATAATGTATGTTGGCAACTCCGGGCCTGTTGAACGAAATAAGCTTTTGGGTGGTGCGTTTGCTCTATTACATCCGATTTCCTTTGAAGAACCTTTTGGCCTGAGTGTGGTTGAATCCATGTTTTGTGGAACACCCGTAATTGCATTCAACAGGGGTTCAATGCCGGAAATAATTCTTGAAGGAAAGACAGGCTTTCTGGTTAAGAATACTGAAGAAGCATCGGAGGCCGTGGATAATATTAAAACGATAAACCGCAAATTTTGCAGGGAATGGTCTGCTTCAATGTTCAGCCATCAAAAAATGGCGAAAAGTTATTTGGAAGTTTATAAGAAGATTTTAAGCGAATAAAAATAAGTATGTCAAGTACAAATGAAAATTTATGGATTATTGTTTCAGAAGCTATTTTCAGTTATCGTTTCCGCTGATACACAAAAAAAAAGTCCCGCCAATGGAGGGACTCAAAATCTTAAATGTTTAAAGTATAATAAACTATGCTAGTTTAACATTTACCGCATTTAAACCTTTTTTGCCTTCCTGCAAATCAAAAGTTACTTCGTCATTCTCTGTAATACGATCCTTCAGTCCGGATGAATGTACAAAATATTCTTTAGATGAATTTGCATCTTTTATGAATCCAAAACCTTTAGATTCATTGTAAAATTTTACTGTTCCGTTGTTCATAATATTAATTTAATTTAAGGGTGCAAGTTATGCATTATTATTAAGATATTGTATTATTTTTTTTAGAAATTATTAATTTTTTAAAGTTACACTGATATTTTCAACCATACTATTGTTTAATTCACCCTCACTAATTTCTTCAATGTGATCAATCATTTCATTCATAGAAACAATAATGTATTCTTTTTGTTTTTGAAAATGTATAAACATTGCAGCAATATTTACTGCGGCTTCAACTGCTTTGGTGTTCCGAAACAGAATGATAAAAAACATTTTCCAATAAAGGTATCCTGTTTGTTTGTTAAACCCCATCTTCCTGCAAACTTTTAAAAATGAGCTTATGTAAAGAAGCCAGGTTTTGAAGTCCGGCTTATATTTATATGCTGGTTTGAGATGAAGACCATTATAAATAACCCTTTTGAAATAGTTAACAGGTTCATAAATATGCTTAATTACCTGAACATAATTATTTATGATTTCGACTCGTGGTTTTTTCGTTATAAAGTTCAATCCGCCGGTCGACTGGTCTATATCTTTTTCGTCTATTGATTTTGATGCGTTTTGAAACAATCTTCCCTCCGATTCAAGCCGCCGGGTAAGTTGTGTGTTAGGTAAGGCATACAGCAGCCCTACCATTGCCATACTTATACCTGAATCTTGTATGGATGTTATCATATTATGCGCTATCTCAGGGCTTTCGCTGTCGAATCCCATGATATAACCGCCATTACAGACAATACCATACGACATAATTTTTCGTACAGCATCTTCAATCGATTTATTTACATTTTGGTTTTTCTGCGAAATTGCAAGCGTTTCGTTCTCGGGAGTTTCGATACCCAGGAAAACGTATCTAAAATCCACGTCTTTCATAAGCTGGAGTAATTCCTCGTCATCGGCAAGATTTACAGAAGCTTCGGTAGAAAAGTAGAAAGGGTACTTATGCTCAACCGACCATTTTTTAATATCACGCAATAGTTCTTTCGCTTTCCTTTTATTGCCTATAAAATTGTCATCAACAAAATCGATATGTCCCCTGTGACCCAAATCATAAAGATATTGCAATTCTTTAATGACCTGTTCGTTTGTTTTAAACCTCGGCACCCGTCCGAATAATTCGATAATATCACAAAATTCGCAATTATAGGGGCATCCGCGTATAAACTGCACGCCTATCATAATATAATCACGAAAACGTATCAGGTCATATCTTGGCACTACTGCTTCCAACATATTCGCCTTTTCTTCCGATACAAAAATTCCTTTCTTGTCTCCTTTCCTTAAGGCCTTGAATAAACATGGGAATAGTAATCTCACCTTCGCCAAGAACCAAAAAATCAGCTTCTTTATACAATTCGGGCTGAGATGTAGGATCCGGTCCACCAATTACAACAGTACAATTTAGTTTATGTGCTCTTCCTATAAACTCTATCATACTCCTTTGTTGCGGCAACATCCCCCCGGTACAAACAATGTCAGCCCATTGCAGATGTTCATCTGTTAAGGGCTCTACGTTTTCGTCTATCAGTTTAAATTTCCATTGTTGCGGTAAAAGTGCAGCCAGGGTTAGCAGTCCAAGCGGCGCAGCTGGATATTTGGCCCCTGTAATTTTACAAACATCCTGGTAATTCCAAAAACTGTGTTCTGAAAATTTTGTCTGAACAATCAGACAATTGTTTATACTGTTATATAAATCACTCATTTATAAAATAAATATTTTTCTATTTAAAAATTATTCACACAACGATAATCCTGTTATCCATCGTTTCTATTGCAATTTTTTTTAATGTCCTAATGTTCCTTCATTAAAAGAAAAATAATTTTTGATTACTAAAATGATACAGTTTTATTTTATCTAATTGAAAAGGAACATTAAAATTAAATAACTCAGTTCGTATGCTTATTGTAGAAAACGAGCAATAAATATATTATATTCTTTAGTTAAATCAGTTACAAAACTCTAAAATAATTTTATATAATTCACACATTTATTAAAATAATGGTTTTGATCTGGACATGTGATCATTGCTATTTCTTCCAATCGGGATCAATTTCACAAAAACAATTTATGGATCAGTTTAAATAGTTGTGGAGGAGTATATATATATAAGAACTCTTTACTTTTCATTTTTTTCTTCCTGTTTTAGCACCAAAGGTGCGCTATCATAAGCCTTGGGCTGGAAGCCCAGGGTAGAATGTAAACCCAAAACTTAAGCACCAAAGGTGCGAAGTCTTAATCCCAAACATATCTCTCATTATATTCTATATCCTATTTTTTTAAAAAGGCCCTGTATTCATCCTGAAATGATATTTTCCTGTGATGCGTTTCCTGGTTTATTATATAGTTTTTAACTAATGATTGTGGCATACTTGAAAATATTAATAGTTTGAAATATAACAAAGTTTATTTTCCGAAAATATTTTCAATAAAATCGAGTAAGTTTTCTAATTAAATGCTCAATTTGGATTAAAATATATATGACCGCGCACCTTTGGCGCTCGAATTTCATCTATTATATCAACACATAGCCCTTGAGGCTATGCTTATGACCCGGCTCCTTTGGAGCTGTTAATATTGATAGATCTCCCTATTGTTAATGTAAAAATATTTTAAATACCATGAAAAGTTTCATCTCCTCAACTTTTCAAATTGCCCACAATTTTTCAGGTTTTGAAAAAAATTGAAACAAAAAAAGTCCCTTCATTAGAGGGACTTAAAATTTTAAGTGCTTATAATTACAATAAACTATGCTAGTTTAACATTTACCGCATTTAATCCTTTTTTGCCTTCCTGTAAATCAAAAGTTACTTCGTCATTTTCACCAATTTGATCTACTAACCCGGATGAATGTACAAAATATTCTTTAGAAGATTCTGCATCTTTAATGAATCCAAATCCTTTCGATTCATTATAAAATTTTACTGTTCCTTTGTTCATTATATGATTTTTTTATTAAGAGTTACAAGTTACAAATTAAAATTAAAAAATGTGACTTAAAAATTCACAAAATTAATTTTAATAAAAATTTTTACCATTCTCCGATTAAAAAACAATACTGTTTATTAATTCCATTTTATACAGCGAACTCACATTAATAGTAAATTAATCATGCAATAATCGTTTTAACCTGAGTATAAAAGACAGTATAGACAACTGACCAAAAAATTTGTCCTGCTATCAGCCAGATAATGTTTATTTTTTTAATACCATAATATTTAGCTATAAGCAAAGAACCTAGTGGTATGGATAATAGTACAGGGCTTAATATTACTATTCCGAATAAGCCATATTTTAATTTTAATTTTACAAATCTTCTGTTTCTTTTTGTAAAAATTTTCCTTGTTTTTCTATGAAACTTAAATTTTGCAGGCCAGTAATCATTCCAGGTTTTTAGGAGAAAACCGGAAAAATAAACAAATACAAGTAGTTCCTAAAATACCACCGATGTTGGTGTAGATAAGCGTTTCAGTAAACGACATATTCATTATGTAAATTGCCACCGGAAACGTTGCCGCGAATTTCCAGGTACAAAAGAATATGATAGTTAATCCTTTCATGTGATAACATAAAAAAATTGAACAGCCGTTTATTAATTCTTTTCAGGTTTCGATTTCTTTGGTTGCAAGCTCCTGTTATTTCCTGACGAACTTTCCTTTTTCGGTTGTGGAGTTTGTGCCTTATTGTTATTTTCTTTCTGCGGTGGTTTCACTGTATTCGGTTGTTGTTCTCTTCTTGTATTCTCCGGTGGACTTACTATCCGCGGTTGCGATGGCTGTACCCTGTTATTATTTTCATTCTGCGGCTGTTTTACGGTATTCGGTTGCTGCTCTTTTCTGACATTTTCAGGTTGATTTTCATTCCGTGGTTGTGAAGGGTGTGCAGTATTATTATCTTTCTGTGGAGGCTTTATGTTATTCGGTTGCTGTTCCCTTCTGCTATTGTTAGATGGGCTTTCTGTCTGTGGCTGAGAAGGCTTTTCCCGGCTATTATTGTTATTCTGCGGGGGGATCATGGTATTCGGTTGTTGTTCCCTTCTGCTATTATTCGGTGGATTCTCATTTCGTGGCTGATTTACGGCTCTCCTTTCCGAAGGACGCTGCACATCCTTCAGGTTAGTTATTCTTGACGGTGCAGGTTTCCGTTCCGAATTATTATAATTATTCTTTACCTGAGGCCTGTACATTTGTAACCGGCCATTATTCATGTCCTGTCCAGGTTTATCTCTTTGCTGAATAGCGGCCGGATTGATCCGTCTGCCGGTAACTTTTTCCACATCATTCCTGGCAGGCCCCGAGATATATGTGGTCCGCCGGCTATTATCTACGTACGTATTGTTAATCACCGTAGAATTTCTGATGATCCTGTCCCGGTCGGATCGATTTACATAATAACGATTAATATCATGTCTTTCAATATCCCTGTCCCTAACGAATATCCAGTGATTATTGTGCCTGTTGTAATCCCTGCCAAAACTGGCATTGATACTTACACCCGGTCCCATCGGCGTCCAGCCGTAATAACCATTGGCTCTTCTCCAGGTTACCCATGCCGGGCCCCATTCATTTCCGGGTATCCAGAACCAGCCATAAAAATTATCATAACCCCAGCGGCCATAATGATAAGGCGCCCATCCCCAATTATAATCCGACACCCATGTCCAGCCATAATCCGTCAGCATCCAGTAACCATTTGTTGAATAAGGAACAAAGTCAGGCCCGGCATCCGGAATCCATACATAACCGTAATCGGAATAATTGACCCATTGACCATAAGGACTTAACTGATCGTAGAAAACCTGGAAACTGACATAGGTTTGTCTCGCCGATGCTCCTTTTGGATATAGTACATGCAACAGATTCAAGGCAAGTAACAATGATTGAAATTTTAATCAATGATTTCATGGCGTTCGAATTAAAGAATCGGAATTTTATTATATACTTACAGTCCCGATGTATTAACCGTAGTATGAAAATGAAATATAAAGATACAGGAATACACTGCCATATATGTTACATAACTTTTTGGATAAGTTACATCTTTCTCACATTTTCTTCAGAGTCTTTGGATGGTTGATTTGTAATTATTAAAACAATGAACCAGAATATATAGAAGATTCGGTTTCAATTGCTTAAACGAAAGCTCTGTTAACCACTCTCCCGTATATTGTCTCAATTTGTTCTGCTGTCAGCTTAAAGCTATTTGTGACAATCTCAAAAATTCTGCTATTTTCTCTATCCCAATAAGTGATGTATCTTGCTTTTTGCTCATTTATCTTTTTCCCTTCGTAAAGTGTAATAACTTCATCCTTTAATACATTAAATTCAGCATCATCGGGTATGTCAATATATGACAATGCTGAATGAACCAATTTATCTGTATTTACCAATAACCAAAAAACCATCTCCCTGAATGAATGATCACTTTCAAAGGCGTCAAATAACATTACTACTACCTGGTTATTGGTGATAAAAGTCTTAACATAAATATCTCCTCCGTGCTGATTGGATAATTTATTGAGTTTCTCTTTATCTCTGGATAACACAATTTGATCCGGGAGGTACTGTTCGCTAAAATGTGTATTTATTTTCATTGGATTAATGGTTTTATTTTCATTGATATATATCATCAGGTATATGTTTAACTCAACTTTTTCAACAAAAAAAAACCGACATAAACAAATTAGTTTCCCTGAATGAATATAGTAAGTGTAATGCACTAACTTTTAGTGTTTTTTGTCTGACAGTATCCAGGTTCATCCTTGTAAAGCTCAGTTCTCATCGGCCTTTGGTAAAAACGCTTTCTCTAACGCGCTTTTTGGATTTATTTTTTCAACTTCTTATTTTTCAATCAATATTTACCTGTTCATTTGATTGAAAGAAAATTAAAAATAATGATATGGTAAGTGCTATGAATAATTTATTACATATTAAAGGTGCAATCAATTATTAAAAAAGCTTTTACATAATTTCGGGAATAAGTTACATTATTCACACATTTTTTCAGTACAAGTGAATGGAAAGGGGGCCGCGATTTTTGGCAGCATTATTACTTCAATACATTGAAAAAATGTAAATACCAATCTCTTTAATAAGTATAGGAATGAATGAAAGTGACGTTTTCACCTTGTTAATAACCGAAATATATAAAAAACAGGCGCAATTTGAATCTTTTCTTTATCGTTTGGAAAACTGTAAGTAGTTGTCTGAAGCCTTTTAAGTCATTTTGCAGCAGATCTGTTCCTAAAAAAGAAGGAAGGTATTGGTATATCAATTATTATATTATTCATTTGCCTCATAAAGACGAAGCCTGTTTCTGAGCGCTGTAATTTCATCCTGCATAGCCATTATCTGCTGTAACAAATGAGTGATGGTTTCTATACCTTCCAGGTTAATATTCAACTCGTAATAGAAGCGAACAATTTTTTCTAATTGCTGAAGCTGGTCCACATCAATAAACTCTGTTTCTTCAATAGTAGTAATCTCTACCAGTCCGGTTTGTTGTAAGGATCGGATAAATGTAATTTCAATTTTGTGGTTAATACAAAAGTCTTTGACGGCTATTAAATTATCTGCTTGCATTGCCTCCGTTTTAAAATTTACGATTTGGATAATTCGGTAAATAATGCTTTTTGCTTATCCGTTAAATTTGTAGGGATTTTAACAGAATAGGTTATATATAAATCTCCAAATTGCCCTTCATTTTTATATACAGGAAATCCCTTTCCTTTTAACTTAATTTTACTTCCGTTTTGCGTTTCAGGCTTTACTTTTAGTTTTACTTTTCCGATTAATGTATCGATTGTGATTTCACCTCCCAATACAGCCGTGTATAAATCTAAATCTACCGTAGTATATAAATTATTTCCCAGGCGTTTAATTTTTGGGTGATTGGCTATTGAAAAGGTAATGTATAAATCTCCATTCGGTCCACCGTTTATTCCCGGTCCACCATGCCCTGCTATCTTTATTGTCTGCCCGTTTTCAATTCCTGCAGGTATAGTAATCCGTATATTTTTCCCGTTAACTGTTAATGTTTGCTTATGGGTTTTATAGGCTTCGATTAGTTGGAGATGTAATTCAGCATTGTAATCTTCTCCCCTGTATCTCACCTGTCTGCTTCTGCCAGTACCTGCTGCCCGACCAAACATCGATTCAAAAAAATCGGAAAAACCTCCTTCGAATGATGTTTCTGAAAATCCTGATCCACGAAAATCTGATGATTGTTTCCGGTACTGTTTTGCCTTTTCAAATTCTTCAGCATGTTGCCAATCCTTTCCGTACTGATCATATTTTTTACGTTTGACAGGATCGCTCAATACTTCATTTGCTTCATTGATCTGCTGAAAATTCTTTTGCGCATCTTTATCGTTCGGATTTAAATCAGGATGATACTTTCTTGCCAATTTCCGGTAGGCATTTTTTATGTCTGCTTGTGTCGCTGTTTTATCTATTCCTAATATTTTATAATAATCTATGAAAGTCATTGTATGACTGAATTGTGTTTAATTGGCCAAATAAAATGGAAAATCAGTATATCTTTTCTCAACAACAGCAATTTTAAAGACATGTTTATAAAAAGACTCTTTTTTTTTATCTTCTTTGTCGATTTCTGCCCTGGCATTTATTTCTCTTAAACGCATGGGAGATTATTTATTTGTTGGATTTGAGTTGTTTTTTTTGATTTACAACTTTAATTGTCAGCCATATAACAATAACAAGTACGACAAAGCCGATAAACCAGCCAAAATCGAATCCGTATTTCATCATTCCATTCATTGTAGTCTTTGTTTTAAATTTTAAATCTGTACAATTCGATTTTTTAGTTTTTCGTAATAAATTAAAAAAGCGAAGTTATGTTCCAGCACTCTGACAAGTGTTATATAACTATCTAAAAGAATTACATCATTCACACATTTACCGTTAACATACTTTATTACAGACAGGAAATTCTCCCACGACAAGATTTCCATTTCTAAAAATTACCCGGAACAAATACACAATGTGTGAATGATGTAACTCTTTATGGAAATTATGTAAAGGTTTAAAAATCAAATTGCAGCATCTTTGTACAGGATTCATCTGTCTTCATGACAATGAGTTTATTCACCGTTACTAATTATTGCTGTAATGGTTGTAATACTCCGGCTTACACTTAAAAAAAGCACGGAATAAGAATAGTAGTTAGACATTTAATTTTACTCAAAACTAAATTTATGAGAAAAACAGGAGTTTTAATTTTGGTGGCAGGTTTATTGATTACTGTTTTCACAGGATTCCATTTTGTTACAAAGAAAAAAGTAGTTGACGTGGGCAATCTGGAAATTTCCCAGCATAAAAATCATGTATTAACATGGTCACCATTCATCGGAGTTGCTGTCATGGTTGTTGGCGGTGTTGTATTATTTTACAGTGCAAAAACAAAATGATCCTGCTATTAAAAATTGCAGGTAATTTCATCATTTTATCAATTCCGGTAAATGGATGAACATCAGGGTAATTAACTAATATTTGAGACAGCCAATGAAACTTTAGTGACAGCATTTGAGTTGAATTTTACTTTTCCATCTTTCCCTTTCTCAGAATCTAATTCTAAACTATGAAAAGGAAAATAGTATATTTTTTACTCGGGATTATTCCTCTTGTACTATTGATCAGGCTTTTAATAACAGTATTCGCGGAACCCTGGGTTGGAGAAAAAATACAGACTGCATTGAATGAAAAGAATGGAGAATACAGGGTTGAAATAGACAAGGTACATATTCTGTTGATTACATCAGGGATAGAACTGGATAATATTACGATATGTTCCATGCAGGAACATGGAATTAAAAGGAATATAAACGGAAAAATAGCATCCATAAAATTTAAAGGAATCAACCTCATTAAACTCCTTTTTAAACATGACATAATCATTCATAAAGTAACCATTTCCAATAGTAGTATCCGGGGCATGATTCCATTTTACCGAAAAGCGACAAAGCCTGTAGTTTTGACGATGAACATCCGGATTGGCCAATTTTTTTTTAAGAATATAGATCTGGAGTTGGAAAACCCTTCAACTGCAAAATCTTTCTCAATGAAAGAAGGTTTTTTAAAAGTGTACGATTTACAGGTTGAAAAACAAGATACCTTATCCCCTGGCCTTTTAAAGCGGTTTGATTTCGAAGCAAAGAAACTTGTTTCGGTTTCACCAGACAGTATGTATTCGTTTACCACCAGTAATATTAGTTATTCCACAACATCAAATACATTGGCTGCAAAGAGCTTTTCGGTTAAGCCAAATTACACTGTTTCTGAATTCTCATCAAAGTATGAATTTCAAACGGATTGTATTGAAGCCGATTTAAGGGATATTTATGTTCACAATTTTCATGCGGCAAGTTATTTCAGGTTCGGGAGCCTGATAAGTTCCTATATTGAAATCAGGAAAATGGATATAAAAGATTTTCTTGATTTGCGAAAAGAATTCCGGCATGAAAAAAAGCCTGCATTCCAGGATATGATTTACAACTATCCCGGCGCTATCCAAATTGATTCGATCAGTATAATAAACGGGAATTTCAGTTATACCGAACATGCTGAGAAAGCAAACCAGCCGGGAAATATCAGCTTCAATGAAATCAGGGCTAAATTATACAAAATAACAAACGACACTATCTACAAGACAGAAAGTGCATCATTAGAAGTTAAAGGTGATGCTTTGTTAATGGGAAAAGGAAAAATGACCATTTTATTGAAAAGCAAAATATTCGATAAACATAACGCATTTTCAGTTAACGGAACTCTTTCAGACCTGGAAGCAAAAGATTTGAACCCAATACTGGAGAAAAATGCATTTATTTATGCTATATCCGGAAAAATTGAGACGATGCATTTCAACTTTACAGCAAATAATACGAAAGCAACCGGTAAAATGACTCTTATTTATCATGGATTGGATGTTGCAGTTAAAAATAAACGGACGGATGATACAACTGCCTTTAAGGAAAGAATTATATCATTTATAGCCAATAGAAAACTGTTGGATTCAAACCCGGTTCCGGGTGAAAACGTAAGAGTTGGAATTATTCATTATGAAAGAGATCCTGAAAGATTCCTTTTTAATTATTGCTACAAATCCATCCTGTCAGGTATAAAATCCAGCCTTACTAAAAACCCGAAGAAAAGTAAAAATAAGTAGTGTCGGTAAGAAAACTCCATTTTCCGCGTTACGCTTGTCAGAAAATTCCTCATTTACATTAGTAAACTATGGATTTTCTGACTTCGCAAGCCTTGAAAATGAACTTTTCTTATCCAACACCGGACTTTTTGGGCAAGCACTAAGTAACAAACCTTTTCTGATCGAAGTACCAGTTTATTTAACCTGTTTAATTCATGAGATTCTTCATTTCACCCGACTGTAGCCAGATTAGAATGACAAACTTACCACTACTTGTCATTCTTTTGGGAACCGAAGAATCTGTTGATTAATATGGATATACTAAATTTATGAATTGAACAGGATAAATGCTTAAACAGGATTTAAATGCATATTTATCATCTTAATCAATAAATCCTTATCAATCGGTTTAGTAATATAATCATTACAACCTGCATCCATTGACTTTTCTTTGTCACCAGGCATTACAAAAGCTGTTTGTGCAATAATAAGAACTTCTTTGTTAAACTGACGTATTTGGCGGGTGGCTTCATATCCGTCCATTTCCGGCATTTTTATATCCATCAGCACTACATCAATGTCAGGATTATCGCGGCAGGCTTCAATTGCTTTAAGTCCGGTATTGACTTTTATAACTTCTTTTCCGATTTCCTGAACTGCGATATCAATAAGCATTTCCGATACTTCGTCATCTTCGACTATTAGTATTTTAAGTTTTCCGATCTGATCTTCATTTGCTATATCCGGGATGATAGTTGTATTATTGGTTTCGTCTTCTTTTCCTTTATTATAAGGAATGGTAAAATAGAATGTGGAACCACTATTCTTCACGAACCCCGGTCGCTTGTCAACGGATCCAAATCACTCTCCACCCAAATTTTCCCACCAAGCATTTCTACATAGGCTTTGGAAATAGACAATCCCAACCCTGCTCCTTCATAATCCCGGGTTAATGTGTCGTTGCCTTGCCTGAACCTGGTAAAAATGAATTCTTTTTGTTCCGGCTGAATGCCAATACCTGTATCTTTTACAAAAAATTCAAGGTTGTTGTCTTTTTTTTCATAGCCAAATTCAATGGAACCGGTATTGGTAAACTTTATAGCATTTTTAACCAGATTAGTGAGTATTGCCGTTAATTTCTCCCTGTCTGTATTAATAATGGCTTCATCTGCAGGCAGCGAATTTTTAAAGAAAATTTGTAATTTTTTTTGTTCAGCTTCCGGTCTGAAAAAGTCAAAAACATCCTGAATTTGTTCGTTTACGTTCGTATCTGAAATAAAAATTTCCATTTGTCCGGATTCTACTTTTGCAATGCTTACCAGGTCGTTGATAATGTTAAGCATACGATCACCGCTTTTCTCAATGATGTGAATATATTCAAGCTGTTTTTTACCGGTTAGCATTGGTGTTTTCAACAGCGAGGTAAAGCCCAGGATACCGTTCATAGGTGTACGTATCTCATGGCTCATATTGGCAAGAAATGCTGATTTTAGCCGGTCGCTTTCTTCGGCTTTCTCCTTTGCGCGTATTAGTTCAAGTTCATCGCGTTTACGTTCTGTGATAACCTGATTAACACCGTAGACTTTGTAAGTACGCCCCGCGAGATCTTTCAGCGTTCTAAACCGAACGGATACATAAGCGACATCACCGTTATCACGAAAAACTCTTGTTTCTGTTTGTCCGAAATAATCCGGGTCGGGTGAATTGATTGCTTCCTGTAAACTTGTACCTATCATTTTTGAATCATCCGGGTATACAAATCTCCTCACAAATTCTTCACTGCTCATACTATTTCCGCCTTGTTTCTCCGTAGATGTGCCGTGTACAATTCTGTAATATGCATCATTAAAAATGAAATTTCCTGAATCGACTTCGTATTCCCAATAACCAAGCTTTGCCAATTCTGCCGCAGACGATAAATCTGTTTCCATTTTTTTTCGTTCCGTAATATCAATGGCTATACCAATCAGTCCTGAAAATTTGTTGTTTTTATCTTCCATTTTTGTGATAGATAAATAAACCGGGAATTCCGTTCCGTCTTTTCTTTTTTTCCACAATTCACCATTCCAACCGCCATTCCGGGTAGCCGACAATATTTCATTCACTAATTCAGGCCTGTTATTTGATGAGCGCAATATGGCTCATTGGTTGTCCAATTAACTCATCTTCACTATAGCCGAATGTTTTAAGGAGGGAATGATTAACGAAAATTATTTTATTTTCCGTATCTGTAAGGTAAACACATTCATTTATTCTTGCTAAAGAATGGGCCAGCATGGCAATTTTATCTTCCGTTTTTTTTCGCTCGGTAATATCACGTATGTTACACTGGATTACTTTATGATTATTTACCAAATACATATTACTGACAAATTCAACATCAATCTTTCTCCCGTCAGCCGTTTTAAGCGGTAAATCGTCATAGCGGACATATTCTGTTTGTTGTAATTCTGTAAATTTATCTTTGTTGGCAGCGATGTCTTTGAGCAGTCCGATTTCCCATATTTCCTTATCAATGAACCTTTCTTTAGAATAGCCCAACAGTTGGATCAGGAATGGGTTGACGTCAATTATTTTTCCGGTTTCTGCATTGAGAATAAGAATACCATCTTTTGCCGATTCAAACAGGCGCCGGTAACGGGTTTCCAAAATGCTCAGCGCTTCCTCATTCCGTTTGCGATCAGTAATATCCTGGGCAATTGTTGCTACAATCTTTTTCTTGCTTTTTTCTAAAACATTTGCTGAATTCCACAGAACTGTCTTAATATTTCTGTCCTTTGTTAAAATGTCTATTTCAATAACTTCCGATCTGTCATCGTTTATATTATTTTGTATTAACTCAAGTGTCGATTTAGTTTTGTTTTTTGGAAAAAGCATGTCAATTTTTTTATCCATAACTTCTGTCGAATCATAACCGCTCAGTTTCTCGAATCCGCGGTTAAAACGTTGTATTACCAGTGAAGAATCCCAAATAATAATAGGCGCATGTGCATGGTCTAAAAGAATGTTCAGATATTCGTCAGTTAATACGACTTTTTTCCTTTAATGATTTTTCTTTCTGCTTTCGTTCCGTAATATCCTCAAAGGCCAGAAGAATTATCTTCTCTTTTCCAAAGGCGCGTTCAATCTGCCTGGCGTTTAACAACATTACACGTTTACCTATTGCAGAAAAGTCGTGTTCAACTTCATAGTTATCGAAAGTTGTTTTTTCAGGAAGAATTGTTTCGAGCAGTTCCCTCAGTTTCAGTATGTCCCACTGGCCATTTCCCAGGTCATATATAAGCTGACCGATCGTTTCCTCCGGGCTTACCTGAAAAACTTCATAAAATGAACGACTGGCTTTCATTACTCTCAGGTCCTTATCAATTGCAAGTAAGGGTTCGCGAACCGTGTCGATTATGTTTTCGGCGAACCTGCTTAATTCATCCGCCGTTTTTTTTATCTCCGCGAGTTCCTTTCGGGTTTTTTCCAGCCCGGCTTCTGTTTCTTTGCGCCTGGTAATATCCCGGATGTTACACTGGATAACTTTTTGATTGTTCACTAAATACACATTGCTGACAAACTCAACATTGATTCCACGACCATCCGCAGTTTCAAGCGGCAGATCTTCATACCTTACATATTTTTTCTGCTGTAATTCCAGAAATTTATCTTTATTATCGATAATATCCTTAAAGAACCCTATTTCCCAAATTGTTTTTTCAATAAAATTTTCTTTGGAAAAACCCAGTAACTCTATGAGAAATGGATTCACATCGACAATCATCCCGGTTTCGGCATCAAGGATAAGAATACCGTCTTTCGCCGATTCAAAAAGACGGCGATAGCGAATCTCAGAAGCGGTTAATTCTTCCTTTAAGATTTGTTCTGGTTGCCCATCCCCGGGTTTCTTCTCCTGTATTGTGATTAACTGGTACTTTCATGGTCAATTACAGTTAAGTAATGCAAATTCGATCAATGTCGTTTTAGACTTATAATTTCCTTCAGGACTAAACGATCGTCATATTTTTAAAAGCAACGATGTGTAAATTTGAGATTCGGGCTTTCTTCTGCCCGGCAGATTAAAGGGTAATTTGCCTTTTTTGCCTGCCTGCCCGTTTATTTCGTGAAGCCGCCTTATTCTTTCTTTTGCATAAATGATTATAACATACTATCTAAATTAAGTTAATTTTTTCATACAGGATTTACATAACTTTTAAAAAATGTTACATCATTCACACATTTTCAGGAGATTAGTGCTCTTTATTTATAAAACACTGAAGCATTGTATGTAACACTCGTGAAACCTGCAGCTTTTCAGATGGGTACGTCCTGTTCCCCTCTTTGAGAGAGCCTGTGCCGAAGTAGGCGGGAGGTTAGGGGTGTGTACTTTTCAGAAATCCTGGATGTAGTTTTTTATGGATCAGTTTAAATAGTTGTGGAGGCGTATATATATGAAAACTCTTGACTTTTCATTTTTTTCTTCCTGTTTTAGCACCAAAGGTGCGCTATCATAAGCCTTGGGCTTCCAGCCCAAGGCGGAATGTAAACCCTAAACTTAAGCACCAAAGGTGCGAAGTCTTAATCCCAAACATATCTCTCATCCTATTCTATATCCTGTTTTTTTAAAAAGGCCCTGTATTCATCCTGAAATGATATTTTCTTGTGATGCGTTTCCTGGTTTATTATATAGTTTTTAACTAATGATTGTGGCATACTTGAAAATATTAATAGTTTGAAATATAACAAGGTTAATTTTCCGAAAATATTTTCAATAAAATCGAGTAAGTTTTCTTATTAAATTCTCAATTTGGATTAAAATATATATGACCGCGCACCTTTGGTGCTCGAATTTCATCTATTATATCAACACATAGCCCTTTGGGCTATGCTTATGACCTGGCTCCTTTGGAGCTGTTAATATTGATAGATCTCCCTATTGTTAATGTAAAAATATTTTAACTACCACGAAAAGTTTCATCTCCTCAACTTTTCAAATTGACCCGTAACTTTATCGTTACCAATCTGATAAATGAGATTTATGAACCGGGGACGAAGGACGAGCCTGTATGCAACAGGTATACTCAACGAAGTTAATTTTTCAGGCTAAATGCTTAAACAGGATTTAAATGCATATTTATCATCTTAATCAATAAATCCTTATTAACCGGTTTTGAAATGTAATCATTACAACCTGCTTCCATTGCCATTTTCCTGTCACCTGTAAGTCCGTAAGCCGTTTGCGCGATAATAATAACCTTTTTGTTAAACTTACGAATTTCCCTGGTGGCTTCATACCCGTCCATTTCCGGCATTTTAATATCCATCAGCACTACATCAATGTCAGGATTATTGCGGCAGGCTTCCACTGCTTTAAGTCCGGAATTGACTTTTATAACTTCTTTACTGATTTCTTCAACAGTAATATCAATAAGTATTTCAGATATTTCGTCATCTTCAGCAATGAGTATTTTTAGTTTTCCGGTTTGATTCTCTGTTGCATCTTCCGGCAGGACATTTGTTTCATCTGTTTTCAAATTTGGTATGGTGTTATAAGGAAGCGTAAAATAGAATGTGGAGCCTTTTTCTTCCCGGTTAACCGTTTCCCGATGCAAATCTGAATTTCTTTCCATCCAGATTTTGCCACCAAGCATTTCTACATAGGCTTTCGAAATAGACAATCCCAATCCCGATCCCTCGAAATTCCGTGTTAACGATTCGCTGCCTTGCCTGAACCTGGTAAAAATGAGTTCCTTTTGTTCCGGACGAATTCCTATACCCGTATCTTTTACATAAAATTCAAGGTAATTGCCCTTTTTATTATAGCCAAATTCAATGGAGCCTGTATCAGTAAACTTAATGGCATTTTTTACTAGATTCGTGAGTACCGCAATTACTTTTTCCCTGTCTGTGCTAATTATTGCTTCATTTTCAGGCAGTGAATTTTTAAAAAATAGCTGCAATTTTTTTTGTTCTGCTTCCGGCCTGAAAAAGTTATAAATGTATTGAACCTGTTCATTTACATTTACATCTGAAATAATTATTTCAGTTTGCCCCGCTTCCACTTTTGAGATACTAATAATGTCGTTAATGATGCTGAGCATACGGACACCGCTTTTCTCAATGATGTCTATATAATACAGCTGCTTTTCACCGGTTAGTTGTGGTTTTTTCAGCAGCTCGGTAAAGCCCAGGATACCGTTCATGGGTGTACGGATTTCGTGGCTCATATTAGCCAGGAAGGCGGATTTTAGCCGGTCGCTTTCTTCGGCTCTTTCTTTTGCTGTTATTAATTCCTGTTCATTGTGTTTGCGTTCCGTGATATCGCGAACTACAGCAACGATATACTCACGGTCTAGCTTTACGTATTTAATGTTAATTTCTGCAGGGAAATCAGATCCATCCTTTCGGCGATGGATACCCTCTATAAGTATACTGTCTATAGAACGGATTGATGCTGTGCGCTTCAGAATAATCGTCTTTCGTTAATGTTGGATCTATATCAAATAATTTCAAGGAGAGTAACTCTTCGCGCGTGTAACCAAGCGACTGAAATGCTTTTTCGTTGCAATCCAGGAAACGGCCTGTTTCAAGATCAATAAGTTCAATTGCATCGTTTGACTGTTCAATTAATGTGCGAAATAATTCTACTTTTTCATTGGCTTCTTTATGTGCGGTTACGTCGGTAAAAAAGCCGATACTGTGTTTTCTGTCATCTATTAAGACAGTTACACTATAAACGTTTGCATAGAATAATGTGCCGTCTTTTCTTTTACATGGCAATTCTCCTGATATAGGGTCGTTTCCCTGAGCCTGAGATTCGAATACAGAAATCAGGTCTTTGAGAAATTCGACCGGGTGCAGGTTCGAAATACTCAGGCCGGTCATCTCTTGTTCGGTGTATCCGAACATTTGGCATGCCGCTTTGTTTACAAGTTTTAGTTCCTGCATTTCAACATCAACAACCAGTATTCCTTCCGCAGCGCTTTCAAAAAGCAACTTATATCTTTCCTCAGATGCAGCTAATTCTTTCTCGGCAAGTTTACGCTCGGTAATATCGCGTACAATGGCAATGGCATAATTTTTTTCAAGTTTCACTGCGGTAACATTCACCTCCACCGGGAAGATAGAGCCATCTTTATGGCGATTTAACGTTTCTATAATCGTTGATTTTGAATGTTGAACCCCATCCATTATTGATTGGAAGCTTTCCGGTGTTTGATTCGGATCGACATCAAATACTTTCATGTTCAAAAGTTCATTCCGGCTATATCCAAGATTGGTGCAGGCCCTTTCATTTACATCTATAAACTGCCCCGTTTCCAAATCAATAACCTCAATCGCATCATTTGACTTATCTATTAAAGTCCGGAAAAGCCTGAGTGATTCCTCCACCCGCTTACGCTCGGTGATATCCTGATTCACACCATATGTCCTGACAGTACGACCATTTGCATCTTTCTCAACCCGAATATTAGCATTCACATAACCTGTCTCACCATCAGCGCAGATTACGCGATGATCCAGTCTTGAGTTATAATCCGGATCGATCGTTTCCAGTGCTTTCTGAATTTCCATACCAACCAAACCCACATCTTCCGGGTGAACAAATTTCTGAGAATACTGCATGGCGGACATGATGTATCCCCCCTCCTGTTCAACTGTGGTGCGTAAAAGTGTATAGAATTGATCGTTGAACTTAAATTGATCGTGGACAACATCGTACTCCCAGGTACCCAATTTGGCAATTTTCATAGCCTCATCGAGTTTGGCTTCGCTTTCGCTCAAAGTTTCTTCATAAAGTTTGCGCTCCGTAATATCCGCCGCTATTCCGCATAAGTAAGCGATTTCACCTTTTTCATCCAATATGGGGAACATCCGGTCCCAAATCCATCGAATGGAACCATCCGGCAAAATGATCCGGTATTGCAATTCCCCGCTTCCCTGTTCAAATAATTTTTTTGCTGAATTAACGTCTTCAGGATGAACCGCATAAAGCCATGTTTCCGGATTTTTCATAATCTCTGCAACCGGACGTTTCCAGATTTTTTCATAGGCAGAGTTGATATAAATAACCCCGCCGTTTCTGCCGGACATCATATAAAATACGTCATCAACATTTTCCAATATTTCCTGTAATTGATTTTCACTTTCCTTCAGCGCCTGCTCTGTATTTTTTTTATCGGTTATGTCAATGAAACTGATTATTCCTTTTGCCCATGTAGTCTTCCTCTCCGGGAACAATTGAAAACTGGAAAAGAACCTGTTTTATTTCACCGGTTAAGATCTTGAGTGGGATTTCGCCGTCTATTCTTAATTTCTCTTCCGCGAGCCCGATCAATACTTCCTTAACCGCACCGAATGATTCTTCGATGAAAAAATCGGATAAGCTGTTGAGCGCTTGTTTTTTACTTTTAGCTTTTACAAAATTTAATATTTCTTTATTCGCATCAAGTAATTTGATCATTGAAGCACACCTGATCATTTCATCCAGGTGTTGATCGAAATACAATCGAAAATCACGGATACCGCTTTCTTTAATTTGATTGATAGATTTTCTTACCTCCGAAAGATCAGCCTCCCAAATAGCTATGCCTGAATTTTCAAATAAATTGCGGAAGCGTTGTTCGTTTTTTTGTATTTCTTCTTCAGCAAGTTTGCGTTCGGTGATATCAAACATAATTCCCTGTGTGCCTGTGATCGTTCCATGGGAGTCAATTACAGGCATCCTCACTACATGCATGTATTGTCTGCTTCCATTTTTACCCCGATATTCCTCTTCAGTCTCCATTAACTTTCCGGTTTGCAAAATCATTCGCTGAACTTCCTCGCCTGCTTTTGCATATTTAGTAGCTTGCCTTTGTTCGCCCTGTATTTTTAATTCACTGTTTGCAATTTCCAGGGGTTTTTTTCCGATAAAATCCTCTTCCTTAAGACCTTTGAGTTTACAGAATTGGGAATTTACAAATACGTAGCGTCCTTCCCTGTCTTTACGGAAAACAGGATTGGGCAATTGCTCTATGAAGGAGTGATAGAGTGATTGAGATTCCTTCAACGCTTCTTCCATTTGTTTACGCTCGGTAATATCACGTACTACAGCAATAACTTCGTCTTTGCCACTTGTCACCATGCGGGCTTCATAATCACGCGGTCCGCGCTTCGGATGAATCATTTGGTATTCGAATTCCTGAATCTTTCCGCTCTCCAGGGTTTGCCGGATATGCCTGTCTATCAAATCGGCAAACTCAGGAGGTGTTATGTCCCGATTTTTTTTGCCGATGATTGTTTCTTCGGATTGGTTATAAAGATCTGCTTTATCGGCTTTGTAGTCCAGAAAGGTTCCTTCGCGGTCGACGCGGAAAATGAGATCGGGAATAGCATCCAGCAACGCTCTTGTCTTTCTTTCGCTTTCGCTGAGCACCGCCTCCGCGCGTTTGCGTTCGGTAATGTCCATGGCAGTGCCCATGATTGCCTTACTGTCTGCATAATCAATCAATTCAGTTGAAAGTATAACGTCCAGTCTTTTCCCGTTTTTTGTAATTAAAACATAATCATGAGGCTCTACTTCAATACCTTGTAAATGTTTAGAAAAATTTTGCCTGGTTAGTTCCTGATATTCATCGGAAATCAATTTAAAGAAATCGAAATTATCAGCATAAAATTCTTCCATTGAATAGCCCAATGTATCCACACTTTTTTTATTTACATAAACAATTCGCCCATAGTAATTGATAAAAATTAAATTAGGTGACTGTTCAGCAAGTGCCGTAAATTTCTGTTCATTGCTTTTCAATGCTTCAAGAGCATGTTTATGTTCTGTTATATCCCGAATATTGCATTGGATAACCTTATGATTATTTTCCGGGTATACATTGCTTACGATCTCAACCTCTGTTATATTTCCATTTCGATTCTGTACCGGCATGTCTTCAAAGCGGATATAGCCGTTCGCTTTCAGCTCGGTAAAGGCACTTTCCGATTGTTCCTTATTTTTTACAAGTCCTATTTCCCAGAGTTTTTTCCCCAGAATTTCTTCCAAAGAAAAACCTGTAATATCTACCATAAACGGATTAGCATCTATAATTTTTTCAGTTTCGAAATCAAGGATGAGGATACCGTCCTTTGCCGATTCGAAAAGACGGCGATAGCGAATTTCAGAAGCGGTTAACGCTTCCTTTAACGTTTGTTTTGGTTTCCCATTTCCCCTGTTTCTTACCCGGTTTATGATTAACTGGCACTTTCATAGTCAATTATAGTTAAGGTAATGCAAATTCGATCAACGCTATTTTATTTGATAAATTTCCTCCGGGAATAAATGATGACCCCTGTTTTTTAAAAGCAACGATGTGTAAATCTGAGATCCGGGCTTTCTTCTGTCTGGAAGGAATAAACAGGTAATTTGCTTTTTGCCGGTGTGATGGTTTGTTTTGTGAAGTCGCCTTATCCTTTCCTTTGCATCAATGAATATTACATTAACTTTGTTAAGTTAAGCTAATTTATCCGTGTAAGTGCTTACATAACTTTTAAAAAATGTTATATCATTCACACATTTTCAGGAGATTAGTGTTCTTTATTTATGAAAAACACCGAAGCAGTGTCTGTAACACTCATAAACCTGTAGCTTTTCAGATGGGTACGTCCTGATTCTCCTATTAAAGAGGGCGAACCATTGTCATTCAAACACTACAATTGATTTAACTATAAATGGGATCAGTTTAATAGTTGTGGAGGAGTATATATATGAGAACTCTTGACTTTTCATTTTTTTTCTTCCTGTTTTAGCGCCAAAGGTGCGCTATCATAAGCCTTGGGCTGGAAGCCCAAGGTAGAATGTAAACCCAAAACTTAAGCGCCAAAGGTGCGAAGTCTTAATCCCAAACATATCTCTCATCATATTCTATATCCTATTTTTTTAAAAAGGCCCTGTATTCATCCTGAAATGATATTTTCTTGTGATGCGTTTCCTGGTTTATTATATAGTTTTTAACTAATGATTGTGGCATACTTGAAAATAGTAATAGTTTGAAATATAACAAAGTTAATTTTCCGAAAATATTTTCAATAAAATCGAGTAAGTTTTCTTATTAAATTCTCAATTTGGATTAAAATATATATGACCGCGCACCTTTGGCGCTCGAATTTCATCTATTATATCAACACATAGCCCTTTGGGCTATGCTTATGACCTGGCTCCTTTGGAGCTGTTAATATTGATAGATCTCCCTATTGTTAATGTAAAAATATTTTAACTACCACGAAAAGTTTCATCTCCTCAACTTTTCAAATTGACCCCGAAAACAGGAAAAATGTTTTTATTAAACGAGCAATGTGACACACCTCTGGTCTCCTGCCTCTCGGGACAGGCTCTTTCAAGAAGGAATGATTGTCATTCAATTTATGATTCTAACTATAATAAAAAAATCACTTTTAATTTACGAGTATTTTAAGGGTGTATTTATACGGAAACAGAATGATATTCCAGAAGATTATTAGCTGTTCTCTTTTACCGGAATGATGAAAAGTGGTAA
>CAVVIO010000062.1:0-40376 GCA_963748095.1 uncultured Bacteroidales bacterium
ACCACTGGTCTCGACCCCTCTTCGCGGCGTGAGATATGGAATATCCTGATGAAACTGAAAAACGAAGGAAACACTTCCCTTATTCTTACTACCCATTATATGGAGGAAGCTTCATTCCTATGCGATCGTATCATTATTATGGACAAGGGCATAATACTGGCACAAGGGAATCTTGATGAATTATTGACAACCTACAATATCGGTGAAGTCATTGAATTTTCATTTAGCGGGATTGTACCCGGTTTTTCATTCGGTGAACATCAGGGAATAAAAAAGAAAAGCTGGAACGGGCAAACTCAAAAGGGGAGATTGGAAGTGGAAGCAATTGTTGATATTTTACCACTGTTCATGGAATATGTTCAAAAGAATCAATTAACTCTGCAATCGCTTGAGTGCAGGAAGATGACCCTCGAAGACCTGTTTATTTCCATGACCGGAAGAAAATTTACCGACTAATCGCGAACTTATGAACTCACCATTATACCAATTAATTGTAATACGTTTTAAAGAATTTATCAGGGAACCCGGAATTATTTTCTGGTCTTTGATTTTTCCTGTTTTAACAGCCTGGGTGTTGGGAATTGGTTTCTCTAAAAGAGGGGAATTGACACAAAATGTAGCCCTGATTGAAACCGGGGGTATTCATAATGTTCAGTTACGTGATTTTTTGAGTGATGCTGAAAAAGAATACAATGACCAGCATGATTTAGTTGCCTATAAAAAAACCTTACAAAATGATAAATTAGGTAAATCTACCTATAAGTTCATTATATCTACTCCTGCCGATGCGATTCTTATGATCAAAAAAGGGATATCAATCATTTCCCTGCGCGAGGAGAATGACTCGTTGTATTACAAGTTCGATCCCAGAAACCCGGAAGCCAAACTCAGCTATATTCTTTTATCCTCAGCCATCCGGCATGAAAATTTTGTACACGAAACGGCAAATATCAAACCCCTTGAAACAGTTGGGACCCGGTATATCGATTTTCTTATTCCCGGGTTAATTGCCCTGGATATTATGAATTCTTTTCTTTGGGGCATAAGCTATGCTCTTATAGAGATGCGGGCAAAAAAACTGTTACGCAGGATGATGGCCACACCAATGCGTAAATCTGATTTTATCTTTTCGCATTTTGTAGCCCGGGTAAGTCTGGCAATTATTGAAGCGCTCATTCTGTTTGTTTTTGCCAAATATTATTTTAACATTACTGTCCAGGGGAGCAAGCTTGCCCTGGTGCTGGTATTTCTGGCAGGTAATGTCTGTTTCACCGGTCTGGGAGTATTGCTTGCTTCTCGTACAGCCAACCTGCGCATAGGTAATGGTCTGATGAATGTGGTTACCCTGCCAATGACGATACTTTCCGGAATATTTTTCAGTTATCATAATTTTCCCGCGTTGGCAGTGAAGATAATTCAAAAATTACCCCTTACCGTACTGGCCGACAATTTAAGAAGCATTTTCATCGAAGGTGCCGGTCTAAAAGATGTTTTCCCGGGAATTGCAATACTTACTCTATCGGGGATGCTGTTTTTTGCCATTGGAATAAGGATATACAAATGGTATTAATACCCATCCATCAATGCTTTGGCTATAAGTAAATCTGTTGGTGTGGTGATTTTTATATTTTCAATATTTCCTTCTACCAGTTGAATAGTAATGCCCAGTTTTTCAACAACACTGGCATCATCTGTGAATTCAGCAGTATATGGCTGTTGATAAGCTTCTGATAATAAGTTGCTTTGAAATACCTGGGGTGTTTGTACCAGACGGAATTGTGAACGGTCCACTGCTTTACTACCTGGTTCGTCGATCTGTCTGATCGATTCAGAAATTGTAATCACGGGTATTGCATTCCCTGATTTTTCGGCTGTCACAAAACATTTTGAAATAGTTGGAATACTCACCAGGGGTCGCACTCCGTCATGTACGGCAATTAACCCGTTTTCATTGATTTCTGCGAGTGCATTTTTCACCGAATGAAACCGGGTGGTTCCCCCGGCTACACAACGGTGTGGGATATGAAAATGATATTCCCTGCATAATTGTTCCCACTGGCCGAATACAGATGCAGGCAAGGTTATAAGAATTTCCATACTATCGTCATACCGGTAAAATACTTCTATTGTATGCATTAGCACCGGTTTTCCTTTCAATAATATAAACTGTTTCGGAATACCGGCCTTCATGCGAGTGCCTGTTCCCCCGGCTACAATTATTGCGTATTTCTTCATGCTGTTATAAGCAGTTCTTTTAATTATGTGCTAAATTTACAAAAACACATCTGTTGGCATAATACAAATGAAAATAAAATGATCACAAACACTGTTTTTTCATTTCTCGAGCAGCTCAAACTCAATAATGATCGTGATTGGTTTCATGAAAATAAAAAGTTATATGACCAGGCGAAAACAGATTTTGAGCTTTTTGTAAACCTTATGATTAATGAGGTCGGAAAATTTGACAAGGAAGTAGTAAGTGTATCGGCCAAAGAATCTATATTCCGCATTTTCAGGGATGTACGTTTTTCCGGGGACAAATCTCCCTATAAAACCAATTTTGGTGCTTTTGTTTCTGCTGGTGGAAAAAAGAGCAGCATGGCAGGATATTATTTTCATGTTGAACCAGGAAATTGTATGCTTGCCGGGGGGATCTATATGCCTCCTTCACCAGCGCTGAAAGCTGTTCGTCAGGAAATTTATGAAAATACAGAAGAATTCAAAGAAATAATTTCGGCTCCCGATTTCATCAACAATTTTCATCAGTTGGAAGGTGATAAATTATCGGCAGCGCCCAGAGGATTCCCCAGAGATTTTAAAGATATTGACCTGTTGAAGTATAAAAATTACCTGGTGATGCACGAACTCAGGGATAAAGAATTAAAAGAGAAAGATTTCTTGACTAAAATGAGTTCAGTTTATAAAGCAATGACCCCGTTAAATCATTTTATCAACCGGGCTATTATAGAGAATATCTGATGGGTTTAACAGAAATGCTTTGAAAATAAACGGTACAGCTCGTCGAAATTAATGGGTTTACTTATATGATCGTTGCAACCGGCATCGAAACATTTCTTGATCTCTTTCGGCATGGCATAAGCCGTTTGGGCAATTATAGGTACCTTTGTATTGATCTCACGAATTTGCTGGGTAGTATTGAAACCGTCAAGTATCGGCATTTTCATATCCATCAGGATCATATCCACAGAATTTTCTGATTTCATAATATCTATGGCATCCTGACCGGTTCTGGCCCAGATTAAGTGTACATTTGTTTCTTCCAATGTGTATTTATATAGTAACCAGTTCATTTCTTCATCATCCACAACTAAAATACTTTTGCCATGTAAAAGTCTTACTATATCAATTTGTTCCGTTTTATCCGGGGAATCCATAGTCTTTATTAGGTGTAACTGTTAATTTATCTTAAAGTGATTTATAAATGGGATTTGACATAACAACCTATTTGTTTAAAAAATCACTTTAAATCAATAGTAGCTAATACGAAAAAAAAAATCTAAAGTTCAAATTATTTGAGTTTAATCTTCCGGATAATTTAATTTTTAACCGGAATTAGTCCGGATAATATCAAAAATCGAAATGGCAGGATGTGAAATTTTTACTGATATATAAAATTGTCAGATCTAAATAGTGTGTTATGATAATAACTTATTGCACATTACTTTTTGTTAGAGGAAGCAGCTTTTACGGCTTTTTGAATTAACTCATCCAATTTTTCACGAAGGGTATCGTATGAAAAATATTTTTTACCAAGTTTATAATTAAATTCACCAATCTCTTTGCGGAGAGCAGGATCATAAATTATCTTTTTCATTTCAGCTACAGATTCATCTGTAAGTTCACTATTTTCGATCATTACCGTTTTAAAACCTTTATTACCGATATCCGGCATGTATACGGGTTTATAATTGTTCACAAAAACAGGACGTTTCGCCAGAACAGCTTCAACAAATGCATTTCCAAAGCCCTCGTATGTACTGAAATAGGTGCATGCTGTAGCTTGCGCATATGCATCGGATAACGAATAGTTTATACTGTTATTCTTTTGTACCAGTCCTTTATTATTGAACAGATGGTGTGCAAACGATACCCGGTCACCTAATTTCAATTTATGAATAAGATCGATCAATTCGAGATAATATTTACTGCCGGCATCATCGTTATAATTTCCTGTAATTACCAGTTTAATTTTTGGGTCCTCCAATTTATCCAGCAGCTTTATTGCTGTTTCAATACCTTTTCTTCCTACCACCCGGGTAATCTGGAACAGTAATATATCATCACATTGAAAACCCAGGTTTTGATGCAGGCAGCTGTTTTTTTCATTTACATTCCCGAAAGGCTGATCAAAGTCCATTACATTGGGAACAATCACCGAATCACGGTTAAAGCGTTCTTTAAGTGTTTGTGCAGCATGTGTATTTATTACCGCATGAACCGAATTAGGCGCCTGCAACGGGAATGTCTCAGCCACGAATTTATTGATCCTTTCATAGGGAGATAAATACCGGTCGCCCCGTTCCCAGGCAAAATCATGATCATGTGTAATGGTAGGGAGGCCAAGGTGCAGCACTGCTTTTTTAATTGCCGATCCCATTTCGAGATGCGAAGGCAGGGCGGAAGCGTTTTCGGAAATCAGCAATTCTATTCCTTTTTCATGCACCCAATTGATGATTTTCTTATAAATGATCAATGCATAAAGTTCGATATGTTCTATCAGTTCGTCTTCATTATAATCGGGATGAAAGAATGCCTTTTTCTGACCCCAGTAGCTTTCGGGAGAAAAGAAGGACATTTCGGGGACCAGTGTTTCCCATTCGGGATCAATAGTCCGTTCTTCGTATTGACCTGAAATTATAAAAGTTTCATGCCCCATGCGATGAAGCACTTCAATCCATTTTTCAGTTTCCAGTGCAACACCGTCAACACCACCTATCCGGCCGATAATAATTCCGATCTTCATTTTAATACATTTTTAATCAATGATGTATAAAGTTATAAAAAAAGAGTTGCATCTGAACAGAAACAACTCTTTAAGAATTATGTTAATGGGATTTTTCCTATCTCAGGGCAAAAGTGGTATTGCCAATTTCGTTTCCTTCGGCATATAAAATTGCCTGGTAAGTTCCCGGAATAAGATCCTGATCCTTATCCCAGAATATACACATATCGATATCCTTGTTCTCGTATTCCACTTGCCTTACTGCAGAATAAACCAACTGTTGGCTATTCACTTCAAACAAGTTGTCGGCGCTTGTTGTCAGAACAATATTATCCGGGCGGACCAACCGGAGATACACATCTTTGGTTCCGGCTTTTGCAACGGCATTCTCACGAATAGTAAAGCAAACCCTTATTTTTGTTATCTTACTGATCTTGTCTTTCGGTTTACTGTTTTTATTCAACGGATCGACCTGCATATTTTTAGCAATGAGTGCGGAGGCCAGGTTCACCTTTGATGTCAATTCTTCACGTTGCTTACTCAGCTCCTGGTTATTCTTCTGTGCTTCATTTAATTTCGATCTGACCTGGACGTTTTCTGCCGTTAATTCCTGATTTTTAGTATTCAGTGAATCGATCTGCACAATATAACTACGCATTACCTGGCGAAGTGTCAGCAACTCATTTTTGTACATGCGTATTTTTTCATAGTTGGCAGCCTGAACATGCAGCAGCTTGCGGATTTTATCCTGTTCTGCTTCCAGTTTGAGGTTGATGGTATCGTTTTGCGTTTTTAACGAATCGTATTCCACAATCATATTATTCAATTCACCCTCAAGTTTCTTTTTATCATCGTCGAGCATCACGTTCATCTGCTTGCTCGCTTTTAACTGTTGATAGAGTTTCACACTTAATGCAGCAGCAATAACAATTAATGTAACAAGAATGAATACTACAAACAAAGGAACTTTCCGGCGCGGTGGTTCCAGGTATGGGTGGTTTCCCGTAGGGGTGCTGTTTTTGGTAGTTTCCATATTTTTTATTTAGTGTTTAATTTTAAAAATTATAACAAAGATATAATAACTCACTATAGCTTAATAACTAATGTATGAAATTTTTAAAACAATCGAAGATCATTTTAATTTTAACCTGAATCCGGCTTCTTTATTGCTTAAACATCTTAAAATTAGAAATGTAAAATACTAAAAACTGTGTTTCCCCAGCCAGTCATCAATATTTAATGTTTATCTGTCAAACTGTTTGTGATAATTAAAAACAAATTAAAGTTTATACCGTTTGACTAGTAATCAGGGGATATACTTCCGGAAGTTATATATGAGTAAACTTTTAATCCGGATGAAGTATTACTTGATTTAATTTACCGAACACTAGTCAGAATTATTACTTTTGATTCTTTTTTAAAATATCAGATAGATTGGAAAACCAGGATTTACATATTCATACCATTTATTCCAGCGGCGACGGGGCACTGGTACCTCAGCAGACACCCCAGTTAATTGCCGAAATAAAACATGCACGGATTATAGGTGTCAGTGATCATTTTGAATACATCCGTACCTCTCGTTTTGATGAATACCGCGATGTACTAAGATCTCTGGGACTGAAAGTAGGTACCGAAGTTGACGGGAGCCGGTTAGTTTCTGAAGCCGTAACGTTGGATTTTGATTATTTTATTTACCATTGCCGGAATGAGAAATCAGAATATTCAGCTATTCAGGAATTTTTAGATACCGGAAAACCTTTGATAATTGCGCATCCTTATGCCATGGGCACCAACTTGGATAAAATCCCTCAAAGCTGTTATGTGGAAATTAACAATCGCTATATCTGGAGGTACGACTGGCGTAATTATTTCGGAGAATATTTGAAAAAATTCAGATATGTATTTAGTTCCGATGCACATCAGCCACACTGGCTGAGCCAGCATGTTGCCAGACACGTTGCTGAAGAACTGGGGATAAAGGAAACACTTATCTTCTAATAATGATTTCTTCTAAACAATTATCCTGTCACCAAGATTTTTAGACAGATTTTTCTTTAATTCATTGAGTATAATATACCGTTGCTGCAACAGGAGGATGTCTTCGTTTACATTGTTCTCCTGTGCCAGTTTTAGCTGTTCATGGGTTTCGCGGATAAGCTGCATAACCTTTTTATTTTTAAAAGCGAGGACCGTCTCGGGAACAATCTCTTTAAGTTTCATATCTTCTGTCTCAACAAAATTTTCGTTTTTCTGCCAGATCTTACTTAATCCGTAAGTCGGCGTAAGCAGGTCGACTGTTACCTGGCTGACTTCCAAATGCGGATGCTCAATAAAATATTTTTCATCCAGGGGCTCATCGTTGTCTAGCAGCCGGCTGATTTCATCAAAGATAATGTTGTAAATGGGATGCTGAAATTCCAGTTCGTCATTACGGATTTCCTGTACAATATACCGGGCTACCGGAATATATACCTTTTCCTTACTTTCCGGCTGATCCACAGCAAATTCCATATTTCCGTAATTTAGCAACAAGCGGATGAGGTCCTTCTCAAGCAGATATTTGTTATCACGTATGAATTTTTCCTGTTGTATGGTTTTTTCTTTGGAGAGCGGAAGGTCGTCATACCTGACTTTATTAAATGTTTGTTGCGCTTTTTGTCGCCGCAGCTTATTGGTTTCAGTGTATAACAGTTCTTCATCAATATCGAGCATTTTGCTGCATTCCCTTATATAAACCGTACGTGTAATACCATCGGGAATAACGGCAACCGACTTTACAATGTCTGTAATAAGCGTAGCTTTCTTTACAGGATCGTTAGCGGCATCTTTCAGCAGCAGTGCCGATTTAAATTTAATAAAATCGCTTTCGTTCGATTTAATATATTCCAGGAATTCGGAAGCATTGCGGCTTTTGGCAAACGAATCGGGATCTTCTCCCTGGGGAAGTAAAACTACCTTTACATTCAATCCTTCTTCCAATATCAGGTCAATCCCCCGCAAAGATGCTTTTATTCCGGCTTCGTCGCCATCGTAAATAACCGTTATATTTTTTGTAAACCGTTTTAGTAAACGGATCTGTTCCACAGTAAGTGAAGTGCCTGATGAGGATACTACATTGTCGATCCCTGCCTGGTGCATGGATAATACATCGGTATATCCTTCCACCATGAAACATTTATCGTATTTGATGATCGACTGGCGGGAAAAATACAGCCCGTAAAGCACATTGCTTTTATGATAAATTTCCGATTCGGGTGAATTAAGGTACTTGGCAGTTTTCTCATCTTTTTTGAGAATTCTTCCGCCGAAACCGATTACCTGCCCGGAAAGACTGTGAATAGGGAACATTACCCGTCCGTGGAACCGGTCGAAAGTATAGTTGTCTTTTTGTATGGTCAGGCCGGTTTTTACTAAATAGTCGAGTTTATACCCGTTTTCAATGGCGGTTTTTGTAAAAGCATCCCGCTGTTCCCTGCTGTAACCCAGTTGAAATTTTTCAATACTGTCTTCCCTGAATCCTCTCTCATAAAAGTAGGCCAATCCAACAGACTTGCCTTCCTCGGTTTTTGAAAGGTTATCACTAAAATACTTACTGGCATAGGTACAAACTGCCAGTAAACTCTCGCGTTCGTTTTGTTGTTGTTTTTCGTCAGCAGAAAGTTCTTTTTCAATAATTTCAATGTTGTACTTTTTAGCCAGGTAGCGCAATGCATCCGGATATGAAAGTTTTTCATGTTCCATGAGAAAACTTACCACATTGCCCCCTTTTCCCGAACTGAAACACTTGTAAATGCCTTTTGCCGGACTGACAAAAAAGGAGGGTGTTTTTTCATTTGTAAACGGACTCAGTCCCTTGTAATTCTGACCGGATCTTTTGAGATTCACAAACTCACTTATAACTTCTACAATATCAGCAACATCAAAAATCCTGTCTATGGTAGGCTTGTCAATCATTGTAAAAAAAATAAGAGATTGTATTGTAAATCAACTAATTAAAATTAAATACTGTATTTGCTAATTTACTAATTTTAGGCTTAATATCTGGTAATTTAACAGGGATGTCATAAATATTTTGAAATTCATTAGCTTTGATCAGACGATCTTACTTATATACAATTTGGGTGAAAACGCCTAACCTGCCCTATTCATAATTTAACAGTTTAATCTTTGTCAAAGCAGGTTAGCCCGATTTAGTTACTCTTGGTTTTTGCAGAAAATTTAGTGTAACTTAATCGTTACCAGTTTCATAAAATAGAATTATTAATAAAATAGGCTAAATTTACAAATGATCGAAAGTAATTATTGAAGAGCTATGAAAAAACTGGTCATACTCACAGGTTCAGGTATCAGTGCCGAAAGCGGATTAAAAACTTTCAGGGAAACCAATGGTCTCTGGGAGAATTATGATATTGAAGATGTAGCCAGTCCTGAAGGATGGGAGCGCGACATGGAAATGGTACTGAAATTTTATAACGAGAGAAGGGCCCAGTTGAAGGATGCAAAACCCAATGCAGCTCATACCGGTATAGTTGAGCTTGAAAAATATTTTGACGTAAATATTATTACACAGAATGTAGATAACCTGCATGAGAGGGCAGGCAGTAAACACGTACTTCATTTGCATGGGGAACTGACAAAAGTAAGAAGTACCGGCAACCCGGATTTGATATACGATGTAGGGTATAAGGAAATAAAACCCGGGGATACCTGCGAACAGGGATATCAGCTGCGTCCCGATATTGTATGGTTTGGCGAACCTGTTCCGGCTATTAGAGAGGCTGCTATGATTTCAAGCGAGGCAGATATTTATGCGGTTATCGGCACTTCTATGGTGGTATATCCTGCAGCAGGATTAATCGACTATGTTCCCCCCACTGTTCCGGTATTTCTTATCGATCCGAATGATGTAGGCGGGTTAATATACCGGAAGATAGAGTTTATTAAAGAAAAGGCAGGGAAAGGAGTTGCTATAATGAAAGAACGATTAATTAAAAACTATACCTGATCTCATGAAAAAGATTTTTGTAATTCTGCTTTTAATAGTGCCGGTTTATGTGCAGGCCCAGCGATTCAACGGAGGAATACTATTCGGAATTACCGCCAGCCAGATTGACGGTGATCGTTATGCCGGTTATAATAAAGGAGGTTTGACGGGTGGTGTGTTTGTGAATACTTCCTTTTCCAATAACCTGATTGCACAAATGGAATTAAAGTATATTGGTAAAGGGGCCGCAGCTAAAAATAACATTGACAACACAGGCTATTACAGGGCTAAACTGCAATATATAGAATTGCCTTTACTTCTTAAATATAAGCTAAAACGCAATTTTGTACCGGAAGCCGGTTTGGGTCTTGGTTATTTGTTTAAGGCAGGTCTCGATCTTGACGGGAACGGATACTACCCTTATGATCCCCCTTTGAATAATTATGAGATATCTATGTTACTTGGAATTAGCTATGAAGCTTTCACGAATTTTTTCATGAATGCACGATTGTCGTATTCGTTAGTTCCCATCCGCAGATATGAAACAGGCTTGCCTACGTATGTAGTAAGTGGTTTTTATAACAATGTCCTGAGTTTTTCCCTGTATTATCAGTTTGGGAAGTAGGCGGAGAAATTAATTATATACTCAATATCCACACCGACTGGCTCAGTCCGTTTCTGTATTTTTCAAGTTCCTTTAATGCATAGTCCCTGTCGGTGCATGAATCGAGTACTACCCGGTAATATAGATTCTTTGTCTGTATGATTTCAGGCGAATAACCTTTTTCCATTAACAATTCTTTCATTTTGCTGGCATTCTGAAAACTTTTAAAACTTCCGGCTATCAGATAAAACTTACTGTAGTCGCTGTAATCCTTGCCTTTCCTGTCATCATCCTCCGAATATAACAATGCTTTTTCCTTGTTGGTACGGGCATCAATTTTTTCTTCAACAGCAAGATCTACCGAGTCGGAATCGATTTTCACCTGTTTACCAAAAGTAATTTTCTCCTGGTCTTCGGAAGATTTGTTTGATAACAAATGAAGTGAAAATAAAGACTGTTTATCAGGTCCCGAAAAATTTCTGCTGAGAGGTATTAATAAAGCTATCAGTACAATTATTAGGACCCCTCCGGCAACTATCCATAACCGGGTTCGTTTTCTCCCGGTTTGTTCAAGGGGCAAAGGCATGTTATATTCAGGTTCAGCTGATAAGGGGGCATTTCTTGAGTCAACATGAATTTCTCCCAGTCCGAATGAATCTGCCAGTAAATTTTCTTCCTTAAATGCCTCAAATATTATATGGTTGTTTTTATCCAGCTTAAAAATGCCTATTTCTGTCAGATGAACCTGCTTTTCTTTATTTAATTTATCATTCAGTTGTCTGACGTAATCATCTACTTTTTTACGGACAATTTCTTTTTCCAGGTTTTCATGTTGGGCAATATAATCAACCAGTACACCATTATCTCTTTTCAAATTTTCTCTAAAAACAATATGTTTTGACGGCGGTAACAACATACTGCTTTTTTTATCAATAACTGCCGGACGATATGTCGTTTCAAATCCTCCGAAATCCGGCAGGATTATGCATTCGCTCAACATGATCAGTTCATGTATGTATTGGTCGATATTTATCATTCAGATATTTCTGTAAATGTATTACGGGACAAATTTAATAAATAATTGTTCAGGCTTTAATTATAAACATCTCTGTTGAATTTTTGAACTTTTTTGAATAAAATTTATTAAGAACTTTGCAAGTTATGAAATTGGATTCAATCACATTTCCTTATCTTAGCATGAATTTTAACAAAATTGAATATGCTACCCATTCAGATGGTCGACCTTAAAACCCAGTACGACCGGATAAAGAAAGAAATAGATGAAGCAATAACGAATGTTATTGATAATACAGCTTTTATTAATGGCCCCGAGGTTAAAACATTCGGTAAAGAACTTTCCACTTACCTTGATGCCGGGTATGTTATTCCCTGCGGCAATGGTACCGATGCCCTTCAGGTAGCCATGATGGCCCTTAATTTAAAACCGGGAGATGAAGTCATCACTCCTGATTTTACCTTTGTGGCAACAGTAGAAGTTATTGCATTACTGGGACTTAAACCTGTTTTGGTTGATGTGGACAGAGAGACGTTTAATATCTCCCCGGAAGCTGTGGAGGCAGCAATTACAGAGAAAACCAAAGCCATTGTTCCCGTGCATTTATTTGGGCAGTGTGCCGATATGGATAAAATTACAGACATAGCACACCGCCATAATCTGTATATCATTGAAGATACTGCCCAGGCAATGGGGGCCGAACATTATTCTGCCGATGGCACCACACGGAAGGCCGGAACGATCGGACATGTTGGCTGCACCTCTTTTTTCCCGTCAAAAAACCTGGCTTGTTATGGCGATGGCGGAGCCATTATTACAAATGATGAGGAACTGGCCGGTAAATTAAAGGCGATCGTAAACCATGGATCAAAAATAAAATACTATCACCACATGATAGGTGTAAACTCACGATTAGACACTTTGCAGGCTGCTATATTAAGAGTGAAACTAAAATACCTGGACGAATTCAATGCATCACGTCAAAAAGTTGCATCCTATTATGATACTGTATTTAAAGATATTTCCGGGATAGAAACCCCGGTGCGAAGTTCTTTTTCCAGTCATGTATTTCACCAGTACACTCTTAAATTAAGCGGGATTGACAGGGAGGAATTAAAAAAATATTTACAGGAACATCATGTCCCTGCAATGGTTTATTATCCGGTTCCCATGCATCTGCAGGAGGCCTACAAAAGTCCGGAGTATCATGCCGGCGATTTTCCGGTAACCGAAGAACTATGCAAGACGGTATTGTCTCTACCCATACATACCGAAATGGACAAGGAACAACTGGAATATATTACCGGTACAATTCTGAAATTTATTAACGGGTGATCATGGGAAAGGAATATTTTGCTCACGAAACGGCTGTTGTTGATGAAGGATCTTCTGTCGGAAAAGGAACAAAAATCTGGCATTTTTCACATATTATGCCGGATTCGGTCATCGGCGAAAACTGCAATATAGGTCAGAATGTGGTTGTCTCGCCTGGAGTGGTGCTGGGAAACAATGTAAAAGTACAGAATAATGTTTCTATTTATACCGGGGTAATTTGTGAGGATGATGTTTTTCTGGGCCCTTCCATGGTATTTACAAATGTGGTTAACCCGCGCAGCGCCATTATCCGAAAAGATCAGTATAAAAAGACGATCGTAGGGAAAGGAGCATCCATAGGAGCAAATGCTACCATTGTATGTGGAAATAATATCGGGGAATATGCATTTATTGGGGCCGGAGCAGTAGTTACCAAGGAGGTAAAACCCTATTCCCTGGTAGTTGGTAATCCTGCCAGGCATATGGGATGGATGAGTGAATTTGGCCATCGACTGGATTTCGATCCCCAGGGGATAGCTGAATGTCCGGAAAGCCATGAAAAATACAGGTTGCAAAATAATTATGTTGAAAAGATCAAATAGCCAATAATGAAAAACAGAATACTGGTAACGGGGGGAACAGGATACATAGGGTCACATACAACGGTTGAACTCATTGAAAGCGGATACGAAGTTATTATTGTGGACAATCTCTCAAATTCGTCGATAGAAGTACTCGACAGGATTGAACAAATTACCGGTATTCGTCCGGCTTTTGAAAAATTCGACCTTTGTGATCAACAGAAAGTGAATGCCTTTTGTGAGAAGTATACCGATATTAAAGGGATTATTCATTTTGCAGCCCTGAAAGCGGTGGGTGAATCCGTACAAATTCCATTGGAATATTACCATAATAACATTGAATCACTTGTTAACCTGTTGATGGCGATGAAAAACCATAACATTCCCAACATGGTATTTTCTTCTTCGTGCACTGTTTACGGGCAGCCCGATCAATTGCCTGTCACAGAAGATTCCCCGATAAAAAAAGCCAATTCGCCCTACGGAAATACCAAACAAATTTCCGAGGAGATCATCCAGGATGCCATCCAGGCTATTCCTTCATTAAATGCAATTGCTTTACGGTATTTTAACCCGATCGGGGCTCACAAATCAGCACTGATAGGAGAATTGCCCATAGGCGTTCCCCTGAATCTTGTTCCTTTTGTAACACAGACAGCTATTGGAATAAGGCCCGAAATGCGTATTTTCGGAAGCGATTACAATACTCCCGACGGAACAGCAGTACGAGATTATATTAACGTAGTTGATCTGGCCAGGGCACATGTGGTTGCAGTAAAACGAATGCTTGGGAATACCAATAAAAGTAATTTTGAAGTTTTTAATCTCGGTACCGGTAATGGAGTTTCGGTTATGGAAATAATTAAAACATTTGAAAAAGCGACCGGCAAAAAACTTAACTATAATATAGTTGACCGCCGTCCGGGGGATGTGGAACAGATATATGCCGACACAACCCTGGCTAACGAAGAATTAGGCTGGAAAGCAGAAATTCCTCTGGAAGAGACGCTGTTATCGGCATGGAAATGGGAAAAATACATAAGATCACAAAATTAAAGAGAATATGGAAAAGACAATTTTGATTACCGGAGGCGCCGGTTTTATAGGTTCGCATGTCGTTCGCAGATTCGTCACACGTTATCCGCAGTATAAAATAGTGAATCTTGATAAACTTACTTATGCCGGAAATCTTGAAAATTTAAGGGATGTTGAAAACAGTGAGAATTACGAATTTATCAGAGCTGATATTACTGGCGCAGAAGCCATTCACAAAATATTCAAACAGTATCGGTTCGACGGTGTAATCCACCTGGCGGCCGAATCGCATGTTGACCGGTCGATCAGTAATCCGATGGAATTTTTATATGCCAATATAATCGGTACCGCTAATTTGTTGAATGCGGCCCGATCTATATGGCAAAATAATCCCGAAGGCAAGCTTTTCTATCACATTTCTACCGATGAAGTTTATGGTTCACTGGGGAAAGAGGGATTGTTTACGGAAACAACTGCTTACGATCCCAAAAGTCCCTATTCAGCTTCTAAAGCCAGTTCTGATCACCTGGTACGAGCTTATTTTAATACATTCGGACTGCCGGTGATCATTTCAAATTGTTCCAACAATTACGGGCCTAATCAGTTTCCTGAAAAACTGATCCCGCTTTCCATCAATAATATTAAAAACGGCAAACCAATACCCATTTATGGAAAAGGTGAAAACATCAGGGACTGGTTATATGTCGTGGACCATGCTACGGCTATCGACAAAATTTTTCACAGCAATAAGGTAGGGGAGACCTACAACATCGGAGGCAACAACGAATGGAAAAATATCGATCTGATCTATCAGTTGTGTGAGATAATGGACCGTAAAACGGGCAAAGAACCCGGCACTTCGAAAAAACTGATCACTTTTGTAAAAGACCGTGCAGGACACGACCTGCGCTATGCAATCGATTCGTCGAAGTTGCAAAAGGAATCAGGATGGAAACCCTCGGTAACTTTCGAACAGGGGTTGGAAATAACAGTTGACTGGTACCTGGCCAATTTAGACTGGCTGGAACATGTTATTTCGGGTGATTATGAGAAATATTATGAAAAGCAGTACCTTAAGCGCTGATCATTCAACAGTAACCGATTTTGCAAGGTTTCTGGGCTGATCGACATTACATCCCCGCATCACGGCAATGTGATAGGATAATAACTGTAAAGGGATCACCGTAAGCAAAGGCGCGAAAGCAATATTAGTGGAAGGTACTTCCAAAACATGATCGGCAAGCTCCCTGATGATCTTATCTCCTTCTGTTACCACGGCAATAACAATCCCGTTACGGGCTTTCACCTCCTGGATATTGCTTACTATTTTATCATGAGAAGGATCTTTACTGGCAATAACCACTACCGGCATATGTTTGTCGATTAAGGCTATGGGGCCGTGTTTCATCTCTGCAGCAGGATAACCTTCTGCATGGATATAAGATATTTCTTTTAGTTTCAGTGCCCCCTCGAGTGCAACAGGAAAGAAATAGCCACGGCCGAGGTAAAGAAAATTATTGGAATCTTTGTATGTGGCAGCCAGTTCTTTGTACTTTTTATCATTGGATAGAATTTTCTTGATCTTGGATGGAATTTTGGTAAGCTCATCAATAAGATTTTCGTATTGCTTATTGGTAAGCAGGCCTTTTTCTTTAGCGATCAGGATTGCCATCATTGCCAGTACGGTAACCTGGGCAGTAAAAGCCTTGGTAGACGCCACTCCGATTTCGGGTCCTGCATGTGTGTATACTCCCGCATCGGTTTCACGGGGAATACTTGATCCTACTACATTACAGATACCTAAAACCAACGCACCGGCTTCCCTGGCCATCTTAATAGCCGCTAATGTGTCGGCAGTTTCGCCACTCTGACTGATGGCTATAACAATATCTTCATTTGTGATGATAGGATTCCGGTACCTGAACTCAGATGCATATTCCACTTCCACCGGGATACGTGCAAAATCTTCAAACAAATATTCTCCCACCAGTCCCGCGTGCCACGATGTTCCGCAACCAATGATAATTATTCTCTTTGCATCGACCATTGCAGGTAAAACATGGAACAAACCGCCAAGACGCAGGCTTTTCTGATCGGGACTTACCCTTCCTCTGAAAGTATCGAGTATGGAACGGGGTTGCTCAAATATTTCCTTTAGCATAAAATGGTCATAACCGCCCTTGTCAATTTCTCCGATATCCAGGTCCAACTGGTGAACTATTGGTGTTTGTTTATCATCCTTCAGGGTTTTTAAAACCAGTTCCTCCTTACGGATGATGGCTACGTCATTGTCATTCATGTAAATGACACTTTTTGTGTATTCTACAATGGGAGTGGCATCCGAGGCGAGGAAATATTCTTCGTTGCCTACACCAATTACCAGCGGACTGCCTTTACGTGCAGCAATGAGTTTATCGGGTTCGTCGGCACACATTATTACAATCCCGTAAGCGCCCACTACTTTTGTAAGTGCCAGCCGTACTGCTATTTCAGCAGATACTTTCCCTTTAATATAAATATATTCTATCAGGTTGACCAACACTTCCGTATCCGTTTCACTTTTAAATTTTACCCCCCTGTTTATAAGACGTTCACGAAGCTTTCCATAGTTTTCAATGATACCGTTATGGATCAGAATAAATTTTCCGTGTTGTGAAGCGTGCGGATGTGCATTGACATCGTTGGGTTCGCCGTGTGTAGCCCACCGGGTATGACCAATACCGATTTTACCACTGACATTTTTATCCTGAATAAAATGCTCCAGGTCACTTACTTTCCCCTTTTGTTTGTAAATAACAGCTTTACTGTTTAACAAGGCGATACCTGCTGAGTCGTATCCGCGATATTCCAGACGTTTCAGGCCATTGATCAGAACATCACTGGCCTCACGATCACCAATATAACCTACTATTCCGCACATGTTGGTATTTTATTAAGGTGTTAAAGTATATGTAATTTTTAGTTGAATCGGTCGGGTGGGATTATTCCCGCTTGTTAAGATTGTCCTTTTGGAAGTAACAGCATTATTTTGTACGTATGGGTACTTCAAAGAATTTATAAAAGTTGGGAACAGGGATAACCCGTAATTTTCCATTTTACCCTGCCAGTAATCCTGAATGTAATTGCCTATATTTAAACTGTACTGTTTCTTTTCACTATCCAGTATTCCTCCGAAATAACCGATTGCTTTCGATCCAAGGTATATCGGATCACCCGGTAAATAAATCTCAGCACCGGTATTGTCATAGGCTTTTACAGAAACACTTTCTGCAAGCGGAAAGGTTGCAGAAGTATCGCCCGCAGCTATAGGTATAACTAATTCGGCTCTCATAATAGTTGCAGAACCCAGCTCCTCTTTCAGCTTTTGTAAATCAGGAAATTTTAACAACACAGCCGTACCCGAAAGAGACTGGATATAACTAATTGTATCCTGATGTATGGTATCATTAATAGCGCTTTCCACAGGATAGCCGGTGAAGTCGTGGGTAAGCAGGTTAATGCGTTTGTCAAAATTATTATATATTGAAAATTGATATTGCAGATTGGTGCCGGCATCTGTAGAATCATTATGATAAAAAAGTGTAATATGTGATAAAGGAGATGTTGGGATGTTAGGATCTTGTGAATAAGGATCATATGCCAGGTTGAGACTGAATATAGCTCCTCCGGATGAGACCTGGGTAGTTTTTACATATAGTCCTTTGAAATAGTTTCTGAATAAATTACGGTTGGAATAAAGATCGGCCGTATCCCGGAAAACATGCAACAAACTGTCACCAAATAAGCTATCGAGGCGAAAGCGTATAATGGGGGTACTATCATTTATCTGATAAGCGCCGGAAATATTAATTTTGGTATTTCCGACAATTCCGGAAGGATCGAAATCGGAATAATAAACAACAGAATCAGCCAGAGCTGATGTCAGCTCGTAAACAGATGCATCGGGCATTTCAGTAGAATCTCCCGTATGGTAAGAATAATGCAAATCAAGAAATATAGAATCTATAACCGGATGTTTTTCGAGATCTATTCGATAATAATCGGGCCCGAATTCTGTTATAAAATCTGCCTTTGTTTTACCAAAAACAGGATCTACTAAGCTTCCAAACGGAGAATATGGCTGATCGCTCGAAATAATGTGCTTTTGGCTGACTGTATATGCTTCTACTGCTATAGTATCCGTATATCCTACACCTAAATAATCGCTTTTCGGCAGAACATCCAAACCAAATTTTAACGGATCCTCCTTACAATTAGCCAATAACAGGATAATTACAAGTACGGAAAATAAAAGATGGAAAAATTTTTTCAGGTTGTTACCCGACAGGCAAGGGGGATTAATCTTTATCATCAACTACTTCGCTTAATATTGTATTATAAAAATCCGAATACGCATCGATATAAGATGTTTCATCGTGATAGGATAAAACTTGTTTATCCAGTTTATTAATATAACTCACAAGTTCGGGATTTATTTTTTCACTTCCATAAATAACTCCATCAGACATGTCAATTGCCAACTTGGATAAATTGATATAAGTAGGATCTTTCACGATCTTAATATCATCTTCACTGATACCGTTCCAATTTAATTTATCCTTAAACAATGGATTTAATGGTTTGTCGAATTCATTATCGTACAATGACATTATTACCCGGGTATCGAGAAACAAAGGATCGTCGTGGTAAGTGCGCTTAAGATACAACGGAATAAGGCTGGTAAACCATCCGTGACAATGAACAATATCCGGCGCCCATTGCAGTTTTCTCACCGTTTCTATAACTCCGCGTGCATAAAATATTGCCCGTTCATCGTTATCATCATAAAAATGCCCGTTGTCATCCTGCATCGTGTTTTTACGAGAAAAATAATCCTCGTTATCTATAAAATAGACCTGCATCCTTGCAGACTGTATAGAGGCTACTTTAATGATCAAAGGATGATCGGTATCATTAATTATAAGGTTCATCCCCGAAAGCCGGATAACCTCGTGCAACTGATTTCTTCTCTCATTCACACATCCATACTTTGGCATGAATGTTCTTATCTCTTTACCCTTCTCCTGAATTCCTTGTGGTAAATTCCTTCCGATTAGTGACATTTCTGTCTCGGGAAGATAGGGGCTTATTTCTTGCGAAATAAACAATACTTTTATTTCTTCCATTTAAGAAAAGTTATTATTGCTCAAAATATCATGCAAAATTACGAAAAATTATTGAGATATTTAATTTACGGGCACTTTGAATGATCCATACCATGTTTATCTTGTTATAACAATCTGGAACCTAAGTTTTAATTTAGGTACATGAATCGGAGAAAGAAATCAAAAATACTGTAATACAAAATCTTTGTGAAGGATGAATAATTTTGAATTTATTTATATTTGCATCTCAAAAAAATAAATGAAAGTCTTCGAATATAAAACAGCTCTTGTAAAAAAATTAACAGAACTGAAAAAGCTGGGGAAGTCTGTTGGTTTTGTACCAACTATGGGCGCCATCCATCAGGGACATGTATTACTGATCAGTAACTCGGTAAAAGACAATGATATTACCGTGGTAAGCATTTTTGTAAATCCCACGCAGTTTAATGATAGTAACGACCTTAAAAATTATCCGCGAACACTTGAAAACGACCTGAAATTACTTCAGTCTGCCGGATGCGATATAGTTTTTACACCAACTGAAAAAGAAATGTATCCGGAGACAGACACCCGTCAATTTGATTTTGGAGGTCTGGATAGAACCATGGAAGGAGCACACCGGCCGGGGCATTTTAACGGAGTGGCCCAGATTGTAACCCGGCTCTTCGATGTTGTGATGCCCCAACGCGCTTATTTTGGAGAAAAGGATTTTCAACAGCTGGCGATCATAAAAAAAATTACCAGTGACTTCAATTACCCGATTGAAATTGTTCCCTGCCCTATAGTGAGAGAAAAGGATGGGCTGGCAATGAGTTCCCGTAACAAATTATTAAATAATGAACAGCGGAAACATGCCGTACTTATTTCAAAAATTCTTTTCCAGGCGCAAAACCTTTCCGGTAAATTATCTGTTAAAGAAGTGAAAGATTGGGTAACTGAAAACATTAAAAAGGATCCGTTTCTAAAGATTGAATATTTTGAAATTGTAGATGCCGAGAAGCTGAGGTTTGTAAATAGCTGGGAGGAACCGGGCATTAAAATGGGTTGTATTGCCACAAAGATTGGTAATATCAGGCTGATAGACAATGTCAAATTTATTTCGTAATTTTATAAATTATGTTTATCGAAGTAGTAAAATCAAAAATTCATAAAGTAACAATTACTGATGCGAACCTTCAGTATGTAGGTAGTATCACTATTGATGAGGATCTCATGGATGCTGCCAACATCATTGAAAATGAAAAGGTGCAGGTTGTAAACATTAACAACGGTGAACGACTGGATACCTACGTGATAAAAGGGAAACGCGGTTCCAGGGAAATTTGCCTGAACGGCCCGGCGGCACGCAAAGGAGCGGTTGGCGATATCATCATCATTATTTCCTATGCTTCCATCGATTTTGAAGAAGCAAAATCCTTCAAACCAACACTGGTCTTTCCCGATACATCAACAAATAAAATAGTTTAAATCCACGATCTGTTTTTAGAGCAATTAATTAAACAGTGAAACTTTTAGCGAAAAGTTTTACGGCGTGTATTTTCGGACGGTCAGTTTACAGTATCTGGTTTAAACCATCTAAATAAACAGAATGGTTTGCATGGAGAGTTTTAGTGGAACAGACGATAAAATAATCCGTTATTTTTTTTGTTCTTCTTTGGGTGGCTTTTTGCTAAGCTTATCATCCATTTTAACAAGATTGGCAATTACCCGGTCGTATATTTTATCAAAGTCCTCAGGATGTCTTGTATAATAAGCAATTGTTGTATCAAACCGGGCTTTTGAATAGCCATATTTATCAAACACAGATTTGTAAAGAACGGCAGAATCAAGATCGGGAAATTTACCTTTAACGAAATAATCGTTCCCAATACTGTTTGCCAGGTTTAATTCGACCAATATATTTACAAGATCATTTTTAGGGATCAGGACTTTCTTTTGATTGTTGCAGGCCAACAGCAAGCATATTCCCAACAGTACAACAATGTATTTCTTCATTAACAGAATTCCGTTTAATAATCTTTAATCGGGCTGAATTTATAACCGATTGTCAGCTCATGCGATCCGGAACTGAAATTTCTGAGGGCAGTTAATCCGATATCGTATGAATAACCGATAAATATTTTTTTCTGGTAAATATAACCAACTAAAACGGAAACGGCATCTTTTGTACGATAAGAAATACCTCCCCAGACCATATTCTTGTAAAAGACACGGGTATTAAAGTCGAGCTGCAACGGGGCGGGAGCAACCTTTTTGAGAATTAAAGTAGGTTCCACGGCAAATTCCCGGTTAATGTAATATTTATATCCTGCTGTAAGATAAAAATGGCTTTTGAGCTTGTTTATTCCCGTAGAATTCACATTATCACCGAGCTTAAATTTATTGTTAATAAGCTGGGTGGCGGCAAAACCTATCTGGTAATTGGAGGAATACAAAAATACACCGACAGTAGCATCCGGTACTATTTCACTGTAAACTTTTTTCTCAAGTGTCTGGTCAGGAAACTGGGTTGTTATCTTGGTGCCGTCGATTTTGTACTGCATCATACCCAGACTAACTCCCATTGAAACTTTCAATTCTTCGTTAATGGTATAGTAATAAGCGTAGGATCCGTTAACACTGGCCCTGCTGGTAGGTCCGGTAACATCATACATGACATAACCACCCAGTCCCATAGGCTGATTAACCATTGGTCCGAAAATACTCATTACATTTGTTACGGGTGAATCGGTTAGCCCGACCCACTGGAACCTGTTATTTGTAATAATCTGGTAATAGTTGAATGTACCTGCTATTGCCGGATTAATTAAAAACGGGTTCGTCATAAACTGCGTATACTGTGGTGTTTGCTGTGCATTTAAATGCATGCATAAAAACAGGGTCAGTATACTTAATAAGCTAAGTTTTTTCATTTTATCGTACAATTGTTACAGTACCTGATAGGGGTTTGCTAAATCCATCATTTATTTTAATGACATAATAATACGTACCAATAGGTAATTTTTTCCCTTTATAAGTTCCGTCCCAGGCTTTGGCATCGTCATCATATCCCTTTGAATAGAAAATACGTTCGCCCCAGCGATTGAATACCTGTACTTCAATATTCGGATATTGGTAAGCATATGGTATAATCCACTTATCATTTGTTCCATCATTATTGGGTGTAAATCCCGAGAATATCTCCTGTATCTTATTCCTGATAAATACGCCGACCGTATCGGCTTCCAAACAACCATAAGATGTTGTACCTATGACCACATACAGCTGGTCACCCGGGGGTGTGGCTTCTGTTACCCGTGCAATGGAATCACTCAGATAGTCGGAAGGCCTCCATCTGTAGGAAGCATAACCTTCATTGGCCGATAATTCCACACTTTCACCCTGGGTAATGAACCGGTCGGGACCGGCATTCATTCCAATGGTATCATAAACACTTATGGTTACCGTGTCGTAATCAATACATACACCCTTTTTAACCATCAGATAATAGGTGATACTATTTTGATAATCGGCAGTAAGGACTGGATTTGCTTCGGCAGCATTACTTAACATCGTATCGGGAGACCATTGATAAAGATCCCCTCCGGATGCATTTAACAGGTAATTGTTACCGTAACACAACGTTGTATCAGGTCCGGCGTATGCATTCACCGAGTCAAGTGCGGCAAGTTTGTAACTCTTCACAATACTGCAATTATTATCATCCGTCACGGTCACATTATAATCTCCCTGGTATACATCCGCGATTATTTCGGAAGTGGAAAGGTTCGACCATTCATAGGTATACGGACCGGTTCCTCCGGAAACAATTAATTTGATAGATCCATTGTCAACATTGTTACAGGATGGACTTGTTAAAACGGAATCGACAACTATTTCACTGGGTTCCGTAATTGTAATTGTATCCCTGTAAGTTTTTCCGTTGGCATCTTTCACCAGGATATTGTAAAAGCCGGCTTCCAGGAACTGGAAGATCCCTTCCGACTGGGGAGCCGAACCATTATAAGAATATTCGTAAGGAGGAACTCCGTCGGTGGCCAGTAATATAATCTCGCCATCAGCTATTCCGTAACAGGATGCATTTTGTACACTGATCACATTTACCGACAATTGATTTTCAGTAACAGTTACCTGTTTAGTGAACACGCATCCCATCGAATCCTCGAAGTAAACATCGTAATCACCCGGATCAAGATCTCCGAAATAGTTGGTATCCTGTTTGGTGGTACCATTATCGATTGAATAATTACCGTAAGGCGGCGTACCACCGAATGGATTGATCGTGATGGAACCTTTTGTTAATCCGACTGCCGGAGTGATAATAATTGTTGCGTTCAGTTCATCCGGCTGACTAATAGTCCTTGATACCGGGGCAACACAACCGATAGAGTCTTTCATATAAATGGTATAATCTCCGGCAGGTAAACCCGCGAATAAATTACCGGGCTGATAAGTTACATCATCCAGTGAATAGGTGAACGGGCCAAGTCCTCCGGTTGCCCTGATAAAGATGGAACCATTACTGTCCCCATGACATCCGGTAACATCCTCTACAGAAATGCTGTCGACTGCTATCGCTGCTTTATCGGTGAAAATAACCGGTGTGGTATAGAAAACTTCACAACCATGGCTATCCCTCACGGCAATATGGAAAGTATCGGCGGATAAACCTGTAAAGTCAGTATATGCAAAATAAGTTGCCCCGCTGTCGATCGATGCTTCATACGGGGGAACGCCACCGGATATCTGTATGTTGATCTCACCGGTACCTCCGTGGCAAATTATATCGCTGGTAATTACCGTATCGATGGTCAATAACAGCGGTTCATTTACCATAATTGTGTCGGTAGTAACCGTATCGCAGGGATGAGTACCGGTAAACCGGACCACATATTTTCCAGCCGGCAGATTTTCGAACAGTCCGTCGGTATTTATTTCAGTACCCGGTTGTATCCAGTACGTGTATGGTGCTGTACCGCCTTTGGCCGTAACAGCTATTGAACCGTCTGCTCCACCGTTACAGGAGACACTGTCGGTAATGATTGTGTCTACCCCCAGTGGTTTTGGTTCATATATAAATATACCTGCACTGTCTATGGTACATCCGTTAATATCTTTTATCTCCAGGGTGTAATTTCCACCCGGCAGATTTTCGAATAAAGCAGAGTCAGCAGCAGCCGAGTTAATACCTCCCGGGAACAGGCGGTAATGTAACTGGCCTGTCCCGCCAACAGCTTTAGCAGTGATTATTCCGCTGTTGTCTCCCGGGCAAACAATAGAATCAGTAGCAAAGAACGAAACTATTTTAATTTCAGGCGGGGAAAGCACATTTACATTGGCTGTAGCGGTACATCCCAGGGCATCGGTTACCGTAACCGTATAGGATCCTTCACAAAGGCCTACCGAATCTGATTTTGGCAGTCCGGGATCGCTCCAGTCGTAGGATGCATAAGGTTGTGTTCCTCCAATTACATTTACCAGGGCCACTGCATCACAGGAGTTGTGACATTTGGTCCGTAATCCAAGCGGTACCTGGTAGAAAGTTGATCCGTAATCCGTAGAAACAGGCTCGATTATCGGAATGCTGGTCGGGCCGCTTTCATAGCGTAACTGAACAGTATCTCCCAGTACTGTGGTATCGGTAAAGGTAATGCTTGCAGAAGTTATTTCTCCGTCGATACCTCCCCTGTTATTGGCAAAATCCCTGAGTTCTATTGACCAGCCGCCTTCGGCAGGGTTCATCCCGTAAAGGATATTCCAGGAGCCGGTAGCTGCAAAAGTGCCGGATATCGGAGTTGGTTCGCTGCATACATCGAGTGTGTCGGTTATGGGAAGTTCCGTGGTAAAACATAAACTGTCCACATCCGGACCGAAGTTACAGCTTGCTCCCAGGTCGTTTTCCATGGGAGATCTCTTCAATTCCAGTGTTGTCAATCCATCAGGAGCAACCAGGTAATAACCCATATCCTGAATGACCTGGTGATCATTCGTTGACAGGCATACATTGATCTGTGTATTTACACCTACCAGGAACGGACTGGGAGTTCCTATCGATGCAACAAGCTGCGGAGGAATTGTCAGTTTCAGTGAATCTTCTGCTGCAGCACATGAACCGCTGCCCGGGGCGCTTATGTATAAAGTTACCAGACCGCTGTCAAGATCGGCAGTACCCGGTGTATAAACAGGATTGATTATTGAATTGTCATCAAAGGTTCCGTCACCGGAGGTGGTCCAGTGAATGGAAGTATTATTATTTACAACGGCATCCGTAACCTGATAGTCTGATCCGTAGCAAATGGTTGCATCAGCACCGGCAAAGGCCGAGGGAGCCTTGGTGATAGTAAGTATCATATCATCGGTAACGTCTGAGCAGGAACCGTTCCCGATAACATGTAATGTTAATGTTACCGAACCTGCAGTAATATCAGCAGGTGAAGGAACATAATCCGGAGTGAGTGTACTTCCGTTGGTAAACGTACCAGTACCGGAAGATGTCCAGTTTACGGATGCATAATTGGTTGCTGTGGCATCCCCCGGGGCAAATGTATAAGAAGATGTTTCACATGTTTCTCCGTCCGGGCCCGCGTTGGCTGTCGGCGCCGGAGTGATGGTCAGAATCATATCGTCGGTGGCTTCGGCGCAGGAGCCGTTCCCGATTGCATGCAGGGTAAGTGTTACCGTACCAGCTGAAATATCTGCAGCCGACGGAGTATATGTCGGATTGAGTGTAGTTCCGTTGGTGAACGAACCGGTACCTGAAGTAGTCCAGTTTACCGATGCATTATTGGTTGCCGAAGCATCCCCCGGAGCAAATGTATAAGAAGATGTTTCACAGGTTTCCCCGTCGGCACCGGCATTAGCCGTAGGAGCCGGAGTGATGGTCAGGATCATATTGTCGGTGGCTTCGGCACAGGAACCGTTTCCGATAGCATGTAATGTTAATGTCACCGTACCTGCTGAAATATCGGCAATCGAAGGATTATAAGTTGGTGTCAGTGTATTGCCATTGGTAAACGTTCCGGCACCTGAAGAAGTCCAGTATACGGAAGCATAATTAAATGCTGTTGCATGACCCGGAGCAAATGTATAGGAGGATGTTTCACAGGTTTCCCCGTTAGCGCCGGCATTAGCTGTAGGTGCTGCTGTTATGGTCAAAATCATATCGTCGGTAGCATCCGCGCAGGAACCGGTACTGACAGCATGCAGGGTAAGTGTAACCGTGCCGGCCGAAATATCAGCAGCCGAAGGATTATAGGTCGGAGTTAATGTGCTTCCGTTGGTAAACGAACCTGTACCGGAAGTAGTCCAGTTTACAGAAACATTATTGGTAGCCGAAGCATCGCCCGGGGCAAAGGTATAAGAGGATGTTTCACAGGTCTCGCCGTCGGCACCTGCGTTGGCTGTCGGGACCTTTGTAACGGTCAGAATCATGGCGTCGGTAACTTCTGCACAGGAACCGTTACCGGTAGCATGCAGTGTAAGTGTTACAGTGCCGTTAGTAACATCGGTAACTGTCGGATTATAAGTTGGTGTCAGCGTATTGCCATTTATGAAGGAACCACCACTTGAAGAAGTCCAGTAGACGCCGGTATAATTCGAAGCGGTTGCGGCACCCGGCGCAAAGGTGTAAGGAGACGTTTCACAGGTTTCCCCGTTAACACCGGCATTAGCTTTAGGCGCTGCCGTGATGGTCAGTATCATAGCGTCGGTAGCTTCGGCACACGAACCGTTACCAATTGCGTGCAGGGTAAGTGTAACCGTACCGGCCGAAATATCAGCAGCCGAAGGATTATAAGTCGGATTAAGTGTATTGCCATTGGTAAATGAACCGGTACCGGAAGTAGTCCAGTTTACGGAAGCATTATTGGTTGCCGAAGCATCACCCGGAGCAAATGTATAGGAAGATGTTTCACAAGTCTCGCCGTTGGCACCTGCATTGGCTGTCGGCGCCGGTGTAATGGTCAGTATCATAGCGTCGGTAGCTTCGGCACAGGAACCATTACCAATTGCATGCAGGGTAAGCGTTACAGAGCCGGAAGAAATATCAGCAGCCGAAGGATTATAAGTCGGATTAAGTGTATTGCCATTGGTAAATGTACCGGAACCAGAAGTAGTCCAGTTTACAGAAGCATAATTGGTAGCCGAGGCATGACCAGGAGCAAAAGTATAGGAAGTTGTCTCGCAGGTTTCGCCGTCTGCACCTGCGTTAGCCGTAGGAGCCGGTGTAATCGTCAATATCATATTATCGGTAGCCTCGGCACAGGAACCGTTACCAATTGCGTGCAGGGTAAGGGTCACAGAACCGGAAGATATATCAGCAGCCGAAGGATTATAGGTCGGTGTTAATGTGCTTCCGTTGGTAAACGAACCCGTACCTGAAGAAGTCCAGTTTACGGAAGTATTATTGGTGGCCGATGCATCGCCCGGAGCAAAAGAATAAGAGGTCGCCGCGCAGGTTTCGCCATCAGGGCCCTGCGTTTGCTGTCGGCGCCGGCGTAATTGTCAGTATCATATTATCGGTAGCGTCAGGACATGATCCGGTACTTACAGCATGAAGCGTTAATGTTACCGAACCGGAGGAAATATCAGCAGCCGAAGGATTATAAGTCGGATTAAGTGTATTGCCATTGGTAAACGAACCGGTACCTGAAGAAGTCCAGTTTACGGAGGCGTTATTGGTTGCCGAAGCATGACCCGGAGCAAATATATAGGAAGATGTTTCACAGGTTTCTCCGTCGGTACCTGCATTGGCTGTAGGTGACGGAGTGATGGTCAGCGTCATATTGTCGGTAGCTTCGGCACACGAACCGTTACCGGTGGCATGTAAAATAAGCGTTACTGAACCGGAAGAAATATCAGCCGCCGAAGGACTGTATGTAGGTGTTAGTGTGGTTCCATTTGTAAAAGAGCCTGTTCCCGTTGAAGTCCAGTATACGGAAGCATTATTGGAAGCTGTCGCCTGGCCGGGTGCAAAAGTATAACCGGATGTTTCACAGGTCTCACCATTAGCGCCTGCATTGGCTGTGGGAGCAGGTGTAATTGTAAGTATCATATTATCGGTAGCTTCTCCACAGGGGCTGTTACCGATGGCATGTAGCGTAAGTGTTACGGATCCCGAACTGATATCTGCAGCGGAAGGATTATAAGTGGGAGTGAGTGTACTGCCATTTGTAAAAGTACCTGTACCGGAAGAAGTCCAGTTTACAGAAGTCTGATTTGTAGCTGTCGCATCCCCGGAGCCAAATATATAGGAAGTACCTGCACAGGTTTCTCCATTCGATCCTGCATTGGCAGTTGGCGGGGGAACGGATGCAACCGTAACATCCGGGAAGGCCTTTTTGGTACAGGAGTTATTATCAACTACCCATACATTGAAAGTATCGGCTGGTACACTGTTAAAAAAGTTCCCTGCCTGGATCGTACTGTCGGGGCCCGAAATGGAAGAAATGGCATAGTTCAGGGGAGAGGTGCCGCCACTGGCATTCACCGTAATGGTCCCGTTACTCATGCCGTCGCAGGCATCGGTATGTGTCACCGAACTGATGGTAATATCCTTGGGAATGTAGGCAGGATAAAGTGCCTGCTGGAAAAATATTGTGGGTTGTACAGGCCCGCAACCGTTGGCGTCGGTGATGGTTACCCTGTAAGTACCCCGGCAGATATTATCCGCAATTTGGGTATTATCTCCGTTACTCCAGCTGTAATTATACGGTGGGGTACCACCAATAGGATTTGCCTGTAATTTTGCATCACATGAATTGAAACAGGTCAGTCCCTGTACTATGGATATTACACCGGCCTTTAACTGGGAGGGATGATGCAATGTCACTAGATCGTAACTTCCACCTGAACCATCGGTTACAAGTACCAGGTAATGCTTGGGTTTCAGGGATGAAAACTGTACTGTCGGATTGGGGGTAGATATCGGACCAATAGTTTGTATCAGTGAATCAGGGATGATATTATCGCCGTTATACAATGAAATATAGAAGTTCGGGGAGCCCGAAGTAATGGTCACGGTGATTTTCCCATCCTCAGTATTGTAACAGGATGTGGAATCAACGGTGAGGATATATACCGGCGCCGACCAGGCTATTTTTGCTGTGAAAAGTGAAATAAAAATGAATATGGACAGACCCTTTCGTGTTAACATTGGTCGAAGGTTTTATAGTGTTAATTTTTTAAATTCTTATACATTTTTCCGGTTGACCGGCAATAATTACAGGTTGTACTCTGAGATATCCTATAGCCGCATCCGGTCCGGGTCCGGAAAAGTGATGTTGCTTATCTGATGCAAGTAAAATGTTATTTTGTTTGTCAATTTCCGGAATATTCCATCCCAGCGCAGGTTGCAGTTCAACTGTTATTTTTTCAAAGGCCCCGTTGCCATTTTTGTCCTTTACCATTACTACATAATTACCGGTTGCCAGCTGATCAAAGCTGTAATCGTACTTAGAGGTCTGGTTGCTTTTGGCAAGTTCTTTTCCCCCATCCCAGGGCAATGCCGAATACAGGGAATAAGTAAAATCCGGATTACCTTCCGTTACCGTGATATCGACACTTCCATTATTTTGACCTGCAACGGTAACCGGATGAGTTACAACAGAAATTTTCAGATTCTGTGAGTAAACCGGCATGAATGACACTGCCGACAGTAGTATGCCGGACATTAAAAATTTGATGGATTTCATGGATATCATATCATAAATTCTTTTAATCATTTTTTTGAATTGCTGTTTCCTGCTTCATCGGGAATACTATCGGGATGTACCTGTTTATAAAAGAATATGGTGGACTTAACCGGTCCGCAATTATTTACATCATTAATGGTACAAATATAGGTACCCTGTCCTAATCCCTTCACCACCTGGTCACTCAGGCCACCGGCATTGCTGCTCCACGAATACCTGTAAGGGGGAGTCCCTCCTGCCGGATTGGCTTTTAACCGGGCATCTTTACTATCGAATGCAGACAATCCTTTTTCGATACTGATCTCACCGGGAAGTAACTGACCGGGTTCTGTTACTTCAGTTTCTTTTTGTATGGATGAACCCGTTTTGCCGGTTACTGTTATAAAATATTTTCCGGCTTTTATACCGTCAAACACTACCAAAGTATCCGATACGGGACCTTTCCGGGAAATATAATTCCGGGAATCTTTGTGTTCGGATATAGCTGCTGTGTATGTTCCCCTGAAGTCAGTAACATGTACCGCGATCTTTCCGTTGGCCTTTCCGTAACAGGTGGCGGGAATCGTCTGAACCGAAACTACCATCTCCTGCGCTTTGCAGGTAAGACTGAAAACGAAGACTACAACTGCTGTTAGTGTTTTACAGATATAGGGCATCATGTTTATCGTCAGGGTTATGTCAAAGCATGTGGTTTTACCATTATAAAAAGGATAAAGCTGCATGCTTATATAAAATGTTAATATCTACTACGAATTGTTAATAAAATATGTTTCATCCTAAAAACCTTATTATGATTAACATTCGTATTATTTACACGAGTTTAGTCACAATAAAAATAATCTATAAATATTCTATAGAAAAGAGACCCCTGCTAACATAGGATCCCAATATCCGTTACTTTCAGCTATAACGTATTGATTTTCAAAATTTAATATTGGCATTGAAGTGGATTTATTTTGTTAATAACTAATTTGTATATGGTTTGGTATCAGTGTTTTTGGGAAAAAGTAGTAGAGAGATGAGTAGAGAGGGAGTGAGGTGAGTGAGAGAGGTGAGAGATGAGTGGAGTGAAGATCTGGTGAAGAGAGTGTAAAATAAACTGTGTCAATAAAAAAATAATTAATAAATTGACATAGAAAATTGTCTCCGGCTGGCGGTGGTACAGGGGGTAGAGTATGTGAGTGATGAATTATAAATGATGTTTCGTCCTAAAAAATGATTACAGATTGAGTCTGTTTCAAAAAGTCGGTTTGCAGAACTTTTCCGGTTCGTTCATCATGGAGATCAGCATTTTTCTTATTTCATCGTATCCGGATTTCAGGTCATTATGCTCTACCTGTGATAAATAATTACAGTCGAAGGAATAATCCAGCCAGACCTCCGTTTCATATTCTTCACCAAGTGAATCACTAAGCTTACTGACAAAAGACTTCATATAAATTTTCTTTGCCCATGCTTCTGAAATATTGGCCGAAACCGAGCGAGAGGAACGCCTGATTTGATCCGTCAGTGAATATTTTTCTTCTTTAGGAAAATTTTTTGATACCTCAAAAATACGCATTGAAAATTCATAAGCTTTTTGATATACGATCAAATCTTTAAAACTATTTATTATTGCCATATTTCACTTTAATTTAGAATTCTCTCTAAATTAAATAAAATTTCTCACTCATCTCTCATCTCTCACCTCTCAACTCTCTTCGTCACTGTTACGGATAAACCTTCTGGTAATGTAACGTATGGGATACCACGAGGCAAAAAAGCCAATGACAATCACGGTGATGAATACCGCTATAATATCAAGGAATTTGATCTCCACCGGATAGGCGTCGATTACAAATGTACCGCTGCCCTGAAGTTTTACAAATTCGAACCGGATCTGCAGCCAGCAGATAAATAATCCCAAAAGCATACCGAGAATGGCCCCACCGATGGATATCATCCAGCCTTCGCGCAGAAAGATGTTGCGGATAAGCTTCAGATCGGCCCCGAGGTTCCGCAGGGTGACGATATCGTTTTTCTTTTCGATGATCAGCATGGTTAGCGAGCCGATCACATTAAAGGATGCCACGATAAGGATAAAAGCAAGGATCAGAAAAATAGCCCATTTCTCGGATTGCATGGTCTTATAAAACAATTCGTTCTGCTGGTACTGGTTTTTTACTTTGAATTGAGGGCCAAACAATTCCTTCACCTGTTTCTGGATGCTTTTCAACCGGTAGCCGGGGTTGAGCTTTAATTCCAGATCGCTTACCTCGGTGGTATATCCCAGCAGATCCCTGGCAAAGCTAAGGGGTACGAGCACATACCTGGAATCGTAATCCTGCTGGATGGAAAAAACCCCCGACGGAAAGATGAATTTCCGGTTGATGGCCCTTTCGGGATTCAGTGATACCTTTTCCGTCCTCCGCGGCACATACATGTTGATGGGATTGGTAAATTTCAGTCCCACCCCCAGAAAAAGACTGATACCCTGGCCGATAACACAATAATCGGCATTATTGCTTTTCAGGATATATTTGCCGTCGATGATCATGGTGTCGATGCCGGTTACCTTGTCGAAGTTGCTGCTTACTCCTTTCACAATGGCGATGGTCTGCTTGTTTCCGTATCGCAAAAGGGCCTTGTCTTCCAGAACCCGGGCGACATCCAGTACGCCGGGAATTTTATTCAGCGCCTCCAGCTTGTTTGGGTCGGGAGTAAACGTCTTGCCTTCCACCAGGCTGATCTTCAGGTCGGGGTTGAACGAGTCGTAAAGGGAACGTACCAGGCTGTCGAAACCGTTGAATACGGACAATACCACAATCAGCGCCATGGTGCCCACGGCCACTCCTCCCATCGAAATCGCGGAGATGATGTTAATAACGTTTTGCGACTTTTTCGCAAACAGGTATCTTTTGGCAATATAGAACGACAGGTTCACGGAATATTCTTTATTAATTGAAAACTATGAATGCAATAACCGGTCGATGTTATCGGCATAATCCAGCGAATCGTCCAGGTAAAAGCTAAGCTCCGGAATTTTTCGCAACTGGTACCTGACTTTTTTAGCCAGTTCGGTCCGTATTGTTTTTGAACGGCTGGTGATCACTTCCAGATCCTCCACATCTTTCCCTGCCGGGAAAATGCTCACGTATACCCGGGCAACGCTCAGGTCGCTGGTAACCCTTACCATTGTGACCGTTATCATTCGGTTACTGAAAAAGAGTTTGCTTTCGCGCTGGAAATATTCTGCCAGATCTTTTTGGATGAGCCGGGAGATTTTTTGTTGTCGTGTTGATTCCATGGTCTTTCTTTTTGGCAAAAATAGAATGATTTACCTAAGTAATAATAAAAATACATTTTTTAAATTACATTTTATAGCTTTGTGGGCGATTGGGATGAGAGGTGAGAGGTGAGAGGTGAGTAGATGAGAGGTGAGAGGTGAGAGGTGAGAGATGAGAAGTGAGAGGTGAGTAGTGAGAGATGAGTAGTGAGAGGTGAGAGGTGAGAGGTGAGTAGTGAGAGGTGAGAGGTGAGTAGTGAGAGGTGAGAGGTGAGAGGTGAGAGGTGAGAGGTGAGAGGTGAATGATCAAATACAAATTACTGACTACTGACTACTGACTACCGACTACTGACTACCGACTACTGAACTACTGACTACTGAATTCTAAATTCTAATTTAATTAAATATATATTTCACAGTATGAAGAAAAAGCGCGTTTTATCAGGTATACAGCCTACAGGGGAGATACACCTGGGGAACTATTTCGGGGCAGTCCGTAACTGGGCAGCTATCCAGGATACATACGATTGTGTGTACGGGGTGGTGGACCTGCATGCCATGACCATGCCCTACAATCCGAAAGAACTGAAGGCAAACACCCTGAATATGGTGGTGGACCTGCTGGCATGCGGGATCGACCCTGATAAATCCATCCTGTTCATCCAGTCGCTGGTACCCCAGCATACCGAGCTTACCTGGATACTCAGCTGCGTGGCTTCGTACGGCGAACTCACACGCATGACCCAGTTTAAGGATAAATCGGAACAGATCGATAGCGGATCGAAAACGAAGTACATATCGGCCGGCCTGTTTACCTATCCCGTTCTCCAGGCGGCAGATATTCTGGTATACAAAGCCGAGCTGGTGCCCGTGGGCAGGGACCAGGAGCAACACCTGGAGCTTTCGCGGAACATAGCCATCCGATTCAACAACCAGTTTGGCAGCTACTTTCCCGAACCCAAGCCGTTGCTGACGGATATCCCCAAGCTGATGTCGCTGGCCGACCCCGAAAAGAAAATGAGCAAGAGCCTGGGAGATAAACATTATATCGGACTGTTTGAAGAGGAAACGTCCATCCGTAAAAAAATACGTTCTGCCGTTACCGATACCGGCCCCCGCGAAGACGACCGCATGAGCCCGGGAGTAGCGAATCTTTTCAGCCTGATAAAGGCCTGCGGAAAAGACGATGCCTTCGATCAGCTGATGAGCGACTATAAAAACAGCACCTTAAAATACAAAGATCTGAAAGATACCACTGCCGATGCCGTGGTTGACCTTACGAAACCCTTTATCGAAAAGAAAAAAGAACTCATGGCCGATAAAGACCGCGTTGAAAAACTGGTGAGCCGGCTGTCGGCACAGGCCCGCGAGATTGCAGGCGAGACTATCCGCGAGGTGAGGAAGTTGACCGGGTTGCCGGAGATGAGAGGTGAGAGATGAGAAGAGTGAGAGATGAGAGATGAGAGGTGAGAGATGAGAGGTGAGTAGTGAGAGATGAGAACCCTGTAAGTGGTCGTAGACCCTGACAGCGGTTGGGGAGTGATCAGTGAATCAGTTATCAGTAATCAGTGATCAGTTATCAGTAAACAGTGATCAGTAAACAGTTACAGGTAGCGGATCTAAAAGCCTACAGTCTAAAATCCTTGTTACATTGTCACTTCTTGTGATTGGTGAATGCAATGGTAATTGTAATAGTGATTGGTGCCGGTAAGAAGGATGTCCCCCGCTGGCGGGGGTGCAGGGGGTGGAAATGTGAATTTGAGTTTAAGTGTGAGTGAAGAGGTGAGAGGTGAGAGGTGAGAGGTGAGAGATGAGAGATGAGAAATGAGTAGTGAGAGATGAGACAACCCTGTAAGAGGTCGTAGACCCTGACAGCGGTTGGGGAGTGGTCAGTGATCAGTAAACAGTGATCAGTAAACAGTAAACAGTAAACAGTAAACAGTTATCAGTAAACAGTGATCAGTAAACAGTTACAGGTAGCGGATTTAAAAGCCTACAGTCTAAAATCCTTGTTACATTGTCACTTCTTGTGATTGGTGAATGGTGAATGGTAATTGGTAATCAGTGATTGGTGCCGGTAAGAAGGATGTCCCCCGCTGGCGGGGGTGCAGGGGGTGGAGTTTGAGTTTGGGTTTGAGTGATGAGTGATGAGCGGTTGGTTAAAATCATAACCAAGTCTCCAGTCTAAATCCTTAACGGTTAAAAGTCTATATTCATCCCGGAGCTTCAATCCCCGGATATTTCCTTTCTTTTTTCTTTCATAAAATCCTCAAGCGTTTGCATATTCGGTTTAATTGCAGAGCGGCCCGGGGTTCTGACAATATACTTTTTATCGAAAAACTCAGAATAACTTTTAATGATGTATTTATTTACACTTTTTTTGCCTGAGGCAATGTCCCTGAAAAACAACGTTTTTGGAATGTTTTTCAGTGCCGGTACTATACAGGTATCTTTTTCACAGGTTTTGATAAGTTCATATCTTGCTGTTAATTCCCGGTCGTATTTTTTTGCCTTGCCGGAAATAATATCGATGTAAGCCGTGGAAATATTGTTATCCACAGAAAAAATAACCATGACAAATGCAGTAATAATCAGCACTCCGATTATACTGTTTGCTTGTAGGAATTCCGGATCCTTGTGTTTATAAATTTGCAGAAGCAAGACATTTAAATTAAAAAACCAGCCTGCAATAAAATACAAATAGAAGACATTATCCGCCCTTCCCACGGGTTTCGACCCCGTTAACCAGGCATATACGAAATACATCAGAAATAACACAATGACAAAAGCCGGAAAGGAATGAACGAACCGGATACGGCGGAAAAAATTTTCTTCCTCTATTTTTTTAACCAGTGAATTTCCCCACAACAGGACGTACACCAATGAAAATACAATAACCGGCAGTCCCCATTTAAAAAACGAAACAGTTGTCAATCCAAAAGCAGCAGTAAGACTTAATACAGGGTTTTCCGAATATTGAAATCCTTGTACCCGGTGGTAATTTCCCGGGGCCGATATAAAAATCAATGTAAAAATCAGAGAAACAATGAACAACACAATATAATACCGGTTGGCTTTTTTTAAATGCAGCAAAGAATAAAGATTCAGTGAAATGATTACTGAATTTATTATTATTATTGAAATGGAATTGCCCCCGATAATTAGTACCAGTAAAAGTACCGACACTATTTTAAGAAAATAATTGTAACCGGAAACAGGACCTGAATGTATCCGGCAGATAACGGATAAAAACCATAATGTGAGAATATTCGAAACCTGAAAAACCTTATAAGCAGAGAACCAGTAAATTCCCTGCGAAATACTTGGCATTGCCATAAAATACAATGTGATGAAAAACCCCGAAAGAGCTGCAATATTTAAAATATTGAAATACGGACGAAAAACCTGCCAGACCAGCAGCGATATGGAAAATGAGATCAGCAGGATCAGAAATGCTGAAAACAGCCGGTAAGCTGCGAGGTTATTTTTTCCCAGCGGATTTAAATACGACAATGCAAAGGATGTATACCTGCCTGACCATTTTTCAAAATTGGTGACCTGTATACCAAGGAAACTATTTTTCCGGTACTGCATTACAGTAAAATAATCGTCGGACTGCGGATGGTCGTATTTTGAAATATATACAAAAGGGAATAATGTATACAGGCACAACAGAATGACGATCAGCGCTGATGTGTTGAGGCGGCGGCTTTTATCGAGGTTTAAAGGCATTGGGTTTTCAGGTAGTTCTGATTGTAAATATGCAAAAAATTTACTTAAATGGATCCGAATTTCAAAATTGAAAAATATGAAATTTACTTTCCGGATGGTTGGTGATTGGTGATTGGTGATTGGTGATGTGATGGTGATTGGTGCCGGTAAGAAGGATGTCCCCCGCTGGCGGGGGTGCAGGGGGTGGAAATGTGAATTTGAGTTTGAGTGTGAGTGAAGAGATGAGAGATGAGTAGTGAGAGATGAGAACCCTGTAAGTGGTCGGAGACCCTGACAGCGGTTGGGGAGTGGTCAGTGATCAGTGATCAGTAAACAGTGATCATAATCAGTAAACAGTGATCAGTAAACAGTTATCAGTAATCAGTAATCAGTTACAGGTCTACAGTTTACAGCCTAAAAACCTACAACTTACAGGAGTACCTGTGATCTAAAAGTCTACAGCCTAAAATCTTGTTTCTTTGTCACTTCTTATGAATTGAATTGGGTAAACGCCCCCTGTTGAAATCCCCTCCGGCAGGTAATGAATTATTTCCGGAAGGAGATTTACTGCATAATTATAAATACATTCTAAATAACGATGAGTATCAATCCCTTTATTTATAGTGCATACAGTTTTTTGTGTGTATCTATATGAAAAAAAATTACATCAGAATTTGCATCGTATATATATTTTTTATATTTTAGTTTTTGATTAATCAAGATTTATAATTTCTGTCTTGGGAGATGTTAGGGAAGCGGCAGAAATTTTCTCAGTACACAACGATTTATTGATAGGAGGATTTAAAAAGACAGCATGTTGGCTGTGGAATACCCCGGAAAGGGTACTTAAAATTTTTTATTCACTAAAAACGAAACGTTATGTTATGACTGAATGAAGTTATTGAAACGAACCGGCCCATGGCGGTGGTAAATGGGATGCTGATGATTGCAAAATAGCTGACAGGTAAATTTACCCATACCCCCCATCCGGTAAACACAAAAATGTAACAGTTAAACCAAATGATGAGTGCTGGCTGACACGGTTCGCCGGGCAGTCCTGAACTGACAGAATGCGTATTCTTCTGAAGGGGCGTACTATGTCCATGCAGGATCCGGAAGATCGTTGACAGTATCCGGAGTGCCGTTGACAGTATCCGGAACGCGATTGACAGCATCCGGAGCGCGTCTGCAAAATCCGGAACGCGACTGACAGTATCCGGAGCGCCGTTGACAGTATCCGGAACGCGATTGACAGCATCCGGAGTGCGTCTGCAAAACCCGGAACGCCGTTGACAGCATCCGGAGTGCCGTTGACAGTATCCGGAGCGCGATTGACAGTATCCGGAGCGCGTCTGCAAAACCCGGAGCGCCGTTGACAGCATCCGGAACGCGTCTGCAAAATCCGGAACGCCGTTGACAGTATCCGGAGAGTGTAAAATAGACTGTGTAAACTAAGTTTTTATTTAATAATGTCTAACCAAAATTTTTAAACGATGAACAAAAGACAAATGTGGAAACGTAACATGTACAAAATGGTTTGCAGGACTGCTGCAGCTAACACGGAAAGTGTTCAAAAGATCTCAAAATTTGAAAAGGGTGTTACCCGGTTGAAGGAAGTTGTTGATGAAATAGACGAAATAGCTGCTCAACAGGAAACCAACCTGAAAGGTATTGCCGCTGAGAAAGATCAAACCATTGATGATATGATAGCTCTGGCAGTGGACATTTCAGGAGCTATTCATTCTTACGCGAAAGAAGTGAATGATAGGGTTTTACTGGATAAGGTAAATTATCCTTCTTCAGCATGGGAAAAAATGAGTGAAGTAAAGTTATTGAATGCAACCAGTATTCTCATTAATCTGACGAAAAATGTTCCTGCAGAAGCTTATGCTGAAGTGGGGATCAGTCCGGAAGATCTGCAACAATTAGAAGAATTGTATAATAATTACAAAGAAGTACAGCCTGCTCCGCGTGAGGCTATCATCGATCGAAAAGGGTATACTGCCCGGCTTGGAGAATTGTTTGATGAAGCCTATGATATTGTAAAATATTCGCTGGATAAACTGGCTACCCAGTTTAAAAGGAAAGATCCGGATTTTTATCTTACCTATAAATCTGCCCGCCAGATTATTGACCTTGGCGGAAAACAAAACGGGGAGGAAGAAGACGCTGCATAATTTTCGTTTGGTTTTTCTGTAATAAAAGCCGGCTTTTTCGTTGTGTAAGCCGGCTTTTTTGTGATTTGGTGTTTGGTGATTGGAATGGTGGTGAATGGTGAATGGTGAATGGTGATTGGTGAATGGTGTGAATGGTGAATGGTGATTGGTGAATGGTGATATGATGTGATTGGTGATTGGTGAATGGTGATTGGTGAATGGTGAATGGTGTGATTGGTGAATGGTGTGAATGGTGATTGGTGAATGGTGATTGGTGTGAATGGTGATTGGTGATTGGTGATTGGTGAATGGTGATTGGTGAATGGATGGGAGTTGGTGATTGGTAATCGGTAATCAGTTACAGGTCTGACAGTTCAGATTAAATACTTACAACCTGGAGTCCTTGTCACCCGTCACTTTGTCACATTGTCACTTCTTGTGATTGGGGAAGAGGTCATGCATGAAAAGCTGATTTTTTTTTGACTTCGATTTTCATAATTCCTGAAAAACTCACCTCTCATCTCTCATCTCTTTTCCTGACAAACAGCCACCTTTTCACCCCGTTTTTCGCATTCTGCAATACCAGTTCCTTCAGCCAGGGAAGGGGACTGTTGTGCCATCGCTGGGGATGAACGGTAAATAGTATTTTATCGGGAAGCCTTCCTTCGCGGGCGGCGTTGATTATTTCTTTTGTGGAATGAAAGACCAGTCCTTTTTTTATCCATTCTTCCTGTTGCGGCACTTTGTCGCGCACGCTGGTTTTCCAGCCGTCCCAGCGGCGGCCGGTATCGGTTAAGTACAATACCTCCGAGAAATCGGTATCGAAATACGGTTCGCCGGAAATGCCGAAATCGTGGTAGTTGTAGTGTTTCCACAGGTCGCGGCTGTCGTACGGGCTTTTCGGGCTGCC
>CAVVIO010000063.1:0-8649 GCA_963748095.1 uncultured Bacteroidales bacterium
TGGGTTCATCGAGCAGAAGGATTTTAGGATCGTTCAGCAGAGCTATTCCGAGAGCCAGCCTTTGCCGTTGTCCACCCGACAGATTTACGGTATACGATCGGCGTTTTTCTTCAAGCCCGGTAAGTTCTATTATTTCATTTACCCTGTTTTTATGAAGGTCGCCATACAAGGCAACAAATAATCGTAAGGTTTCTTCAACAGTAAGCTTTTCGATAAAACGGGTTTCCTGCAGGGAAATGCCAATAGAACGGTGTAGAAAGTCTTTGTCGTTTTTCCATGTTTTATTTAATACTCTGATATGACCTGCATCTGGTTCCTGCAGGCCTTCTATCATTTCTACCAGGGTGGTCTTTCCGGCTCCGTTTGGTCCCAGCAACGCTAAATATTCGCCCTGCTTTATCTGAAGTGTAAGATTATTTACCGCCCTTACTTCCTTAAAATGTTTGCTTACATTTATAACATCAATAACTTCGGGTACATTTTCAGAGGTAACTTTCATTTATCACGAACCTGTTTTCGATTTTTATTCCTGATATTTCTCAATGGTACTGCCAAGTTTTGGTTCTATCCTTTTTATTTTCGGATTTCCCTTGTAGCTGATATAACCTTTTAAAGTGGCTATTGCATCGAGTTCTTTTTCAGCATTTATTTTTGCTTTTCCCCCGGTGGAGGCCTTTACGGTTATTCTGTCGCCTTCAAGATCATATCCGGAAAAGCTCCCTGATGTTGTAACATCTATCTGCTGATCTATGGCATATCCGTCGGCAGATAATAATGCCCCTTCCACAACAGTGGCTTTCAAATTCTTAACATCGAAACTGGCATAGATTTTTGCCCCGCTGCGCAAATCTATTTTAAGACTATCTTCTTTGATAAGTGACTTTGAATCGATCTCAGCCTGGGATGATCCGCTTATAGCATCGAGTGTTTTATACGTCAGATAAGCCCTTACCCTGGTGTTTTTAGTATAGCCGAGGGGTATCTTCAGGGTAAGTTCTCCATCTTTCACTTCAGATATAATTTTACCTTCATCGACACCTTCGTAAGTAAACTTTACGGCCTCATGGTTTCCCTTCTCCAATTGAACGATTATGCCGTCGGAAACACTGAGTTCATGAAAAGAAATTAATCGTCTTGTTGTGGTATCCTGCGCAGAAACTTTAAAAAAACAAAATCCTATTACGATAATAAACAGGTTTCTTAATTTCATTTTTTCAATTTTTTATTTTGGGTTGTAAAATTACAAATATCTAGATCATTATACAGCATCCTCTGAATGGAATAACGTATTTTTTTATCCTTTATTTGATAAAAAAATTATTTGTAAGCTTACATCTTTTCACTATAGCTCGTGCGGATTTGCACTCCACGGGAGTATCATCTTCTACCCTGATGCATTCTGCAAATATCGTAACTGCTTAAATGTTGATTGAAGCGAAAAAAAGAATGTGTTTATACCACGAACGAATTACAAATCGCGTGAGCTGTTTTTCGCGGGGAAACTGAAAATTCAGGTGGCTATCAGATTTACAGGTATTCTGAGCAGGGATTGAAAAACTTCGCCGGCTTCCTGTATAAGTTCATCATCTTCTTCATAATACCAGTTAATAATGAGTTTGATTTCCTCTGCATATCGTGCCTGCAAACTTTTAAGCATATGAAACAGCCATTTTGATGAACTTGTATTCAGGTAAGTAATCTTGAAATCGATTGTAAGTTCATCTTTAAATTTTGAAATACAATCATCTGTTAATTCGGTAAATTGATTGTAAAATCCGCTGGGGTCCTCATGCCTTGATTGTCCGCTCACCATAACAAGTTTTTGGCGTGGATACACTTTTACATAAGGAGTAACATTCGTTTCTTTAATCTCTGCGCTATACATTATAATACTTCAGTAATTTAAGAAATAAAGATAAGTTATTCCATTCTTTTGTCAATAGAATCCAGGGTGCTTTCCACCAAAGTGATATAAAAATGGATAATCATTCCTTTTATTAGGATAAATTTATCAGGCGGTAACCAGGTTAAATGGCAGTCTGACGGAACTTCGGTATTTATCCCCAATGGAATAAATCCGGGAGTTTTTCAATTTATAAAACCAGTTAATACTTGTTCCCGTACTGCTACTATCCATCTTCTCCATCTGTTTTATAACAAGAAACATCCATCTGGCAGAAGATTTATCAATAGTATCAAGCCGGATATTGACAACTTTGGGTTTTGCCGAATTCAATTCAAAAATATAGATCCATTTAACCAGATCCAGATAAAAGTCAATGGGATTTTTAATAGCAGATGAACCTTTGATTTCAATGAATCCATCTTTTTCATTGAAATGAATAGAAGGTGCATTTGCTTTTCCTTCAATTATAAAGTTTCTCATGAAAGTGGTATTTGATTTCTACCTAAAAATAATCTATCAGATAATAAAAAGCAATACAAGTTATTAACCATAAATGATTGGAAAAAATCCACGGTAGTGATAATCCATTCCCTGAAAAGGATTTGTTGAATCTATTTATTCAGGTAATTTAATATCAGGATAAGCGTGGAAACAGATGTCAGGAACAGAGAAACTGTAGGCATATTTAACCGGAAAGTTTTGCTTTTGATAGGTTCTACGTAAACCATATCGTTGGGAAGCAAATAAAAACCATCGGATGAGAGAATATTTTTTTGGGTCAGATCAAGACGGAAAGTCCTTGTTCCTTTGGCTGTGGGTCTTATAACCAGCACTTTTTTACGGTTGGCATAATCGGTAAGATTACCTGCTTCGCTGATAGCCTCCAATACGGTAAGCTGATTGTTGTAGTTATAAAAAACACCTGGTCGTAGTACTTCTCCGAAAACCGAATATTTAAATGAGATAAGTTTAACCACTATTGTAGCGTCTTTCAGATACACTGCCGCTCGTTTACTTAATGCTTCTTTGGCTCCATCCAGGGTTTCCCCGGCAACATACACTTTCCCCAAAACAGGTAATTCCACATATCCCGAATCACTCACGTTATATCCGAAGATATACATGCTGGCTTCATTGTTATACAAATTGGAAGTATTGGTAGGTGTAGAGTTGATCAGGTCACTGACATCCTGATTCAGGGTGAGAACCCGGATAAATAATATATCCTGCGCCTGTATTTTATAATCAGGCCGTACTTTAGGGAAAAAATTTTCGGTAGAAGATGAATCAATATTCTGAAGATATACCATTTGTTTATAACTGGTACAGGACGAAAAGCTTACTGCAATAACTACTAATATCAGAAATGTACTTTTAACTATAAGTTTCAAGGTCTATGAAATGAATTATTAATTATCATTAAAGTTAAATAAATTATTATTACCAAAACCAAATAGTTTTTGCTGATCAATCTGAATCGTGTTTGTTATTAACAATTTGACCTTACCTGTTTATATTTGTGATGCTTTAAGAGAGGTATAGGGTATGATCTTCAGCCAGCATTAATTATGATTTATAGTCCTGGTAAATACGGGTAATTCCCTCTTCCAGTTCAATAGTATGTTTCCAGCCCAGTTTATGAAGCTTTTTTACATTAAGCTGTTTTCGGAAAGTCCCGTCAGGTTTTGATGTGTCCCATTCGATATGGCCGTCAAAACCAACAATTCTCTTCACAAGCATCGCTAAATCCTTAATGGTTATTTCCACGCCGGTACCAATGTTTATATGTGTATTTCGTATTTCATGTTTTGGGTCACGGTCGGTAATTTCCTGTTGAGTCATTTTAGTCAGGTCCTCAAATTCGATATTTTCCATCATAAAAACACAAGCATCAGCCATATCGTCGGAATGCAGAAATTCGCGGCGGGGAGCGCCTGTCCCCCATAATTTGATCATTACCTGTGTGTCACTGTTATCGGCTTCGTTTGCCCTGAGAATACCGTATTTTTCGAGTTTCTCTCCAATCTCGATTGCAGTAGCCTTGCCGTCAACTCCTTCAATAGGGTTTTTATCCAGATCTTTTCTTATTGTATTCCAGTCATTTCCTATAAGGCATTTCCCCAAGTGCATCTTCCGGATTAAAGCAGGCAAAACATGTGACTTTTCAAGGTTGTAATTATCATTGGGGCCATATAAATTTGTAGGCATTACACTGATGAAATTTGTGCCATACTGAATATTATAACTTTCGCATAATTTAATGCCGGCAATCTTGGCAATAGCATATGGTTCATTAGTATATTCAAGTACATCGGTCAGCAAATACTTTTCTTTCATAGGTTGAGGGGCCTGTTTGGGGTATATACACGAACTTCCCAGAAACAATAATTTTTTAACTCCATTCAGGTAAGAATGATGAATTACATTATTTTGAATCTGTAAGTTTTCATATATAAACTGTCCGCGATAGGTATTATTTGCAACAATCCCGCCTACTTTAGCAGCTGCCAGAATTACATATTCCGGTTTTTCCTTTTCAAAAAAATTAGCTACCGCCTGCTGGTCTGTAAGATCAAGTTCACTGAGAGTACGACCTATAATGTTTGTATAGCCCTTTTTTTGCAGATTTCGCATAATTGCACTCCCAACAAGACCATTATGACCGGCGATATAAATCTTACTGCTTTTTTTCATGATATTTTGTTGTGATAATTCTTATAGATTAGTTTGTTTGCAAATTTTTACAGATTCGTATTTTTCTATTATTCAAAATAATTCATCGTCTTATAACCTCCTTGCTGAAGATATTGATCTTTTTTCATCAGCTTGATGTCAGATGAGACCATGTCTTTTATCAATCCTTTAAGGTCGTATTCAGGTTCCCAGTTAAGTTGTGTTTTAGCTTTGGTAGGATCCCCCATCAGCAAATCAACTTCTGTCGGACGAAAATACCGGGGATCAACCGATAGAACTTCTTTCCCCTTTTCCAACTGGTACTGCGGATTGTGACAGGCTTTAACAAAGGCTTTCTCTTCTGATCCGGTACCTTTAAAGTCAAGCTCAATACCCACCTCTTCGAATGACAGTTTTACAAATTCCCTGATTTCGGTAGTAATACCCGTTGCAATTACGTAATCATCCGGTTTATCCTGCTGCAGGATCAGGTACATGGCTTTGATATAATCTTTGGCATGACCCCAGTCGCGTTTGGATGACAGGTTGCCCAGGTAAAACTTGTCCTGTAAACCAAGAACGATCCTGGCAACAGCACGTGTAATTTTCCGGGTTACAAAAGTTTCCCCGCGGATGGGTGATTCATGATTAAATAAAATGCCATTGCAGGCAAACATATTGTAAGCCTCCCTGTAGTTCACAATTATCCAGTATGCATAAAGTTTGGCAACGGCATACGGACTACGGGGATAAAACGGCGTTTTCTCGGTTTGAGGCACTTCCTGTACCAATCCATATAATTCGCTGGTTGATGCCTGGTAAACCCTTGTTTTTTCTGTTAATCCAAGAATTCTGATCGCTTCAAGAATGCGAAGTGTTCCAAGTCCGTCAGCATTGGCAGTATACTCAGGTGTGTCGAAACTTACCTGAACATGGCTCATAGCTGCCAGGTTATATATTTCATCGGGTTGAATTTCCTGAATAATCCTGATCAGGTTTGTCGAGTCCGTCAGTTCCCCGTAATGAAGGATAAAATTCCGGTTTTCCACGTGGGGATCCAGATACAAATGATCAATCCTGTCGGTATTAAATAAAGAACTCCGGCGTTTTGTCCCGTGAACAATGTATCCCTTTTTTAGTAAAAACTCTGCCAGGTAGGCACCGTCCTGTCCGGTTACACCGGTAATTAAAGCTACTTTTTCAGCCATGATGAGGTTTTTCTGGTTTAAATGTGTTTATTTCGTGAGTACTTTACGGCATAGTTCATGATAATCTCCTTTTAATCCAACCGGGGTTGCATTTCTGATTTGATATACAGTCTCAATAGAAGGCTTTGATTCTTCAATTAAAAACCCTTTGCCATCCAATATGTTTTTATAAGTTTCTGTATGTAGATCGGTAAAGCCGGTACTGAATTCTATTTCTTCATTGTCAATGGTAATTGAGCGGTAAGTTCTCACGCCCTTTTGTTTTACATTATCAGGAATATCATTATAATCTATGCTAAGAAACCACCTTACCCTGGCTCTTTCCAGTTCCAGATAACCTGAAGCTTTATCTGCTTCCAACAGATGAACGACATTTTTTTTGACTTTTCCAAATACCCAAATCAGCATATCGAAAAAATGCACACCGATATTTGTGGCAATGCCCCCTGATTTCTGAATGTCGCCTTTCCAGGAAATGAAATACCAGTGCCCCCGACTGGTAATATAAGTCAGGTCGATATCGTATATTTTATCTTTTGCCCCCTCCTTTATTTTTTTTCTTAATTCAATGATAGAGGGATGAAGACGCAATTGCAAAACGGTGTAAATATGTTTGTCCGACTCATTTTCGATCTCTTTCAGCGCATCGATATTCCAGGGATTTAGTACAAGGGGCTTTTCGCATATGGCATTAGCCCCTGATCGCAGTGCAAAACGTATATGTGAATCGTGCAGGTAATTCGGCGAGCATATACTAACATAATCGATATGGATATTATTTCTTCTTAACTTGTCAATATGCCTGTCGAAACGTTCAAATTCTACAAAAAAATCACTTTCGGGGAAATAGTTATCAATCATGCCTACACTATCGTTAGGATCCAAAGTGGCAAGCAATACGTTATCCGTTTCTTTTATAGCGCGTAAATGCCTGACTGCAATATATCCTGCAACACCAATTAGTGCAAAATTTTTACTCCCCATAGTAACTTCTAATTTTAATAAAATTATTAAAGGCTCATATATTTCAGTTTCCTGATCTTAAGCCGGTATACACCCTTTACATCAAAAAAGATAGCTTTTTCACTCACCAGGGAATTAATATATTCTTCGTCAAGATTTAAATATTCCTGATGCGAAACTGCCAGGACAATTGCATCATATCCTTTCCCCGGTTCTTCGATCAGTCCGAAGCCATATTCGTGTTGCAGGTCTTTGGAGGAAGCATGAGGGTCAACCACATCAATATGTACTCCGTAAGATTGCAATTCATGAATTACATCGGCCACTTTGGAATTACGTATATCACTGACATCCTCCTTAAAAGTTGCTCCCATTATCAATACCTTACTGTTCAACACATTTTTTCCGGCCTTAATAATACCCTTAACCAGTTCGGTAGCGATATAGCTACCCATATTATCGTTAACCGAACGTCCGGAATTTATAACCTGAGCAATATGTCCCAGTTCATTAGCCTTATATGTAAGGTAATACGGATCAACTCCAATGCAATGACCGCCTACCAGGCCGGGAAAAAATTTCAGAAAATTCCATTTGGTTCCGGCAGCCTGTAATACTTCGTAAGTATTAATCCCAATTTTGTTAAAGATCATGGAAAGCTCATTCATTAAGGCAATATTTACATCACGTTGTGTGTTTTCAATGATTTTCGCCGCTTCAGCAACTTTAATGGAAGATGCTTTATAGATTCCAGCTTTCACAACAATTTCATAAACTTTTCCAATCTGATCAAGCGATTCTTCATCGCAACCGGATACTACTTTTTTAATTGTTGTGATTGTATGTTCCTTATCTCCCGGATTGATTCGTTCCGGTGAATAACCTATTTTAAAGTCCCTACCGCTTTTCAGACCGGAAAGTTCTTCCAGTATCGGTATACATTTTTCTTCGGTGGCACCCGGATAAACTGTTGATTCATAAACAATATAATCCCCTTTCTTCAATACCTTTGCAACAATTCCGGTAGCTGATAACAAAGGTGATAAATCCGGAAGTTTATTTTTATCAATCGGCGTGGGTACAGCCACAATATGAAATGTTGCATTTTTTAAGTCTTCAGGATCAGAAGTGAATGAAATATCTGCATTTTCAAATGCATCCGAAGATAATTCATCACTGGGATCCGTTTTTTTCTTCATCATCTGAATACGGCTTTCATTGATGTCAAAGCCTATTACCGATATTTTTTTCGCAAATTCAAGGGCTATTGGTAATCCAACATAACCCAGGCCTATAACAGAAAGTTTAGTTTGCTTATTAATTAGTTTATCATATATATCCATAATAATTCGATAAGGTTATTTGCATTTATTTACTTGAAAAAAATTATCCGGGAAAATATAACCTGTACTATTCCAGATTATTGGTGAAACTATTTTAAATATTGAATTCTTTTTTGATATTGTCAATGTAATCAAGCTTTTCCCAGGTAAAAAATTCGACTTCTTTAGTAAAACTATCACCATTTTGATTAAAGCTTACTTTTTTGGTTGCATGGATTCTGCCCATATGTCCATATGCCGAAGTTGCCCTGAAAATCGGATTTTTTAAACCAAGACGTTTGATGATGGCGCTTGGCTTTAAATCAAAAATTTTATTTATTTTTTTTGCAATTTCTCCATCTGACAGTTTTACTTTGGCTGTACCATAAGTATTAATAAAAACACCAACAGGTTCAGCCACCCCAATGGCATAAGCGATTTGCACCAGAACTTCATCAGCAAGACCTGCTGCTACCATGTTTTTAGCAATATGACGGGCAGCATACGCGGCAGAACGGTCAACTTTTGAAGAATCTTTCCCTGAAAAAGCACCACCTCCGTGGGCTCCTTTACCACC
>CAVVIO010000064.1:0-38370 GCA_963748095.1 uncultured Bacteroidales bacterium
ACGTGTACTGATCTTGTGATCAGCGATGTGGTAATGCCTGAGTTGGATGGGCTCGAGTTAACAAAAATTATCAAGACAGATATTAATACCAGTCACATTCCTGTGATTCTGTTGACTGCCAAGACAGAAATCGAACATCGTATTGAAGGACTGGAGGTGGGAGCAGACTCCTATATCCCCAAACCTTTTCACCCTCGTCATCTTATGGTACGGGTCGAAAAGTTGATTGCCAACCGCGAGCTGTTTCGTAAAAACTTCCGGGAATATAACGAAAATCTATCCCGCTCAGAATTGCTGAAAGGTCTTGGTTCCGGTGACCAGAAATTATTAACCGGTCTTATTGAATTTATAGAAGAGAAATTGTCGGATTCAAACCTCAATGCAGATTATCTTTCCGAACATATGTTTATGAGTAAAACCCAACTATATCGGAAAATTAAAGCTTTGACCGGATTGACACCACATGGCCTTATTAATAACCTGCGATTAAAAAAGGCTGCATTTGAACTTAAGCAGGGTGAAAAAACTGTAACTGAAGTCTTTTACGAAACCGGTTTCAACAGCCGTTCCTATTTCTACCAGGCATTTAAGGAAGAATTTGGTGTTTCACCGGGTAATTACGTAATTAATTCAAGATAAAAATAGTCCAATAGATTCAGGCTTAAGTATTAAAATGTTGCAAAAGCGGACATAGTTAAATTATTCTATGACAAATACATTTCATAGTAAATCCCGAGTTTGACAACTAATAGATGTAATTAATTGGTATTCAGGTAAAAACCATTTTATTTTTTTTTTGTGCCACTACATTTTCACTGGGATAATATTTTGGGCGGGATTTTTATCCCGATTTCCGTCATTAGCTTTATACCATTTGGATATCGGTGCGAAGCAAAATAATTTCTATTTAATATTATATTATGTTAAATAGAATTTTTAAGCTTAAAATGAGGTTGTACATTATTTACAGAAGCCATTATGTTTAACCAGAGAGTGATGTAGCATTAGTAATTTGCTGTTGTTATGTATGTCGCCAGTATATCCGGATCCGGTTCTGAATTTTTGTTTCTTTTATTTCAGCTTTGAACGTAGCTGAAATCCCAACATCCAGACGGGAAGAAAAAATATTAAAAATCAAACATTTTTAGATGTGACCCGATGCACAAAAGATTAACGGGTTAAAAACATAAAAATTCATGTATACTTATCAACTCAGAATCAAATATTCAATTCTCAGCGGCTTAAAGTATGAGGAAAGTAAATAGCTGGAATTTGCTTCAAGTTAAATTGTTGTCAATTTTTATAAATATAAAAATTAATCTTAATATATAGTTTAGCAATAGCATCATTCGTACAACTGTTTTTTTTATTAATTTGCCTTTATTGACTTATGTGTAATTTTTTATAAATAGCCTATAATTAATATTATGTTAAATAGAATATTTTAAAATAAAGGAGAAGTCATTAAAAGCCTCTCCTTTTATTTATTTTGAATTACTGCTGTTCTGTTGAAGTGTCAGCTGGTTGTTGCGTTCCTCCACCAGTTAATGAATCAATTTTTTCCTTTATATCGTTAAACTTATCCATCATTTTCAACCTGTAATAGATAGTTTTTAAAGTCTGTAATGTGTTGTCATCTTTTGGATCAATCTCATGTGCTTTTTCCATATACGGAATAGCTTTTGACAATTCCTCATCAGCTGCCTTTTTTGCTATTTCATATTTCTGGTTATCGGCTATTGCATTTGCTGCATCGTACATCTTTGCTGCTATGTTATAATACAACACTCCCAGGTTGTAATAACCATTAAAAAATGTAGAATCCATTTCAATACACTTCTTATAGGTTGCTATTGCCTTATCTTTTTCCCCTAATTTATCATAAAGGGTTCCTTCAGCAAATACAAAAGAAACATTAGTGGAATCACTCTTCTGTGCAAGTTTTAAGTAATCCATAGCCTCTTTTGATTTTCCAGCCACGAGGTAATAACGTATTAATTCTACCAGAATCGCCTGATTATCAGGAAATTTTTTAAATCCAAGATCTAAAACTTTTACTCCGGCTGCAGTATCGCCAATTGTAAAATATTCCTTTTTAAGATTGGCATACAGATCAGGTTTCGGGTAATTATATTTTCGTGCCAGTTCATAGTATTTTATTGATTCCTGGTGTAAACCTGCCAGTCCTGCAACCAAGCCGGCATTATAATAAATTAATGTATCAATAGCATTACTTGTAGTATCCTGATTATCAATTTTGAGTACTTCTTTAAAACTTCCAAGACAGGCTTTATAATCCTCATCGCTGTATTGTTCTATTGCCAGTGAAGTATATAATTTCTTTAATTTGTCCATATCTTCTTTATAGTCCTTCGAATCTTTCAGTTCCGGCTCGAGTTGCACTGCTTTATCAAACGATTTGACAGCTTCTGGTAATGGATTATCATAAATTTTATTTATTTCTTTCCATTTACTTAATTTACCATCTTTAAAAGTCAAAATGATCTTCGGATAAGTCATTTCTTCAATTTTAGATCCTCCCTCCTGTGTTGTTTTAACTTCTTTGGCATTCCCAAAATAGATTTTCGCTTCCGGTTCAGACATTCCATACCGTAAGTACTGAAGATTGACATTAAAAATGTCCATCATTAACTCACCTCTATTTATCCAGGTCTTTGCTTTTTCACTTTTTTTGGGATTAGCTATATCTTTATCGCTTTTCTCGAGTTGTTTTTCGAGTCCGGTATAATTTAAAACATTACTCGCCTGAGGCAACTCCTGCGCCTGCAACATATATAAAGATATAAAGCAGAATAAAATAAGCGTACTTAATCGTTTCATTTTTATTTGTGTTTAAATTCGATTTTTATTTTCAGCAAAAATATAATTTAATTAAAATACTCCAAATATTTTGCCAAAGATAATTGCATAATTAACCAATTACATTAGCAACAGTATCAGCTTAAATATGCATTACCGGAATTTTTGAAAAATTACACGAAATTAATCCTCAGTATTATCTTCATTCTCATCATTTTCTGTGTCTGAATTTACGTTACTATTGGAATTGATAATACTTGTAACAGCAGCTATTGTATCATCGTTCCGCAGATTAATAAGCCGAACACCCTGAGTAGCTCTTCCCATCGCCCGCATACCTGAAACCGCCAGACGTATTGTAAGACCCGATTTATTGATAATCATCAGATCGTTATCGTCGTTAACAGCTTTAATAGCAATAAGTGCTCCTGTTTTTTCCGTAATATTGATAGTTTTAACTCCTTTACCTCCGCGGTTGGTAATGCGGTAAATTTCGCTGCCATCTTCCGGATCATTCAGATAAGTACGTTTACCGTAACCCTTTTCTGAAACAACAAGAATGGTTTCATTAACATCTTCCACGCAGACCATTCCCACCACTGCATCATCAGGAGCCGAAAACCGGATACCCATCACTCCCGATGCATTTCTGCCTACCGGTCGTACTGTTTTTTCGTGAAAACGTATGGCCTTACCTGATCTTACTGCCAAAATAATTTCGTGATTACCGCTGGTTAAGCGTGCTTCAATAAGGCTATCCCCCTCCCTTATATTAATGGCATTAATACCGTTTTGCCGCGGGTGCGAGTATGCTTTCAGCGATGTTTTTTTGATAATACCTTTCCGGGTACACATCACAATATAATTATTGTCGAGATATTCCTGTTCGAACAGGTTCTTAACATTTATAAAAGCCAGTACTTTATCATCCTGTTCTATATTTATCAGGTTTTGAATAGCACGGCCTTTTGAAATACGCACACCCTCCGGAATTTCATATACCTTTTTCCAGTAACATTTACCTTTCTCTGTGAAAAAGAGCATGGTATTGTGCATGGTAGCATGGAACATATGTTCCAGAAAATCTTCATCACGTGTAGTGCTTCCTTTGGAACCTACTCCTCCCCGCTGTTGGGTTCTGAAATCAGTAAGCGGGGTACGCTTGATATATCCCAGGTGTGAGATGGTAATGATCATATCATCATCAGCGTAGAAATCCTCCGGATTAAATTCTTCGGCATTGGGAATAATTTCTGTCCGACGTTCATCTCCATATTTTTCTTTTACTTCGGCGATTTCATCCTTAATAATCTGCATTCTTAATGATTCATCAGAAAGAACATTTTTCAGGTAGGTAATCAGTTTCATCAACTCATCATAATCCTGACGGATTTTATCCCTTTCTAATCCGGTCAGCCGTTGGAGACGCATATCAAGAATAGCTTTGGCCTGCACTTCGGAAAGTTCAAAAGAGGACATCAATCCGTCTCTTGCTTCATCTGGTGTTTTTGAAGCACGGATAAGGGCAATTACTTCATCGAGATGATCGAGAGCTATCAGCAGACCCTCCAGGATATGTGCCTTCTTTTCGGATTGTTCAAGGTCATATTGTGTGCGTCGGATAATAACTTCATGCCGGTGTTCTACAAAATATTTTATAAGCTGTTGTAAATTCAGCATTTTTGGCCGGCCTTTCACCAGGGCAATGTTATTAACATTAAACGAGGTTTGCAGTTGTGTATACTTATACAACTTATTCAGTACTACACCAGCCTGTGCTTCTTTTTTAAGAATAATAACGATGCGTAATCCGTTCCGGTCCGATTCATCATTTATATAGGATATACCATCGATCTTTTTTTCGTTAATAAGTTCCGCTGTTTTGCGGATCATTTCAGCCTTGTTAACCTGATAAGGAATTTCAGTAACAATGATCTTTTCACGTCCGCTTGATGTAATCTCCACCTCGGTTTTTGCCCTTAGCACAATACGTCCTCTTCCTGTCTCAAAAGCGTCTTTCACACCCTGGTAACCGTAAATAATTCCTCCGGTTGGAAAATCGGGAGCTTTCACATGTACCATCAGATCTTCAATCGGAATATCGTTGTTGTCGATATAGGCATTAATAGCATTGCAAACTTCACGCAGGTTGTGCGGAGCCATGTTTGTAGCCATACCAACAGCAATCCCTGAAGCTCCGTTTACAAGTAATAACGGTATTCGGGTAGGCAGTACGGTAGGTTCTTCGAGTGTATCGTCAAAATTAAGTTGAAAATCAACTGTATTTTTATCAATATCTGATAATGTTTCTTCAGCAATTTTTTGCAAACGCGCTTCAGTATAACGCATGGCAGCCGGACTGTCTCCATCCATAGAACCGAAGTTACCCTGACCATCGACCAGTGGATAGCGAAGCGACCAATTCTGGGCCATGCGAACCATAGCGTCGTATACCGATGTATCACCGTGAGGGTGGTACTTTCCGAGCACCTCTCCTACTATTCTTGCCGATTTTTTAAACGGTCGGTTAGACATAACGCCAAGATCCGACATACCAAACAACACCCTTCGGTGTACAGGTTTCAATCCATCTCGTACATCAGGAAGGGCACGTGATACAATTACCGACATAGAATAATCTATGTAGGCTGACTTCATTTCTTCTTCAATGTTGATCTTGATTATTCTTTCACCTTCAGCCATATCAATGTGTTAAAAAACTATTTATTTGAATTTTGGAAGTTGCAAATTTATATCTTTTTTAGAAAAGAACGAAACCGCTAAGGTATGGATTTATTCTCTTTTTAATGACTAATAAAAGATCATAATTATTAACACCAATATGTTTATAAAAGGTTCTATTTTTATTAGTATATTTGCAGATGGAAATATCAAGGTAACAAAAGGATTCAAAAGGTAATTTATGAAATTTATGGATGCAAAATTTTCGCAACGGATAAAGGATGTACTTTCTTATAGTAAGGAAGAAGCGATCAGGTTGGGTAATTCGGAAATAGGCCCTGAGCATCTTTTTTTAGGTATCCTAAGGGAAGGTGAAGGTGTGGCCATTGATGTTCTGATTACCCTTGGCGCAAATCTTTATGATATCAGAAAAGATGTGGAGACTACATTAGATCCTTCGGGACCAGTGAAGTTGACAGAAACGGATAATCTTCCTTTACTAAAATCCTCAGAAAGAATACTTAAGCTGGTGTATCTTGAAGCCAAATCGCTCAAGAAAACTACTATAGATACAGGCCACTTATTACTTGCACTTATTAAGGACGAGAATAGCGTAGTTGCCAAAGTATTGGACGAACATTATATTAATTATGAAAAGGTGCGCAGGGAACTTGAACGCGACGTAGATGAACGTACTGAAAAATTAGAACCCAAGGCAGAATTTTCAAATGAGGAAGATGATGGGGGAAGTTCATTTGGAACCGGAGGAAAAAGTTCAGGAGGAGAACCTAACCAGAAAACAAGTTCTGATACCCCTGTACTGGATAATTTTGGCATCGATCTTACTAAGGCTGCTGAAGAAGATAAACTGGACCCAATAGTTGGCAGGGAAAGGGAAATTGAGCGGCTGGCTCAGATATTAAGCCGTCGTAAAAAGAACAACCCTATACTAATAGGCGAACCGGGCGTAGGAAAATCGGCTATAGCCGAAGGACTTGCCATGCGTATTATTCAACGAAAAGTTTCACGTGTATTGTTTGGGAAACGGGTAGTGACGCTCGACCTGGCATCAATAGTAGCCGGTACTAAGTACCGCGGTCAGTTTGAGGAACGTATGAAAGCCATACTGAACGAATTACAGAAAACATCGGATGTGATTCTTTTTATCGACGAAATACATACGATTGTTGGTGCAGGAGGTGCTACCGGCTCTCTTGATGCTGCCAATATGCTTAAACCTGCACTAGCAAGAGGTGAGATACAATGTATCGGGGCAACCACATTGGATGAGTACAGGCAACATATTGAAAAAGACGGCGCTCTGGAACGCAGGTTCCAGAAAGTGATGGTAGAACCGACCAGTATTCACGAAACCATTGAGATACTGAATAATATCAAAGAAAGATACGAAGACCATCACAATGTGATGTATACTCCCGAAGCAATAGATGCCTGCGTTAAGTTAACCAACAGGTATATTACCGACAGGTTATTACCCGACAAGGCCATCGACGCCCTTGATGAATCGGGTTCGAGAGTGCATATTTCAAATATTGTGGTTCCGAAATCAATTTTGGAACTCGAGAAAAAGGTAGAAGAAACCAAAAAGGAAAAAATCAAAGCCGTAAAGAATCAGAATTTTGAAAAAGCGGCTAACTTCCGCGATAAGGAAAAAGAATTCTACGAACAGCTTGAAGAAGAAAAACAGAGGTGGGAAAAAGAACTTTCGCTTAACCGCGAAGTTGTGGATGCCGAAAAGGTTGCCGAAGTAGTGGCAATGATGACGGGAGTTCCTGTACAGCGTATCGCTCAGGCCGAGGGTTCTCGCCTGCTGAAAATGAGTGATGAACTCAGGGACAGTGTTATCGGTCAGGAAGAAGCTATTAATAAGGTAGTAAAATCTATCCAGCGTAACCGAGCAGGATTGAAGGATCCTAATAAGCCAATTGGTTCGTTCATATTTCTGGGACCTACCGGTGTTGGTAAAACACAGCTTGCAAAAGTACTGGCACGTTATTTATTCGACTCCTACGATAACATGATACGGATTGACATGAGTGAGTATATGGAAAAATTCTCTGTTTCGCGACTTGTGGGAGCACCTCCGGGTTATATAGGTTATGAAGAGGGCGGACAACTTACTGAAAAAGTGCGTAGAAAACCCTATTCGGTTGTATTGCTCGATGAAATTGAAAAAGCACACCCCGATGTTTTCCATTTGCTTCTTCAGGTTCTTGACGAGGGTCAACTAACTGACAGTCTGGGGAGAAGGGTAGATTTCAGAAATACAATTATTATCATGACATCGAATATAGGTACCCGTCAGTTGAAGGACTTTGGACAGGGTGTCGGATTCAATACAAATTCACGTCAGGTAAATAATAACGAATATGTGAAAAGTGTTATTCAGAGTGCCTTGAAAAAAGTATTTGCACCTGAATTTCTCAACCGTCTCGATGATGTGGTACTATTCAATGCTTTGACGCGCGACGATATTCACAAGATTATCGATCTGGAACTGGAAGGACTATATGAACGTATCAATAGCCTGGGTTATGAAGTGAAACTTACTCCATCAGCAAAGGATTTCATAGCTGAAAAGGGCTATGATGTTCAATTCGGAGCCCGTCCGTTGAAAAGGTCTATTCAGAAATACCTGGAAGATCCTATGGCAGAAGTGATCATTAAAGCCGATATTAAAGAAGGTGATATTATATCGGTAGGATTCAGTAAAAAGAATGAAGAGATCACTATAAAAGTAGTTCACAAAGAAGAAGAAACAAAAATGCTGAAAGAATAGGATTTAATCCTAAAACTTATAATTAAAGAAAGCAGGAGTCTCCGGACTCCTGCTTTTTTATTACACTCATAGGACCTGTTCCTTCTGCTTCTTGAAAAGTGGTATGCATTCAAACATCGTTTGCATAAAATTTTTAATTTTAAGATACATCCCTTACCTTTGTAAACCTCATACATTAAAAGGCAATCGCCTTATAATTTTTCAAAATAATACATTATCATGCAGATACGGATACGTCCTAAATCATTGCATCATAAATCTTCCGGCTCCATACTTCAGCAAACGGCCTACTGGGGAAAAGTTAAGGAGAATCAGGGATTTCAGACCATGGTTTTTGAAATGGAATTAGTAATTACCGGAAATCATCCGCGTAATAAACACAGGAATAGAGAAATCATTTCAGAAGATATTCTGGTAGTTTTGCGTAATATTGGATCGGGTGCTTCAATGGCTTATATTCCATACGGTCCTGCATTTGATCCTGGAGAGGAAGAGCGAGGGCGATTTTTGGAGGAACTTTCCGAATCTCTTCGTACCTATCTCCCACTTGGTTGCATTCTTATCCGATATGATCTGGCCATGGGAATCGGTATGGGTTGCCGACGAGAACAGGTATAATTCTGAAGGAATATGGATGGGGCCTCCAGCACCAGTAACAAGGGAGCTTAGGATGAATTTTGACACAAAAAAAAGAAATCTTCGTAAGTCACCTACAGACATACTTCCCTCCCACACTATCTTTCTTGATCTCAAGAAAGAGGAAGAAATTCTTTTGCGGCAAATGAAATCGAAGACGCGTTATAACATCAGACTGGCACTTCGTAAAGGGATAAAAGTACACGAACTCGACACGGACGGACTGTCCCTATGGTATAATTTATACAAACAAACGGCAATCCGCAATGGAATTACCCTGCACGATCCTGAATATTTCAGCACCGTATTAAAAACCAAGGTTTCGGAATCGCCGTCAAATTCCACAGTACATCTGCTACTTGCAGAAGCTGATGGTGATCCGCTGGCTGCTATGTTCCTGGCTATTTCGGGCAAACGGGCAACTTATCTTTACGGAGCTTCTTCATCTGTACATCGCGAAATGATGGGCACTTATGCCCTGCAATGGAATGCCATTCGTAAAGCCCGGGAAACAGGCTGTAAAGAATACGACCTTTTTGGCATTTCAGAAACTCCGGATCCCTCCCATCCTATGTACGGACTTTACAGATTTAAGACTGGTTTCGGAGGATATAAATACCACAGGCAGGGTTGCTGGGATTATCCGTTTAATGCCGAACAATACGAAATATATCGCTCAGTTGAAATGAATAGTACCGGGTACCATCTGAGTTAAATCCAGGATAAGTTGATATCAGCTCATTAGAAAAATACTTTAGGTATTTAATAATCGTGATTTAAAGAATTCTTAATTCTAAATTCATGGTAAGTAAAAGGAAATATTATTTGTTGCAATGTAATTTTATTACCCTGTATGCGTCCGGGATCCCCATTTCCCCGGCTTTGCTCAGATTTTCACATCCATTCCTCTTATCATTCAACAAAAGCATTAGTAAACCGCTGTTATAATAGGCTGATGCCCATTCAGCGTTTTTTGTCACATGTAAAAAATCCTGCAACGAACCCTGGTAATTATAATGTAAGAACTCTGCATATCCCTTATTATACCAGGCAAATGTGAAAGCAGAGTCAAGGGATATCACTCTGTTGTAATCATTCCGTATTAATGAGAAATTGTTTTCTTTCCAAATCTGGCTAAATTGATTATTTACAACCGTACCCGTACTGTCTGATCTGTTAATGAATTTGTTCAACATTAATAAGCGTGCATTGGCACGTGAGAACAGAGCTGTGATATTATCCGGCTGTTTCCTTAGTACCTGGTCGAAATCGGGTACGGAAGCATTATAATTTCCTAATAATATATTCAGACAACCACGAATCAGATAGTTCTTATTGCTTTTGTTACCTGACCTGATCATGCTATCTGCTCTATTTATCCGTGACCTTAAATAAACCGTATCCTCCTGCTCGAAATCATTTGAAAGCAACATCACGTTAAAGGAGTAATGGATGCTGTCTTTACTTTTATAAACCTGCATCTTATCTGAATTGTCCGGATCAAATGTAAATAAATAGACCGGTTTCAGATTTATGTCAATTTGTTTGTACTGAACTTTACCAGCTCTTGAGGAAGGTTCCGAAAAATCCCCGGAAAACCGCGTCAGTTTAAGTATTTTCAAACCTTCATTGAATTTAGTAGAATCGTTTTTTTGTATATTATTTTTCCCGATTATTTTACTTTTTTCCATATCGGCAGCATATCCTTTCTGATCACCTATCGCCAATCTTACCATTCCTCTTTCATGATAGGCATCGGCATAGTCGGGAAATAATTTAATTGCGTTGGAAAAACTTTCAATTGCTCCTCTATAATTCCCCATCCGGTACTGGGTAATTCCTTTATTATAATAAACCAGCACATTATCAGGATTCTGATTTAAAATACGGTTGTAATCCGAAAGGGCTTCTCCTGATTCATTTGTGTTTGATCTTATAATAGCCCTGTTAAAATAAGCCATTTCATTTCCGGGAGACAGTTTAATAACCCTGTTAAAATCTTTCAGCGCTTCATCATAATTCATGAGTTTCATGTTAGCTATTCCTGTTTGATACCATGCATAGGCATTTAACGAGTCCATTTTAAGGGCATGTGTAAAATCCTTCATGGCCAGTTGGGTATTTTCATTACTCATGTAAACAGAACCGCGTTCTACATAGGCAGTAACATTGTTTGAATCGCTGGAAATTGCCAACGTCAGTTCTTTTATAGCTTCATTATAATGTAATAGATTAGCCAGAATAACTCCTTTGATAACATGGAGATTATCAAATTTATCAGCATGACCTGTCAGTTTGTTACAATCGGCCAGTGCTTTGTTGAATTCATGCAGATCGACATAGGTAAGTGCCCGGTAATAATAAACAGCCAGGTAAGTTGAATCGAGCTTCAATGCATAGGCATAATCGGACAAAGCGCCATTTATATCCAATAGTCCGGCTTTGATAACTCCCCGTATCAGGTAAAGATCCGGTAGTTTTGGAATGATCTCAATAGCTTTTGCTATATCTTCCCGTGCGCCTAAGTAATCATTAAGGTAATATTTGGCAATGCTCCGGTAATAATAACCTTCGTATTGACCCGGATAATTTTTTATTGTCTCGTTAAAATCTTCAATGGCAGCAAGGTAATTCTGATTCGACAACTCTCTTCTGCCCAACTGTAAATAACTATACCGGTATTGCGCTTTAAGCGTTAAACCTGTTATTATAAATAAAAATATGAATATTATTTTTTTAAGAAACATATTCAAAATTTGTAAATCGTCATCCTCTACTTTCAACATAACAAAAAAACAAAAAATATATTTCAACTTCTGTATAAAGAATTTAAAATTTTAAACCTTTACTTCAGAAAAGTATAGAATAAACTATTGTATTATTGAAATTTACCGGAATAACAGATTTACTATTTATTAACGGATTGTGAAATAGGGAAAGTCAATACCCAGCAAAAAACGCATTAGAATGCAATAACGTTTTACCAGGCTGGTGATTAAAAAGTTTTCTCTTACATATTCTACAGCGTGGTATCCCAGTCTTTCACATTCTTCTTCATTGGTAAGCAGAAATTTGGTATAGGTAGCGATATTGTCAACATGGTACGGATCAACAAGAAAACCGGTTTTGTTATTAATTACCTGGAGGGTAATGCCGCCCACGTTACTTCCGATGACGGGAGTTCCCTGCCACAGTGCTTCAGTAACAACAAGTCCGAAACCTTCTTTGGTGGAAACATGAATAAAAACCTTTGCCAGTTTGAACAATGCTCCTATATTTTCATCATTGTCAGGGATGTTCAATAGCGGATAGATATCCGGTTCTCCCTCGGTCATGGAAGATATTTTGGCATACATTTCCATGCCTTCCGGATCATCAGCTGCTGAATTTCCAACAATGATTAATATCGGGTTCCGTTTCCTGATCTCACGGTCCTCTTTTAACTTTTTGAAAGCCTTGATAATGGTTTTCTGGTTTTTATGTACGTCGTACCTCGAAACAGCAAGTACTATAGGACGTTCAGGATCTATGCCATATTCATTGAATAAATCACCGAGTGTGTCAAGTGCTTCTTCTTTTGTACGTTGCCTGTTCTTGCGCGATAACGGATCTATGGAAGGTGGAATCTGATATACCGGCTTTTTAATGCCTTCTTTTACAAAATCCTTGTGTGAAAAGATCACGCCATCGTAATTATTTATATAAGGCAACAAGAAATTCCATATCAGTTCATTTGCTTCTGATGTGTCGATATGACAACGCCAGATCATTTTACCTTCGTAATTGCCGTGAACTACAGACGCACAAGGTTGTGGGTCATGAACTACATTCATATCAGCTACTATCCGCAGGTTTTCAAAATTTCTTTTGTTGGTATTCACATAAAGATCCAGCAAATCCTCCAGGGTAAAATGCTGGTCGAGCCCCTGAATGATGTTGTGAAAACGTTTGGTTATATTGTAAAAGTCATCTGAAGCCTCGATGCAATACCAAAGACAGTTGATTCCCAATCCTCTGGCAATAGGTACAATGCTTTTAAGCATCTCTGCCACGCCCCCTCCTTCGAAAGTGGAATTGATATTTGTCCAGGTCTTGTTTTCAAGCAATCCGGCAATTTGCCGGATATTTTCAACTTCTTTTTTCCCGATTATATCAGTATAAGATTTCAGATCGATAGGGTCCAGGGGCTGGTATTTTTCCAGGTATTGCGGGCTCAGGTTATTGTACACAGAATCAATATTTTAGATGATTAATGCAGGTTGACAATTAAAATTAGACATTTTTTTTGACTTTTACCCGTGTTTCGACCAACGGAATCGAAACAATGTCATTTCATATTCATGATAAATTCTCCCATCTGCCTTACCGAAAGAAATGAAGACGGCCTGTTGGGATTTCCCTTCGCATTGACATATAAGTTCAATTAATATTTAATAACCAGTATTTTACAATATTTCATCTGAACTATCAATTCAAATAATTATATGAATAAAAAAGGAGGTAAATTTTACCTCCTTTTGTCATTTAATAGCTGTATGTTTTAATTCAAATCCTTTTTTGCCAGGTAAAAATCTACTTTTTCAAGGCTCTTATCATCTATACGGATTTGCATTTCTTCCAGTGTTTTCGGTGGAGGAACAATTACCTTGTCGCCTTTTTTCCAGTCAAGCGGCAGGGCAACCTTGTATTTATCGGCAGTTTGTAAAGCGGTAAGTACTCTGATAATTTCATCCATATTACGACCTACATTCAGCGGATAATACATAATCAACCTGATTTTTTTCTTCGGATCGATAAAAAACACAGCCCTTACAGCAGCAGTTTCACTCTCATTCGGTTGCAACATGCCGTAAAGTTTAGAAACTTTCATGTCTATATCTGCTATTATCGGGAAATCAAAATAGACACCTGTATTTTTTCTTACATTATCTACCCAGGCAAGATGTGCATGAATACTGTCGATACTTAAACCGAGCAGTTCTGCATTCAGTGCATCAAATTCGTTTTTACGAAGGGCAAAGCCACTCATTTCGGTAGTACAAACGGGTGTAAAATCAGCCGGATGCGAAAACATTACGATCCATTTATCTTTTGCAAATTCGGAAAACTTTACTTTTCCTTTTGTAGTGACAGCTTCAAAATCAGGAGCATTATCTCCTATTCGGGGCATAGTGATTACTTTTTCTTCTTCTTCCATGGTTATTAATTTTTATTTACATTTGATAGAATCATTTCTATAAATTTCGTAAGTAAACGCCAATTAATCAAATTAATGTAAGTGAGATTTGTCACAAATAGTAAGTAAACATGTTTTTTCATAGCTTTGCAGGTAATTTCAGATTGCAGATACTTAAAAAACAGTTAACTATCAGATCAGACCGTATGATGAGAAAAATCTTATATATTCTTTATCAACCTTACAAATGGCTGATTTTTGCTCCTTTTCTAATTATTAATACATTGATATTCGGTATAATTGCCGTATTGGTATCCTCATTAATTAACCAACGTATTGGAAGTTATTTCGGAGGGGTAGTCTGGTCACGTGTAAATGCCTTCTTCACTCCTATGATCGTTAAAGTTACAGGAAAAGAAAATATAGACAAAAAAGCTTCCTATGTCATAATACCCAATCATCAGAGCTACTACGATATTTTTCTTATTTACGGCTGGCTGGGTATTGATATCAAATGGATTATGAAAAAGGAACTAAAGAAAATACCGGGTATAGGTTTCGGGAGCCAGAAAGTGGGTCATATTTTTTTAGATCGTTCTAACAGCAGAGTGGCTTTGCAAAGTCTTAATGAAGCCAAAAAGAAGCTGGTTAACGGATCTTCAGTAGTTATATTTCCGGAAGGTACACGAAGTAAAGACGGCCAGCTTGGAAACTTCAAACGCGGCGCTTTCAAACTGGCACTGGATCTTGAACTTCCTTTATTACCAGTCACTGTTATTGGCACCCGTAAAATTTTGCCTTCCGATTCGGTAAATCTTTTGCCCGGAAAAGTAAAAATGATCATTCATAAACCTATTAACATTAAGGATTTTAGAGAAGATAATATCAACGATTTGATTAAGATTGCCAAAGAAAGAATAGGGAGTGTTTTACCTTAAGTAGAATTGGGTAGTTTTTATTTGGCACAGAATTTATTTGTTATCACTCTGTTTATTCTTCTTTTCGAGCATTTTTGCATTCCATTTCTGTATTTTCAGATTATTTTGTTCCTGATGCTTTTGCATTTTTTGTTGAACCTTCTCCGTTTTCCGTTTTAACTTATCGTTATATTTAGCAATCTTCCTGCTGATTTTTTCATTTTCCTTCTGTTGCTGCTGTAACTCTTTCTGCTGCTCCTGTCTGATCTTTTCGTTCAGCTTTTGGATTTTTTTACTTTCTTTTACAAACTCTCCGTTCTCGGATTTGTACGCAGCCTCACGGTCAGCGATAACTCCTGCATTGTAGTCAGCTATCTGTTTGCTCTGGCGCTGGTCATCTTTTGCCTTCTGAGCAGCTGCTTTATCTTGTTCACTGAGAGTTTTGGTATTGTAATCCGATACCTGTTTGCTGGCACGGTCGTTTTCTTTCTGTTGTTGTTGTAATTCTTTCTGCTGCTCCTGTCTGATCTTTTCGTTCAGCTTTTGGATTTTTTTACTTTCTTTTACAAACTCTCCGTTCTCGGATTTGTATGCAGCCTCACGGTCAGCGATAACTCCTGCATTGTAGTCAGCTATCTGTTTGCTCTGGCGCTGGTCATCTTTTGCCTTCTGAGCAGCTGCTTTATCTTGTTCACTGAGAGTTTTGGTATTGTAATCCGTTACCTGTTTGCTGGCACGGTCGTTTTCCTTCTGTTGTTGCTGCAACTCTTTCTGCTGCTCCTGTCTGATCTTTTCGTTCAGCTTTTGGATTCTTTTTACTTTCTTTTACAAACTCTCCGTTCTCGGATTTGTATGCAGCCTCACGGTCAGCGATAACTCCTGCATTGTAGTCAGCTATCTGTTTGCTCTGGCGCTGGTCATCTTTTGCCTTCTGAGCAGCTGCTTTATCTTGTTCACTGAGAGTTTTGGTATTGTAATCCGATACCTGTTTGCTGGCACGGTCGTTTTCCTTCTGTTGTTGCTGCAACTCTTTCTGCTGCTCCTGTCTGATCTTTTCGTTCAGCTTTTGGATCTTTTTGCTTTCTTTTACAAACTCCCCGTTCTCGGATTTGTACGCAGCCTCACGGTCAGCAATCACTCCTGCATTGTAGTCAGCTATCTGTTTGCTCTGGCGCTGGTCATCTTTTGCCTTCTGAGCAGCTGCTTTATCTTGTTCACTGAGAGTTTTGGTATTGTAATCCGATACCTGTTTGCTGGCACGGTCGTTTTCCTTCTGTTGTTGCTGCAACTCTTTCTGCTGCTCCTGTCTGATCTTTTCGTTCAGCTTTTGGATCTTTTTGCTTTCTTTTACAAACTCTCCGTTCTCTGATTTGTACGCAGCCTCACGGTCAGCAATAACTCCTGCATTGTAGTCAGCTATCTGTTTGCTCTGGCGCTGGTCATCTTTTGCCTTCTGAGCAGCTGCTTTATCTTGTTCACTGAGAGTTTTGGTATTGTAATCCGTTACCTGTTTGCTGGCACGGTCGTTTTCCTTCTGTTGTTGCTGCAACTCTTTCTGCTGCTCCTGTCTGATCTTTTCGTTCAGCTTTTGGATCTTTTTGCTTTCTTTTACAAACTCTCCGTTCTCTGATTTGTACGCAGCCTCACGGTCAGCAATAACTCCTGCATTGTAGTCAGCTATCTGTTTGCTCTGGCGCTGGTCATCTTTTGCCTTCTGAGCAGCTGCTTTATCTTGTTCACTGAGAGTTTTGGTATTGTAATCCGTTACCTGTTTGCTGGCACGGTCGTTTTCCTTCTGTTGTTGCTGCAACTCTTTCTGCTGCTCCTGTCTGATCTTTTCGTTCAGCTTTTGGATCTTTTTGCTTTCTTTTACAAAATCACCATTATCGGAGTTGTATAGCCTCGCGGTCGGCAATCACTCCGGCGTTGTAGTCAGCTATCTGTTTACTCTGGCGCTGGTCATCTTTATGCCTTCTGGCTGGCAGCCTTATCCTGATCGCTGAGTACTTTATCATTCCATTTTTTAATCTGTTGGCTTTCTTTACTATTCAATAACAATTCCTGTTGTTTGGCATTCTCTTTTGCTATTTTATCATTTAATGCCTGAATTTCATTGCTAAGTTTCTGTGACTCCTTTTTTGATTTTGCCAGCATTTTTTGTTGAGATTTTGCCAGCTTTCTATTATGCTTATCCGTTTTTTTGCTAGTTAATTCTATTTGTCGGGTAAGTGATTTTTCTTGTTTTTTCTTTTGCTTAATTTTTTTATTTGTAGCATGGACCTGGGCAATTTGGGTCATTTTCTTCTTTATCTTCACACGTAAAGGAATATGTACCTTATCAATGCTATAATCGGTCGACCTTCTTGCCCTATTAACATTTGTCGACGGAACATCATTTTTTGTTTTCTTCTGTCCATAAAGGTTTTGCAGCGAATTGATAATAAACAGGGAAGCAAGTATTAAAATGAAATTACGAATATTCATAACCGATTATTTGATACTTGTTTACGGATATTTGAAGTATTTTGTTTGTTTCCGGCCGATAGATATTATTTTTCAATTGAATTCATTTTAAAATTGAAATAAGAGACCATAATGTTCATGATTCATTAAAAATAAAAATTGTATTTTATATTATCATATTATCAATCTGTATTTTAATGTCAACTAATTAAAGTAATTCTATCAATATTCTGGGTCGCAAATCCGGAATTAATAGTCGATACATCTTCCCGTTTCCGGTTAAAATGTCTAATTTAGACATTGTATAATAAGGATAAAAACATGAAACGTTCGGGACATGCTGATCTTCCGCTACATTACGGACATGTACCACCCTGGCTGTATGAACGAATGGCAAAGTTGGGCGGTGCAATTACAGAAATTATTGTTTCCGAATACGGGAAATCAGAATTTCTCCGTCGTATCAGTGATCCTTTCTGGTTCCAGGCACTAGGTGCTGTTATGGGAATGGACTGGCATTCATCCGGGATTACCACTTCGGTAATGGGGGCATTAAAACAAGCTATTCATCCAATGTCGAAGGAATTGGGAATATTACATTTGCGGCGGACGAGGTAAATTTTCGAGGAAAACGCCCGATGAATTGATGAAAATAGCTGATAAAACCGGACTCAATGGTAATCAACTGGTCCGGCACAGTAAACTTACAGCTAAAGTAGACAACAATGCAGTGCAAGACGGATTTCAACTCTACCTGCATTCCTTTATAGTAACTGACACAGGAGAATGGGCAGTAATTCAACAGGGTATGAATAAAACTTCCCGAATGGCCCGGCGATATCACTGGCTTTCGGATAAGATCAGGTCGTTTGTGGAAGAGCCTCATGCATCCGTTTGCGGTGATAACCTGGGGTTAATATTGAATTTAACTGATAAAATGGCACTTCCGACACGTAATAGTATTTTAAATATCAGTCATGAAAAACCGGTGCACTTACTTTCTGAAGTGAAAAAAATGCGTATGCCTGCACATCATGATGTTACTGTAAATGATGTTGATCTAAGACGACTTGGAAGTGTACTGACAATTGCCTATGATAGAAAGTTCACAAATTTTGAAGATCTGCTTTTACTGGAAGGATTAGGCCCAAAAACTTTAAGATCTCTTACGCTCATTAGTGAAATTATCCACGGTACCCCTTCCCGTTTCAATGATCCTGCGCGCTATTCATTTGCTCATGGTGGAAAAGACGGACATCCTTTTCCGGTTCAGACGACTGTATACGATGAGACTTTGTTATTTTTAAAAAATACCCTTCATCAGGCTAAAATCGGATATTATGATAAACAAAGAGCTCTGAAAAAACTTACCGGATTGATCATCCACGTTGAGAAAAATTTCGTGCCCAATCCCCGGCATTTTGAAGAATATATTTCAAAGGAAAGATCCGATTCGCCGGAATTTGGCGGAAGAACAGTTTTCGATCGTAAAAATTCTAAAAGAGATAAAAATGATGGTCAGTTAAAATTATTCTAATATATTTTACTTTGATACATAGCAACTTATTTAACGATCCTCTACCATTAATTCAACTATTCTTGGCAGATATTATCGCCAATGTAAAATAATCTTTAGATTTTATCTTTTTTTAAAAATAAATTTAATATATTTTCGCATCTTCAGAATAAGAAACCAGACCCAACAATGAATACTTCCTTAGTAATTAAAGAAACGGATACCCATCCTTATGAGCCTGTATTCAAGACTCTGTTCGATCTTTCTGTCGATGGAATTTTCATAAGGACAATAAAAGGTGAAATTTTAGATTGTAATGATGCCGGTTATAATATGTTTGGTTATGACAAGGGTGAGTTGATTGGCCAAAATATTGCTATTCTCGATGCTGAAGAAAAAAAAGTCAATACGCTGGTTTCATCAAATACAATAACCGGAAACCAGTATGTTGAAAAAATATTTCGGAAGAAAGACGGTACCAGTTTTACAACAGAAGTCTGCACAAAATCAACTACTATTGGAAATAAAAAAAGAATAGTTACTTATATTCATGATTTAAGTGAACAAAAGAAAATCCAGGAAGCGCTTCTGGAATCCCATCAAAAACTGGAAGAACTTAACAAAACAAAGGATAAATTCTTTTCAATCATTGCACATGATCTGAAAAATCCGTTGCATACAATACTTGGATTTGCACACATATTGAGAGAGAATTTAGATAATTTTAACCGGGATGAATTCAAAGGATTCATCGATTATATCATTACTACTTCGAATTCCAGTTCTTTATTACTTGAAAATTTACTGCAGTGGGCATTAACCCAAACCGGTTCAATAAAAGCTAAAAAGGTTAAAATCAACCTTTTCGACCTGGTTGAAAAGAATATTAAATTTTTAAATGAAATTGCGCTTAAAAAACAAATCAATCTGATCAATGAATGTCCAGGTAACATGTATATTAAGGCCGACAAGGACATGCTGGAATTTATCATCCGGAATCTTGTGTCAAATGCTATAAAATTTACACATCCTGATGGTTATGTTTGGATTGGTAGTGAGCAAACGGACCATACCATTAATGTTACAATAAAAGATACCGGCGTTGGTATGGGCAGGAATATGAGGGAATCTTTATTTGAAATTGAAAGCATGAAAAAGTCAAATGGTACACATAAAGAAACCGGAACCGGACTTGGCCTTGTGCTTTGCAAAGAATTTATTTCAATGAATAAAGGAAATATAAACGTTAAAAGTAAAGTGGGTAAAGGCAGTACCTTTGTACTTGAGTTTCCGATAGGAAAAGAAATATTTGCGGAAAATTAAAATTCCTTAAAGTTGCAGTAGTTCCTGTTCATCGAAAATATCATTGATCTGTGAATTTTCCCCTTTAATTCCAAGAAAATAACCACCTCCACCCGAACCACAAAGTTTAAGGTAATAATCATCGTGGTTTAATCCTTCTTCCCAAATAGATTTGAATTTTTCAGGAATCATTTCGGTCATATATTTTAGCTGAAAAGTTGATATGGTCTTGAAATTCTCTCTCACGTAATCAGGGTCTCCTTGTAGAAAAGCTTGAATAGCTTCATTTACAGATGGAATGAGTTTTTTTTGCAGTTGGATGTAATATTCCGGCATCTCTGATTTTTTCAAGGAATAATTGTACCAGTGGACCTGTTTCTGCAGTGTGTTTTGAATCAAATAAAAAAAAATGCTGCATCATATTACGTAATGAAAACTTTAATTGAATTTCATTAACGTTTTGTATGTTAGTGAAATGTAAAGGAAAACCCATATAACAACTCAGTGGATCAATACCAGAGCTTCGGCCATGAAAATAGCTTTCAATCTGAGCAAAAAGGTCTTTTAACCGCATAAGCCCGGCTGGTTTATCTGTAGATTCCTGATTTATAAAGTACCTTTCATAAACTGCGGCTACTAATGCACCTGAGCTGCCAAGACCATAATTGATAGGAATACCGGAATGCAGGTAAAGTCCCTGTAACAAATCTTCTTCAAATTGATCGGTGTTAAAATATTCTCTTCCGAAACGATTTTTTAAAAATGCGAAAAAAGACCATAATTTTTTATTGGAATCCTTCATTTCCGAAGTAGGCGGATGTTCTTGTTTATGGGGTATATGTAAACAGGCGCTGAATTTTGTCAACGGTACCGTTAATGCATCACTGTTTAGTATAATGGTATATTCTCCGAATAATAATATCTTTGCATAAAATAATCGGTTCATATCTTCAGTAATTCAATCGTTTAACAATTCTGGTCCGCTTCCCTCCCTGTCTGAAATATACCGGTTATTTTCACAATAATGTGCAATTTCCTCGTTTATAAATGCATCGATTTTGCTTGCATATCTTTCGGGATATAACATATGAACATTTGCTCCTGCATCGAGTGTAAAGCACACAGGAATATTCTGCATTTCACGGAATAACCGGATACGTTTTATGATTTCCAGCGTATTAGGCAACAGTAAAATGTAATTTTCTTTAGAAGTCATCATCAATGCATGAAGACTCAAGGCTTCATTTTCCGTAAGTTGCACAAAATGTTCGAGGTCGCCTGTTTTTAATGTAACCAGTAATTCCGATAAATTGAATAGAGCCTGCTTATACCGTGAATTGGCATATGGGTGCTGTTTCATCAGGTTATGGCCGATTCTGCTTGATATACTTTTAGGGGCCGAGCTAACAACCAGGATGGTATCTCTGAAATTATTAAAATCAGAATGAATTTCATCAAGAGAAATGGCTGCCAGATTGGATGATTCTTTAATCAGCGGGGTTTCACCCCAAAGTACAAAACCACCGTAAACAGAACGTGCAGCACTTCCCGATCCCAGTCGGGCCATAAATGAGGCTTTCCGGTAAAAATCGGAATCCGCTGTTAGTGTCCCGAATAAATTACGTTCGATAGAACAAATACTTAAAGCAAGTGCTGCCATGCCGGAAGCAGAAGAAGCTATACCTGTAGAGTGCGGAAAAGAATTGGAAGTTTCTATTTCCAGGTTCAAACTTTTTAAAAAAGGAAAATAGGGAACAAGTGTATTCAATATAATGTTGAACCTTTACTTCAAATTCCGGCTTCTTTATCCCGTCAAACGTGAATTTCAGATTATTATCAGTTGTTGTTTCCAATAAAGAGTACCGAACATGTGTAATAGTATGGGCATGTTTCAAAGTCAGGCTAACGGAAGGATTTTCAGGTAACTGGGGCCCTTTTTTTCCCCAGTATTTGATCAATGCAATATTGGAAGGCGCCATCCATTTCACCTCCCCGTTTTTAACTGTTTTAACCGGCTGAAGTTGTTCTGCCTGACGTATATATATGTTATCCAGTGTAATCTGCATATCACAGTAAAGCTAAAGCATTGAAGTCAAATATAGTAGTAAAACCTTTTTTTTCAAAATAGTCTTTTACAACGGGACTTTCCTCTTCTGAAGCTGCCATTACAAAATCTCCTCCCCATGCACCCAGCGACTTAACTGATCCCGGAAAGTCAGGAAACAGTATTTCTTTTACCGGTGGAGTCTTTAAAACAGAAGAAATCAATTGTTCGTGTTCTGTTATTAATTCCTGGAAACGGGATAAATACTGAGTTGTGCAAAATTCGGATGTTATTCGATTCATATTTTCAATAATTTCGGAAGATATAACCGCACTTTTTTTAAATTCTTCTACGCTGGAATGTGAATTCTGCTTGTTTCCGAGATAGATCAAATAAAGTTTATCTGTAAATGGAGGAGTAAAATCAGCAGAACTGATTTTCGGCCTTTTTTTGTCGAGCTTGTAAATTATTGGGCTTGGTGCACCAACACAGGCTATATCATACGCCGAACCATTTGCAACTGCAAAAAATAAATCAAAAGGATCGACCATTGCCCATTGGGCCAACATGTGAATCAGCGTTGAACTGCTCCCAAATCCCCAGTTTCTGTGAAATTCAAGCCGGGTTATTACATAATAAGAACAACTTTCATTTAAAAAATTCCTGTTTAGACGATTTGCATGAACCAATAATTCCAATAAGCGATTGGCTATGCTATTATCGGTTGCCTGAAGAATTTCAAAGTTTTTGTAATCTATTTTTGCTTTAAACCAGATATGATCATCCTCATAAGCTTCCCACAAAATAATTTGTTCCGAATCTCTTGAAATGCTGTTTACTTCAAGTGACTGACCTACACGAAGCGGAACAGCCAGTGCTTCTGCACCTTCCAGTACAAGATATTCCCCCGTTAGGAGCAATTTACCGTTGGCATGAAATTTCAAGGTGTTTTCGGCCATTAATCACCTGATTTTATTTAAAAATTGTTCTACTTCGTGAAAAGAAATGTTTTTATCCTGAAAATGGCTTCTCGCTTTTACTTTTTCTTCATCCGTAGTATTAAAATGATTCAGAATGTTATTCAGGTGCATCTTCATATGTCCCTTTTGTATCCCTCCGGTAACCAACGACCTTACAGCACTGAAGTTATTGGCCAGGCCTGCTGCAGCTGCAATCTGCATCAACATTTCAGCCGAAGGGTTTCCAAGCAGCTCAAGCGACTGAACAGCCAGCGGATGCAGACGTGTGAGGCCCCCAACCGTCCCTAAAGCCAGGGGTAGATCTAATACATAATTAAAAACATTATTTCGTATCTCAACCTGCGTGAGTCCCTTATATTGTCCTTCACGGGATGCATATGCATGCCCGCATGCTTCAACTGCCCTGAAATCGTTGCCTGTAGCCAGTGCCACCGCATCGATACCGTTAAAAATTCCCTTATTGTGTGTCACTGCCCGGAAAATATCCTTTTGTGCGATACGAACTGCCAGTTCAAATTTTCTGGCAAAATCATGTGCCGGAAGTGTTTTATCAATTTCACTAAATGCGTCTACCGGACACTCTACCCTGACTTCTACCCTACACTCCGGAGTATAGTTGGAAAGTATTGCCATGATAATTTCCACTTCTTTCTCATTACCTGAGAAACCTGTATAAGTAACAATTTCATTTTCAAAAGCAATCGCCAGCTTTTCCAAACAGGAATTGATAAAGTTGGCTCCCATTGCATCACGGGTATCAAAACCGACATCGAGCTGATAATAATCTTCAATCTCCAGGGTTTTATCTAATAGGTTAATCCGTGTTATTCCTCCTCCGCGTTTTCGCATCTTTTCAGTAACCGGATCAAGTTCCTTTATTAGTCGGTTTTTCTTCTCTGAAAAAAAAACCTTTAGTTTTTCGGAGGGACCTTTCCAGATAAAATGCACCTGTCCTGCTTTTTCAGTGCCGGTAATGCGGGTATGAAAACCTCCGTTTGTAAACCAGAAACCTGCAGCAGCAGAGGCTGCTGCCACAACCGAACTCTCTTCCGTTGCCATTGGCACAATATAGCCAGTACCGTTGATCAGAAAATTTGGTGCGACACCATAAGGCAGGTAATAATTGGAAAGTGTATTTTCGCTGAATTCATTGTATTTGCATTGCAAAGTTGGATCAGGATGCAGGTGACTATTCATTGAAGATTCAAAACCAGATGGATCTGTAAGATTTGATGCAATGAGTTTCAGTTTTTCATTCCTGCTTAACTTTGAAAATCCCCTGACCGGTTGTTTGTTTTCCATGTCTCCAATCATTCTTCATCGCGTATTCTTAGAAAGGCTTTGGCCATTACCAACCCTTTAATCTGACCTTCGATATAATCATGCAATTCCTCGTAACTTTCTTTGGCATATCTGAGGAATGCCGAAGCCTGCCCGTATATAGCCGGTAATTTCACTTTATTAACCAGGTAGAATCCATCAAGAAAAGTTCTGATTCCTCCGGAAATAATAACCTGCGGGCATTGTAACCCACTGTTGTTTTGAATAATCCGGTTCAGATATTCCACCATACTGTTTGCATTTTCACCGATCAGTGAAAGGGGTTCATATAATTGCAATGCGGCCTGTGAGTTGCGCAATAGTTCAACTTTGGCAAAATTGGTTCCGCCGAATGCTGCAAATTCTATGGCAGCAAGGGGGATTTTCATCAGTTCCGTTAAACTTGCAGGACCCATTCCCTGCCCTACTTCTTTAACAATCAATTTGATGTCCGTCTCATCCAACAATCTTTTGATAAGATCTATTGCAGGAACTGCCAGACGGTCCCCTTCAGGTTGAAACCACTCCTGCAAAGGATTAACATGAATAATTAGTCCGTCGGCCCGCAGCTTTTTAACAAGCTTACCAAACTTAAATAATGTATTCGTTTCAAAAGCTTTTTCCACCTGGTTGATACCGATATTTGCATAAAAAGGTAAGTTATCACCTATAATGTCACGCATATCGAAATCTGCGAAGTGGGTGTCATCATCGAGGATAATCCGGCAGGAGCCCAGGCCCATACCCATACCGAATTCATTACATGCTCTTGCCAGATTTCTGTTAATTTTTCCTGCCAGTTTGGTTCCTCCTGTCATGCTGGAAATCCACACAGGCACCTGCAATTTTTTATCCAGAAAATCGAACGATCCCCATTCTCCGGACGGATGAGCACTTAATAAGGGTTCGTAATGAAACCTTTTATCAGCTTCGTGAATTAATGTCTGGGATTTAAATGCGAGATCAATATGATCTTTTTTACGATTTTCCATAGGTAAAAATAAGACTTATGCGCCCAAATACCTTGAAATAACCAACCGAAGAATTTCAGAGGTCCCTTCCCCTATTTGCAGAATCCGCTGATCGCGGTAAAAACGTTCGATATCCACATCTTTGAACAAGCCGTAGGCTCCATGTATCTGAACAGCTTCATCCGCTACTTCTTTAGCAATTTCGGAGCAATAAAGCTTGGCCATGGCAGCTTCTTTTCCATAAGGCTCACCGTTATCTTTCAGCCAGCATGCTTTGTATAAAAGATTACGTGCCAATTCAATTTTAAGATCCATATCGGCCAGTTTAAATCCGATCGACTGAAATTTTATAATTGGTTTTCCGAATTGTTCGCGTTTCTTGGCGTAATCCAGAGACATTTCAAATGCCCCCTGGGCCAATCCCAGTCCCATAGCAGCAATGGAAAGTCTTCCCGAATCAAGGGTTTTAAGCATAATCTTAGCCCCCTGCCCTTTCTCACCCAGAAGGTTTTCTTTAGGAACCTGGCAATTGTTGAAAAATAATTTTCCGGTATCGGCTGCCCGCCACATCATTTTATTGCGTATCCGTTCGGTAGTATATCCTTTCGTGTCACGTTCAATAAGGATAACCGATAATTCTTTCTTCCCGTCCTTTTCACCGGTCACAACCTGTATAGTAGCACCACCTGAAAGCTCCGTGGCAGAATTGGTGATGAACATTTTAGCTCCATTAATCAACCAATGATCGCCCTGAAGGCTGGCAGATGTTCTTGTACCTCTTGCATCCGATCCGGCAGTTTCCTCAGTTAACCCGAAAGCCCATATTTTATCACCGGTACAAAGCTGGGGTAAAAATTTACGCCATTGTTCTTCCGTCCCGAATTCATAAATAGGCCCGATCCCCAATGAATTATGTGATGCTACTGTCGCTGCCTGCGAACTGTCCACACGTGCCAATTCTTCCACTGCAATGATATAGGAAAGCGTATCCATATCCTGCCCGCCATATTCTTTGGGAATAGTTATGCCAAATAATCCCAATTTTCCCATTTTCCGGGTAAGTTCGGCAGAAAAGGTAGCTTCATCGTCCAGTTTTTTGGCAAGTGGTTTAATTTCTTTTTCGGCAAAAGCACGTACTTTTTGCCTGAACATTACATGTTTTTCGTTGAGAATCGGATACATACTGGTTTTATATAAGAACATGGATTATTAACAAATGTTAAAAGTAAAAGTTTACAAAGACTTTTCAACGGTTAACTATTCAATTTTTACCAATACCATATTTGCAGAGATAAGATCACCTTCTTTCACCATAATTTCACTGATCTTTCCGTCTTTATAAGCTACAATATGGTTTTCCATCTTCATCGATTCGATCACCATCAGGGCATCCCCTTTTCTGACCTTTGCATTGATCCGGGCATTAACACTTACTACCCGGCCTGAAATCGGTGACTGGACTGATTTTTCAGAGTTATCTTCTGAAGTACGATTGGTGAAAACACTGTTATCTGTATCATCCGGGATATCCCATCGTCGGATTGTATGAACTTTATTTGACAGGTTTAAATAGTAACCTGCCTTTCCTTTTTTTGAATAATATACCTGAAAAGATTCTCCGTTTAGATGAAAACGGATACTATTAAGTGACATTTCTTCTTTTTGAATGGTGTAATTCTTATCATTTAAAGAAAACTGAAAAGTAAAATCATTGGAACGGGTAAATTCCAATACATGGTATCTTTCATCTACTGAAAAAAGAATACGGTTGATCTGACGCCAGTAACCGATTTTTTTCCATACTGAATCGGGATCTTCAATTACTTCTGTAAAGGATTCCTGTAAACTTAGCATTAAACCAGCGGAAAGTAGGATATTATCAACTTTTGATTCTTCCGATTCCCGGACATTACTTAACAAGTTTTTCAGATTGGTTTCAATATAACTTGTTGATATAGTATTGCTTTGAAAATCCGATGACCCGATGATTGTTTCAAGAAAATCAATATTAGTTCTGATCCCTTGTATAATGCATTTTTCCAATCCTTTTTTCAGTTTTTGAATAGCATCATCTCTCGTTTTACCCGAAGCAATCATTTTAGCAATAAGAGAATCATAACTGGCGGAAATAATACCCTTGCCCACAATTCCGGAATCAATCCGGATACCTGGAAAATCCGGTTCAAGATACAGGCTTATTTTACCGGGGGAAGGCCTGAAATTATTTAACGGATCTTCTGCACATATACGGGCTTCAATAGCATGGCCCGAAAAATGCACAGAATCCTGATCCATTCTTAGGGCATTTCCTTCCGAAATGGAGATTTGCTCACGTACAATATCAATACCTGTAATGATCTCCGTAACGGGATGTTCGACCTGGATCCGGGTGTTCATTTCAAGAAAATAAAATTGTTGGTCACGATCCAGAAGGAATTCGATGGTACCTGCTCCCGAGTAACCGACAGCTTTAGCTATTTTTACGGCAGCAGATGTGATTGCTTTGCGTATTTCACTATTAACAGATGGTGAAGGAGCTTCCTCGATGATTTTTTGATAATTGCGCTGTAACGAGCATTCTCTTTCGAACAGATGTATTGCATTACCATGCTGATCGGACAGAATCTGAACTTCAATATGCCTGGGTTGTTCCAGGTATTTCTCAATATAAACCGTCCCATCTCCAAAATTACTCTCTGCCAGGCGACTAGATGCAACCATGGCCTCTTCCAGCAAATCGATATTACGGACGATTTTCATTCCTTTGCCACCTCCTCCTGCAGCAGCTTTCACGATACACGGAAGCGGAAAATTACCATTTAATGAAATAAGTTCTTTAAAGCTTCCATAAAAATGCGGGATTACAGAAATACCGAGTGATTTTACAAATTTGGTTGCCTCCGGTTTGTTACCCATCTTTTCAATAACACCTGCAGACGGGCCAATAAAAATAATGCCGTTCGATTCACAGGCCTTCGCAAACCCTGCGTTTTCTGCCAGGAAACCGTATCCCGGATGGATAGCATCAGCACCGGTTTTTTGAGCAATCTCTATTATCTTAGGAATATTCAAAAAGGTTTCTGATAACTTCCCGCTTCCCAGACCAACAGCTTCGGTTGCTTCAGTAACATAGGCTTCATTTGCTTCATTTTCAGCGTAAATGGCCACTGTTTTAATATTCAGGGCTTTGGCAGCACTTTGAATTCTTCGTGCTATTTCGCCCCGGTTGGCAATTAATATTTTGTTTATAGGATGCTTTTTGATTTGCATATATTTAATACTATTTCTTCTGATGATAATGATTTTTAAAAAATGCAGCTATTCTGTTTTGTGCATCAGAAGATATTCTGGCTTCTGCTGTAATCTCAGTTGTTTTTTTAACGATCTCTTCATCTATAACAACCTGGGACATGCTTTTTACTAGTTTTTTTATAGTTTTTTGCGATTGGTGTGAATTCTTTAATAAAGTTTCAATCGAAGTATTCAGAAAAGCTTCCATATCATTCTCATCAACTGCTTTACTGATTAATCCGGACCGAACAGCTTCCTCTGTATCAATTTTTCTGGCCGAAAGCATCCAGTCGAGAGATATGGATGTTCCGGCTTTGTTAATGATATAGGGAGCGATGGTAGCTGCTACTAATCCGAGTTTTGCCTCGCTAAATACAAAATTTGCAGATTTGGTGGCATATGAATAATCTGCAGCTGCAATGATGCCATTTGCACCACCATAACATCCACCATGAACCTGAGCAATCGTTATTAACGGACAATGATAGATTGCATAAAACAAACGGGCTAATTTGTAAGATCCTGAATAATTTTCATCATACGACATGTTTTGCGCCTTGTTCATCCAGTTAAGGTCAGCGCCTGCCGAAAAATGGTTTCCCTTTCCCCTGATCACAACAATTCGCGAAGAATCCTGACCGGATAATTTCTCAAAAAAATCGAGCAATTCACTGATCATATCTTCATCGAAAGCATTATTGATTTCCGGACGATTTAACCATAAGGTAGTAACCGGTTCCTGATGTTCAACTAATAGGTATCTATAATTTGTAGTCATCTGTAAGTATAAAATAATTACATGCGATAAACACCGGCTTTGGGTGGAGGAAACTTCTTATTTAATGACATGGAAATGGCCATTGCAAGGATTTTGCGCGTATCCGCCGGGTCAATAATTCCATCATCCCATAAACGGGCTGTACTGTAATATGCTGAACCTTCCTCTTCATATTTTTTCAGAATAGATGCGCGAAGAGCTTCTTTATCAGGATTGGAAAATTCTTTTCCCGATTGTGCCAATTGCTCTTCTTTAACAGTAATTAAAACATTAGCAGCCTGTTCGCCTCCCATCACTGAAATTTTTGAATTCGGGTACATAAACAGTAAGTTTGGATCGTAGGCACGTCCAGCCATGGCATAATTTCCCGCACCAAACGAACCGCCGACAATAATAGTGAATTTAGGGACATTGGCATTGGCCACAGCATGAACGATCTTTGCCCCATCCCTTGCTATGCCTGAATTTTCAACTTCTTTCCCCACCATAAATCCGGTTATATTCTGCAGAAATACAAGGGGGATTTTGCGGTAGTTACACAATTCAATAAAGTGTGTTCCTTTCAGGGCCGATTCGGAAAACAATACACCATTATTTGCAATAATCCCAACAGGATATCCCATAATCCGGGCAAAACCTGTTACCAGTGTTGTGCCGTAATTTGCTTTAAATTCCTGGAATCTGCTTCCGTCTGTAATTCGCATGATCAACTCACGGGAATCGAAATTTTCTTTGGAAGATACAGGCAGAATGCCATATATTTCGTCGGAAGGGTATAAAGGCTCTTCAACATTTTTACGACCCAGAGCTTGTCTCTCCGGTCCCGGAATTGATTCCAGAATATTCCGGCATATTGCCAATGCATGCCGGTCATTTTCAGCAAGGTGATCGGCAACGCCCGATATATGAGTATGAACCGTAGCACCTCCCAAATCTTCCGCAGTGACTATTTCGCCGGTTGCAGCTTTTACAAGGGGTGGCCCCGCCAGAAATATAGTACCTTGTCCCCTTACAATGACAGCTTCGTCGCTCATTGCAGGTATGTATGCGCCTCCGGCTGTACACGATCCCATAACTACCGCAACCTGCGGAATACCTTCTGCCGATAATTTTGCCTGGTTGTAAAATATTCTGCCAAAATCATCTTTATCAGGAAATACCCTGGCCTGTTCCGGTAAAAATACACCTCCTGAATCAACCAGGTATACACAGGGAAGATTATTCTGTAATGCTATTTCCTGGGCCCTCAGGTGTTTTTTAATAGTTTCCTTTATATAGGTTCCTCCTTTAACAGTAGCATCATTTGCCACGATCATGGTTTCACGTCCATGAATAACACCAATACCGGTAATTATCCCGGCAGATGGAAATGCATTGTCGTATTTGTTGTATGCGGCCAGGGACGACAACTCCAGGAAAGGAGTATTTATATCCAGTAACAAATCTATCCGCTCCCGGGCCAATAATTTTCCCCTTGATCTATGGCGTTCAATAGCTATTTCTCCTCCTCCATTGTAAATACTCCTTAAGATAATCTTGTGATCATCCACTATTTTTTCGTATCGTGTCCAATTTTCAGTATATCGCGCAGAAGTAGTATTAATCTCTGTCTTAAGTGTTTCCAAATAATTTGTTTTTAATAATTTTTGTGTTAGTTTAATTAAATTTTCGTCTGCAAAATATATTAACACATATTAATTCCATTTTGTTTAATAATATTGCGTTTTATTTAAACAAAAATAATTTTGTTCTGATATTTAAATAAAATAAAGTTAACGCCAAAAAAATTAAAATGACGTATACACCGCTATAATACTTAAGGAAAATTCAATATAAATTAATATATTTATAACGATTTAAAATCAGCATGTTTCTGTAACCTCATATAAATAATTTCGTTATAAATAGCATAAAAAATAAGGATCGTATGAACGCAACAGAGAGAAAACGAATGCAAAAAAAATATAATGTACCCGTTATAGGACATTTTGCAAACAAAAGTGTTCGTTTCAATACAATTTTAGAAGCTGAACAATACACCGGTATTAATTACACATTGATCTTTGAAGCCTGTGTAGGTAAACTCTACAAAGCCCGAAATGTTTACTGGGAATTTGAAAAAGGAAATCATTACATCAAATATAAAGCGCACTACCTGCGGATCAGGCAGGAAATACTGGGAGATGCTGAATCGGAGTTAAGATCTTCCAATAATAAAAAAGACAATGCCATATTAAAAACTGCTGTTGGACAGGCTCTGAAATCATAAATAATTGGAATATAATATTAATTTAAAAGCACTGTTCTCAGTGCTTTTTTTATTAATAAATCATCTGGCAATTTTAGCTGATATGCTGCAGTTCTTTATATAATTTGCTTGTTGCAGGTGTCTCTATTCCAAGTTGTTTCCCCAATTTTTCTATTGTTCCGCCGAATATATCTCCTTCATTCTTATGTTTTTTACTTTCCAGATCGCGCTGATAGGATGTTCTGATTTCATATGCTACACCGGCAGCTCTTTCCAGCAATTTATCCACCAGGTTATCCGGCAACAATACTTTATTTTTACGAGCTATAGCAACAATTTCACGCATTATTTTTTCCGTTACCTTTTTGGTTTCGGGATCAGACATAATGCCACCGATCGGCTGGTGGTAATAAGCCGTTACCAGGGCCAGGGAAGCAACGAAAGTGTACTTTTCCCAGATAGCAGGATATGGATCATCGAACCATTTGTAATAGATCCCGGCATCATCAAATATTTTAAGAATATGTTCCGGATATATTTCATGATGCAGCGGATCCTTTCCCAAAATCAACAGTCCGGATTTCTCCTGGCAGGTTACTGATCCGGGTTTTTCGATATAGGCAGCAACATATACACATGCCGGAAGAATTGTTACGCCGGGTAATTTTTTTCGTATCCGTTCATAAATATCCACTCCATTCAGTAAGGGGATAATGGTAGAATCCGGTTTTAAAATACCGGGTAACCGGTCGATCACATCATCCAGATCGTAACTTTTTACAGCCAGAATGACAATATCCGATTCAGGTAATGAACTAAAATCATCCGTAGCCAGGTCCGGTTCACATTTCAAACCGGTTTCTTCCGAATTATTCAAAATAAGCCCCTTCTTTTTAATAGCCGTCAGATGATCACCACGGGCCACAAAATTAACAGTATGCCCAAGGTCTGACATTCTGTTCTTTCGGGCAATCATCCCGCCAAAATACCCTCCTACGCCTCCTATACCTACTACTGTAATAGTACTGCCTTTTTTCATCCTGTTATAATTCCTGTTAAGTTTAGTTATCAAATTTATTTACCGGAAAAGTTCCGGATACATTTTTCAAGGGATACTGCAATGAATTTTGGTTTTATCCTGCTCATAATGTATATTTAACCATGTAAATGAGTAATGTACATTTTCATTTATCATTAGTACTAATTTTTATAAAATTACTAAAAATGAAAGATAAAAAAACAGGAATTATTACGATACTCACTATTTTACTGGCGATATGCTTAACAATAGTCTCCTGTTACGGGGCATTTGTTACCACCACCTATGCACGTGAAACTCCCGCAATGGCAGCCCAGGGAATCGGACAGGATATGGCAGATCTGTTCTTTGTAGTTCCGCTGCTACTGATATCCCTGGTATTTATAAGACGGAATAACATTGTTGCTTTTTACATTTTCGGAGGCACCCTGTTTTATATTTTGTATTCGTTTGTTATTTACAGTTTTGGAGTTCACTTCAACAGTATGTTCCTGTTATATTGCCTCACACTGGGATTATCACTCTATGCATTTATACTATTTATGAATATGGCAGGCAGTCTGAATGTCCGGGACTGGTTCCATGAAAAAATGCCAACTGGGATAACGGGAATTTATCTACTGTTAATTTCCCTGATGTTCTATTTCCTGTGGCTGAAGGAAATCGTACCCGCTCTTTTAACTAATACTATTCCCAAAAGTGTGAGCGACTACCGGCTGCTTGTTAATCCGGTGCACGTTATCGATCTGGCTGTTGCCCTGCCTGGACTGATCATCGCTTCCGTTTTATTAATGAAAAAACGCCGTTTGGGATATCTACTTGCTCCGGTAGCACTCGTATTTATTATTCTGATGGCAATAGCGCTGGCGGTTATGGTACTTGCCATGAAATACAAAGGGATTAATGAGGATGCATCAGTTGCCGTAATTTTTATTGTTATTGCATGCATCAGCCTGGTTTTTTTATTTTCTTTTTTCAGAAGATTACAGAAAAGAACCTTTGAACAATCGGGAGAATTTTCGCAGATGAAAAAAAATGATCCGGAAAGCTGATAGGATTAATTTGTTTTTTATGGGAATAACTTTTATATTTAGACCATAAACGGTAACTATAAGTTGGGGAAAATTTTATTTTAATTGCGAACAGATATAGTTATAACCGAATAAAGTCAAATAATTATAATTGTAAAGAGTACTAAATCCAACTATTTAAATCATGAAACTTTTTTTAACAGTTTTATTCGTTTTTTTCTTTTGTTTTCCAAATTCAAATGCAACTGATATATACAAGGAAGGGTATATATTATCATTAAAGGGAGATACAACAATGGGACTCCTTCTTGTTCAAAACAGCAAAAAAGCATCTGAAAAATGTGTTTTTAAACCCGATGCCGGCAATGCAACTATAACATATAACCCCAATGAAATAGCAGGATACAGGTATATAAACGGGAAATATTATATTTCTAAGGAAATAAAGATTGATTCAACAACAAAAAAGGTTGTTTTCCTGGAATTTCTTATTAAAGGGATGGCAAATATATACTATTATGTAGACAATGACGGGGAGCATTATTATATTGAAAAAATCCCGCAAGGTTTTATAGAACTTACAGAGAAGATGGAAACATATAAGGGAGATAATGGCTCCTATATCAAGCCCTCAAAAACCAAAGGCAAATTAATGTGGATGATGGATGATTGCCCAGGTATCAATAATGAGATCCAGAATACAAGGCTCACCCATAAATCGTTGATAAAACTGACAAAAGACTATACTGAAAAAGTATGTGGCTTAGGAAGTTGCGTTATTTACGAAAGGGGAAATACATCGGCGAAAGTGAAATTCGGGGTAATATTGGGTTACTCGAAAAACCAATATAATTTTGGAAATCAGTTAATCAGCAATTATGGGGACAATTACCAAATTGGTGCGGCGTTAAAATTATCGAATTTTTTAATGTTTAACAGACATTTTAACCTGAAGTTCAATTTCCTTATTGAAAAAGATTCGAAATCTTATACATTGTCTCTTCTGAATGGTGTTCATATGTATCCTGTAACATACGGCAGCGATAGTTATATTCTTAATGATATCGATTTTAAAGGTGGTGATTCAATTCTTTATCCTTATTTACCATCCATAAAGGCAGATTTAGATGTAATCGTTTTAAAAATCCCGATTATTTTAAATTACGATTTTAATTTATCAAAAAATACAATCTTCACCTGCGGTATTGGCATTTCCAATAAAATAATTTTGTCTCAGAATATGGATGTCAAAATTGATGAGTTTTATAGTCGTTATGGTAAGAATATCAATACACTCATTTCAGGGGTGATCGCAACAACAGGAATTGAAGGGAACTGGCTTGGGAAACACTCTGTTTTTGTAAATATAGCTTATGAACATTTTCTCGATTTAAGATCAAGGGCAGACCAATCTTTACGTTTAACAAATAAACAGTTTTCATTGCAGGCCGGAATATATTTTTAATTCAGATTACAGAACAATTTTATCAAGTATTTTAGAAGATGAAAAGGAAAATTACATGATAAATCACAAAAAGGAAATATTTCGTAACTTAAGCAACAAAATACCTCCTGACATCAGGAAGTATTTATTATAAACCATCACGGTCATTGCAATATATCCTGAATTATAACCATAAACCACAGGTAAATGAGCGGAAAAGTACAATACATTAACCCGGATGGACTCTCAAAAAACCCTGCATTTTCGCAGGTTGTTACAACACAGGGACAGGGAAAAACCATTTATATCGGCGGGCAGGATGCTGTAAATGCAAAAGGAGAAATAGTCAGTAAAGGAGACATCGCGGGCCAGACCGAGCAGGTGATGCAGAATTTACAAACGGCACTTTCAGCCTGTGGAGCTACTTTTGAAAACCTTGTGAAATTATCCATATATATTGTTCAGGGACAAGATCTGTATCTCGGATTTCAGGCTTCACAAAAGTACCTGGGTAATCTGAAACATCCTCCTGCAATTACCGGTTTTTTTGTGGCAGCGCTTGCACATCCGGATTTTCTGGTTGAGATCGATGCGGTTGCCTTTGTTCCCGAAGAATAAATTTCACTGAAAAATTTTTTGCATTCTTTGTCCTGTTTGCTTTACAAACATACAGGTTTCCGGAAGCACTTACAGAAATACAACGCCAGTTTTTAACAAAGAATTAGTCCGTCTGCACATACAAGGACCTTCCCGTAACCTTTATAAATCTCTTTAGTTGCACAATACCTGTCCGCAACTTTTCGGAAAGCCGCGCAAAATTGCTCAGGTTACTTCAGGTTGGAATAACGCTCTTACAGACGAACATGGCCTCATTTCACGCTGGAATTAGCTGAGCAAAATAGCTAAAGCTGTTTTTGATTAAAAAAACGTTCAAAATGATATGAACAGCCTCATTTTAACTTAAAAACGAGCTTAGCAAAACTGCTCAGTCAATTTCGGATTGGAAGAACGCTCTTACAGACAAACAACACCTTATTTCAGGCTGAAGTGAGCTGAGCGAAACCGCTCAGCCTGTTCCGGTTTTACGGAGAACTGAAAATGATTAACATCAGCCTGTTTCTGGATATTTTGATCTTTTTTAAATCCGCTTCGCGAAAGTATGACTGTTTATTGAATATATCCCTGTAGTTACTCTCCCCTTCTTCTCCGAATGTGCATTCGTAAAAAAGAAATTGTACCTGAAAGCGGAGATGCGATTAATCGCATCTCTGCAAAACCGGGAATATATTATTTTTTATAAATTTGTTTGCAAGAACCACGTTGTTTTAATTTCAATACCATGATAGACCGAAGAAAATTTTTAACGAATGCTGCTGTTCTCGCAGGCGGGGTAATCATCTATCGTTCGAATCCTGCTTTTGCTGCCGTGTCCGGTAAATCATTCTGGTCCGGTAAAGTAAAAGGAAATCTGAAAATAGTACCCGATTCACCTGCCCATCTTGTTCCCTTCAATTATACCGGGTTAAGTTATGAATTGGCTCAATTGACAGATCCGAAATTCTTTTCCGTATCCAACAAAGAGCTGGTCGCACTTTTTAAAACACTCAGTCCCAGTGGTGTATTGCGACTTGGGAGGTAACAGCAGCGAATCCTGCTGGTTAAAAGTTGATCCCGTCACAACAGCGCCTGAATTAAAAATCCCTGACATCAAAAAGTCGGAGCATTGGATGCCGGCTAAACTTTTCATGATCCCGGCAGAATCGATACCGGAATTGGCTGGTTTTCTTCGTGCAACAGGCTGGCAGCTTATTTACGGCCTGAATTTTGGCCACAGTTCTCCTGAGAGACTTGCCAAAGAAGCGGAATTTATTGCAAAGTATGTCCCGCATGATCAGTTGCTTTATTTTCAAATTGGTAATGAGCCCGATTTTTATCGGGACTCAATCAATCGTACACGTCCTGCAAACTGGGACTTCAATGATTATATAAAAGAATGGACTGCATGTGCCCGTGCAATATCACAGAGTGTTCCGAATGCAGCTTTCGGAGGTCCGGATGTCGGAGCAAACTCTGACTGGATCAAACAATTTATTCCTGCTGCCGAACAAAACCTGGGCAAGCGTCTGGTGGCGGTCACGGGTCACTATTATGCATCGGGCCCACCGGATAATCCGAATGTTACCATCGAAAATTTACTGCGGAACAACCCGAAAATTGGTCAATCTACAAAAGGGATTGCCGACCTGGCTGCTAAAAACCACCTGTATTATCGTATGACAGAAGGCAATTCGTGTTACCGTGGCGGCAAACCCGGGATGAGCGATACACTTGCATCGGCCTTGTGGGGAGGTGATTATATGCTTACTCTGGCAGCTGCAGGATGTGCCGGTATCAATTTACACGGTGGCAGCCGGAATATATTAAAGGCAGCGCTGGGCAACCACCTGCCCGGTGAAAAAGTTGCCAGTGAGAGTAGCGACTCCAAAGGCAGTTATTATACCCCGATAGCCGGAGAAGTGAATTATGGATTTAAAGCGCGGCCAATTTTTTATGGCATGATGCTGGCGAACCAATTTGCAGAAACTGAGATGAAAAATGTCGTTCTGCAAGCCGGTAATATCAACGCAACCGCATATGCCGGCAAGGCAAAGAACGGGTGGCGTATCGCCATCTTTAACAAGGACGCTTCCAGTGACCTGGACTTAACCGTGCAACTGCCCGAACAAGCTAACAGCGCAAATATCTGGAGGCTTACGGGACCACGTATTGATGCAACCAACGATGTTTCACTGGCCGGTGCCGTTATTGGTCCGGACTTATCATGGGAGCCCAAGACCATAGAAAAATGCAGCGTAAATAACAATCAGTGCCGGCTGACTATTCCACACTACAGTGCGGCGCTGTTGTTTCTG
>CAVVIO010000065.1:0-12019 GCA_963748095.1 uncultured Bacteroidales bacterium
TATATCTTTTATTTTTGTAAGTAATGCTGGCAAGTGGGTTTGGGTTGAAATCAATTCTTTACCACCATTACTATTTATTTTAAATTCAACAGTATTTATATGACCATCTTCATCCTCCAAATTAATACCAATCTTACCATCACCATTGTGAAATATATTTTGTATTGATTTGTAATCAGTATTTTCAGTTTTGAGGGGTTTTAAACACTTAAGTTCATCATTTAAACAAAAAGAAAGAGCATCAAAAATTGAACTTTTCCCTATACCATTAGGAGAAAATATTGAAGTAATTCCTTTAATATTAAAATCTATTTGAAGTGGGTCATTTTCATTATTAATTCCTCTAAAACCCTCAATAGATATGGATTTAATATATTGTTTATTCATTTGAAATCATTTGAGATATATAGTCCTGAACATCGTTTTTAATGTCCTCACGAAGATTGTCAGAAGTGTTTAGTTTTTGCAATAAAATTTCACCAAACTTCTTATCTAATCCAAGTACGTATTTTTCAAAATCCTTGTAGTTTTTTGAAATGGAATTATTTTTACTGAACTCCAATTGTTTTCTTTTTTTAGCCATATTCTACAAGTTATATTTCACAATATATTTCATCTATAGCACTATCACCAGTTTTATAACCAGGTCTTGTATTCCTGAATTTATCTTGAGTCGTACTTAAATTCTCAATTTTATTTACAGAAAAAAGACGCCAATCAGGCACTTTTCCAGTGTCGCTTGTTCCATCAATTTGATAAGCTCTTAGTAATTCATTTCCTTTACTTGTAATTCCATACGCATGTGGTTCTACAATACGAATATGCCCTTTGTAATAAAATTCAAGTATGCTTTTATTCTTAATTGCTGTCATGATTACTGTATTCATGTTCTTTATATTCAAGTTTAACAATTTAGTTTATCATTGATTATTGAGGGTCGGCTTGAGAGTCAGCTTTCTAGTCTTATCAATACTTTATTTTTCTGTCCTTTCACAATGGTTTACTTTTCATTATATGTCTGTCATTTCTGTTTCCTACACTTGGTGATAAACATTTGCATAAACACAACCTGCCTAATTTAACCATCCTATTGTAATTATATCCGGTTATTTTGTTCATCCTGTTAAATTATCCTTGCGATAAACGGTTTTAATCCTTTCTGCTTGTAACTATAATCCTTCCTGTAACCGTTTGAGAAATAAATGTAAGTGATAATCAGCTAAAAAGCAAATGATTTTTATGAACATGCCTGTTTATAAAGAATCCCCCCGATCCTTCATCTATCCCCACATCATCACATCATCAATCCACCTGCCTCTATCCCCACTACCCAAACTGTTTACTGATTACTGATTACTGATAACTGATTACTGATAACTGATAACTGATAACTGTCCTACTGCTGCATCGCAGCCTTTTCCCTTCTTTTACCGGCAATATACACCAGCACCCCTATACCGGCAAATACAGCCAGTAGCAGGAACTTGGTACCGGCTACCAGGTACAGTTTTTTTGTGAGGTGTGCCTTCATCACCGGGTCTACCGCCGCGGCGATCTGCTGCCGGATATCGGCGCTTACTACCTGTTTGATAATACATCCGTTATCGAGCTGCCAGCCGTGTCCCGTAAACAGGCTGTGAATGGCCCCTGCCCAGTCGTTATTCACCGGGGTGATAAGTGCGCCAATAAACACGGCAATAAGCAGCACGGGTGTAACATATTTCAGAATGTATTTATAAATGATGGGGATGTTAATATCCGCCCCGCGTTTTATCTCCGCCCAGCCTTTTTCCACACCGAATACCCACGAGAACAGGATGATCTCGGCAAGTGCGAAGACAAACAATGAAAAGGTACCCGTCCAGTAATCGTACTGGTCGAATACGCCGTAATTAAAGAAAAACACCGTGGGCAATCCCAGTACAAGAATGATCAGTCCGAACGAACGGGCCGCCTTTTTATCCGACCACTTGAACTCATCCTGCATGAAACTGGTCCATGGTTTACCCATCGCCAGTGAGGATGTGATGCCGGCAAAAAACAGCAACAGGAACCACATGGTACCGGCCAGTATCGATAATACCGGCCCCCACTGGTTGAGCAGGTAGGGTAATACCTTAAATCCTATTGCCAGCCCTCCCAGTTCGGCCAGGTGTTTCATTTTATCCACTCCCAGGAAACCCACGGAAATGGGAATAATAATAGCCGCCCCCAGCACTACTTCCACGAATTCGTTCATCCATCCGGCCGACATGCTGTTAAGGGCTATATCATCGCGCGAGTTTACAAAAGAGGCATAACACTGTATGGACCCCATCCCCACCGAAAGGGTGAAAAATATCTGTCCCGCCGCCGCCAGCCACACTTTAGGATTCCAGATGGAATGATAATCGGGTGTCCACAGGAAATTCAAACCTGCCGTACCCGGATTTTTAGCGCCGTAGACTCCTGCCTTCATGGTAATGGCTTTAATGGCCAGGAATATCCCGAAGCCGATAAGCATAGGCATTGCTATTTTTGCCACCCGTTCAATTCCTTTCAGTCCCCTCGATAAGATATAAATATTCAGACCAAGACATGCCAGGTAAAATACAATGGATTCGTAAGGGAAAAAAGTAGATTTGTTAATGCTGATGTAACGATTGAAGAACTGCACCACCTGGTTTTCCGACATTCCCTGGAAGGTACCTACGGCAGAATGCAGGGTGTAGGCCAGTGTCCACGATTCCATAAAACAATAATAGGCGGCAATACCGATGTTGCTGAATAGTCCGAATATCGCCGATGTATTTCCAGACAGTCCTCCGGTCGAGATTGTCGAGCATAAACGGTGTGGAATGATTCCCGTACTGACCGCCGTAACGGCCAATCGACCATTCAACAAATAAAAGCGGAATACCCATCACTAAAAAACAAACCAGGTAAGGTATAATAAATGTTCCGCCGCCATTCTGAATGGCCTGAACCGGAAACCGCAGGAAATTTCCGAAGCCTACGGCATTCCCTGCCATGGCCAGCACAAGGCCTATCCTGCTCCACGATTGTGTGTTTTTATTCTGTGTGGTACCTTTTGAAATTAATACCCTGTAGAAGAAATATCCCGAAATAAGAACAACCAGACTAATAGTTACTACGAAAAAGATAAGGGCGCTTGTATTCATGGTTTAAATTGAAAAAAGGTGAGCATATAGGTTAATTTATCCGCCATGTGTTTTTCCAAGTATATTTTGATTGCCCCTAAATTAGGAGATATTTGTTCATTTACCATATAATCAGGGAATTTTCTTCTCCACAATTATTAACAGGAACACTATTTTCTGCTGATAATAAGGCTACTGACTTCCAAATCCTCATCTTAGATTTCAAGGATAGGAACGATGATATTACTAGTTTCCGTCATTACGAGTTTTCAATCATTTAAAAATACTCATAAAGCTGAATGACAAGTGAGACTATGAGGTGTCAAAGATTAAATTAATAAAAATTAAAAGTGATATTATTAGAGCGAGTGCCTAAAAATCCCGACAAAATATGTCAGGAACGCCAGGGAGGAATAATTGTATAGAATAAGCGCGCGGGCCCGGCAAAACGGGAGGCCAGAGTGGAGGCGATGCTGCAATATATAGAATTTCAATAAAGGGGCTTGCCTTTAGCGTAAACGGGTATTTAATAATAAAATACTTTAAAAATATAACCTTGATTAGAAGATAAAATAAAACATTATGTGTCTGATACCGTTTACGCGATTACTTTATTAGAAATTCTTGTATTGCAGCAGAGCGCGTAGGGATTCGTTTTGCTAAGATTCTTTTGTTACTTTTCTCATCGGAGAAAAGTAAAAGCCAGCCCGGTCTTTAGGGCATAGAAATAATATAAACCATATCAAATTTAAACTAATTAAACAATTTGTCTTTTATACTTATACCTGCATAATTTTTGTCATTGGCAGCGTATCGCAGAAGAGCAAAGTAATCTCTAACTTCCTAAAAAATAATCGGATTTATATGATTTACAATGGAAATGTCTGATCCCTTTGTCGTCATCCCCCTCTTTGCAAAAACAATATTCCATTATAACATTAAAATAATCTTTTATTTTATTCTCATATTATAAGAATTCTTATTATTTTAGCATATAAAATTTATGCTATGAATTTCTTAGGAACAAACCTGAAATTTCTGCGAAAAAGCAGGAACATGACCCAGGAAGAACTGGCCAACAAACTGGGAGTGAAACGCTCGCTTATAGGCGCCTATGAAGAGGGCCGCGTGGAGCCAAGGTTACGTACCCTGTCAGGCGCCTGTCATTACTTCCATCTCACACTCGACGCCCTGATAAATACCGATCTGAGTCGTGAACAGCAGGAAGATAAACACACGGATATCAAAGGGCAACAATTACGCATATTACCTGTAATTACCGATAATAATTCTCAAAAAGAACTGTGCACACTTGTGCCGGTAAAAGCCTCGGCCGGTTATCTAAAAGGATACGGCGATATCGATTACATCGAAAATCTTCCGAAATTCAGCCTGCCCTATACCGAACTTTCCGGTGACCGTACTTACCGGGTTTTCCAGATCTCGGGCGACAGCATGTTACCCGTACTTCCGGGAACATATATCATTTGTGAATACGTGCTGGACTGGCATCGTATAAAAAACGAAGAATGCTACGTGGTCATTACCCGCGACGAAGGGATCGTCTATAAACGAATCATCAATAACCTCAGCGACGGGGAACTGTTGTTAAAATCGGATAATCCCGAATATGCACCTTACAGGGTAAAGGCCGACCAGATCATCGAAGTATGGAAAGCCAGGGGATTTACCAGTTTTAACCTGCCTTCGGGGGAACTTCCCCAACCGGACATGACCGGGTTAATGAATACGATCCTGCAATTACAACAGGATGTACAACAACTGAAAACAAAATTATTGTAAGGTGACTGACCATCGCACCATAGCGCACATGGACCTCGATACATTCTTCGTATCGTGCGAACGACTGACCGACAGCCGGTTGAATGGCAGGCCCGTGCTTATCGGCGGTACCAGCGACCGGGGGGTGGTGGCATCCTGCAGTTACGAAGCCCGTACTTTTGGTGTTCATTCGGCAATGCCGATGAAAATGGCCCGGCAACTTTGTCCCGAAGCAGTGATCATAAGGGGAAATTCGGAAGTTTACAGCAAATATTCACACATGGTCACCGATATCATAAGGGAAAATGTTCCCCTTTTTGAAAAGTCATCGATCGATGAATTTTACCTCGATCTGTCGGGAATGGATAAGTTCTTCGGCTGCATGAAATATGCTTCGGAAATCAGGAGGTCCATTATTAATAATACCGGCTTGCCTATTTCTTTTGGACTGTCATCTAATAAAACGGTATCGAAAGTGGCTACAGGTCAGGCCAAACCAAATAATGAACTACAGGTGGAATTTGGTAAAGAGAAATCTTTTCTGGCTCCCTTGTCTATACAAAAAATACCGATGGTAGGTGAAAAAACATACCAGGTACTGCGGAATATGGGTGTAAAAACTATCCAAACCATCCAGGAAATGCCGGTTGAACTGATGGAAAGCCTGCTGGGAAAAAACGGCATCCTTATCTGGAAAAAAGCCAATGCCATCGATAACTCACCGGTTACACCCTATTCCGAACGAAAATCGATCTCCACCGAACGTACTTTCGATCGCGATACTACCGATATTGTTAAACTAAAAAGCATCTTACTGGCCATGATCGAGAACCTGGCCTACCAGTTACGAAAAAAAGAAAAAGTAACTTCATGTGTGACCGTCAAGATCCGGTACTCCGATTTCAACACCTATACCCAGCAACGAAAAATTCCTTACACTTCGGCCGATCACATATTGTTCCCCATTGTTTTCGATCTTTTTGAAAAGCTGTACCAGAAGCGGCTGCTGATACGATTAATAGGTGTGCGCCTCAGCGGACTGGTAAGCGGTTGTTACCAGATCAACCTGTTTGAGGACACTACCGAAATGATCCGGTTGTATAAGGCAGTCGACAGTCTACGAAACAGGTTTGGTGACCATGCCGTGGTACGCGCTGCCGGTATGAATGTTAAATCCTACCAGGTTTTTAACCCGTTTACAGGGGAATCTCCGGCTGCACCTGCCGGCAGAAGAGCCTAGGATGTATAGTAATGGAGAACCGGAGCAATGGAAGATTGGAATGATGGAAGGTTGGAATAAAACATAAAGTTTATCTATGTTGTCATCCTGAGAGCTCAGGGATCTAAAAATACCTGCAAAGTGGAATGATAAAAGGAATCCATGAGGTATCAGGAATTAAATTGATCTAAATTTTGTAATCATTTTGTACTAAAAGTAATAATATTAAAAGTGATACCATAAGAGCGAGAGTCGAAAAAAATGCGTGCTACGTGAGATAAGATTGCCATGAAAAAATGTCAAGCTTATTTTTTTCTTGCCCCGTATAGCTTCGGGGTTTGTTTACTTTTCTCATCAAGGAGAAAAGTAAAAGCCCGTCCGGCTTGAGGACATAGAAAATATCAGTTATATCAATTATAAGTTAATTAAAAACATATATCATGTATACTGATGCTTACAGATTTCTGTCATTGGTAGCAGGATTCAGTATAATAAAAAAGTAAATTTTCAATAAAATAAATCCCTGCCCAATGTACCTGAACACCCACACATACTTCAGTCTGCGGTACGGCACCATGCCCGCCAAAGATTTGCTGGCCGAAGCCCAAAAGTGCGGGGTCCGTACATTTGCACTTACCGATATCAACAATACCTCGGCCTGCCTGAATTTCGTGCGTATTGCCCCTGAATACGATATAAAACCCATTCTCGGAATTGACTTCAGAAATGGCGTTCATCAGCAATTTATCGGAATTGCAAAAAACAATGAGGGATTTTATGAGTTGAACTGCTTTTTATCGGAACACCTGGCAACCGGTAAAAAAATACCTTCGGAAGCTCCCGTTTTTGATCATGCATTTATAGTTTATCCATTTGCAACTTTTAAGGGAGCGCCATTGAAAGAAAATGAATACCTGGGTGTAGCTCCCCGTGACCTGAACAAACTCCGGTTCTCGGAATGGAAAAACAGGATGGATCGCCTGGTTATTCTTCAAACAGTTACTTTCCGGAATAAACGGGATTTCAACGCTCACAGGTTGCTGCGGGCAATCGATAAAAATACCCTGTTGAGTAAACTTTCCAAAACCGAAGAAGGCAGCGAACAACATGTAATGCTGCCTGAAAAAGAATTGTTACAACTATATGCCGAATTTCCGGAGATCATCGAAAATACCGGGCAACTGCTGCAGAAATGCTCGATAAGTTTTGAATTCGGAAGTGAACATCCTCCGAAAAACAAAAAAACATATACATCATCCGAAGAAGAAGATTACCGGTTGCTGTTACAGCTTTGCAATGAAGGACTCCCCTATCGTTACTCACAGTTGGGATGAAAAAATAAAAGAACGCCTGAAAAAGGAACTGGAGATCATCCGGCAGAAAGATTTCGTTTCATACTTCCTGATCAACTGGGATATCCTGAGCTATGCCCGTCGGAAAGGATACTTTTATGTGGGAAGGGGCAGCGGGGCAAACAGCATTGTGGCTTACCTGCTGCGTATTACAGATGTTGACCCGATAGAACTCGATCTGTATTTCGAACGTTTCATCAACCTGTACCGGAAAAACCCTCCTGATTTTGATATCGATTTTTCATGGAAGGACCGCGATGATGTGATACGATACATTTTCAACCGTTTTCCGAATGTGGCATTGCTGGCAACTTACAGTACATTCCAGGATAGAGCGGTGATCAGCGAACTGGGTAAGGTATTCGGCCTTCCTCGGCACGAGATCGATATGTTGAGTAATGGTAAATACAATGCTGATGAACCGGACCATATTGCTAAACTCATCCTTCAATACAGCAAACTGATACACGGTTTTCCGAGCCATTTGAGTATTCATGCGGGGGGTGTGATTATTTCCGAAAAACCTATTCATTATTATACGGCAACTTCATTTCCGCCCAAAGGATTTCCGATCACGCAGTTTGACATGGTCATTGCCGAAGATGCCGGATTATACAAATTTGATATCCTGAGCCAGCGCGGACTGGGAAAGATCAAAGACTCCCTGGAGATCATCCGGAATAATAATCCCGGAGATCCCCTGGTTGATATTCACGATGTGAAAAGGTTTAAGGAGGATCCGCGGGTAAAGCATTTATTGAAGACAGCCAGGGCTATCGGATGCTTTTATGTAGAATCACCGGCCATGCGCATGTTACTGAAAAAACTCGAGGTGGATCATTACCTGGGACTGGTGGCCGCCAGTTCAATCATCCGGCCGGGTGTGGCACGGTCGGGCATGATGCGGGAATATATCCTGCGTTTCCGATTTCCTGAACGAAGAAAGGAAGCACATCCCGTATTGTATGATATTATGCCCGAAACGTATGGTGTGATGGTCTACCAGGAAGATGTGATTAAAGTGGCCCATTATTTTGCCGGGCTATCCTTATCAGAAGCTGATGTACTGCGCCGGGGCATGTCAGGTAAGTACAGGTCGAGACAGGAATTTGCACAGGTAAGGGAAAAGTTTTTTGAAAATTGCCGGAACAAGGGATACAGTAACAAGCTGATAGCTGATGTATGGCGACAGATAGAAAGTTTTGCCGGCTATGCATTTGCCAAGGGACACTCGGCATCGTATGCCGTGGAAAGTTACCAGAGCCTGTTTCTGAAAGCCTACTACCCACTTGAATACATGGTGGCAGTGATCAATAATTTCGGGGGATTTTACCGTACCGAGATTTACGTGAATGAAGCCCGGATGCTGGGAGCAATCATTCATGAACCCTGCATTAATAAGAGTGAATCGGAAACCATTATTTCCGGAAAAGATATTTATCTCGGTTTTCAGCACCTGCACGAGCTCGAAGAAAGAGTTGCCGAAAGAATTCTGACCGAACGCTCAAAAAACGGCCCATTTAAAGATTTTGACGATTTTCTCGGGCGACTGCCTGTTTCCCTGGAACAGATCACCCTACTTATTCGTATTGACGCTTTTCGTTTTACCGGAGTGAACAAACGGGAATTACTATGGAAGGCACATCTCATGGCGCATAAAACTGAAAATGCCAGCATTCAGGGTGAACTATTTAAAACAAAGCCAAAGAATTATTCCGTTCCGGACCTTCCCCGTTCGAAGTATGAAGATGCTTTTGATCAGATGGAACTGTTGGGTTTTTCATTATTCAATCCTTTTTCATTACTGGTATCACGGCCACGTAATATGTTACTGGCCTCCGATCTGAAAAATTATCCCGGAAAAGTAATAACAATATGGGGCTACCTGGTTACTATAAAATATACCATCACCATAAAAAATCAGCGTATGAACTTCGGAACCTTTCTCGACAGGGAAGGTTATTTCTTCGATACCACGCATTTTCCCGATATTGCCGCTGCCTTTCCTTTCAGGGGAAAAGGCGTATATGCTGTTACCGGAAAAGTAGTAGAAGAATTCGGTTTCTACAGTATAGAAGTTACGGGCATGAAAAAAGAATTCCTGATCGAAGATCCGCGTTACAGCGAAAAGGAATTGCCACTCGAAAAACAACTGGTGGACTTGTTTTATCGCCAGCCTTATGAAAACTGAAAATTATTTCATTATTCCTTTCTTCTATCAACATATTACCGCATCATCACATCATCATATCATCAATACCACCAACCACAAAAATACAAATCACTGATTACTATATCACCTACTCAAAAATCATCGCATCACCACATCCTCAAATCACCACATCAACACATTACCACACCATTCCCTGCATAAATATCATCCTCTGGTTTTAATCAGTAATTAAATAGTAACATAGTTAAATATCTGAAAAAATTATTATTAACCACACAATGAAGATTAATGGATTAACGTTAACTTTGAAAACTAATTAAATCTTTATATGAAATATAAACACTCCTACTTTATTATCCTGTTAAGCATATTATTACTCCCTGTACTTTTATTTATAGTTCCCTCGTGTGTTCATGAACCTCTTACCCTTAACGGAATAGATACTGTTTGTTTCGACTCCAAGGTACTACCGGTTTTACAAACCTCATGCGGAATGACGGATTGTCATGGAGGAGGTTCGTCAAGAGGGGAATTTTCAGTAGCTGACTATGCATCTGTAATGAGGGCTGTTGATCCGGGTAATCCGGTACGCAGCAAGCTGTATAAAGTTATTACCGATATAAACAGCGACAATATGATGCCTCCGAATCAGCCGCTTGCAGAGACACAACGAACGCTGATTGCGGTATGGATCGCACAGGGAGCAAAAAACACTGTCTGTGGCAATAATACTCCTACCGGAGGGACCACCGGTGACACTACTACAACAACCTTTAAAGACAGTTTATGTTTTGCCCAGAATATTCTTCCTGTAATTCAATCGAGTTGTGCCACCACAGGGTGCCACGATCAGATTACGCACCGGGAAGGATATGTTTTTACCGATTATGCCTCAATAATGACAACTGTTACCCCGTATAATCCCGGCGGCAGTAAATTATACAGGGTGATGACCTCCGGTGAATCCGATGAGCGCATGCCCCCGGCAGGAAGTCAGCAACTTACATCCCAGCAAATTGACAATATCAGAAAATGGATTACCGAAGGAGCATTAAACAGCGATTGTCCGCAGGCATCCTGTGATACAACAGGTACCATTAGCTTTGCAACCCAGGTGTGGCCAGTATTCCAGAATAACTGTACCGGATGTCATAATTCATCCGTATCCAGCGGTAATATCTCATTGGACAGTTACCAGAATATAAAAAAGTATGCGGAAACTCTCCGTAATGGCACTCCGCTAATAGTAGGAGCTATCCGCCATAAAAGCGGTTTCATAGCCATGCCTCCTTCGGGGACACTCGATGAATGTACTATCCGTAAGATCGAACTCTGGATCGTCCAGGGTAAACTAAATAATTAATCCTTTAACAGATACAACACGACACATGAAAACCCTGTTATCCATAGCCGTATTGTTTTTATTACTCTTATCCGGTTGTTATTACGACAATAAAGAATACCTGTATCCCCAGTTAAATACTCAATGTGATACTACCAATGTTACCTATGCCACTTCTGTTCAACCAATAATGCAGAATTATTGCCTTTCATGTCACAGTAATGCTTCCGCAGCAGCGCTGGGAGGTAATATCAAACTTGAAAATTATGCGGATCTTAAAATATATGCCGATAATGGCATGTTATATAAAGTGGTTTCCCACGATCCAAGCGTTAAACCCATGCCGAAGGATGCCAATAAACTGAATAATTGTACATTGGCGATAATCAAAAAGTGGGTTGATGCCGGAGCACCGAATAATTAATTAACCTTATAAAATCAACGATGCGAATTACTATCTTATCGATCATCCTGTCTGTATTTTTCACCGTATTTTCAAGCGCCCAGAGCATTGATGAACTGCTGAAAGAATCGACCGGGGACAGTATCAATTACGCAACTGCCACGTTTAAATCAACGCGGATCATAAACGGGCATTCCATTGAACGCATGCATGCCGGGGTACTTGATGTACGTATCGATCATCGTTTTGGACAAGTGAATTCCGGCGCCTATAATTTGTGGGGACTTGATCAGGCAAATATCCACCTCGGGTTTGAGTATGGTATTACCAACTGGGTGATGGTGGGAATTGGCCGTGGCACCTATGAAAAAACCTACGACAGTTTTCTGAAATTTTCCATCTTCCGTCAATCCACAGGTGCCCGTAATATGCCTGTTTCAATATCTTATTTTACAAGTGCTGCACTAAATACACTGAGATGGGACGGACCGGGAAAACTGTATTTCTGGGACCGGATGAGTTATGTACATCAACTGCTTATCGGAAGGAAATTCGGAGACCGGTTCTCACTGGAGATCAATCCAACATATGTCCACCGGAATATCTGT
>CAVVIO010000066.1:0-17561 GCA_963748095.1 uncultured Bacteroidales bacterium
CACCGAAGGCCGCGTGCGGGCACGCATCAAGGCACCGGAGGCAAACAGTGTGTTTCTAAATATCGATGGCATCAGGTACCCATTGACCAAGGATTCGCTTGGCTTTTGGATGGGCGATTCGGCGCCGCTCACCGAAGGCAACCACTACTATGGGCTTGTTATCGATGGCGCCGAGGTACCCGATCCGGGCAGCACCTTCATCTTCGGTTCCGGTGCGTGGCGAAACGATATCGAAATTCCGGCTGAAGATCAGGACTTCTATGCCCTGAAAAACGTACCACACGGCCAGTTACGCGAGATTTACTATTATGGCAATACCAGTAAATCCATCCGCCATTGTTTTGTATATACACCGCCGGATTACGATAAGGATGTGACCAAACACTATCCGGTACTGTATCTGCAACACGGCTATCGCGAGGGCGAAAGCGGTTGGGGCGACCAGGGACATGCCGGCCTGATCATGGACAACCTGATTGCCGAAGGAAAAGTCAAAACCATTTATCATCGTGATGGAAAATGGAGGTATTTCCGGAGATTTGAGCAAACAGGGCGGCTTGCGCGGCTTCGATTGGGGAAAATTCGAACACATTCTTCTTGAAGATGTGATCCCGTATGTTGATTCAAATTTCCGTACGATAGCTGATCGGTCGCACCGGGCGATGGCAGGCCTTTCGATGGGGGGCATGCAAACCAAACGCATCACGCTGGACAACCCCGGCGTATTTTCATACATCGGCCTTTTCAGTGGAGGCAGCATCTCGAAAGAAGATATGGACAAAGTTCCGGGATTCAAGGACAAGTTTAAACTCGTATTTGTGAGTTACGGAAGCCGCGAGCTTGAAGGGAACCATCGTGTTTTCGGTGGCGACCCCAGGGCAAACACTGATTCGTTAAAGCAGGAAGGTGTTAATTGCGTATTTTATGTTTCACCGAATACTGCACACGAATGGCAGAGCTGGAGACGCAGTCTGCACGAGTTTGCACCTTTGCTGTTTCGGGACGATACTGCTGCTGTCAAACAGGGAGCACGCCGCGGCGGCTTTGGCGGACCAATCGAACTCGGGCCCGATGAAAAACAGGTCTTTAGCGATCCGCCTGCCGGATTCCGCGACAAACGTGATGTTCTGCACGGTACAATTACAACGGTGAAATATGATTCCAAAACACTCTCCACGCATCGCGAAATGCTGGTTTACACGCCTCCCGGTTATTCGGCGGATAAAAAGTATCCGGTGATCTATTTGCTACACGGCCTTAATTCCACTGCCGGCCAGTGGCCATACTGGGTTCGTGCCGACTATATCGTGGATAACCTACTGGCTGATGGCAAGATTGGGCCGGCGATCATGGTTTTTCCAAACTGCAATGCAAATGTAACGGTTGGCAATCCAAAACCTGACGAACAGGCGGACCGAAAAGACGGATTTAAAGGTTACGGCGAGCCTTTCGAAAACGACTTGCTCAAAGACATTATTCCTTACGTTGAGTCGCATTATTCGGTTTATACCGACCGCGAACACCGCGCACTCGTGGGACTGTCGATGGGGGGCGGTCAAACGCTGAACATCGGGCTGGCCCATATCAATCTGTTCGACTACATTGGTGGATTTTCGTCGGCACCGAATACCAACCAATTTGGTGGACTTTCAAACGCGCCGCTGTTGCCCGACCCTGTGGCCGCCAAAGATAGCCTCAAGGTGCTATGGCTGGCATGCGGCAGCAAGGACGGGTTGATCCGGGTCAGCCAGGGCGTGCACCGTTACCTAAAAGAACAAGGCATACCGCACGTGTGGAATGTGGATGGCAATGCACACGACGATACCGAATGGGCCAACAACCTGTATTGGTTTGTTCAGCATATTTTCAAATAGCCGGAGATCAAACACCCTAAAAACTCTAACGGATATATAGTCGAAACAAAATGTATATGAAAAAGATAAGAGAAATGGTAATCCTGTTGCTCGCGCTGATAACGGAGGGAAAGGTTCACAGAGAGCATTTTATGTTACAGCTACAAATCCGGCAGGACCGTGGTCTGATCCTTTATGGGTTGGTACAGCTGCGACCAAAGACATATCGACTGAGGTGACAGGCGGTTTTATCGGTACCTATATTGGGATGTATGCATCAGGAAACGGTAGTGCAAACACTAATCCCGTCGATTTCGACTGGTTCGATTCTGAAAAGGATCCCACTGTCCGCTATTCATGGTCATTCATTTCAAAAAAATAATTATTTTTAATTAACTGCTATGAAATTTAAGTATGTTGTCGTATTAATTGTAATATTTTTCTTTTCTATAGTGAATGGAAAGGCTCAGGTATTATATGTCGGAGCCAATTATCATCCGCACGATGATAAAAACCCGGAAAAAATCAAAAAAGATATTCAATTAATGAAAGATGCCGGGTTTAATGTTGTACGTATGGGGCATCTTGCATGGGACAGCTACGAGCCTGCAGAGGGACAGTTTGATTTTGGTTGGTTTGACACCGTAATGGATATGATGGCAAAAGCCAATATAAAAGTAATCCTTGATATTGCTATCCGGCCTGCCCCTATCTGGCTGCATTACAAATATCCTTCCATTAATATTACAGACGCAAGCGGGAATATGCTGTATCCAAATCATCGTTACATGGAAGATATGGGTGACCCAATGTACCAGAAATATGCCCTGCGTTATACAGATGTTATCACTAAACGCTATGCGAACCACCCGGCATTACTGGCCTTTGGTATTGACAATGAATCCGGGGACGGCCCGATTTCTTATTCTGAACCGGCAAGAAAAAGGTTTATTGCGTGGCTAAAAAAGAAATATGGTACTGCTGATAATTTGGACAAAGCCTGGGCAGGTCAGCGCTGGTCGCGAAAAATAAATGATTTTGATGAAGTCGGATTTCCTGCATCGGGGACCATTAATGGAGCGCCCGAAAGAATACTCGATTTCAGACGTTTCATATCCGATGAAATAAACGGGTTGCTATTTAAAGTAATTGAAACGGTTAATACCAATGCCCCCAATGCATTGACAAATACCAATGCCTGGTATTACAGTCCAATGAAGTACTTTGACTATTCAAAAATTGCCTATTCAGGCAAGATGACTCGTGAGGGCTGTGGTTTTTATCCTGGAAATTCCTTAACGACCAATTGGGGTGTGATGAACGCCCTGTTCGGTATTGCCCGTATTCAGTTCGAAAGTACAAATCCGTTCTGGTGTAGTGAATTTACAACCATGACAGCTGTTCCGAACTCCATTAGAAAATCAGCTTATGCATCCTTAATGTATGGTAACCAAATGGTCTGTGGCTGGACCTGGCAAAGCATGTGGGCAGGTGAAGAACAGTACCTGGAAGGTATGCTGGACTGGGATGGTATTCCTAACCGCAAATACTATGAATACAAGAAAATTGCTGCTGAATTTAAAAAGATTGAGAAGTACTTTCCTTATAAACCTAAAGCAGAAGTTGGCCTGGCATTCTCATTTCCCAGCCAGATTGCAAGTAAATACTTCCCTGAACAACATGAAAACCAGCTTCAGGCCTGTTTTGATCTGTTTTACTGGCGCAACATGGATGCCCGGGTTGTGGAAATAACCAAAAGCGCGTTGAACTATAAATTATTGTTTGTTCCGGGTGTAGCCGTAATGGATAAAACAACTGCAATTAAAATTCGTGACTTTGTAAAAAATGGCGGTACTGTTGTTATGACAAGTAACTCGGCTATAGTTGATACAACAGGACAGGTGTTTGCCACTACCCGTCCGGGCATGTTAAATGATGTATTTGGTATTCGGTTGGGAGGCTACGAAGAAACCGAAACGATGAATGAAATATCACCCAAATCTTATAAAGGAAAAAAGATAGAGTTTACCTATAAGGGTAAGGCCATCAATACGGAGTCAGCAAGATTCGATATTATTGATCCCAGAGGAGCCGAAGTTCTTGGAAGTATTACCAGTCTGGATAAAGACTATCCGGTTATGACATCGAATAAATACGGCAAGGGAAGAGCAATTTATGTTGGTTTGCCAGCCATTGGAAATGTACTTAATCCTTTGCTGGATGAACTTATAGATGACCTGGGTATTACAAAAGGCCCGGATGTACCTGCCGGTGTAATGGCCAGACAAATTGATAAAAACCATTACCTGTACCTCAATGTAAGCGATGAGCCTAAAGAGATTCAGATAAAAGGAAACTCACGAAGTTTACTTTTTGACAAAAACTACTCCGGCAATTTTACCATTGCACCTTACGAACCGGAATTTATTGAAATCAAATAAAATGAACATAATACTTAAAAAAAACAGCATGAGAGAATCATTAAAATGTCATAAACTAACCGCGATTGTCGCTTTTACTATCGCTATTTGGTTAACCGGGGCCGGTCACTTAGAAGCCCAGACAGTGTGGCTTGATGAGCTGGATCTTAGCGCCGCTACCCAGGGATACGGGATGCCTGCAAAAAATAAAACGATTGACGGTAATACCATGACAATTGCCGGTAAAAAATTCGACCGTGGATTCGGGACACATGCCGAAAGTTTTTTAACGATTCTACTGAAAGGAAAAGCAATTGAGTTTACCGCCATGGTTGGCATGGATGATGAAGTAGCCGGTCACCAGCCTGCTTCAGAGTTTGTTGTATACGGCGATGGTAAAAAATTATGGTCGAGTGGCGTGATGCGACTGGGCGATGCTGCCAGGTCTTGTTCTGTACCTCTTTCCGGCGTAAAAAAATTAGAGTTAGTGGTAACAGATGGTGGTAATGGCAATTATTACGACCATGCGGACTGGGCAGATGCCAAATTTATGACGGATGAGGTAACGACTTTTGAGACTTTCAACCCAGTAGCAAGTGAACCTTACATCCTTACACCTCTCCCACCCGCCAAACCAAGGATCAACGGAGCACGCGTCTTTGGAGTTCGTCCGGGATCACCATTCGAATTCCGGGTACCTGCAACCGGTGATCGTCCCATGATCTTTTCAGCTACCGGATTACCTTCGGGATTGGAAATTGATCCTAAAAGCGGCGTTATTACAGGAAAGCTGCTAAAAGCCGGAACTTATGAGGTTACTCTTGGCGCTGAGAATGCAAAAGGAAAGGATGAAAAAAAATTACGTATTGTATGTGGGGAACAGATTGCACTGACTCCACCAATGGGCTGGAACAGTTGGAACTGTTTTGCAGGTGAAGTTTCAGCCGAAAAAGTAAAACGTGCTGCAGACGCAATGGTAGAAAGTGGTTTGGTCAATCATGGCTGGACTTACATTAATATCGACGATTTCTGGCAGAATCACCGTGATTCAAAAGACTCTTCATTACGTGGTAAGTTTCGCGATGAAGCCGGTAATATTGTGCCTAATTCCAGGTTTGGGGATATGAAAGCGCTTGCTGACTATGTTCATAGTCTGGGGTTAAAAATAGGGCTTTATTCCAGCCCCGGCCCCTGGTCATGCGGTGGTTGTGCCGGCAGTTACGGACATGAAGAACAGGATGCCAGAACTTATGCAAAGTGGGGTTTTGATTATTTAAAGTATGATTGGTGTAGTTATGGTGGTGTAATTGACGGAATGCCGGATAATGATCCGTACAAAGTCTCTTCTTTGTCATTCGAAGGGGGCGGAAATCTGGAAGTAGCCAAAAAGCCCTTCCAAATTATGGGTAATTATCTGCGTGAACAGCCACGGGATATTGTTTACAGCTTGTGTCAATACGGGATGTCTGATGTCTGGAAATGGGGCGGCTCTGTTCATGGCAATAGCTGGCGTACTACCAATGATATTACCGATACCTGGTCAAGTGTGAGAAATATTGCCCTGGCTCAGGACAAAACAGCACCCTGGGCTAAACCGGGAAATTGGAATGACCCGGATATGCTTGTAATAGGAACGGTGGGATGGGGTAATCCGCACCCCAGTAAGTTGAGACCCGATGAGCAATACCTGCATATGAGTCTTTGGTGTCTTTTTTCTGCTCCACTCCTTATTGGCTGCGACATGGAGAAACTTGATGATTTTACATTGAACCTGCTGACAAATGATGAAGTGATTGCTGTTAATCAGGATCCGCTTGGCAAACAAGCTACTTGTGTCCAGACAATAGGTGATTTACGTATTTATGCAAAAGAACTTGAAGATGGAAGTTATGCTGTGGGATTCTGTAACTTTGGCCTGGAAAAAGTGGATATATCCTATAAAGATTTTGAGAAACTGGGTATTTCAGGGATTCAAAAGGTCCGTGATTTATGGAGGCAGAAGGATATTGCCAGCATCAATACCCAAAAGGACCAACTTTCACTAAAAGTTCCTGTGCATGGAGTGCTTTTTTATAAATTTACTCCTGTGAACTAGGTTCATGTATTTTTTTATAGTTTTAGGATATTAAAAAAACAGCATTTAGATTCCGGTATATGCAATCAACTGACGAAGCAAAAACATTTCATTAACATATAACATGATGACACTGAAAAAATTGGCTATAGGGAAAGTTCTGGGAGGATTACTTTTTACGGGTTTAATTCTTTCCGCCTGCAATCAGGTAAAACCTCCTGCACCTTACGGCCCGGTTCCATCAGAAAATCAGATAAGATGGCAGGAGATGGAATATTACGCTTTCGTTCATTTCTCATTAAATACCTATACAAATCAGCCCTGGGGATATGGTAATGAAGATATCAACCTGTTTAATCCAACAAAACTGGATTGCCGGCAATGGGCCCGAATATGCAAGGAAGCAGGAATGAAAGGGATTATCATTACGGCAAAGCATCATTGCGGTTTTTGTCTGTGGCCTTCCAAATACACGGAGTATTCCGTGAAAAATGCTCCCTGGAAAAATGGTAAGGGGGATGTTGTTCGTGAACTGGCAGATGCCTGTAAGGAATACGGGTTGAAATTAGGAATTTATTTGTCTCCCTGGGACAGAAACTCTGCGGATTACGGAAAACCAGAATATATAACTTATTTCAGAAATCAATTAAAGGAACTGCTTACCAACTACGGGGATATTTTTGAAATATGGTTCGATGGTGCCAACGGCGGTACGGGATATTACGGTGGCGCAAATGAAAACCGTAAAATAGACCGTAAGACCTATTACGACTGGAAAAACACGTACAAACTTGTCCGTAAATTACAACCCAATATTGTAATCTGGAATGATGGCGGAGACCGCGCTGATCTGCGCTGGGTTGGAACCGAAGCAGGTTTTGTCGGTGAAACAAACTGGAGTTTGTTGAACGATACCGGCGAAGTTTCCTGGAATATGTTACATTACGGCCTTGAAAACGGGAACGCATGGGTTCCTGCTGAAGTAAATACTTCTATCAGGCCTGAATGGTTCTACCACCCGGGTGAAGATGCCAAAGTAAAATCAGTGCCTAAGTTAATGGATACTTATTACAACTCTATTGGACGAAACGCTACATTACTTCTTAACTTTCCGATTATGCCCAATGGGTTGATCAATAAAAAAGATGAAGAAGCTGCACTGGGATTTGCCAAAGCAGTGAAGGAGGCATTTGCTACAGATTTGACCGATAATGCAAAAGCAGAAGCTTCGAATGTCCGCGGAAATTCAAGAAAGTACAATGCTTCTAAGGCTATCGATACCGATAAAAATACTTATTGGGCAACCGATGATAGTGTAACTACAGCTTCGCTGACCATAGATTTTGGCAAACCAACCACTTTTAATCGTTTTCTGGCACAGGAATATATTCGACTGGGACAGAGAGTGAAAGCCTTCACTGTTGAAGCTTATATTGACGGGAGCTGGAAAGAACTGGCAAAGGCAACCACGATCGGGTATAAACGAATCCTTCGTTTCCCTACTGTCGAAGCAACTAAACTTCGTTTCAATATTACCGATTCGAAAAGTTGTCCCGTAATTTCCAACTATTGGCGTTTATGATGCTCCCCAGCTTTTAGAACCGCCGGAAATAATCAGGAACCAGGAAGGTAAAATAATTATAACTCCGTCAGATGCCGAATCGGAAGTTTATTACACCCTGGATGGCAATGAACCAACTACGGAATCGAAAAAATATACCGGTCCGTTTCAGACAGAAGGAAAATTGGAGGTTAATGCTATTGCTTACGAATCAGCTTCCGGCAAAAGCAGTCCGGTATCTCACGAAAAATTTGACCTCGCCCGCAAGGATTGGAAAATTGTCGGGATTAATGATGAAAAGGCCTATGCAGTTATAGACGGAGATACAAAGACGTCATGGCATCAAAGCAGTGATAAAAAATTACCCGTTGATCTGGTCATCGACCTGGGGAAACAACAAAACGTTTGTGGTTTCAGGTATTTTCCTGACCAGGCTCTGTGGGGCCCCGGTATCATTACTAACTACAGGTTTTACGTTTCCAATGATAACAGGAAATGGAAGCTTGCTGATCAGGGCGAATTCTCCAACATTAAAAACAATCCATTGTGGCAGGTTAAAGAGTTTGCACCTGAAAACATCAGGTATATCAAGTTCCAGGCTATGGAAAATACTGAGAATAACAATAACATTGGATATGCAGAAGTTGATATAATTACTGAAAATTAATGCTATAAAAAGATTTATTATGAACTGTAAGAATAAAACAAGTTATTTCATTAAATAACAAGCGCCATCTGGTGGTTGGAGATTAAATAATAAACAAATGAAAACAGGACTCAAAACAGCAGCATTTATTTACTGCCTTATATTTTCCGGTATGATATATTCTCAAAATCCCATCATCCAAACGAAATATACTGCCGATCCGGCTCCATTGGTCTATAACGACACGGTTTTCTTATACACCAGTCATGACGAAGACGATGCCTTTGGTTTTAAAATGCAGAATTGGCTGCTGTACACATCCACTGACATGGTAAACTGGACCGACCACGGTGTAGTTGCATCACTGAAGGACTTTAAATGGGTGCCTTATGACAATGGTGCCTGGGCTCCGCAATGCGTTGAAAGGAACGGGAAATTTTACTTGTATTGCCCCATGCCCAATGGTACCGGAATTGGAGTATTGGTTGCAGACAGTCCTTATGGCCCTTTCAAAGATCCTATCGGAAAATCATTGATTAAGAACAGTATACACGACATTGACCCAACCGTTTTGATTGACGATGATGGTCAGGCATATCTCTATTGGGGAAATCCAAATCTTTACTATGTAAAACTGAATAAGGACATGATTTCTTACTCGGGTGAAATAGTAAATGAACCTACAAAACCGGCTAATTACCAGGAAGGACCCTGGGTATGGAAACGAAACGGTCATTATTACCTGGCCTATGCATCTACCTGTTGTCCCGAAGGTATCGGTTATGCAATGAGCAATTCCCCAACAGGCTCCTGGGAGTATAAAGGAATGATAATGGACGGGGATCCGCGTTCAAGTGGAAATCATCCGGGAATTATCGACTATAAGGGGAATTCTTACGTTTTTGGTTTCAATTATGCCATTTTGAAACAAACCATGGCAAAACATTATGAACGCCGTTCCGTATGTCTCGAAAGCATAACTTATAATCCGGATGGTACAATTCAGAAAGTTACCGTTCTGGTCAACAAATGTTAAGCAACTTGGCACAGTTAACCCTTATAACCGTGTTGAAGCCGAAACCATGGCTTATAGCGAAGGACTTAAAACCGAACTGGTCACAGAATGGGAACGAAATATTTCGTGGAACAAAGGGAAAAAAATTGCAGACCGGTTAATAGTTACCTCGATTAACAATGGCGATTATCTCAAGGTACAAGGTGTCGATTTTTCAAAAGGAGCAACAACTATAGAAGTTAGCGTTGCTTCTTTATATGGAGGAAAAATTGAAATTCATTCTGACAAAATTGACGGGCCGATTCTGGGAATTGTCAATGTAGATACATCTGGTGAAGGTGATATTTGGAAAACAGTTACTACCCCGGTAAAGAATATTAAAGGTGTTCATGATTTATTTTTTGTATTCAGGGGAGAAAAGGATTTATTCAACTTTGACTGGTGGAAGTTTTCCTAGTTATAATTTTTAAAACCCGGCATCCCATGAACGTATTATATTCAAAAGAATCAAGTCTGCCATTCAAAATATCAACTTTGAAAATATGTATTTTACTGCTATATAAAACCCGATATCCATTAAGAAAACAGCTATGAGAAAACTTAAATTATTTCATTCTATTCCTTTGCATGATAGGAATAAGCGCTTGCTCTACACAGCAGAAACAAGAATACCAACCCAGTTTTGAATCGTTGGAACAAGCTAACCCGGTCCCGGAGTGGTTCAAAGACGCTAAATTTGGTATCTATTTTCATTGGGGCGTATATTCTGTTCCTGCTTATGCAAACGAATGGTACCCGAGAACAATGTACATCAAAGGTACCCCCGAATACAAACATCATGTGGCAACTTATGGTGAACCAAACCAGTGGCCATACACCAACTTTATTACCGGGGCTAAAGATAAACAAGGTAATTTCGTGCAGTTCGCTCCCAAACTTAAGTCGGAAGGAGGTAATTTCGACCCGGAAGAATGGGCGCAACTATTTGCTGATGCCGGTGCTAAATTCGCAGGCCCTGTAGCTGAACATCATGATGGATTTTCAATGTGGGCGAGTAAAGTAAATCCCTGGAATGCGAAAGACATGGGGCCGCAACTTGATCTGGTGGGTTTATTAACCGATGCCATCCGAAAGAAAAACATGAAAATTATCTTATCGATGCACCATGCCTATAACATTACCGGGTATTACGATGCTGTTCCTAAAACCGATGACCCTAAACTTCAAAAGCTTTACGGTCAGCAGGGGAAGGAAAAAAACGAAGCGTTTTGGCTGGCTAAGCATAAAGAAATTATTGATAATTACAAACCCGATATTATCTGGCAGGATTTTAACCTGCGACTGATTTCTCAACCTGTTCTTTTACAATTCTTATCTTATTATTACAATAAGGCCAATGAATGGCATAAAGAAGTGGTAGCCACTTATAAGGACGGGCTAAATCCCAAAATGTGCCGTGCTTGATTATGAACGTGGCGGCCCGATGGACATTACGAAAAATTACTGGCTTACTGATGATGCCATAAGTTCTTCGAGTTGGTGCTATACCGAAGGGATTGGATATTACTCTAAAAAACAGGTCCTTCATGGTTTTCTGGACAGGATTAGTAAAAATGGTAATTTATTGCTGAATATCTCACCCAAAGCCGACGGCACAATTCCTCAGAAACAAAAAGAAATATTGCATGCAATGGGTTCATGGCTCAAAAAATATGGCGAAGCTGTTTACGCTACCCGTGCCTGGGAAAAATACGGAGAAGGCCCTACCAAAATGGGTGCTGAATATGGTGTATTCACCGCACCAGCCGAAGGTACAGCCAAAGATATTCGTTATACCCGATCGAAAGATAATACAACGCTTTATGCAATTTTATTGGGCTGGGACAAAGATCAGAAAGAAATAACCTTACGATCTTTGTCATCAGACCGGATTGATATTACGAATTTAAAATCAGTTGAGCTTATAAACGGGGAAGCGGGTAATTATTTACCGCTATCATTTAAACAGTATCCGGAAGGTTTAACTGTGAGCCTGCCGGAGAAACCTCGCGAGGAACTGGCTTATGTTCTGAAACTTAGTTTTAAAGGCAAAATTCCTTCTCTTGATAAATATGTTGATGTTGATTGTACATCTCATTATTATATTGTCCCGGGCAATTATATGAATAACCCGTTACTCGGAGCGGATTTGAAACTTAACAAAAAACAAAAGAACCCCGGAAACCAGTGGGATTTAGAATACGTGGATAAAGGTATTTATAAAATACATAACCGCGGAGAAGCAGGAAAAGTACTGACATACAATAATTCGGGAGCATCAGATCCGAAACTTTATCTATCGGATTTTACCGGTAATGATAATCAATTATGGAAAATAGATAACTCATTTAATGCCTTATATAAAATATCGAACAAACAATTTTCTGATCTTTCTTTGTCTGTAAACGGAGGCATAAAAGAAGGAAATATTGCAGAGATGGTATCATTACCAGACTCTTCTTTCGGATGGCGGCTTTTGGAAGTTTGTGAGTTAAAACAGGAAGCATTCAAGCCGAATAATATACCTGGAATTATCGAGGCCGAAAACTTTGATATAGGGTGCCCTGGCGATGCATATTTCGACAAAGACGAAGTGAATGCCGGAGGAAAATACCGCCAAAATCAACCAGTTGATATAGATACCTGCTCGGCCGGAACGTATCTTGTCGGATGGACAAATCCGGGTGAATGGCTGGCTTATACCGTCTCTGTAAAGAAATCAGCCAACTATCAAATCTCATTTTACTTAGCTACCATATACGATACAGCAAAGTTGCATTTAGAATGTGATGGTTCCGATAAAACAGGTATTATTTCAGTGCCCAATACAGCAGGATTTCAAAACTGGACAGTGGTAATGAAAAAAATAAAGCTCGATGCAGGTGAGCATGTGATGAAACTTTATATTGATAATGGTGGATTTAATATAGATAAGATGGTTTTCAAGCAGGTGATTTGATGAAAAATAACCTGAATTAACATATATTCAGATTAAAAACAAATGAAGATGAATTAAACATATTTGCTTTTATTTTTTAATTTTCTCCATTGATGATTAATGATCTGATGGCTGCTTTTGGGAATAAACAATAGGATCATATTCCAGGTTTGTTAAATTCCTTGGCAAATTTAATCGGAAAATAGTACATTTTATATACACTGTCTAATCTTTCTCATCTTTCTCTTGTTTTATTATACCGATTGGTATATTTTTGTTCTGTCAAGCATTTTTAAAATGAGCAAAGCAGAACAAACACGGCAGTACATTATTGAGAAAACTTCGCTTTTATTTAACATGAAGGGGGTTGCCGGCACGTCCTTATCTGATCTTACAAAAGCAACAGGGTTGACCAAAGGTTCGATTTACGGAAACTTTCAAAGTAAGGATGATGTGGCCATTGCCGCTTTCAAATACAATCTCGGTTTGTTGGTAACAGCTATTCAGAATGAAATAAACGCTCAACAAACAGCTTTGGATAAACTACTGGTTTATCCTGCTTATTACAGGAAAATATACAACATCACCATGCAACGGGGAGGCTGCCCCATTCTTAACACTGCCGTGGAATCGGATGATACACATCCGGTGTTGCGTGAAAAAGCGATCCGGGCCATTCACCAATGGAAAAATAACTTGGTTAACATCATCAATCTTGGCCTGGAACAGGGTGAATTTTCAGAGGATATTGATCCCGGCAGGTACGCTGATCTGATCATTGCTCTGGTAGAAGGCGGGATCATGTTATCCAAGGCCACTGGCGACCCCTGCTTTATTTTAAATGCAATTGATGAAGTTGAAAACAAAATAAGGAATGAAATAGTGAAATAATTTTTTTAATTATATATATACCGATCGGTATTTTTTTAACAGAAACTAAAAATATGAAAAGAGTAGTTATAACCGGACTGGGTGCGGTAACACCTATTGGTAATACTGTTACCGAATTTTGGAAAAATCTGACTAATAGCATAAGCGGGGCAGCCCGGATCACAAAATTCGATCCGTCCAAATTCAGAACACAGATCGCCTGTGAAGTAAAAAATTTCGATCCTTCCCGGTACCTGGATCATGCAGAGATCAAACGTAGTGATCTCATTCACACAATATGCCCTGTACACAGCTGCCCAGGCACTGGAAGATTCGGGACTGGACCTGAACAGTATCTCTCCTTTTGATATTGGTGTTATCTGGGGTTCCGGACAGGGAGGCATGACAACCTTTGAAGAAGAGGTGACGAATTATGTACAAAACGATTTTACGCCCCGCTTCAGTCCGTTCTTTGTCCCCAAACTCATCGCCAACATGGCTTCGGGCATGATATCCATTAAGTTTGGACTTCGGGGAATCAATTTTACAACAGTATCGGCATGTGCCACCTCCAATACGGCTATCATGGATGCTTTTAATTATATTCGACTGGGTAAGGCAAAAGTATTTGTCAGCGGCGGATCGGAAGCTCCTATTACCGCAGCATCCGTAGGTGGTTTCTCCTCCATGAAAGCCATGTCGATCCGGAATGATGACCCGGAAAAAGCCTGCCGCCCGTTCGATGTAGACCGCGATGGTTTTGTGATGGGTGAAGGCGCAGGAGCCCTGATCCTGGAAGAATATGAACATGCCCGCAAGCGCGGCGCACGTATCTATGCCGAAATTGCAGGAGCCTCCATGACTGCGGATGCTTATCACATGACCGCCACGCATCCCGAAGGGATCGGCGCTTCTACTGCCATGAAACTGGCGCTGGAAGAAGCCCGGTTAAATCCTGAAGAAGTGGATTATCTGAATGCGCATGCCACTTCGACAAGTGTGGGAGACATTAGTGAGATCCATGCCCTTCAGACAGTTTTCGGTAAAGCAGAAAATCTCAGTATCAGCGGAACCAAATCCATGACGGGACATTTACTGGGAGCTGCAGGAGCAATCGAAGCTATTGCCTGTATTATGGCCATCAACCACGGCATCATCCCTCCTACCATCAATCTTAATAATCCCGATCCTGAAATTCCTTCGGGTATGCATATTGTAAGTAACTATTCCGTGGAAAAAAAGGTGAATGTTGCCATGAGCAATACTTTTGGTTTTGGGGGACATAACGGGATTGTGGTGTTTAAAAAGCCGTCTTGAGATTTAAATAAGATTAAATTTTAAGCTGGCATATTTTCATTTATCCAGCTTAATCTCATATATCCAGGGCCATAGTTTCCCGGTTACAAAAATTCTGTCAGCAACAGAATCATAAGCAATACCATTCATATCCAGCGATCCGGGATATTTGTATTTTGCCTCGTAAGCCAATGAACCAAGGTTGAGTTTTCCAACAATTTTGCCAGTTCCCGGGTCAATCTTTACTATGGTGTTCGTTGTCCATATATTGGCAAAAATAAAACCTTTGATATATTCGAGTTCATTTAAATTGTCTGCGGCAATGCCGTTCTCAGTTACGGGTAGTTTTTTGATCATCCGGAGTGTAGCCGGATCCAGATAAGTTAGTACGTATGTTCCATCGCTCATGATCAGGTTTTTTCCGTCTGTAGTTAATCCCCAGCCTTCCTTAACCGGCAATGTAAATACTTTAGTTTTGTTAAAGGTGACAGCGTCATATACAAAACCGGTTTTAGACTTGTAAGTGAGTTGAAATACCTTTCCGTTCAAAAATGTAATGCCTTCACCAAAATATTTTAACCTGTCCAGTTCTGCTTTGGGTTCTATTTTACCGGTTTTCAGATCAACAACTCCGAATAATGATCTTGTCTGTGGCAAAAATCTGGTTGCGCCGGTGCTTTCGTAAAGTATGCCTTCATGTATAAGCAAGCCCTCGGTATATGAAGTTGTATCATGTGGATACGATTTAATTAAGGTGAAGTCTATAATAGGGGTCGATTTATTTATCGTATCATTTTTATGGGAATCGTTATTGCCACCTTTGCAACTAAAAAGGGAAATAACAATCAAAAAGATTAAAATCAGTCGTGAAATCAGATGATAATCGATTCCGATACCCATATCACCTGTATGGTGCGACATTACGAAAAAGGATACCCTCCCCTTTCCTTTCCGGCGGGCTGAATCACCTACGTCTCTGAGAGCATCAAGTAAAGAGCCAAACCATTTGGTGAATTCTGCCTGGAATTTCTTTTTAGCCATTGAAAAGATAAATCTATTCTGTTCGGAAATTTAAAGAATATTATTCAAATCCTGCCTTCCAATAATTGCCATAATTTCAACCATATCATTATTTATTCTATAATATATACTGTCAGAACCACAAACACATCGTCTATATCCCTCTTTTATATAATCAACAGATTCGAACGAAAATGGCCGTTGAGCGATAATATCAAAATACTCAAAGAACATATTAAAGTACTTATCAGCTTGCATAATTCCAAACTTTCCAACTCCATAATGATGAATTCGTATCAAGTCTTCCTTTGCTTCATTACTTAATCTGTATTTAGCCATTCAGTAAAGACTTTGATTGTTTTAAAATCTGTTCTTTAGTTTCATCGGTAAATCCGCTACTTTCAGATTTATCTAATTTCGCTCTGATCCAATCAATTTGAACCTGCTGTTTTCTTGCCTGTCGAATCAAATCATTGACAACTTCACTTTTACTAGTGTATTCTTTGTTATCCACTTGTGATTTTAACCATTCATCATTTGGTTTTGTGAACGATATGCTTTGTCTTGCCATAATATTGTTTTTGATGTAAATTTACACCATATTTGAATCACATGCAAGTTCTCAATTATTGTTGGCAAACATTAGTGCATTTTACGCTCGATTAACCATATTAAATGCAAAGGCTATATAGTACCGGTAAGAAAACTCCATTTTCTGCGTATACCTGAAGATGAACTTTTTTATCCTACACCGGACTTTCAAGGTAAGCATCAATTAAGGTGAAACCTATAACCGGAACGGACATATTCAGAGAATTGTTTTTACCGGATTTATCACTTCCTTTATTACATCCTGACAGTGAAAAAGCAATCAAAAAAATTGCAAATAATCATATATTTATTTGCTGGCGATAAGATATTGCACAATGAATGTCCATGATCATTCTTCTTTTAAAGTTTCTGCCGGATTCATTTTTAATGTCTTGGCTGTTCTGAAACCAATAAATAATATTGATATCAGCATACTGAAGATAACAGGAAAAATATAATACAAAAATCGATTCTCAATTCTAAAAATAAAATTATTAAGCCATTCCCCGGTTAAGAAGTAACTGATAACAGAAGCTCCCGCCCATGCTATTAACATTAGAATAAAATATTTTTTAGTCAGGACAACCAGTAAGTTACTGAAATCGGCGCCCAATACTTTTCGTATGGCAATTTCCTTTTTCCGTAATCGCAATATCAGAAAGTTTTGACCCAATAAACCGGACAAAGCGATAATAACAACGACGATACTCAGGTATTTCATCAGTTTCACCAGCATCATATCATTCTCATATCTGGTCTGCAATTTATCCTCGTATGAAGAATAATCAAGGACATCATCAGGAAAAGCTTCGGACCAAATCCCGTCAAGCTTTTTAATTATCTGACGATTTATTTTATGGTTCAGCTTAACACTTATATAATTATTTCTCCTGTTATTTCCCTTGAAAAACATAAGATAAGGTTCAATCCTTTCCCGAAAAGAATTAAAATAGAAATCTTTAACAACTCCGATAATTTTGAATTCCTTATTTAGGTAATATACATTTTTGTCAATGGGATCAGTCAAACCAAATTCCTTACAGAATGTCTGATTGACAACTATGCCGGATGAATCGGTCGGGAAATCCATCGAAAAGAAACGTCCTTCTTCTATTTTCAAACCATATGTTTTCTTAAAGTCGTAATCCACATTATTATAATTCGTCTGGATTTCATTGTTTCCCTGCTGCTTTGACAATGAAACAGCAAAGGTTAACGGTTCTTTTGCCAAATGATTT
>CAVVIO010000067.1:0-11602 GCA_963748095.1 uncultured Bacteroidales bacterium
AGAATCTTAAAATTTTAGACAGCTTTTTTTTGTTTTCAAAGGCAGTAAACTTTTGTTATCACAATAACAATCCTTGGTCATAGGTATTGACCAATTCATGTAAAAATATCAACAGGATGCCCGGCTATACGTATAAGCAGGCAAAACACTGATATTAATCACACCCCTGAAAACGTTACAATTAATCTGCCTTATAACGGGACTATTTATATTCTTACAAACCAACAGTCAAAATCCGGTTACCTATCCAAAAACTTCAGATGATCCGGTTAACAGAACCGAAACAGATACTAATTTTATGCCGGATTCATCGATAGTAGTTGTAAACTTGGAAATGACACGGAGATTCCGGGAATATAAACCCGATCAGGAATTAGTGAATTTCAGTGATATCCTGACGAATCACAATTTCAATTCGATAAAGGAGGTTTATGTAGTCTAATATAATTCCTATTTTCAAAAGCCGGCAAATGTAAAACAAAATATGGCACAAAAACAGTAAATTCTAAGTTCACTTAACCATGTTTAAATCACGGGCCGCTTTAAATAAGCGACCCGTTTTTATATAAACCGAACTTACACGTGTTGGATTTAACTAGTGTCGGCAAGAAAACCCCATTTTCCGCGTTACGCTTGTCAGAAAATTCCTCATTTACATTAGTAAACTGCGGATTTTCTGACTTCGCAAGCCTTGAAAATGAACTTTTCTTATCCAACACCGGACTTTTTGGGCAAGTACTAACTAGTGCCTGTCCATAAAGTCAAGTGTTTGCTCTATAAAGTTCGAATTCAAGGCGTGCGAGAAATTTAAACCACAGAATACTAATGTATTTGAGGATTTGAATTTTGAGTGACAACGTAGAAGTCGGACTTTATAGACAAACACTAACTAGTAAGAATACTTTCTTTCAGGCTTGGTATTTAGTCTTATTTTTTAGTATATTTGAGATAAACTTAACAAATTTTTACTATGGAAAATCAACAAAAGACCAATGCAGGACAGGGTTTGGGCATTGCAGGTCTAGTTCTTGGTATATTGGCAATTCCTTTGGGTATGATCCCCTGCACCTTTGTTGCCGGACTTGTATTTGGTGCTGCCGGAATTGTACTGGGGGCCATCGGATTTTCACAGGCAAGGCAGGGAAACGGATCAACCGGATTAACTACAGCTGCTTTATCCGTATCGATTGTCGGTTTTTGTTTTGCTTTGATTTGGACCGTATTGGTCATGTCGAGTAGGGGACCAATGAGGGAATTGGGGCGCAGATTGCATAAAATTGAAAAAAACAAAGATTACGAAGAGGATTTTAAAACTGAGTTTAAAAAAGAATTCGGGAAGGATCTGGAAGGGACACTTGACAGCCTTGAAGACAATCTGAATGCTACAGGAGACAGCATTAGTAAAAATCTGAATGCCATGCCGGATGAAGAAAAAGCGCGTAAAGTTGGTAAAGCTGCCGGAAAAGCGCTGAAGGAATTTATGAATGAAATGAAGGACACGACCAAGGTTGATAAATGATATTTAAAAAATTCCTGACTAAACCTTATTTTCAGATTAATTTAATTTTTGCCGGAATACTGATGATGATCTTCATCTATTCCGGCATTTTTTCTGCCAGTCGCAATAATTTTCCAATTCCATCAAATTATACAAAACTTACCGGTAAAACAACTGTCAGTACCGGCCTTTCACGAAGTTTCTCGGAGATTATGAGAGGGAGGCTAAAAAAGGCTAAAGAATATAATCCGTACAGCATTGGTATTTTTTCATTTTTTATGCTTCAGTTGCTTATGCGGATTTTTATATTGGGTTTTTATTTGAAACTGAATAAATACGAACATGTTGTTATTATTACGGACTGCATTTTGTCAGTCCTTTTATTTATACTATTTTTTCGACCGATAATGGTAGCTATTTATAATACGATTTTTTAATTCCCCAAAACCATATATTCCACAGTCAGAAAATTTGAATTATTACAATCGGCAGTTATTTTGTAAAATGCTATGGAAAATTTGAACTGGATTGTAACATTGATCAAAGCGAAAAATTTCATTGATAATATACTTTATTTGAAACCTATCCTTTACCATACAAGTATAACGGTAGAAATATTGAAGCGTAAAAAGTAAGAAGATTTAGTTACATTGACAGTGAAAAGAAGGGTAAATAATATACTGGTGACAAAGCCCGGACTCCTGTTCAGAATTGATAAACAGAGCCGGTGCATTATCGGAAAGATCCCCTCTTATAAGCAATAGATAAAGAAATAAAAATGATACTATATTTTTGGAAGAATAGATATTATTATTATTTTGTTGGCGAAAATGATTCGTTACTAAAAATTTATCACAAAGATTTACACCCATGAAAAATCATTTACAATCTAAAAAGATGGCTTTAATAGCCGTGGTTTTATTGTTTTGTTTGTCCATGACACAAACATTCGCATTAAATCCTACAATTACAAGTTTCTCCCCGACATCGGGGGCAGTAGGTACAACGGTAACCATTACCGGTACGAACTTCAATACAACAGCTGCTAATAATGTTGTATTCTTTGGGGCCACCCGCGCTGTGGTTTCCTCGGCCGATGCCACCACACTGACAGTTACAGTGCCGGTCGACGCTACCTATCAGAATATCTCGGTTACCGATATTACTACCGGATTAACGGGATATTCATCCCGGCCTTTTATCACAACCTTTGACGGAAGTACGGTTTTTAACCCGAATTCCTTTGCGGATAAAATGGATTATTCAACAGGGATTGATACTAAGAGCGTTTTAATCGATGATTTGGATAACGATGGGAAGTCCGATCTGATTGTAGTAGTTTACTCTAAACACATTATTTCAGTATTCAGAAATACCAGTACAGCCGGTTCGGTATCTTTTGCTCCTAAAGAGGATTTTGCAACGGGATTAAATCCTTATTGTGCAGCTATTGGCGATCTGGACGGTGATGGGAAGCTTGATCTGGTTGTGACAAATTATGGTTCCAACACTGTTTCGATATTTAAAAATACCAGCACTTCCGGTACAATTAATTTTGCTGACGAAATTGATTATGCGACGGGAACAAACCCCCAGAGCATCTCGATAGCTGATTTTGACAATGATGGGAAGCCCGACATTGTCATTGCAAATTACAATGCAGGAAATGTGTCGGTATATAGAAATACGAGCACTTCCATTTCATTATCTTTTGCTACTAAAGTGGATTATACAACCGGAACCAATCCAAATAGCATAGCAATAAGTGATCTGGACGGAGATGGATTATCCGATATGGTCGTGGAAAATGCTTCCAATAATTTTTCCGTATTTGAAAATACGAGTACAGCTGGGACTATTTCTTTTGCAGCTAAAGTGGATTATGCAACGACGGATAATCTTCAGGGTACAAAGATAAGTGATTTAGATGGTGACGGAAAGCCTGACCTGGCACTGGCAAACGGAGCTAAAAACAAAGTTTCGATATACAGGAATACCAGCACTGTTGGTTCAATATCCCTGGTAGCCTACGTGGAATATGCCGCGGGGAATGGTACTTATGACATATCCATAAGTGATCTGGATGGCGATGGGATGCCTGACCTGGCAGCAATAAATCTTTATGACAGTACTGTTTCAGTATTAAAAAATACCAGCACCAGCGGCTCAATATCCTTTGCAGCTAAAGTGGATTATGCGACGGGGAAATATCCAGTTAACATAACAACAGGAGATCTGGATGGAGACGGAAAACCTGATCTGGTTGTAAGTAATGGGGATAATTTTTCTATACTTAGAAGCAGGGTAATGCCCCCACCGACGATTTCATCATTTACTCCAACATCAGCGGGAACCGGGGATACGGTGACCATTACGGGAACAAACCTGTCAGAACCCCTGGCAGCCGGTTTTGGCGGCACAGATGCCCGCTCTTTATCCGGAGTTTCTTCTACCGTAATGAAGGCTGTTGTAGGTGAAGGAACAACAGGTGATATTAGTGTTACCACTCCGGGAGGTACAGCTACCCTGGCAGGATTTAAATACCTGCTAAGCCAGACTATATCATTTGATGCAGTTAGTGAACCAACGTATGGCGATCCGGATTTTTCACTTAGTGCAACAGCATCAAGTTCACTTACAGTGACTTTTTCCAGTAGCGATACTTCGGTTGCTACTATTATATCAGACGTAGTGCATATAAAACGTGCAGGAACCTTTAGTATTTATGCCGATCAACCCGGTGATGATACTTATCATTCAGCACCGCAGGATACTCAAAGCCTGGTAATAAAAACCAAATCACTGACCATTACAGGCGTTACCGCCAGTAACAAGGTATACGATGGTACAACTGCGGCTACCTTAACAGGAGGAACACTTTCAGGAATTATTAATTCTGACGATGTAACACTTACTGACGGAACGGGTGAGTTTGCCGACAAAAATGCAGGAACAGGAAAAACAGTAACAGCAACAGGATATACAATTACAGGTACAGATGCAGGTAATTATTTCCTTTCGGCACAACCAACAGGACTTAGTGCAGATATTACGCCGGTATCACTGACCATTACAGGTGCTACCGCCAATAACAAAGTATACGATGGTACAACTTCAGCTACCTTAACGGGGGAACCTGACTGGTGTTCTGGGTTCGGACGAAGTAACACTCAGTGACGGAACAGGTGAATTTGCCGACAAAAATGCGGGAACAGGGAAAATAGTAACAGCTACAGGATATGCAATTACAGGTGCTGATGCCGGTAATTACATTCTTTCAGGCACTACCAGCAGGACTTAGTGCTGATATTACACCTGCTCCGCTTACCATTACAGGCATTACTGTAGATAACAAAGTATACGATGGAACAACTTCAGCTACTTTAACAGGAGGAAGTCTTTCAGGCATTGTTAATTCGGAAGATGTTACGCTTACTGATGGAACAGGTGAGTTTACTGACAAAAATGCAGGGACAGGGAAAACAGTTACAGCTATAGGATATGCTATTGCAGGTACAGATGCCGGTAATTATATCCTGTCAGCACAACCAACAGGACTCACTGCCGATATTACACCGGCAGCTCTTACAATTACAGGTGTTACTGCCGGCAATAAAGTATATGACGGCACAACTTCAGTTACCCTGACAGGTGGAAACATTTCAGGTATTATCGGTTCGGACAATGTAACAATTATGGAAGGAACGGGTGAGTTTGTTGATAAAAATGCAGGAACAGAGAAATTAGTAAGGGTTACAGGATATACAATTGCAGGTACTGATGCCGGTAATTACATCCTTTCAGAATTACCTACAGGACTTAGTGCTGAAATTACGCGGGCACCACTGACAATTACAGGTGTTACAGCCAATAATAAAGTATACGATGGCACCACTTCGGCTACCTTAACAGGAGAAACCCTTTCAGGCATTATTAATTCGGACGATGTCACACTCATCAACGGAACAGGAGAGTATGCTGACAAAAATGTGGGAACGGGGATAGCAGTAACAGCAACAGGATATACAATTACGGGTATTGATGCCGGAAATTATATCCTGTCAGCACAACCAACAGGATTTAGTGCTGATATTATGCCGGCATCGCTGACCATCACAGACGTAACCGCTAGTAATAAAGTATATGATGGCACAATTTCGGCCACCTTAACAGGAGGAAACATTTCTGGTATTATCGGATCGGACGATGTAACAATTACTGACGGAGCTGGTAATTTTGTCGACAAAAATGCGGGAACAGGGAAGTTAGTAAGAGCTACAGGATATACAATTGCAGGTACTGATGCCGGTAATTATATCCTGTCAGCACAACCAACAGGTCTTAGTGCTGATATTACACTGGCAACTCTTACAATTACAGGCATTACTGCCGGCAATAAAATATACGATGGTACAACTTCGGCTACCTTAACAGGAGGAACCCTTTCAGGAATTATAAACTCTGACGATGTAACACTTACTGACGGAAAGGGTGAGTTTGCCGACAAAAATGCAGGAACAGGGAAAACAGTAACTGCAGCAGGATTTGCAATAGCGGGTACTGATGCCGGTAATTATATTCTTTCAGCACAACCAACAGGACTTAGTGCTGATATTACGCCAGCACCACTGACCATTACCGCAGATTCCGGACAATCGAAAGAAGTGGGGGCCGCCGATCCGGAATTAACATATACCATTACAGAAGGAAGCCTTGTTGCCGGAGACGCGTTGACGGGGGCCCTTACCCGCGTGGCCGGAGAAGGTGCAGGTAGCTATGCAATTCAGATGGGCAGTTTAAGTGCAGGGGATAATTATGATATTACTTTTATTCCTGCGGATTTTACAATAAATTCGATCAGTGCGGTACCTGATATATCTGTAAAAATACCACGCGTATATCCGAACCCAACCAAAGGGCTGGTTAACCTGGAGGTATCAGATGGACAGGTAACTGTTATTAATGCTGGTGGAAAAATACTCATTCAAAGGACAGTTAAAAAGATAAAACAATTGACCTAAGTGGGTATGCGTCAGGGGTGTATGTCCTAATTCTGAAAGCAGGAGATTCCGTATACGAATACAAGATCATGAAACAATAAGTAAAATAATTCATTCGTAAAAGAGGCTGTCTATGAGGACAGCCTTTTTTATATCTTGTATATCCGGACGGTCATTAACTATTACTAATTTTGCACTAAGGTGGACCGATAAGAATGAGGGAATGTATTTTACATAAATTCTACATTTTTCTTAATGTTTATCCTTTCAAAAATTCAGAAAACGTAAAACTTCGTCCCATGCGGATACCTTTTTCCGTATCGGTCAGCGTGCAGCACTCTACATTGATATCATGTTCGAAAAACAGGATGTATTCATTTTCAAGGGCTTCTTTCAGAAAGGTATTCCGTTCTTCCATCGATACCAGCGGTTGCGTATCGTATCCGCAGACATAGGCGGCTGGCAGGTGGGCAACGGTAGGGATCAGATCGGCAGTAAACACGAGTGTCTTTCCATTGTTAGTAATAAACGGGATCATCTGTCCGCTGGAATGTCCATTGAACAGGCGTAGTTCAATACCGGGAATGAAAGTAGTATTTTCTTCAATAAATTTTAACCGACCACTTTTTTCCAGTGGCAGGATATTGTCCTTCAGAAAGGAGGCTTTCTCCCGCGGATTAGGACGTGTGGCCCATTCCCACTGCGGTTTGCTTACCCAGTAATTCGCGTTGCGGAAAGCCGGTTGCAGTTCGCCTTCCGGAGTAGTTTCCACGGCGCCACCGCAATGATCGAAATGCAGGTGGGTGAGAATTACATCGGTTATATCATCTTTGGTTAAGCCATTTTCTTTCAGTGAACTTTCCAGCGACCAGGGACCGTTCAAATAATAATGGCTGAAAAATTTATCGTCCTGTTTGTTACCGATCCCGGTGTCAATTAATATGTTTCTGCTATCGACTGAGATAAGCAGGCTGCGCATGGCCAGGTTACACAGGTTGTTTTCGTTGGCGGGATATACCTTTTGCCACAGTGTTTTTGGAACAACACCAAACATAGCGCCTCCGTCAAGCATGAAGTTTCCGGTTTCTATTTTAAACAAGTGCATAATTAGAATGAGATTTATCATTTATTAACAACAAAAATATATAAATTGACACATTAAATTAAAAATTGTTCAACCGGATGAGAATTCATTTTATTGCAATAGGGGGAGCGGCCATGCATAACCTGGCGATTGCCTTACACCAGAAAGGTTACCGCGTTACCGGATCGGATGATGAAATTTTCGAACCGTCCCGTTCGAGGCTTGAAAAATACGGGTTGTTGCCATCAAAGCAGGGGTGGGATGCAACGGTTATTACTAAGGACCTGGATGCGGTTATCCTGGGAATGCATGCCCTGGGAGATAACCCGGAGCTGATAAAGGCAAAGGAACTCGGCATCCCGGTGTATTCCTATCCCGAATACCTGTATGAACAAACAAAAGATAAAACCCGAGTGGTTATCGGCGGAAGTCATGGAAAGACAACCATTACGGCTATGGTTTTGCACGTGCTGAGGTACCACGGAAAAACATTCGATTTTATGGTGGGGGCACAACTGGAAGGTTTCGATACCATGGTCAGCCTTTCCGTATCTGCCCAACTGGCTGTGTTCGAAGGCGATGAGTACCTGTCGTCACCAATGGACCCACGGCCGAAATTTCATCTGTACAAACCGCACATTGCCTTATTATCGGGTATTGCCTGGGACCATGTGAATGTATTTCCCACTTTTGAAATTTACAAAGAACAATTTCGCTTGTTTATCGAAAGTATTGCTGATGGAGGCACACTGATTTATTACCGGGGGGATGAGGAGATTGAATCGCTGGTGAGGCAAACGACCAAAAAATTAACCTTTATTCCTTACCGGGAACATCCTGCTGTTACGGTTGAGGGAATTACTTATTTAATACATAATAACGAACGTATTCCATTGAAAATATTCGGCATCCACAACCTGCAGAATATGAACGGCGCCCGGCTGGTCTGTAATCAATTAGGATTAACGGACGAAGCGTTTTACGAGGCAATCACCTCTTTCGAGGGAGCGGCAAAAAGACTCCAGTTACTGGGTGGGAATTCGTCTACGCAGATCTATCTCGACTTTGCCCATTCTCCTTCGAAATTAAAAGCTACCGTAAATGCCGTAAAAACACAATTCCCCGGAAAGGAACTGATCGCCTGCATGGAGCTGCACACCTTCAGCAGTCTGAAAAAGGAATTTCTGGCTCAGTACAGGGGAACCATGGATATGGCTGATCTCCCCGTTGTTTTTTTCAATCCCGAAGTGATTCATCACAAGCAACTGGATGAACTGGATGAGGACTTTGTAAAAAAAGCCTTCGACAATAAAAAACTTTGTGTTTTCACCAAAAAAAACGAAATTGAGGATTTTTTAAAATCCCGTGACCTGAAGAATAAAATTGTATTGTTTATGAGCTCGGGCAATTTTTCAGGGATCGATTTCAAACAACTAACAACATTGTTACTTAAATAAACGCTTATATTAACCTATCAACTAAACAAACATCATGGAAATAAAAGGTTCTGCAGTAAAGTCTATTCCCGAATTTGTAAAAAACAATTATCCGGATAAGTATAATCAATGGCTGGATTCGTTACCGGATGGTGCTAAAAAAATTTTCGGTGAACCGGTGTTGCCGTCAAACTGGTATCCGCTGTTGGAGAGTGTTATCCATCCGGTTGAAAGTATAGGGGATCTGTTCTTCGGATCGGATACTGCAAAAGCTGCCTGGGAAACGGGACGATACAGTGCAGATATTGCATTGACAGGCATTTATAAATTTTTTGTTATGGCAGCCACTCCTTCCTTCATCATCGGGAGGGCAAGTAAAATATTCTCTACTTACTACCGGCCGTCGGAAATAAAAGTAGTATCCAATGGAGAAAAATCGGTAAAATTACACATCACCAGTTTTGGGGTGCCCGATAAGCTGATAGAGGACCGTATTGGCGGCTGGATGGAAAGGGGCCTTGAAATATCGGGGTGCAAAAATGTGAAGGTGGAAATTCCGAAATCCCTCGCCAACGGCGATGAAGTAACGGAGTATTTACTTCACTGGGACTAGGGCAAATAAGACTGTGTAAAATTTAACGTACAGAAGTTTTAATTTTTAACAATTTTGTTGGAGGAAATAAAATTTCTTTTACCTTTGCAATCCCAAATTAATCAGATGGGTTAGCCCTTAGGGGTTAAAGGTTGAAAAAGAGAAAGTTCTGAAATACGATGGTCCGTTCGTCTAGGGGTTAGGACGCCAGGTTTTCATCCTGGTAACAGGGGTTCGATTCCCCTACGGACTACAAAAACAGCAAGAGTGTGGGTAATTAGCAAGAGTTAGTTCCTACACTCTTTTTTTGTACAAGTTACAGATAATGAGCTGTTTTTGTACCCTCTCTACTCACACTCAAACTCACACTAAACAGCAAGAGTGTGGGTAATTAGCAAGAGTTAGTTCCCACACTCTTTTTTTGTAAAAGTTACAGATAATGAGCTTGTTTTTGTACCCTCATTACTCAAACTCACACTCACACAAAGCTTCCTATTCCAACAATTCAGAGAAACTTTTACAGGGGAATCGAACCCCGCCCAGCGCACGGCTCCACGCTGCAGGCCGGCCCCTCACTAAAATGCTCCACCGGAGCATTTTTTAACGTTTGTCTCCAATACAGACTGTTGATCAGAAGTAACTCTCCGGAAAGTTTTTTATAGTCTCTGTATTTTTATATAAGTGGTGTTCCTATCGGAGATAACAGACTTCTCAGGATAAATTGCACTCTTTATAACCTTCGGAGAATAAAAACATATTATTTTTCTGCTAAGGGAAGGTGCGACTTAGCGAAGTTTTGTCTGAATATTTTTTTGTTATAGCTTCGCTTATCCTGTGCTCATTCTTTAGTGCAACGATAAACAATCATGCTGGTGTGTGAATGAACTTCGCGTGCCTATTTACTAAAAAAGCCGGACATTTTACCTGGGTATTGTAAAAACAAATAAAAAAGCGTTGACATTTATTTCTTATCTTTATTTGAAATATAAGATAGTTTTACCTATTGTTTCATTTATTCAAGTAAACATGCAGAAAATCAATAAATTGGCATTTATTTTATTCGTTTCGTTATTTTCAGTTTGCTTCAGCAATGCAAAAAGTAGTAATCCGATAGTAAATGAAAAGGATATGAAAGCCTACCTGTTGGTTTATTTTAAGGACAGCACTCATAGTCTTTATTTTGCTTTAAGTACCGACGGGTATACATTTACAGACGTAAACAATGGTAATCCGGTTGTTGGCGGCGATACGATTGCCAGTCAGAAAGGAATTCGTGATCCGCATATCACACGTGGTCCGGACGGGGCTTTTTATCTTGCAATGACAGACCTTAACATATTCGGACAGCAAATGGGATACCGTTCTACCAGGTGGGAAAGGGATCAGGAGAAATATGACTGGGGTAATAACCGTGGTTTCGTTCTGATGAAATCATTTGACCTTATCCACTGGACACATAGCGATTTTCTGTTTGACAAAGCTTTTCCTGAACTGAAAGAGATTGGATGTGCCTGGGCACCTGAAACCATATATGATCCCGGGGCAGGGAAGATGATGATATACTTTACGATGCGAATAGGGCACGGACTTACAAAACTTTATTATGCCTATACTGATGACGATTTTACCAAACTTACTACTCTACCTCGTATTCTGTTCGAGTATCCAAATCCTGAAATTCAGGTATTGGATGCGGACATAACTCATCTGCCCAATGGTCGCTACTGCATGATGTATGTTGCCCAGGAGAAACCTGGAGGAATTAAGATGGCATTTTCAGACAGTATAAACAAAGGCTATGTTTACAATCCGGAATGGGTTGATCCTGAACCGGGCGCTTGTGAAGCTCCTAATGTCTGGAAGCGTATTGGTGAAGATAAATGGGTGCTGATGTATGACATTTTCAGCATCCAGCCTAACAATTTTGGTTTCAGCGAAACCACCGATTTTGTCACTTTTAAGGATCTCGGTCATTTTAATGAGGGGGTAATG
>CAVVIO010000068.1:0-80758 GCA_963748095.1 uncultured Bacteroidales bacterium
TTGATTTACTTTCCTCATACTTTAAGCCGCTGAGAATTGAATATTTGATTCTGAATTGATATATGTGCGTGAATTTTTATGTTTTAGCAGGCTAAAGTTTTGTACATTGGACATCAGTAAAAAATGTTTGATAGTTAATGCCTTCTTGTTTAGCATGTATGTTGGAATTTTTTTTAACACTCCAATTTGAAACTAAAGATATAAAAAGTCAAGAACCGGATCCGGATTTACTTGTGAACTCATAAGTGACATCATATAAAGAAAACTCCTTTGCCTTCTTGCAATAAATAAATGCAAAGTTTTACTTAAATATAAGAAATTCTATTTAACATAATGTTAGTGTTAAAAACAATTACTATGATGATCATATAGTAACTTTTTAACTATTACTAAATGAAAATTATTAGACAAAAAACATAAAGTCTTTGTAACTTGGTTTTTAAATAATGTAATGTAAATCAAAAAATAAATGCCTTATCAGGAACAGTACCGACCACAATTTCATTTTTCTCCCATCGAAAAATGGATGAACGATCCCAACGGATTGGTGTTTTACGATGGCGAATATCACCTGTTTTACCAATATTATCCTGGGAACATAAAATGGGGACCAATGCACTGGGGTCATGCAATAAGTAAGGATCTGGTTTTCTGGGATCATCTCCCGGTTGCTTTATATCCTGATGCATTGGGTTATATCTTCTCGGGAAGCGTTGTTATTGACTGGAAAAACACTTCCGGTATGCAAAATGGAGAGCATCCACCAATGATCGCTTTATTTACCCATCACTCGGAACATAAATTTAAAAGTGGAAACAAGAATTATCAGAACCAAAGCTTAGCGTATAGCAATGATAAAGGCAGAACTTTCTTAAAATACAAGCACAATCCAGTAATATTGAATCAGGGAGAAAGAGATTTTCGTGACCCTAAGGTATTGTGGGATAAGCGCCTGCAAAAATGGATTATGGTTCTGTCAGCAGGACAAAAAGTAAAATTCTATAGCTCAACAAACCTCTTGAACTGGAAATATTTAAGCGATTTTGAATCGGAAGCCGGCGCTCATACCGGCACCTGGGAATGTCCTGATTTATTTCCTTTGAAGGTAGAAAATAAAATAAAGTGGATATTAGTAGTGAGTATCAATGCAGGTGCACCAAATGGTGGTTCCGGGACACAATATTTCATTGGAGAATTTGACGGTCAGAAATTTATTAATGATAATTCGGATGAAACTGTGCTCTGGATGAACTTTGGACCGGATAATTATGCCGGTATAAGCTGGTCGGATATTCCTGAAAAGGATGGTCGCCGGATATTGATTAGCTGGATGAGTAACTGGGATTACTCAGAAACCGTACCTACAATTAAATGGCGTAATGCTATGACATTACCCGTTAGTATAGAGTTAAAAAGTACTGAGAGAGGTCTTCGCTTATTTTCAAATCCGGTATCGGAACTAAAGAAAATAAGACTAAATGAACAATATTTGGAATGTAACACGGATACTATACGAAAGATATCGGGATTAAATGAACTTATTGTAAGTACCGACCTGGCTGAAAATACAGCAGAAGAGTTTGGACTCATCTTTTCAAATCCTGAAGATGAAAAGCTGGTTGTGGGATTTAACAGCCAGTTAAATCAGTTTTACATTGACAGAACAGAATCGGGAAAAACGACCTTCTCTCCCACTTTTTCCGGTAAAGCTTCTGCGCCCCGAATAATAAAAGAAATGATACTGAAAATGCATTTATTTCTTGATCATTCTTCCTTGGAACTTTTTGCTGATAACGGTTTAGTTTCAATGACTGCAATCTTCTTTCCTAATAAAAGATTTGATAGTTTATCTTTTTTTCAAAAGAAAGGGACGGTAAAATATGAGCATATTGTGTTGTTTGAATTGATTTCGATCTGGCAGTAATAATTTTAATATGAAATGGGTTTGTCATTGTGATAATCAGACAATGTTCGGCTTTTGCAACATTTCAATATAAGTCTGGTTGATTTTTTTTATCTTGAACTATTTACGTAATTACCCGGGGAAACTCCAAATTCTTCCTTAAATGCCTGGTAGAAATAGGAACGGCTGTTGAAACCGGTTTCGTAAAAGACTTCAGTTACAGTTTTTTCACCCTGCTTAAGTTCAAATGCAGCCTTTTTTAATCGCAGGTTATTAATAAGGCCATGTGGAGTCAATCCGGTCAAAGCTTTAATTTTCCGATATAGTTGGGTTTTACTCATAAACATATGTTCGGAAAGATAATCTGCATTGAGGTTTGAATCCGACAATTTCTCTTCTATAAATTCAATAAGACCGGTTAATAATTTCTGGTCACCGGAACCAAGACCTTTCAGCAATTCTGAGCGGGATAGATTTTCGTTATATTCCCGGAAGTTTTTACGAAACAGCTCGCGGTTGGCAATCAACTTTTCGACCCGTACCATAAGATGACGAGGGTGAAAAGGTTTGGGGATATAGGAGTCTGCTCCCACCTCCAGTCCTTCAATACGATGTTCGATTTCTGTCTTGGCAGTCAACAGAATCACAGGAATGTGACTGGTATTAATATCTGTCTTGATAATTTTTGTTAACTCGAGCCCATCCAACTCAGGCATTACCACATCGCTGATCACAAGATCTATAGACTCCTCTCCAAGGATTTCCAACGCCGTTCTCCCATCTATTGCTTTAAAAATGTAATAGTTATCCATTAGAAGACTCTCAACCATGTTGCACACTTCATAACTATCGTCAACCACAAGCAGGGTATATTCCCTTTTGTCGTTTTCAGGCTCTATTTCCTCATCATTATTATCAAAAATATGACTTGTTTCGAACTCTTCAGCCACTTTCATGGCAATCTTCTCACTGCTCGGTTTGCGAATATCATCCACCAGATCGTTTTCAAAATCCTCTCTTCTGTTAGGGATTATCACGCAAAATTCACTTCCTCCTCCTGAATGATTTTTAGCCGTTATACTTCCCTTATGGAGTTTTACAAGGCCTCTGGTAAGTGAAAGACCTACACCACTGCTTTCCTGAGTCATATGGGTATTGCGGATACTTTTCCCATGGTGATAAAACCTGTCAAATATTTTATCCAGATATTCCGGGGGGATACCTATTCCTGTGTCGCGCACAACCAATTGAAAATACCCTTCCGGCTCCGTAAGTTCTATCTCCACCTCCCCTCCTGCCGGGGTATATTTAATGGCATTACTTACAAGGTTAAGCAGTATTTTTTCAAATTTCTCAGGATCGATCCATGCTTCCAGTGTAGGTTTTGAAGGTAAAAATTTAAGGCTTACCTTATTCAATTTATCATATACTTCAAACGCTTTTATGAGACTGGAGATATATTGTACCAGATCGTATCTTCCAACCGACAAGCTCATATTATTGGTTTCTACTTTCCTGAATTCGATTAGTTCGGTGATAAGTTTTTGCAACCTGCTGGCATTTTGAAAAACAGACCGTGCATAATGTCCCAATCGTCTTTTCCCTTTTAACTTGTCTTCCAGTACTGCTGCAGGTGCTAAAATAAGTGTTAACGGTGTTCTGAATTCATGAGCAATATCGGTAAAGAACTCTAACTTATACCGGTTAATCTCTTCGGTTTTTGCCCGTTCAATTTTTCCTATTTCCACCTCTCTGCGCTCTTTTGCTCTGCGTTTCAGGAAACGTATCAGATAGAAAAGAATCAATCCGAAAATTACCAGATATATCAGGTAGGCTGCATAAGTTTTCCAGTAAGGAGGATGAATGATAACAGCTAAATTGCGAATTTCGGCGCCAAAAATCCCATCTTCATTAGTGGCTTTTACTTTCAGAATATATTTTCCAGGAGGAACATTGGTAAAACTGGCAGTCCGCAGATTCCCTATATTATTCCATGTATTATCAAATCCTTCCAGATAATAGGCAAACTGACATTTTCGGGAATTATAATAATTAAGCGTTGTAAACGATATACTAAAGAAATTCTGGTTGTGTTTCAGGTTTATCTCCCGGGTATTATTAAGTCTGGTTTTTAAAATTAAGCTTGAATCACCAGGCATCACCAACCGATTGTTAAGCCTTAAATCGCTTAAGATAATTGGAGGAAAATTATCCGATGGTTCAATTTCCAAAGGATTGAACCAATCCAACCCGTCTACTCCTCCAAAATAGAGTAAATTTGTTGCGGTATCGTTATAAAAGGCACCATCGGTAAACTCAGAATTTTGCAATCCGTCGGTTTTATTAAAATTCAGAAAAATATCTTCTGCTACTACCAGTTTTGACAGCCCCTGGTTAGTACTTATCCAGATATTTCCCATTGCATCTTCCATAATACCATGAACTGTATTATTGGGCATTCCGCTGCGTTCCGAGTAATGGACAAACTTGTAAGGCTTATAGGAAAGATTCAGAACACTGAGTCCCCCGCTTGTTCCTACCCACAACTTATGATTGCTGCCCATACAAAGCGAAAGAATATCATCGTAAATAAATCCCTTTTCCTGATTATCCCTGACATAAAAAAACTCGAATGAGTTATTTAAACTGTTGAACCGGTGCAGTCCCCCTCCACGGGTTCCTATCCAGAGTACGTTGGGACGCTCTTCAACTATAGAATAAACAATATCGCTGCGCAATCCCTCGCTTCCCTGATTATATCTGATTTGTCGGTATTTTTTAAGTACATAGCGGCCCTGGCTATTTCTGTAAACTTCCATATTCACAATCCCGTACCCACTGGTTCCCAACCACATACTCCCAAATACATCGATGCATATAGAATATACATAGCCAAATTCCTGATCGCTGTAATTTGTAAAATCTTTCGGAAAATGAAATATTTTTCCGGAAGATTGTTCCAGCATGTCGATACCCTCTCCATCAACACCTATCCAAAGGTTGGAATATGCATCCATATTCAAAGAGAGCACTGCATTATTTGAAAGTCCGTTGTTCATATTGTAGGATATCCTTTGGTGGGTTTCAGGAGAAATTTTGTTTAGCCCGTCACCGCGGGTGCCCACCCATAAGTTTCCGGTTTTATCTTTGTATATTGATCTTACAATATTATGCCCAATTGATCCGGATTCACCACTACCCTTTATTATATTAAAAAATGGCTTTCCCTTTCTGATATACCGGTAAACTCCGTTTCCATCAGTTCCTATCCAAAGAAGATCATCACCGGTCTGTGTTATGGTCCATATTTTTACTTTTTTAGAGAATAGATCAGACATATTTTCATCCATGAGTGTTAATTCAGGAATTTGGTTTAAGGATAATTTATACACCGAACCTGCATCGGTACCTATCCAGAATCCTTCTGTATCGTTAGCCAGGTTCACTGTTGTAACATGCATGAGTTCATCATGCTCACTGATTCTCATCGTTTTCCTGGTTTTCATGCTCATCACAAACAACCCACCTGTTTCAATGGCAATTGCCAGGTAGGTATCTTTTTTACCTTGAATAAACCAGTGATTATCAAATTTCAGGTCCTCATAAATCCCTAAATCATCTTCATATAGTTTTTCAAAGACCGATTTTTTTGCATAGGCAAAAACTTTCCCTTCACGTCCAAGCAAGTAGAGCATATTCCTATTTCCGCCTGACAGTCCAATGATGTTTTTTTGCTCCAGATCGGACATGTCTGGCAGGACTTTCCCCAGGAAGGCATTCCTTACGGCATCATAATAAGAAAGACCATATCTCAACAGAGAGACATAAAGGGTAGAGTCGGGTCCGATACATGCTTTCAGGTTTTGTTCCCTGACAGGTAAATACTCATTTCCGGAAAAATAGGATTTAAAAGACATAGTATTGGATAGAAACCGGTTAATGTCTTTACTGGTAACAACCCACAAATTATGATGCTTATCTTCAAGAATGTTCCGGATTATATTATTGCTTATTGATCGGGTATCGTAGAAATCAGGTTTGAAAACGGTAATATTAAATCCATCATACCTGTTGAGACCGTCCCAGGTACCGAACCACATCAGCCCTTCGGAATCCTGATGAATGCAGGTAATAGCAGAATTGGACAGGCCGTCCTCACTGCTAAGTCTCATGGGTATCCATTTTGTATTGGTACTCCCAAATACCGTAGAGAATGCAAATGAAATCAGTATCAATAGAATCTGAATAGTCCTGAGTCTCTTTAAAATTATATGTTGAAAATCCGCTAACATTCTGCCATTTATCAGATAGTATGATATAGAATTAATGGCACCTGTCCATGATTTAAAGCTATCCAAACCGTATTATGTGAAGTGAGTTTTATGTTCTCTGATCTATATGTAATTTTAATACGATACAGATCCCAGGTATGCCTAATTGCAAGTTAGGCAGATTTTGCAATAAATACACTTTTAAATAGGAAATAATGTCCGGGAAAAAAACGAGTTGATCTTGCTCCCATTATGGGCTCATAAATTCATAAGATACTGCAATACAATTGATAACAATAATCATATTGGTTTATTAAGCTTTTAAGAGAATTTCCAATTTGGAACCAGAGTAGACAATTTTGGAAACCGAATGGAAATCAGAGTGGCGTTAATAGCAGAAATTTACGATACATGAAGAATACAATGTAATATGGAGATTGCCAGACGAAATATAAATAATCCTATTTTAAGACCGGCAGATATAAAACCCAGTATGGAGGGTATGAAAATTGAATGCCTTTTAAATCCGGGGGTTTTCAGATTTGAAAATAAAACATGGCTTTTGTTAAGGGTAGCCGAACGGCCTGAGCAAAATGATAATGAAATGAGTTTTCCTGTTCTGAAAGATGAAAGTATTGAAATAATGCGTTTCAAAAAGAACGACCCTGATCTTGATGCTACAGATCCCCGGATAATCAATTATAAAGGGAAAGACTACCTTACCACGCTGTCTCACCTCCGACTCGTTTGCAGCGACGATGGTATTCATTTTAACGAGCCCGATGGCTATGCCCCAATTTTTGGCAAAGGTCCCCAGGAGTCTTTCGGCATCGAAGATTGTCGTGTAACAACCATGGAGGACGGATATCATTTAAGCTATACAAAAGTATCACCTGAAAGTGTTGGTGTTGGGTATATGTTTACTAGCGACTGGAAGAAATTTGAGCGTCGTGGAATGATTTTTCCTCCACATAATAAAGATTGTGCAATTTTTAGTGAGAAAATTAATGGAAAATATTACGCTTTACACCGCCCCAGCAGTCCGGAATTAGGGGGTAATTATATATGGATTGCTCAATCGCCCGATCTTTTACACTGGGGAAATCACAAATGCATTGCAACAACCCGGGATAAATCCTGGGACAGTGCACGTGTTGGTGCCGGAGCCGCACCTGTCAGAACTTCCGAAGGGTGGTTGGAGATCTATCATGGTGCTACCTATGAAAACAGATATTGCCTTGGTGCCCTGCTTCTTGATATTAATGATCCCTCTAAGGTAATCGCCCGAAGTGAACAGGCAATTATGGAGCCAACTGCTGATTATGAGAAAACAGGTTTTTTCGGTAATGTCGTTTTTACCAATGGACAACTAGTTAACGGAGATATCCTGACTATTTATTATGGTGCCAGTGATGAAGTGATTTGTATGGCTGAATTCTCTATCTCCGAAATCCTTTCCTCCTTAAAGATGTAAACTATGAAAATATTCTTACTCCATAAGCTCAAAAAGGAATACGATTTTTTCCTTAGTATGCCGAGGGATATGAGGGTGCTGCTGATTACAAATATTATCTACGCTTTAGTATTACCGGTTGTCGATATATTTGTGGGGGCCTATATTATGCGAAGTTCAGATGAACCCATGCTGGTAGCTGTTTACCAGCTTGCGGCATATACAGGTATTCCGTTAACCTTTCTGATCAACGGTTTTCTGTTGAACAAAATTAAAATTGCCAACCTGTATAGTTTCGGTATGCTTCTGAGCGGTATCTCCATGATATTCATGATGACCCTGGGAAAAATCAATATTCCCGGGGTTGCATTAGCAGGACTTATCATGGGATGTTCCTTTGGGTTCTTCTGGGCCAACCGCGATTTTCTTGCCCTGAATACCACCAACGATAACAACCGGAATTACTACTACGGACTGGAAACATTCTTCTATACCATCACCACCATAATTGTTCCATTCATCATTGGATGGTTTCTTATAACCTCCGGGAAATGGAAATGGATAGGTAGTATAGCCAACGCCTATAAAATTGTAACCCTCATTGTCTTTCTGCTTGCCATATTTGCCAGTATTATTATCCATAGCGAGAAATTCAGAAATCCGATACGAAAAAGATTTGTTTTCTTCCGGTTTGACAGATTATGGCGCAAAATGCTACTCCTTTCATCGTTGAAAGGATTAGCCCAGGGCTATCTTGTAACTGCACCCGCTATTCTTATTATGCGTTTGGTAGGTGATGAAGGTTCATTGGGTACTATTCAAAGTCTTTCAGGAGTATTATCCGCAATTATGCTATATATACTTGGCAGAGTATCCAAACCACAACACAGAATCTACATTTTCTCCGCAGGTTTAATAATTTTCTTTGTTGGAACATTGGTTAACGGTATAGCATTTTCTGCTTCGGGCGTAATTGTATTTGTTATTTGTAAAGTGTTGTTTATGCCTTTGCATGATATTGCCTACTTCCCCATACAATTGAAGGTGATTGATGTGCTTTCATTCAAAGAAGACAGAAATCAGTATGCCTATATCTTTAATCACGAATTTGGTTTATATGTTGGAAGGTTCACAGGTCTAGTACTGTTCATGGTACTCATATATTATGTATCCGAATCGTTTGCCCTAAAATATTCACTGATCATTATTGCAAGCATACAATTATTATCCATTCCGGTAGCCAGGAATTTAATCAGAAAAGCTAATACATATAGTATCAAACCGGAAGATTCATTATCTGATTATAAAAAAATTGCTTAAAAATTTAACAATGTATAAATCACTTTATATATATCTATTTATTGTACTCATAAGCGCCTGTAGTTTAGGTAAAGAAGTTAATGAGCAGATTGGTCTAAAAAGGGTAAATGAAATGCCCGCTCTCCCAACTCCTTACAAAATGCTCGACTGGCATGAAAAAACGAATAATTTCGATGAAATAATTTTCAATCATCAAATCAGTTCACAGGGTACATCTTTTATCTGGCTGGATTCTTCAAAAAGAAATTTTAATCAGATCACTTTTGGATTATATACAGTTATTGGAGACGTTCGTCAGGGACCGAATGTAAACAACGGAGAATTTCATGAATCCATCAACTCACTTGGTGCCCTGCTTAGTGCCGGGCTGGTGGGAATCGACAAAACCAGTCAGCATGGTTTTAACTATGTAAAGATGGTTCAGAACTACTTCAACCGCGACAATGGCTGGAACATTATAATGAATAATACTTCGGCAAAGGTGGCAATGTTGGGTGGCGGGTATGGACGTGACTGGTGGTACGATGTATTCCCAAATGTTTTGTACTACGCTGTTTCTGATGTCTTTCGCGGAGTTGCCCATGCAGATAGTCTGCAAAAAATTATTGCAGAACAATTCTTTAAAGCTGATTCTGTGCTTGACGGAAATTACGATTACTCTTATTTTGATTATGACAGCATGATAGGAAAACGAAACCAGATCCCTTATCAACAGGATGCTGCTGCAGGCCATGCATGGGTTTTGTATTCCGCCTATCAAAAGTTTGGCGATAGAAGGTATCTTGATGGAGCCATCTCATCGCTGGATGCTCTTTATTCACAGGAAGAAAGTCGCTTCTATGAAGTGCTTATGCCATTTGGGGCCTATACTGCAGCAAGATTAAATGCAGAACAGGGTACTCACTATGATATATTAAAATTATTATCGTGGACTTTTGATGGCTGTAAGGCAAAGAATGGCCGCACCGGATGGGGAATTATAAAGGACCGCTGGGGAGAATTTGACGTGAGTGGTATACAGGGCAACATTATTCAGGACGGTGGATACGGCTTTCTTATGAACACTTTTGATATGGCCTGGCCATTAGTTCCAATGGCTCGTTATGAGCCTCAATATGCAAAGCTAATAGGAAAATGGATGCTCAATGCAGCCAACGCGGCCAGACTTTTTTATCCGTATGAAATTCCGGATAAAAACCAGTGGTTACCTAATGAAAAAGCCATAACAAAAAATATAATTGCTTATGAAGGACTTAAAAAAACCGATGCCTATAATAAGAAAGAACTTAAGGGCATTTCCCCGGTTGCCCTCGGCGATGGCCCCAACTGGGTAGTCGGACAACCGGAGATATCTATGTTTAGTATCTATGGTTCAGCTCATGTCGGAATTTTTGGCTCCATTGTACGGGAAACCAATGTAGAAAGGATTCTTCAATTAAATTGTCTGGCAACAGATTTTTACAGGAACCCTGCCTACCCTACTTACCTGTACTATAATCCTTATGATGAGGAGAAGCAAATTGAATACTTTAATGAAGAGGAACCTGTGGATTTGTACGATGCTGTTAGCCACCAAATAGTGGCATCGCATGTAACAGATAACGGTCTCTTTACACTCCCTGCAAATAAGGCCATGCTTATTGTTGTAATTCCATCTGATAGCAAACTCGAAAATCAGGGGGGAAGAATTATGCTTGATACTATAATTATTGCCTATAAGTAATGTAAATGAACGATAAAATGAAAAAAAATCTAATCCAAGGTATAAATTCCAGGAATTTATATACTAACCTGTTTTACATTCTGATCCTGTGCTTATTGTTCATCCCATTGAACGCTAACGCTCAGGGCCGTACCATAACCGGCAAAATTGTTGACCCGGAAGGCATTGAGTTGATCGGCGTTAATATCATTATCAAAGGTACCACTATCGGTACCATTACTTCAGCTACAGGTGATTTTACCCTTACCATTCCTGAGAATATTGAGGATCCGGTACTTAGTGTTTCCTATATCGGATATCATAGTCAGGAGATTCCCATTGGTACTGCTACAAACTTCAATTTGCAACTTATAGCAGATAGCGAATTGCTTGATGAGGTTGTCGTAACAGGATACTCATCAACACGCAGAAGTAATATAACAGGGGCAATATCGACAGTTAAAGCAGATGAGCTTACAAAGTTACCTGTTAATGACATTGATCGTGCATTAGCCGGAAAGGTATCGGGAGTAAGAGTAACTCAGGCAACCGGCGCTCCGGGTGATGCGGTGTCAATTAGAATAAGAGGAGTCGGTACCATTGGAAACAATGATCCGCTGTATGTAATTGATGGCATCCCTACAAAAGGGGCCTTAAATGTTATTTCTCCTTCCGATATTGAATCGATTACCATTCTTAAGGATGCATCATCAGCAGCAATTTATGGTTCGCGTTCAGCAAACGGGGTAGTTTTGATAACTACAAAAAAAGGGGTGTCGGGAAAACAAACAGTAAACTATAACGGATATTACGGTATACAGCAACACGGTAGGCTTACCCCTATGGTAAATACCGAAGAGTATATTAATATATACAACGAAGCTGCTATTGCAGATGGCAGAGAGGTAATTACTCCTGAAATAGCTGCAACTTTTGCCAATGTTAACCATCTGGAATCAATATTCCGGACAGCCCCGGTTCAGAGTCATCAGCTTAGTGTTTCCGGTGGAAATGAAAACTCACAATACCTTCTTGCCGGAGATTATTTTAATCAGAAAGGTATTATTCTTAATTCGTTTTATGACAGGTATTCTTTCAGGGCAAACGTTAACACAAAATTAAACAAAAGAATACGGGTTGATCTCAATACAAACTTCGCGCATACGATAAGAAATATTATTTCTAACTCGGGTGACGGAGAATCCAGTGATAAAGGAAGTGTTGTCAGGTATGCTTTTTTCAGAACTCCCGGCACAGCCATTTATAAAGAAAACGGTGACTATGTTGATCTACCTCCAAATCCTAAATTCCTGGGAGATGGATACAATCCGGTAGGATTGGCAAATCATTTCGATGACAAGGAACGCAGGTATATCTCTCTAAACAATGTGCTAATCGAAATAAAAATAACAAAGGACCTCGTTTTCAGATCAAACAACGGAATTAACCTGAATGTAATCAATCGTAAAAAATTCTACGAAGAATGGGGTGACAGAGGTATTGATGCTCCCGGCAGTGCCACCAATTCCACAGACATAAACACAGCCCTTACCACGAACAATGTATTGGAATATAATAAAACTTTTAAGGAACTGCATTACATGAGACTCCTTGTTGGTAATGAAGTTATCCATGATAAGACAGAACAACACGGAGGCAGCAGACAAAACTATACCCAGCAAACTACAAACTTCAGATATTTGGATGCCGGTATCGGGGAACAGCGCAGCTATGGAAATGCATGGGAATGGGCCCTTACTTCTTATTTTTCAAACCTGGAGTATAATTATAACAGCAAATACCTGATGACTTTAACCATACGTAGGGATGGCTCATCACGGTTTTCAAAGAAGAACCGGTATGGTACCTTCTATTCAGGATCAATAGCATGGCGTTTGGACAAAGAATCTTTTATGGAAAGTTTTGTTAAAAAGGCCAATATAAGCATGCTGAAGTTTAGAGGTTCTTATGGGAAGCTGGGCAATCAGGAAATTGGTAACTATCCATGGGCTACAATCATAAGTGGTGGTTACGACTATCCCTTTGGCGGTGTATCTCAAAGCTTGCAGCATGGCTACGCAATAAGTATACAAGGTAATGATGACGCAAAGTGGGAAACAACAATGCAAATGGATCTTGGTATCGATTTAAGATTATTTGAAAATAAATTAATTTTTAATGCAGATTATTTCCAAAAGGTAACAAGCGATATGCTTATTCCTTTTCCGGCCCCTTCAATTGGAGGTTCGTCAGAATACCCTTGGGTAAATGCCGGAAGTGTCGAAAATATAGGTATTGAGTTTGAGCTTGGCTACAGGAGCAATATAGGTGATTTCAGGTATGAAATAAGCGGCAATTTTGCCAAAGTAAAAAATGAAGTTCTTACACTAAGTGGTCAGGATGCAAAACCTATAATAGGTGGCGAAGTCGACAATAATACATTTGTTACAGTAACTGAGGTTGGACAGGCTATTGGTACTTTTTATGTGTACCAGATGGATGGCATATTCCAATCAGCCACTGAAATATTAACACATGCTTACCAGGGACCAAATATTAAACCAGGTGATGTAAAATACAAAGACATAAGTGGCCCTAACGGAACTCCTGACGGTACAATTGATGCGTATGACAGAATACATGCCGGTAGCGCTATACCTGATTTTACTTATGGCTTAACAGTTAATCTGTTCTATAAGAATTTTGATTTTTCTGCCTTCTTCCAGGGTGTACAAGGCAACAAAGTGTATATGCAAATAAACAAGGACATCGAAGGATTTTACAGGTCATTCCCCGTAACAAAACGCTTTTATGATAACCACTGGACACTTCAGAATCCAAATAATGAATTCCCTCGTGCAGCATGGGGTGGTGCAACAAATAACAATCGACCTTCAACCCGCTTTATTGAAGATGGATCCTATGGAAGACTTAAAAATCTTCAAATTGGCTACACGCTGCCTCAAAGCCTTAGCGATAAAGTCAAAATACACCAATTCAGAATTTATGTGAGCGCTCAGAATTTACTCACCTTAACCAAATTTTCCGGTCTGGATCCTGAAATGCAAACCAGTGAAAATTCAGCAAGTGAGGGAGACAGAGCGGTAGGCATAGATTGGGGAACATACCCGACTTCAAAGACATACCTCGTAGGTCTCAATGTGACTTTTTAAAATAGAAAATTTTAATAAGAATATAGAACATGATTTACAATACTTTAAATTAAAGATAACCACAATGAAAACTACATTATATAGTGCTTGCCCGAAAAGTCCGGTGTTGGATAAGAAAAGTTCATTTTCAAGGCTTGCGAAGTCAGAAAATCCGCAGTTTACTAATGTAAATGAGGAATTTTCTGACAAGCGTAACGCGGAAAAGGGAGCTTTCTTGCCGACACTATATAAATTATTTATAGTAATACTATTTGCTTCGTTTTTCTATTCATGTGAAGACATTTTAAACACTGAATTAAAAGGAAGTTATACAACCGAATCTTTTTTTGTTTCGGAGGAAAATGCAGTTCTGTCAGTAAACGCTGCGTACCGCCCCTTATCCTTTGCTACCGATGGCGCCGAAATTTGGGTGGTTGGAGACACCCGGTCAGATGATGCGGTAAAAGGTGGAGATGCAGGTGATAAAGCAGATGCAGCAGATATTGACGCATTTACAGAAAACACCAGCAATGGCGTAGTTGCCACTATCTGGGCCAATTATTACGAGGGAATAACCCGCTGTAATTATTCAATTGTAAATATTAATGCAATGAGCTCAGATATTATTGATACCGATCTGAAATCAAGGCTTATTGCAGAAGCAAAATTTTTACGGGCTTACTATTATTTCCTCTTGGTTAATATTTATGGTGATGTACCTGTACTATTGGAACCAAAGCTTACCAGTGAATTACAGATTGCTCCTTCTACAGTAAGTGACATATATACACAAATTGAAAAAGATTGTAATGATGCCCTGGAAGTATTACCTGTAGAATACGCAACAAAAGAAGTTGGCAGGGCAACGAAAGGTGCTGCTATTGCGCTTTTGGCGAAAAGTTATCTGTTTCAGGGCAAATGGAAGGATGCATACGAAACGGCAATACTATTAACACAAGCGCCTTACACGTATCAGTTAATGCCTAAATTATCAACACAATTTTAATGTTGCTTATGAGAACAATTCCGAGTCGGTTTTCGAAATACAACATTTAAGCAGAAAAGACCCGTTTTCGGGAAATCTTTTGAATCAAGCGTTTGCAGCTCCTGCCGATTATGGTATGGGTGAAGGTTATTACTTTAATCAACCTACCCAAAATTTTGTTGACGAGTTTGAGACTGTAAATATAACAGGAACAATATATACCGATCCAAGGCTCGACTATTCCATTGGGAGAGAAAACGCACAATTGCCATGGATTGATGACACAATTACATATAGCAGCGAGTGGACAAAAACAGGCTACATCGACAAAAAACAGCTACAGCCGATTTCAGAAATCCCGGGTAATATTAAAGGTGATGGCGACCTGAATTATACTGCCATTCGCTATGCAGATGTGCTTCTTTGGATTGCCGAGGCTTATAACGAAGATGGAAAACCGGGAATGGCGCTTCCCTATTTAAACCAGGTAAGAAAAAGAGCCAGGGAATGTTTCCAGGTAGATGTGAACTTAATAAACTATCCGAATATCCCTGTTGGCTTGCTAGAAGATATTTCAGATACGGATCAAAATTCACTCAGAGACAAAATTCGTCACGAACGCCGAACAGAATTAGGCTTTGAGTTCCACAGGTATTTTGATATCATGAGATACGGGGAAGAATATGCTAACAATGTTTTTAGAGATGTGGAACATTTTAATTATCAGGAACACAGATATCTCCCTTATCCTCAGAGAGAGCTGGACACAAATTATGAATTAAGAAATTATAATAAAAACTAGAATCATATGAAAGAAAAGTATCTATTAATTTTTAATCTAAAAAAAAGTAAAACAATGAAAAATTTATTAAAACAATCTATTGTTGTCCTCATTCTTACAGCTGCTATTTTTACCAGTTGTAAGAAAGACGATGAAAAAGTGCCTACAAATATTGATAAAACTGAATTACAGGCACTTTATGATGAAGCTCTTGCACTGCATGATGGTGCTGTGGAAGGAACTGTCGCAGGTCAGTATGCTGCCGGTTCTAAAGCTACTTTCAAAGTTGTAATTGATGCAGCTAAATCAGTTATTGACGATGAATATACTTCGCTTGAAACCGTAGCCGCTATTACCACACAGTTAACCAATGCTATGGATGTGTTTATCACCAGGAAAATACAACCGGTAAGTACCGAATATCTGATTGCACAATGGTTATTTAATGGCGATGCTACAGATAATTCCGGTAATGGTCACGATGGTGAATTAAAATCAGGTCATACGAACTTTTTTGCTGAAGGAAGCGCATTAGTACCAGCTTTAGCTACTGACAGATTTGGAAATGCACAAAGTGCCTACTATTTCGATAAAGGTGCAAATATTGAAGTACCTTATAGTTCACAACTTAATCCAACCAGTGAATTAAGTATCAGCGTCTGGATTAAAATGGAAAGCCAGGATAACAATGATTATATTATTTCGCTGGATCGTTGGATAGGGTATAAATTGAACTTGCAATCTGAAGACAAAGTGTACTATACCATTAGAAAACAAACCGATCCTGATACATGGGAATTTGTTTGTGATGATGACAGTAATCCTTTTACTGTAAATGCAAATGTGTGGACACATATTGCTGTTTCTTATAGTTCTACTGGTATTATTAAATTCTTTGCCAATGGTGAACTGGTTAGAGAAATTGCTGACAGGGGTGTAACCGGTGCCTTAATGACAGTAACCAAGAACCTGGTTATTGGTCAACAACTTCCAACTGCTGATTACCTTGTTGAGGAACCTAATGCCACCGATGGCTACTTTAAAGGAACCATGGACGACATTCGTTTGTATAACAAAGCCTTAACAGATGCCGAAGCACTTTCTATATACACCTTAGAAAACGCTGAAGCCCAATAAACAATAAATTAAAAGGATAAAGGGGAAGGGATAAATGAATATCCCTCCCCTTTTTGTTGATATACACTTTTTTATGCTTTACAATCAACTTTTATGAGAAAAGGAATAGTATTTCTACTGATAGCATTTGCCGTCACCCCTCTCCTGCTTTCACAAAATATTACACTACAATTATCAGGTAATGAGGAAAATGGATATGTTGTTCAGATACTGTTTGGTAATAAAGTAGTTATCGATAACAAGGCTATTGGTGAATTCAATCTGATAATTGAAAATGAGGATCGCAGCATTAACGATACTCTTTCTAATTGGAAAGCCAAACATGCTGAAGAAAATGGTGGTGTTATAAAACTTACAGGGCAGTATTATCAAAAGGACTTAATGACCTATATTACCATAGAGGTAGATTATTCCATCGTTAATGATCATGTACTGAAAAAGGAAATCAGCCTGGAGCAAAACAACATTCCATTGCTGTTTTACCAACTCGAAACCAAACTGAGTCCTTATAACGAGCCTGTTTCATATTGGAGTTTTGACCATCTGGATCACCAGGGAGGTTCGATACGGGAAATATATCCTGCTGCAGGTTTCTTTCTCGAAGATGCTGTTGCTGTAGGTCTTTTAACAGATGCCGGATACAAAAACCAATGGACCCGGAACATTCGAAAACGGCCCACCGATCAGAGAACTTCCAGCATAGGATTTAAAGCTGTACAAACAATTGCCGATGTAAACCTTTTCCATATTTCAAGCAATGAAGAACGTTTACAAAAAAATAACTATGTGAGCTTAACCTTTGGTGAATTATCGGATTATAATGCCGGACAGTCAACACGGTTAAATAATAAATATCTTATTGATGCATTCCAATACAATGGAGGAAAAATAGATGCAGTTAAAGGAGATGATTTTATAGTTGTACCCGACAAAAAACAGCCCGGGACAAATTCAGGAATTAAAATACCTTTTACCACTACTGATGGTTTTTATACGATAAAATTTAAGTACAAATCAGCACAACCCTTCAATTTAAGACTTTTAAAAACCAGTAATAACACAAATGAAGTTATTGGTTTTCATTATAAAACAGGTATCCCGGCATCCTCTGATGAATGGCTTGCATTTGAAGAATCAGCTTTGCTTCAGGGATTGGAAGGCAGCAACGCTCAATTATTGATTGAAAGCAAATCGGATTTAATAATACATGATTTTGAAATTCTGAAGACTACGCCTAAAAAGTATCCCTATCACCGGATGCCAATCGGCGAAAAACAAACAAAAACCGTTTTTGTATTTGTGCAGAAAGCCAAAGATATCCGGGATATACGATTAGCAAGCCAGACAAGACTCTCAGAAGGATTGAATTTTAAAGGTTCGGATGAGGAAAAAGTATTGTACGCTGACTTGATGATGCTTACCTGGATAACATCTTCGCAGGACTTCAGCCCGCATAATGTACCTAGCATTAACTATGCCCCCGATATGTATAACAGGGATTCATTCTGGAGCCTGGTCGCTGTTTACGATAAAGCATTAAATGAATCTGTCTGGAAAAAGTGGGGAGGCACACAAGACAATAATGGCGCTATTGGCACTATCATTACACCTTATATGGGAAGTATTGAAAAAAAAGGGAATGAAGCCACCTGCGAATGGATCTGGTGGGGACTGATCAATAAAAGAAGGTTTAACTCAACGCTGGATACGGTGCGTTTGAAAAAAGCAGTGGATTTCTGTTTTCAGGAATTTGATCCCGACAGGGATGGCATTGTCAGCGCTCATTTTTCTTTAAGCCAAAACGATGTGGTGTTCTACGAACAAAAAAAATCAACACTGGCAGTTAATCAGGGAGTATATGCCATAACTCTTATGGCTGCAAAAGAACTGGGGTTCGCGATAGAACAGGACTATATTGACAAGGTAGTTCAGGAATACAGAAATTTTTATGATGAAGAAAAAGGATATATCGTCTCCGACAAGGATTTTCCCTATGTGATTTCATTTACCGACCTGATGCCTGAATTTGTATCATGGTGGTTGTGGGATAAACCCCTGCTCGACTCCGAAATGGTAATCAATACGCTGAATAAATTCCCTGTAATAAACGATTGTTCGCCAATTATTTTCCATGCAACAGATACCTTTTTCACGAGAGAAACCAATCCATTTCTTCCCAATATGTCCTGGGCAAACGGACAATATTATAACGGCGGTAGCTGGATGCGAAACGAAATTTGCGCCTATGTTGCAGGTAAAAAACACGGTTGGGCGCCAGCTGAGGAACGCATTCGAAAAAGAATGCAGGCCGAAATCAATCTCAACTACAATGAACCCTTCAGCCATGAAATAATACCGATGGACCTTTCGCAGCCTGACTGTTGGTGGCCTTCGGCAAGAGTATTCAGCTGGAATGTCTTTACACTTATTGCACTTGAGGTGGCAGATATGAGAGAGAACGGGCTCCAATACAAAAATACTTTCGGTGAATAAACAAGTTAAGTTCCATAAATTTACCCAACAAAGGCTCAACAAAATTATTTATTCGGGTCAATTTCCGGAATGTACTTAAACCAAAGAAAATTAAGATGGCAAACAAACTAAAACAATTCGAAATATTAGGTGAAAAATATGAAATAAGTCTTAATCAACCGGTATGTCGGTTTAGGAGTAACCCTATTTTGAGCAGTCATGAGGTAAATGCCGTTTGGCAGGAACCACACTTACAAGTTGTAACAGTGCACAATGCAGGCGTCACTGAGTATAAGGATCAAACAATTATGCTTTTCCGCTCGCACCTGCGAAATGGAGTTTCTGTAATAGGAAAAGCAACGAGTAAAAATGGGCTTACTGATTGGAAAATAGATAACAAACCTTTCCTTCAACCCTGCGATAGCAATGACAACTTTGGTACGAATGTAAACAGTAAAAAAATTATTGAAAACGAAAGCGGAGGCGTTGAAGATGCCAGAATAACAAATATTAATGGCACGTATTACATCATATACAGCGCGTATCATAATACCATAAAAGACAGGGTGAGAGTATCGCTTGCTATTACAAAAGATTTTAAATCGGTTACAAGATATGGTCCTGTTTTAAATGTTGACATGAGGAATGTGGTACTATTTCCCGAAGAAATAAATAATAAATATGTAGCCCTTTTTCGCCCGAACGATAATACCATAGAACAAACCGGCGGTCTGTATTCCGAAATAAAAATAGGATATACCGGTAAAATAGCTGAAAACAATTGGCGGATTAACAATGAGCCTATTATGAAACAAAGTGGCGGCCCCAGCGCATTTTCTGCTAAAATTGGTCCGGGAGCGCCTCCAATAAAGACAAAACACGGTTGGATAAGTATTTTTCATGGGGTTAGGAATACAATGGATGGAAATCCCTATGTGCTGGGTGTTGCATTACACGATTTGAACAATCCTGAAATTGTAAGGGTGTCAAATATCCCCATACTTTTCCCATCGAAAGATGATTGCAAAGTAGATAATACCGATTACATACACGTACCAAATGTAGTGTTCACATGTGGCGCTATACGAAAGTCAGATGGTACAATATTTATTTATTATGGTGGAAACGACACTGTAATGAATGTTGGCTTTTGTCATGAAGATATTCTGATTGAATTATGTATGAAATATCCACAAGATTCAAAAACAGGACAGGCTGAGTATAAAATATAAATTAGTTTTAACATGACTAAAACACTTGGATTGACAATAGTAGCACTAATGTTGGCAAAACTTATAGATGCACAACAAATAGCTATACCACGTATTGATTTAATGCCTGATTTACCCCAACCCTATCTCATGCGCGACTGGAAGCAGGTTGCCCGGGGTTACGATTCACTGGTATTTAATGAAAACTTAACCGGTCAGTATTTACCTGTAGTGTTTTTTCGTGAAACAAATGTGAATTATCCGGATCAGACAAGTTTTGGTTTGCATACGGCCATTGGAACCGTCAATCCGGATGCCGGCGAATGTATAAATGTTATTCCTGCTGTGGTAGGCGCTTCACTGGTTGGAATCGATAAATCCGCGCAGTTTGGGCAGAACTGGGCCCTGATGTGCGAAGAATATTTTAATAAACGGCCCGAAGAAAATATTTATCTGAATCACCCGGAAACCACTTCGGGAGATGATTGGTGGTACGAAACCATGCCTAATGTATTTTTTCTTCAACTTAACTACCTCTATCCGCATATGGGCGATTTTGATTATCAGGTTAAAACGCTGGCCAATCAGATGTTGGCAGCAACAATACACATGGGTGGAAGTACAACCCCGTGGGAGGCGCCCTACATGAATTATCGTGCATGGTCTATGTCAACAATGACTCCTTTAGATGCGGGTGTAAAAGAACCTGAAGCTGCAGGCGCAATTGCATGGATACTCTACAATGCATATAACCTTACCGGAGACAGGAAATACCTGACTGGTGCAGAATGGAGTCTCGAGTATTTAAATGCATACACAGGGGATCCTTCCTATGAATTACAACTACCCTATGGAGTATATGCTGCAGCACGATTAAATGCCGAGATAGGTACCGTCTACGATATTGAAAAAATGGTAAACTGGTGTTTTGATCGTGGTGAACTTCGCGGATGGGGTGCAATTGTGGGTAAATGGGGTGATTATGACTGCTCCGGACTAATTGGTGAAGCGAACGATGAAGGGAATGACTATGCCTTTGCCATGAATGGTTTCGAACAGGCAGGGGCCCTGGTTCCAATGGTTCGTTATGATGACCGCTTTGCTACGGCAATAGCCAAATGGGTACTGAATCTGGCAAATGCCTCCCGCCTGTTCTATTCGAATTATTTGCCTGACGATATGCAGGACAACGAAGATTGGGCACATAACTACGATCCCGGTTCCTATATCGGTTATGAATCGATGAAAGAATTAAAGAATGGTAAAAGCCCTTATGCTACAGGCGATGCAATGGATGGCGGATGGGCTGCAACGAACCTTATGTTATACAGCTCTTCGCATGCAGGAATCCTTGGCGGTATTATCGACACGACAAATATAGAAGGTATATTACGGCTCGACTTGCTGAAAACCGATTATTACAGGAATAATGCCTATCCGACTTATCTGTATTACAATCCTTACGATATTAGCAAATCTGTTTCCGTTAAACTTCCGTCCGGTTCTTATGATCTGTACGATGCAATTTCCAATGCAACCATTAAATCCGGTGTTTCAGGAAACACAACTATTGCGATACCGGCAAAACAATCTGTTATGATTGTCCGCATTCCGGCAGGTACATCCCTAACAACACAAGGTAAAAAGACGTATGCCGGTACTATTCCAATCGATTATAATAATGGGAATACAGTATCGGATTATCCTCCCAGAGTTAAGGCCCTGGCTGCGGAAGATACTGTAATTCAGGTAAACACTTCCATCCTGGTTTATTGTACGGCTTTCGATCCTGAACAGGAAATACTTAATTATGAATGGACTGTTGAAGGGACCACCATTGATAGTTCCGATATTTTTCAATTTGCCCCGGCAGCAACAGGAATTTATACTATAAAATGCAAAGTTACCGATCCTGGTAACCAATGGGATACACTTTCTACAACTATTGCAGTCGTGGAAAAAGTAATGTACCCTCCCGAAATAGTAGAAATTGAAGCTAATCCAAGGAAAGTACATCTTTCAGGTAGCATCGCGCTGAATTGTGTTGCGACGGACAAAAACAATGATACGCTTCATTTCGAATGGACATCTTCTTCCGGTAGTATTGTAGCCGACAGTAATACGGCAATTTTTACAGCCCCCGGTACCAAAACCAATAGCTTTATAATCTGCAAAGTAACCGACACAGACGGAATGACGGCTACGGATAGTATCGAAGTAATGGTACGCGATCTTTCCGTTACACCAACCGGCAGCCTTATCGCCCATTATCCTATGAACGGGAATGCAATGGATGCAGGTGGGAATGCTCTTGATGGTACTGCAAGCGGAGTAACATGGGTACAGGATAAAAATGGCGCAACTGTCAGCGCGGCCCATTTTAACGGAACCGATGGTAATATTCAGGTTACAAACAATGAGTTGTTGAATTTTCAGGATGCTATATCCATAGCCTGCTGGATAAATGTTGATGCGTTTACGGGTAGTGAACAGTATCCTGTATCGCATGGTAACTGGGAAAACCGATACAAAATATCCATATCCGATAATAAAATTCGCTTTACCCTGAAAACTTCCACTCAGGTAAAAGACCTTGATTCAGAAATAAGCCCTGTGCCCGGACAATGGTACTACCTGGCAACTGTATACGATGGCGGTGATATGGAAATATGGATAGATGGTAAACTCGATGCATTTACTTCCAGTAGCGGACTTATAAGCAAAACCTCGTACGGCCTGGTATTCGGGCAACACCTTCCCGGTGTAAACGGAAATAACTTCAAGGGGTCTCTCGATGCGGTTAGTATTTTCGACTATGCACTTTCTGAAGAACAGATCCTTGATAATATGGAAAACAGTATTAATATAACAGCTTTGCCTGCAGTTGTTATGCATGAAAAAAAAATGAAAATATATCCGAATCCGGTATCGGGAAATGTGTTAAACGTTATCTGTCATAGTTCATATCCTGAAGATATTACAGTTGCGCTCTATGATTTATCCGGACGGCAAATTACATCAAAAATGAAATATTCTTTATTAACTGGAGAATCGGAATTTACAATACCTGTCGCGAATATTAATAATGGAATATACCTGCTTTCGATTACTCATTCAGATAAAACAGAAAAAGTACTATTCATTATAGCAAGATAAGTCGAAGCGACGATCACAGAAGTGTGCTCCACCGGGTTTCCGGATAGCTGATGGTGTTTTAGTTCAACTAGATGTCTTCGTATCGAAAGTCCGGGTGAATGCATTTTCGTGATTTTTAAAAATTTTGGAAATTAATTCAGCGACCTGTATTCGTTAGGTGTAAGTCCGGTACTCTTTTTAAACATCCTGCTGATCAGTAATAATGATAGAACTTTCAGTAATTCATTTAACAAATGAATGAGTTGCTTGTTGGAACTTTGTAATGTAAAATTGAATACGACACTTTCGGAAAAATATAAATTTGATAGAATACACATTATGAAAACAAGAAAATTAGGTACGCAGGGATTAGAAGTATCTGCATTGGGATTTGGATGTATGGGACTGAACTTTTCATACAGTCATTGTGAGTATTCCTTTTGGTGGAGAGAACCTGAAGATGAAATAATCCCGACACTTGAAGAGCTGGGCATTGGCCTTGTGCCGTACAGTCCGCTCGGTAAGGGTTTCCTGACAGGAAAAATGAATGAAAATACAACATTTGAAAGTAATGATTTCCGCAGTACCTCTCCCCGCCTGTCTCCAGAAAATATAAAAGAAAATCTTGCTTTTGTTGATTTTCTCAACCAGGTTGCAGGCAAAAAGAATGCTACAACTGCACAAATTGCACTTTCATGGTTACTTTCACAAAAACCATGGATTGTCCCAATTCCCGGCACTACAAAATTGCATCGCCTGGAAGAAAATATCGGATCGGTTGCAATTGAGTTTACACGGGATGAATTAACCGAAATCGAAGCTGCAGCCTCGAAGATCAAACCTAAAGGTGACAGATATTCAGAAGACGCAACAAAAATGATAGACAGGTAAAAGGACCCATTCAGGGTAATGTGAATGCAGGCAATACAAAAAACTATGATAGACATAACCACTCAATTATTGCCGTACATTGGCTATCCACATACGTTGAATGCACTGAAAGCAATTAATGATGTACTACCAGAATAATTAAAACAGATAAACATGAAATCAGTAAAATTAAATAACGGTGTAGAAATGCCAATCCTCGGATTCGGCGTTTACCAGGTTCGCGATTACGATGAGTGTAAAAAAAGCGTGTTGCATGCCCTTGAAACCGGCTATCGGTCAATAGATACCGCCGCTGCCTATCAGAACGAAAAAGCAGTCGGAGATGCCATTAAAGAAAGCGGTATCAACAGGGAGGAGCTTTTTATTACCACCAAATTATGGATGAAAGATACGGGCTTCGAAACAACAAAAAAGGCTTTTGAAACTTCACTCAACAAGTTGCAACTGGATTACCTGGATCTGTACCTGATACACCAGCCATTCGGTAATGTACATGCCTCGTGGCAGGCAATGGAAGAATTGTACAAAGCTGGTAAAATAAGGGCTATCGGAGTCAGTAACTTCTATCCCGACCGGGTGGTGGACCTGATCAATTTCAATGAGGTTGTTCCGATGGTTAACCAGATCGAAACACATCCGTTCTACCAGCGGCAGGATGATCATAAGTTTTTGCTTGACAATGGCGTACAACATGAATCATGGGCGCCGTTTGCCGAAGGAAGGAACGATTTTTTCACCAATGGGATTCTAACCGGCATAGGCAGGAAATACGGAAAATCGGTAGCACAGATAACATTACGGTGGATGATTCAGCGGGATGTGATCGTTATACCAAAATCAGTTAGAAAAGAGCGCATTCAGGAAAATTTTGATGTCTTTGATTTTGAACTTTCACCAGAGGATATGCAGGCAATTCAGGCACTGGATACCAATCAAAGTTCCTTTTTCAGTCATCGCGATCCTGAAACGGTGAAATGGTTCGGAAGCTTTTTAAAATAACAGATGAAAAAAGTACTAATTCTCGGTGCAGACGGAGGGCTAGCCCGGTATGTTATTGAGGTACTGCAAAAGACAAGATGATATCCATCTCACGCACTACCTGAGAAACAAAAACAGGCTGCAAATCAATACCATTGAAAGCCGATATCATCTTCAAGTATATAGGGTTTTGAATCAACCTGAACATGCAATCCTCTCCATAAAGCTGTTCGTACTGCTGTGTTGTCCGGTTCCGGTATCTTTGCTTTGTTCCACATTACCTGTCATTTAATCCCTTCCCGTTGAGTATCTGTGGCATATACTTTTCCACCCTCGACTCCCGTGTTTTGGATTGTTTGGGTTGCGAAAAATAAAAGATATATGCCCGTTGCCGTCCGGGCGTCAACGCCTCGAAAGCAGTTTTCAAAGCTGGAATCTCATCTAATTTCTTTTGAAATTCTTCAGGAATTATGAATTCCGCGGTCTTTTTAAGCTCCACTTTCAATCCGGCTTTTTCCACTTCAATGGCTTCAAAAATATAAGCTTTCAGGATGGCTTCCTTCTCAGCTATTTCCCGCACACCGGTAAACCGGATCTGGCGCGCTGCCTGCACATTCTCTGTTTGTTGAATCAGAATTCCTTCAGGATCCTTTAACAACGCACCTTTAAAAAACAGATACGCACAGTATTCTTTAAATCCATGAATTAAAACAATGTTACTGTTCTTCAACGTGTAACAGGGCTGCCCCCATTTCAATTCTTCGGTCAGTCCGCAATCTAATGCGATCGCTCTTAATTTCTCAAATTCTTCCTGCCATTTGCCGGCTTTATTGAAGAAAAAGTCAACTTTAGGATTCATTCTGTTCTTTTATTGATAAGTATCTGATTATTTATATCCTGGCTATCTAAACAAAGATATTTCATCAAAGTTTCAAAAACCACTTTTCAAATTCAATTAACCTTTGGGATGTATCATTGAAATTATTTAACAGGCCTTAGCTTAAGCCTGCCCCAGGCAATAAATCCGCTAAAGGCAGCCACTACAAGCCAGTAAATTACATGATTGTAATCCGGATTAACTGAAAAAATATTCAACCCGCAATAAAGCAGCATTTCCGCAACTATATAGATAGCGGCTGCAGGTGCCAGAACGCCCAGGCGTTTGCTAACTACCGGAATTATCAGGCCCAGGCTGCAAAGCAGCTCAACAACGCCCATTGCCAGCCATACACCGTGAGGGATCGCTTCCAGGGAAGGCACGGTCTGTGCCGGATTAGAAAACTTCCATATTGCGCCTACAGCGGTGTGCAGGGCGAGAAGAATCTGAAGAACCCATAATAAAATGTTCATGACTTACCTCCTTAATTGTTTTGATTTAACATTTGTTTTTAATAAAGTGAGTTATAAAGTATAATATATTCATCTATAAATGTTGTTACAGAAAACCTCCTCATAACAGTCATTTTAAACGCTGGTAAAAAAACCGTCCAAAAAATCTTTGCGAACCTTTGCGGTTCCGACATTTTGTCGGCACTTTGCGGTTCTTTGCGTAATAAAATTAAAAATGGTTGTTACGCAGAGCTACGCAAAGAGACCGCAGAGATGCGCAAAGTCATTGTAAGTGAAAACCCTCTACTCACCTTCATTGCCGAGCGATAGCGAAACAATCCCCTCCTTTTGAATGACATTATGCAAGTTTACTAACAATAGCCTGCAACCGGTTATGCGCCATATTAATCCCCTGCGCAAAGGGCAGTTTAAGATTCCGGTCCCTGTTTTCTGCCGATTCATAAATGGTATGGACAGTAAGCTTGCAGGTATCATCGGTAAGTCTTTCAAAATCCAGCAACTCAAGCTGAACGCCAAAATTGCCGCCATGCCTACCGTCAGGCAGGCTCTCCATTTCAAATGTCCGGGTGATTTTCCTATCCGGACTGAACTCATGGATTGCACCGTTGGCCCGGAATACCACGTTTCCCTGCGGGTCCTTTGTCTCAAACTGGTAACTTCCGTGCTTCTTGCTTTCCATTTTCAGCACTTTCGTTCCCATCCACTGCTCCACGAGGTCAGCCTCGGTATACGCCCGGAATAGCAATTCCACCGGCAGATCAAATTCCCTGGTTATCAGCAGATCCTGCCTGCCCTCCCCGGCATGCACTTTTGTTTTTGATTCCATTATACACTATTTTTTTGATTGATATTTTTTCATAACACTTTCCAGTTTATTAAACCGCTCGTCCCACATGTTGCGGAACGGCTCGATAAAGTCAGCTATCTCTTTCATCTTTACCGGATTTAAATGATAGTATATTTCCCTTCCGTTTTGCTCTTGCTTCAGCAGTTCACATTCGGTAAGTATCTGCAGGTGTTTCGAAACAGTCGGCCGGGCCGTATCGAAGTTGGAAGCTATGGTACCTGCTGTCATCGATTGTGCGGTAAGCAGCAGCAGTATGGCCCTTCTTGTGGGGTCGGCTATGGCCTGGAATACGTCGCGTCTTAAATTCATCGTGTAGTTATTTGACTACAAATATATATGAAGTCACTTGGCTACACAAGCAATGTGTGTCTGTATTAATTCTTAATAATTTCTGTGCTGGAAAATAAGTCGTACGCACTATTCAGCCTGGAAAGCAATGTGTGATAGTAAATAACAGCCAAGCTTCGGCTGAGAACAAAAAAGAATTATTGGTGTTTTATACAAATAAAATTAAACCTGTTGAACGTATAAAAATTCCATTGGATTTCCGGTTAATATATCATGAATTCCAAAAATCTTCCACCAAATCAACCCATAGAAAATGAAAAAGACAATTATACTAATTGCATTAACACCAATTCTTCTGCTGCTTCTTATATTGGTTGTTTTATCCGTTAAATATTCGCCTGTATACTTATACCGTTTGATTACGCAAAATGTAGCTGACGTTTATGATTACCGGCTTTACGAAAACAGGATCGTTAAAGGAGCCGACAATGCCTTTCAATTCATTAAAAGTCCGGATAAAGAATTTGTTGAAGGTTTGTTTCAGGAAAGGGTGTCGCACTCCGGTTTTAAAACATTTGATGAATGGGCAGAGAAATCGCAAAGCACGGCACTGATTTTCATCCGCAGGGATACCATTTTATATGAGAAATACTTTAACGGATTTAACAGGGATTCCTATTTCCATTCGCAATCCATGGCAAAATCGTTTATTTCTTTTTTAATTGGTGCTGCTATTGATGACGATTTAATCACAAGTGCAGACGATCCGGTAACAACCTATATTCCGGAGCTGCTGCAACGGGATGAAAGGTTTGGTAAAATCACCATTAAGCATTTACTGGAGATGCGTTCGGGACTTGAATACAATACCGGTTACCTTCCGGGAACACACATTCATGCCCCGTGGCATGATGAAGCTGTAGGATACTACCATCCAAACGTCCGTAAACTGTTGCTAAAAAAGGTGAAAATCGCAACTGAACCGGGAGGTACCTTTCAATATTGTAATTACAATACCAGTTATCTGGGATTAATCATTGAAAGGGCTACCGGGAAAACTGTGTCTCAGTATCTTGAAGAGAAATTATGGTCGAAAATAATGGAATACGATGCCTTATTCTCCGTCGACAGTAAAAAAGCAGGTTTTGAATACATGCCCAGCCGTTTAATAGCAAGAGCCATTGACTACGCCAGGTTCGGACGTCTTTTCCTTAAGGAGGGCAACTGGAACGGAAATCAGATCGTCTCTGAAAACTGGGTACTGGCGTCAACACGGGAAAACAGGACCGTACCCCGCAACATATATCCCGACTGGTTTGGAGACAGTTGTAAAAGGGTGTATTATACTTATCACTGGTGGGGTCATGCAAACTGCGATTCGACTTTTCAGTTTGCAGCTTCCGGAAATTTGGGACAAAACATCTATGTTATTCCCGATAAGGAAGTGATCATTGTTCATTGCGGTAATTCCCTGGAACATTACGGGGATTTTGATTTATGGCATGTCGCTGACCAACTGGACTAGTGCTTTTTAAGCAAAATCCCCTCCCAACTGTCACTGCGCGACAGCACGTCCTGCCTGTTACAGGCAAACAGTCTCCTTCTATTGAATGGCAGTCGTATGCTGCCTTAAACCGAACCGGTATTTACATAATGAATATCGAATATAACCTTCCCGTTTGCTTTTTCAATAACAGCAAAATAATATACTGCTGAAACAACACCAAGGTTCCCTTCTTCTATATTGACGGTATAGGTATATTCATAACACTTTCGGGTAACATACTGATCAGTTACCATACCGGAAGCAGATGTTTTCATTCTTCCTGCCAGGAATGTATAATGGTTAAAATCAATTACCGGCAGGGTACCGTTACCGGCTACATATTTTTCGTAATCCGTCTGTGAGTTGATCACAAGATTAACGGTTTCCTGTTCCGTATCAATATTTTGTAATCGGTATTGGGTATTGCCTGTTGTATCACCAAAATGCAGGATTACTACCTGTTGTGGCTGCTCATTGCATCCATCGTTGTTTTCACAGCCCGATATAATGATCACGATAATTCCATACAAGAATAAAAACAATTTTACATTTTTCATGGTCATGGTCATGTTTATATCCCGTTCAATTTAACTGACTTTTTTCACTTTTGCAACTATCCTAAAGAGGCAGATCGTTATTAATTAGTTGCCTGGAATATAAAACAGCTAATTAATGGTCAGGAAAGTATTGGTTTTTGAGGCACAAGTCACAGACTTACTCCATTTGGGTGTACGCGGTATTCAGCATGAGAAGCATTGTAGGGAAGTAAATAACGTAAATACATTACTGGTAAAATTCTGAAATAAGTGTGGGTTCGGCTAGGGCCTGCTTGCATAAAGCAAGCTCCGCCTGCTCAAGTAAACCTTTGATGAAAAACAAAAATACAGAACCCAGGCAAAGCCTGAAGGGATATATCCGGCTCAGGCACAGCCTAAGCTGAACCTGGTTTTTAGGGCACAAGCCGCAGACCTTGCGCCATGTAGGTGGTTCCAGACAAGTCGATTCTATAACAATGGTTAAAAATACAAATTCGGAGTCAAGTGCTTTCAGTTACACTAAACTCCGAACCCGTAATTGTCTTGTATTCAGCTGTGATTAACTGCCAAAATACCCTTTAAAATCTCTTGTAAAATCATCAATAGACCTTGCCTTATGTCCTGAAAGCAATTCAACATTGAGGGTTGTAGTATCGGCAAAACCTTTAGAGAAACCTTTACTGAGTTCCACATATCCGTCAACTATAAATTCAGGGAAACCCATCCCCATCATCGATTCTTTAGAAGCCTCGTGCGGCACGGCAACATAATTCACCTGCCTACCAAGAACCTTTGTAAATGAAGTTGCCACATCATTCATAGATACTGAATCAGAACCTGTAAGAATATATTCCTTTCCTTGTTCTGCTTTTCCTGTTAAGGCCCCCAGGGCACTTTCTGCCACATCACGGATATCGATCATTCCTGCTTTTCCGTCTGACCAGTCCCAATAGATATTTCCATCACTCTGAATCGATGGTGAAGCCATCATCAGATTTTGCATAAAAAAAGTAGGTTTGATGATGATATATGGAATACCGGACGCTTTCAGGGCTTTGTCCACTTTGTTAATCTGGCGGATAAGTTCTGAACTGTCGGCACCAAAGGCTGAATGTCTGACAACCAAAGGTTTTGTTCCTGTCCTTTTTATTGCTTCTATAATATTCAAGCCTTGCGATGCAGCAGTGGGACCATTCCATGTACACATATACACTTTATCAATTCCTTTAAGTGCGGCATCAATTGTTTCACTTTTATCCAAATCACCTACATAGATTTCTGCTCCCGCATCTTTCAGTGACCTGGCTTTTTCTGTGTTTCGTACAAAGGCACGCACTTGATATCCTGCACTAAGTAACGCCGGGATAAGTATTGAACAGGTATTTCCTGTTGCTCCTGTTACTAAAATCTTTTCCATGATTTTTATTATTTATTTGTAATCGGTTTTAAATTCTGTGCTATCAAAACTTTCATTTTCTGATCATGAATAACATTCTTCTGCACCAAAAATTAAAGTAATTCCTTTACTGCAGGTTTCGAGATAACACCACCTTTTTCCATAGCTGCTTTGAGGCCGGGATCCGACACGAATGCGTTAAACTCAGCTGCAGACGACGAATTTCCCAATACCGTCACACTATTTTCATCAGTAAGGGAACGAAGGATCAGGTTGTCATGAATACCTGCTTTTTTGCGCAGTTCTCCGGCAGAATCGTATACACGCTTCCATGCAGAATAATCTTTTACCGTATGAGTAATCGTTGTCACCAATTCCGAGATGTTTATGGGGTCCAATTCTTCAGCAGTTTTATAAAAAACAATTTCCGGTTTACTTATGACACCTGCCTTGGTCATGACCTCTTTTAGTCTGGGATCGGACACAAATGCTTTTGCTTTGTCAAGATCTTTTACAGCAAATAAAACAGTAACGGCATTTGTGTTATTAATATCCTGCTTAACAAATACAGTACTCAGACCTGCCTGCAATCTTACAGGACTATCCTTATCAAACCCGGCTTTCCAGGTTGTAAAATCAGCAACTTTATGCGAAATAGAAAGATAAATTTTTCCATTTCCGTTTTGTGCAGAACCTGTAATGGTAATAAGTGCTAATGTGATTACCAGTACGCTGTTTTTCAAATTTTTAATTGTTTTCATTTTTTTATGATTTAAGTTTAGTTATTTAATAGCTATTACAGCACTTGAGGGACCTGTCAACGGCATTACAAAAGTCTCGTTAAAACCTGCCTCTTTGGCCCATGCATCAAAATCTGCTGCTGTAAAATCGTAACCTTCAACGGTTTCCACCAGCATATTCAGAGACATCATCAAACCAAATGCGTTTTTACGCCGTTCGTCATCAATAATGTTTTCGATAACAACCAGTGCACCCCCGCCGGGTAAAGCATCATAGGCCTTCCCGATGAGCATTTTCTTATCCTTTGTACCCCAGTCATGAAGAACATTTCCCATGGTAATGACATCAGCTTTGGGCAATGCTTCCGTAGTAAAATCACCTGATCTGACCTCGATCTTATTTGCCAGGCCCATCTTGCTTATATTTTCAGAAGCTATCGGAGACACGGGTGGAAGATCGAAAGAGATGCATCTCATATGTGGGTTATTTAATACCACCTGGGCCGATAAATGTGCTCCCGCTCCTCCCACATCGCATAATGTTTTGTAACCTGAAAAATCGAATTGACTTGCAAACGTGATAAAATTACCCATCTGTACTCCACTCATGGCATTTACAAATTCACGGGTTTTATCCCTGTTTGAATAGATTTCTTCGAAAGGTGAAGTTCCACCTGTTCTGATCTCATTCTGTGGATTTCCCGTTTTTAAGCCCTGCTCCAGGAAATTCCAGAATGGATATAATCTATTGTTCGCCATCTCCAATATTCCTCCCATATAAGAAAGCTTGTTTTTGTCGAGAAAAAGATCGGAATCCTTCGAGTTTGAATAGATTGCATTGTCCTTATTTCCATTTTTTTGCAGAAATCCCAGCGCAACCAGGGTGTCCAGAAAATCATACAATCCTCTGTCGTGCAGACACAACTCATATTTAATTTCTGTGCCCGTTAACGGCCTGGTGGCCAAACGGGTAAAAAGCTCCAGCTTAACAGCCGTAAGAAGTGTTTTAGAGGCCCAAAAACCCATGCCGATTTGCATAATGTGAGAGGGATCAATTTTTACCTCTTGTTTTACCTGATTTTCTTTTAATGTTTCCATTTTGTTTGAATTTATGTAAATATTAATTTTTAAAATTCTGAATAAAAGTAGGCAGATAACAGATCAGGAGAAATTAAAAGGCATGAGATGATACTGTTATGGCGCGAAATAACCAAAACCGGTCGTGAACGGTTTCAGCATTTCGCAAAAAATTAATTGAAGGGCGTGAAATGAGAATCTCCCCTCACTCACACCTTTGTACTTCCGCTAAAGCGAAACAGGCTCTAAAGAGGAAACTTTCCTCACGCTACAAGTCGGGATTCTTCCTTTTAGGGGAGTAAGGGGGTTGTAAAATGATGAGATTTTCTGTAGGTGATAATGAAATAAGGTAATAGAATATTCCTTTCAAACACTTTCGGGGAAGCACAGTTCAACTTTTGTCCCTTTGCCAATTTTACTTTCTACGCTGACCCTGCCTTTATTGAGTTCCATAAAATCCTTTACAAGCACCATTCCCAGCCCGGTTCCTTTTTCGCGATTGGTACCCAGCGAACTTTTATTGACAGCCAGGGTGAAAAGTGTTTTTATTTTTTGTGCCGACATCCCTTCTCCACGGTCTTCAATTTCAATACGGACCTCTTTACCGGAGCAATGTCCCGAAATACTTATATTTCCATTCTGTTGACTGAATTTTATAGCATTACTCAGCACATTTCTGAAAATCACCAACACCATATCCATATCCGCATTAATAAAACAATCTTCCGCAACCCGGTCTGTAATGGTAATATCCTTGGCAAGGATTGTTTGCTTCATCGTTTCGGTTACTCTTCCGATAACATCTTTCACATTTATTTTTGTTATTTCGCATTTTAGTAAATTACGTTGCGACATGGCCCATTTAAGCAGGTTATCCAGCAATTGATTCACATTGTTAACGGAAGTATCGATTTTAGCTCCTATCTCTTTCAGTTTTTGTACATCTCCCTGCCCGGAATAATATTGAATAAGGTCGGTTGCCACTTTCAGGCTGGTAACCGGACTCCTTAAATCGTGCCCGATAATAGAGAAAAACTTGTCCTTGGTGGCATTTAAATGTTCCAGTTCTGAATTTTGTCTTTCGATTTCATAGGTCCTTTCCTTCACCTTTTCTTCCAGACTATTTATTATCAGGGCATTTTGAATGGAAAGCGCCATTTGCTGTGACAGGCTCTGCAGAAAATTTTCATCGTCAACACTAAAAAAATCCTTTTCGTTACTTTCAATGGACAATACTGCTATCAGTTCATCATTAGCGATCAAAGGAAAAGCCAGCAGGGCTTCAACGTTTGGAAGTCCCGGCAAACGATTCTTTTTATTTTTGTCAGCAGAAGATTTATTAATTACTGTACCCGTTTTATTGGCTGCACTATGCGCATATTGCTTATAGTTTTGCAAACCTGACAAGCGTATTTTTTTCCTCTTTTCTGCAACTATGCCAACAATACCCTTACCAAAAGGCACTTCAACTCCAATACCTGTGTCGGTAAAACCCCTGCTTGCAAAAACGATCATTTTTGTATGGTCCTTGTTTGGAAATAACAGCAGTGTATGTTTTAATCCATAGCTATATTCCAGGATTTCAAGAATATTATCGAGTTTGTCTTTTAGCGGGGTGTTTTTGCTTATTTCAACTGAAACCTGCTGTGTAATTTTATTCTTAACGATTTCTTTTTCCAGCAGGTTTTTAATAGTATCCTTATTCGTGTCCATCAAACTGTTGTTCTATTGATACGATCTCACCAATCAATATAGCACGTAATTTGAATATATCGGAAGCCCCCTGCATGGATGCGATGGCTTCCAGTGCAACTTCCAGTTCATCAAATAAATCGCCTTCCGATAAAAATTCAGTATACATCAGATCGATTTTCCACATGGAAAAATCGGAAGGAGAGGTCACCACAACCGAAAACCTGGGATTATCCTGTAGATTTTTATAGGTTTTATTAAAGAATTGCCACGAAATTGCAAGATGGTTATCATCAACAAAATGGGCCTGTGAAATATAACTCAGGTTGGGAATATTCTCTTTCGACACCGTTGTTATCACTGAGGGTAAAATACCCTGCAAGGCTTCTTGTATTTGAGCATTGATCACGTTAGTCTGATTTAATGTATTAATTCTTTATTTATTTTTTCACCTGTACCCTCTTTCGGCGTTTGTTCATATATTTCTTCAACTTTCATAAGTAAAGCAAGAGTATCCAGCTTACTAAAATTACCACTTAAAACCTTTTCCATTTTGAAACCCATGTCCCTGATAACCTCAACCATTCCATGCAGATAGGTATTTTTGAACTTCTCATCAGCGGCATTTAAATTTTCGTGAGACAAATATTTTCCTTTCAATTGAAAACATTCAAATGTATAGGCCGAAACAACAGTCACCGTCATTTGCGGTACTCTTTGCAGGTTATTCAACATATCAGGCGATAAAGACGGCATATAGATTATTTTCACAGACTCCTGGTTAACGATATAAATTCCGCTGATTCTGCATACATCACAAAATTGTTTGTTGTTTAAACAGGCCAGGTACCCGAAAGTATCTTTCTTTTTAAAAAATTCGACAAGGTGGTGAGGAATTTTCATTTGCGTAAAATTTTGTTTTAACCAATTGTTTTTAATCTCGAAAACAGGTTGTTTTTAAAAGATTTACTCACAGCAATTTCTTTGCCGGCTATCAAAATCTTGTTATCTCCTGCCTTTATACTTTCAATAGCATTGATATTGACCAGATACGACCGGTGAACCTGTAAGAACAAGGAGGCCGGCAACTTTTCCATTACATCGCTGAACCGGGAACGGATCATTATTCTGCCTTCTTCCGTGTAGATAAAGCAATATTTATCGTATGCCTCCACCAGTTGAATGGCATTCAGTTCTACTTTTTTCAGACTGCCGTTTTCTTTTACATAAATGTGCCGGTCAAGCACCACATCATTCTTCCAGCCATTAAATGGCTGATCATTGTTCTGTTTGTTGAAAATGGCCAGTTCAATTGCCCGCTGCAGTTCTTCTTCGCTGTATGGTTTTACTACATAGGCACACGGACAGGTTTGCTTTGCTTTTTCAAATGTTTCACTGTCGGCAAAGGAAGTCACATATATTACGGGAATATCATAACGTGAATTGATCTCTTTAGTCAGCTCTATGCCCGAAACCTCACCGCCAAGGTCAATGTCCATCAGCAGCAGATCCGGTTTTGTGGCTGCTGTTTTAAGCAGTACATCCGTGGGTTTGTAGATCACATCGATCAGCGAATATCCCAGTTTTTGAATGGTAACACGAAGCATTTCCTCATGCAGGGGGTCGTCTTCTGTTGCCAGAATTCTGATAACAGCCATGGTCTGAATTTATTAATACCTAAACAGATATATATTTAAATTGTTCATCAGTCTTTCCCTTTATAGTCAATGAATTAAATACACTTTTAAGGAGATCGGAAACTCTATCCGCAACTGTAGATCAGATGCAAATCGTCATCATTTGGGTGCAGGCGGTTTTATGCTTATTAACATATTTTAATCCAGCTACTTTGTCATCCTGAACAAGCCTGCCTGCTATAGGCAGGTCTGCCTGACGGAGAAAGGCAGGCGATGTGAAGGATCTGTATTGTAAGAGAATCATTCACGGGAAGAGATCCTTCGCTACGCTCAGGATGACAAACCCGGCTATAATTGTGGGTTCGGCATTTATAATAAAAAAAAACAGCTAATTAATTGTCCGGAAAGTTATTGGTTGTTAGGGCAAAAGTCACCGACTTGCGGCATGTAGGTGGGTGTGTTAACAGAATAGTTATATTGCTAATTTTCAATACCAATCAACATTCCTGACAAAACTCCTGTTTTAAAAAAAAGAAAAATCCTAATTTTTCCAATTCTAAAAATTAAACTGAATAATACAATGAACAGACGAATTCTAACAAGCATGATCATTGCCGGCCTGGTTGCTTTACTGCCGGCAAAAGCGCAGGATAATAAGGACAAGGCAGCCTTTATTGAGGTTAAACCGGGGTATTTTCAGAATTCCATTTTAAAAGATGACCGGGAGATGCAGGAGAAAGAAAAACCTGCTGAAGTAAAGAAGGCATTTGTAGTGGATATGAGTGGAAAAGACCTGCCCAATAAAATAGCGCTTTACAAAAATCAGCAATGGCATAATCCTCCCATTTCGCAAGGAAATACAGGCACATGCTGGGATTTTTCAACCACTTCGTTCCTCGAATCGGAAGCTTACCGTATCCATCAGGTGAAACTGAAACTATCGGAAATGTATACGGTTTATTGGGAATATGTGGAAAAAGCAACACGGTACGTTCGTGAGCGGGGGAATTCAGTGTTTGACGAAGGCGCCGAGGCCAATGATGTTACCACCATCTGGAAAAAATACGGTATTGTTCCCGAAACGGATTATACCGGACTGCTGGATGGGCGCAAGTTCCATAACCACGCGGACATGGTGAAAGAAATGAAAACCTACCTGGAATCGTTGAAAGTAACAAACGCCTGGAATGAGGACGAAGTCATCAATACCATTAAATCGATCATGAACCATTATATGGGTGTTCCTCCCACAGAAGTAACTGTCAACGGAAAGACAATGACTCCGTTGGAGTATCTTCATACTGTCGTTGGTATTAACCCCGATGATTATGTGGATATACTTTCGTATGAACAGCAACCCTTTTACCAGTATGTAGAATACCAGGTGCCTGATAACTGGTGGCATAGCGCCGATTATTTCAATGTTCCCCTGAATGACTTTATGGAGGCTTTCAAAAATGCAATACACAATGGATACACCGTTGCCATTGGCGGCGATGTAAGCGAACCGGGTTTCGACCGCAGGACGCAATGTGCTGTTATACCCGATTTTGATATCCCATCCGCTTATATTAACGACGATGCCCGTCAGTTCCGGTTTTCAAATGAGACGACTACCGATGACCATGGCATGCATGTGGTAGGATACCTGCAAAAAGACGGAAAAGACTGGTATCTCATTAAAGATTCCAGTTCCGGTTCACGAAACAACGATGCCAATGCCCCTGAATTTGGCTATTATTTCTTTTCGCAGGATTATGTAAAGCTTAAAATGATGGATTTCCTGGTACACAAAGATGCTGTGAAGGATCTGTTGAAGAAGGCTAAATAACAGCAGGTATATACCTGACAGGAATAACATAGTAAAAGCCAGGTCCGGCTGTAATTGCGGGCCTGGCTTTTATAATCTGTAAAAAAGCAGTTGATTAATTGTCGGGGAAGTTGTTGGTTTTCGGGCACAAGTCGCAGACTTGCGGAAGTTGAAAGGCAAAAACCCTCTCCTAACCGTCATTGCGAGCGAAACCAGCCTGACGGTCAGGAAGGCGCAGTGGAGCGCGGCAATCCCCTGCTTATGAAATAAAATAATACTAATTAGTGATTCACACTAATAATCAGGAGATTGCTTCGTCGTACCTCCTCGCAATGACGTTATATAAGGGTCAGGAATGTTATTGGTTTTTAAGGGCACAAGTCGCAGACTAGCGCCATGTGGGGTATTTTCATTACATAATTTATTATTTTACTTTTTTGGTTTCATTATAGATCAATTTAAAATTTATATCCTTTATTTTATCATCCATCATATTAACTATTTGACATTTAATAATTAAGTAATAAGATGCCGGAATTATAATTTTTTGATTTAATTGGTTTCTGTAGGGTCCTTCAGAAGTATTTATAAATTCTATATCTTTTATTAAAAACGGTTTAACTACGGAAGATAATTCAGGTATGGAATCTATTGTAAAATTATAAGTAAACTCGGTGAAATCAGTACCATCTATATAATGTTTGAATGCTTTTAATCCATTTTTAGTTTTTAATTCATATCCACTTTTAGGATATTCTTCATTTATTAACCATTCAATCTGATTTTTCAGAAATATATTTCTTTCCTGTAATTCTTTTAAATTATTTTTTAAAAATAATGCTGCTTTATTTTCAGATGGTTGTGATTCCATTATAGAATAGATTATTTTTAATTGGTCATTTTTATAGTATTCCCCGAATCTCACATGGCGCAAGTCTCTGACTTGTGCCCTCTCTAACTACTAAAAAGCCCCGCTGATTCGGGTTTGTAACCCGAATCCAATCTTAGCTAATGCCATTCTCTATTGCTAATTGACGGTTGTACCGTCAATTCATCAAATCAAATATACCTGCTTTTTCTTTAAAATTCTTTATTGAATAGTTACTATATTCGGTTCATGGGAACAAAAGGTACAACCAGCTACAGAATTGGCGATCAAAATGCGTTGCATTATATCACCATTGCCACTGTTGGATGTTGGTTGTTAGGGCACAAGTCGCAGACTTGCGCCATGCTGGGGTAGAGCCTAAGTCGAACCGGGAGTCCAAACGCATCACCTGTCTTTAATTTCATCAATTATTTTTGAATCAATCCAATAAACATCATCGTAACCGGAATCTGTTTGTCTTGTGAAAAATAGAATCCCAAAGTCCTTTGATACACCCGGAAATCTTTCTTGTCTGTCTGTGTTTACCTTATCTCCTAAATTAATTGGTTCTGTCCAGTTATCATTTTTGTCTCTGAAACTGATATACAGATCACCAAACTTATCCTTACTCCCTGGCCGGTTTGATGAAAATATCAAATAGGATTCATCATCTGCAATAAAAGGAGTCCAGTCGAAATATTTTGAATTTATTTGAGATGGAAGAAGTACCGGTTTTTCGTATCCGGAATCACCGGGTTTTGAATAGTAAATCCCCGTATTATTCTCAACACTGTCAGCAAATCCCACGAAATAAACAGTTCCCGAACCGGATATTGCAGGAGTAAAAGCATATTTAGTGTATTTTGAGAAATTTAAACAATATGGATCTTCCCACCCTGAGTCAGTTCTTTCACATATCCACAGATCATTAATGAATTCATCAGCTTTATTGGTATCAACAGGTCTCTTTGAATAAAACAGAATATTATCCCGGTCAATCCAAACCGGCCCGCCATCTGAATATTTATCAGAAAAATCAAGGATCACCGGAGCTGTGGCAGAGGAATAATTAAAAATCTTAATTATCTGCCTGGGATTCGCGGGTTTTGGTCTTTCCCACATCGACCAACAAATCAAACCATTGTCAGTATTTATCGAAGGACTGCTGTGCTCAAGGTTCGTTGTAGAAACAATACCAGGCATAAAAACCAGGGACGTATCCACCGGAGGTATCAAATCTATCTGTCCATATATCACACTTGGTAATAAAGTCAATAATATTTTGAGTCTGGTTTTCATGTCAGCAGTGTCGCAATCATATTATAAATATATAAAAACAGATCATTAATTATCAGAAAAGTTATTGGTTGTTTGGGCACAAGTCGCAGACTTGCGCCATGTGGGGTGTTAATAAAAGGAGTATAACTACATTTATTTTTAATTGACTTAGGCTAAAGGATTAATTAACTTTGGTTTTAACTCAATATTAAAGTTGTCTGCAAGTACATATAATTAAGAATATGAAAAAAAAATTCCGCACATTTAATTCTCGTATTTCAAAAGATTCATTGAGACAAATCGTAGAATATAAATTCGATCAGTTTGATAGTGCAACAGAGAATACAATTAAGAATCTAAATTCAGATATTAAGGCGTATTCAAAAATAATCGAAGGAATAAGAAAAGAAACACCTATAAATATTAAAGAAGAAAATAGAAATGAAATAATAGAGAATGCTTGGAATATATCTGACAAACTTGAGGAGTATTTTTTAAAGTACGATTTGGCCTATGATAGCTTGGACTCATTATTAGAGATGAGAATCGTTTATCTTTTTAAGTGTTTAGAGATAACCATGAAAAAACTTATCGAAAAAGCTTATCCTGGCACAAACACAAAAGAGCTTTACAAATGGGAAAATATGAAATCCTATTTTAAAACTCGGGATATAGATATATCTAAGTTAAAGGGATATCTTGAGTGCACTGAAACAAGAAAAGTTAGTAATGCTATTAAACATAATGACGAACTTGGAGAAGATATAAAAAAGATAAAGGAATTTGAGGATGATAATAGATTTACATATAATTCATTAAATGAATTCTATTTAAGAGTTAAAATTAAAATTGAAGAATTTACAAGTGAGTTAGAGATTGAGGTAGAAAAGGATTTATTTACTTTTTCAGATGAAAGAGTAGACAAATTAGCCAACGAGTATTCATATAGAATGAGTGAAGATAAAATTAAACTTTTCATTAAAAAACTTAATTCTAAACTTAATTCTAAAATAGTGTAGTACTTGCTTACCATTTCCGGTCTGAGATATATAAAATGTGTATTTAACTAGATAGGTTTAAGTAAATACAAAAAATAAGCCGGCAACAAAAAAATATATTTACATTATATATTAATTTAAATCCAAATACAAAAAACTATGTTCAAGGACTATTTTTTAAAAAATGAAGAATTAATAAATAAGGAACTAAAGAGCTCTAAATTTAAACTTACAGCCAAAATTCTATTTAGCTTTTATAAAAAAAATGAATCCATAAATAACGCAATCAAATCAATTGATTATAATATTGAATTTTATCCCTGCCTAATTTTAATTCGATGTCAGATTGAGCATTTTTTAGTCGCTACCTATATCTGGATTAAGTTTAGAATTACAAATAAAGATGATATTGCGGGGATTTACTGTGAAGATTATCTAATTTATGAAATACTAAAAAGAATTAATTATGCTAAAAGTAATGATATCCCATTCAGTAGTCGAATTGCCAATATATTTTCTAACATTTTTGAAATTCTAACTGATAAAAAATTAATAAAACAAATAGAGATAGATAAACTTAATACTGAAGCAAAACAGTTTGATATAAAAAAAATAAGCAAATTCTTTGACAACAATCTTCCTTTAGAATACGATAATATCATAAAACCCGAGACTATTAAAATAGCTTTAGAATATTATAATTATTTTTCAAGTTTCGTTCATGGTGGTCCGACTGCTGATGCCATGTTTACAGAAGAGTATAAAAAAACGCTAATTTCTGAGGGTCAGGAAATTATTGAAAAAAGTACCAATATGGTTGGTTTTCATAGGTTATATATTTTATACTTTTTAAGTATAAATAATGAAAAAATAAAAAAAGATTTTAGAAAGGAAATGGATAAATATTTGAATGAAAATAAATCATTATAATAAAAATGTCTTGTTTAAACATTACCTTTTTTATATACATGTGGTAGATAAGAAATAGCAACTAATAATTATATAAAACTGCACAAAAAAAGCACTACAAGTGATAATATTAAAATACCTGAAGAAAATTTACTGTTTTTTAAAAAACTAAAATCTGTATAGTACAGTAAAATTTAAAAAATGATAAATATTTTAACTTAATTAAAGTAAATATGACGTTGATAACAACAATTATTAATGAAAATATCAGATGCATTGCTGCTGATCGTCGGTTTACTGATGGAATCTTTTTCCCTCCTAAAAATCAAAAGATTTTTGAAATAAAAAATGGAATAATAAGTTTCTATAATGCTATAAGTTTAAGTGTTGTTGAACTTTTACATGATCCGAATCATATAAATATTCCAATAGGAGAATTTATCAGAACTGCTTTTAAAGAGCTAAAATATAAAAACAATAATAATGATTTCATGGGGATTTATTATTTAAATCAAAATCGTGCAAAGTTATATTATATACCTTTTAAGGTGGAATTCGATTTATGTTCAAATGATAATAACATAAAAAACTGGGATAAAATTGATATGAATATACTTGAATTGTTGAACAACAACATATTCTTTAATCCAAGTATTACCGATGGTAAAATTGATTTAGATTATTATCATAGGTTACGAGATTGCTTTTTATCAATTTATCCAAAAGAGATATCTAATATTACTGAAAAGAATATTGTTAAAATAGTATCTGCATTTTATGAGCGAGTTTTTAACGATGAAAATTTGCATAAAAACATAATTGGAGATAATCTTGATATATTTTATTATAATCATATTGGTAAGCTTATTCAAATATGTGATGTTTTTAATTAATAAAGTTGTAAAAGTAAATGCCTACCCCCCACATGGCGCAAGTCTGTGACTTGTGCCTTAAAACCAAAATCCCCTACCTAAGCCTAGTTTACCTGAATAACCCGTACAACAAATAAACAAAAACAGCCGTTAAACCGGAGCTTTCTTCCACACTGCTATAAACAGCAATATCCAACCGGCGATAAAACTTAATCCGCCAACGGGAGTGATCGCCCCCAGCCATTTGATGCCGGTGATGGCCAGGACATATAAACTACCGGAAAAAAGTATAATCCCGGCGGCCAGGCAAACAGCCGACCAGTTGATAAGGGAAGATGGCATGTGAATAGCCAGCACGCCAACCAGCATCAATCCCAAAGCATGGTAAAAGTGATATTCCACGCCGGTTTTATACACCTGCATCATATCCTCACTTAGTCTGGCTTTAAGGGCGTGAGCGCCAAAAGCACCAAAAACAACTGCCAGCGCCAGCATCAGTGCAGCTGTCAAAAGTATTGTTTTGCTCATTTTTATTGAATTGTGATTTTACCTGTGATAACAACGCACAACGGGATTTGTTAAAATGGGTATCCACCACATGGCGCAAGTCTGTGACTTGTGCTCTCTCCGTAGCACAAAATGCCCCTACTCAAGCATAACCTTAACCAATCCTTTTTCACCTGCATAATCCCTGGCACTGCTGTACGGATAATCAATTGCATTTTCCACAAAACCCGATTGTACTGATAACTTATTGATATCCTGCCATCCATCCGTAACACTACTCTTCATCCTGAAATTTGCTTTTTACTGCATTATCGCTTACATTTAATTGCTGAATGACAATTAAAAACTCAGGATAATTTTTTAGTTGCAGGCAAACAAGGTTTAAACCGGATTAAATTGATTAAATCAGTAAATTTGTAAAAAGATTGAAATTATGAATACTATAGAATTAAAAAAGAATTTTCATAGCTTGATTGACAGTATTGAAAATGAGAGCCTGTTAATGAGTTTTTATGATATTATTAAATCAAAGACAAAATCAAAAGACGGACAACTTTGGGGTCGATTGAATAAAGATGAACAGGAGGAATTATTAATTGCTTTTGAGGAAAGCGAGAACCCTGATAATTTGATTGATAATGAAAAGATGAAAAAAAAGCATGGTAAATGGCTTTAGAGGTAAAATGGTCAATAAGAGCTGATAGAAAATTTGATAAAATTCTCGACTATTTATTAACAGAATGGGGTGACCGGGTAACAAGGAATTTTGTTAAAAAGGTTTATGACTTTTTGGAAATATTATCAGAATATCCGGAAATCGGATCAATTGAAAATAAAGAAAAAGGTATAAGAGGATTTACGATCGTAAAACAAATAACTTTGTTTTATAGGATTAAAGAAGAAACAATAATATTACTTGATTTTTTTGACAACAGACAAAATCCCAAAAAGAAAAGATTTTAAATCCATGGCGCAAGTCTGCGACTTGTGCCCTCTCCGTAGCACTAAATGCCCCTACATAAGCGTTACCTTAACTAATTCTTTTTCTCCCGTATAATCTCTGGCGGCACTGGGCAAGGGCAGGTTGCCACATTTAGCATGAACATTATTTGTAGTACGGGCGCGCAAGCCGGCAAAACGGGAGACCTGGAAGGGTGTGAATGTTGCAATGCTTAGAATTTTAATAAAGGGGCTTGCCTTTAGCGTAAACGGGTATGTAGCAAAAGTACATGTAGTAGAGTTCCGGATAACAGAGAGAGGGAAGGCTTTCCCTTTAAAGCCTGTCCTGCTATGGCGGGAGGGATTCGTTTTGCCCGTCCGGCATAGATAATTTATTTGTCATTTCAAATTTAAACTAATCATTCATACGTTTATAATAATCAAAATTTAGTAATAATCTGTCAAGCTATTTTAGGGGAAGTCACGTCCCAAACTCGTCAGCCGTATACCTGAACTCGTCAGATACGTACCTGAACTCGTCAGTCGCGTACCCAAACTCGTCAGCCGTATACCTGAACTCCTCAGATGCGTACCTGAACTCCTCAGACACATACAAGAACCCGTCAGACGCACTCCGGATGCTGTCAATCGTGTTCCGGATACTGTCAACGCACTCCGGGATCACTAATAATCAAACGCCCATTCCTTCGGATAAACCTAAAACTCAAAAGGCTGAATGGTTGAATTCACCACCTGATCATACTGATCTACAGTCTGCAGGTACACTTTGTAAAATCCGATGTCTTCTGTTCTGATCCTGCGCGTAAGCAACTGGTCATTGACTGTTATTTCCCACCCGGAAGTCCGGACCGCACCATCAGGAACCAGCACCCCGCTTTCATAGCTGTACGGCTGAAAATCATATTTTATACGGATACTGTTACCTTCTCCGTGCAGATTGTCCCGCATAGAATAACCGATTTGCTGATTCGCAAAATGCTGGTTTTTCACGTGCATTATCTCGTATCCCGTTTCAGCTTCACCGGGGGTGTACTTATACACTTTCATACCGGTAACCTGTCCTTTAAATTCATGCAGACCCCTGGCAAATCCCACAAAACCTTTACCGATCATTAGTATTGTTTCGAGCGAATCGCCCCTGTTTTTATCAACCTGCTTTGTTACATCCCCAAAAAACAACTGCGCGGAATCAGCGAAAAATGCGCTGGGAAAGGAATTGACGATGTTATTGCCTTCCTTCAGCTGAAGAATGATCCCTTCGGGCCTTTTATCGAGCACAAATGTATAGTCCTCACCCGATACAACCGGGAAATAAGTATCCCTGCAATACAGGGGGTAACGGTCGTAACATATGGTATAAAAAAGGTTTTCGACCGGGAAAGGAATTACATTGTAATGCCCTATTTCCACTACCAGGTGAAACTGTGTTTCTTCCACGGCATCATCCTCGCTGTTTTTATTAATGGATCCATAGTACAATAAGGGCATAAACGAGGTCAAGGCTCCCCCGTTGTACCGGAAACCAATCTCTATTCTTCCGTAGGACAATTGCCTGAGGTCAGCAGGAATATCCGCTTCCCTGTAAATACCCGGCGAAAAATCACGGATCAGCGCCTCACTGAACCCGATATTTTTATAGGAACCCGTATAATCGCTGATGATAAGGTTTTCGGCATCCTTTTCATTGTTACAGGCGCCAAGCAGGATAATAAGGAAAGAAAGGACTGCATAACAAATATATTTCATAATCCAGGCTGTTTATCCTTCTTCACCGTAGATGTATTCGAGACCGTTCACCTTCACCGGATAGCCAAGTTCATTGTACTCATACGTGTAATCGACCGTGTAGGAGCTTTCCTCTCCCGAATAATAACTGATGGTTATCTGCCGGGTAATATTATTCTCATTTGTATTCCTTCCGGGGGTTCCTTCCACAGCGAATACCTTAAAGGGATTATTCTTATCATCGTATAAATAGAGCGTTTTTGATTGCAGACTGGCAGTGCCGCCGTCTTCCATGTAATAAAATTTCTCTTCGGATACGTTTCCGTTGTTGTTATAAAGATAGGTGCGATAATATGTTAATTGATCCTGTGGATTATATAAACTGATCTTCACTACTTTATTGTTCTCATACTCGTATTCTTCATAATTCATCAGCACCTTGTTATCATTATCCATGTAGTAATACCTTTTCGTGTCGAAGGTTCCCGCTTCCGTATAATCAAATTCCGTTATCTGCCCTACTTTCGCTTTTCGCGGATCGTCGCCTGCTTCAAAATCCGTTCCCGGTATAATGGCACAACTCAGCGGATTCAGCGACTGGGCGATCTCGATCTTTGTGAGCCGGTTTTGTTCGTCATACAGAAACTTACGATAGGAAAAAAGCTGCACGTGTTCAAAAATACCGCCGGTATTGTAATAGGTAAAAACCTCCATATCACTTTCGGCCGTTTTGATCTGCCGCAATAATGTATTGCTCTGATAATCCTCGTATACCGTTTCTTTTTCTTTCTCACAGGAACCAAGGAACAGTACAAGCATTGCAGGAATAAGTAATCTTTTCATGTGTGTAGTGTTTAAATTGTTCTACCTAAGATGATTTTCAGGGGAAAAAGGTTGCTTTATAAAATAAAGTTGTATATTGCAACAGTTTAATATTACAACTAATATATTATGAATAATAATTCAATAGCCATTCCCGGTGTTTTTCCGGATTGGAATTTATCGGATTACTTCGGGTCTTTAAAGGTGCGGTTATCCATCGGCCGAAATAATTACAGGGTTGAACCCGGGGTATACAGGCTGGGGAATCCGGATGAAAATTCGGATGTATTTGTATCCGCAAATTATAAACTCAGTTTTGATGTGCTGCGAAAAAATTTAAAAGGCATGAATGCCTGGATCCTGGTGCTGGACACAAAAGGTGTTAATGTCTGGTGTGCAGCCGGTAAAGGAACATTCGGGACCAATGAACTGATTCACCGGATCAACCTTCACCACTTACATACCCTGGTTTCACACAGGCGGTTGATCCTTCCGCAACTCGGAGCCCCCGGAGTTGCAGCGCATGTTGTTAAAAAAGAGACGGGATTTACTGTAAAATATGGTCCCGTGAGGGCTTCTGACATAAGCCAATATGTTGAAAGCAGGTGCAAAGCCAGTGAAACTATGCGCCGTGTGCGTTTTAATTTTAAAGACCGGCTTATAACTTCTCCGGTTGAGATCATGAATTCATTGTGGCAGATAGCACTGATAATCCTTGCATTTCTGGTTCTTTCGGGTTTATCATCATCAGGTTATTCACTGGAAACAGTCAGGCATGTAGGATTGAAAGATACCCTGATAATTCTGACGGCTTACCTCTCGGGAACGTTTTTAACTCCTGTGCTCCTGCCCTGGATACCCTCACGGTATTTTGCAGGTAAAGGTATTTTTATCCAGGCCCTTGTATTTCTGCTACTGGTAATTTCAGTACCGGGAAAACTTCCCCTGATCAGTTTACTGGCCTGGTTCCTGATGTCAGTTGCTTTATCCTCGTACCTTGCCATGAATTTTACCGGTGCAAGTACATTTACTTCGCTATCGGGAGTTAAAAAAGAACTGAAGCTGTTCATTCCGGTTCAGTTGTCAGCTGTAATAACAGGATTTATTTTATATGTTGTTTCAAAATTTGTATAACAATGGATAATCAGATGTATTTAAAAGATGTGGTAACGCTTGCCCTGGATCCTTTGTTGTGTAACGGATGCGGAATGTGTGTGACAGTTTGCCCGCACCGGGTATTTCAGCTGGTAAATAAAAAAGCCGCTATCACGAATAAGGATAAATGCATGGAATGTGGCGCCTGTTCCGTAAATTGCGAGCAGAATGCCATAACCGTTAATAGTGGTGTTGGTTGTGCTGCTGCCCTGATAAACAGCAGGATTAAAAAAACGGAGCCTGCCTGCGGATGTGGTAGTGCGCAATGTAATTAAAATAAAACAAGAATTATGGAACAGGAGAAAATCAGAAAGTTCAGGGATACTATCAGGAAGTTTGAAAGGGAAATGTTTTTTCAGAATAACCTTTCCTGCTGCACCGGGGTAACACTGGCCCAGTGCCATACACTCCTTGAAATTGAGAATAAGGGAGTTATTTCCGTTACCGAACTTGCAAATTGCATGTCGCTCGATAAAAGTACCGTCAGCAGAACGATCGACAGCCTGGTAAATAAAGGACTTATAAACCGGGAAATACCTTCCGATAACCGCAGAATAGCTCAGATCAGTCTAACAGAAGAAGGACAACGGACCTGTAATGATATCAACTCCAGAAATGACCGGTATATTCATGATAATTTATCCATTTTTACCGGTATGGAACAAAAGGAATTACTGAAGTTATTTGAAAAAATAACAAACAATATGATCCAATTGAGAAAAACAAATCAGGGCTGAATGTTGTAATAAGAATTGAATAATCATTATAGCGAGTCTGTGACTTGTGCCTTATACTTTAATACAGGAATAAACCTAAATTCTGCTATAAAACCTCTTTAAAAGCAAAAACCCCCACCAGGCAGGCCTAAGTCGTGTGGAAACTACTCCTTCGATTTCTTTTCCGATAACTTAAGCATCGATTCCAACATCTTTGTAAGATCGTCCTCATACTTATTTACCATATCAATAGTAAGATCATTTGCTGCTATCCAAATCAACTTATTTTCTTCATCATTGGTAGTAACAAAAGTCAGGTTCTTCACCTTTTTTTTAAATACTATTCGAAGCGCAATCTTGTTATCGTTAATAACACTTAACTTTTTATCACCCTGGGTAATTGAATTTCCGCTGGTAATCGTTTTAAAGTTCTGTACCATTTCATTAAACATGGGTTGATATGAAGGTGGCAATGTCTGACAAAAGCTGTTAGCTGCAAACAGAATAAGGCTAAGGGTTATAAGTATCTTTGATATCTTCATGACTTTATAGATTAAATAAAAGCCTAAATTAAAAATTATTTTAGTGTTATAAAATTGAAATCAGTAACAAAATACAAAATAATTGGATTTGTTTACGGGGATCAGGGAGATTACCACATAGTCGTTCCTCCTCACAATGACATTGGAATAGTGGATTGTTTTAATTGTTGTTCCTCCTTACTCGCATGGATAACTGATCAATCAGTGCTCTTCCGATAATTCCATCAGTTGTTTTATCACTTCTTCATCGAGGCAATACCTCCTTCAGTTTCTTTACGGTTCTCTGGTTAAAACCGCTCGATGATCTTCCTTTTTTCAACAGGAATATATCCTGCAGGAGATCGTCGATGATAATCCAGTCCTTATCTGTCATCAGCTCCTTTTCGGTTTTGTTTCCTGCACGGGCCCATCCGTCGATATCGCCGTCGTAATTTTTATAGATGTTTATTTTCTCTTTTGTGATCATTCTTCAAAGTTAATAACATGGTAGATAATCTTTATGTTTTTACTTTTTAATATCGGATATTCCGTTTTCCGCCATACACTTTCCGTGCCGACTCCGGTTTCAGCATTATGGAAAACATGAACCGTGCCTTCTGCCCTTCTTACAAATCTGGCCGATACTTTGCTCCATATTTTTTTGGATTGCGACCAGGGCATATTATTAGTTATTTCTGCCGTATGTTGTCCTTCTTCTGTCATTTCCAGCGTTATTCCCCCATTGGCGATTGCCCATTCCATAGCAGCATTTTTAGCATCATCACCGCCTGACCATAACACGATTATGGGCTTTTTGGTTGCGGTAGCGTTGGAACGGCTTCGTCCCTGTTGTTGTGCTACATGTGTGGGTTCATGACCAACCAATTCGTTGCCCCCGCCATTGGAAGCCAAAGCCCCTGTGGCAGACTGACTTTCCTCCTCGTTTTGAGAAACAGATTTTTTAGCCTGTCCCCTGCGCCGCTGAGACCGGGTTGCTTTACCAAAACTCTTGTTCAGGTATTGCCCGGCGCTTTGCAGATAATGTACCAGCGGAAGCATTCCTTCCGGATCGGTATAAATTACAGGGTTATCGAATGTGTACACATAAGGGCTCCAACCGGGTGTTTCCTCCGACAGCGGGTCAGCACCCAGCCAGGTGCTTGTTTGGGGATCGTAATACCGGGCGCCGTAGTCGTATAATCCGGTTTCGGCATCCAGTTCCTTGCCGTTGAACTTGTACGGGCTGTCCCAGTTAGAATGTTGCTCCACAAAGGTTTCCCCGAAGGGCATGTAGGCGATAAACTGCACCACATCGCCATTGATATCGGTAATATATTGTGTGGAACCCAGGTGATCCGGGTGATAAAAATACTGCTGGTTTTCCACGATTGTTCCTGTACCAACGTAACCGAAGCCGGGATCCACGTTATCATTGGTGATATCGTCTCCCCACTGAATGGGTGCCCCGGGAGGTTCTCCGGGTGGAGCAAATATGGGTTTCTTCGGCCAGCCCCGCGGAGGTGTGGAATCAGGTGTACTGGCATCGGGATAGGCAATTCCCGAAATAAGGGGATCGGTATTAATGCCCTTCATGGTGGGTGGTCCCGGAGGCTGTGCTTCTGTTTTTTCGAAATTCACCTTCCCGTTCAGCAGCTGTTGCTGCCGGTTAATATAATTTACATTTCCTGCAGTCAGCTCAAATACACCCGGAAGATACTGATTCCGAAAATCTCCGTTACCGATCTTGCCCGCGATCCGTTTACTGCCCGCGTAATAATACTTGGTAAATCCGCTTTTCTGAAATACAAAGTATGGACTCAGGTAAACGGTATAGTCATTATCGGAATGATTAATAATCCCCACCGGAGCACCGTTTACATAGGCGCCCCGTGTACCACCCTGGCTTTTGATTACTCTTTTGCCGGAGGCATCGTACACATACTCGCTCAGGTATCCGTCGTCATCAATCATAGCCAGCCTGTTTTCCTCGTCCCAGGCAAGCTGACGATATGCATTGCTTTGCCCGTCTTCCCAGTATGTGGGGTTACCATCTTCATCGTAACTAAAGTCCCGGTTGCCTATGGCAGAGGCTGCATCGGGCTTGGGACCATCATAGGAATAGGTAAAATCGTAACTTGTTGCCGTTTGTTTTTCGCTGTTCAGCGTATGTTCCTGGGTTTTGGAAAGTATATTACCCACGTTATCGTACTGCATGGACAGTGAATAATCAGAATTGTCCTTCTGGCCTTTAAAACTTCCGGTAGCACTGGTAAGCCTGTAAAGATTGTCATACGTGTAGGATTGTGTTACCGATCCACCCAGGTCATTTGCCGGCGTTCCGATTCCGGCAATTTCCAGGATATTGCCCACGGCGTCGTAGGTGTATTTGTTGTCCGTTATTTCCTGATCGTTGGAAATCAGCGACAACTCGTCAAGGCGTTGCCGTTTATCATCGTAATGATACCGGGTTACCGCGCCGTTGCCGTATTTCAGGTAAACCTGTTTTTCGAATTTATCATAACCGATGCGGGAAAGATAGGCATAGGTGCGGCCCAGTTTCTCTCCGGTCATTTTCTCAAGCTTGCCGGCTTTGTTATAGGTGTAGGTCACTACTTCACCATCCGGATACGTCATGGTATCCACCCTGTTCCAGGTATCGTAACGGGCACTCCAGATAAAGGTGCGCATATCCGATTCACCCAGCTGCACGGTGCGTATGGTCTTTACTACCTGTCCGAGCGGACTGTAGAAAAATTCCTGTCCCCCGCTGGCATCCTGTACCAGCACAACACGGCCTGCCCGGTTAAAAGCAGCGCCCGGTTTTCCGTAGGTATAATTCACCCTGTTTTGTATACTCCTTGGGTAAACAATTTCGGTGAGCCGTTCCCGGTCGTAATGGTAGTTGATCTCTCCGCCATCCGGAATATATTTTCGGAGATTGGCCGTGATCTCTTTCAGCAGATTGCCGGCAGCATCGTAGGTGTATTCCGTTAACCCGGCATCGGGCAGGTCAGTGGATGATCCTGCGCCCCAGCATATCATAATCAGAAGAAGTGACATTCCCATTGGGATCAGTTACGCTAAGCAATTCACCCAGGGGATTATAGTTGAAAGCAGTGGTGATATCGCCGGTATCTGTAGTTTTAACTGTAGCAGCCTCTTTTCCGTTTGCCTTTGTATAAGTAAGGCTGACATTGCCCAGCGCATCGGTAACACTGTCCACATGCATGGATTCGCCCTTATATTGGTTTACACCGTAAGTGTATTTACTCTCCGAACCATCGGGCAGTGTAACCTTCCGGATACGGTCCAGCACATCATATTGCTTCACAACTGGCGGAACATTATCCGCAACGGGATTATAGGTTGCAGGATCAGTACCGCTTTCAAAAACAGGCTGATAGATTTTAGCTACCCTTCCGAAAGCATCGTACAGTTCCTTTCCGGAAACAATATAACCGGTATTTTCGGTAGTGTCGGTCCCGTTAAAAAGGATAGCGGTTTTTTTAACCTGGATAGTACGTCCCAGCCCATCGATGAAAGAGTATATTTCCAGATCGGAATTGTTGTTTTGCCTGTGCCTGGCAAGAGAATACGGGACTTTTGCCTCCGGATGGTATTCAAAGGCGATGGTGTAGGGATTGCCTTCGGCAAGATCGTACGGCCCGGTAACGGATGTAAGTCGCCCGACAGAATCGTACCGGTATTCCATCTGTTGATTGTTCTTATCTGTCGCAGCCAGCTTATTTCCGAATTTATAATCGTATTTTGCCGATGAACTATATCCGTAGGCATCGGTCACTTTGGTTAAATAGCTGTGCACGACGGTATCATATCCGTATTGATACCACAGATGTTCGCCCAGGTAATTGGCGGGCCGGGTGATTTTCGTAAGATTCCCGTACGCGTCATATTCCATATTATATGTTGCGGAATCATTATCGGAAATTGTTCGTGCTACGTGGATAATTTCCCCGTAATCGTTTATGGATGTTGAGCTCTTTCGTTTTAACCCTTCGGATGTGATAACCTCCTGTAGCGAAGGAACATTGTAAATATTCTTTCCGGCATTGGCATGGTATTGAATGTTGACCGTGTACTTGTCGTTTGCATTTCCGGAAGAATAATTGGTATAGGTTGAAATATTGCCCAGTGTATCGTAGGCAAACGTTTCTCTTGTTGTAAGCTGAGAAGAATCAGCGCCTGAATAGGTATAATTTCTGGCTTCCGTAAGCGCAATAAAATAGGGTGACCGGTCGCTCCGGGCCATGTTTTCGGGGAGTATCTCACCGGTATGAATATCAGCCAGCGAATAAATATGCTGCGTCCCTATCTGCTTGTTACCATTACCATCCAGCATCGTTTCTTCCAGTAACAGGCCTTTCCGGTAATAATCACTAGCATTGTATTTTTGCTCCAGCATGCGGTACAATGCATCGTTATCTGCTGTGTTCAGGTAATTCGTTTTTACCGTTGCATAGCCGTAGAAGCTGCGTTCATGCCGGTCGTAGTACCCGCCGGAGTAATCAAAGGTGGTTAGCGTGGTATCGGCACCATCGCCGCTGACGCCATCGTACTCTTTTACCGAAGCCAGCACCATTTTGCCACCCGGATGCTGGTAAGTTGCCGGTGTTAATTTGTAATCGAGTTGAATGGTGCTACCCAGAGGATTGATCGATTTGTTTAAGGGCGTTGGTACGTCCTATCGTGGATGACCGGACGTCCATTTCATCTTCTGTTCCTGAGGACAATACATCGGGAAAACCGTCACCATCGATATCGGAGATCTGAGTCAGCGTGCAACTGATGCCCCTGGTTATGGAACCTCCGGGATTGATACACCATTTCAGTGTTATGGGAGGCACTATGGGGATGACTATGGGAATGCCGACCGTAAAAGCTGTGGAGGCGGATTGCCCGGTTGATTCACCCTGGTTGAGCGCTGAAATTCCCGGCCACGATACAGGCGGGGCAAAACCATTGCCTGTGTTGAACCGGACCGATATATCCCTTCCGGATCGGGACCCGGCGCCCGGATTGAGATTCGGGTATGTATTGTTGATGACAATATCCTCGAGGCCGTCTGCATTTATATCCATAAAGGCACGGGTGTCCTCATTTTTGGTGTATGAAATTCCCACTCCTCCTTCTATACTGCCATCGCCGATATTAATACCGGGTCCGCCACCCAGATCCTGGCTCAGACCACCTGAGATACTGTCGAAACCCCATGATTCGCGGGGAGCAAAAGAATACCCGAGATTCAGCCTGACTGTTCCGTCAACATACACCATATCAGGAAGGCCGTCTCCGTTAATGTCCATCCATGTCTGATCAACATAATCGTGATTCGCTGTAAACTCAAAACTTATACCTAAGGATGTTTCAGCGGTTTCCCCTGACTCTCCGGACTTGTTGTTTCGCTTTGTATTTTTTTCCTTGGCACTGCTTTCATCACCCTCCGTGGAAGAAGAAGACTGTAGAGAAACGGAATTGTTGCTTTTTGCAACCGGATAACTACCTCCCGGCGTTATTCCGGCAGCCTCTGCAGATGCTGTATGATCTCCCAGGTTATGGTCTACCGGGCTGCCCTTTAAAACACCTGTCACATCTGTATACTGTATCTTATCGGTAGCCATCAGGTCGGGGAAGTGATCCCCGTTCATGTCCTCCATATCGGTAAGAATATGGGTATTCAACGAAGTATAACCCTCTGAAAGACTTATTCCTACTGATGCTCCTACTGACACACCGTTGGTGGTTTCCACGATTTCCCGTGATACTGGTACCACACTGGCGTCGGTAACATTAACCGGTGCTACGGAAACATCTTTTTGACCCCGCCGGGAACTTGACATGGAGTCAGCATTTACATAAACATACGGATCAACGCCCATGTATATATTCCTGTCGGCATAAGGAACCATTATATTGAAGACATCACCCTGCGGATTAATATTTGAAACATCACTGGAATTTCCGGAGCCGGCATCGGGAGGTACCAGCAGGCTCTCATCAATGGGTGCATCAGCCCTGCCGGAATCACCCCTGTAATCGAACTGTCCCCATCCCCTGTATAATCTGCCGAATATTTCATCTGCAGGATCAATCGTGCTGAATACCGATGCATCTTTCGTTACGACACCTCCGTCCCATTTTAGTAATGCCTTCGAAGTTTTTACATTATCCGCCAGTGTATTATCACTGAAATAAAATGCCAGCGCCAGTGTATCGTCCCGCTGCACCAGGATGGTCAGTGTATCCTTGTTATTAAGTGTATCCTGTGCATACGTATAGGTATGATTAGCAAGGATCCTTTTGTTCTTTTTAACTGCAAACAATATATCTGTTAGCTGTTGCGGATTGGCAGTATTTGTGAAATGTAACTCAGGAAAGATCTTCAATGGTTGAAGATTTGTATCGCCCGGAGTAAGCCCCAGCGATGACATCAGTGCAGAATCCATGATCACCGGGAGTACCTGTGTGACAACATGATTGTACATCGGGTAAAAATCGGGTACCGAACGGAAGGAAAGTATCGGAGATCCGTCGGAAGCTGTAGCCGTTGTATCCCCGTCAATGTAGGTATATTCCACGTAATCGGTGCACCTGATCTTACTCCAGTCGACAGTAGTTTCGGCAAAAACTTTAAACTTGATGGATTCTTTTTCGTGTACATCCCGGTCGAAAAGAATGGAATCGTTGACAACCGTTTGTTCCGGATTATATTTCTTCTGGTAGAGGGCCGTTGAATTACCCAGACTATCGAAATAGAATATATCCAGTCGTACGGTATCGCTGGTCACCGGTTTCGAGAAGGCTACTTTCACCGAAACAGTGCCGTCTTTGGGCATCCCAATGGATTGATCCCCGCTCAGAATGAAGTCGTCGGAAGCTTTGAACTTCCCCACCTGCTTATAATCAGGATCGATTAATTTCGGAAGGGTATCGCTTGAATTTATATCGGAATAAGTAATCTCCGGATCCCAGAGAACCTTGTCTGCCGAACCGTTGAAAACAGATTGCACCCGGAAATAGATGCGATCGCCCCTGTTGACTGTAAAAGCAGCTAAGGCCGGGTCCTTTACCGTATAATCCCCGGCGTTGATATAGGTACTCCACAGTACATCGCCATTGTGCTGAATGCTCACTTTCAGAGTGTCTACATGACTGTCGCTGGTGGTTACCGGAACGCGGTTTACCGGTGCTGTTAATGTTACAGTCCCGCTGAAAGGAGCCTTCCACATCCTGACAGCATCGTGCAGGGGAAACTGTGCTTCCAGCATGGCCTGTTCATCGGCAGGATTCGGAAGAATACTCACATCTATCTCACTCTGACCGGTAATCGGGTTGGGCGTAGGCAGGCTCGAAGGAGTAAATACCGGATCACCATTGCTGTCGATATGGTTAAATAATACGGTTCCGTCATTGGCCACATCCACCAGGCCGTCGCCGTTGAAATCCTGGAAATAAACAGTGCTTCTTGTTTTTGAATGATCGTGATTGTAACCGAGGAAGATAGGTACCGGATGTCCTTCGGCACCTCCGCCAAATGTATTGGTTTTGCTCAGACTGAATTCATCCAGTCCCTGGACTAATTTTTCATCGCCAAACAGTACATTACCCGGATAACCGAGTAAGTTTGGCCGGTAGTAGATTTTGTTATCTTTCTTGTATACCTTATCCGGCAGGCCGTCCCCGTTAATATCCACCAGGCAGAGAAATCCGGTACTTTCGGAATGCTGGTAATTCGTATTACCTCCGGCCGTGTTCGATTTCGAATACAACAATCCGTCCATCAGGCCTATGGTAGTGGAAAAACTTCCTCCTCCTCCCGAACTGCCCGATCCTCCAAGGGCCGATACACTGTTAAAAAAATGATTGGTCGGGTTCAGGAACGGATTTTTAAGTCCGTCGTCGGGCAGGGTCCATTTTTTTTCGGCTGCATACGGCTGGTAGGCATTATTTTTCTGAACGTCGTCGTAATAATCAAAATGTTCCGAATAAAATGCCTTACCGGTTTCATCATATTCGGTAATACTGTCCAGCAGTGTTTTGAAAAAGGCACCTTCCCTGTATCGTAAAGCGTACGACCGGATAATACTGTCCTCATAGCTGATCTCTATGCGTCGTAAAAGCTGTTTGTCGCGTGTGATAAACCCGTAACGTGCATTTACCGGCTGATCTATCCTGACAAAAGTATTTGACGGGTCATTCCGCTGTAAGGTAACCTTATAGGGACCGTCTGTCTGTCCGAAACCTGTATAGCTTATCTCACGCAGGTAGATCTGTTGTCCGCAGCCGGATGGCCTATCGTACGCATAACTTACGAAATTATCATGCAGGTCGACCGTTCTGACCAGCGCCCAGTAGCCGATATTCCCTTTATTATCCATAGAAACGGCACCCGGTACAACACCAGTTTCGGGAGTACCTCCGTAAAAACTGCGGGTACCGGATTTGTCCGTTACTTCCCACCAGTAATTATCAGGACGATTACCGTGCCGGATTATTTTCAGAAAATCCTTTTCTATCCTTGAGTAAAACCGTTTTTCAGCTTCGCGGGCCACATAATCGTCACGGTGAGCCACCGGCGTCAGTTGTGTGCCATTCAGAATATACGTTTCGGATTCCTTGTTTGCCAGGTACCTCGGAACACCCCAGGCAATATCAACCGAGACTGCCGGTATAGTTATGTTCCATCCGTAACCGGTCCAACTGCTGCCCTCGCTGCTGTTGTATTCCAGCGATAGTTCCGGTTGTATGACCATTTCGTCCCATGGGAAGCCGGAAAGGAAAAGATACCGCTGCATCGCCCATATTATTGGCCACGGGAGCTTCGATTTGTGTAATGCCATCAGACGGATCAGCAGCCGCGATATTTTGCATGGAAGTGGGTACGAATCCATCCGTAGCCGGTGATTCGGGTAACTTTAATGATTCCGTTGATCATATCGGTAAAGTGGCGCGTTTTGGAGACCACCCTTGATCGCCTGTGGTCGATGCTGTCACGTTCGAGCGCTTTCCACTTCTTTGCCGATGTATCGTAATAAAAAGTATACACATCTTCCGGAGTGTAGCCCGGTGGCAACAAACTTTCATCGTAGCCGATAGTTACATAAACAGCAGAATCAAATAGTGAGCCATGGGGTAAAAAACGGTAACCGGCATAATATCCTTTTGTCACATTGGAGATCTCAGCGGGAATGGGGGGCAAATCCTCCGTGGCCAAAGCTGTTACAGACAAGGTAATTTTACTTTTTACACTTCCGGCAGGAATTAACAGTGAAGCTTCATCCATATTGATATTTCCTGCCCTTCCCGGCTCACAAACAAGCTCATGACGAATACGCCCGGGGATTATGAGTTGAGGATGTGGGTGTTGTAAGGTAGTATCTTTCGGCTGAATATGTATTTCTGAAAAAACCGAATCTTTTGGTGAAGTACGAGAATTCTTTTTTTGTTGCAACAGATTGCCTGTCCCGGGGTTTTGACTAGTATGTGAAGTACTGTGAATAAGTCCGAAACAGCTTAGGCTTAACAGGATTATTAATAGTATTTGAGTTTTTCTATTCATTCAGTTAACAGGGTATATCTGTCTAATTACTCGACAATTAATTTAAATGATTTTAGTTCGTTTTCACTTTCAAGGGTAATAGTATAAACCCCGGGGGATTGAATGATATTGGTATACCTGTAATATTGTTGATTATATAAATTGTCACGGGTGATTAACCGGCTATTCATATTGTAAATGGAGATCTGCACATCGGCTATAGTTTCAAGTTCAATTCTTAAGACAAACCAACCTTTTACAGGATTGGGAAACAGTTCTGTATTCTTAAACATTGGTTTATCGCCTGTCAGCACGGTAATTTTCTGCAATGAACTACAGCCATTCTCGTCAGTAATACTTAATGCATAATTGCCTTTACGGGAAATAGTTATATCATCTGAATGCAGTGTTTGTTCATCAGGTGTAGTCCATGTGTACTGAAAATTACCGGCGGGCATTCCGTCCGAGGCATTAAGAGATAGCTTCTCTCCTGCATCCAGCCGGTAATCGGATAGAACAGATGACTTCCAGGCATGCCTGTTGGAAACCCATATTTCTTCAGAAAACACCTGATTGTTTGCATCGGTAACATATAGCGAATATCCTCCCTGGCTGATGTTACTGAATATATGGCTGTTGTCCGTTTCAGTCAGTGTTTTGGTTTCATTTGTTGTTCCATTCATGAGCACCATTTTGTAAGGGCTTTCACCCCCGACTATATCCGTTTGTATTGTTCCCGAATTTATATCGGAACAGGATGGGGATATAACAGTACTTCGTGTAAAGAAGGCAGGTGCAGCAAGGAATGTAAAAGCATCGCTGCCGGAACTGTCGCTATCAATTTTCACCGGAGAAAAAAGAATTGATTTGTCAGAAGATGCAGTGTTCCGGCTTTTAATATATTCTGTTTCACCAAAAGGAAATTTGCCGGTGCCGCTTTTATCGATCATCAGCCAGAAAGTTTCCCCGTCTTTCAGAGGATTAATCTGACTAAATGCCAGTTCATTACTTCGAAATGTATAGGATTTATCATTGCTTTTAAAATTAGTAACCCGCCACTCCCGCTGAAATTTTCGTACTCCCGGTTTATCCTCAAATCGTAACGACCCATTGTTATCTCCCCAGATTAAAAAACTATTATTATTAAGGCTGTCTGATGTGCTGATATGTAAAATGCCCGGACTTTCAGAACTTTCCGATGTGTATTGCAGCAAGCCCGAAAGATCGTCTCTGCCAATGCCGGCTATGTGATGGTTGTAGTCAGCATTTACCTGTGCATCCCATATTACTTCACCCCTGCTGTTTAGATAGGAAGCTGGAAAATCCTGTTGCAGGGAAATGCCGTATTTAAGCGCCAGGTAACTTTCGACCCTGCGCCGTTCCTTTGGTGAGAGATACCTGTTAAATAGAATAATTTCAGGAACTATGCCATTGTAGGCAGAAACAGGCAGGTTTTCACGTTGTGGTGAGCGTCCGAAAAGAAGCTTGTTGGAATGTGAAGCGGAGGTATCTGATTGGTTCTGTGAATACGAATATATTTTCGGGTATAAATTTCGATTGGAATTATAATTGTAATAGCGGTACTGATCCAAAGCAGCCATTCTGTTATTTGAAAGAACCAGTTGTGTAAGACTATCATTTTTAAGACTGAAAATTACCTGTTCGGTCAGGCTGTCCCTTTCCTGGCAAACGGTAAAAAGACTAAATGATTTCAGATTACCCAGGTTCAGTGTAATGGCTTTTTTGCTGATCTGATTACTAAAAACCATTGCAGGGTGATTATTGATTACAGCTTTCTTTCCGCCAACAGCAAGCAATGAAGTATCATTGGCAATATTCGATTTCCAGTATGCTTCACCCGGGGATTTAGTTTCAGTTATATTCCATATGATCGAACCTTGAACGCCACCGGGTTTTTGATCCTGGGAATAAACCAGTACCAGTCGAAAAATTAAAATGACAAATAGTACTTGTCTCATAAGGTAATTTTCATTAAATACCTTTGGCAGATTTAGTTACTAGAATTGATTTAAATCATAAGGAAAAGTATATCCCAGTGTAAACTGAAAAACACGACTTATATTACGGTTTTCAATGAAGTTGAAATTATTAACTTCTGTTGTTACTACATCATTCAGTCCCTGGTAATACCGGACATCCAGTGAAATGCCAAAACTGAATTCGTACCCTGCACCAATCACAAAGCTAAAATTATTTCGCCCCTTTAAAACATCCCGCATTTGTTGCTGAATCCTGATATCAGGACCATAAAGGTCTTCACCATTTGAATTGTAATAGATTCCTCCGGGTGTTAAATTAAATCCTAAACGGGGGCCCGTCCCAAAATACAATCCTTTGAGGACATACGCTTTGTACCAGAGCTCAATGGAAATATACTGATATTCGAGTTTGAAATCATACCGGAAATCGTTGATGTCTGAATAATGTAAAACATTATTCAGTGGTGAATAGGACAATTCAGCATAAATAGCAGATATCGATCCGGGAAATTTATTATTAATATATATTCCACCGGTAAGTCCCCATTGGGGACTATTTTTAAATGTGTAACCGGTATAGTACGATTCACTCACAAGTACTTTTGACAGATCAGAAACTGAAGTATTAACAGCACCGACTTTTAAACCAAACTGAAGGTATTTGGTATCATCGATGTTTCGATTTGGCTGGGCGAATGTGCTGGTCAGGACAGATAAGAAAAGAAGTTGAAAGATAAGATTTTTCATATCTGATTAGGGTTAGAAAATTAATATTCAATGAAATAATCAAGTCTGAACTTGAGCGCATATTCTTCAAAATAAAATGTATAGTATCCTCCTGTACCGATGAACATCTATAAAGATACATAAATTTATTGCCATGTTATTATGGGACAGCATTTTAAACCTGCAAATAATCATCTATCTATGTGGAAATTCTAATCTGTATCTATTGCAAATGAATGTTGGGCTGCATTATCTATACTTTTTAATAAATAATTTCTAAATAATACATTTTGCACCTTCCTATCAGGACATAAATATAAAATCTACGTCCAATCCAGTTAAATACTCAATAATCAAACTTCCATTATTCATTTCTCATACACTTCTATTTCCTTCCACCATATCTACGACGGACTGCTGATAGTGGTAACACGAATGTTGTGGTATCCTGATAACGGAGTTCATCCCCATCGTTAGAATTTTGCGAAAAACTCTGAAGTTTTCAATTAATAAAAACAGGAACTCAAATAATCGTAAATACAGAATTATTTAACCTTTACTTTCGGTCAGAAATCAATACAATTTTTAATTTTGCAAAGGAATGAGATAATCGTATCAATCCCAGTTTTTACTTAACGGAAAATACACTGAAAGATGATGGAAAACGGAATGAGAATACCAAAGGTCAACAAGAAAGACCGGAAAGATATGATCCAGTATATCAACCTGCAACTGGCAGCACTGGGACAGCCTATTTATATTGATCCGGATGATTCGACAAAACTTTCGAACACAAAGTTTTTGTCCCTTACCGAAGGATTGATAAGCAGCTTCAGGGAAAAATCGAGATTGCTTTCCGACCATCAGTCACCTGTGGATAAAAGGATACAGGCATTTATAGAAGATTATCTGAAAGATATTCCCGGTCCGAAATGCCGGATTCCGAATAATACCTTTGTACTGAATCAGAAAGGACTGGCCCGTGAAGTAAGCCTGCCTCCCAATGCAAACACCTACAAAAACGAATACGTCGCTTCATATCGGGTAAAACAGGGAATATTGAACAATCCTGTACATGATAAAAGAACCACAAAAGGAACATTTCATATAGTGGAAGGAGGTCTTCCGGTGCCATTAGACAAGAAAGAAGTTCCGAAGATTGCCTTTGCACATATGCTTACCGCCGCATTAAATCCTTCCGATGAACTGAAACAATTGCCTTTTACTTCGAAACAGACACATCAGGCCAAAGTAATGGTATCCCTGTTGATGCGTCCAGTCGTTTGTCCTGAAGTACCAGGTGTTATCAGTGAAAAAAGCATGGAAATCCGGTTCTTCGCTCCCGGAGGTCTTGTAAGTAACCTCGATTTTGCAGAAACTATTTTCGGAAATGCCGGAGATCATAACCTGGCTGTTAACGATGCAGCACTTGATGTAGAACACTGGACCGGACATAGTGGGTGTATTATTCTTGCCCCACAGCTAACCGGATTGAAAAAGAAAGATATAGGCCTTCCCCATTACGATAAGGCCACCGAAAGACAGCGCAAAGACGGTATGTACTGGAAGAATGGAGGAAGAACTTTACAATGATGGCGGAGCCTTTAAAGTCACCTGCCGCGACGACCGGGGTGTGGTAGTTACCCTGATTGCCGATAATTATTACGGTTATACAAAAAAAGAAGTAAAAACCCAGTTAAGCTATGCTGCCAACCTTTACGGACTGGTGGAGGAAGAACACTCGGGAGGAGCAATTGCCTTTCCCAGGGGCAACATGAGTGAAAAGGTTTTCGGATTACCGTTTACTGCTAAATTTAAAGAGATTTTTTCTTTTGAAGATGTAAAAAAGTTGCTGTCCGGAAAAATCGAAGTATTCCCCGGAGATTACGCCATTGACAAAAAATATCCAAACATTATCTATATCCCTGAATATGCCAATATTGATATTAATATAGGAAAAATTTACTGGACTCATGACGGTAAGGAAGTGAACCTAAAATTGTCACCCCAAAAGACCTATGTGCATCCTTCCGGACATAAGTTTCAACTGGCCAAACATCCTGAAAATGCACTTTGGAGGATTATCGACACTGCTCCTGAGGGAATTTTCTGTCATAAACCCAGTACCGTTTCCGGTGGAGGAAAGTCGGAAATCTCGAAATCAATGCAAAATGCAATTAAATACGGACCATTTTATATACCCGATCTGGAAGAAGCTTATAAAATGGCCGATGAGATCATTAACAGGGATTATACCGACCACTGGAAAACCATTTATCCGGATGCAAAGCCCTCCCGGTCGTTTTTAAGTCCGGAAAGAACCTTGGGTTCTGCCGTAAAATTGCTTACACCCTCCGACCGTTATAGCGATGCATACAATGCCTATCTCGAAAGTATTCCCAGTCATATCAGGGGACTGGCTTTGTTTATCAAGCGACTGTTCCGTAGCGACGAACACACAGGTAATTGGAAAGATGATTTCACTGTTGAAATCGTGAATGGACGAAACGGAAATACTTTGCGTTACAAACATGAATCTGTCGTTGCCAGTTATGTAAGGATAGGCTTTAATCCTGAAGGTCGTTGGTTCTTAAACAAGTTGCGTTCCGATTTTATACCTTGTCATAAAATACAAATGGAAGATGATATAACGGCTTCCATTACTGTTTCGGCTAAAAAGCTGAAAAACCTGAATCCTGAATATAACAATCCGAGCGTGAAACTGGTAGCCAATTGCGAAAGTTACCTGTTTCAGCGGCCCGATGAAGCGGTGATCCGCGGTTACGACAAAGAAGCCGAGTTTGATGTGGTTCAGAACAATACATTTCTGACAAATTATGAACCGCTTAACAGGGAAAAGGCTGTTGAATTGTACGAAGATGTGATCAATTTTGATAAATATACGGAACCAGTAAAAGAGCTAATAAAGAGGGTCGCTGAAAGCGAGAAAGATACCTATTTTATGGTCCCTTCTCACACCAGGCTGGTAAATGGAGAGCCCACTAAAAACCCGCGTTATCTCGAACGTTACGTTTACCAGGAAGAAACAGAAGACAGTTACCTGGCCGAAGTGGGAATTCGCCTGCATCGCAAAATAAATCCGAAAGATCCGGTTTACCATCCTGTTAATGCGGTTTTACCAGGAAGAAGAAATAATCCTTCGGATAAAAAAGCAGGGATCCGGCCGTTAAGTGTTTATAATCCCATCCACTACCAGGAATTGCCCGAGTTATTTATGGATTTTATCTGCAGCCTTACCGGAAAATCACCATCTACCACCGGTGCTGGCTCGGAAGGTGCGTTGACAAAAGGGCCGTTTAACATGCTTGTCGCCACAACAGACCTGAACAATGCTCTTCTTTCCTACATTCTTACCGGTTATCAGGGATTTACTTCAGCAGCCGGTTATGTTGGCTCCACCAAGCGGCTTGACCATGATATCAGCATCCTGGTTCCCGAAATATGGGCACGTTTGGAACCGGATGACAGGGATCCTCAATTACTGATCAGAAATAATTGTCTGGAGAAACTGGATGATTTTGAGTATGAAGGTAAAAAAGTCCTTGCCAGCAGACTGGGATACCGGATTAATAAAAATTTTGCCTTCCGTTGTATGAACCGTCTGTTCGACGAACCACTGGAAGTATTCAATGAAAGGATGCTCCAGCCGGAACTGCAGGGCATGGAAGATTTTGTTGACGGGATTAATAATATCGTGGAAGCTCATCAAAAAGTGGCAATGAGTTATTTTGAGGACGGAAGTGTGGAAGCTGCCACTCCGCCGTTGAAGATACTTCTGCATATCATGGCATACGGTCAATATGAAGGAAAAGAAATCAGTGATCCTGAGTTAAGAAAGTATTTTGATCGTGATTATGTAATAAACAGCGACTGGTACAAAGAAAGACTGATTTTAAAACAGAAAAAGGATATTGCCTTTCATAGAAAACAGGTGGATTATCTGCAGGAGTTCATTTCAATCCCCGAAAATGAACAGATAATAAATAAACTGGATATCCCGGGACGTTTGAAAAAAGCAAAGGAATTATTGGTTCACGCAGAGTCAAAAAAATACCTTGAGGAATTGGAGGGAACGATTGGAGCTGATCCTCTGTTTAAAAAATAATTGCCGTAGCTATTATCCGATAAAGATTTGGTAAATGGAAATTCTGTAATTGAATTGATCATTTTAACTTCCGTCTTAACGATCTAATAAGTTAGTCTGTAACACAGATGTTCCATAAAATCCACATTAACGCTTTGCAATGTCTATTCTTACTATCAGGTAAAACATTCCATAATATATTTCCTCAGGCATTTATAAAATATCCGGTAAAATGCTCAATGATTAACCAAAAATTATAATTTTAAGCCTTCATCTTAAATCCGAACCTTATGAAAAATACGATTTTCCTACTGCTCTTTATCATATTGCCTTTAACTGCAACTTTCTCCCAGGAAAAGGATACTTCATTAACGGCAACTGCTTCTGTTGCTGCTGTTCAATTTGACCCGGTTAAAGCAACAGATCAATATCTCAATTCCCTCACTCCTGAAGAAAAAGCCAAATCGGACAGTTATTTTGAAGGAGGTTACTGGCTGATTCTATGGAGCATGCTGATGGAAATTGTTGTGGCTGTAGTATTTCTCTACTACGGTTTGTCAAAATGGATTCGGAAAATAAGTTTGCGGGTTAAAAATATTAATCTGCAAAATCTGATATATATTGCCTTTTATGTATTGTTTGCTTTTTTGATAACACTGCCCTGGGAATTTTATACCGGATATATACGCGAACATCAGTATGGATTATCAAACATGAATATGGTTGAGTGGCTGAAAGAAACACTTATTCAGTTTGGCCTGGGACTGGTACTGATGAGTTTCTTATTTATGATCATTTATATTGCAATCAGGAGAACAAAAGAACGCTGGTGGCTCTGGGCCGGAGGTATCAGCACGGTATTTATTATTCTTATCGTATACATATCACCGGTATTTATAGCACCGCTTTTTAATAATTATACCGAATTGCCCGACGGACCTGTAAAAAAGGATATCTTATCACTGGCACGGGCAAATGGCATTCCCACAAAGCATGTATATCAGTTCGATGCCTCGAAACAATCCAAACGAATCAGCGCAAATGTCAGCGGTATGGGCAGTACTATCCGAATATCATTGAATGATAATCTTCTCAATAAATGCGGAACCGATGAAATAAAAGCTGTAATGGCTCATGAAATGGGACATTATGTATTACACCATGTACAAAAATTCATTCTTTTCTTTGGACTGTTGTTCTTTATCGGATTTTGGTTGACCCATATTACATTTCAGAAACTCAATCGTAAATGGGGTAAGCGATGGAATATCCAGGGGATTTCCGATGTGGGTGGTTTGCCTTTATTAATGGTGATCTTGTCTGTCTTCATGTTCTTTGCAACACCTGTCACCAATTCCATTATCCGTGTAACTGAATCGGAAGCGGATATCTTTGGATTGAATGCTGCGCGGGAACCCGACGGATTCGCCAAAGCAATTATGAAACTATCTGACTATCGTAAAACCGACCCGGGCAAATGGGAAGAAATTATCTTTTACGATCATCCCAGCGCCAGAACCCGTATTTCGATGGCCATGCAATGGAAAGCAGAAAATTTGGATGTGCCGAAGATTACCTCAGGAAAATAAGTGAAAGCGATAAAATATCTGGTTCTATAACTCTTTAATTAAAAGTGATTTTCTTATTTAAGTTACATACTTAAATGGAATAACAATTATTACCCTCTTTAAGAGAGCCTGTCCCGCAAGACAGGAGGCCAGGGGTGTCACATTACTCTTTTAATAAAAACATTTTTCTATTTTAGTTATTAATTAGTATTGAATGACAATCGTTCTCCTCTTTTAGAGAGCCTGTCCCGCAAGGCGGGAGGCTAGGGGTGTGTCAAGAAAGAACTCCCATGCCTAGAAAAATTATACCTTATAATCCGTAATTGGAAGAACTTGCACGAACTCTTCGTAATCAATCAACAAAATCGGAGATAATCTTATGGCATTATCTGAAATTAAAACAGATGATGAGTTATGATTTTCACAGGCAAAAACCAATTGATAATTACATTTTAGATTTTATCTGTAATGAATTGATGTTAGTAATTGAATTAGGGGTATAGTCACCAACTTGATGAAGTTTTTTAGAAAGATTTAAAAAAGGAACAAAGGATGAATAAACTGGAAATTAAAATTCTTCGATTTTCAGGATGATGAAGTTTTTTTTGATATTGAGAATATATTAAGAAGTATAGAAAACTACATCCGGGATTTCGAAAGGACACACCCCTAGCCCCTCTCAAAGAGGGGAACAAGTAGTAGCTGTTTGAAAACTCACTGGTTTAATAAATTTGTGAGAAATTTATCAAAGGTAGGACAACAAAATTCAAAAATCAATTCAATAAAATAAAGGGGTACAGAGAGCGTCTTTCAAAAGTACAGAAAACAGTAAAAACCTGGTACTATAATTCTATAACCAAATAATTTTCCATTTTATCAGGTAACGCTATATTATTACAATTTTGGCAAATATGTCCTACCTTGCAAAAATAACTGCTTGCAAGTGAAGAATTTCCGCCGTAATATCACTCTTGTTTCTCTTATTTTAGCAGGAGAAGCCGTGTTCTTTCTTCCGTTTGTACTGGCACGTGTATTTCGTCCTACTTTGCTCCTTGTCTTTAACATCAATAATACGGAATTGGGTAACTGGTTTTCGGTATACGGCATTGTAGCCATGATTTCCTACTTTTTCGGTGGTCCCCTTGCCGACCGATTTCCTGCCCGCAACCTGATGGCGCTGGCATTGTGGCTTACCTCACTGGGAGGATTCTGGATGGCACTTATACCGGGTAATGCAGTAATGTTCGGACTTTATGCCTTCTGGGGAATGACTACCATTTTTCTATTTTGGGCAGCCCTGATACGTGCTACCCGTGAATGGGGAGGAAACGGTTTCCAGGGCCGTGCTTTCGGCTGGCTCGAAGGTGGGCGGGGAATAACCGCTGCACTTATAGGCACATTTTCATTATTTCTCTTTTCCGACCTGATGCCCGGCAATACATCCGGTGTTATTGCTGCACAACGGATACATGCTTTTAAACTGGTGATCGTAGCCACCTCATGTATCGTCTTTCTTGCCGGAGTTATTGTCTGGATCTTCGTTCCAAAAAAAACATCGGATTTATACAAAACTGCCATACCTTTCAAAACGATTAAATTGCTAATATCCAAACCCGTGATCTGGATGCTGTCCCTGATCATTGTTTGTGCCTATGTAGGATATAAAATCACTGATGATTTTTCATTATATGCAAATGAAGTTCTGGGTTTCGATGAAGTAAAAGCTGCCGGAGTGGGTACAGCAGCGCTGTGGATGCGTGCCCTGGTAGCTATTCTGGCAGGTTATCTTGCAGATAAAACCAGTGCTAACAAAATAATAAACATCAGCTTTGCTTTATCAGTACTCGGGGGAATTTTTATAGCTGTCGGATTCGTGAATTCATACATAGTACTGGCTTTAACGAACCTGGCAATGATCATGGCCGGGGTTTATGGCGTGCGGGCATTATATTTTGCCCTTATCAGCGAAGTGGGATTTTCTTTATCTACCACCGGTACCATTGTGGGAATTATCTCGGTTATCGGGTTTACACCGGATATCTTTATGAGCCCCTGGATGGGCCGATTACTGGATAATCATCCCGGCGTTGCAGGACACCGGTTGGTATTTCTGGTACTCGCTTCATTTTCAGGCCTTGGACTACTTATCAGCCTGTTTTTAAAGAGATTTCGTCCGGCTTAATGAATCAGAAAAATAATTGATCCGGAACTAACAGATCATTTTTTTCTTAGAATCACGTTTCCATTATCCGGAACAACATCAAACTGGATATAATTTTTCTGGCCGTTAGCTACTATTATTGATTTCATTTGCTTTCCGTTCTGCCAGCAGGTGGAATTTTTCCACTTTTCAGGTAATGGTCTCCTGATAGTTACAGGGTAATTATAAATATCATCGGGCAACGTGTCTCCTACTTCAATTTTAATAGTTGAAGCATCTGCTTTCAATTCCTTTACAGAAAGGCTGTTTCTTTCACGGATATAACGTACCACATTTCCAAACGTTTCTACCCAGTACTTATAAGGGTTAGCATTCAGATATTCAAGACTTTCACGTAATACATCTGAAGGTAAAGGTGAATAACCACCATCGTTATCAATTCCATGGATCAGATACACGCACCATCCTCCGGATGAATCGGCTGCTTCGTCTTTATTCTTAAAATCAGCAGTAGTTTTCACAGCACCCAATTCACCACAAATAACCGAACTTATATTTAAAAAATCTCCCGGTGTACTCTTTTCAATAAATCCCTGGCAACCACGCGCTGCAAAATAATAATCAGAAGTTATTGAATCGATACCTCTGGCGCAATAAGGATATGCCATTGTCATTCCGTGCAATCCGGGAATATGGGATTGAATCGTATCATAAGAATTCTTTAATTCCGTTTTCTGTTCAGACGCAGAAATAGTACCGAGATTAGGATGAGTTACCGTATGGCTGGCAACCTCCTGACCTTCTTCAGCCGCCATCTTCAGTACAGGCCATTTTGGGGTCCAGGTTGTGACAATAAAGTAGGTTGCATTTAATTTCAACTTATTGAACATGGGAATGGCTATTGTATACTGGTTGGGGCATCCATCGTCGAAAGTATAGGTAATAGCGGCATTTCTGAAACCGTTCCAGGTTGCTACTTCATACGGTGAATCAACAGTCTGAGCTTTAATAACCATACCTGAAGCCAGCAGTAAAATAATAAATGCTGCTTTTTGAAAATAATTCATAGTAATTTGTTATAGGGAAATAAAAATGTAAAAATAACTATTATTTGTTTTTTGATCATTCTGATTTGCTGAATGGAAATACAAATTTCCGGTGTAATTGTTTTTGAAATTCAATGTTATTTAATCATCTTTAAACTCTGACAATTTCCATTTGCTGTATTAATTTTAATCAAATAAGAACCACTCGTCAATGTCTGCACATTGAGCTGTAATTTATCCTGTGTAATATTGTCGACTGACATTACTGTCTGACCCGATAAATCAATAATATTAAGTGAATGTGCATTTTTTAATCCACTCAGGGTAAGTATATTATTACTTATTACCGGATTCGGATAAATAAGATAATTATTCTCGTGGTTTTTAATGCCAGGAATGCCTGTTGACTCCTGTATATTGATTGTTATTTCCTTTTCACCATACACATCGGAACCATCGTAAGCAGTAGCTCTCACTGTGACATTACCGTTGGCCACGGCTGTCAAAACACCATTTTCGTCAATATTGGCTTCGCCTGTGCCGTTTATAACACTCCATTCCACTATTTTATTAAAGGCATTGTCTGGTAAGACGGTAGCAACCATTTGTAATGTTCCGCCATCAGTTGTGATAGAGTCTATATCATTTTCACTACTGACACTGATGTTGGTATCCAATACAAAACTGGTTTCAGGTTTCCAGAAATTACCGGTGGCAACAAAGAGATATACCCCTCTTGTATACAGGTTGAACCAGTATGTATCGTTCAACGAATGAAATACACTTCCAAAATTATTGACAATACTCTGACTGTTACACATGGCGCCCACGGTAAATCCTCCAATAAAAGCGCTGTTCTTATATCCCTGGTTATCGGGTGTCCCATCAAGTTTATAACCGTCGCGGATATTGTCAGCTCCCACTCCGTTGGCCCAGTTGGTTACTTTGGTACACCATTCTTTTGCTAATGTATTACCATTCCACAGGTAATCAAGCGACATTCTCCAGGGTACCCGGCATGCATCGTATTTATAAGCGGTTTCTCTTTTGCTTGAAGAAGCAACATCGCCACCGGGAATACCATCAACAGATTGCCAGTCGGGTACCAGTCCGGTTAAATCGTTTGCAGAAGCATTCAAAATTCTATAGGAATCATCTGCCAGTTGATTCCAAGAAGTATCTCCGGTTACATCGGCAAAAATTCTGAAAAAAGCCGGAGTGTAATACTGAATATCTGTAAGTTCACACCCGCCCCAGCCAATACCGGGACGCAGAGCTAATATAGTATCTCCGCATGAGATCATAAGATTGTTTTTTATGATATTCAGAATATACCGGGCTTCCTTCAGGTAATTTCCTCCCCACTGATTATAAGCCACAATCAGGGAAAAGGCTACATCAATATCCCCGTCGGTTGCACAATTCGGGTCTGAAATCCCGTCACAACTGACAAGCCAGGCCATCAGGTTCCGTGCCGTGGATGTACGCTTGCTTTTATAGAATTCGAATAATTTATCAAAATAATTCTGATCGCCATGATATGCGGTAAGCAACATAGTAAACCCCATCGCTTCCACCTTGGTCTGATCGTATGTATCAGTAGTCGGACGTAAGGTTCCGTTACAATCCACGATATATGAGTTTTTAATCAGATTGTAGGAATTTGTGGCATCCGATGTATACACTGTAGACGGTTTATATCCATAGGGATAATCTATATTCTGTGGAAATGGATGCAACTGGGCAAATAAAGCATTCATTGCCATAATCCATAAAGTTATAGTAATTAATAACTTCTTCATATTTATTTAAATATATAAATTAACTTAAATTTTTCATTCTTTTTGAATTCAAAGTTGAATATTATTTTCATTCGTAACTGAATATCCGGTATGAATGCGGCTTCAATATGATACTATAAGTATTCCGGGGATTACCTCTTCTCCAAAAGGATTGTTTCTCAGCTTCACCTTTGAATGTTTGATTTGAACTGAGGTCAGTTATTGTGTTATAGGTTAACGGAGTAACTATCTTTAACATGGTATCATTATCTGAAAATGATTCAACAATAAAGGTTTTATTATCGTAAAGATAAAGGCTGATATTGGAAGGCCCCTCCATTGAAACATCCAGTCCGCTGCCCAGTACCTCCCTGATCTTATCCAATGCCTGCGAAGGTAAATTATACAAATCGGAAAAATTATCCGGTATATTCAGTACATATAATTTTCCGTTGGAATAATCGGCCATGTGAAGGATGGGCCAGCCGTCTTTTCCGGCAATACCGGATACTACCTCCCACGAATCATTGGTTAAATACTGTATTTGTTGCATTAATATGGGTTTATCGGTATGTATCAGCCGGAATTCACCTTCGACCATAAAATCCTGTACCAATGCTTTTCTGTCGGTATACCGAAGTTCTGCAATATCATTCAACCCTTTGTCCTGTAAAGCTTTCAACAGTCCGGAGGTAATAACTACTTTTTTCCCGTCAGTTAACTGTTTTTTAATTTTTGAAACAATATCCTTATCAAATTTGGCCTCTTCTGTAAGTAATATCACATTGTCGCCCGAAGGAAATTCAGGACGGATATCCATCGGCAGCCCTATCATGCCGAGATAATTCTGCAAGAAATCTTCCCCGGTAGCATCATAAGGCCGGTAGCTTTTTATTCCTATTGGATTTCCGGTTTTACCAATAATCTTATCCACTTTATCAAAAGTATATCCCGCAACCCTTGCCAGTGAAGTTGGCCTTTCGGGCGTACCTCCATTATAATTCACAGGTTGCATCATTTCGTCAAAGTCGAAACTGGTACGCTCATCCTGCCATGAAGAACGATCAGAGTATGAGATCGGACGGCTTAGATCGCCAAAATTGAATAATGTTATTTCCGGGGCTTTTGCAAATGCAGTGATCCATAATTGTTCCGCGTACCGGTCGAAGGTACCCATACCATACGAATCAACCCAGCCACCACCATTACGCCCGGGTGCTATATTTTCGAAATATCGGAAAATATCGTATCCCAGGTAAGGTTGTAAATGCTGTGCACTCATCACGGCATCACGGGTTTCGGTACCGGTATATATACCATCAAATATTTTCGGTTCTTTATCGAGATTAAATCCGAGTCCCTGAAAATGTTCGTACCAGTTAGGGAATTTAACAATAATTTTCACATTGGGATTAACTTTCTTTGCCGGTCCGATCACCAGGTTCTGTGCTGCATCTGTCATCAGCTCCATGCGGTATTGTGTCCAACTGCGGTCTCCCTTATCTTTTATAGCCCCGTCGGTTTTGCAATTGGTAAAGAAAAAATCGTCAAGAATGAACTGATTAAAATTCTTTGCCGTGTATTCCGCTATTTCTTTCACTTTTTTCCGGTCATCCGGATCGTTATAGCAAAACGTACGAAAATGATCAGCTTCCTTAATCGTATAAGTGATGCCTCCTGATATTTCAATTCCACGGTTGGTGAAAAACTTCTTTACCTTATCCAGTTTCGCCTGATCTACCATGAACATGTCACGGTGTGTTTCAATATATACTTTATCTATTTTAAGCTGCCGGCTTATCTCCTTCCATACCGGTAAAAGATAATTGGTGGTATCGCTCATCTGGTCCACATTGAAAGCAGTGCAATATACCGATACTTTGAAATTCTGATATTTTTGAGAGAAACCAGTAGAAAACAATGCAGTGATTAACAGAAATACAAGTAGTTTTTTCATGACAATCATATGATTAGTTAAGTAATTGAAGTTAGTTCTGTAAGTAAAAATAAAAAAATTGTAGGATTCAAAAGATTTCGGAGACAATAAAAGTTGTTTTTATTCATGTTGCTGAAATTTAACTGTATTTAGCGCCAGTTTATAATTGCTTAATGTCTGAATTGATTTTTTATTCAAACTTATTTCTGATTAATTAATGTTTTCATTAAATTTAGTATCTGAATATTTTCCGATAATTTAACTAAACCATATTATCATGACAAAAAAAATGATTACTGTAAAAGAACTGGCCGATGAATTAACCGACCGGCTGAATAAACACCAGTCTGTAGATTGCTGTAAAAATGAACTGATTAATCTGATGCAACTGGCCAAGAAAAAGATAGGTGCGGAAAAAATAGAAGTGGAATGGAGTGAATAAGGATCTTTCAGAAGATAGCATATTTAGTAAAATATATATTCTGAAATTTAAAACGCTGGTTCTGAAAATATGCCCATAAAATCCGCTTTTTACTTTATTTGTTCTATTTCATTTTCCAGTTAGGCAAACCTTTTTAAATGGGGTCACGAGTATACAGAAGTACCACGAAATGAACATTTTCCGTTATTGAGGGTTATATACGGTACATTAATTTTTCAAGTAAGAATTAATTACTAACCCTTACCCGCCATGAAAAAGATCACAACCGGTATTCCTTTGTGGATCATCCGTCTGTTTTTATTTACCATCATATTATATTTTTCCGTCGTAAACAGTTTTACCCAGGAAAATACTGACTGGAACCTGTTACTCGGAGCAAGAGTAGCGGTATCGGATTATTCTCCCGGAAATCCTCCTGAAAACGCCTTTCTGAAAACTCATAGCCCGTTGTGTTGGTCCGCAGATGGAGGCGGGATGCAATGGCTGGAAGCAGATTTTAAAGAAGCTGTAACCATTAATCGTTTTGAATTGACTTTCGGTCATAATTATAGCGGTGAACCAATAGCAATTTATGGCCGAAATATTGATGGCAACTATAAACTTCTACACCGGTTTAAAGATGAAAACCTTGCCGGAGATACCAGTTTGATATACACTCCATCTGAACCGTGGGCTTCGATTGAATTTGTACGTATCGAATCACCTGAAAGCCCTGTAACACTGTGTTGGCGAGACCTGGAACTGATCGGTAACATACCCGGTAGTGATCCGCCGGATGATATTAGTGAGAATTGCCGGACAACTCCCGATATAATCTATCATAACGGTACAATTATAACTATGGATTCAAGCAAACCTGCAGCAGAAGCTGTAGCAATTCATCTTAATAAGGTTATCGGAGTTGGTACGGATGAAGAGATGCTTACTCTTCAGAAACCAGGTTGTAATACCAGTCTTGTTGATCTGAACGGATTAACCGTTCTTCCCGGTTTCAATGATTCTCATTCGCACTGGTTCAGTTGGAGACAACATATTTGTTCGGTTACCGGGGACACAACTAATCCCTCATTGGACGAGATTATGCAAATGCTTTCTTCATTGGGATGGACTAGCATTTCGGAACTGAATTTCGGCCGGCCGGACAACAGTTCTGCAGAACACCTGCAAAATGCACTTGATCTGGCATTTCACGGTAAACTTTCTGTACGGTTAAACGGTTACTGGGGACAACTGAATGATATGGACCTTATCAGCACTCTTGCGGATTCCGGACGTTTCCCCGGTGAATCATTTTCCGGAAGGATACGTGCTCCAGGAGTTAAAATTTATGTGGATGATCCGTTTGGAACCACTGATATTCTGACCCAGGAAGAAGTAAGTACCCAGATCCAACTGGCTCACAATGACGGATGGCAAGTAGCTGCCCATGCTGTAAACGAGAGTGCAGTGGAAAAGATTCTCTCTGCCTATGAAAATGTATTGGGTCTGGAATCGAATGAAAACTACAGGTACCGGATAGAACATGCCGTTAAAGTTTCAGATGATCAGCTTTCACGAATGAAAAATAAAGGTATTATAACATCCTTTCAATTGATGGGACCTGCTGACTGGCCGGAACAGGAAACTTTTCAGACATATATAAGCAATACAAATCCGGAATGGTGCCTAAGATGGAAAGATCTTGTCAATGCCGAACCTGAAGGTTTGCATATTACAGGAAGTACTGATGCTCCCTTTAATGACACGCCATGTGACTATTCTCCTTTCCGGGTAATATACCAGGCAGTTACACGTATGGGATTTTTGGATCGTGCACATGCCGGATGGGAATTAAACCAACGACTTACTATACAGGAATGTTTGAAATTACTTTCAATAGACGGGGCTTATGCTACTTTCGAAGAAAATAAAAAGGGAAGTATCACACCCGGTAAATTGGCGGATCTAATAGTCGTATCGGGAAATCCTTTGGAAGTAGCTAGTCCGGAAGATCTGCTGAATATAAAAGTACTTCTCACAATGGTAGGCGGCCATATTGAATATTGTGACAATTCCGGTTATCCGGATTTGTGTTTAGCCACAGAAGCCTTCAACATTAATTCAGCAATTATTACAGCATCAGATTACCTTATTGATCAAACTCCGGATCAGGTATTCGATAATAATACCGAAACAAACTGGGGTGCCGGAGATTATGCACCACAGTGGATAAAGATTGACCTGATGAATAATTATAAAATAACCGGTGTTGATCTTATTGCTGACCAGTACCCTGATGGAACTACAGTGCATCAGTTACTTGCAGGAAAAAACAATCCGGACAATAATTTCGAATTACTTCATGAATTCAGCGGTTATACAACTACCGGTCAGGTATTGAGCTACAGCGCTCCATCCTCCACAGATAGTTTCCGGTATATTAAAGTTCTGACAACAGAAAGTCCTTCATGGGTGTCCTGGAAAGAGATAAGGATATATAAGAATGGGGAAACAAACTTAAAAGATAACAGAATGAATTCGCTTTTGTTATCCGATTTAAAAATAAGTCCGATGCCCTTAACAAATAATTCTGTTCTGTCTTATAATCTTGCTGAAACAACCATAATTACAGCCAATATTGTTACGGCCAACGGAACAGTTCTGTTTAATTGGTTTGACGAATTACAATCACAGGGTTCACATACGATATTTATTGATCAGGGAATGGTTAACAGGTTGCCAACAGGAGTCAGTTTTCTGATTCTGAATACCTCTGGTGCCACTTATGTCGAAAAATTAGTAAAGTATTGAAAAATTAAATATTTACTTATATCCTTTCAACATCAAAGGTTTCAGATTACTACCTGTGTATAAATTTTGTTTAATTCTGGATCATCAACCAGTTCCTTTTTTATGTCATGGTGCGGTGTAATTCCTGTAACGTCTTTTCTACCCTTCTCTTTTCAGATTAAAATCTCCTCACGAGATATTTTTATTTCTGCAATGCAAGAGACGCGATTAATCGCGTCTCTATTGTTATATACGATTTCTTTCAATTGCAGATTGTTTCCTTTATCTTCTGAACACGATTTGAAGGATTTATGGATGTGCAGGATATGGATTTCAAAATCATATATGCAGAGCGTAAATCTTTGCTATATTCATTTCTAATATTTGTTATGATCCTTTTATAAAAGAGTCCTATTGCTTTTCAAAAAGAGTCCTAATTCTTTTTACCGGTCGTCCCGGTTGCATATTAAAAAGAAAAAAACCGGGTACCTGCCATTGAGGTGAACCACTATACATATTATTTTGTTTGTGAAACAGTTGTAAACCAATATCTGCGGGGGTGACTTTCCTTCCCGCGAATCTTTTTAAGTGTCACCCGGGTTTCTTTCTGCAACGATTTCCAATACCATAACTGAATAAGGCGGCAGTTTTATTTTCATGTCTTTTACATAAGGCATGGTCGATTCTACCGGTTTAATTTTGTTCGGTTCATCCAGTGATGCTTTCTCATTTTTATCTGCCTGAATGGTATAAATTTTTATGGTTGCATTTTCGGGTACTTTTGAGCCCTGAATCCTTGTAATCAGTGTATTTTCAATTCCTTCGTAATTTACAGCCTTTATAACAATTTTTTTTCCATCGGCGCTTCCTGTTGCAATAGCATCAACCGTTCCGGGCCGCCAGTCTTCGGGTTTAAACTGCGAAATATCGTCGATAAAATTTTTAAACGGATCTTCCGCTTCCCTGAACGTGCCTGAAGTGGTTGCATATTGTATTTCAGCATAATGTTCGCGAAACAGTTTTTCAACCACATAACCACTTCCGGGGAACCAGGAAACATGATCATGGTAAATCCACGCTGTCCAGGTTGGGTCGTCACTGGTATTCCGCATCAGCAGCGCCGGACAACTGAATTCCAATTCAGGTCCCAGTTTCTCGTAGCTGATTAAACTTCCTGCCGCATGCATTCCTGCACGCCAGTCGTATGTTCTGCTGAGGTTCCACTCAAGTATGGCAATTTTGATACCTGGGTGACCGGATTTTAAAATATAATTTCTCAGCTTCACCAGGTATTCCTCAATTCTCTGAACACCGGTTTTATATTTGTCCGGTTCATATTCATAATTGTGACATCCAAGGATATCGAAATTATCGCCAGCAATATCAACGAGCTTTTCACTCCAGTTCATGTCGGTTGAACGTTTCTGCCCACAGGCAACAATTTTTACTTCCGGGGCAATTTTACGTATCCGGCTTCCATAAACATTTACTATTTCGGCATACTGATCAGGAGACAGCCCGTGGTTCATCGGCTCATTATCAATTTGAATATAAGGTACAACATACGGTTCGGGATGCCCGTTTGCGGCACGCTGTTGTCCCCATTTCGTAGCTGCCGGATCGAGCAGGTAATGAACCCAGTCGATGGCATATTGTATTGCATCAGGATCTGTTGTTGTTGCAGGAAGTACAACTAAAGGATCGGCGCCCAGTCTCTTGCAAAGACTCATAAATTCCTCTGTACCGAACCCGTAATAATCGGAATATCCTCCCCAGATTTCATTCGGATGGTATTTTCTGGAAACCTGTGGCCCAATCCCGTCTTTCCATTTATAAACGGATGCATACGAACCACCCGGCCAGCGAATAAAGGCAGGTTTTAAATCGTCAAGGGCCTTAAACAAATCAGGTCGCAGCATTCCGTTTTCACGGGCACCTTCCAACATCATCGAAATAAAATCAACCAAAACAGAACCATTACCGGTAGCTGAAATTTCAATAGAGGCCATTGTATCGGTTTTGTCTGCCGTAAAACGATAAGGCACTTCCTGCCAGTCATTGCCCGAAGTTTCCAGCGTTTTTTCTGCAATATTTTCATCTTCCGAACCTTTCATTTTCAAAGAAACCAAAACAGAACCTTCTTCCGGTTTTAACCACACTGAGCCATTATACTCTGATCCGCCCTTAATATAAAACCGCCCCTGTCGAATTCCGGCGGTTCCGTTATTCACACTGATACGTACACTTTTTTCACTATTTTTAAAATTCACATTTTCAATATTTACATTTCCGTTTTCCGAAAACGTATCCCAATAATTTTTAAAATCCTTCCCTTCAAAACCCTGCCCGCGAACCTGCTCGGCATATAACCCGTCAACTACCGAGTGATTAATGTGTTCGAGAAACTGACCGTAAACATTTTTGCTGATTTTTCCCATTGACCGGTCGGTATCAACCAGCAAAACTGCAACACCCGGTTTTTCATCATCTGTTTTTTTCGGCATTTCGGCACAGGAATTTATTAATTGGGAAATTATCCCAAGTAAAACAACCATCAGAATCCACCTGAATTTGTTAACCTGAATATGCATGATTTTTTAATTTAATGTATTTTAATTAAACCTGCGATAAACGGTTTTAATCCTTTCTGCTCTTAACTAAGTTTGAATTCTCCTTTTTCTGGTAACCGTTTGAGAAATAAATGTAAGTGATAATCAGCTAAAAAGCAAATCATTTTTATAAACATGCCTGTCAATAACGAGGTGACTGGTAACAAAGGTAACAAGGTTTCTTGTGCAAATGAAGGTGTGTATTGGTTTGGAAGGCTTTTTGAATGAATTATGAGTGATAAATTGAAAAAGTTGCTGGTTGCAATCATGAAACCCGGTTCCCTTTGAATAACCCCAGTAGCGAAGGACTGGTTTATCTTGTGAATTCTTATTTTGTATTAGAAGGATTTTGGGTGTAACTATAGCTATGGGCGCCACTATATGCTGTGTGAAGCCCTATTTATTTCAGTGCATTATT
>CAVVIO010000069.1:0-169243 GCA_963748095.1 uncultured Bacteroidales bacterium
TAACCGACGGGGATGCGGTGAGTGTAGTGGTAACCAACGGCAGCGGATGTACAGCAACATCATCAACCATCGCCACGACCGTCAATCCGTTACCATCGGCAACAATCAGCGGCAGGCGATCTTGATAATACCGATATTGCTGCAGGCGACGCGGTAACCTTTACAGCCGTGAATACAGGTACGAACTACGAGTTCCTTGTCAACGGAGTAAGCGCCCAGAATGGTGCAACATTGACCTATTTAACCGACAGCTTAACCGACGGGGATGCGGTGAGTGTAGTGGTAACCAACGGAGACGGATGTAGGTGACATCATCAACCATCGCCACGACCGTCAATCCGTTACCATCGGCAACAATAAGGCCAGGCCACGATGTTGATAATACAATCTGTGCAGGCGACGCGGTAACCTTTACAGCCGTGAATACAGGTACGAACTACGAGTTCCTTGTTAACGGAGTAAGCGCCCAGAATGGTGCAACATTGACCTATTTAACTCGATAGCTTAACCGACGGGGATGCGGTGAGTGTAGTGGTAACCAACGGCAGCGGATGTACAGCGACATCATCAACCATCGCCACGACCGTCAATCCGTTACCATCGGCAACAATAAGCAGCAGCGATGTTGATAATACAATCTGTGCAGGCGACGCGGTAACCTTTACAGCCGTGAATACAGGTACGAACTACGAGTTCCTTGTCAACGGAGTAAGCGCCCAGAATGGTGCAACATTGACCTATTTAACCGACAGCTTAACCGACGGGGATGCGGTGAGTGTAGTGGTAACCAACGGCAGCGGATGTACAGCGACATCATCAACCATCGCCACGACCGTCAATCCGTTACCATCGGCAACAATAAGCAGCAGCGATGTTGATAATACAATCTGTGCAGGCGACGCGGTAACCTTTACAGCCGTGAATACAGGTACGAACTACGAGTTCCTTGTCAACGGAGTAAGCGCCCAGAATGGTGCAACATTGACCTATTTAACCGACAGCTTAACCGACGGGGATGCGGTGAGTGTAGTGGTAACCAACGGCAGCGGATGTACAGTGACATCATCAACCATCGCCACGACCGTCAATCCGTTACCATCGGCAACAATAAGCAGCAGCGATGTTGATAATACAATCTGTGCAGGCGACGCGGTAACCTTTACAGCCGTGAATACAGGTACGAACTACGAGTTCCTTGTTAACGGAGTAAGCGCCCAGAATGGTGCAACATTGACCTATTTAACCGACAGCTTAACCGACGGGGATGCGGTGAGTGTAGTGGTAACCAACGGCAGCGGATGTACAGCGACATCATCAACCATCGCCACGACCGTCAATCCGTTACCATCGGCAACAATAAGCAGCAGCGATGTTGATAATACAATCTGTGCAGGCGACGCGGTAACCTTTACAGCCGTGAATACAGGTACGAACTACGAGTTCCTTGTCAACGGAGTAAGCGCCCAGAATGGTGCAACATTGACCTATTTAACCGACAGCTTAACCGACGGGGATGCGGTGAGTGTAGTGGTAACCAACGGCAGCGGATGTACAGCGACATCATCAACCATCGCCACGACCGTCAATCCGTTACCATCGGCAACAATAAGCAGCAGCGATGTTGATAATACAATCTGTGCAGGCGACGCGGTAACCTTTACAGCCGTGAATACAGGTACGAACTACGAGTTCCTTGTCAACGGAGTAAGCGCCCAGAATGGTGCAACATTGACCTATTTAACCGACAGCTTAACCGACGGGGATGCGGTGAGTGTAGTGGTAACCAACGGCAGCGGATGTACAGTGACATCATCAACCATCGCCACGACCGTCAATCCGTTACCATCGGCAACAATAAGCAGCAGCGATGTTGATAATACAATCTGTGCAGGCGACGCGGTAACCTTTACAGCCGTGAATACAGGTACGAACTACGAGTTCCTTGTCAACGGAGTAAGCGCCCAGAATGGTGCAACATTGACCTATTTAACCGACAGCTTAACCGACGGGGATGCGGTGAGTGTAGTGGTAACCAACGGCAGCGGATGTACAGCGACATCATCAACCATCGCCACGACCGTCAATCCGTTACCATCGGCAACAATAAGCAGCAGCGATGTTGATAATACAATCTGTGCAGGCGACCCGGTAACCTTTACAGCCGTGAATACAGGTACGAACTACGAGTTCCTTGTCAACGGAGTAAGCGCCCAGAATGGTGCAACATTGACCTATTTAACCGACAGCTTAACCGACGGGGATGCGGTGAGTGTAGTGGTAACCAACGGCAGCGGATGTACAGCGACATCATCAACTATCGCCACGACCGTCAATCCGTTACCATCGGCAACAATAAGCAGCAGCGATGTTGATAATACAATCTGTGCAGGCGACGCGGTAACCTTTACAGCCGTGAATACAGGTACGAACTACGAGTTCCTTGTCAACGGAGTAAGCGCCCAGAATGGTGCAACATTGACCTATTTAACCGACAGCTTAACCGACGGGGATGCGGTGAGTGTAGTGGTAACCAACGGCAGCGGATGTACAGCGACATCATCAACTATCGCCACGACCGTCAATCCGTTACCATCGGCAACAATAAGCAGCAGCGATGTTGATAATACAATCTGTGCAGGCGACCCGGTAACCTTTACAGCCGTGAATACAGGTACGAACTACGAGTTCCTTGTCAACGGAGTAAGCGCCCAGAATGGTGCAACATTGACCTATTTAACCGACAGCTTAACCGACGGGGATGCGGTGAGTGTAGTGGTAACCAACGGCAGCGGATGTACAGCGACATCATCAACTATCGCCACGACCGTCAATCCGTTACCATCGGCAACAATAAGCAGCAGCGATGTTGATAATACAATCTGTGCAGGCGACCCGGTAACCTTTACAGCCGTGAATACAGGTACGAACTACGAGTTCCTTGTCAACGGAGTAAGCGCCCAGAATGGTGCAACATTGACCTATTTAACCGACAGCTTAACCGACGGGGATGCGGTGAGTGTAGTGGTAACCAACGGCAGCGGATGTACAGCGACATCATCAACCATCGCCACGACCGTCAATCCGTTACCATCGGCAACAATAAGCAGCAGCGATGTTGATAATACAATCTGTGCAGGCGACGCGGTAACCTTTACAGCCGTGAATACAGGTACGAACTACGAGTTCCTTGTCAACGGAGTAAGCGCCCAGAATGGTGCAACATTGACCTATTTAACCGACAGCTTAACCGACGGGGATGCGGTGAGTGTAGTGGTAACCAACGGCAGCGGATGTACAGCGACATCATCAACTATCGCCACGACCGTCAATCCGTTACCATCGGCAACAATAAGCAGCAGCGATGTTGATAATACAATCTGTGCAGGCGACGCGGTAACCTTTACAGCCGTGAATACAGGTACGAACTACGAGTTCCTTGTCAACGGAGTAAGCGCCCAGAATGGTGCAACATTGACCTATTTAACCGACAGCTTAACCGACGGGGATGCGGTGAGTGTAGTGGTAACCAACGGCAGCGGATGTACAGCGACATCATCAACCATCGCCACGACCGTCAATCCGTTACCATCGGCAACAATAAGCAGCAGCGATGTTGATAATACAATCTGTGCAGGCGACGCGGTAACCTTTACAGCCGTGAATACAGGTACGAACTACGAGTTCCTTGTCAACGGAGTAAGCGCCCAGAATGGTGCAACATTGACCTATTTAACCGACAGCTTAACCGACGGGGATGCGGTGAGTGTAGTGGTAACCAACGGCAGCGGATGTACAGCGACATCATCAACCATCGCCACGACCGTCAATCCGTTACCATCGGCAACAATAAGCAGCAGCGATGTTGATAATACAATCTGTGCAGGCGACGCGGTAACCTTTACAGCCGTGAATACAGGTACGAACTACGAGTTCCTTGTCAACGGAGTAAGCGCCCAGAATGGTGCAACATTGACCTATTTAACCGACAGCTTAACCGACGGGGATGCGGTGAGTGTAGTGGTAACCAACGGCAGCGGATGTACAGCCATATCACAGGCTATCTACATGACGGTAAATCAGGCACCTTCCACTTCTGTCATCACAGGTAATGCCACGCCTGCATGTTCTGCCCAGAGAGAGATTTATAGTGTTGATATAACTGCAGGTTCGACTTACAGCTGGGGATTACCAAGTGGAGCAACAATTGTTGGTAACAGTACTGGGAATTCAATTACGGTGAATTTTGCTGCTATCAGCGGAGATATTACCGTTATTGAAACAAATACTGCCGGTTGTGTGGGTACAACCCAGACACTGACTGTTAATCTTCAGAGTTGTGCGCTTAATGCAGATTTTATATCTGATAAAACAACGATATGCCCGGATGATTCCGTATTGTTTACTGATAACTCTACCGGAACTACAGGAAGTACCAGTTATCAATGGAATTTTGGCGAAGGTGCTGTACCTGCTTCTGCCAACACAAAAGGCCCGCATTGGGTAGTTTATACAACCCCCGGAAATAAAACCGTTGAATTGACTATTAACGACGGCCCCTCGGATGTGGAGGTTAAGGCAGATTACATAACTGTAAATGCTTTACCTGTTGTATCACTAACGGATGAAACTGTTTGTGGTAACGGCACAGTAATATTCACTGCCCAGACTGCGGGTGATAAACAGGTTGAATTTTCACTTGACGGCGGTCAATCCGTTACTTATACTACCAATACAAGTCCTTACGAGTATTCGGCGGATTTAATTGAAAATGATACCATACTTGTATCAGCGAGGGCTACTGATAATATTACCGGTTGTGTCAGCGGATGGAGTGCCGGTGCTACTGGAATTGCATATCCTTTGCCTGTTACTTCGGCAATACAAACTGATCATTCAGGAATATCGGAACCCGGATACCTGGATGTGGTATGCCTGGGTGATGAAGGTATTGCTTATTACGTCGATAAGCATCCAGGATCGGTTTATGAATGGAAGATAACCGGCTTTGGAACTTTAACCGGCGACAGCAGTCTGATAAAAGTAAACTGGAATACAACAACAGGTGATCACCAGATATGGGTAGAGGAAACAAATTCATATGGATGTTCCGGTATGCCTTTGATATCCGACATCCTGGTAGATCATCCGCAAACGGATTTGGGTAGTAATCAGGAAATTTGTCAGGGTGAACAGGCAACCTTTTCTCCGGGGAATACTTTTACATCTTACCTGTGGAGTGATAACAGTACTAACGAAACATTAACAACCGGAACAGGTGGCACAATTGGTGTTACTGTTACCGATCAGTATGGCTGCCAGGCAAGTGATTCTGCAGAATTAACAATCAATCCACTTCCTGTCGTTAATCTGGGGAATGACACTTCCTTGTGTGGTCCTTCTTTAAGACTGGATGCGGGTAACTTTGCTGATTATGAATGGTCGACAGGCAGTACCGGAAATCCTGTAACCATTGATGAAGGGCAAATGACTGTGTCGGTTACTGTTACGGACTTCAATGGTTGTAAAGGCAGTGATTCCATTTATGTGGATGTTTGCAATGTAAACAATTTACTTGGAAAGATTACAAATACGTTTACTCCAAACGGTGACGGGGCACATGATACCTGGGTAATTAATAATATAGGCCTGTTCCCCTATGCCAAGATAGATATATTCGACCGGTGGGGAAGACGGGTTTATCATTGTGACGGTGGATATAATAATGACTGGAATGGAACCTGGAAAGGTAAAAAGTTACCTATGGATACATATTATTACATTATCGATCTGAAAAATGGTGCAAGCCAGATTACCGGAACCGTAACCATTGTAAGGTGATGTTTAAAAGGCTGATTTATAAAATTTAAAACACAGATACTATTGCCATCAGGAAATACTATAAAAATGAAAAGAGTAATATTTTACATATCAATGCTTTTAGTTCTGGCATACACAAGTGAATCCACTGCACAGCAACTGCCTGAATACAGTCAGTATTCGATGAACATGTACCTGATTAATCCGGCGTGGGCAGGGAGCGAAGGTTATACTTCCATTAACCTGTTGGCAAGGGAACAATGGGTAGGTTTCAGCGGAACCCCCAAGACACATTCGCTTAGTATTGACTCCAGAATTTTGCGGAACAGTTATATTTTGAAAAATGCTTCAGTACGTAAAAAAGAACGTAAAAGTTCCCGTTCAGGAAGAGTAGGGTGGGGTGCTCAAATTTTTAACGATCATAATGGTTTGCTGGACCGTACCGGTCTGGAAGGTACCTATTCCTACCATTTGAGTATTGGGCAGGGTCAGCTTTCATTCGGTTTAACAGCCATGCTTTTCCAGTTGAAGTTATCCGAAGAAAAGGTTGTTTTATCCGATGACCAGCCGGATGGCCTGTTGATGGATAACCGGAAATCGCTGGTTGTTCCCGATGCTGACTTTGGTGTATTATACAGGCAGGAAGATTTTTACGGGGGATTTTCTGTAGGGCATATTTTGAGTTCATCGGTCCAGTTTGGAGAAAAAGGTGCAGGCGAAGACCGGATTAACCGCCAGTATAACCTGATAGGAGGTTATAAGTATTATTATAATGACAACTGGTTGATCGAACCTTCTTTTTATTTAAAGTTACCTCAAGGTAACAGCATGCAACTCGACATTCAAACCCGGGTGGAATACAAAGACAGTTATTGGGGTGGCCTTGGTTTTCGCACAGGAAGTGCAATGGTTTTCATGGTAGGTGGTAAGTACGATATTTATTACCTGGGATATGCGTTCGATTATAACTTTGGATCAATCATGAAACATACTTACGGCTCGCATGAAATAATGGCCATTGTAAGGTTCGGCGCTAATGCAAGAAGATATAAATGGTTGAATACTTATTGATTCCGAAGAGAAAAATCATCATAATGTATAGTTAAAAGCCAGGGTTATCCCGGGCTTTTTTTATTATTATCCGGTAATATCCATCTGTACATTTCAATTTTACAGATGAATTTCAGAATTAATTTGTATAAATTAAGTTTTACTTAAGATATCAGAAATTTGTATAATTATCTGTAATTTAGATAGATTATTATAGTATTCTCGGCTATGTAAGAGTCAATTCTCAAAAGTTAACAATTCCTTAACATTTACTAAATAATCATGTAATGTAATTGAAGGTTCTTTGCATCATAAATTTTAAACATAATTTAAAAACAATGAAACAAAGAATTATCGGAATTATTGCATTGACATTTTTTTCCGGATTGATTTTTGGACAGGGAACAGAAAAAACTACTGATTTTGTTCCTTCCGGGAAACCGTTACTGAAAATATTCAGTAACTTTCATAATGAGTTTTCAGATAACGGAAATCATCCGGCATTCGAAATTACACGTGCATATTTTGGATACGGATATAACTTCAGCCCTTTCTTTTCAACTAAATTAGTCCTTGATGTCGGAGATCCAGGGGTAGGGAATTTACACCAAACCGTTTATTTGAAAAATGCATTGCTGAAGTATTCAAATAATAATTTAACTGTAAATTTTGGTTTAATAGGGACCTATCAATTTTCAATCCAGGAAAGTTTTTGGTCACGCAGGTATCTGTACAAATCTTTTCAGGATGCTTATGGATTTGGTCCAAGCGCCGATCTGGGAATAACCGGGTCATACAAGATCAATAAAATGATCGAAGTGGATGCGAGTATTTTAAACGGAGAAGGTTATAAAAAACTCCAATCCGACAGTACTTTTAAAACCGGAGTGGGTGTAACACTCAGACCGGCAGAAGGTCTTATAATACGCGGGTATTTCGATTATTTACCGAAATATTCGGCTCAATCCACTTTCAATACTTTTATCGGATATGCAAAAGATAAATTTTCACTTGGTGTGGAATATAACATGCAAAATAACCATAACAGGGTAAATGATAATAATTTGTCGGGTATATCTGCATACGGATCCTATAAACTGGGTAAGAAATTCGATGTTTTTGGAAGATATGATTACCTGACGTCCAATAAAATCGAGGGTGCTCCTACCAGTTGGAATGTGGACAAAGACGGACAATTGTATATTGCAGGTATCGAATATTCTCCTGTAAAGGGAATAAAGATAGCACCTAATTTTCAGGGTTGGGCCCCCGCTGCTGACGGACAAAAATTCAAGCCGGGTGCTTATCTGAATTTGCAGGTTACATTCTAATTCGTAACAATTATATAATATTGATATAACATTCCATTAATTCCAGAAGACTAATATTGTAAATATTATTTAAAAAATTATTTAAAATGAAAATGAAAAAGTATTTAATAATTGTTGTTGCTGCACTGGCATTTACTGCCTGTAACAGCTCTTCAAAGAAAAGCGGTAATTCGGAATCAAAAACAACGCTTACAGCTGCCGGAGCAACTTTCCCGATGCCATTTTACAATCAATTATTCAGTGATTACCAGAAAGAAACCGGTATATCCGTTACTTACGGTGGAATTGGTTCAGGGGGTGGAATAAGAAGTCTGAAAGATAAAGTAGTGGATTTTGGCGCTTCGGATGCTTTCTTATCAGATAAGCAGGAAGCTGAAATGCCTGCACCGATCGTTCATATTCCCACTTGTATGGGTGCCGTGGTAATTGCTTTCAATCTGCCCGGAATAAAAGAAATGAAACTGGATACTACATTATTGGCAGACATATTTATGGGTAAGATCACCAAATGGAACGATCCGAAATTGAAAGCGCTTAATCCGGATGTTAATTTTCCTGACATGGATATTTCTGTGGTTCACCGTTCCGACGGTAGTGGTACCACATTTATCTTCAGTGATTATATGACAAAAATAAGCAAAGACTGGGCTGATAAAGTCGGCCGTGGTAAATCGCTCAATTGGCCGGTAGGTATGGGCGCTAAAGGAAATCCCGGAGTTGCCGGAACAATAGGTCAGACAACAGGTTCAATAGGTTATATCGGATCGGAATATGCGTTTGCACAAGATATAGCATTTGCTGAATTAAAAAACGAAGCCGGAAATTATATTAAACCCTCCATTGAAAGTATCAGCGCTTCTGCAAAAGGGGATATCCCTTCAGATACAAGGGTTATGATGACCAATTCGAATGATCCTGATGCTTATCCGATATGCGGATTTACCTGGATTATCCTTTACAAGGAACAGGATTACAATGGAAGGACTAAAGAGCAGGCGCTGCAAACAGTAAAATTGTTAGACTGGATGTTAAGTCCCGAAGCACAGCAAGTGACAAAGAAGATTCACTATGCGCCATTGCCGGAGAAAGCTGTTGCACAGGCAAAGAAAATATTGCAGACTGTTACATACGACGGAAAACCATTATTGTAGTATATTTGCCGGTATAAATAATTACTTACTGTTGTTGAAGGGTATATTGACCGGATGAATGCAGAAAGAATTACAAAAATCATATTGATAATTGCCGCTGCAATTGTCATTGTAATAGCAGGAGGAATGGCCTATTCGCTTTTTAGCGGGGCCATTCCTGCATTTAAAACATTCGGTCTGAAATTTATTGTTTCATCTTCATGGAATCCGACAGAAGGAAGGGAATCATACGGGGCTTTGCCTTTTATAGCAGGTACCCTGATTACTTCTGTTTTGGCATTGATTATTTGCTTTCCGATGGCTTTTTCAACTTCCCTGTTTTTGGGAGAATATTTTCGAGGTAAGAAAATAGCCGGAATACTGGGTACACTGGTGGATTTATTGGCAGGTATTCCCTCCATTGTTTATGGCTTGTGGGGCTTCTATGTTTTAAAGCCCCTGATAGTTAATTTAGGATTTAGTCAAAGCGGACTGGGAATATTCACCGCTTCGTTAATCCTGGCCATTATGATTATTCCTTATGCTACTTCTCTGAGTAACGAGATAATTTCGATGGTTCCGGGTGAGCTGAAAGAAGCAGCTTATTCTTTGGGTGCAACCCGGCGCGAAGTCATTATGAATGTTATTTTGCCTACAGCCAGTTCAGGAATTGTGGCTAGTTATGTGCTTGCTTTAGGACGTGCTTTGGGGGAGACCATGGCAGTGACTATGCTGATCGGCAATACGAACATTGTTCCCAAAGGTCTGTTCGGTACAGGTAATACCATGGCCAGTGTTATTGCCAATCAGTTTGGTGAGGCAGAAGGATTAAAATTAAGTTCGTTGATAGCTATCGGATTATTGCTGTTTTTTATAACAGCTTTAATTAATTACTTGGGTAAGTGGATCATGAAGAGGATATACGGATCATTATAAATATATACCTGAAACTGTGATATTAAAATAAATTGGTCAATATTACAATTATATGTATTCGATTGAAAATAAAGGAGACAAAGCAAGAATAATCAAAGACCGGGTTTTTTACTCGCTCGTTATCTTTTTTTCTTTACTTACTGTAACTCCTTTAATTTTAATATTATTTAAGCTGGTAAGGGAGGGAATAGGACAGATCAGTCTGGATTTTTTCACTCAAACAGAGCCCAATACACTCGAAGCCATGGTAGCTCTACAAAATGGCGAAAGAATACCGGGTGGAATAGCAAATGGCATTACCGGAACATTGTTAATGGTTTTACTGGCATCAGCCATGGCAATACCGGTAGGGGTTCTTTCAGGGGTTTATCTTTCCGAGAATTCCAATTCAAGATTTGCCTCTTTTGTCAGGTCGGTTGCCGATGTATTGCAGGGTGTCCCATCTATAGTCCTGGGAGTAATTGCTTATTTGTGGATAGTGAAACATGTTACCAATGGTTATTCAGCTTTGGCTGGAAGCACCTCACTTGCTATAATGATGCTTCCAATGATCATCCGTTCTACCGAGGAAACCCTTAAAATGATACCCGTATCGTATAAAGAAGCTGCTTTTGCATTGGGTGTGCCTTATCATAAAGTTATTTTAAGAGTATTGCTTCCATCGGGATTAAGCGGACTATTGACCGGTATTTTATTGTCCTTATCGAGAATACTTGGAGAAACGGCTCCCCTGATGCTCACAGCTTTGGGAAGTTCGATGATAAACCTGGATATTACTAAACCCACCAGCGCTGTTCCACTGCTGATATGGGAATTTTATAACAATCCGAATATGGTGCGATTAATATGGAGTTCTTCCCTGTTTCTTATGGGACTTGTTCTTTTTTTCAATATAATTGCAAAAAGGATCGCAAAAAAATGGAAAATACAGTAACCGATGAATGAAGCAATTATAAGAATTAATTCTCCGCTTTTAACAATTGAAGATTTATCCATTTCTTACGATTCAGGAAATCTTGCAGTAAAAGAAGTAAGTGCAGAGGTCAAAAAAAACAGCATAACGGCTATTATGGGACCGTCGGGTTGCGGAAAGAGTACGCTATTAAGGGCTATCAACCGCTTGCATGAACTTTATCCCAATACACATATGGAAGGAACAATTCTGCTGGATGGAGCCAATATTTTCGATATGAGCCCGATCGATTTACGACGGAAAATCGGAATGGTATTTCAACGGCCGAATCCATTCCCTACAATGAGTATCTACGATAATGTAATTGCAGGTTATAAGCTCAATGGTATCCGTCTGAAAAAGAATATAAAGGATGAAGTGGTTGAGAAATCGTTACGCGAAGTAACGTTGTGGGACGAAGTGAAAGATGCATTGTTTAAAAAGGGTACCTTCCTTTCAGGAGGGCAGCAGCAAAGGCTTTGTATTGCCCGTGCACTGGCATTCAAACCGGAGATAATCCTGCTGGATGAGCCAACCTCAGCGCTCGATCCGATAGCCACAGCAAAAGTAGAGGATCTTTTAGTGGGACTTAAAAAAGACTACACCATCATCCTTGTTACACATAATATGTCGCAGGCTGCCCGTATATCCGATTATTCCATGTTTATGTACCTGGGAGAGCTCATTGAGTACGGAAAAACCAGAAATGTTTTTTCAAATCCTGTGGATAAGCGGACAGAGGCTTATCTTACTGGTAAATTCGGATAATGTACCGATTAGTTTTTATAAAAAAAGGATCAGGTTATGAGTATTAAAAAAGAGTCAGCAATTCAATCGATCACGGAGGATATGGAGAAATACTCCGCACTCACACTGGATCAGTTGAATCATTTTATGGAAATCATCCGCGAAGGAAAGGTTAAGATCAATAAAGATACATTGACCGAAATTGAAGACATTGAAAAGAAACTTGATAAATATGAGGTGAAGGTAAGCGATAAGGTAATCAACACGATAACCCTTTATAATCCGATAGCTTCCGACCTGAGAAAGATTATGTCTGCATACCGCATTTCCGATTATCTCGAACGAATCGGTGATCTGGTATGGAGCAGTATCAATCATATTCAGGATATTAAAAGTCCTGATTTGTTTTACAAGTTCACCAAACTGCTTGAAAAGATGCTGAGCACAAGTGTGGAAATGGTTAAACGTGCCATTATTGCCTATAATTATTCCGATAAGGAATATGCCCTGTGGGTGATCGAAAATGATGAAAGTGTGGATAAACTTCATCAGAAGCTGGTGGAACGCCTTGTGAAAAAAAGCAATGTCGGACAGGATATGAAGGAATTGATGATCACATTTTTAAGTATCAGGAACATCGTTTCGAATATCGAGCGTATTGCTGATCAGGCAACCAATATTGCCGAAGCTGCCATATATTCTTTCGAAGGGATAGATATCCGTCATAAAAAAGAATTGCCGGAAAATTTATAGGTTGATTGAATGATGGCAGGTTGTGTTTTAATAGTTGCTTTGTAGCTAAATATTTTTTAATATTCATAGTATGAAGATCAGATTGAATTATAAACAGAAGTTGTTTTTGTATTTCTTCGTTGTTTTTGTGATTTTCACAATTATAGTCGGGGCATTTCAATATAACCGCGAGAAGAATTACAAAACCGGTCAGCTGGTAACAACGCTGAATATTTATAACGGACTTGTTCATAATTTCATAGAAAGCAACGCTATTTTAACAACACACAGGTACAGTTCGATTGATTCGCTGATCAGCATATTCCATCAGAAAAATATCAGAGTAACCATTATCGGTTTTGATGGAAAAGTACTGTATGATAGTTTTGTAAAAGACTATGAACATATGGAAAACCATAAAGCAAGGCCTGAAGTACAGAAGGCCCTGTATTCCGATTGGGGATCCAATATCAGAAAATCGGCCACCACCGGAAAAATGTTCTTTTATTACGCAAAGCTTTATGGGAATTATTTTGTACGTACAGCTATGCTTTATGATATTCAGGGCAAAGAACTTCTGAAACCGGACAAGCTATTCATATTTGTAATACTCATCCTCTTTTTCATCATCTGGGGATCCCTTGCATATGTTGCGGATAAGTTTGGTAAATCGGTTTCTACTTTAAGCGATTTTGCATTGCAGGCCGGAACCAGCGGAGAAATAGACACTAAAATACAGTTTCCGGACAATGAGATTGGAATAATCGGCAGGCAGATAGTGGAGATGTTCGACCGCCTTCAAAAAACCAAAAATGAAGTGCAGGCCGAAAAAGATAAGCTCATTCATCATATTCAGATATCGAATGAAGGAATTGCCTTTTTCACAGCCGGTAAGAAGAAGATAATGGCAAACAATCATTTCATTCAGTATATTAATGTAATATCAAACCGGCTTACCATTTCGCTGGATGATATATTCAAAATAAAAGAACTGGAAGTGGTAAATGAATTTATCGATACGAACAAAAAAAACACTGGAATTGCCTATACAGGTGAGTTACCGAGCCTGAATTTCGATCTGCACGTCAGTGGCAAATACTTTTCTATAATGTGTATCTTTTTCCAGGACGGTAGTTTTGAGATTTCGATAAATGATATCACCCGGCTGGAAAAACGAAAACTGATGAAGCAGGAGATGACAAATAGTATTGCACAGGAGTTGCAAACACCCGTGAATGCCATTCGTGGGTTACTTGAAAACCTGGTTGCCGATGAAAACCTGAAACCGGAAGAACGTGACCAATATATAAGGAAAGCATTGAAACAGCTGAAACGGCTGAACAAAATCGCAAATGATACTTCAACACTTACAAAGATTGAAGAAACCGCGAGCCTGTATACAATTAAAGACATTACAATTAAGAATGTCGTAGACGAAGCACTCGATTCCCTGCATACTGGTTTAACTGGTAATAATGTAAAAGTTAATGTTGAGATACCGGATGATGTGAAGATCAAAGGTAACAAATCATTGATATCTGCCATATTTCAGAATCTGGTCGAAAACTCGGTTATTTATGCCGGAAAAAATTCCATTATTGATATTAAAATGTATTTGGAAGACAAATACAATTATTACTTTTCATTTACCGATAACGGTCCGGGTATACCCGAAGAATATCTTCCGCGTATTTTCGAACGTTTTTACCGGGTAGGGAAGGAAAAAGGGGACGAATATGAAGGTTCGGGACTGGGACTGGCAATTGTAAAAAATGCCGTTCTGTTCCATAAGGGAGAAATTACAGCTAAGAACCGTGAGAAAAAAGGAATAGAATTCTTATTCTCATTAAGTAAGAAATAATTTCATTTCAGGACAACAGATTCTGGGACTCTCCAAATTAAAGGTAAAAAATTAACAGCGGACACACATAACTATATTCAATAAAAAAGTACACACAGAGCTCAGTCATATGTGTACTTTTACTTATGCAGACAAAATTCTTTTATCTTTTTAAAATCAAGGGTATGGATTCTACACTTCCGGATGTTTTGAGCTGTAGCAGATAAACACCATTGTTAATGGCACCCAGGTTAAAACGGTGGCTCTCTATTTCATCAGAAGAATTAAAGATATAATTTGAGACTAATTTGCCCGAGGTATTAAATATATTTACTTCAGCCCTGCCAGTGAAGTTTTTTTGCAAACTTAGTCTGAACTCCCCGGCAGAAGGATTGGGATAAATTTCATATCCGTTTCTCCCGGAAATCTCTTTTATGCCTGTTGCCTGTCCTGATATATCGGTGAAGGAAGTATTATGTGTAAAATTGATGGTTGTATCTCCCATAACATTGTCAATCACAATTCTCCAGGCATGGTCTGTTGGCGGCGGATCGTACTGACCATTGCCGTTAAAGTCGGCATAAAAATCGACATGATAACTGCTATCTGCCACCATTACCGGGAAAGACATCGAAAAGAAAGCGGTATCGATAGCGTTAATTGTAGAGTCAGCTACTATATTATTTGCCGGTTGCTCTTTTACCCACAATACAAATTTATTACCGATATGAGGATAGAACTCTTTAAAATTGAGATTCAGCATGTATTTCCACATAATATCTGTAAAATTGGTATTATGGGTAAATAAAATAGTAGTATCACCCATTACATTATCCAGAGCTATTCTCCAGGCATGGTCAGTTGGTGGAGGATCATAGACACCATTTTTGTTATGATCGGCAAAAAAATCAATATTATAACTCATTCCCGGAACAATACCAAGTATTTTATAGGTAGTCGTATCAGCCGGAAGGGCAGGAACATAGGTACGGTATATTTCTTTTCCCGATTCCTGATTGTAAACCCTCATTGCAAACATTTCTCCGATATGTGGTTGCAATGTTGCCACATTGAATGTGAGTAAGTAGGGCCACTTGATATCTGTAAAATTGGTATTATGGGTAAACAGGATAGTAGTATCACCCTGAACATTATCCAGGGCTATTCTCCAGGCGTGATCAGTTGGCGGGGGATCATAGGTACCGTTACTGTTATGATCGGCAAAAAAATCAATATTATAACTCATCCCGGGAACTATACCCAGTATTTTATAGGTAGTCGTATCAGCCGGAAGGGCCGAAACGTGGGTTCGGTATATTTCTTTTCCCGATTCCTGTTCGTAAATTCTTATTGCAAACATTTCCCCGATATGTGGTTGTAAAGTTGCCACATTGAATGTGAGCAAATAGGGCCACATGATATCTGTAAAATTGGTATTATGGGTGAAATCGAGGGTAGTGTCTCCTTTTAGGTTGTCTACCTCAAGCCTCCAGGCGTGGTCAGTGGGAGGTGCATCGTACAATCCGTTACCGTTAAAGTCGGCAAAAAAGTCAACCATGTAACTTTCTCCGGCTTTTGCACCAGAAACGCACAGACTGAATTCTGCAGAAGGAATAGCGGCAATCATTTTCCTGCCAACTTCCTCGTGAGTAGCTTTATCAACAACCCTCATTTCAAATTTCTGACCAACATGGGGTGTCATATCCAAACAGTGAAGGGTTATTGTGTATTGGGCATTGACACTGATTGTACTTACCCAAAGAATAAAAGGTAGTATTACTTTTTTCATACGCGCAATGTTTTAGTTGGTTTATTACTATTAAAAAACAGTACGCCAGAAAATTAGTTTTTTTAAAAAGCAGGTAACCAGGCTTTTTAACTTAATTTTAACATTGGAAAATTTTCACCATTGGTTAACTTAATTTCTTATGGTTTAAAAAATTCGAAGTCGGAAGTATTGACTTCTATAGTCTAATAGTCTACGGCCTAATTGCTTGAAAATAATTCTCAATAAAGGAAGGGAATCAGCTTTTTTGTTTTTTTACGGTAATCCTCAAATTCGTTTCCGTATTTGGTTGCCAGGTATTTATCCAGTTTCGGTGCATTGAAGAATGCAAAAAAGCTAAACAGCCATACCGGTATGATCACCGAATACCAGTTATGTGTAAGAAGAGCATAGGCCGAAACCCACAAAATATCACCGAAATAATTGATGTGCATGGAATATTTAAAGAGCCCCTTTGTATACAGATGGCCTTTATTTTCGGGAAGTTTCTTCCATTTATCGCGCTGCAATTCGGAAACTGTATTCAAACCCGATCCGAGAATAAACAGCAAAATACCTACGAAATCAGTAAGGCCTAATGGGTTCACGGATTTATATCCCAGCAGAGCAAATCCAATATAATAAATAGCAAATGCAAAAGGTATGCTGATGGCTTCTTCCCAGGGCATTTTTCTTCTCAATAAATACAGAATAGTGATCAGCATTCGCAGAAAAACGATGCAGTTGAAAATAAAGAGTAAAGTATGTCTTATCTTATTTCCTGTAACATTTACATCGAGGAACGAAGACATCAGTTTCTGGTACCCGTTATTAAATAATATCCAGTAACTAATGCCAAGTATTAAAACCTCCAGTATAAGTAATACTGTTTTTTGCGGGATGCTTTTACTTGTTTGTCCATAAAGTTCCATCTTTTAATATTTTATTATTCATAAAAATACAAAATGGGAACTATTCTTTACAAATAGTTCCCATTCCACATTCGGAAACCGTGGTTTCCTTCCGTGCCAGGTTACTGTTATTATGGCCGGCTACCTTTCATTTCCGAAGATTTGTCAGATAACCCATCACCTTCAGTATTTTACCTTTTACAGTAAAAAATTCGGGCTGTCCTTTCGGTAATCTTTACGATTATCTTCCGGGACGAAGTGTCTTACGGAACCTGTAATAATGATGTGTCTTACGATACATAATTATTGCGGGTGAAACGCTCTCTGCTTTTGGCTTTGATAGTTTCCGGCCAAACATACTGAAACCGGAGTTTCATTCTGTTTAGTTGCCCTCAGACTCAATTTTGGTTAGAACGTTTCCGAGCTTCCTCCATTTTTTGAATTTCAGAGAACGAATTCTCTTTATTCAAACTTCGGCTTCTTGGGTGAGCAGACCCGGAGGTCTGAACGATCCGGTTCCGGTTTCAATTAAGAAACTTTCTCCGTTTCCACACCGTCGGAGCAGCCTTTTATCGCTCGCCTGGTAAAACAAATGTAATAAAATAATCCCTTTAAAGTCAATTTAATAAGGTTGTAAATATTAACGCGATATCCACCGCAATTATTAACAATTGTTAATATCTGGAAACCTGCAATTGATATGTTTTGTCGCTGAATTTGTATGCGGAAATTAACAATTTTCTGACAGGATTATTTTTATTGGAAAATGATTTTTGGGAAATATTGAATGTTTGATTAGGGAAAATTAGTTGTTATTCAATCAAAAATTTTATATAGTGTCGGCAAAAAAACTCCATTTTCCACGTTACACTTGTCAGAAAATTTCTCATTTACATTATTAAACTTCGGATTTCCTGACTTCGTAAGCCTTGAAAATGAACTTTTCTTATCCAATACCGGGCTTTTCGGGCATGCACTATATAGGAACGTTTTTTTGACACATTCATTACATCTTATTTTTTTCTTTCCCGTTCATTAAGATGTTCGAATTTCATTATGACTATCACTATATTTATATGTGATGGTTAACAGCTATTTGTTTTTGATATGTGACCGGAATGACTGGTCGACAATTGGATTTACAAAAGCCAGGGGTAATTCGAGGGATTCAATTACATTCCTGCAATTCAACAGATCAGGTTTATCTTCCTTATAATAAGTTTTTACTGCGGCATCAATTTTTTCCAGGTATGATTTCCCTCTATTAATCATTCCCTTAATAATGGATTTTTCCTGCGGGTCTTCCCATGATGAGATCAGTATTTCATAACCCTCCAGCGATTCGATAAATGATAATGATTTCAACAGGGTGGTATAATCCTGGTAATTTGGTAAATCACCATCAAGGGGAATGGCATCCCCCGTGAATAATAATTTGTCCCCGGGGATGAAAATGGAAATAGACCCGCCGGAATGACCCGGAGTATGGAAAATTTTGATTGTCATGTCTTTATCCAATTCAATTTCTTCTTCGTGCTCAACAAATTTATTGATTACAACCGACCTGTTTACCAGATCGAAAAATCCGGGAACCGGCCTTTCCGTGTTCTGAAGTTCGATATTCTCGAACCATTTTTGCTCGTTTTGGTGTGCCATTACTTCACAACCGGTTATTTCCTTTATGATAGCTGCCGAGCCAATATGATCGGGGTGGGCATGTGAAAGTATCATCCTGGTAATATCCTTTATTTCTCTTCCCTGTTTTTTAATATAATCAAAGATCTTTTCATGACTTCCTGCTACACCACTGTCGATCAGGCATATCTCCTCTCCGAAAATGATATATGAATATACAAACCGGGGCATTTTTTTATCCTGCGAAATAGGTATAAAAAATTCATGTTTTAATATATGGATGTTATCAGTAACCAGCATAGTGTTCAATTTAAATGTATAGTCTTGATTTCCTGTATCATTACTCAGTATTATTTACAGGAACAAACTTATAAAATTAACCCGGAAATTCATAAACCTGCCAAATGAATTTTGAAGTGCTTTGTATTAACTTATCAAAAAGAAGCATTACAACAATTACAGGTTATCCCAGGATTAAATATACAAAATTAATAAATAGTCAACTTATTCATAATCTGTATTTCCCATTAATAATAAGAAAAAATAATGATAAAATTTATGACGTAAATGTACCGGCGTTAGCTTTTTTATTTAATTTTAGCGAAAGTTAACTACAGAATAGTTAGGTTTATTAAATATGAGAAAAGATATGAGAATTTTACAATCCAGGTTCTCCAAATACGATGCCCCTCAGAAAGTTATGGCGGCGGGTATCTATCCTTATTTCAGGGCCATTGAGTCCGATCAGGATACGGAGGTGCTGATGAATGGCAAAAAAGTGCTGATGTTCGGATCGAACAGTTATCTTGGACTTACCAATCATCCCAAAATAAAAGAAGCTGCTAAAAAGGCAATTGATAAATATGGAACAGGATGTGCCGGTTCACGATTTTTGAACGGCACCCTCGATTTACATATTGAATTGGAAGAAAAGCTGGCACAGCTGGTAAATAAGGATGCCGCATTGTGTTACAGTACGGGTTTTCAGGTAAATCTTGGAGTAGTGTCAGCTCTTACCGACCGGAATGATTATATTCTGCTCGATGAGCTCGATCATGCCTCCATTATTGAGGGGAGCAGGCTTTCCTTTTCGAAAGTACTGAAGTATGCCCATAACGATATGGACTCACTCGAACGCAAGCTTAAACTGTGTGAGCCTTCCCGTATAAAGTTAATAGTGGCTGACGGGATATTTTCCATGGAAGGTGATATTGTTAAACTGCCGGCAATGGTTGAGCTAGCTGAGAAATACAATGCTTCCATTATGATGGATGATGCACATTCCATTGGCGTAATTGGTAAAAACGGTTCCGGTACAGCTTCTCATTTTGGGTTAACCGACAAAGTGGACCTGATCATGGGTACTTTTTCAAAGTCGCTGGCTTCACTGGGCGGATTTATTGCTGCCGATAAAGAAGTGATCAATTACCTCAAACATAATTCACGTACTTTAATTTTCAGCGCCAGCATGACGCCTGCTTCTGCAGCAAGTGTTCTTGTGGCAATAGAGATCATGCAAAATGAGCCCGAAAGGATCAGCCATTTATGGGATCTTACTCATCATGCCATTCGCGAATTCAAGGCACTGGGATTTGATACAGGTAAAACAGAATCGCCAATCATACCCTTGTTCATAAGGGATGATATTAAAGCACTTACTATGACCAGGGATTTGCTCGAAGAGGGGGTATTTGTCAATCCGGTTGTATCACCAGCGGTTCCGAAAGAAAATTCGTTAATACGGTTTTCATTGATGGCAACGCATACTTTCGAACAGTTGGATTATGCCATTGAAAAAATTGCTTCTGTAGCAAAAAAAGCAGGAATACCTACGTCAGTAATGATGGAATAATGGACAGGTAATTCTGGTGATTTTCCGATTACAATTAATTTAATAAATATAATTCTTCCAAAATCATACAATTATGATCTTGGAAGAATTTATGTTATGGCAGGAAAGTTTCTTATATTTTCAAGTCTGATTGCCCCGGGATTTTTAATTTATTCCTTAACTCATCTGGAAAAACTGAATATTAGAATTACCCATCCCCGGGTGATAGTTGAATTTGTACTATTTGTGGTTTTCATGATTATTGGTATAATATTAATGTGAAAACAATAACGTACGGTAATGAAAAATTTCATTCTGTTTCTGGAATGATAAAAATCTTTAATTGCAGATATTGATTGCTGTCAGTCGATTTTTTATGTGGAATATCAGAAATGTTCAACTTGTTGACAAGGTCGAACATTGATAAATATTTTCATAAATTAGCCGGTCAGAAAATATTAAATTAGTAATAACCGGCAAAAAGAATTGATATGAACCGATTAGTTAAAGTAGCAACAGAATCTGACATATTTCCGGAATACCGGCAGACTCCCATCGGATTGCTTTTGGAATACCACAACCTTAACCGTGCCCCCGACAGTTATGATACTGCCCAGTTGTTGATTGGCATGTGCATGGATAACCGGAAGCACATTCATATCCCCGATAACTTTTCGTACATTATCCGTACAGGCGGTGCCAACTTACGTTACAGCGAATTCAAGGTATCGTATGCCATTGCTGTAGGTAATGTTAGGCATATTGCCCTTATCGGGCACAATAATTGCGGCATGGTAAACCTGAATGCCCGCAAGGACATTTTTATACAGGGACTTGTAGATACAGCCGGTTGGGACAAGGAATGGGCCGAAGAACATTTCATGCATTTTGCACCCATGTTCGAGATCGGTAACGAGGTGGACTTTATATTAAGCGAGGCAAAACGCCTGCGGATGCGTTATCCGAAAATTCAGATAGCCCCGCTGATATACCTGGTAGAAGATAATAAACTGTACCTGGTAAAAGAGAAATAAAACAGTCCGGAGAAAATAGCTTGCGCTAATCAGTAATCAGTTATCAGTGATCAGTTATCAGTAAACAGTAAGTAATCAGTACCTGTCACCTCAAAAAAATTGCTTTTTATTTGAATGTCCTTTACATTTATTTCCTGTACCGGAAGCAGGAAGTTTTGGAAAATGAGGGACCCGGTATGCTGGATAAAAGCAAAAACAACATGTGATATAATGCAGATAAAAACAGGTGTGCTTATGAGGATGTTTAGCTAGCATTTTAAAGAAACAACATGATGAAACATTTAAAAAGAGTCATAAGTATTCCTGGACTGATAATCATTTTATTTTCATGCAATCAGACTAATCGACAAGATAAAATTATCCTTGACAGAATTGAGTATATCTACAACCTGAAAACACAGATTGGAAGGAATATCTGGCCGGATTTTTCGAATAAAAAATTTGATGTGCCGTTAGTTTATTATAGTGATTTAAATTGTTATGTTACCAATCCAACAGAAAGATTCATTCATTTATTCAACCCGGAGCTTGTTTTTAAAAATCAATTACTTACTATTTATAAAACAAACCTTTTAGATAGTATTCCATTTCATATGGCTACCGGAATAACATTCGGCGATAGCACTTCTGACTACGATTACAATGAACCTTTTATGAATTGCAGCAGTCCGGAGTTGACCGGTAAAATTGTTCCTGATGTTCATACAACTGAACTTTGGGCTACAATGGTTATACACGAATATTTCCATGGCTTTCAGTTTAAGCATCCTCAATTTCTTGACTTTTATAAGAAAAACATTCATGCATCTGCCGACACATTACAAAGATTGTATAAGGTTAATGATTGGTTTAAGAGAAGTGTTGACAAAGAAAATGGTTTATTATTGAAAGCGCTTCATTCTGATTCGCCAACAGAGATTCAACAATCCATTCATCAATTTTTTAGACTAAGGGACCAACGACTGAACCAAACCAAAGAATTGCTGAAATCGGATATGAAAACAATCGAGGAAACTTATGAAACGATGGAAGGCACTGCCAGATATGTTGAGTACAGATTATATAGTAAATTTGCAACCATGCAACCGGATATTAATCTTGTAAAATCAGACTCTTTATTTAATTCTTATGAATATTTTAAAAATTACACCCTATCAAAAGAAAAATGGCTATACCTGACAGGAAAGACTTATTATTACTACGCTACGGGATTTAACATAGCACGATTGCTTGATAAACTGGGAGTTGATTACAAATCAAGACTTTTCAACGAAAATATATTCTTAGATGAAATTCTGAGAGAACAAATAGAAAAACAGGCAAACAGGAACGGTCAACAACCGTGATACACCTAAATCCAAAACATTTAAACACAATTGTTAAGCAAACAGGAACCTTCATCTGTTTAATAAACCTTGTTACCCAACTAGTCAAATGTTATCGTAAAAAAATTGAGATTATATAGTAAGTGTGGAGAGGTTGTCCGTGCTTTATTCTATTAATAGGAGACTATCCGTCATCTTATTATTAAAATTTGTTTAGTGAACATTTCTATAAAAAATTGAATATTATGCTTAACTTCGCAATCTTTTTTATAAAGGAACAGGCAATAATTTAACGATTCAAATGATTACAGTTACAGATTTAAAAATTCAGTTTGGGAAGAGGATATTATTCCAGGATGTAAACATGAAATTCACAGCAGGCAACTGTTATGGAATAATAGGGGCAAACGGTGCGGGGAAATCAACATTCCTAAAGGTAATATCCGGTGAAATGGATGCAACATCGGGGCAGATTTCAATGGAGCCCGGTGAAAGGCTTTCTGTCCTTAGCCAGGATCACTTTGCTTTTGATGAATATACCGTTCTCGATACGGTTATGAAAGGGCACACGCAGCTATGGGATATCATGCAGGAAAAAAATGCACTGTATGCCAAACCCGATTTTTCGGATGAAGACGGCATAAAAGCAGCACGGCTGGAAGAGAAATTTGCCGATATGGATGGCTGGAATGCCGAAAGCGATGCTGCCAATTTACTGAGTGACCTGGGAATAAAAGAAGAGTTCCATTATACATCTATGAAAGATATGAGCGGTAAGCAAAAGGTGAGAGTATTGCTTGCCCAGGCCCTTTTCGGTAAACCCGATAATTTGTTGCTCGATGAGCCTACCAACGACCTCGATCTCGATACCGTGGTGTGGCTGGAAAATTATTTGTCGAATTATGAAAATACGGTATTGGTGGTATCCCACGACAGGCATTTTCTCGATTCAATAAGTACTCACACGGTGGATATCGATTTCGGAAAAATGCAATTGTTTGCCGGAAACTACAGTTTTTGGTACCAGAGCAGCCAGCTGGCATTAAGGCAGCAGCAGTTACAAAACAAAAAAGCCGAAGAAAAGCGGAAGGAATTGCTGGAATTTATTGCACGTTTCAGCGCCAATGTTGCCAAATCGAAACAGACAACAAGCCGCAAAAAAATGATTGAAAAACTCAATATTGAGGATATTAAACCTTCAACCAGAAAATATCCGGGCATTATTTTTAGTCCCGAGCGGGAAGCCGGTGATAAAATTCTTGATGTAAGCGGGTTAAGTGCCAGTATTGATGGGACAGTCTTGTTTAAGAATGTGGAATTTACTGCTAATAAAGGCGATAAGATCGTATTCCTGTCGAGAGATCCCCGGGCAATGACGGCGTTTTTCGAGATAATAAATGGTAATCAGAAAGCCGATTCAGGTACGTATCAGTGGGGACAGACGATTACAACAGCTTATTTGCCGTTGGATAATTCGGCATTTTTTAAAAGCAAATTAAATTTGTTCGATTGGCTGTGCCAGTTTACGAACGATTCAACAGAGGCGTTTATTCGCGGCTATCTGGGAAAGATGTTGTTTTCCGGTGAAGAAGTGTATAAACAGGTGGATGTTTTATCCGGAGGAGAGAAAATGCGTTGTATGATTGCCAGGATGATGCTTGCCGACGCCAATGCACTGGTGCTGGACACACCTACCAATCATCTCGATCTGGAGTCTATTCAGGCATTTAATAATAATTTATCCAGGTACCCGGGCAATTTATTTATGGCGTCACACGATCATGAATTTATCCAGACGGTTAGTAACAGGATTATTGAACTGACTCCTAGCGGTACTATTGATAAACTGATGGATTACGACGAATATATCGTGGATAAAGAAATAATGGAGATAAGAGAAAGAATGTATCCTGTAAAAGGGAAAGGCACATTGCAAAAAACTGAAAAATCGTACGCGGCATAAAAACCAGTTCTGATATCGAAAGTCCGGTTATTTTTTTGCAATTTATTTTAAGATAGCAATTAAGGTAATATATAAATTAGCAATTTTACCAGATCATTTTTTCAACTAAATAATAATCTCAATGAGCAAAGTTGTATTTATTACCGGCATTTCTTCAGGTTTCGGGAAACATACTGCCGCGTTACTGGCACAGAAAGGTTATAAGGTTTATGGTACCAGTCGCCGGGCTATAGAAGCAGGAGAGGGGATAAGTGTGATTAAAGCTGATATTACCGATGCTGTTTCAGTGAAACAAGCGGTTGAATCTGTCCTTCAGATCGAAGGCGGCATTGATGTACTGATCAACAATGCGGGAATGGGCATTGCCGGTTCAATTGAAGAAACGTCTATAGATGAAGTAAAGCTGCAGATGGATACAAATTTTTACGGTGCGCTGCATACCATCCAGGCTGTATTGTCTTCTATGCGCGAAAAGCGCAACGGGCTTATCATTACTATCAGTTCGATCGGGGGATTAATGGGCTTACCTTATGTTGGATACTATGCCACCAGTAAATTTGCGCTGGAAGGTTTATGTGAATCATTGTATATGGAAGTAAAACCGTTTAATGTGAAAGTTGTATTGATTAATCCGGGTGATTTTCATACCAACTTCACAGCAAGCCGTAAGATAATTGCCGGAGCTACAGCTGATAGTCCTTATGACAACTATTTCAGGAAAACGCTTGCTACCATCGAGAAAGATGAACTTTCAGGATTGCCTCCGGAAAAGCTGGCCCGCCAATTATTAAAGATCATCGAAAAGAAGAATCCACGGGCCCGTTATGTAGTGGCTACCTTTGAACAAAAGCTGGCTGTTGTATTAAAATACTTGCTCCCGGACGCCTGGTTTTTCGGTATCTTGTCTTCGCATTATAAAATAAAATAAAAACCAAAAGACAAATTCCAAACCTCAAATAATTTACAAATTTCAATTTAAGAGAATCCAAACTTGTCTATTCATCTATATAAATTACCTTTCCTATAAATAGTTTTGGTCATTGAACATTTGATGATTGAGATTTATTTGATATTTGACATATTGCAATTTGGGATTTTTGTGAAAAGAACCAAAATACAAATTTCAAAATTCAAATAATATACAAAAACCAATTTACAAAATCACAAACTTGTCTAAGAGGCATTTAACATAATACGGATTTGGTCATTGAATATTTGATGATTGGAATTTATTTGAGATTTGTTTTTTGCTATTTGGAATTTGATAACAAAAACCATTCAACTTGATTTATTAATAATAGATGAAAAAATCTTTTTAAGTTCAACAGCCTCATTATATAATTCAAGGGCTTCTTTTTCAAATAAAGGATCATTGACATCTTTTATCAATCTTAGAAAATAGGCACTTTCCTTTGCTTCTTTCCTGCAAATTTTAATTCGCATTAAAAAATCTTTTTTACTTAGTGATTCATTTGCTTCAATATAATTGCCCCCACAGAACCTGATGATCTTATGACTTGTTTACCATCCTCTATATTTGATGCCGATTTCGGAATTTTTTTTGTAAAGATCCGTATTCGTTTTGCAAATATAAAAGTTCTTTCCTCCAGATCGTATATAGTTTCAGACATTGGAGTTTTAATTATTATTATCTATATATTAATTGTGATATCAGGTGAAAAGATCCAAATCACAAAAAAAAATCTCAAATAATATCCAAATACCAATTCACTAAATTTCAAACTGATCCGTTACTCAGTAAAATTTATCCATGCTAGAAGAGTTTTGGAAATATTGAATTTTTGAAAATTGGAATTTATTTGATATTTGTTTTTTGAGATTTGGAATTTAACTTGTATTCTGTTTCCTATTCCCCGGCTTTCTTCTCAAATCTTTTCAGTGCTACCAGTACCAGTCTGTATGCGATTAACATAAGTACAGGTAATGTTACTAACCATATCAGTTGTTCGATCATAATTTCTGTTTTAAGATTAATAAAGATGTCCTTCCGTTTCCATTTCGGTCTTATCGATCTTCTTATTATTAATAGCACGCCACGCGTAAATAATATATGCGAGCACTACCGGTACAAACAGAGAAACATAACTCATAGCAGTAAGCGTGTAATGGCTCGATGAACTGTTTTCGATCGTAAGTGAACTTTGCAGATCGAAAGTGGAAGGGTAAAAGGCAGTATGGTTAAACCCTGCCAGCAGGAACAACGCAAAAACAGTTATTATCGTTCCGATGCCGGTATACCAGATACCTTTTTCGCTATAACGTGAAAAGTTGAAAACATTACCGGCAATTCCAAGTAATACAAGAACAACTCCGGCAAGAAACAGGATAGCCACCAGAGGCATGGCAATCAGGTTGTGCAGGTATTTGAATGGTTCCATAAAGACCTGATTGGTTTGCGGGTCTACAGCAAAACCGTTTTTCAGCAATAACATTCCCGTAAATGTCAGAAAGAATACCACAAAGGGAATGGCGTCGTAAATCAATTGCTTCTTAGCCCGTTCTATTATTGTAGTGTCATCAATATTTTTAAAGAAATATAGAACAGCCAGCACTCTTGACAAAAAGAAAACCGCCAGTCCAAGTGCAAGGTTCTGAATATTCAGTGCTGCTTCCAGTCCATGGAAAGGAGTCTCCCATTGTGAGAAATTCAATTCATTCACTGAAAATTTCGATCCTGTAAAAAAGGTCGATACAGCAGCTCCCAATAGAATTGTTCCAATGACACCGTTGATAATCAGGAAAACTTCAAACGTTTTTTTACCCAGGAAATTGGAGGGTTTTGACCTGAATTCGTAAGATACCGCCTGTATAATAAAAGCAAACAGAATGATCATCCATACCCAGTAGGCGCCACCGAAACTTGTGCTGTAAAAGAGCGGAAAGGAAGCAAAAAATGCCCCGCCAAAGGTTACCAGGGTGGTAAAAGTAAACTCCCATTTACGACCCAGTGCATTGACGATAAGCGTACGTTCGTTTTCATTTTTACCCAAACGGTATATTAGGGTTTGGCCGCCCTGGACAAAAAGTAAAAACACCAGAAACGAACCAAGCAGCGATACGATCATCCACCAGTAGTGCTGCAATGCCAGAAGTGATAATTTTTCAAACATTATTTGGTTCCTCCTTCATTAGTTCCTTTTTTAATTTGTTTCAGCATAATCTTGATTTCTGCTATCAGCAGAATGGTAAAAGTTACAGCAAACAGCACAAATGTGAGTTGTACTGAACTGGTATTCAAATGTGATACCGCGGCAACGGTGGGCATCAGATCCTGAATCACCCATGGCTGTCGTCCCACTTCGGCAACGATCCAGCCCATCTGGGTAGCAAGGTAAGCGAGCGGAATACTCCAGAGCGCTAAATATAGCAGCCACCGTTTTTCTCCGATCTTGTTTTTAAATACAAAAATTAGCGTAAGGGTAAAAAGTAGTAAAAACCAGAATCCCAGCATAACCATTAACCTGAACGAATAAAAAGTCGGTTTTACCGAAGGAACAACATCAGAGGGTTTACTGAGGTACCCATATCCAAAATACTTGAAGTTTTCATTGAAAATTTTAAGTGCCGCTTCAGCAGCTACTTCGTCGTGGGCTTTTTTTGTTTCCTTGTATTTTTTAAGTGCCTGTATGGCAATTTTTCCCCTGTCCATTTTTTCTTGTGTGGAAACAATATTGTATTCCTTGTTTCCCCTTACCAGGTCCTTCATGCCGGGAATAAAAGCGTCGGCTTTAAGAAAGGCCATATATGACAAAAAGTTAGGGATCTCAATTTTCGATAAGAAGCTTTCCCTGGGGGGGACGGTATCGTTCAGGTCTGCCTTTAGTATCCCTATAGCTACCAGTGGGGCATTGGTGCGGCCCGTATAAAGGTTTTCCATGGCAGCAAACTTCACCGGCTGATGATGGGCCATTAATCGGGCTGAACTATCGCCGGTTACAATAATGAATACCGACATAACCAGACCGAACACCGCGGCTACCAACATACTGCGTTTGGCCAGCAGAACCTCACGGTTTTTAAGAAGGAACCATGAACTAATACCTATAACAAATACCGAAGCGAGAACATAACCCGATGATACCGTGTGAAGAAATTTGTTGATGGCAACGGGTGAAAACAGCACCTGCCAGAAATCCAGCATTTCGTTCCGGGCAGTATCAGGATTGAAATGCATTCCCACAGGATACTGCATCCAGGCATTGGCTACCAGTATCCACAGGGCCGACAGATTTGCCCCGATTGCCGTAAGCCAGGTGGATGCCAGGTGAAAACGCTTGCTTACCTTGTCCCATCCGAAGAACATCACAGCTATAAAGGTACTTTCCATAAAAAAGGCCATAATACCTTCCACAGCCAGCGGGGCCCCGAAAATATCGCCGACAAACCATGAGTATTTCGACCAGTTGGTACCGAACTCGAATTCGAGAATGATGCCTGTCGCCACACCAATGGCAAAGTTAATGCCGAACAAGGTCATCCAGAATTTGGTGATCTTTTTCCATTTTTCGTCACCTGTCCTCACGTATATGCTTTCCATGAAAGCAATGATAAATGCCAGCCCGAGTGTTAACGGCACAAAAAACCAGTGATATATTGCCGTAAGTGCAAACTGGGCCCTCGACCAGTCAACTAATGATAGATCCATGTTAATTAGTATTTTTAGTTAGTTCATTGATGATATAATCTGATTTTTCCTGTTGAGTTTTAAAGTGTTTATTCAAAAAATCCGGAAAGAAGAAAAGCTTAAGCACGAAGAAAATAATAAAAAGTTTGATGAGGATGATCAGCCACAGGCTTTTTCCGACAGTCATATTCTTAAAGCCTTCGTAATAAAATTGATAAAGCCTGACTATGTACTTCCAGATAAAGGCAACCATATATTATATTTAAGCTTTGAATCTGATACCGCAATTTAATAAAAAAAAATCCAAAGAAGTATGATTTCATTTACCGATATGATAACTTATTTTATAACTTCATAGCCTAAACTGCCAATTTTAATATAATCGATATGTATAAGGTATTGTTCTGCATTGTTTTACTATTCCAGGTGTTATTGGAATCCTGTTCAGAAAAAAATGTAACTATAAGCGGTGAGCAAAAAAGATGGCATACAATAACGCTGACTTTTAACGGGCCGGAATCTAATGAAGATGCCGTACCCAACCCATTTCTTGATTATCGTTTAACGGTGATTTTCACACATGATACCTTAAAATATACGGTACCTGGTTTTTATGCTGCCGATGGAAATGCTGGCGAAACCGGGGTTTCAGCGGGAAACAAGTGGCAGGTACGGTTCACTCCCCCTGAAACAGGTGTTTGGAAATACACAGTTTCATTCAGGCAAGGTAAAAACATTGCTGTAAGTGATGATCCGAAAACAGGTGATCCTGTATACTTTAATGGCGAAAAAGGAACATTCAGAATTGATCCGTCAGATAAAACAGGAAAAGATTTCAGGGCTAAAGGCAGGTTAAAGTATGTGGGAAAACGCTACCTGCAATTCGCAGGAACGGGAAAGTACTTTCTGAAAGGAGGAGCTGATTCCCCGGAAAATTTTCTGGCTTATATTGACTTTGATGGCACGACCAGTAAAAGAGATACCGGGAAAAGGGAAGGAGAAGCTAATCCTGAAAATAACCTGCATCATTATACACCACATTTAAAAGATTGGAAAGAAGGCGACCCTGAATGGCAAAACGGAAAAGGGAAAGCAATGATTGGCGCGCTGAATTACCTGGCATCGAAAGGTATGAATTCTGTGTATTTTCTTACTATGAACATCAATGGCGATGGCAAGGATGTATGGCCCTATACAAACTATAATAAACGGTTGCGTTTCGATTGCAGCAAGCTCGATCAGTGGGAAAAGGTGTTTACTTATATGGATAAACTAGGTATCATGTTGCATATTGTCACACAGGAAACAGAAAACGAATTGTTGCTTGATAATGGAGATACAGGACTGGAAAGAAAACTTTATTACCGTGAGCTGATTGCCCGGTTCAGTCATCACCTGGGTGTTACCTGGAATATGGGAGAGGAGAACGGTTATGCCGACTTTACCCCGAAAGCTCAAAATACGGAACAACGAAAGGCCATGATGACTTATCTGAAAAAACATGATCCTTACCATAACTTTGTAGTATTACATACACATTCCACGGTTAAATACAGGTATCCTATCCTGAATGCATTGCTCGGGTTCCCTTATCTAGATGGTCCTTCGCTGCAAATAGGTAATCCAATAGATGTACATAAGGAAACGCTTACCTGGATAAAAAGATCGAAACAAGCAGGAAAACAGTGGGTGGTTGATCTCGATGAGATAGGTCCGGCATCAAGGGGCGTTGACCCGGATGACCGACCTGAGAACAACCAGGATTCGATCAGGAGATATGTGTTGTGGGGCAACCTGATGGCCGGTGGCGGAGGTGTCGAATGGTATTTTGGTTATCAGAATCATGATAATGACCTGAGCTGCGAAAACTGGCGGTCACGAGACAGGATGTGGGATTATACCCGTTATGCACTGGATTTCTTTCAACACTATCTGCCATTCCCTGAAATGGAATCGGCCGACAGCCTTACCGAAGATTCGGATGATTATTGTTTTGCAAAACCTGGTTTTATCTATGCAATTTATCTTCCAAATGGAGGAAATACATCAATCAATCTTACGCAGGTGTCGGGAAAATTTCAAATAAACTGGTATGACCCGAGAAACGGTGGCGAACTGAAACAAGGTTCCATAACAAATACTAACGGAGGTGGATTGCTAAATACCGGGTTTCCTCCTGACAACAAACATCTTGACTGGGTTGTCCTGATTCAGAGGTATGAAAAACCTTAAATTATTGATGAAGCTGGGCAAAAAGGTGCTGCTTTTTACCGGAACCAGGGAACCAATGAACTTATATATATTTACAGGTGCCTGCAATGTTCGTAAAACTATATCCATTGCAATAAATAAATAGAGTGAATTATGAAACTGAAAAATAACGTTGGACTGATTTTATCTTCAATTCCAGTTTTGTTTTCATCATGCCAGAACAAGCCGGCAGATGAAAAACTCAATTTTTTATTTCTGACCTGTGAAGATATTAGTCCAGATCTATTGATGTATGGTGACTCCACGGCTAAAACACCGAACCTGGACAGGTTGGCAAAAGAGAGCATGATATTTACTCATGCCTATACGACTGTAGGTGTTTGCGCTCCGTCACGATCATCTATTATCACCGGTATGTATCCAATTTCCATTGGTACCCAAAACATGCGTACAGCGAAAGACTATGTTGGTTGGGGAACCAGAAAATATGATGAAAAATCGGATGTTATCGATTTGGAAGGAGATAGTGTGCCGTTATATTCAGCCGTGATACCATCCAACGTGAAATGTTTTACCGAATATCTTCGAAAAGGAGGCTATTACTGCACGAACAACTTTAAAACCGACTACCAGTTTGCAGCACCGGTGACTGCATGGGATGCAAACAGCAGAACAGCAACATGGGAAAACCGAAATCCGGGCCAACCTTTCTTCGCGGTTTTTAACGATATGGTGACCCACGAATCTAAAATCTGGATGAACAAAAATTTAAAACAGACAGCAAATCCGGAGACTGTCCCTGTTCCTCCATTTTTTCCTGACAATAAAATTGTGCGGGAAGATATTGCCAGGAATTACTCCAATATTGAGTTAATGGATCAGCACATTGGTGAAAAGCTTGATGAACTTAAAAAGTCCGGTTTGCTGGATAAAACCATCATTTTCTTTTTTAGCGACCATGGGGGGCCGTTTCCAAAGGAAAAACGTGAATATACGGAAGATGGACTGCACGTGCCTTTTATGGTGCGATTGCCTCATGGCAAAGGAGCCGGTTATGTGAACGACATGATTTCTTTCGTGGATATTGCTCCCACCATTTTATCCCTGGCAGGAATTCCGATACCAGACTACATGCAGGGTCAGGCCTTTTTAGGGGACCAAAAATCAGCTGTTCCCCGAAAGTACATCTTTGGGTCGGCAGACCGGTTTGATAATATTTCCGACCGGTGCAGAAGTGTTTCTGATGGGCGTTTCTATTTTGTGAAGAATTATCATCCTGAATTACCTGCATATAAAGATGTGGCCTATCGAAAAAATATGAACCTGATGAGAGAGCTCCTCAGGGAAAGGGATCAGGGAGAACTGAATGCTGATCAGATGTATTGGTTCCGGAAGCATAAAGCTCCTGAAGAATTGTATGATTCACAGACCGATCCACATTGTTTACATAATCTGATTGATGACCCCCGATATGCTTCCAAAGTGAAGGAACTAAGGCTGGTGTTATTGAATTGGATCAAACAGACGCATGATCTTGGTGCTGTTCCGGAAAGAAAGATGGTTGAAAGGATGTGGCCCGGTTTGATACAACCACAAACTTCACCGCCAAAAATAGAATTTAAAAACGGTAAGGTTACTATGAATTGTAGCACAGAGGGAGCGTCAATAGCCTATCTGCTTTCTGATCGAAAAATAAGCCCTGATTTGAATAGTGGCTGGTTGCTTTATTCAAATCCTGTTCGCAAACCTCAAAATCAACATTTGTACGTCCTGGCAACCCGGATTGGCTATCATGATAGTGAAGTTTTAGAAGTACCTGCGAATAAACTCAATGTGGATACATTAGGGGTAATTAATTGAATGAAATGTACAAAACAAGAAATAACTTAAATAAAAAGATTATGAATAAAACAAAACTCTCTGCAGTTGCATTGCCTTCGGTTGGTTTGGGAGCTTTGAGTTTGTTCTCTGCCTGCACCCATAAAGCACCTGAGCCGAAGCAGCCAAACATTATTTTCATCATGAGCGATGATCATGCCTATAAGGCCATCAGCGCTTACAGTGATAAATTGATAAAAACACCAAACATTGACCGGATTGCCAATGAAGGGGCAAGGTTCAATGACTGTTTTGTCACCAATTCCTTGTGCAGTCCCAGCCGTGCTGTTATACTCACCGGCCAGTACAGCCATCGCACAGGTGCCCGGGATAATTCTTTTTCGATGCGTATCGATTCAGGTATCACCACTTTCCCAATGCTCTTGCAAAAAGCCGGTTACCAGACGGCGATTGTAGGAAAATGGCATTTACTCAATCGGCCAAAAGGATTTAATTACTCTTCGATCCTGATTGGTCAGGGAAATTATTACAATCCTGACTTTATCACGAATGGAGACACAGCGCGAGCACATGGATACGCGACTAACGTCACCATGGACAAGGCAATCAACTGGCTTTCCAACGTGCGGGACAAAAACAGCCCGTTTTGCCTGATGATTCACAACAAAGCGCCTCATCGTGACTGGCTGCCTGACACGACGGATTTTCACGAGTTTAGCAAAGATCTTTCTTTGCCGGCAACTTTGTTTGACGATTATTCGGGTCGTGGGAAAGCTGCACACGAGCAAATGATGGAAATCGACAAAAACATGCACCTTTTTAACGACCTAAAATATCATGCGACAAAACCTGTAAATGAACCAACTAAAGACCTGCTCCATGAGCTTGCCCGCATGGATACATCCCAGCGTAATACTGTGCTTCGGTTTTATGCCAACGAAGATGCCAAGGTAGATACTTCGAAGATGACTCACAAAGAATTCGTTATCTGGAAATATCAGCGGTACATCAAAGATTATTTGCGTTGTATTCGCTCTGTTGACCGGAATGTCGGTCGGTTGCTTAGTTATTTAAAGGAGGCAGGATTGCTTGATAATACGCTGATTGTTTATACCTCAGACCAGGGAATGTATTTGGGAGAGCATGGCTGGTTTGACAAACGGTTCATGTACAAACAATCGTTTCGTACACCTTTGCTCATGCGCTACCCGCCTAAGATCAAACCCGGAACAGTTATCACCGGCATGGCCCTGAACCTGGATTTTGGTCCAACCTTCCTGGACCTTGCAGGTGTCCCGGAACCGGACTACATGCAGGGAACCTCATTGGTGCCATTATTTGACGGAAATATACCAACAGACTGGAGGAAGTCAGTCTACTATCAATATTTTGAATATCCCGGATGGCATGCAGTAAAACGCCATTACGGCATTCGCACTGAGCGTTATAAGTTGATCCATTTTTATTACGATATTGATCAGTGGGAGTTGTATGATCTTAAAAAGGATCCAAATGAAATGCTGAATGTTTACAATGATCCTGCCTATCAGCTAGTCAGGGATTCGCTGACCATTCAATTGCGTTTACAGCAAAAGAAATTCGGGGATTCTGATTCATTGGATGAAAAATTTCTGGAACATGATAAACCGATGATGAAAAGGTTTAAAAACATTTATTAATGCTTGAATACTTTGCAATAATGGGAAATAAGAATACTAGATAAGGTATCCAGGATGAGGTTTATGATAGGATTAATGATCGACTAAATACTTAACCACAACCTGTTGGTATGGAAAAGTATATGTCAACCGTTAAACAGAATTAATACCGCCAGAATTAGAAATGTATAGTATATTTTATTTTTCATTGAAGTATTAGTTTGAAAATTTAATGTTCCTTCTGTCCATATCTTTCACCCATGCCATCACATTGGCCGGCGCCCTTTTGGCGGCTAATTCATCCCCCATATACTGCATGTATGGATGGACATGGCTAAAAAACATCTTGTATGCTTTACAGAGATAATTTAACCCGGGTTCTCCGTCTGGTGTTAGCGAAAATCTGTGTTTGGGACATTCTCCATGACAGGCAAAGCGGTATTCACAATCCCTGCAATTTTGCGGTAATTTATTCAGCTTATCCTGGCCAAATTTTACTTGGGCTTCACTAACGGCCATTTCCGAAATATGCTTGTTCATAATGTTTCCCAGTTTATATTCCGGATATACAAAATGATCGCAGGAATAAAGGTCACCGTTGTATTCCATAACCATGGCATCGCCACAGGTTTCGCTGAACACACATAGCCCCGGATTCTCGCCTACCCAGTTGGCTAATGTTACATCGAATATCTGTATAAATTGTCTTCCTACGTCATGTCTGACCCATTCATCAAAGATTGTAATAAGGAATTTTCCATACTCTTCCGGGATTACTGACCATTCAGTAACCTCGGTTTTTCCCCTGTATTTAGGGGCAACTAATTGGATTTCATCATCGGTAACATCAGTTGCTCTTTGTTCTACAATAGGGATAAACTGGATAAAGCCACTACCGGTTTTTTTCAGAAAACGGTAAATCTCAAGTGCATGCCGGGTACTTTTCCGGTTTACTACTGTAAGTGTATTAAATTCAACACGATGCTTTTTGAGTAATTCTATACCGCGCATCACGATGGAAAAAGAAGGTTGCCCGCTTTTATTAAGCCGGTAGTGATCATGGACATGCTCAGGACCATCAATGGAAATTCCTACCAAAAAATTGTGTTGTCTGAAAAAGCGGCACCAGTTATCATCAAGACGAGTACCATTGGTCTGGAAGGTATTTGAGATCTGTTTTCCGTTGGCATATTTTTGCTGAAGCTCAACAACTTTTTCAAAAAAATGAAGATTCATTAAAGTAGGCTCTCCCCCCTGCCAGACAAAATTGACCATCGGAGTCTGCTGAGAACTAATGTAATGGTTGATATAATGTTCAAGAACATTGTCATTCATTCTGAAATCGCTTTCTTCCTTATAAAGTTTTTGCTTTTCGAGGTAATAGCAATAAGTGCAATTCAAATTGCAAACCGAACTAATTGGTTTTGTCATTACTGAAAAGGCAAATGGTCTGGATAAGTAAAGATCCATTTTATGAGAAATTATAATTTTAATTAATTCTTAAAATATTTTAAATTAAAGTCTGTATAAAACACTCTGCAGACAATCGTATAATTCAAATTTCTTTGAATTACTTTTATTTTTTAAGTTTGATCAAGAATTTACTCAGACTTATAATCATTTTTTTCTTTTAAAGATTTATTAATTAGTATGACAATCCGATTTATATAATTTTATAAAATTAAATTAGATTTTCCGGTCTTTAAACCTCAATACCAAAAACCTGCCTTATCAGTAATCCGATTCCGAAGGAAATAACTGCAACCCCCAGACTAATAACCAGCATTTCTACAAAACGTTTCCTAAAATTAAGATCTTTTGCAACGGAAATGTAGTAATTAAAAAAGTAGATCACCAGTATGGCCAGCAGGATGGTAACTCCGAGACATACCAGGTAATGAGTAAAAATAAAATAGGGAACAATAAGAACGATAACAGTAAAGAAATAGGCAACGCCGGTATATAAAGCTGATTTCCATGCTTCGTTCGCACTTTCCTCCGATTTGGTCGACAGGTATTCGGAAGCTGCCATGGACAAACCGGCAGCTATTCCGGTAATAAGTCCAACCAGCGCGATGATCCGCGTATTCTGCAGGGCGAAAGTCAGTCCGGCAAGGGTGCCGGTCAGTTCTACCAGGGCATCGTTCAGTCCGAGTACCACCGATCCCATGTAATTCAGTTTTTCTTCATTAATCAACCCTATCAGTTCCTGTTCGTGAGCATCTTCATCCAGTGCAATTTTTGCCGCATCGGGAATGATATGTGCGAAACTGTTGTAATTATATTGCGCTTTTGTTTCACCCCTTTCCATTAGTTTAATGCCAAAGGTGAGTCCGAAAATGCGGGCCACTATGTAATAAAAAAGAATTCTCAATCGGTTGGGGCTTACCTTGGTTTTTGAATATTTTTCCCAGAAATGATAATGAGTCAGCTCTTCTTTTGAAATTTTGTCCAGAATTTTTTTATTTTCTTTGTTTTTGGTTTTCCTTGCCAGCCGGGCATAAATTGTGTATTCTGTTATTTCGTTTTTTTGAAATTTTTTAATGTTGTGCAGTTGTTCCTCTGACAGGGTTTTATCTTCCATTCCAGCAATTTTTTAATATTTGATACTGTTTTATTATCCTCCTAAATTATAAAAAAGTTTTCACCGGGGAAGATAATTATCAGATGTATTATATTAATTATTGTGGAAAAATAATGACATGTACCGGTTACTATCTGTATAATATTACGTCTAAATTTAAATTAATACCGGACTATGAATATAGATGTTAACAGAAAATCGCAGAAAAACGGGAATGCAGTTGCTTTGTTGATAAGTACCATCATTCTTATTATACTTGTTGCTTATTTGTTATTCTGAATAGGGTGATAAAATGAAAGATGACCGGTTAACTTATAGTTTTCCGGTCATCTTTTTCGTTAGGTGTGTGACTAAAATTCTGCAGATATTATAAAGGATTAGTAAGGTTTCTATATTTTTTGAATTTTTTGATACTTTCCTATGATGGTTTTGAGTGCCGAAAGGTTGCGTCTGCATAGGAAATATTTATTCTTTTATAAGCAAAAACTTATACTAACGTTCTGAAATAAAATGAATTTTAGAGAGTTCCGGAACCTGCTTTTTTAAGATATTCGAAGCAATTATAAATTTAACCGATATGGCGTTGTAAAAATATTCCGTGGCTAGGGTCGGAATTGTAAAATAAAAAAGCCCCTGAATTTCAGGGGCTTTAGTGTGATTCTGGCGGTCACGACGGGACTCGAACCCGCGACCTCCGGCGTGACAGGCCGGCATTCTAACCAGCTGAACTACATGACCAGTGTTTTAGAATCGAGCCACAAAATTAATTCCTTTTTTTATACCACCAAATATAAAGAGCGAAAAAACAGTCATTCATGAAAAAAATCATTCCTGACGGAATATACTGAAGTTAACACTTCCGTATTCTCGCTTATCTACGAAGAAAGCATGGCTCGTAAAATTGTATTTTCCAGAATGTTCGAGAATAAACAACCCCTCTGTTTTCAGAAGTTTGTGTTCGAAAACAAGACCGGGAAGTGTATCAATATTTTTCAGTTCATAGGGTGGATCGGCGAAGACAAAGTCGTAGGATTTTCCAATATGTGTAATAAATCCGAAAGCATCGGCACGGAAAACCTGCAATTCGGATATACCGAGCAGTGCGGCATTTTCTTTTATAGCGCGGTACATCCTGAAATTATGCTCTACAGCATGTACTTTTTGGCATCCCCGAGACACCAACTCATAACTGATGCTTCCGGTGCCCGAAAACAGGTCGAGCGCTATGGTTTCCTGAAAGTCGATGTAATTATTCAGAACGTTAAAAAGATTTTCTTTAGCAAAATCGGTGGTAGGCCTTGCTTTGAAGCTTTTAGGTACCGAAATCCGCCTTCCTTTATATTTCCCGCTTACTATCCGCAATTCATTACATTAAATAAGTTGAGGTAACTGTATTTGTTCAGTTTGTCGAACTCGCTGATAAACTCCGGATTTTTATCCGGCGAATTATATTTTACAAATGTAATATAACTTTTCAGGGCATTGTAATACCTGGAACTATCGGCATTCTGACCCGACAGGATCAGTTCGGCATGTTGTGGTGACAATCCGAGTTGATTATATACATACAGAATAAAATACAACAGGTCGCTTTCCTGTTGATAGGCAAACGAATTATACAAGGCCAGGCCTTTGGGCCCAACAACAGCAATGTCGAAGAACGATCGGTTCATATTCACAAATACCTGTTCTTTATTGCCGGTAAAGTTTGAGAGAATACTGTTGATAAGCGGAGTGGACTGGTGATAGAATTTGATGTTTGGTAACTTTGCAGAGGAGGCAACGTAAGTGGGCATTGCAAAAATAGTATACGCATCAGCGGAGGAGATGTAATTGTAATGTATCTCGTCCAGTTCATTGATAGTATGATTAAATTCGAAATAGGTCTTTAGTTTCGTCTTATCAAAATAAGCCGAAGGTATAAGTGTCGATTTTTGTGAAAGGTAAATGAATCGGGTTTCCCTAAAAGGTATTTTCAGCAGGTCGTCTTTTTTAAAGATTTCCTCCATTTTATCTACAAGCTGGTCGACCTGTTTTATATCATCGAGTTTGTAGTTGCGAAAACCAGTGAAGATCCGTTTGCCGGGGTCGTATATACAAAAAGAAAATCCATCCAGGCTTACCTGGATGGATAATATGCTGTTTTCTAATGCCTGTTGGTCGATGCTTTTTTCAAGAATATAGATTTCAGGCATACTGGAAGTTTATTTTTCCCAGTTCCCGGCGTTGTTCGTTGGTTCGGTCAGTGATCCTACTCTAAGACCCGGGAATTTGGTAATTTTCATTTGTTCTTCTTTGTAATTGATGATCAATTGTTTGTCCATCCCTGCCAATAAGGTATCATACAAGGCAGAAGCTTCGAATACCTGGACTACTACTCCCGATCCGGTTTTAACTGAACCTGCACCTAGTTTAAACTGGGCATTATCGGTATATGGAATGTATCGTATACTATCAACATGGAACCCAGGTTTGAAAAGCGAATCGAGTACCGGTATTTTGGTGATAGATTTACTTATAATTCCTTTTTGCAGCGCCTCTTTCTGGGTCATTACATCCTGGTCGTATGTACCTATAATTTTAGCAATGTCGAAAGAATCGTGTTTAACAAAATTGATCAGGGTGTCGAAACTTCCTGTATATTTTTCAAACTTATCTTTATAGGCTACTTCCATGGTCCGGATATCTTTTAATTTGGCGATGGTAGCTTGTTCTCTGACATTCCGTTCCTTATTGAACCGAATGGGTTTCATGATGCTTTGTACCAGCAGATACACTAATATAACGATGACTATAGCCAGAATGAATTGAAATACTGTTTTCATTTGTATACCTTGTTTTTTGTTTGCTTGCGAATTTAAAAAAAAAATGGATTATAAATTTTATATTTAGATTTTATTTTTAGCAAATGTTAAAAAATCACCTGGCGACACAAATACTTGAGAAGCTTAATTATACACCGACACACGGACAGGATTCACTTATTCGGAAAATTACCGAATTTATAATTGAAGACGATCAGGAAAGTATATTTTTAATAAAAGGTTATGCCGGAACAGGAAAGACAACTATTATCAGCGCCCTGGTAAACGTGTTCGATGAACTACAGATGAAGTATGTATTGCTGGCCCCTACGGGAAGAGCAGCCAAAGTACTATGCGCATACAGCGGAAAACAGGCGTATACCATTCACAAGAAGATTTACCGTCAACGGTCATCGAAAGATGGTTTCGGCTCTTTTATGCTGGAAAATAACCTGCATACAAATACCCTCTTTATTGTCGACGAAGCATCCATGATCTCTAATACGGCTGGTGATAGTACTCTTTTTGGATCGGGAAGGCTGCTGGACGACCTGATAGAATATGTTCTCAACGATAAAGGATGCCGGCTGATGCTGATAGGTGATACAGCTCAACTGCCACCGGTAGGCATATCGATAAGTCCGGCACTCGATGCAAGGGAGTTACAAAATTACCGTCATCCTGTAACAGAAGTTTTCCTGTCTGATATTATCCGGCAATCGGCTGATTCAGGAATTCTTATGAATGCAACTACAGTAAGGAATATGATCACAGCGAAGCAGATCACATATCCACATTTTCAGCTGGAAAATTTTCCGGATATACTTTCCATAAACGGTACTGAGCTATTGGAAGAGTTAACAGAAAGTTATGATAAATATGGCATCGGGGAAACCATTGTGCTATGCCGGTCGAATAAAAGGGCAAACCGCTATAACGAAGGTATCCGGAGACAGATTCTGTGGCGTGAAGATGAAATAAATGTGGGCGATCAACTGATGATAGTCAAGAACAACTATTTCTGGTTACAAGGAAATCAGCAAGTGGATTTTATAGCCAATGGTGATATTGTGGAAGTAACACAGATAAAGCGTTACGAGGAAATGCATGGTTTTCGTTTTGCCGATGTAACGGTACACATGGCCGACTATGACCTGGATCTGGATACCAAAATAATACTGGATACCCTGTCTGTTGAAAGTCCTTCGTTACCTTCGGAATATAATAAAAAATTGTTTTATGCTGTGGCTGAAGATTATTCGGGAGAAAAGACAAAGAAGAAGCAATATGATAAAGTTAGGAACGATCCGTATTTCAATGCCCTTCAAATAAAATATGCCTATGCGGTTACCTGTCACAAAGCACAGGGCGGGCAATGGAAATCTGTATTTGTTGATCAGGGATATGTAACAGAAGAGAATCTCGATGTGGATTATTTACGCTGGTTATATACTGCCTTTACAAGAGCAATAGAAAAACTTTACCTGGTTAATTTTTCAGAAAAGTTTTTTGAGTCTGTGTAAGCCAAAACTTTTATAGAGCAGGTATTTTATACCTTTTGTTGATGAAGGAGAGACAATGTATCATGGTGATAGGGTAGATGAGGTCAACAGATTTCATTAACTTTGAAAGAATAAAAACTTTTTAAATTATGAAATCATACAGAAAAGAACTTTGGTTCAACACAGATCGGACGGCGACAACTTATCAATATAACTCCCGATGTGCAGCAATGCCTTACCGAAAGCGGGGTAAAAGAAGGAATGATATTGGTAAATGCCATGCACATAACAGCAAGTGTATTTATCAACGACGACGAATCGGGACTTCACCATGACTATGAAGTATGGCTCGAAAAACTGGCTCCGGAAAAACCATATTCTCAATACAAACACAATGGTTTTGAAGACAATGCCGATGCCCATTTGAAGCGCACCGTTATGGGGAGGGAGGTCGTAGTTGCCATAACAGAAGGTAAGCTTGATTTTGGTCCGTGGGAACAAATTTTTTACGGGGAATTTGATGGCAAAAGAAGAAAGAGGGTGTTGGTTAAAATTATCGGGGAATAGAAAATCTCCGATATACCAAACTGGCCTTTTAATTCAGACAATTATTTAAAGAGATTTTTATTACTTGATCAACCTCTGACAGAGGTTTTTGACCACTGTCAGGATTTTTATTAAATATAATTTTACAAGCTGAGAATTTGTGAATCAGGTTAATCTGGTTTTTGTCATGTCGCTCTTTCGTCCCTCGCTTTTTTCACTCATTTCTCATTACTCTCCTCACATATCTGCCACTGTCGTTGTTAATCCTGCCTACTGTATTTTCAAATCCTCAATTATACGTTCAATCTTTTGTCCAAGAGCATGGTTGACTTTATCATAGTCTTTCCTGCTTTTTAATTTATCTTTCACACTGAAATAAAATTTAATTTTTGGTTCGGTGCCCGACGGCCTTACGGATATTTTCGATCCGCCTTTGGTATGGAATTGAAGTACATTCGATTTTGGAAGGTCAATTTTTTTGACAGTTTTTTTAGCAACGTCCAGTGATTCCTGTTTCAGGTAATCGTCAATACGGACTACATGTTCCCCGTCAATCATTGTTGGTGGATTGTTCCTGAAATTATCCATGATTTTCTGAATTTCCTCACCGCCTTCTTTACCTTTACGCACGATGGAAATAAGCTTTTCCTTATAAAACCCGAATTCCTTGTATATTTTCAACAGTAATTCGAACATCGATATCCCCTGGTCTCTTGCCCATGCAGCTGTTTCGGCTAACATGGCGCACGATATTACAGCATCTTTATCACGTACAAAGTCACCTACCAGGTATCCGTAACTTTCTTCCCCGCCGCCAATAAAAGTCTTTTCTTCTTCATTGCGTTTAATGATATCCGCAATGTACTTAAAACCGGTTAATACATCGAAATGCTGTACATGGAATTTTGCAGCAATATCTGCCAATAATTCGGTAGTTACAATGGTTTTTACGATGTATTCGTTTCCGGTAAGCATGCCCTTCTCCGACCATTTGGTGAGAAGATAATAAATAAGCAGTGTTGCCGACTGGTTTCCATTAAGAATAATAAATTTTCCGGTGTTATCCTTTACGGCAATTCCCACCCGGTCGGCATCGGGATCGGTAGCCATTACAATTTCAGCGTCGTTTTCTTCCGCTTTTTTTATGGCCATCTCCAGGGCTGCACTTTCTTCGGGATTGGGTGAATGAACGGTCGGAAAATTTCCGTCGGTCACATCCTGTTCGGGCACGTGGATAACATTGGTAAATCCTGATTTTTTAAGGATCAAGGGAACCAGGTGCACACCAGTTCCGTGAATAGGTGTATACACGATCTTCATATCTTTATTGCGTGTAACGACTTCAGGTGAAAGGCGTAAGTTCTCAATTTTATCCGTATATATCTCGTCGAAAGATTTACCAACATACTCTATGTTAACATCCGGACCATCGAATTTAATTTCCGATACGGAACTGATCTTTTGCACTTCTTCGATAATACCTTTATCATGTGGGCTGATTACCTGTCCGCCATCTTCCCAGTAAGCCTTATAGCCGTTGTATTCTTTTGGGTTATGCGAAGCAGTGATAACCACACCGCTCTGGCAACCGAAATAACGAATGGCAAAAGACAATTCGGGGGTAGGTCGTAGTTCGTCGAAAAGGTACACTTTAAAGCCGTTGGCCGAAAATATTTTAGCAGTGGTTTCTGCAAAAAGACGGCTATTGTTTCTTGAATCGTGTGCAATGGCAACATTGATCTGTGCCACCCCGGAAAAGCTTTTTTTCAGGTAATTACTTAATCCCTGGGTGGCTGCTCCAACCGTATATATGTTCATTCTGTTGGTGCCGGCTCCCATGATGCCCCGCAAACCTCCGGTACCAAATTCCAGATCGCGGTAAAAAGAATCAATCAATTCTTTTTCGTCGTGATCCAGTAAATATTTTACTTTTTCCTTGGTGTCTTTATCATAGTTTCCTTTAAGCCATTGTCCGGCTCTTTCTTTCACCTTTTCAAGCAGTTCCTGGTTTTCCATTTTTGAATGATTTAAATATTTTTCATGAAGAATAACATATTACTAGGTATTATGTTCTGAAAGAACCTCCAGTAAACTATCACGCCAGTTAGCAATATTCAGATTATACAACTCTTTGATTTTTGTTTTATTTAGTACACTATAAGGCGGTCGATGTGCGGGTAAGGGATAATCTTTTGTTTCAATTGGGATTACGTGGCAATTCAACCGGGAGATACGGATAATTTCACAGGCAAAGTCATACCAGCTGCATATTCCTTCGTTGGTGAAATGAAAAATTCCGGGATGATAAGAAGATTCATCCTCGATGGTTTGTTTAATAATGGCAAGAACAATTTTTGCCAGATCAATAGCGCTGGTAGGACTTCCAACCTGGTCAGCTACCACTTTTATTTCTTTATTTTCCCTGCCTATGCGGAGAATGGTTTTCAGAAAATTTGATCCTGTACCTGAGTACAACCATGCCGTACGGATGATGGTTGACTGATTATACAGCATTACTTTTTGTTCGCCTGCCAGTTTGCTTTTTCCATATACCGATTGCGGGTTCGGGGTATCTGTTTCCCGGTAAGGTATCCAGGTTTGTCCGTCGAAAACATAATCGGTAGAGATGTGGATAAATTTACTTTGGTATTTTGCACATGTTTCAGCCAGAAAAGCAGGAATATCCGCATTGATCTTATAGGCAGTATCCTGATCGCTTTCGGCTTTATCAACAGCAGTATATGCAGCACAGTTCACAACAAAGTCGGGACGGTTATCCTGAAAAAATGTGGTTACCTCGTCATAGCGGGTAAGGTCCAGTGTGTCCACATCGTGAAAGAGAAAGCGGGTACCGGGTAATTGCCCTGAGATATTCCTTATAGATTGACCGAGTTGTCCGTTTGAACCTGTTACTAAAATTACCGGCATAATATCTGAATTATGTTAGAATGTAAAGTTAATATCTGCTTTATCAAACGTAGGGTGCCTGAGATCTTTATCCGATATTATCTCATCACCGGGAGCAATGCCCCAGTCGATTCCAAGGGAGGCATCGTTATAAATAATCCCACGTTCCGATCCGGGATTATAAAAGTCATCGCATTTATAAAGGATAATGGCTGTTTCGCTAATAACGGAAAAACCGTGTGCAAATCCTTTAGGCACCAATAATTGTTTATTGTTGGTATCTGAGAGGTCGATGCTGAACCATTTACCAAAAGTCGGCGATCCCTTACGAATGTCCACGGCAACATCGCGTATATTTCCCTTCAATACCCTTATAAGCTTGGTTTGTGCATGGGGTTCCAACTGGTAATGTAATCCGCGTATCACACCACGGGAAGACTTCGACTGGTTATCCTGAACGAATTGTATATTAATCCCGGCTTCTTTCAGCATCTTCTCGTTATAACTTTCAAAAAAATAACCGCGATTATCTGTAAATATTTTTGGTTCTATAATCAGGAGCCCTTCGAGTCCGGTTTCAGAAATTTTCATATCAGTAAATCATCAAAAAGTAAGAATTTTATCTTCGGCAATACGCAACAGATATTCTCCGTATTGATTTTTGCTCAACGGTTCCGCTAATCTGAGCAACTGTTCTTTATCAATATATTTTCTTTTGTAAGCAATTTCTTCAATACACGAGACTTTCAGCCCCTGGCGCGATTCGATGGTATGAATATAGTTTGATGCCTCTAAAAGACTCTCATGTGTGCCGGTATCCAGCCAGGCCATACCGCGACCAAGAATACTGATTTTCAGTCTTTTTTCATTTAGATATAAACGATTCAGATCGGTTATTTCCAGCTCTCCACGTGCCGATGGTTTTAGTGATTTGGCCTTTCTGATTACATCATTGGAATAAAAGTACAAACCGGTTACAGCATAATTTGATTTGGGAGCAGCCGGTTTTTCTTCAAGGCTCAGTACTTGTCCGTCTTTGTTAAATTCAACTACCCCGTAACGTTCCGGATCGTTTACATAGTATCCGAATACCAAAGCGCCATCATCGAATTCAGCAGTTTTCAGCAGTTCATTTCCGAATCCGTGACCATAAAAGATATTATCTCCCAGGATCAGGCAGACATTGTCGTTGCCTATGAATTTCTCACCGATGATAAATGCCTGTGCCAGTCCGTCGGGAGAAGGCTGAATTTCGTATTGGATATTAAGGCCAAGCTGGCTTCCGTCTTTCAGTAGGTCCTCGTAAAGATGAATATCCTGAGGTGTGGAAATAACCAGTATTTCCCTGATCCCGGCAAGCATCAGCACCGATAAGGGGTAATAGATCATGGGTTTATCGTATACCGGTAAAATTTGTTTCGAAATACTTTTGGTGATAGGATAGAGGCGGGTTCCGGATCCGCCGGCCAGTATTATTCCCTTCATAGATTTATTTTTAAACGTTTATCGAAATAATGGTGCAAAGATAAAACCTTCATTTAAACAGATAAAAGTTTACTGAAATAATCGATGGTTTTTATTAATCCTTCTTCCAGTTTTATACCTGGTTCCCAGTTATCCAGGTATTTTTTGGCTTTACTTATATCGGGCTGACGCTGAGCAGGATCGTCGGATGGTAATGGTTTGTACACAATTTTGGAGGCGGATCCGGTAAGTTCTTTGATTTTTTCTGCCAGTTCGCGGATTGTGAATTCTCCCGGGTTTCCAATATTTATAGGCCCAATTATCTCATCCGGGGTTTGCATCATTCTGATGAGGCCTTCCAACAGGTCGTCAATATACTGGAAACTTCTTGTCTGGTTGCCATCCCCGTAAAGGGTAATTTCTTCGCCTTTAAGTGCCTGAACAATGAAATTCGAAACTACACGTCCGTCATTGGGATGCATACGGGGACCATAGGTATTGAATATCCTGACAATTTTTATTCTTACCTTGTTCTGCTGATGGTAATCCATGAACAGGGTTTCAGCACAACGTTTACCTTCATCATAACAGGAACGTTGTCCAATGGGATTTACATTTCCCCAGTATTCTTCTGTTTGCGGATGTATCTTTGGGTCACCATATACTTCGCTTGTAGAAGCCTGCAACACCTTGGCACGAATACGTTTTGCCAGTCCGAGCATATTAATGGCCCCCATTACCGATGTTTTTATAGTTTTTATCGGATTATACTGGTAATGGATAGGAGAGGCAGGACATGCCAGGTTGTAAATTTCGTCCACTTCTATGTAAAAAGGAGTGGTTACATCGTGCCTTATTAATTCAAAATAAGGATTGTCGAGTAAATGCAGAATATTTGCTTTGGATCCTGTAAAATAGTTATCCAGGCAAATCACTTCGTTTCCTTCCTGTAATAATCTTTCGCACAAGTGCGACCCTATAAAGCCTGCTCCACCTGTTACAAGAATTTTTTTCATTGAATCAATTTATTTTCTATGGTGTAGTTAGTTCATGAGTTATTACGGCCAATGCTGAAATATGTGAAACCATATTCCTTAAGTTCATTCGCATCATAGATGTTTCTTCCATCGAAAATCAACAGATTCTTCATCAGTTTAGCCATTACTTTGAAATTGGGAATACGAAACTCCGACCATTCGGTAATCATCAGCAAGGCATCCACATCAATCAAAGCATCGTACATATCTTTTGAATATTCTACCCGGTCGGCAAGGTATTTTTTTGCTTCTTCTTTGGCCACCGGATCGTAAACTTTTACAGATGCATTTTTTTCCAGGAGCCGGTCGATAATAACAAGTGCAGGAGCTTCACGCGTGTCGTCGGTATTGGGTTTGAAAGAAAGGCCCCATATTCCGAAAGTTTTGCCTTTAAGGTCACCCTGAAAGTGCGCATATACCTTATTAAAAAGTACCTGTTTTTGGTTATTGTTTACTTTTTCTACTGCTTTCAGAATTTCCAGTGAGTATTTGTTTTCCTCACCGGTTTTGATAATCGCTTTCACATCCTTAGGGAAACAGCTGCCTCCATACCCTACGCCCGGATAAATAAATTTATTGCCTATACGTGGATCGCTTCCGATTCCGCGGCGTACCTCATTAATATCAGCATCAACCAATTCACAAAGGTTTGCCAGGTCATTCATAAAACTGATTTTTGTGGCAAGCATGGCATTAGCGGCATATTTAGTCAGCTCGGCAGAGGTAATGTCCATAAAAATAATGGGGTGACCGTTTAACAGGAAAGGTTTATATAACCGGCGCATCATGTTTTCTGCTTTTTCGGAATCGATGCCAAGTACAATACGGTCGGGTTTCAGAAAATCATCCACAGCGGCGCCTTCTTTTAAAAATTCAGGATTGGAGGCTACATCAAATTCGATATTAACTTTTCGTTTATCCAGTTCCTTCTGAATGGCACTTCTTACTTTTTGAGAGGTTTTCACCGGAACGGTGCTTTTGGTAGCTACTACCAGATACTGGTTCATATTCTGACCGATTTCAGTGGCTACTGCTAATACATGTTTCAGATCTGCGCTGCCGTCTTCACCGGGAGGAGTTCCGACTGCAATAAACACAACTTCACAGTCCTGAATTGTTTTTCCAAGATCGGTGGTGAAAAACAACCTTTCTTTTTCTATGTTTCTTTTAACTAAAACCTCGAGTCCGGGTTCATAAATAGGTATTATTCCTTTGTTTAATTTCTCAATTTTTTGTTTGTCGATATCCACACAGGTAACAGTAACCCCGGTTTCGGCAAAACATGCACCGGTCACCAGACCCACATAACCTGTACCGACTATAGCTATTTTCATATTTGACTATTTTAAAAATTTCGACATAAAGATAAGGTTTCTATTCTAATTCTGCTTTGGCTTAAAAAATGTTTTATTGGGATTTAATTATTCCGCTAGAAATCGGGAGTAGTTAGAAAGGATTAGCATTTATAATAGCAAACTGAATGCTTTGAAAATCTGTACAAGTTGTTGATTTATGAATTATCTGCCAGGTTATTATAGTAGACTTTTAATTTTTTTTTCGGAATTATTCAATATGGATTAGAAAATACAAACCTGAAATTGTATAAATATTTTCCTTTCAGGGTTTTATCATACGATAATAAAGTAAGTTAATATTATTGTATTTTTTTTTGTATCTTTAGTTTTTTAGCTAAGAAAATTATAGCTTTGCTGCTCGTTTTTAAACTATATAATGTCTAACCCATTAATTTGTATTAATTAAATGACTGAAGAAAATAAAAACCTGACCGAAGAACCGGTTGAAAAGGATGAAGTAGTTGAACAAGATGTACAGGATCAGGAACAGGCTGAACAAGCTTCCACTGAATCTGAAAATGAAACTGCTGATGAAGAATCAACAGAACAGGCGAAAGCTGAAGTAGTTGAACAAGATGTAGAGGATCGGGAACAAGCTGAACAAGCTTCTACTGAATCTGAAAATGAAACTGCTGATGAAGTATCAACAGATCAGGCGCAAGCTGAAGTTGAACAAAATGATGAAGTAAAAGCTGAAGAAGCTGTCGAAAGTGAAACAACCCCGGTTGAGTCCGAAACTGAAGAAAATGTAACCGATAAGGCTGCAAAAGCTGAATCAAAAAAAGAAAAAGAAATTGCAAACGAAACGGAAAATAATATTGCCGATTTCGATTGGGATAGCTATGCCGATGATGAAATAGCTTATACTTCCAATGAAAAGGAAGAGCTTAAAAAAATGTACGATGATACACTTTCTACTATTGCTGTAAATGATGTAGTAGAAGGTACTGTTATTTCTATGAATAAACGGGAAGTGGTCATTAATATTGGCTATAAGTCCGAAGGCGTGATCAGTCTGAATGAATTTCGTTACGATCCTGATTTAAAAGCAGGAGATAAAGTAGAGGTATATGTAGAAAGTCAGGAAGATAAGAAAGGACAACTGGTATTATCGCATAAAAAAGCACGGGCGCTTAAATCCTGGGACAGGGTAAATGAAGCACTGGAGAAAGATGAAATTATCAAAGGATACATTAAATGCCGTACCAAAGGTGGTATGATCGTTGATGTCTTTGGCATCGAGGCTTTCCTTCCCGGTTCACAGATAGATGTGAAACCTATTCGCGACTACGATATTTATGTTGGCAAAACCATGGAATTTAAAGTGGTTAAGATCAATCATGAATTCAAAAACGTAGTTGTATCGCATAAAGCATTGATAGAAGCTGAGCTGGAACAACAGAAAAAAGAGATTATTGCCAAACTCGAAAAAGGGCAGATTCTGGAAGGTACCGTGAAAAATATTACTTCATATGGTGTATTTATCGACCTGGGCGGTGTTGACGGACTTATCCACATTACAGACCTTTCCTGGGGCAGGGTGAACCACCCCGAAGAAATTCTGCAGCTCGACCAGAAATTGCAGGTGGTTATCCTCGATTTCGATGATGATAAAAAACGTATTGCCCTTGGTTTGAAGCAACTTACACCACATCCATGGGATTCACTCGATACCAATCTGAAAGTTGGTGATAAAGTAAAAGGAAAAGTTGTGGTGATGGCCGACTACGGTGCATTTGTTGAAATTGCGCCGGGTGTAGAAGGCTTAATTCATGTATCTGAAATGTCATGGTCGCAACACCTGAGAAGCGCCCAGGAATTTATGAAAGTGGGCGATGAAATAGAAGCTCAGATACTTACCCTTGATCGTGAAGAAAGAAAGATGTCGTTGGGTATTAAGCAATTGAAACCCGACCCCTGGGAAAAAATTGAAGAAAAATACAGCATTGGATCAAAACATACTGCAAAAGTCAGGAATTTTACTAATTTTGGTGTGTTCGTTGAGATTGAAGAAGGTGTAGACGGATTGATCCATATTTCAGATCTTTCCTGGACAAAGAAAATTAAGCATCCTGCTGAATTCACCAATATCGGCGAAGACATAGAAGTAGTTGTTCTGGAGATCGACAAAGAGAATAGAAGGTTGAGCCTTGGACATAAACAACTTGAGGAAAATCCGTGGGATGTATTTGAAACGATTTTTACGATAGGATCGATTCACGAGGGAACTGTAGTGGAACTGGTAGATAAAGGTGCTGTAATAGCGCTTCCTTATGGTGTTGAAGGTTTTGTTACACCGAAACATTTAGTAAAGGAAGATGGCTCATCAGCAAAAATTGATGAAAAACTGCCGTTCAAAGTGATTGAGTTTTCTAAGACAGCGAAGAAAATAGTTCTTTCTCATTCAAGAGTGTTTGAAGATGAGAAGCGGTCATCTGAAGCAACAGAAAAGAAAACAACTGCTTCCAATACCAAAAGAGCTACCAAGAAGATTAAGGCTAATTTGGAAAAAACAACACTCGGTGACATTACTGATTTAGCAGCTTTGAAAGACGAGATGGAGCATAATGAAAAGATCCAGAAAAAGAAAGAAGCCAAAGCTAAACAGGAAAATGTAAAAGTTGAACCGGAAGAAGTAAAAGGGAATGAAAGTAAAGAAGATGATACGGCCGGTGAATAATCACTAAAGATATATCTAAAACCCTTTAATATGGAATTTAAAATTGAAAAGCATGACAATCACACCTTGATCCAAGTATTAGAAGAAAAACTGGATACACACATTGCTCCTACTTTGAAATCGGAGTTAGTACTTGTATCCGGTAATGGTGAAAAAAATATAATACTTGATCTGAGCAAATGTCGGTATTGTGATTCTTCAGGGTTAAGCGCAATTTTAGTTGCTAACCGGTTGTGTAAGAATGCAAACGGCACATTTGTGCTCACGGGACTGAATGATGCGGTGGAACGGTTAATTACCATTTCACAATTGGATACAGTTCTGAATATTTCCGCTTCAATAGATGAAGGCGCGAATTTGATTGCTGAAACAGAAAAATAGATATATTATTAAAGCATTATGTCTTTTGAACTGACGGTTTTAGGTAGTAGTTCGGCTCTACCTACGTCAAAAAGATTTCCTGCTGCTCATGTACTTAATGTACATGAGCATTTTTTTTTGATCGATTGTGGGGAAGGTACGCAAATGCAACTGCGTAAATTCAAAATCCACATGGGCAAAATCAATCACATTTTCATCAGTCACCTTCACGGAGATCATATCTTTGGCCTTTTTGGACTATTTTCGACATTTAACCTGATGGGTAGAGAGCACCCACTACATATATATGCTCATTCGGATATACAGCAAATTATAGGATTTTACCGGGAACATTTTACCAAACAGCAGGATTATGAAATTGTATTGCATCCTGTAAATACCAGTCAAACAGCTTTAATTTACGAAGACAGGCTTCTTACAGTGGAAACTATTCCGCTCCGGCACAGAATTCCCACAGTTGGATTCCTTTTTAAAGAAAAGCTTCGATTGAAAAATATCCGGAAAGATATGATAGAAAAATACAACATACCTTTACGTGATATTATAAATATTAAGGAAGGAAATGATTTTATAACACCCGAAGGACAATTGATAAAGAATGAACAACTGACATTACAGTCTTTACGGCCGAGATCATATGCTTATATCACCGACACACTTTTTATGAGAAAAAATGCGGATAAAATCAGGCAGGTAGATTTATTATACCATGAAGCTACGTTTCTTCATGATCAGAAAAAACTGGCCAAACAAACTTATCATTCCACGGCACTTCAGGCTGGTGAAATGGCTAAAGCCGCTGAAGCAAAGAGATTGCTGATCGGGCATTTTTCTTCGAGATATAAGGATGTTGGCTTACTGGCAGAAGAAGCTGCAACAGTGTTTCAACCGGTTTTTGCAGTAGAAGATGGGGATAAATTTACTGTAGAACAAACACGTGAAGATTAGTTAATGTTGATTAATAATCGGTTTGAAATAATTAGTTTCTGCCGGGTTCCTGCGATTTTATTTCTTTATTTAATCCTTATCTTTGTGTTCATTTTTAATAAACAGTAACCATTTAAACCGTGCAAGAAAAAATAATAATTTTAGATTTCGGTTCTCAGTACACCCAGCTTATAGCCCGCAGAGTGAGGGAGCTCAATGTTTATTGCGAAATTCACCCTTTTAATAAATATCCTGAATTAAATAATACTGTAAAAGGAGTAATATTGTCTGGCAGCCCTTATTCCGTAAGGGATGAAAATTCACCGGTGCCTGAATTGGATACGATTAAAGGAAAATTACCTGTACTGGGAATATGTTATGGAGCACAGTTTTTAGCCCATCATTATGGCGGCGACGTATTGCCATCCAAGCACCGCGAATACGGAAGGGCTAACCTGAACAATATCGACACCAGATCCGACCTGCTAAAAGGACTTACACCCGGTACACAGGTGTGGATGTCACATGGCGACACTATTACGCGCATACCGGAAAACTATAAAGTGATTGGCAGTACTTCGAATGTAAAGGTGGGAGCCTTTAAAATAATGAATGAAAAAACGTATGGCATACAGTTTCACCCCGAGGTTTATCATACTACTGAGGGAAAGAAACTGCTCGAAAATTTTCTGGTAGCAATTTGCGGGTGTAAGCAGGACTGGACTCCGGCTTCTTTTGTCGAATCAACTATAAAGGAATTACAGGAACGGTTAAAGGACGATAAAGTTGTGCTGGGATTATCCGGTGGTGTCGATTCTTCGGTAGCAGCGATATTGTTACATCAAGCAATCGGCAAAAAACTGACATGTATATTTGTAGATAATGGCTTGTTACGGAAAAATGAATTCGAAAAGGTCCTGGAGTCATACAAACACATGGGACTGAATGTAGTCGGTATAAATGCAAAGGATAAGTTTCTGAATGATCTGAAAGGTGTATTTGAACCTGAGGCCAAACGGAAAATAATAGGCAGGGATTTTATAGAAGTTTTTGAAAAAGAAGCAAAAAAAATTCAGGATGTTAAATGGCTGGCACAGGGAACAATTTACCCTGATGTTATAGAATCGGTTTCGGTTAACGGTCCTTCAGCAACAATCAAATCGCACCACAATGTAGGTGGATTGCCTGATATTATGAATCTTAAGGTGGTGGAACCCTTAAAACTATTATTTAAAGATGAGGTGCGAAGAGTTGGGAAAACGTTACAGATTGATGAAATTATCCTGGGACGGCACCCGTTTCCGGGCCCGGGTCTGGCTATCCGAATCCTGGGAGAGATCACTGCCGAGAAGGTACAAATTCTTCAGGAAGTGGACAATGTATTTATTGAAGGCCTGAAGTCGCATAATTTATACGATGAGGTCTGGCAGGCAGCCGCTATTTTATTGCCTGTTCAGTCGGTAGGAGTGATGGGTGATGAACGTACTTATGAAAATGTGGTGGCGTTAAGGGCAGTGTCTTCAACCGACGGAATGACTGCTGACTGGTCGAGACTGCCCTATGATTTTCTGGGTGAGATCTCGAACAGGATCATTAATAATGTAAAGGGGATCAACCGGGTAGTATATGATATTAGCTCGAAACCTCCCGCTACTATTGAATGGGAATAAGTTTATGAAAAATGTTTTTTACTATAAATAATTTTCACATTCCAATAATCCCGTGAAAATTAGATACAGACCTATTTTTAATACATGGGCAGATTACAATAAAATGAATTACTTTTGATTTTATTCTAAATAAATCTATATTCACAATTAACAAAAGCTTTTAGTAGTATAAGCTGTAAATTCTTCAAGTCGAATGAAGCACTTTATTAGTTACATGGCGTTAAGCCTCGTTTTAAGTACCGGATTGCATTCACAGACAGTGTACGAGCAAACCTATAAGTTCGGAAGAGTTCTCGAATTAATTGACCGTTATTATGTCGATACTGTAAATGATAATAAACTGGTTGAAAGCGCCATTGTTGAAATGTTGAAAAACCTGGATCCGCATTCAACTTACATAACCAGTGATGAGGTAAAGGAAATGAATGAGCCATTACTTGGCAATTTCGAGGGGATTGGGATATCCTTTAACATTCTGAATGACACTATATTTATTATTTCACCGATTTCAGGTGGACCTTCAGAAAAGGTCGGTATCAGGGCAGGTGACAGAATTGTTAAAGTTGACGATAAAAATGTAGCTGGTATAGGTATTACTACCAAAGGTGTTTATGATTTATTACGAGGAAATAAAGGTACAAAAGTTAAAGTAACTATTGTTCGCCGGAAACAGAAAAAACCGCTTGATTTCACGATCACCCGTGATAAAATACCAATTTACAGCCTTGATGCAGCATATATGGTTAACGATTCGGTAGGGTATATCAAATTGAACCGTTTTGCATTAACTACCATGGCAGAGTTTACAAAAGCGCTTGATCAATTGAAAAAGGAAGGTTTGACCGCGCTGATTCTCGATTTAACCGGAAACGGGGGAGGTTACCTTGAAACAGCACATCAGTTGGCCGATCAGTTCCTTGGAAAAGGAAAACTGATAGTATATACTAAAGGGCTGCATAGTGAAAGACATGACTATGTTGCTACTCAGGATGGCGATTTTGAAAAGGGACATTTAATAATATTAATAGACGAAGGGTCTGCATCTGCAAGTGAAATTGTAACAGGTGCTGTTCAGGATTGGGACCGGGGTATTATTATCGGCAGGCGCTCATTTGGAAAAGGACTGGTTCAACGGCCGTTTTTATTACCGGATGAGTCGATGATACGCTTAACAATTGCCCGCTACTATACACCTACTGGACGGCTTATACAGAAACCTTATGATAATGGAAAAACAGCTTATGATGAGGATATTATAGACAGGTATAACAATGGGGAACTCATGCATGCCGACAGCATTCATTTTCCGGACTCACTTAAATATCATACACTCGTAAATTCACGGACAGTATACGGGGGGGGAGGAATTATGCCCGATTTCTTTATACCGATTGACACATCTTATTATTCCGATTATTACCGCGATATAATCCGAAACGGCATACTGAATCAGTTTTTGCTGGAATATGTGGACGCTAATAGGATGAACTTTAAGCAGGAATATCCCCAATTCAGTTCTTTCGATGCTAATTTTAAGGTAGATGATAAGTTAATGAGTAAGCTTATTAAATATGCAGCAAAAGAAGGACTTCCGGAAAGTAAAACAGGAATCAATACTTCACGTAACGAATTAAAACTTCTGGTGAAAGCTTATATCGCCAGGGATCTTTGGAATACCAGTGAGTTTTTTGAGGTTCTCAATATCAGGGATGCTAATTTTAAAAAAGCGGTTGACGTTCTTAACAATTGGGATCACTATAAATCATTGCTGAAAAATAAATAATTCAATCTTGTTATTCTCCGGTGAATATTCCCGAGTTTTTTATAAAATCGTTTCTCTGGGTACTGCAACATTATATTGAAGTTGCAGGTACCATCACCGGGCTAATCTACCTTGTTTATTCCGTACGCGGGAACATTCTTTTATGGCCTTTCGGTATTATTACATCAGCATTGTATGTTTATGTTTTTTTTGTTTCAAAATTCTATGCTGATATGGGTTTGAATGTTTATTATCTGATAATCAGTGTTTACGGTTGGATGCATTGGTCAAAAGGCAATAATCAGGAAAGTAAAGCAGAATTACCGATATCCAGGGTTACTTATAAATCGGCAATTTGGTTTTTTTTCTGGACAGTGGTTTTTTTCATTGTTATTTCTTTTATATTGAAAGATTTTACCGATTCTCCGGTTCCGTTCTGGGATGCGTTTACCACAGCCGCCAGCATAGTAGCTACTTATATGCTTGCACAAAAGATCATGGAACATTGGTTGATATGGATTGTGGTGGATTCTGTATCTGCCGGATTATATGTTTATAAAGGATTGTACCCTACAGTACTGTTATTTATTGTTTATACCGCTCTGGCAATTACTGGTTATTATGAATGGAAACGGCAATGGAAACTGGAGACAGCAGAAACATAAATAGAATTGTGATAACCGGACCTGAATCTACAGGAAAAACTACCCTTACTGAACAACTGGGCCGGCAATATCATACTATATTTATAACTGAATATGCCCGTAAATATGTGGAACAATTAAAAAGAGCCTATAATTACCGGGATATTGTACAAATTGCTGAAAAACAAAAGGAACAATTCCATACGGTTTATCCGGAAGCAAACGAATATATTTTTTTCGATACCTATCTGATAATTACAAAAATATGGTTCATCGAATTGTATGATCGGTATCCTGCATGGATCGATGAAGAACTGGCAGTAAATAAGGTTGAACTTTATCTCCTGTGTGATACAGATCTTCCATGGATAGCCGATAATGTACGTGAAAATTCGGGTGAAGCCAGAAAAAGATTGTTTGAAAGATATCGTAACGAACTGGAACGCTTTAATTGCCGTTATCGTGTGGTTAAGGGTAATGGTACTGACAGGTTCCAAAATGCTTTATCTTTTATTGACGAACTAAAGAACAAATGAAAGTGAAAAATTCGGAAAAAACAGAAATGGTAGCAAAGGCTTTCAGTGGGTTGGAAAATATACTGGCAGAAGAACTGAAAGAATTGGGCGCGCAGGATATTGAAATCGGCCGTCGTGCAGTAATCTTTTCCGGTGATAAAGAAGTGATGTATCGGGCAAATTACTATGCGCGGACTACATTGCGAATTTTAAGGCCCCTGCTAAAATGGAGACTGCGAAATGCTGATGAATTATACAATGTGGTAAGAAAAATTAACTGGACGGAGTATTTTAATGTAGATAAAACAATTGTTGTTGACACGAATGTCAGCAGCTCTTTATTTAATCATTCAAAATTCGTTTCACAGAAGGTGAAAGATGCTATTGTCGACTGCTTCCGGGATAAATACAATCGCCGTCCTGATGTAAATCTCGAAGATCCGGATATAAGAATTGATGTGCATATTACGGAAAATGAATTAATCCTGTCTCTTGATAGTTCCGGGGAATCACTGCATAAACGCGGCTACAGGAAGTATCAGGCAATAGCTCCCCTGAACGAGGTGCTGGCAGCAGGAATGTTAAAGCTTGCCGGATGGGATGGAAGCACCAACTTTATTGATCCTATGTGCGGCTCAGGCACTTTATTAATTGAGGCGGCCCATATTGCATTGGGTGTCCCGCCGGGTAAATACAGAAATAAATATGCTTTCCAGAATTGGAATGATTACGACAAACCGTCTATTTGATAAAATCAGTAAACAACCCGGTGCAAAAAACAATTTCAGCTATGAGATAGTCGGTACAGACATTTCAGCTTCAGCAATTCGTGATGCACGGGAAAACATCGAATCTGCCGGGCTTTCAAATGCTGTCAGATTAAAGGTAACTCCTATCGAAACTGTCCTTCCTCCAACAGGCGGGGGATTACTTGTTATGAACCCTCCGTACGGCGAACGTTTGAAGAAAACGGATATGGAAGGATTTTATAAATCCATAGGGGATAGTCTGAAACACAATTTTACAGGTTATGATGCATGGATTCTAAGCAGTAATTTTGCAGCCATGAAAAATATCGGACTTCGTACATCAAAAAGAATTACGCTTTTTAACAGCCAACTGGAATGTAAATATTATAAATATTCTTTATATTAGGCATTTCAAAATATATAAAATACAAATTATTAATAATAATGTTTATGAAATTGTAAATAATATGGCTTACAAAGAAGAGTTTGTATAAATTTGGCTATATTTAAATTTGGATTAATTCAGAAATAAAATAATCCTTTTTGATCTGTACCTGACCATGAAAACTAAATTTTTGTAAGAAGATATTTTTTATATATTTGTTGAGATTTAAATTTTATCATTATTTTTAATTAGAAATCGCTAAGAAGCTTTCTATGAGCTTTAACATAAACGAGTATTATACTGACCTGAACAAGGGAGAGGTGCTTTTAGCCTACAAGGGGAGCATCACTTCCGAATTAATTAATGATGTTCTTGAAGCTGTAGAAGAAAAGCTGGAACAGGGTAATGAGGTTAGTTTAACCAGAAAAAAACTCTATAATGTTCTGGTGGAAAGCTTGCAGAACCTTTACCATCACATAGAAGAGACGCATGAGGGTATTAATGAGAACCTTGATCCCAAGTTTGGGATATTGGTGGTTCAAAAAGAAAATGACCTATACAAAGTTTCTACAGGTAATTTCATTAATTCCAATAAGATCAAGTTTCTAAAGGAAAAAATAGACAAAATAAACTCCCTTTCAAGAGATGAGTTGAAGGATATGTATAAGTTTATCCTTAATCATCAAAAGCTTTCTGCAAAAGGCGGTGGCGGACTCGGTCTGGTCGATATAGCTCGTAAAACAGGGCATAAATTAGAATATGCATTTTACAATTATAATGGGAATTATTACTTTTTTAATCTGACGATTAAGATTTAATTTGTGGAAATTTATACGTATGAAACCTATTTCAATAGAAGGAACACCAAAGACACCATTAGTAAAGTTCAATGAGGAAACAGGGGTGATAGAGATAAAAGGAAGGTCAATACCTGAAAATTCAATTGAGTTTTATAAACCTTTGGTAGATTGGCTGGATGAGTATGCAAAAGATCCTGTGAAATTGACAAGGGTTGACGTACACCTTGAATATTTTAATACCAGTTCTTCGAAATGTATTCTGGATGTGTTTAAAAAACTCGAAGTAATTCATAAAGCAAAAAATGAGGTGCTTATAAACTGGTATTATGAAGAAGATGACGAGGATATGCTGGAAGCTGGCGAAGATTACGAATCTATAATCAGAGTACCGTTCAAAATGATTGAAATCGTGGATTGATCAATCAATTAAGAAAATAATAATTAGAGCTGCTTTGTGCAGCTTTTTTGTTTTATATATTAAGGTGATTTAGTGTAGAACTACCTATTCTGTATCACTCTTACGTCTTGTAAGATTTTCCACATATTCCAGCATCCGCCTTAAAAATCTGGAATAAAGCATGATATAGAAAAACAGCGACATAAACCAAATGACACTTATATTTACCCAGTATGTGCTGAAATAGTGGCCAAAGATTTGTTTTCTTGGAGCATAAAAATGGGCCTTCAGAAATTTCGGTTCCGGATCAAGATAAATGGGATCGATCTTTTGATATAAATGTCCTTTATAATCTATAATCCGTATCACCTCATCACTGTTTTCCACAAACTCTGCTAATCTTTCATTAAAGTAATCACGTTTTAACTTTAAAAAAGCTTCTTTCTTTTCAGGTGTCGATTGCATTTCCCTGATCAGTTTATCTCGCTCATCATTTTTTAAATTATAAACCCTTATATACAGCCGGTTAACATTGGAGATGTAATCACGTGTATTTTTGAGTATTTTCGGGGTAAGTTTGCTGTAATACAGACTGTCCATGTGATTAAAAGTAATTACTTTCTCTTCCGACATTTCTTTTCCTATTTCATTACGCAGTAACAACAGGTTATTTTCAACTTTCTTCTTCTTATCAGGATCCTGGTAATATTTATCAAGGTAATCTATTTTATTCAACAGGTTTCTTACCCAGTAATTTTTTTTGAACTCGGCAATGCTCATTATTTTATTATACTCATAAAAAGGCTGCTGGTATTTGTTTTCCTTAAACTGGTATACAGCCAGGGCCTCATAACCCCATCTGGCAGTTATTATTTCGCCGTACCAGGGTATTTTACTAGGAGAGGAAACAGCTGGATTCAGTTTTTCATATTTCACAATGATCCCACTCAGGATTATTTGTGGAATAACTAAAAATGGAATCAGAATATATATGGTAACGACTGTTTTAAAACTGTCGGATATAACAAGACCCATGATATTGGCTGCAACCCATGAACTAAATAACACCAGCCAGTAATTAAAGTACATTCCCTTGATTTCGAGAATAGTATTACCTACAAGTACAAATGTTAGAGCCTGAATAGCTGATAAGACCAGTAACACGGCAATCTTTGAAAGCAGATAACTCGACCAGCTTAAGTTCAGAAAGGCTTCCCGTTTCAGTATTTTTCTGTCTTTTATAATTTCTTCGGCACTTACTGTCAGTCCCATAAAAATGGCCACGATAACCGACATAAAAATGTACACCGGCAGGTTACTGTTTCCCATGAATGTGTATCCCAGCTCATTCGTAGCACTTACATTGTGATACTTTATGATGAAAGAAAGAATAAATGCCAGTAACGGGGCTTCCAGGAAATTAATAACAAGGTATTGCGTATTTGCCAATTTAGCAACTATGTCTCTTCTTACAAATACCAGGAACTGTTTTAGCATATTCGGTATTTTAAAGGATATCCTGGGTAGTTCCTTTGAAGGTGCAGGAATTATTTCCTCATCATCTTTTGAATATTCCAGATAGAAATCATTCCACTCCAGCGGGGATATTTTACGTGTACGGGTGAATTTACCGTATTCATCCAGTATATTTAGTTCTACAATATTAAATATCTGTTCCGGGTTAACATTACCACAGGCATGGCACTCGCTTTCTGTGTAATTTGCATGATGGACCCTTGACTTAAAATAAATGATTGATTCGATGGGATCGCCATTATAAATTAGATATCCTCCAGTATCAAGAATAAGTAATTTATCGAACATTTTAAAAATTTCCGATGATGGCTGGTGAATGACCACAAAAACGAGCTTTCCTTTCAATGCCAGCTCCTTCAGCAGATCCATGATATTTTCCGAATCTCTCGATGATAGTCCGGAAGTAGGTTCATCTAAAAATAATACTGCAGGTTCACGTATCAGTTCAAGGGCTATGTTAAGACGTTTTCGTTGCCCGCCGCTTATCTTCTTATTCAGCGGTGATCCAACCTGAATATCCTTAATCTCATGCAGACCAAGGTTGTGCAACATCCTTTCTATTGTTTCACTTATCTTTTGTTCGGAATAATTGTCGAAACATAATTTGGCATTATAATACAAATTTTCATAAACAGTAAGATCTTCTATCAAAAGGTCATCCTGTGAAACATAACCAATCAATCCTTCAATCTTCTTCCCGTCGGTATGTATATTAATGCCATTAACAAGAATTTCACCTGTTGTAGGCGCCGTTGCTCCGTTCAATACATTCAGAAGGGTAGTTTTCCCGGCACCGCTTGCTCCCATTATTCCTATCAGCTTTCCCGATTCTTCCTGGAAACTCAGTTTACGAAGCCCTATATGCCCGTTACGGAATTTATAGCTGATGTCTTTCACCTGAAACAAGATTCTGGCATTTCCTTCATCTTCATTGAAAAGGGTGACAACATCGCTGTAATATATCGGATTAATGGTATGATTTCGAATAGACGATCCGGTATTAAAAACATATACTTTTTCGTTCTGTAAAAGCTGACCGTTGAGGTACAACTCATTGGAGCCGATATATCTTAAAAGGAACATATTTGCCGAAGTGACATTCAATATCCGCAACTGGCCTTTGAAAAAATCGGTATTCAGATGCTTTACCTTGGGATGAGAAAATTCAGGATTATTATCGATAATTAAAAGTTTTCCCGTGTTGGGTGTTTTTTCAAACGGATAAATGGTAAATTCCATTATGCGATTATGTTCCACTTGTGGGATATGAAATGAATCGCTAACCGTAATGATAAATTCAAATTCCTGTTGGGTTATATCGTCATCGTCCGAGTTTACAAATTCATAAAGTTGTACCAGAACAATTATTTTCTGTTTTTGGGTGAGTTCTGTGTTAATCTGACTGCAAATTTTCAGGATTTTTACCGAATCGGGCCCGATTCTTTTTTTCCCGCGTTCAATATGAAGTGTCTGGTGCTTTTCGTAGAATGTATCAAATACACTCAGATAGTCTTTCACCAATTCCTGGTTAAGCTGTCTTCTGAGGAAAGATTCAACGACAATCCTGCGGTCTTCCTTGTTGCTCTCAGGCCTCGCAATAATAGCGAAAAGTTCCATTAACGCCTTGAGTATCTGTTCGCTCATAGTTCAGGAGTTGGATAGTTCTATTAATATGGTGTGATAAATACTTCGATAGTACGGATTTACCAGTTGAATGTTACGATAGCCCGGTCAATTTGTGATATATGGAAAAGTTTGAATAAAAGATTAGCAGGACACAAATACTATATATTTTAATTTTTAAAATTTATCTGAAAATTACCTGAAAAATTGACATAATGTTTTCTTCACTTTTTCTGTGATTTAGCAACCTCAGATTTTCATTATTGATGTAAATATTTAATTGATAATACTTTTAAAAATAAGACGTATTGACTAAAAATTTCACTGATTTACGTCATATTGTCAGAAAAGTATGCGTTTTACTATTTGGTAGAAATTTTGAGTAGTAGATAAAACAGAATGTTAAAAACAAAAAACTATGAATTTCAATAATTTCACAATAAAATCACAGGAGGCTATACAGAAAGCCTTTGATATTGCACAGGGTTATCACCAGCAATCTATTGAAAACGGACACCTGATAAGGGGAATTCTCAGTCAGGGTGAAAATGTTTCTTCTTTTTTGCTAAAGAAATTAGGTGTAAATACCGGCCAGTTCGAGCAGGTGCTTGATAAAATAATAGAATCATATCCTAAAGTTTCAGGTGGAGAACCTTATCTTTCGGGTACAACTAATAAATCGTTGCAAAAAGCACTGGATTATTCCAAAGAATTGGGTGATCAGTTTGTTTCCATTGAACATTTACTTTTGGGTATTCTGGTCTCAGGCGACGATGTGTCTCGTTTAATGAAAGACAATGGCATTACGGAACGCGAACTTAAAGCAGCCATTAAAGAGTTGAGAAAAGGGGCAAAAGTGGAGAGTCAGACCGCCGAAGATACATTTAATTCACTCAGCCGGTTTGCTATTAATCTGAATGAACAGGCCAGAAATGGAAAACTGGATCCGGTAATTGGAAGAGATGACGAAATTCGGCGAATTCTACAAATTATTTCCCGACGGACCAAAAATAATCCCATATTAATAGGAGAACCAGGAGTTGGAAAAACAGCCATTGCAGAAGGTCTGGCTCACCGTATAGTAAACGGGGATGTTCCGGAGAACTTGAAAACCAAGCAAATCTATTCACTTGATATGGGCGCTTTAATTGCCGGAGCAAAATATAAGGGTGAATTTGAGGAACGTTTAAAAGCTGTCATAAAAGAGGTGATTGCTTCAGATGGCGAAATAATTCTGTTTATCGATGAAATACATACACTTGTAGGTGCTGGGAAAAGCGAAGGCGCAATGGATGCCGCTAATATCCTCAAACCTGCGTTGGCTCGCGGGGAGTTGCGGGCAATCGGTGCGACGACATTAAGCGAATACCAGAAATATTTTGAAAAAGATAAAGCACTGGAAAGAAGGTTCCAGACAGTTTTGGTGGACGAACCCGATATACTCAGTGCTATATCTATACTACGTGGTTTGAAAGAACGATATGAAAATCATCATAAAGTGCGTATTAAAGACGAGGCCATTATTTCGGCTGTTGAACTATCAAGCAGGTATATTACAGATCGGTTTTTGCCTGATAAGGCGATTGACCTGATCGATGAGGCAGCTTCAAAAATGCGACTGGAAATGAATTCATTGCCCCAGGAAATTGATGATCTGGAACGCAGGATTCAGCAGTTTGAGATCGAACGCGAAGCTATCAAACGGGAAGGAGATACAGTTAAAGTTAGTCAATTGGGTAAAGAAATTGCCAATCTTAGTGAAGAGCGGAATAGGCTGCGGGCAAAATGGCAATCGGAAAAAGATATTATTGATAAGATACAAAAAGATAAATCGGAAATTGAAAATCTGAAATTAGAGGCTGAACAAGCAGAGCGACAGGGTAATTACGGGAGAGTTGCTGAAATAAGATATGGTAAGATCAGAGAAGCAGAAGCTAACATTGAAAAATGGAAAGAGCAGTTAAAGGAACTTCAGGGTGAACAGGCCTTAATCAAAGAGGAAGTTACCGCAGAAGATGTTGCCGAAATAGTGTCGAAGTGGACAGGAATTCCTATAAACCGTATGCTGCAAGGTGAAAAAGAAAAACTGCTTAATCTTGAAAAAGAATTACATAAACGGGTTGTCGGTCAGGAAGAAGCTATTACGGCAATTGCCGATGCAGTGCGGCGAAGCAGGGCCGGCTTGCAGGATGCCAAACGGCCTGTTGGTTCGTTTATATTCCTTGGAACCACAGGTGTTGGTAAAACCGAACTGGCAAAGGCGTTAGCTGAATTTTTATTTAACAACGAAAACATGATGACCCGTATTGATATGTCGGAATACCAGGAACGGCATTCGGTCTCAAGATTAATCGGCGCTCCCCCGGGGTATGTGGGTTACGATGAAGGGGGACAGTTGACGGAAGCCGTGAGGAGAAAACCGTATTCAGTAATTTTACTCGATGAAATCGAAAAGGCACATCCTGATGTTTTTAATATATTATTACAGGTTTTGGATGACGGTCGTTTGACAGATAATAAAGGCAGGGTTGTGAATTTCAAGAATACCATTATAATTATGACCTCTAACGTGGGTTCTCATATTATTAATGAAAACCTTCAACACCTGAATGATACAAACAGGTATGATGTGCTGGAAAAAACACGTATACAGGTTTTCGAATTATTAAAGAAATCCATACGTCCTGAATTTCTGAACCGTATTGATGAACTGATCATGTTTGTTCCACTCAGTAAGGATGAAATACGTGAGATTGTAGTATTACAACTTCATCAGCTTCAAAATCTGTTAAGCAGGAGTGATGTTAAGATTATAATGACTGACAAAGCAATTGACTGGATAACCGATCAGGGATTTGATCCGCAATTTGGGGCGCGGCCTATAAAACGGATATTACAACGAAATGTGCTGAATGAATTATCCAGACAAATAATAGCAGGAACGGTTTCCAATGATAAAACAATTACCATCGATTTGGAAAGCAATCAATTGTTATTTAAAAACGAATAAACCAGGCCAGGTTAATACGTGGAGCTTGCAGTTTTTTAGGAGAAACTTGCCAGACAATCATCGAGCTGGTTATATAGTTCGAAAACATTTTGTAATTGGAGTAGCTTGAAGAGTTCCATTACTTCCGGTGAAATATCACAAATTTTAAATTTTCCGTGAGTGTTATTGGCTGTTTTCATAATAGATAAAAACACGCCAAAACCGGTACTGTCGATAAACTTGATTCCATCCAGGCTCAAAGCCAGTTTGGTTTCAGGTTTATTGAATAAATTTTTCAATTCTTCTTTTACAGGTTCAGTTATAAGCGCATTAAAACGATCTGAGTTATTAAATTTTACTACGATTATGTTGTTAATTCTTTCAGTTTTAAGCATTTTGTTTGATTTTTAAAAAATTGAATCCAGATTTTTGCTTACTTGATCCAGTTCACTAACTGCTTCATTTGTTTCGCGTATAAATTTATCAATAATTTTTTTATAACTCTCGGTTTTTATTCCGGCCTTTGCATTATTCTCAAGTGTTTTTAAATCATTGGCCAAATCGGAAAGTCCCATTATCGATATCGATGACTTGGCTTTATGGGCTAATTTACCGAGTAATTGGTATTCTTTTTTTGTGAACAGATCAAGCATATCTCTTTTGAATTCCTCTACCTGTGATTTAAAAATATCGATCATTTCCAGCACCAGTTCTTTATTTCCCGCTGACATTTCTTTAAGATATGTGAGATCCGTTTTCATTTAAATTTTTATTTTCTACAACCTTTTATTACCTTGAAATAATTATTTTCCAATAAAAATAAATTAATTTTTTTATTTTTAGTGAAATTATTCAACTTATCTACGTATATATAACGTATAAGTACGAAACTTTTTATTGAGAGTGTTGAATTGTTAAAAATATTTTCATGAAAAAAATTATTTTAATAGGCTTTTCGTTTTTATTGATGTTGCCTTCTGTTTATTCACAAAATGCTGATCAGAATGATCTTACAAATTACCAGAAGAAAAAGCAGGCAGAAAATTCCTTTAATAAAGGAATAGATGCGGTAATAAAAAAGGATTATTATGGGGCAAAAGATGACTTTAACAATGCAGTAACACTGAATCCCTCATTTAGTAAGGCATTTTTGCAACGCGGCAAGGTGGAATATATGCTGAATGATATGAATGGGGCTATATCAGACTTTAAACAGGCAATCAGCATTGATCCCAATTACGGGGAAGCTTATTTTAATCTTGCTTTTATTGAATTTACAAAAGACACTTCCAATCTCGATCAGTCAGGATTTGAACAGGCAATAACTAAAGGATATACGGAAGCGCCTGTTTATTACTACCTTGGATTGGTACAACTGTTGAAAAAAGATTACAGCAGTGCAATTGTCAACTTTTCTCTTGCCATCGAGAAAAAACCTAATTATGCCAAGGCCTATCACGACAGAGCAACTGCTAAAGTTCAGATTGGTGATTTAACAGGTGCAATTTACGATTACAGGTTGGCGTTGAATTACAATCCTTTGTTGATTTCGGCCTATAATAACATGGGGATCGCCAAAAAGAAAACAGGGGATGTACAGGGAGCATTGAATGATTTTACTGCTGCAGTTAATCTCGATTCCACAAAATGTGAATCTTACAATAACCGGGGTACTGCAAAATATCTGCTGGGAGATTATACAGGCGCCGAAAAAGATTTTGAAAAGGCACTTTTACTGGATGAGAATTATTATTATGCGATCGATAACCTTGCCAATGTTTATGCTAAAAACGGAGATTACATAAAGGCTATCGATTTTTATGATAAAACCCTCGAAATGGCACCGCAGCAAGCTGAAGCATACCTGAACCGGGGTCTGGTTTACGAATTAATGGGAAAACTTGATGATGCCTGCAGGGACTGGCATACTGCCGACTCACTGGGAGTTACAGAAGCTGCTGACTACGTAAAAGAATGTAAATAATTTTTAATTTATTCATTGAATAAAAAAATGAAAATAAAACTTTTTTTCGTATTTCTTTTTAGCCTTACATTAATTATTCATCCTTTATGTAATGCACAAAAACTGGTTAAAGTACGCCGAGGTCAGTTTTACCAGGAAAAAGAAGGATTCCGTGAAGCATGGAAGGCTGTCAGGGCCGGAAATGCCTATTTTAAAAAAGGCCCGGGAACTTATCGTGAAGCAAGAGAGAATTACCTGAAAGCTTATAATTTCGATCCTTCGAATCCGGAACTCAATTATATGATCGGAGTTTGCTATCTCTATACGGATGACAAATTTGAGTCCATTGATTATTTCAAAACAGCCTTTAAAAACAAACCTAAAGTAAGCGATGATATACATTTCATGTTGGCCCGCGCATATCATCTCATACACGATTTTGATAATGCAATTAATGAATATACCGAGTATCTGAACAATCTTTCACCTAAACTGGTCGTGCAAAAAAGCGCGAAAATTAAATTACTTATAGAGCAATGTAAAACAGGCCAGGAGCTGGTAGCACATCCGGAAAGGGTGGTTATTAATAATCTTGGGACGCAGGTTAACAGCATTTATGATGAATATGATCCGGTGGTGGCGAATGATGAATCGATATTATATTTTACTTCAAGACGGGAATATGACAAACACAGTCAGCGGAATCCCATCGATAACAAATTTTATGAAGACATCTATTATTCCGAGAATAAAGATGGCAATTGGGTCAAGGCACATCGTATGGATAATGTTATTAACCGGAAGAAAAACAAAACTAATGATGCAGCCATCGGTATTTCTCCCGATAAAAACACATTGTATCTTTATATAGGTAAGAAAAATGAAGGTGATTTGTATTATACCACTTATAAAAAAGGTAAATGGACATCCCCCAGGTCACTTTCCGGAAAACTGAATTCCAAATACAGGGAAACCTCGTTGAGTTTGTCATCAGATGGCAAAACACTCTATTTTGTTTCGAACGATCCCAAGACCGGCCTTGGCGGTGCCGATATATACGTCAGCAAAAAGAATAGCAATGGCAGGTGGGGAAAACCTGAAAACATTGGCAATATGATTAATACGCCATATGATGAAGTGGGTGTAAGTATTTCTCCCGATGACAGTATATTATATTTTTCTTCGAATGGCCCTAATTCCATGGGAGGTTACGATGTATTCGAATCTAAACTAAGCGATGTGGGATTATGGTCGAAACCGGTAAACCTGGGCTACCCGGTTAATACACCGGATGACGATCTCTTTTATAAGGTATTGCCGGGAGGGAGAACTGCTTATTATTCAACCATTCGCGAAGGTGGAATAGGAGGGAAGGACATTTATAAGATTATATTCCTTGGATCAGAAAAAGAGATGCTACAGAGCAATCAGGGATTTATTATTGCAGGCGTAACAAGACCTTATGATAATATCTATTTTACCCCTCCGTCGAAGATTGAAATAGACACTACTATTTTAATGAAGGGGATCATCAGCGATTCTCAAAGCAATAAACCGATAGTGGGCAAAATAGAGCTGGTAGATCCATCGATCAGCAAATCAGTAGCTACAGCAATTTCTGATTCTACCGGTAATTACCGGTTAAATGTTCCCGGGCAAAAGACCTATGGAGTTGAGATTGTTGCTAAAGGTTACTTGCTATATTTGGGTAATGTAGATCTCACAAACACTTCGTATGATCAGGTAGTAGTAAAAGATTTCGTACTCGATCCTGTTGAAGTTGGCGCAAAGGTTATTCTAAAAAATATTTTCTTTGAATTTGGCAAATCAAATCTGAAACCGGAATCGTTTGTCGAACTGGATAATGTGGTAACCTTATTGGAAAATAACGAAACTATCCGGCTGGAAATCTCCGGTCATACCGACAACATAGGGTCGTTGAAATCCAATACAAAGTTATCTGAAGCACGTGCTAAATCGGTTGTTACTTATCTGATAAGTAAAGGTATTAATCCTTCCCGACTGGAATATAAAGGATACGCTTATACCCAGCCTGTTGCCCCAAACAGTACCGAAGCCGGCAGGGCACAAAACAGAAGGGTGGAATTTAAAGTATTGAGTAAATAGAGACGAATAACTGAATACATGATAATATAAAAAGCGTTACAGTCCGTAACGCTTTTTTTTGTGTCTTAATACCCAACATTTATCAGAAAAAATTTCCGATTCTATTTGTACTTTAGCGGTTGAAAAAATTCTGAAATTTATTATAAACGATGAAATCAACAGCTTTAACTGCTATACATGAAAAATTAGGGGCAAAAATGGTCGAATTTGCCGGCTATAGAATGCCTCTTGAATATTCAGGGGTTACAAATGAACATCTGGCTGTAAGAAACAGTGTGGGCGTATTTGATGTATCCCATATGGGCGAATTCTGGGTAAAGGGACCCGAATCACTGAATTTACTTCAAAAAGTTACTACTAACGATGTTTCCTCACTAAAACCAGGCAAGGCTCAATATTCCTGCATGCCAAACGGCAAAGGAGGGATAGTGGACGATTTACTTATTTATCTTTATGAACCCCAGAAATACATGCTGGTAGTAAATGCTTCCAACATGGAAAAAGACTGGGAATGGCTGAACCGGAATAACACCATGGATGCTGAACTGGAAGATGCCTCCGGACGAATGTCACTTCTGGCTGTTCAGGGACCAAACGCACTGAAAGTAGTTCAGGAGCTGACAGATACCCGGTTATCAGAACTGAAAAGTTTTAGCTTTGCAGTAACAGAGCTGGCAGGTATGGAAGATGTAATCGTTTCTACTACCGGTTATACAGGTGCAGGAGGTGTTGAAATTTATTGTGGTAATGAACAGGCGGAAACGTTATGGAATGCACTTTTTGAAGCAGGTAAAAAATATGATATTCAACCAATTGGTCTCGCAGCCCGTGATACATTGCGGCTCGAAATGGGATATTGTCTGTACGGAAACGATATAGACGATACTACATCGCCGATTGAAGCCGGTCTTGGATGGATTACCAAATTTAAGGATGGGAAAGATTTCATAGATAGAGATTTTCTGTCAGCACAATTACAAAACGGGGTTACCCGTAAACTTGTTGGTTTTGAGATGGAAGAACGGGGGATTCCGCGTCATAACTATGCAATTCTGGATGAAAAAGGAAATACTATTGGTGAAGTTACTTCCGGTACCATGTCACCAGTGATGAAAAATGGAATTGGGATGGGTTATATTGCTCTACAGTATGCTCAACCCGGAAATAAAATATTTATTGAGATAAGAAATAAAAAACTACAGGCCAAAGTAGTAACCTTCCCGATTTTTAAAGGATAATTAATTTTCTTAATTTTCGGCGTTAAAATTTCAAATAGGGAAATGCATAAATTAAAAAAGATTGAAGTATGTTTCACACCGGCTACTTACGATGTCTTTAAAAATAATGATGCCATTGTAGTAGTTGTTGATATTTTAAGGGCAACATCGGCAATATGTACAGCTTTTATGAACGGGGTTGAAAAAATTATTCCCGTTGCTACGCTTGAAGAGGCTAAACAATATAAAAGCCGGGGATTCATGGTGGCAGCCGAACGCGACGGGATAGTAAAAGATTTTGCAGATTTTGGGAATTCACCTTTTAATTTTACCAGTGAAAAAGTCAGAGGTAAGGAAATCGTTTACAGTACAACAAATGGGACCAATTCCATTATGATGGCAAAAGATAGTTATAAAGTAGTTATCGGGAGTTACCTTAATCTTAATGCTCTGGTAGAATTCATATTTGAAGAAAAAAGGGATTTGTTAATATTATGTGCCGGATGGAAAAATAAATTCAATCTCGAAGATACATTGTTTGCCGGCGCCCTGGCAGAAAAATTACTTGAACATGACCATTTTTATACAATGTGCGATTCCACTGTTGCTTCTCTTGATTTATGGAGCCTGGCCAAAAATGATCTGTTGGGGTATATTGAAAAGGTTGCTCAAAGAGAACGATTGAGGAAAAACAGGTTAGATGATGTCATCGAGTACTGTCATACTCTGGATATTACATCCGTTATACCAGTATTAAAGGAAAATTACCTCCTTGAATTAGCAAAATTGCATGATTAATATTAGTTTTGAAGTAAATATTACTGTTTTGGGTTGTTAGTAAATTGTACAAATCTATTTTCCATTTTTTTCTGGTCGGTAATATATTATTTTTATTTTTACGTTCCTAATCCAGTTGTGAAATGTTTAACAGCTAAAATTTAAACTTTATGAAAAAACATAATTTTTATGCCGGGCCCTCCATTCTTCCGCAGTACACTATTGAAAATACAGCTAAAGGCGTATTGGATCTGGAAGGATCGGGATTATCGATAATGGAAATCTCTCACCGGTCAAAAGAGTTTACCGCAATCATTGAACAGGCACAGGCATTATTTAAAGAATTATTAAATATACCTGACGGATACTCTGTACTTTTCCTGCAAGGCGGTGCAAGTCTTCAATTCTGTATGGTGCCTTATAACCTGTTAAATAAAAAGGGAGCATATCTCGATACAGGATCATGGTCGTCAAAAGCAATTAAAGAAGCTAAAATATTCGGGGAAGTAGAAGTCGTAGCTTCTTCCAAAGACGCAAATTATTCATATGTACCAAAGGATTTTAAAGTTCCAGCTGATGCAGATTACTTGCACATTACCACCAACAATACTATTTTCGGTACAGAATTAAAAAAAGATCTGGATGTTAAAATACCATTGGTTGCCGATGCTTCTTCGGATATTCTGAGCAGACCTATAGACGTTTCGAAATACGGAATGATTTACGCAGGGGCACAGAAGAACCTGGGACCAGCAGGTATGGCGGTTGTAATTATTAAAAATGATATACTTGGCAAAGTAGATCGTAAAATTCCAACCATGCTCGATTACAAAACTCATATTGACGGTGGTTCATTATATAATACACCTCCCTGTGTAACAGTTTACGCTTCTTTGCAAACATTAAAATGGCTGAAAGAATTAGGTGGTGTGAAAGCAATCAACAAGATAAATGTTGAAAAAGCAAAGATGCTCTATGATGAAATTGATCGTAACAAACTTTTTTCACCAAATATAAAGAACGAAGAAGATCGCTCAATAATGAACATTACTTTCGTGATGAATGAATCCTTTAAAGATCTGGAAGCAGATTTCCTGAGTTTTGCCTCATCAAAAGGAATGGTAGGTATTAAAGGCCATCGTTCGGTAGGAGGGTTCCGTGCTTCCACTTATAATGCATTGCCGAAGGAAAGTGTTCAGGCACTTATTAATACAATGAAAGAATTCGAGGCAAGTCATTAATAAAGATTTGTTTTCTTTTAAAATCAGTAATAATTAAAATATGACAAAAATACTAATAGCCACAGAAAAGCCTTTTGCCTCAGTAGCAGTAAAAGGTATTACGGAGATATTTGATCAGGCCGGTTTTGAAACTGCAAAACTCGAAAAATACACGCAAAAAAGCGATCTGCTGGCAGCTGTTGCCGATGTCGACGGATTAATCATCCGGAGTGATATTATTGATAAAGAAGTGATCGGGGCAGCAAAAAATTTAAAAATTGTTGTACAGAGCCGGCGCCGGTTACGATAACATTGACCTGGAATCTGCCTCTTCAGCAGGAGTTGTAGCGATGAACACTCCCGGGCAGAATGCCAATGCTGTAGCTGAATTGGGTATTGGAATGATGATCTACATGAACCGTAACGGTTTTAATGGAACATCGGGAACAGAATTACGAGGTAAAACACTGGGGATACATGCATATGGTCATATCGGAAAGATCGTTGGCACCATAGCCAAAGGACTTGGTATGATGGTTTATGCTTATGATCCTTATATCGATAAAGTAATAATCGAAAATGACGGGCTGACTTTTATAAAAGATGTAAAGGAACTCTATGCAAAGTGTCAGTATGTGTCTGTTAACTTACCGGCAAATAATGAAACAAAGGGAATGATCAATGCTGATCTGCTTTCTCTTATGCCTGAAGGAGCTACACTGATAAATACTGCACGGAAAGAAATAATTCATGAAGATTCGATACTTAAAATGTTTAAGGAACGAAAAGATTTCAGGTATATTTCAGATGTTGCCCCCGACTGCAAAGAGGAGATTGTTAAAAATTACGAGGGAAGGCATTTCTTTACTCCCAAGAAAATGGGGGCACAGACAGCCGAAGCCAATATTAATGCCGGCCTGGCAGCAGCACGTCAGATTGTGGGATTTATTAAAAATGGAGATACTACTTTTAAAGTAAATTAGAAATTAATTATTAATGGCGATTTTAAAATCCTTTAGAGGTTACCGGCCTCTTAAGGAATATGTAGCTCAAGTGGCTTCAAGGCCTTATGATGTATTGAATTCGGAGGAAGCAAGAGAAGAAGTAAAAGATAATAGTTACTCATTCTTACATGTTGTAAAACCGGAAGTCGATCTGCCTCCCGAAACGGATCATTATTCCCAACTGGTTTACCAAAAGGGTAAGGAAAATATTTCTGACTGGATTTCAAAGGGAATTTTTAAACAGGATGAAGGAAGTTATCTTTATGTGTACGCACAGACCTTGTGGGGAAAAACACAGTACGGATTGGTAGGTTGTGCCAATGTAAACGATTACCTGGATAATGTTATTAAAAAGCATGAATTAACAAGGCCGGATAAGGAAGAGGATCGTAAGAATCATATAAGGATCACGAATTTTAACGCTGAACCCGTATTTTTTGCTTATCCCGATCATGCAAAGATCAATGATATTATAAGCGAAAAAGTAAAGGACGATTGTGAATACGATTTTTATTCTACCGATGGAATCCGGCACCAGTTCTGGGTAATCAAAAACCCGGTGACAATAAGGAATATAGAAAATATATTTGAAAAGGAGATTCCGTATACATACGTAGCCGACGGTCATCATCGCACTGCTGCTGCAGCACATGTCGGAGAGGAAAGGAAAAAGCAAAATCCGGAGCATACAGGAGATGAGGAATACAATTATTTTTTGGCGGTTCATTTTCCTGCCAGTCAGTTGACAATCATTGATTATAACAGGTTAATAAAAGATCTGAACGGACTTACTTCGGATGAATTTATCGGTGAAATCGGCCGGAATTTTAATATTCTTGGAATGGGAACCCGGGTATACAAACCGGCAACTTTACATGAATTTTCAATGTATCTCGATGGAAAATGGTACAAACTTACTGCAAAAGAAGGCACTTACGACGATGAAGATCCGATAGGGTGCCTTGATGTAACCATACTTTCGGAAAAAATCCTTTTACCGCTACTGGATATTGCCGACCTTCGAAAGTCTAATCGTATTGATTTTGTTGGCGGAATCAGAGGGCTGGAAGAACTGAAAAAAAGGGTAGATAGTGGTGAAATGGCTGCTGCATTTGCTTTGTATCCGGTAACAATGAATCAACTCATACGAATTGCTGATACGGGAAATATCATGCCCCCGAAAACTACATGGTTCGAACCAAAATTACGAAGCGGCTTGGTGATCCATTCTTTGGACTAAGTAAGATCTATTCGCTCAACTGATTAATCAGACTAATTGTATCGCAGGCAACTATCCCTGCTGTTTCTGTACGTAGCCTGCTGTTACCCAGGCTTACCGGTTTGAATTGATGAGCCAGGGAAAATTGAATTTCTTCAGGAGTAAAGTCCCCTTCCGGACCAATCAAAATCAGTGCATTTTTTTTTGGAAAATAACTACTTGCCAATAATTCTTTTGAGCTTTCTTCGCAGTGTGCAATAAATTTCAAAGCATCATTCTTAACTGATTTTTCAATGGTCTCATTATAAGTGCACATGGGATTCAGTTGTGGCAAATATGCTTTGATTGATTGTTTCATTGCAGATATCAATATTTTTTCCAGACGGTCGGGTTTTATTACCTTCCTTTCTGAACGGGAACAGAGAACAGGTGTAATTTCATCGATACCGATCTCCGTTGCTTTTTCCAGAAACCACTCAAACCGGTCAGTATTTTTAGTAGGGGCAATGGCTATATGAAGGTGGTAGTTCCTTTTTTCGTATTTTTCATATTTATTTACTATTTCAATCTTACAGCATTTAGATGAATCATCAATAATCCGGGCATGGTAAAAACCACCTTTTCCATCCGTTAAATAAATAATATCGCCGTTTTTCAAACGAAGTACCCTGGTACAATGATTTGATTCGGTTTCATCCAGAGAGTAAAGATTTCCGTTTATGTTGGGGGTGTAAAATAGTTGCATAATCGGTATAAAAAATGAATCAACTTTGTTAAAACAATATTATTTTCCAAATTTATACAAAATTACTGACCGGATATGACACGAATAGGACTGATTTCAGATACACACGGGTTTTTAGACGAAAAGCTTTTCGACTATTTTAAAGATTGCGATGAAATATGGCATGCGGGTGATATCGGAAAAATACAGGTAGCCCTGACTCTGAGTAGATTCAAGCCGTTAAGGGCTGTTTACGGTAATATCGACGGACAGGATATCCGTAAGACATATCCTGAAACCCAGCGTTTTTTTTGTGAAGATGTGGAAGTGTTGATCAAGCATATAGGAGGATATCCCAATCATTACGACCGCTCAGTGATGGAAGAAATTTCTGTGCATCCGCCCGATTTATTTATTTCGGGACACTCGCACATACTGAAAATTATAAATGATTCAAAGTTTAAATTACTTCATGTGAATCCCGGAGCATGTGGTAAAAACGGTTTTCACCAGGTACGTACTGCTGTACGTTTTGCCATCGATAAAAGGAAAATACAGGATATGGAAGTTATTGAACTGGGAAAACGTGTTTAAAAAATATATCAGCCGTCTGACAGTTCAAAACTGTCTGACGGCTAATTCAGACGGCTAATTTCAGACGGCTTAATTTACTATTGATCTTCTTCCTGATTATTTTCATCCTTTGCCTCACGATACCTTCTCAGGAAAAGATCTTTCTTCCTGTTGGTAGAGACCATATAAATATAAGAAGTGCGGCCACTCTCCACTTTTTGCCGACGGTCTTTTGGTTTTTTGGCATTTATTTTATCGATAAATTCATTATTTGAAGTAAGGGTTTGCATTACTCCCCTGGTGTAACCGAAATAATACCAGTGATGCGGATCAGCTTCCAGGTATATATCGAATAGATCACCGCTTCTTTTTACCTGGATTTCAATCATTCCATCCATTTCTTTATTAATCTGTACATTGTCTATACTGGCAATACCAATTTTCCCTACGGAACGGAACGAATTAGCGTCTTCATCCCATTTCATGGTGAGTTCGTTAAAAACAATGGTGTGTTTTAAAGCTGGTGGTATTTCTTTGTATTCACCGAATAAACCAAGCTGATCTCTGAGTATTTGGGCTTGTTCAACCCCTACAAGTTCATTCATTCCTTTTTTATAAACCGACCGGTTGAGATCGGTTGCTTTCAGGTTGGGTAAGCTGTCAATTTCATAAGCCAGAATATTCATTATGTCGGGGTCAATATAAAAATCTATTCCCATCAGCATATCGAGAGTAGTGGTATTGTTAACCGTATTGTGCCGTATATTACCAACGGTGGTAAGTTTTACCTGTCCCATATCTACGCCAAGGTCCAGTTTCCCTTCTCCGTATAATGAGCAGTTTTCTCGATGCAGGCTAAAGTAATTTCCAGGTTGGTTCATATCCTGTAATTTTTCTTTTGAAGCAATTTTATACAATTGCTGGGCTTTATTATAATACAGGTATCCGGAAGAACTTATGATCGGATGATCGCTGTAATTTTTCCTGCCGGAAAGAAATGCCGGGTACAGGTGAACGGAATCGTAATACAAAAAGATGCCATTATAGATGTTTGTCAGATTAATATTCTGCGGTTGAACAGGTACCGGAATATAGATACTGTCCGGATCAATTTGTGATTCAAAATTCAACCAGTCAGACTGAAGTTTATCACAATTGTCTTCTATTTTGGCAGCACCTTTAAAGGTTAGCAGTTTTTGACTTGCATGCAGAAATACCTTGCCCTGGTATGCATAATTCGGACTTAATGTAAAATCATTTTGTTCAAGGATCTCCCCTGATGCTATTGTTTGAAGGCCGGAATCAACCTTGATTTCGTTAAAATGAATCAGTTGTTTTTCCCCGGTTTCATCAATATAATCATAATCACCGTTACCGGAATAATATTTTTTACTGGTTATAGCAACTGTTGCCGAATGTATAGTATGATATTTAGTTGTATCATTTGCCAGGATTTTTGCATTGATCAGGGTTCTCATTTTTGCATTCGGTTCCACTACCAGTTTCCCGCTATCCGGATATATCCAGGCATCGGCTACCTCGATATAGGAAACATCGTTTGCTTTTAAAAGATTGTCTTTGTAATCATAAACAGCCCGTGGAGAAACAAAACTTAGTGAGTCTTGCTTCGGGTCGACACAAATGTACCTCGGACCGGTCAACTCTTCACCAGACTGATCAGAGGGTTTTATCTTTTCCTGATTATCACTTTTACCCATTTCCAATTCCTGATGATCCATTTTCCAGGTGAAATTATCGAGAAAACTTACGTATTTATTTTCCGGAAAAGTCACCAATGTAAAATCCTCATTAGATCTGAACCGGCCTTCTTTTTTTGTATAATCGATATGTGCATTGACATTCTCAGTTAGAACCGTGTATCCTTCTTTATGTAAAGATTTCAGGTTGAAATTGGCAGTATCGGCAGCAATCTCAAGTGCTTTATAAGTAAACAAATTTGATATCAGATCTGAATTTCTCAGGTCCATTTTACCATTACCCGAAAGGCCTGAAGGTTCGAGCTTCAGGCTGCCGCTTAAAAATGTTGAGTCGTTAAGGATTTTAAAATTTTTATCGGTTTTTTGGGCAAATAGTTGATCCTTATAAGGAAGCCAGTGAATCTTATTGTTAGCCGAATTAACTTTGGGGTATTGTGTTTCGGTTAACTGCTGATGTATGGTAAAATCATCTGCGGTTGTTTCCATGGAATCAGGATAGAAGATGAAATTTTTCGATTGGGTTACTGAAGTCAGGTAATCGAGATTCCCGTCGCCTCGTAATCCTTTATTTGAAAGATTTAACACATTTTTAAAGACGCCTTTGCCACCATAAACAGGTATGCCTTCAGGATCTGAGCGGGTAAATCCCAGGGAATTATCGGATTGAAGCGAGAGAGTTTCATCCATTTCAGGTAAAATACCGGCAGATTTGAACCTGCCTTTAAACACCATGGAGTTTTTGTTGAAATTATCCAGGCTATCCATAGTAAATGAATCGACTTCAAAAAAGAAATTATCCGGTTTATACGCTCCATTCAGGATACTTTTATCATCATAATATACAAAGGAATTTTCTTTACTTCGGAATATAGGGTATTCCGGGTAAGGTTTCCTTCCCGATTTATTATTCGGTTCATCAATCAACAATTCGCCTGTGATATGTTGTAACATGTTTTGAACCTGTGCAACTAATGGAAAGCCGTAATTGTCCACTTTCCCGGTTTGAAAGCGGATATTTAGTGCGTCGACATTCTGTAAATTTATTTTGAAGGAATCGTATTGAAAAAAGAAATTTTTGCCTTGAAAAGTGAATAAACCGGCATTAACAGTTCCGTCGAACTGAAAGTTACGGTTATGTTTGAGCACAATTCTTTCATCCTTTGGAATAATTACTACATTTTGTGAGTCGCTTAAAAATATTCTGGGAATACCATTGATGGTAAGGTCGAATGTACGGAGGTCGAAACGTGCATTTGCCATAGGCGATCTGGTAGTCGAAGGAAATGAGATTACATCATAATCGATTTTATTTACACTGGCGGCTACATAATCATTCAATCGTGGTTTTATTTTAGCTGTCTGGGTTTCATCGTCGTAAAAAACAAATCCTCCCACCGACATTCGCATTAATAGTTGCCGTACCTGTGATAAAGGCATTTTCAGATAATCTGCATAATCCGATGCGGTGAACTCATTTGAACCAAAATGTTTTGCAAAACTTCGAATAGAAATCAGCGGGTGTACCCTGTCCATGCCCTGCATTTTCATGAAAGTACTATTATTGAAAAAATTGACAGACTCGAAATTCGCATTTCCTATCGCTGCCCCCCTGGAAGGAGAAAAACTCATAAATGGTTCGGTCATTTTCCAGTTTAGCTGGTCAAATGTCATGTCGACTTTATGATACGAATCGAAATAAGGGCTCTGAGAAGTAAAATTATCGGTACGTAATAATGTAAGTTCCCTTGTGGGTACCATAAAGGTAAATGACAGATCGGGGTGGTAAATAGAATCCCTGTTTAATTTTATAATGATTTCGGTGTTCTGACTGTTGATCCGGTCTTTTCTGAACCCGAAATAGTTTGACCTTGCAACAAGTCGAAGGGTGTCGTTCTGAAATATATACAGATTTGCTTTATTTTCACGGTTTCCTGTTCCCACCAGTTTAGCTCCCTGCATCGACAATCCACCATCATAATTAATATTGGCATAAAGGTCCTTAATTTTAAAACTTTTGGTGTATGAATCGAATTGCGGATAGGTGGCATCTTCCGGTGTTTTAATGAATTTAACCTTATCGGTCAGTACCCCTTTTAATGGCGCACTGAAATAAAATTTATTGGTAAAAGTAACATCCTTTGCCACGTATTCCGATCGTGACATATCAATTTCATATTCGGGAATTGTCGCGAAAACCATATTACTGTCGAGGCCACCACGCTTCCAGTTTACCAGACCATTTTTACCTTTCCACAAGTTATCGAACGGGTAATAAGTACCGGTTGTTTCAAACAAACTTATACTGTCTCTTTTAGCATAACAGGTGAGGTTCGTTTTCTCGAATTTAACCTGAAGGTCTTTGTCAAATACAAAATTGTAATTCGATTGGCTCGCCTTCCATACTGTAGAGCTTGATTTGTAAAGAATATTGTTATTCAGCAAATTAATCGTGAAATTAAAAAGCTGGTTTATATTGGTAAGAGTAGTCTTTTTTCTTTTCAATAACGACATGGTTCCCTTTTCCCACGTCTGGTATTCTTCATCGGGTAAATTCTTTTCTTTAAAAAGCATCACACAGGTGAGATAATCGATAAAATAGGGTGATGGTTTTGCATTTTTTTTAACCAGAAGTTGAGAAATTTCAAGAATCTGTTTCTGTTCGTCGGGGGAATACAAACTGTCTTCCTGCCATGTTTTTAAAAACTTATTTAAAACATCCTTGTTCTCGTCTGAAAGGTTCTTTTCCATAAAAGAGGACAGTTCGTCCGGAAATTTTGTGGTATCGTCAGAAAAATTTTTAAACTCCTGAGCATATGTAAAATGCTGAAAAAGAACAGTTATAATTGAGGTGATAATTACGAACTTAATTTTCATGTTTCGAATTTAGCTTTCTTTCAATAGTTAAAACGACTATTGATCCTTAAAATTAGATGAATTCTGTAGAAATTCCATTGCTATCCAATTATTCTTTAAACGGGTACTGTTGTATTTTAAGTTATATTTTTCTCCGGTTTTTTTCATTAGTTGTTCATCAGCAGGCATGATCCCGCTAATTATCAATTTCCCCTCCGGGACTAAAACACGAACATATATTTCCATATCCTTCAGCAAAATATTACGGTTAATATTCGCGAATATTGTATCGTAATTTTCACTACCCAAAAGACTGGAATCACCTTTGAGAATATCTATGTTTTTAATCCGGTTGCGTTCTGCATTTTCAATAGCATTATTATAAGCCCATTCATCTATATCAATGGCTGTTACTTTTTCTGCACCTTTCATCGAAGCCAATATGCCCAATACTCCTGTTCCGCATCCCATGTCAAGTATCTTTTTTGCCTTTCAGATTTTCATCCAGAATTATTTCAGTCATCAGGATAAGTGGTTTCGTGGTGACCCGTTCCAAATGACATTTTTGGTTCGATGATGATCTCAAAGGGATATGATTGATTAACCTGATGAAACGGGGCTTTTATAATACACTGGTTATTGATGATAATTGGTTCGAAGTTTTGTTCCCAGACAGCATTCCAGTTTTTTTCTTTTATTTCCACTACAGTATAGCTCAGGTCTCCCGACTGGCAAAAATTATAAGGAGAAAGAGTCTTCAGTATATTTTCATCAAAGTCTGCTGTGTTAATATATGCCTCAAGACCTTCATCTGTTTCCCTGAAACCTTCATAACCGGCTTCACCCAATTCTGCTATGATGATTTCGCGATAGAGATCGGTCTGATTGTTAATTTTAAAATTGACTGAAATGTAATTCATAAAAACAATTTTTGTCGGGAATTTACAAAAAGCCCCGCATAAAAAAACGGCAATAGAAAATTAAATTTACTATTGCCGTTTCATAAAAATTAAACTTAAAGGAATAATTTTAAAAGATCTATGTTAAAAGGCATTTACAATTCCCAGAAAATCTTCGGCTTTAAGGGCAGCTCCACCAATCAAACCACCGTCAACATCGGGATTGTCAAATAATTCTTTTGCATTGGAAGGTTTGCAGCTTCCACCGTAAAGAATAGAGGTGTCATTTGCGACAGCGCTTCCGTATTTAGTACTGATGAGATCGCGGATATATTTGTGCATTTCCTGGGCTTGTGCGGATGTGGCTACTTTACCTGTGCCAATAGCCCATACCGGTTCGTAAGCAATTACTACTTTGCCGAAATCTTCGGCTGAAAGGTCGAACAGGCCTTCTTCGATCTGTTGTTTTACTACTTCGAAATGTCTTTCTGATTCACGCTCATCCAGTACTTCTCCGCAACAAAAAATAGGATACAGGTCGTTTTTTAAGGCAAGCTTAACTTTTTTATTCAGGATAGGACCATCTTCCTTATAATACAATCTTCTTTCAGAATGTCCGAGGATAACATAATCAGCCCCTGTGGATTTTACCATTTCGGCAGATACTTCACCTGTATATGCACCGCTTTCTTCTGCAGCACAATTCTGTGCCCCAAGATGAAGGTTTTTTTTACTTATTACCTTGCTTGTTTCCGAAAGATGAATAAAAGGTGTACATATTATAACCGTAACATCATTCTCCTGAACTTGCTGATTTACCTGTATGGACAATTCAATGCCTTCTGTCAGGTTTTTATTCATTTTCCAGTTTCCTGCAACAATTTTATTTCTCATTTTAAATATGCTTTATATATTGAACTTAATTTTAACTTTTCGGTAATTTAATTCTATACGGCAATTTTTGTATTATTTTTTTCATTGGCCCTATAAACGGCAAAAGATTTTAAAAGAGAAATGCCATAATTCATAGACAATAATAATCTGTTGTACAGATAAGACCACAAAAATACTAAATTCTGATTTTACTCCTTCTTTTACTGTTTATTTATTTAAGCTGATCGAATTGTATTAGTCCTTACTTTTTGAAGTTACTTCATGATCGTTATCTGTAAAATGTTTCCTGATAATGTGAAACAGGGAAATTGCCAGGAAGAACAAACCAAAAATAGCGATAACTCTTAGCTTTTCCCATCTCTGGCGGTAAGTATTCAATACAAGTTGCAAATAATCTTTCTGGAGCATTTTTTTTGTGGGAAAATTTTTATAGGACCATTTTCCCAGGATAACACCGTCTTTAATTAATACAAGACCCGGATTGGATCGAATGATGGTTTTAAGGGTTATATTATCTGTCAGATAAAAAGAAAACTCAGGATTAAGATTATTTTTTGTTTGTGTAATGTCTTTCATGGGGGAAGAAGTAAGACAATAAAAATTACAATTCTTATTTTTGCATTCGCTGGCAATCGAATCTGCAGCAATAAGAGCATCTGAATTTGCTTCACTCAATTCAGGTGATATAAGCAAAAAAGAGTATCCCTGATCGGACAGTACCTGACTGGTGATATCGTTTCCATCCAATGTAGTAATTGTAAAATCGTGAATAGGAGGGGTGTACCCTTTTTTGATCAGGTTTTGTTTGGTTTCCACCCAATGCCAGGTAGTATCCTGCCAGGGGAAATTTTTCATGTTAAATTCTTTTTTCACCCCGTTCTTTTCATAGGTCAGGATAGTTTCGTATTCATCGGTTGGCATACCTGGCGGAATAACCATCTTTTCCGGAATCGAAGTCCCCACTTTGTAGGGCCTGAAATCTATAACGGGCAAATTTCTATAGCAATATGTTGATATAGATATCCCAAATAAAATGAGAACCCCGGTGAGTATCCATTCAGTTGTTTTCGGGTAGAGAGGGATATATTTTTCACGAGAGATAAAAATAATAATGGTTGGTAAAAACAGAATAATATTTTTCCAAAATGTTTGCCAGTTGGTTATAACGACAGCATCACCAAAGCATCCGCAGTCAGTTACCGGGTTGTATAATGCCAGGATAAATGTCAGCACAGTGAAAAAACTCATGAAAAATAGCAGTGCCCATGCAGTTGTTTTCATTCTTATTCCAAGGAGCAGGTTGATACCGATAACCATTTCAATTGTACTGAGAATCATTGCCAGTGGAATGGCAAGTGGCGAGAGGAAAAGCATATGAAATGCTTCGAAATAATCAACAAATTTATAGGCAGATCCCATTGGATCGACTCCTTTTACAAATCCTGAGAAAATAAAGACGAAGCCAACAAATATTCTTGAAATAATTCGGATTGTTTTCATTTTAAAAACCGGTTTTTGAAAATTATTTAATCAGGGGTACGATCATTGAAATTAATTTCCCGAATATTTTTTCAGGAGATAACATATTGCCTGCATTATCACTACAGTCAATCAATTGAAACTGATTATCCTTTTCAGCCTGTCGCAAATAAATCTTCCTCACATTTTGCTGAAAATCCAGGTTTTCCTCGTGAATATCGGTATTGCCTTTTAAATATTCACGGTCGTTCCCAGTTCTTCCAGATGTAAGGCTGTTGCGTGTAAAATCAAAAGGTACATCGAGAAACAGACTTCTGTCGGGTTTTGGAATCTGGTAATATTCATATTCCAGTTTCAGTATCCAGTCGGCAAGGAGGTCAATTTCCTTTTCCTCTTTTAATTTCGCGCACTGGAAGGCAATATTACTGTTTACATACCGGTCGGCAATAACCAGTAAATCTTCCTGTAACCATGAAGAGATCATACCGGCAGCATCTTTCCGGTCACTTGCGTAAATAAGCGCTACCAGGTAGGGATTAACCATATCGATATTTCCCAGTTCACCCCTAAGGAAACGGGCAATTAGCTCACCAAAGAAAGGAGCATCGGTACGCGGGAAATGTAAAAATTTATATTTAACCTTTTTTTGAGACAGGTATTCCTGCAATAACCTGATTTGTGTTGATTTTCCTGAACCATCAAGACCTTCAATAACAGCAAAACTCATATTAACTGACTGTGAATTATTTTATTTCCGGGTAATTCTATTTTATTACCTTTGGATGCTTAAATTGATCCAAAGAATGAAGCCTAAAGATACATTTTTTTCAAGAAACTTCAGTCTGAATTGTAACGGTCAGCTTATCGACTTAAATTCCCCGAAAATTATGGGGATTTTGAATATCACACCCGATTCGTTTTACGATGGCGGACGTTACACGACCAAAGAAGCTATTTTGAACAGAGTGAGTACATTACTTGATGAGGGGGCCGATTTTATCGATGTAGGTGCTTATTCTTCACGTCCCGGAGCCAAGGATATTTCTATGGAAGAAGAGTTGAAGCGTTTACATTTTGCGTTAGGTATTATTCGCGAAAAATATCCGGAGGCAATTCTTTCCGTTGATACTTCCCGGGCGAATGTGGCGAAGGTTGTGGTGACAGATTACAAAGTGGCCATTATTAATGATATTTCTGCAGGAGAGGCCGATCCGGGAATGTTCGAAAGGATTGCAGAATTGCAGGTGCCCTATATTTTGATGCATATGAAGGGAACACCACAAAACATGCACCTGGATCCTTCATATGATAATATGGTGAAAGAAATATTCGGTTTTTTCTCCCAAAAAATTAACTTTTTAAAGTCATTGGGTGTAAATGATATTATTATTGATCCCGGGTTTGGATTTGGGAAAACGATAACACATAATTACCAATTGTTAAACCAACTTGATACATTTAAAATTTTTGAATTACCCCTAATGATCGGTTTATCGAGGAAATCGATGATATATAAGGTACTGGATACAACACCTGAAAAAGCGCTTAACGGGACAACGGCATTAAATATACTTGCATTAGTGAACGGTGCTAATATATTGAGGGTACATGATGTAGCTCCGGCCGTGGAAACACTGCGGCTTTTCGAACGTTATGTAACTGGATCAACTATTTTAAAATGATCTTTTTTTATACCTTTGAAAATAGTAATGTATAAATATGATACAGGCATTTATTACCATACGAATAATTGATATCATTGATATTTTACTGGTAGCATTCTTAATGTACCAGATATACATGCTTATTCGCGATACCCTTGCTATTCATATATTTGTGGCAATAATTGCCATCTTGTTACTATGGAAGATTGTGGAACTTACCCAGATGAAACTTCTCGGGTCTATTTTGGGGCAGATCATTGGTGCAGGAGTTATTGCCATAATTGTATTATTTCAACCTGAAATTAGAAGGTTCCTGATATATATGGGTACCAAATATTTCGGAAATACCCGCATTACACTTGAAGGGCTGTTTATGTCGGATATTCATGTGGGAGGAACAATTAATATAAATGCCATTGTAAAAGCCTGTATCAATATGGCTAAAAACAGGACAGGAGCGCTTATCGTTTTAAAAAGGAGATCGCCATTGAATATATACGAGGAAAGCGGTGATATTATCGACGGGCTAACTTCGAACCGATTACTTGAAACCATATTCAGTAAGCACAGCCCTTTGCACGATGGCGCGGTAATAATCATTAATGATAGGATTCGTGCTGCCAGATGCGTACTTCCGGTATCCGATAATTTCAGTCTTCCGCCGAATTATGGAATGCGTCACAGAGCAGGGATTGGACTCACAGAACAAACCGATGCCCTGGTAATAATGGTTTCTGAAGAAACGGGAGAAATATCACTGGCAGAATCGGGAGAAATAACTGCTGTCGATTCTAAAATGCTTTACAGTGCACTCGAAAAAGAATTTGGAGAAAAAAAGAAACCGGGACATGATGCTGACCCGGCAAAATCATCTGATAAGTAGTAATATTATTTATTCATTATTAAAATATTCAATTGTAAGCATAATTTATTCTATAACTGAATTATTGATCTATTTAACAAATTCATAAAATGTTATTGAAATTATTAATTTTGAATACTAATTAAAAAAATCATTAATGGATATTCATAATATACTGGATTATACTCTTTTTAAATCACAAAAAATTACTGTTACTGTTGCAAGTGTACTTTTAATTCTGCTAATCCTTGTAATTGCACGAACAGTAATCTGGTTGTTGAAACGATTGTTTGACCGTGAATCATCCCGGAGAAATTTTGATGTCGGCAGTCTGAATGCTGTATATCAGCTTATAAAATATATACTGTGGATTTTTGCTATTTTACTCAGTCTGGATACTATAGGTGCAAAGATTACTATATTATTGGCCGGTTCTGCAGCCTTATTGGTTGGTGTGGGTTTAGGATTACAACAGATTTTTCAGGATTTTATTTCAGGATTTGTATTGTTGTTTGAAGGGACACTAAAGGTGGGGGACATTGTAGAATTTAAAGACGGGATTGTTGGAAGGGTAAAAGAAATTGGTATCCGGACTTCAAAAATTGAAACACGCAGTAATTTTATCATGATAGTTCCCAATTCGAAATTTATTACGGATATAGTTATTAACTGGAGCCATATTGAAAAGAGGACCAGATTTGATGTTGCTGTCGGTGTAGCTTATGGTTCAGATGTGGAACTGGTGAAGAATTTATTATTGGATTGTGCAAAGGAACATAATGCTGTCAGTAAAAATCCGGGACCTTTTGTACGTTTCGAAGATTTCGGGAATTCATCACTTGATTTCAAAATTTATTTCTGGAGCAGTAATACATTCGGTGTGGAAAATACTAAAAGTGATTTGAGATTTAGTATTAATAAGGCATTCAGGGAGAACGGCATTCAAATTCCTTTTCCACAAAGAGATGTACACATTATACCTCCTAAATGACAATTATTTTTGGAAAAAGTTGATAAAGCGGACTATAACAGGGCATCAATGAGGATGTATTCTGATTGTTCGTTATTAGGTGAAATAGAATGGTTTAGTAGATTTTATAACTTACAGGGTTAAATTTTTTAAACTTCTTGCAGTTTTAAGAATATTTATGCGGATTGTCGGAGCCTTTCTGCTTCCCGTTTCTTTTTACTGAGCAGGAAGTTTGCTTTGTTTTCTTCCTTTCGTAAAAGTCTTTCGATGTTTTTCTGATGGGTGAAAAGCAATAACACCGAAATAATCAATGAGAATATTACCAGTGAAGGGGTAGTAGTTTTAAAAATAAATATTACTATAAACGGAAAAGAGAAGCCGGCAACCATTGAACTTAATGAAACATATTTTGTAATGATCAGGGTTACGACAAAAACTCCCAGGCAAACTAATGTAGTATTTGGATCTATTGCCAGAATAAAACCAACTAAAGTAGCAACACCCTTACCTCCCTTGAAACCTACATAAACAGGGAAAACATGTCCCATAATGGCAGCGATACCCAGCAATAACTGGAAATTGATAAAATCTCCGGTTTCAGGAATGTAATAATCCGTAAGATGGACTAGATTCACTGCCAGCCAGCCTTTAAAAATATCAAAGGCAAGAACAGTTAAACCGGGTTTCCATCCTAAAATTCTTATCGCATTAGTTGACCCTGCATTCTTACTTCCATGCTGTCTGATATCAACGTTGTAAAAAATTCTTCCTATCCAGACAGACGTGGGTATTGACCCCAATAAATAAGCTAAAATCAGGGCCACTATGTTAAATAATAATGGCATTTAAAGAACTGTTTTAAAATGGGCGTGCAAAGTAAGGAATATTTCCATTCCCTGCAAGGAACTGCTCATATATTTTTGTTCCGGCAATGTTAAACATAACCTATATGTATCTGAATTATAGGCGATTTGATCGAATTTGATTAAATATGTGGACCCGCTGAAACTAGTGCTTTTCCTTCTTCATTATCTGTAAATTTCTCGAAATTTTTAATAAACCGTTGTGCCAGATCTTTGGATTTTTCTTCCCATTCGGCAACATTGGAATAAGTATCCCTGGGATCGAGAATTTTGGGATTTACACCATCTAATGCAACAGGTATCTCCAGGTTAAAATAAGGAATTGTCTTTGTCTTTGCATTATCGATTGACCCGTCTAATATAGCATCAATAATTCCCCTAGTATCTTTTATCGAAATCCTTTTGCCGGTTCCATTCCACCCCGTATTTACCAGGTAGGCTGTTGCACCCACAGCTTCCATTCTTTTAACCAATTCATCACCGTATTTGGTAGGATGTAATAATAGAAATGCTGCTCCGAAGCAGGCTGAGAATGTAGGTTGGGGTGAAGTTACCCCTCTTTCAGTACCTGCTAGTTTAGCTGTAAACCCGCTCAGAAAATGGTACTTGGTCTGATCGGAAGTAAGTTTGGAAACCGGTGGTAATACACCAAAAGCATCGGCAGTAAGAAATATTACCATTTTTGCGTGACCCGCTTTTGAGACGGGCTTTACTATATTATCAATATGATAGATCGGATAAGAAACCCGTGTATTTTCAGTTTTTGAGTTGTCGTCGAAGTCCAGATCTCCATCGGATTTAACCACAACATTTTCGAGTAGGGCATCTCTTTTTATGGCATTATAAATATCCGGTTCGTGTTCTTTACTTAAGTGAATTGTTTTTGCATAGCAACCTCCTTCAAAATTGAAAATGCCATTGTCATCCCATCCATGTTCATCATCACCAATAAGTGCTCGTTTTGGATCGGCGGACAATGTAGTTTTTCCGGTACCCGAAAGTCCGAAGAAAATGGCAGTATTGCCATCTTTACCTGCATTGGCAGAGCAGTGCATGGCTGCAATCCCGCGAAGTGGCAGGTAATAGTTCATAACCGAAAAAATTCCTTTTTTCATTTCGCCGCCATACCATGAACCAAGAATTACCGATTGTCTTTCTCCCAGGTTAAAGGCAGCAATTACCTCGCTGTTTAGTTCCTGCTCCTTCCAGTTAGGATTCACTGCCTTTGAAGCATTGAATGTGACAAAATCGGGTTTAAATGATTTTAGTTCCTCATCGGAAGGACGAATAAACATGTTCTTGACAAAATGGGCCTGCCATGCCACTTCCATAATAAACCTCACATTAATCCTAGTATCCGGATTGGAGCCACAATAACAATCAACAACATATAATTTTTTCCCGGAAAGCTGATTTACTGCTGTCTTTTTAACATCTTCCCAAACTTCAGGGGTGATGGGTTTGTTATCATTTTTGCTTTTTTCCGATGTCCACCATACATTATTAACCGATGAAGGTTCTTTTACGATATATTTATCTTTTGGAGAACGTCCTGTAAATATTCCTGTGTCAACTGCTACGGCTCCTAAATTCGTTAACGTGCCTCTTTCATATCCCTTGAGTTCAGGATTCATTTCATGCTTAAATAATTCTTCAAAAGAACTATTATGATAAATTTCCTGTACATCATTTATACCATATATAGCAAGATCTTGAGGTTTCAGTAAGCCCATATTTAATCAAATTTATTGGTTAGTAAATCTTTTTTTCAGTGTAGCAAAAATAGTAAAAAATCCGTTTCTTAAAGCTTTTAAAAGTGCATTGTTATTTTCTTAACAAAGGGGCGGATTACAAATGAGCATCATTTATTTCGGGATTTAAAGTATTCGGATTATAGAGCTATGTTTCTGTATTTCTTAATTATAGAAAAAAGAAACGCATTTTAATCAGTACAAATTAAAAAAGTTAATTCACAATTGTATTATTAAATTTGGAAGAGCAGGGTCCGAATATTTGGACTAATATATATTAATTTTAAATAAATGGCACAAAAATTAAATAAGTGAAGGATCCTGCAAATGTTTGTTACATTTTATTGATTCTTTCTTTGTCTTGAAATAAAATAAAAAAGCAGTAATCAATGGATTACTGCTTTTTTAAAGTAGTAGTAGTTGTTAAATTCTCTATCTTAAAGCTGCCTGTGCAGCGGCTAAGCGGGCAATGGGAACACGGAAGGGAGAACAACTTACGTAGTTCATACCTACTTTGTGGCAAAACTCTATTGAACTGGGTTCACCACCATGTTCGCCGCAAATACCAACTTTTAGTTTTGGTCTTGTGCTACGGCCTTTATTTATCCCGATCTCAACCAACTGGCCAACACCTTCCTGATCGAGTACCTGGAAAGGATCGTTTTTCAGAATTCCTTTCTTTAAATAAACAGGCAGGAATTTACCGGCATCGTCTCTTGAATAGCCAAAGGCCATCTGGGTTAAATCATTTGTTCCGAATGAGAAGAATTCAGCTATTTCAGCAATTTCATCAGCTGTAATTGCAGCCCTTGGTATTTCAATCATCGTACCAACCAGGTATTCTATTTTATCATTCTTTTCAGCAAAAACCTTATTGATGGTAGACCGGACAATCTCTTCCTGAAGTTTCAGTTCCTTTACTACACCTACCAGGGGAATCATAATTTCCGGAAAAGTGGTTACACCTTCAGCCTTCAATTCAAGGGCTGCCTCGATAATTGCACGTGCCTGCATTTCAGTGATCTCAGGATAAGTATTTCCCAACCGGCAACCTCTATGTCCCAGCATGGGATTAAACTCATGTAGATCTTCCACTTTTTGCTTTAACCTTTTCAACGGAAATACCCATTTCTTCAGCCATTTCCTTTTGGTTAGCTTCTTCATGAGGTACAAACTCATGCAATGGCGGATCGAGCAAACGTACTGTTACAGGCAAGCCGTCCATGGCCCTGAAAACATCTTTAAAATCTTTACGCTGGATGGGTAACAGTTTTTCCAATGCTTTTCTTCTTCCCTGTTCATCGTCGGCAAGGATCATTTCACGCATTGCTTTAATACGAACTCCTTCGAAAAACATATGTTCGGTACGGCAAAGGCCAATTCCCTGTGCCCCGAATTTACGGGCCACTTTTGCATCATTTTCTGTTTCGGCATTGGTTCTTACCTGCAATTTTCTGTATTTATCAGCCAGGTCCATAATAGTACCAAAGTCTCCACTTAATTCTGGATTGATAGTATCTATTTTTCCTTCATAAACTTCACCGGTTGAACCGTTAAGTGATATCCAGTCGCCTTCTTTAAGAGAAATACCACCTGCTTTCAGGGTTCTGGTTTTATAATCGATTACGCAACTACCGGCACCGGATACACAGCATTTACCCATACCCCGGGCTACTACCGCAGCATGTGAAGTCATTCCTCCACGGGCGGTTAGAATACCTTTTGCAATGTGCATACCTTCCAGATCTTCCGGAGATGTTTCGATACGTACAAGTATACTGTTAGGATAATTTTTAGCTTCGTCAGCGAAGAAAACAATCTGGCCGGTTGCTGCACCCGGTGATGCTGGTAATCCTTTTGAAATTACGTTGGCCCTTGAAATGGCCCCCTTTTCAAATACAGGGTGTAATAACTCATCCAGCTTATTGGGTTCCTGACGTAAAATGGCAGTTTTTTCATCGATAATGCCGTCGCGCAGCATATCCATAGCGATTTTTACCATAGCGCCTCCGGTACGTTTTCCGTTACGTGTTTGCAGTAACCATAATTTCTCATCCTGCATGGTGAATTCAAGATCCTGCATATCTTTATAATGCTTTTCCAGTTTTTCCTGGGTAGCAAATAATTCTTTGTAAACTCCGGGCATTGCTTCTTCAAGTGAAGGGAATTTAGATGCCCTTTCTTCTTCGGAAACTCCTGCAAGTTTAGCCCATCGCAATGAACCTTCTTTGGTTATTTGCTGGGGTGTGCGAACTCCTGCAACAACATCTTCACCCTGGGCATTGATAAGGTATTCACCGTTGAAGAGATTTTCACCGGTAGCAGCGTCGCGGGTAAAAGCAACACCTGTTCCTGATTTATTTCCCATATTACCGAATACCATTGCCTGAACGTTAACGGCAGTTCCCCATTCTTCAGGTATCTGGCTAAGGGCTCTGTAATAGATTGCTCTTGGATTCATCCAACTATCAAATACAGCAGCGATAGCGCCCCATAATTGTTCCCATGGATCCGTCGGAAAATCTTTTCCGGTTTGCTTTTTTACTGCAGCTTTGAATTTTACAACCAATTCCTTTAAATCCTCAACATCAAGGTCTGTATCGTTTTGAACACCTTTTGCTTCTTTTACTTCATCCATGATAGCTTCAAAAGGATCGATATCTTCTTTTGATTCAGGTTTCAGGCCAAGAACTACGTCCCCATACATTTGAATAAACCTGCGGTAAGAATCCCATGCAAACCTTTCATTACCCGATTTTTTGGCGATCCCGATAACAGCTTCGTCGTTTAATCCCAGGTTTAACACGGTGTCCATCATACCAGGCATCGATACACGGGCTCCGGAACGGACAGATACAAGCAATGGATTTTCCTTGTCGCCAAATTTGAAATTCATAATTTTTTCAATGTGAGCAACTGCTGCTTCCACATCTTTTTTGAGTAATGCGACTACTTTTTCTTTACCAACCTGGTTGTATTCTGTACAAACATCGGCTGTGATGGTGAAACCAGGGGGAACCGGTACACCAATTCGGTTCATTTCAGCAAGGTTTGCTCCTTTACCACCAAGGAGATTTTTCATATCAGCTTTACCTTCGGCTTGTTTATTACCAAAAGTATATACACGTTTTACTTCAGACATTGTTTATTGTTTTATTATAATGATTAATAATAACTGTGAATTGTCATTTTTTTCAAAGGGATCAAAGGTATTAAAAAAATTGTTAGATTAGTGACTACAGCTCATTAAAATATGTTAACTGAATGTATATGTTCATTTTGAACGCGGATGAAAACGGATAATGGCATCCCGGAGAAATTCCCGGTCAATATGGGTGTATATTTCAGTAGTAAGAATCGATTCGTGACCAAGCATTTCCTGAACGGCTCTCAGATCAGCTCCTCCTTCAATGAGATGTGATGCAAAAGAATGACGAAACGTATGTGGACTAATAACGCGCTTCAGATTAATTTTTTCAGCCAGTTGGCGAATAATGGTAAAGATCATTACCCGCGTTAATTTTTTACCCCTGCGATTCAGAAAAACAATATTCTCACTTTCTTTTTCTATTTTAATATGATTCCGGTTCTGCTCGAAATAGTAATTAATTTCTTTTATAGCCTTTCGGCCTATGGGGACCAACCTTTCTTTATCACCTTTACCAGTCACTTTTATAAATCCCTGGTCGAAGTATAATTCCGAAATTTTAAGGTTTGTGAGTTCCGATACTCTCAGACCACATCCATAAAGTGTTTCAATAATTGCTTTATTCCGTTGACCTTCCGGTTTACTCAAGTCGATAGCAGCTACCAGCTGGTCAATTTCACTTACAGATAACACTTCGGGTAGTTTGCGCCCTACTTTTGGTGATTCGAGTAATGCCGTAGGATCATGATCAATTTTTTCTTCCAGAATCAGAAATTTAAAAAATGATTTTAATCCGGAGATAATTCTGGCCTGGGTGCGGGCGCTCATTCCAAGTTCAGAAATCCAGGTGATGAATTGTCTCAAATGTTGCAGTTCAATTAGTTCTGGAGATAAATCAGGATTATAATATTCGATAAATTGAATTAATTTATCGATGTCGGTAAGATAGGCATCAACAGAATTAACGGAAAGAGATTTTTCGATCATTAGAAAAGACCGGTACTCTTTAACTTGTTCTGTCCAATTCATTATTTTATTTGAGTTTTTTATTGCCGGTTAATACTTTTCCATATACTTTTGCAAACTTTTTGGGAGATAATGTTCTAAATTTAATCTTCGATACAAAACAAACAAATTTAAGGTAACAATATGAGAAAAAAGACAAAAATAGTAGCTACCATATCTGACCTGAAATGTGATGTTGAATTTATCCGGGAATTGTATGAGGCTGGTATGAATGTGGTGCGGCTGAACACGGCCCATCAGACCATTGAAGATACCTTAAGGATTGTTAATAATGTAAGGCAAGTTTCAAACAATATAGCACTTCTGTTGGATACAAAAGGTCCTGAAATTCGAACAACACCTTCACCTAATAATCTGGCTGTTAAATCCGGTGATGTATTGAAACTGAAAGGTGATCGTAATAAACCATCGGATGAGCAATTTATTTATGTAGATCATTCAGGTTTTGTAAAGGATATTTCCGTGGATGACCACATACTTATAGATGACGGTGATATTGAATTGTTGGTTACAGGGAAGAAAGAAGATTATCTGATATGCACAGTACAGAACGATGGTATAATAAAGGGTCGTAAAAGCGTAAATGTCCCCAATCAGAAATTTTCGCTACCTGCGCTGAGTAAAAAGGACAGGGAATATATTGAATTTGCCATAGAACAGGATATCGATTTTATTGCCCATTCATTTGTTCGCAGCAGAACGGATGTACTCGAAATAAAAAAGATACTGGAAGCAAAAAAATCGAATGTGAAGATTATTGCCAAGATAGAAAACCAGGAAGGCGTAGATAATATTGATGATATTCTTGAAGAAGTATATGGTATAATGGTTGCACGGGGTGATCTGGCGATAGAGATTCCTTATGAAAGAATTCCGGGGATTCAGAAGAAAATAATAAATAAATGTATTATAGCCAGGAAACCTGTTATTATTGCCACGCAGATGTTGCATTCGATGATCGATAATCCACGGCCAACCCGTGCAGAGGTTACCGATGTAGCAAATGCAATATACAGCACAACCGATGCTATTATGTTAAGTGGTGAAACTGCTTATGGTAGTTACCCTGTGGAAGCGGTAAATACAATGTCCAGGATCGCTGTTGAAGTGGAGAAGAGCAGAGGAGATTTTCATAAAACCCCGATGACTGTTCTGAGTAGTAAAATTTCAGCATACTTAACAAAATCAGCCGTTGAAGCTTCGATTAAGTTGAATACCAAAGCAATTATTGTTGATACAACTACCGGACGTACCATAAGAAATATCGCAGGTTTCAGAGGGAAAAAGCCTATTTATGCCCAGTGTTATAACCAGCGGGTAGTTAGAGAGCTTGCCCTGTCATTCGGAGTTTTTCCCAATTATCTGAATGATGAAGAATCAAAAGATTTTATCAAGGTTTCATTAGCCCGACTGCTGGATAAGAGTCTTCTTAAAACGGAAGATATAGTTGTGGTTTTGGGAGGGAATTTCGGCAGGAATTATGGAGCATCGTTTATTGAAATCAGCTCTGTGGAAAATTTGCTTAATGAAGAATGTTAGGTTAATCTTAGATTGTTATCAGGATTCTTGTAACAAGCCTTTTTGTGAGGTTTAATATATTAGAGTTTAGATTTAACCGAAATTACATCGTAGACAGTTGTTCTTGTTTGTTCTGAATTGTAACTTTAAAAAATTCTTTAACTTTTCGGGAATTAAAATTCATATGTTTTAAAGCAGTGTAATTTGAAATTTATTGTTTAATTTCCCATCCTTATTTCACTTTCAAATGACGGCTATTTTTACGGTTAGTTTAAAAATGATGCTGGCGATGGGAATGTTCCTGCATCCCGTCCACGTTTCTGTCACAAACATCAATGTTGATGTGAACAATAAAAAAATTGAATATTCAGTCAAGCTCTTTCAGGATGATCTTTCGGCATTAATTTATCATTATTATACCATCAACCTTACTTTCGATAAGGAGAATGATTTAACCGAAAAACAATACCAGGTGATTAACGAATATATTGCAGCAACTTTAAATATTAAAGTAAATAATAAATCCATATCCGATCTTAATTTTCAGAAAAAAGAACTGAATGAAGGAGGTATCTGGCTCTATTATTCGGGCACCTGGAAAGATAAAGAAATCAAAACCATTGCTATTAAAAACCAGTTAATGATCGATTTTTTTTTCGATCAGAATAATATGGTTATTCTTGGTGTAAACGGAAAGGAGAATGGATATATGTTTAATAGTTCTACAACGGATAAAACAATTAAATTGTAATTTTAAGCATATAAAAAAAGCATTCTTTCATAAATGATATATTAACTTTGTGTTAATGAAGAAAGTTTATTTACAGATATTATTATTATTTTTTATATCCCGGATCTCATATTGCACACACAACAGGGCAGGGGAGATAACCTACAGGCAAATTTCGGCTCTTACTTTTGAGTTTACGGTTACAACATTTACCTATACACTGAGTCCGGCAAACCGAAATCAACTGATTGTAAACTGGGGTGATAATACATCTTCAATTGCTCCCCTTACCAACCGTACCACATTACCTGGCTATTATTATCACAATATATATGTTGCACAACATACATTTCCCGGTCCGGGCACCTATGTGGTGATGATGCAGGACCCAAACCGTAATTTCGGTGTGCTGAATATTCCCAATTCGGTGAATACCGTATTTTCTATTGAAACTACTCTTATCATCAGTCCTTGGGTTGGTTATAACAATACACCCGAATTATTGAACTTTCCGATCGATAAAGCAGCATTACATCATGTATTTATACATAATCCTGCAGCTTTTGATATTGACGGTGACAGCATTTCATATAAATTAACGACTTGTACGGGTGAAGACGGAAAACCGATACAGGGATATACATTGCCGGCCTATAGTGATTCGCTGACCCTGAATCCTGTAACCGGTGATCTGATCTGGGCTTCACCTGTCGACACCGGCATTTATAATATTGCCATGAACATTGAAGAGTGGCGTAATAAAATTAAAATTGGTAATATCGTCAGAGACATGCAGATACAGGTAGTTAATACCAATGATAATCCACCTGTAAATCCTCCTTTAAATAATTATTGTGTAGAAGCGGGCGATACGGTGGAGTTTGCTGTTACCAGCACCGATCCTGACGGAGATCCGGTTGTTCAGTCCATGGTGGGAGGACCTTTCCAGATTGGCCCCGATACGGCTACTTTCGTTACCGATTCATCTGGTTATGGTTTTGTAACCTCTACATTCAGATGGATTACCAGTTGTGAAAATGTGCGTAAACAACCTTATTATTTTGTCTTAAAGTCAGAAGATATAAATAATGATGTTCAGTTAGTCGATATCTCCAATTTCTATATCAGGGTGCTTGGTAAACCTCCTGAAAATCTGCAGGCCAATCCGGCAAGTAACGAGATTACACTTACCTGGGATACTAAATCGTGCGGAGATGCAAATGGTTATAAAATATACCGTCGTGAGGGACCTTCCGATTTTATTCCGGACAGTTGCGAAAACGGAGTACCCGAATACACCGGTTACAAGCTCATCGATAAAGTTGCCGGTATAAATAATACTACCTATACGGATAACAATGCGGGAGAAGGACTTAGTCAGGGAATTGAGTATTGTTATATTATCACTTATGATTATCCCGACGGCGGTGAAAGTTTTGCATCAAACGAGGCATGTGCAACACTTGTTCCCGGTTTGCCGGCAATTTTAAATACAAGTGTCACCAAAGTGGATGCAACAAACGGGGAGATCTATCTGTCGTGGATTAAGCCACGGGGGATAGACACAACAAAGGCTCCGGGACCTTATGTGTACAGGATATTACGAAAACAAAACCTGAATGATAATTTTTCATTGCTTGATTCCATTGAAACAACAAATCTCAGCGATACGGTTTACCATGATACTCCATTAAACACAATACAATATCCCTATTATTATTCAGTTGAACTTTATAATAAAACTCCCGGTAACCGATTTTTGATAGGTACACCGGAGATTGCATCTTCTCTCTATCTGGATATTGTTCCTGCTGATAATCAGCTAACCCTGAATTTCAGAAAAAAAGTACCCTGGCTGAATACGGAATATATTGTTTACAAACTTAACGAAACGACACAAAACTTCGATTCCATTGGCGTAACCACGAAAAATAATTTTATTGACGATCACCTGGCCAATGGGACTAAATACACGTACAAGGCAAAAAGCATCGGATGGCGACCTGTCGACAGTCTTATTTTTAATAATCAGAACCTGTCACATATAGCATCCGGTATTCCTATCGATACTGTAGCACCCTGCCCACCGGTCCTTTTCGTTGAATCGCATTGCGATAGTATGTACAACCAGCTTAACTGGACAAATCCGAATCATTCGTGTGCAAATGATGTGGTGAAATACAATATTTATTATTCACCCACAATAGCAGATAATTTACCATTGCTCGACAGTATTAAATCACCGGATGATACTTCTTATATTCACAGGCCGGTAGAAACCCTTGCCGGATGTTATTATGTTACAGCAGTCGATTCCTTTGGTAATGAAAGTTTGCCATCGGGTAAACAATGTGTTGACAATTGTCTGTTTTACGATCTGCCGAATGTATTTTCCCCCAATGGCGATAATGTAAATGATATTTACGTGGCAATGAATCTTAATAATTATGTTAAGAAAGTAAATATGAAAATATATAGCCGATGGGGGCAATTGGTTTTCCAGACTGAAGACCCTTTGATCAACTGGGATGGTAAGGATATGAAATCCAAAAAACTGGTATCTCCGGGGGTATATTACTATGTCTGCGATGTATATGAACCGAGGATAACTGGCCTCGAAGTAAGAAACATTGTTGGCTTCATCCATGTTTATACAGGAAAAACTGCACCAAGATTAAATTGATTATGAAATTGCTATCCTTCATATTATCATTTTTAGCCTGCGCTGTTACCTATTCTCAGGAACCTGATTTACTATATCTCAAAGGGGTTGTTGCTTTGCAGAAAAAGGAATACCCTCAAGCAATCGGTTTGTTAAATCAAGTGGCTGCTAATGAAAAAGGTAATGCAGCTTTTTATCTCAACAGGGGAGAAGCATATTTCCTGACGGGAGAATATGATAAAGCCCTTTCCGACTTTAATAAGTCAAATAATCTTCGTTCCGACTATGCCGACCTTTGGCTGGCCAAAGCTTATTCGCAGATGAATAAACCTCAGTTAGCAGTTGGTTTTCTAAAGAAACATCTCGGCTCGGTTTATCGGGTGGATGAGAGCAGTATTAAACAAGATCCGGCGTTTGATAAAATTCAGAACAGTAATGAATGGTTCGAGCTATGGCAAAAGGACTGGTATCCTGCTGATGTGAAATCAGTTGAAGAGGCAAAATTATTGCTGGCTGGTAATCATACAGGCAGGGCGATGCAACTGGTTGATAATGCAATGGCATCCGATCCTTCCAGTACCGGACTGAAGGCTGTTAAAGCTCAGATATATCTTGAGCAGGGGAATAACAAGGGTGCAATGTCATTAATGAACCAGGTGTTAGATAAGGTAAGAGATAATGCCGGGTATTATGCATTGAGAGCGAAAGTATTTTCAGCACAACAGGATTACGATGCTGCCGTGAAGGATTATAACAGGGCCATCGGTTTGGAACCGGAAGTATTTAATTACTACCTTGACCGGTCAGGGGCATATTTGCAAAAGGGAGATTACAATGCTGCATTGAACGATGCCTCTCTTTATCTGAATTTGTTTAGCGATGATCCAAAAGCGATCGAAATGAAAGCCGAAATACTCATGAGAAAGGGGAGCGCCGTTGATGCTTTACCTTATCTTACAAAAAATATCAAAAATGATCCATCGAAACCTGCTTATTTTAAAGCCAGGGGAGACGCTTATATGCAGACAAAAACATATTCTTATGCTATAAAGGATTATTCCATGGCGCTCGATTTAGATCCTACGGATAGTGAAACCTACCTGAATAAGGGATTAGCCCGATATTACATGGGAGATACCGAAGGAGCATGTTCTGACTGGAAAAAGGCCAAACGCTTTGGGAATATTCGTGCGCAGGAGTACCTGCTGAAATATTGCAAATAAATCATCCGCAACAAATAACTAACGATTATCAATTGCTACTATCATAGATCCTTGCAATTTTCTGTTCCTGCATCATCAGATCGGCCAATACAACAGCTGTGGCAGCTTCCAATACCACCGGAACGCGCAATGCAATGCAGGTATCATGTCTCCCTTCGATCTCGAGATCGGTCATTTCACCCGATTTGATATTGATGGTATGTTGTTTCTGATGCGTACTGGAGGTGGGTTTTACCGGCACCCGGAATACAAGGTCGTTTCCGTTACTGATTCCGCCATTGATACCGCCGGCATAATTTGTTCCTGTTTTCCCGTCGACGGATACCAGTTTATCGTTGTGCTCACTGCCTTTCATGCGGGCAGCGGCAAATCCCGAACCGAATTCAATACCTTTGATGGCGGGAATAGAAAATACCATATGGCTAATCACGGCTTCTGCCGAATCGAAAAATGGTTCTCCCAGTCCAACCGGCATATTTGCTGCCCTGCATTCAATAATTCCGCCGATAGAATCCTGTTCTTCCATCGCTTTGTCAATCGCTTTCTCAATATCGACCGATCCGCCGACTTCCAGAATTTCAGCATTAACAGTCACCGGTTGTATCAGTTTTTTCGCAATAACTCCTGCAGCTACCAGCCCCAGGGTAAGCCGGCCTGAAAAATGTCCGCCGCCACGGTAATCCTCGAAACCGCCAAACTTTTTCATGGCTACAAAATCGGCATGACCGGGACGGGGTGTTTCGCGCAGCTGGGTGTAATCCCTTGAACGTGTATTGGTATTTTCGAATAATATGGTAATGGGCGCACCGGTAGTCAGGTCGTTAAATATTCCGCTCGCAAATTTGGGAATATCTGCTTCCTTTCTCGGGGTGGTTCCCTTGGCTCCGCTGCGACGGCGGTTAAAATCATCGATAAAGTCGTTGAATTTCACGGGTAATCCTGCCGGGCATCCGTCGATAACAACACCCAGGCCGTTACCATGCGATTCGCCGAATATGCTTACCCTGAATATTTTTCCGAAACTGTTCATATTTATAATTCTTGTAGCTGTTTGATTAATTCTTTCATCCTTGAATAGGTCAATTGGCCCGGCGCCGTATTAATGCCTGTATCGGGAGCAGCAAAAGTAAACGGGGCTCCCAGGAAAGGCGCCATAACACGGGTAATTTTACCTCTTTCGCCCATACCTATTGCCAATATATTTTTGTAGGTATCATACAATGAAAATAATGCAGCAATATTCCGGTCATCTTTTATAAAAGTGGCTATCTTAGCCATGTCTGCGTTGTAATCAAAACAGGTATTAACTAATTTTTTCAGTTCACTTTGTCCCGGTGTTGATTCAAAATTATGATACGAAATAATGACTTTACACTGATGTTTTTTTGCAAATTCAACCAGCTCTTTCCGGTATCCTTCTTCCGATTCGATTTCAATATCAACGTATTGTGCCCCGGCTTCAATAGCGAGTTTTAACTTTTCAAGTCTCTCATCATCATCATAATCACCCGGTCTTAAGGTAGCAATCAATATTTTTGGGAAAATAAATACTTTCCGGATCTCGTCCTTATCGAATTCTGTAAGGTCAAGTCTTATCTCTGCCATTTCAGCTTCAGCAAGCATCGCAAGACAGCGGTCGGGGTCTTTATCTGATATACTAATGCAGATCATGTATCAGGGATTCAAGTTGGGTATAGGTAACTTTTTTAATTACAGCATGACCGATTTTCTCCAGTAATACCAGGTGAATAGAATCTCCCTCACGCTTTTTATCCTGTTTCATCGCCTTGTAAAGTGTTTGCAAATCGATATCTGTGGAAACAGGCAAATGCAGGCTTTCAAGTAATCGAATGATGCGGTCTTTTTCACCGGGTGATAGCATACCCGATTTTACAGACAATTCAGATGCCAGCACCATGCCGATACTAACTGCTTCGCCGTGCAGCATACCGCTTTGTTTTTCGATAGCATGGGCGAAGGTATGGCCGAAATTCAGTTTTCTGCGTTCCCCTTTTTCCTTTTCATCGGCTTCTACCACATCCGCTTTAATCTGAACCGACTCGAATACAAGTTTGTTCAGTACTTCGGCATCGTATTTTAGTGCCCGATTCGTATGGTTTTCAAGGTAATTGAATAATTCCACATTTTTAATAGCGCCTGCTTTTACTATTTCAGCAAATCCGGCACGGAATTCTCTTTCGTCCAGGGTGCTGAACAGTTCTTCGTCACATATTACAAATTCAGGTTGGTTAAAAACGCCAATCATGTTTTTATATCCCTGGAAGTTTACACCGTTTTTACCGCCAACACTGGCATCTACCTGCGAAAGGAGCGTGGTGGAAACAAATCCGAACCGTAAGCCTCGCATGAAGATGGAGGCAGCAAAACCTGTCACATCACATACTATTCCGCCGCCGATTCCAACAATAAAAGATGACCGGTCGACTTCGAATTCCACAAATTTCTGAAATATGAAATGAAGAGTATCGAGGGTTTTGTGTTTTTCTCCCAATCCTATCTCTATCACTTCACAATTTTTCGGAAATTGTGATTTATAATAACGGGAAAGATTTGTATCGGTGATAATGACAACCTTTGTTTCCGGTAAATAATTTACCAGGTTTTTCAGTCTTTCCCCAGTTAATATTCTGGAAATCTTCGTGTCAGTATGTACTTCAATAATTCTCATGCCGGTTTTTTCAAAATGTTCCCCGAAAGTAATAAAAATTAAACATTCATTACTTTATTCTGGTGGTTGATCGATTCCTGGTGAATGGCCTGGTAAATTTTGGTAATGAATTCTTCGCTCATACCCTTCTCTTCCGCTTCTGTAATCCGTTTGCGCAGCAGTTCATCCCACCGGCTCGACTGCAAGATGGTAAAATTATTCAATTTCTTGTATTCACCGATTTTCCGTGAGACACCCATTCTTTTATCCAGAATTTCCATCAGCTTGTCATCGTACTGGTCTATTTCATGTCGCAATTCTGCCAGGGTGGGCATCATGCCGTTTTCGATATTGGGTTTACGCAAAACCAGTTTACTGATCATTTCTTTCAGAACTGCCGGGGTAATTTGCTGGGAGGCATCGCTCCAGGCTTGGTCCGGATCCACATGTGTTTCCACAATAATTCCGTCAAAACTCATATCGAATGCTTTTTGTGATATTTCGAACAGTAGTTCCCGGTTTCCGCAAATATGACTGGGATCGGTAATGATGGGCAATTCAGGAATGCGACGACGTAATTCAATAGGTATCTGCCATTGCGGGGTATTCCGGTAAATGCTTTTTCCGTAACTTGAAAAACCACGGTGTATTGCGGCCAGTTTTGTGATCCCGGCATTGTTCAGCCTTTCAAAGGCGCCGATCCAGAGTTCTACGTCGGGGTTTACCGGATTCTTCACCATTATCGGGATATTGATCCCGTTCAACGCATCGGCAATTTCCTGCACGGCAAACGGATTGGCCGTGGTACGTGCTCCCAGCCACAGGATGTCCACCCCAAATTTAAGAGCTTCCAGCACATGGCCTACATTGGCAACCTCGGTAGCTGTAAGCATGCCGAATTCCTCTTTTACTTTTTTGAGCCAGGGAAGCCCTTTTTTTCCAACTCCCTCAAAGGCATTTGGCCGTGTACGGGGTTTCCAGATTCCGGCACGGAAAACTTTTATGCCATTGTCATGAAGCTGCCGGGCTGTTTCCATCACCTGTTCTTCTGTTTCGGCGCTGCACGGGCCCGCCATCACCAGGGGACGTTCCATGCTGATCCCCTCTAATTCAAACTTTTCAAGATTTAAATCTATTCCCATGATGTTTTATTCTAAAATGGTTTTACCTTTTGTATATTCTCCGAAAATTTGCAAACCCGTGATAAAAGGGCCGATAGCCCCGAGGGCCTGCTTGTAAAGTGTATAGTCATCGATTTCCACATCGAGGTAGAACTGGTATTCCCAGTCCTGACCGATAATTGGCATCGATTGTATTTTAGCAAGGTTTAATTCGTAATACGATAGAATGGAAAGTACTTTTGACAGGCTTCCGATCTTATGAGCCAGAGCGAAAGTCATGGATGCCTTGTTGATATTTTCATTCGGATGTAGCTTACCGTTTTTGTCTTCCAGGATCAAAAAACGGGTATAGTTCATTTTATTTGTTTCTATACCCGGGGCAATAATTTCAAGTTTGTATTTATCTGCTGCCAGCCTGCTGGAAATAGCTCCGACTCCTGTCAGTTGTTTATCTGCAATTTCTTTGGCACTAAGCGCGGTATCGGCGCTGTCGATGAGTTTAATATGCGGGTACTCTTCAAAGAATTTCTGACATTGCAGAATTGCCATCGGGTGGGAATAGACCTCTTTAATATCCTTGATATCCTGACCGGGAAGCGCCACTAAATTCTGCTTAATACGAAGGTATATTTCGCCGATAATGGTCATGTTCGATTCGAGGAGTAACGTGTAATTGGGCAGTATACTTCCGGCCAGTGAGTTTTCTATGGCAGTGATCCCGTAATCTACATGACCGGTTTTAAGAGCTTTGAACAGGTCTTTAAAAGTATTTCTAGGAACGATTTCTATCTCATCATTTTCGAAATATTTTAAAGCTGCTATTTCATGAAAAGCCCCGTATCCTCCCTGAATGGCTATTCGTTTGACTTTTGGGATTATTTCATTCATAATTCAGATATTAAAAAAGGCCCCTTGTTCCGGGACCTTATACTAATTTATTTGTAATAAAAGATATAAAGTCCTTGTGTTTTACCCTGAAATAGAAGTAAAAGTAAAAATACCCGCTATTGAATATGTTTTTCTTTTTCATCATACTTCGTTGTACAAATAAAAAAAGTCCCGAAATTTTCGGGACTTTTTATACAATATTATATAATGCAAATAAGCCCCTTCAGGTTATCCAAAAGTAAAAATAAAAGTAAGCGTTATTTGCAATAGTTCTCATTTCGTAATTTTAACAGGTACAAAATTAAGCAAAGTTTTATATAATCCAAATAAACATATGAAATTAGTTATTTTCAGGATTATTTTTTAACTACCTAATTTCATCTCAAATATCTTATCCACAATCCCGTATTCAACCGATTCATTGGCATTCATCCAGTAGTCCCTGTCAAAATCCTTTAATATCTGTTTCAAAGGCTGATTGCAGTTTTTGGATAAAATTTCTGCAGAAATATTTTTGGTTTTAATGATTTGTCTTGACTGAATTTCCAGATCGGCAGCGCTTCCCTGTACCATTCCAACACTCGGCTGGTGGATCATGACTTCACCCAGCGGAAACATATACCGTTCTCCTTTTTCTCCGGCAGAGAGAAGGATCGATCCCATGGAGGCTGCCAGGCCCATACATACTGTTGAAACAGGAGAGGAGATCAAAGCCATGGTATCCAGGATCGAAAATCCGGATGATACGATCCCGCCCGGGCTGTTAATAAAAAAAGTAATCTTTTCACCGGGTTTCACCGATTCAAGATATAATAATTTACTTACAAGGTCCTGTGCAGAATCATCGTCTACAGGTCCCCAAAGAAATATTTTTCGTTGTTCCAGAAATTTTAGGTCAATTATTTTCTGAATTCCCTGGTTTTTTCCAGTTTGTTCCTGTTCTTCTTCGTTTTTAAATTTTTCAGTTATCATTTGAGTTATTTTTTACTATTTACTATTCGTGTGCTATTTAACCATTTGGTATGCCAGTAAAATTAGAAAAATAATCTGTGTGATACCCTGTTTTTTAAATCTTCTTTTTTTTGCCTGAATGGTAATCTCCTGTTTTGTTTGGATAAGTTTTACTTATTAGTATTTATTTCATTCATAAGAAGGAGACTGCTTCGCTATCGCTCGCAGTGACGGTTAGGAGCGAGTTTTTGCCTGTTGTGTCAGTAAGGACAGAATTTTTGCTTGAAATAACGGTTAGAAGAGAATTTTTCAGCTCTCGCTCAAATAACAATATTTTACTTTAAAAATGTATTTACATAATCTCACTTAACTGCAACCACCTGTCCGATTTTTCTTCCAATGATTTTAACAAGATACCCAGCTTTTCCGATTTTTCCAGCAACTTATCGGAAGCGAGAGTCCCGGAATATAAAGAGGCTTCGAGAGTGGCTTTTTCCTGTTCCAATGCTTCTATCTCTTTTCCGAGCTGCTCGAATTCCCTTTTTTCCTTATAACCCGGTTTTTTGTATTTTTCAGTTGTAGCGGTAACATCCTTTTGTTTTTTGATTTTGTTTTCAGAAAGGGCTGTTTTATTGGTTTTATTTTCCTTTTCGCGATAAACGGAATAGTTTCCCGGAAAATCCTTTATGTTCCCTTTGTCCTGAAAAACAAACAGGTGGTCCACGATGCTGTCCATAAAAAAACGATCGTGTGAAACAACGATCACGCATCCGGGAAAATCGGCCAGGTAATCTTCAAGGATATGCAGAGTCATGATATCGAGATCGTTGGTAGGCTCATCGAGGATCAGAAAATTGGGGCTTTTCATCAGTACCGTACATAAATAAAGCCTTCTTTTTTCACCTCCGCTTAATTTCGAAATATAACGATATTGCGAATCGGGCGTAAATAGAAAGTGGTTCAGGAATTGCGAAGCGGTAACAATTTTTCCGTCAGCAAGACTAATGGTTTCGGCAATCTCGTTTACAGCTTCTATTACACGCTGGTTTTCATTAAATTGTATTCCGGCCTGACGGTAATATCCAAATACAATGGTTTCGCCATATTCGATATTACCTGAATCGGGCAACAGCTTTCCGGTGATTGCATCGAGCAGGGTGGATTTTCCACAGCCATTTTTACCAATGATCCCAACTTTGTCGTATCGGTTGAAGTTATAACTGAAATTATCAATATAAGTAATCCCGTCGTAACTAACCGACAGGTTCCGGACTTCCAGTATTTTTTTACCAAGCCTTTTAACACCCGTATTTAATTCAATCTCCTTATCGGAACGTTTTTTCGATGCCTGTTCTTTCAGATCATAAAATGCATCGATGCGGTATTTGGCTTTTGAACTTCTTGCCTGCGGCATCCGGTTCATCCAGTCCTGTTCTTTCCGTAGCAGGTTCTTTGCTTTTTCTACGGTGGCCATTTCTTCTGCCAGGCGTTGTTCTCTTTTTTCGAGAAAATAGGTATAATTACCGGCGTAACTGTAAATGTTTTTATTGTCAATTTCCAGGATGTCGGAACATACACGGTCGAGAAAATACCTGTCGTGCGTGACCATCAGTATGGTTTTTCCTGAGTTTAACAGGTAATCTTCCAGCCATTCAATGCTTTCCAGGTCGAGATGGTTGGTAGGTTCATCGAGCAGCAAGCAATCAGGATCCGAGATCAGCAAATTAGCCAGCGCTACCCGTTTTTTCTGCCCGCCAGAGAGTTCACGGATCGGTTGATGGTAATTATCGATATTCAACCGGGTTAATATTTGTTTTACACGCGATTCGTAATCCCATGCTTCCAGCAGGTCCATTTTTGCCAGCACTTTAGCCAGTTTTTCTTCCGGCCCGTATTTCAATACTTCCTCATAGGAACGTATTGCTTTCATTACATCATCCGATGATTGAAATACTTCATTTATAACAGTATTGTTTTCGTCCAGTACCGGGTTTTGTTCCAGAAAACCTGTTTTTATATCGGGGTGGATAAGTATATTTCCTGAATCGGGAGTGTCTGTGCCTGCAAGAATATTTAAAAGCGATGTTTTGCCGGTACCGTTTTTCGCTACAAGAGCCACACGGTGTTGCTCGTTAAGCAACAGGGATAAATTTTCAAAAAGTACCAGGTCGCCGTATGATTTGGTGATGTGTTCTGCCTGAATAATAGTCCTCATTATATCCCTGTAAGTTTAAATTTAAACCGGAAATACACTTTGTTATTAACTGTTGTGCAAAATTAGTTGAATTGATTTAACTTAAAACCATTATTTTTGATGATAAATAATATAAAACCACATTGGTAAATTATGCAACCCTGATGAGAAGAAGCGAAAGATTTAAGAAAATTCTGGAATATTTCCAGGAAAATCAGCCGGTTGCCGAAACGGAGTTGCATTATACCGATCCTTACCAGTTAATTGTTGCAGTAATTCTTTCGGCACAATGTACCGACAAGAGGGTGAATATGATCACACCGGCGCTTTTTGAGAAATATCCCGATGCTTTAAGCATGTCGCTGGCTCAGCCTGAAGAGGTATTTGAATCTATTAAAAGCTGTTCATATCCGAATAATAAAGCCAAACATCTGGTTGGGATGGCCCGGATGCTGACAGATGAATTTAAAGGTATCGTTCCCTCCGAAACGGAAGAACTACAAAAATTACCGGGGGTTGGCCGTAAAACTGCCAATGTGATTGCTTCAGTAATTTATGACAAACCGGCCCTGGCAGTTGATACACATGTTTTTCGGGTAGCAGCAAGGCTCGGATTGACGGAAGGGGCAAAAAACCCGCTTGCAGCCGAGAAGCAGCTGATCGAATATATTCCTGAGAAACTGATACCGATTGCACATCATTGGCTAATTCTTCACGGACGTTATGTTTGCACGGCCCGGAAGCCAAAATGTTATGAATGCAAATTACTGGAATTCTGTAATTATAAAGAAAAAAATCTGATACCGGGAAAAGAATGACTCCTGAAAAAATATTTTTTAGTAAAACACATGAAAAAATATCAGCAATAGTTGATAAAATCTTTAAAGAAATGTAACCATCCGCCATTATTTAACGTTTCCGTGGATGTATCAATTTTGAATATTAAAAAAAAATGTTAATTTTACTTCGACTATACGAAGGTAATGCATTAATTCCCAAACCATAAACCTATTGGCTATGCTTCACGTACGTTTACAATTGAAATCTATTAACCTTGCGATCATTTTACTGCTATTGCTTTTAATTTCATCCTGTAAATCAAATCAGAAGAAAAAAAGCGAAGATGTAAAATTAGAGGACCTGGTTTCAGCCGATGATATCTTTAATGATATCGACAGGGCAAAGAAGATATTTTATTCCCTGCCATCTCCTCTTGAAACTGCTGTGTTGATAAAATCGGCAGGAGCCGAATACGATGAGCAGTTACTTAATCCGATAGCAAATGTTCAAAAGTATACAACAAATAAAAGTATGGCATTGAACCTGGGTATTTATACCACCGATTTGAGTTTTGCCAGCCTTTTTGATCAGGCCCAGGCCTCCATAAATTATATGAATGCTGCCAGATCGATGGCTAAAGGGCTGGATATTACTGATGCCATTGATGATAAAATCATGCAACGCTTAAAAGATAATCTCAATAATAAGGACGTTGTAATGGATATCATATCCGAAACTTTTCTGAATTCTTCTTCTTATCTGAAAGAAAATGACCGGGAGGAAGTTGCTGCCATTGTTCTGGTAGGAGGATGGATAGAAGGACTTTATATTGCTACGCAATTAATTGATGATAAACCCATCAAAAATAATAAATTAGCGGATCGTACGTTAGAACAGAAACTATCTTTTAATATTGTTCAGCGAATGTTGGAAGATAATCGTTTGAATGCCAAAAAGCAGGAAAACGAGGACATTGTTTCGTTAATTGCACAGTTACAGGATTTAAAGAAAGTTTTCGACAAGGTGAAAATTGAATCTACACAAATTGAAGTGGAACCCAATAATGAAACGAATGTTACCACATTGAAATCACAGAATAAGATTACAGTTACCCCCGAGGCTTTTAAAGAATTACAGGAAACCGTTAAAAAACTTAGAACTGAGTTTATACAATAAAAGCATTAATTATGAAAAAGTTTTTACATGTAGCAATAATTTCACTTGTCCTGGGATTTATATCCTATAATGTTTATCCGCAATGTAAGGGTTTTGCAAAAAAAGTGTGTAAACTGGAGTTAATACCTTATATACATGATGGGAACTATCATGCAGCGATTTTAACGGAAGGAGAAGAAGCAGAACTTTATAAAACCTTTTATTCCGGACAGGAATACAGGGTTGCCATTTGCGGATCGGATGCTTTACCCGATGTGGAATACCAGATTATCGATGCCAATAAGAATGTGTTGTACGACAACAGGGAACATAATATGTCGAGGGTTTGGGATTTTAACCTGGAAACCAGCCAGCAATTGAAAATTGAAGTGAAGGTTCCGGTAAGTAAAACCGAATCCGAATTTCCAGCCAGCGGTTGTGTATCCATCATGTTTGGATTTAAAGAGAAATAAAAAAACTGATATTTGATAAGATCAGGCTGTTCATGAAAATGAGCGGCCTTTTTTGTCGGGAATTTTACAGAGTTTTGAGAGATGAGAGATGAAATAACTCATCACTAATCTCTCACTTTTCATCTCATTTGAGTTTTTCTTTTAAAAACCTTCCGGTATAGGATTGTTCACAGTTCACAATTTCTTCCGGTGTTCCTTCATATACTATATAACCTCCGTTTTCTCCACCTTCCGGGCCAAGGTCGATCAGCCAGTCGGCCGATTTAATGATTTCCATATTGTGTTCAATGATCAGTATGGAATGCCCTTTTCTGATCAACGCCTGGAACGATTCCAGTAATTTACGGATATCATGGAAATGCAAACCGGTAGTGGGTTCATCGAACATAAAAAGGGTAGGAGTGTTCGATTTTTCTCCCCCAAGGAACGAAGCCAGCTTCACCCGTTGACTTTCTCCCCCACTCAGCGTGCTTGATGATTGGCCTAATTTCACATAGCCGAGTCCGACATCTGCCAGTGGGCTTAGTTTTTCAACAATCTTCTTTTCTGTTGTCCCTTTTTGTTCGCTGAAGAAAGAAATGGCTTCATCAACCGTAAAATCCAGAATATCGTAAATGTTTTTACCGTGATATTTTACTTCCAGGATTTCATCTTTAAACCTTTTACCTCCGCAGCTTTCGCAGGTAAGATATACATCTGCCATAAACTGCATTTCAACCTTTATTACTCCGTCGCCCTGGCATTCTTCGCACCTGCCACCATCGACGTTGAAAGAAAAATGAGATGCCTTGTATCCGTTTTGTTTCGATAACTGTTGCAGCGAAAATAGTTTCCTGATCTCATCGTATGCTTTTATGTAGGTCACCGGGTTCGACCGCGATGATTTACCTATAGGGTTCTGATCCACAAATTCTACATTCGCAATAAGATTAGTATCTCCCGTAAGTTTCGAAAATTTACCGGCTTTTTCGCTGTAGCCGTTATAAATTTTTTTCAGGGCGGGATAAAAAATCCCTTTAATAAGCGAAGATTTCCCTGATCCGCTTACTCCCGATACCACTGTGATTACATTCAGGGGTATTTTTAATGTAAGGTTCTTCAGGTTATTTTCCAGTGCCCCTTCAATTTTGATATAATTATTCCATTTTCTTCTTTTTGCCGGAAGGGAAATTTTTTCTTTGCCGATAAGGTATTGTGCGGTAAGTCCGTCACTTTTTTCGAGCAATGCAGGATATGTTCCCTGAAATATAAGCTCTCCACCCAGTCTGCCGGCAAAAGGCCCTATGTCGATTATTTCATCGGCTGCCTTAATTATTTCTTCTTCATGTTCCACCACCATCACCGTATTACCGATCTGTTGTAGTTTTTTCAATACATCAATCAGTAGATGAGTATCACGCGGATGCAGTCCGATGCTGGGTTCATCGAGTATATAAAGTGATCCTACCAGGCTGCTTCCCAGTGTAGTGGCAAGGTTAATGCGCTGCGATTCACCTCCCGACAAAGTGGATGATAAACGGTTAAGCGTCAGGTATCCTAATCCCACGTTGCATAAAAAATCAAGACGGTTCTTAATTTCGATCAGTAAACGGCCTGCTACCTTTTTTTCATACTCAGTTAATTGTATTTGCCTGAAAAAATCGAGCAGACGGTCGACAGGCATAAGTACAAGATCTGTCACTGAATTCGTACCGACTTTCACAAAAGATGCTTCTTTCTTCAGCCGGGTTCCCTTGCATTCGGGACAGGTTGTTTTTCCCCTGTATCGCGAGAGCATAACACGATACTGGATTTTGTATTTTTTTGTTTCGAGATAATCGAAAAATGCATCGATCCCTTTAAAATATTTATTTCCAGTCCATAATACATGTTTCTGTTCATCGGAAAGCATGTAATATGGTTTGTGAATTGGAAAATCGAATTGAGAAGCATTCAATACAAGCCGTTCTTTCCATTTTTGCATTTTTTCTCCTTTCCAGCAGACAACTGCATCCTGATACACGGAAAGGCTTTTATCCGGTATCACCAGGTCTTCATCAATGCCTATAATTTTTCCATATCCTTCGCATAACGGGCAGGCGCCAACAGGATTATTAAAGCTGAACATGTGCGGTGAAGGTTCTTCATACGTGACACCATCCAATTCGAATTTATTCGAAAAACTTCGTTCAGACTGCGGCTCAGCCTCAAAAGTCCTGATCAGGCATTCTCCTTCTCCCAGCTTAAATGCCATCTGCACCGAATCGGCATAACGGCTGAGTGAATCCTCATCGTTGTTAACGGATATACGGTCTACAACCACATGAAAGTCTTTATCCTCAAATGCAGGAATATTATCCAGGATATCCTGTATATTAACAATCTCGTTCTGATGTTCAAGTCGCACAATACCCTGGTAATTCAGGTCCATTAACTGTCTTGAGAATTCGAGGTTTTTTATTCTGTTCAGCGGTGCCAGTATCAGGAGCCTTGTCGATTCGGGAAACGCTGTAATGAAATTGACCGCATCGGTTACTGTTTCTTTTTTCACTTCCTCACCTGTTGCGGGAGAAAATGTTTTTCCTATTCGTGCAAAAAGCAGTTTCAGATAATCATAAATTTCGGTAGATGTGCCTACAGTGGAACGTGGATTACGGGTATTCACCTTTTGTTCTATAGCAATAGCCGGAGGTATTCCTTTGATAAGATCCACTTCGGGTTTGTGCATTCTCCCAAGGAACTGCCGGGCATAAGCTGACAGACTTTCTACATAACGGCGCTGACCTTCGGCATAAATTGTATCGAAAGCAAGCGATGATTTTCCTGATCCTGATAAACCTGTAATTACAATAAATTTATTCCGTGGAATCGAAAGGCTGATATTTTTCAGGTTATGTACCCGGGCATTTTTCACAATAATGTATTGCTGAGCTTCCTTCTTTTTTTCCGGCATAGTATTTGCGTGATTCTTGTATTATTAAAAGTTATTTTTTATATTCGCATGCAAAGGTATTTGATATATTAAAAAAAATCACTTACTTGCAATAATTATTAATCATTAACTAAAGGAGAACCATTTATCGACAAAACCTATACTCTTTTTACTAGTTAACATATTGAAAAGGAGGTAGATTTGAAAGCACATAATCTAACAGATTATGAACTTGTCGAGAGGTTCATACAAGGTGATCAGGGAAGTATAGAGTATCTGATTAACCGTCATAGGAAAAAAGTTTACACTTACATTTTTTTGGTTGTCAAAGACCAACATTTAGCTGAAGACATTTTTCAGGACACATTTATCAAAGTGATTAAATCACTGCTTGATGGTAAATACAAGGACAATGGAAGGTTTATGTCATGGGTAATACGTATTGCGCATAACTTGATTATAGACCACTTCAGGAAAGAAAAGCAGATGAAGACATTTTCCAACGATAATTACGAGTCGGATCTGTTCAATTCGAAAAAGTTTTCCGATAAAAATATTGAGGAAGAGCTTGTCTTTGAACAGATAACGGAAGACATCCGTAATCTGATAGAAGAATTGCCGGAAGACCAGAAAGAAGTAGTTATTCTGCGGCATTATGTAGGGTTAAGCTTTAAGGAAATTGCCGACCAGACGGAGGTTAGTATCAATACGGCTCTGGGCCGGATGCGTTATGCATTGATAAATCTCAGAAAACTGATACGTGAAAAAAACCTAAGTCTGACATCTATTTAACAGGTGTGAAAAACGGGTGTTGAAAAAATAATCCGGTAGAATACGCAATAATAATTTTAACCTGGGCGTTAGTAAGTCATTAATTTAATGTGGATGACTTAATACTTAATTAACAATTGCCTATGCGTAAAATTTCTACTATTTACTTCATCGTTAACACCATTGCTTCAGGGAAAAAACAGTTTGGATTATTTGATTTAAACAGGTTACCTGTTAAGGGAGGTGAAAACATAAATGAAGTATTAAATTATCAGGAGAGGCTGGAGTATGATGTACGTGATGAGGTTGTGAAAAATATTCTTGACTTCTCTGTAGTATACAGAAACAATAAAAAGAGTTAATGCTGAAATAAAAAAACCGCCATTATTTGTGGCGGTTTTTTTATATTCAAAAATTGAATTATCGTAATGTATTATTGTTCCATATTATCCAGTACATTCATGGTTTCTTTTACAGCGTTTGCTGAAGCATGAAGTTTTTCCAGTTCTTCATCATTAAGTTTCAGTTCAATAATTCTTTCGACACCTTTTTTACCCAGAACAACCGGAACGCCTAAAAATACATCTTTTAAGCCATATTCACCATCTAATTTAACACAACACGGAAGCACACGTCTTTGATTCCTGGTAATTGCTTCGGCCATACGGGCTGCTGCAGAGCCTGGTGCATACCAGGCAGAGGTTCCCATCAACTTCACCAGCTCACCACCGCCAAATTTTGTGCGTTCAACAATTGCATCAATACGATCACTGGGCAGTAACTCTTCAATAGGAATTCCGCTGATAGTGGTATATCTTGGAAGGGGAACCATGGTATCACCATGGCCACCCAATAACAGTGCCTGAATATCTTTTGGAGAAACATTTAACTCATCGGCAAGAAATGCCCGGTATCTGCCTGTGTCGAGTATGCCGGCCATCCCCATCACCCTCGACCTTGGAAATTTTGAGGCTATATATGCCTGGTAAGTCATTACATCCAACGGATTGGATACAATGATCAGGATAGCATCAGGAGAATATTTAATAACATTTTCGGTAACGTTTTTTACTATACCAGCATTAACCTCAATAAGATCATCCCTGCTCATGCCTGGTTTACGCGGTAATCCCGAAGTGATAACAACAACATTCGAATCTGCAGTTTTTGAATAATCATTTGTAACACCAATGGTTTTGGTATTAAACCGGTCAATAGGTGCACTTTCCCATATGTCGAGTGCTTTACCTTCGGCCAGCCCCTCCTTGATGTCAAGCAGAACAACTTCACTGGCAGCATCTTTATGCGCCAGTACATCCGCACATGTTGCCCCAACATTCCCCGCGCCTACTACAGTAACTTTCATAATAAATCTTTTATGTTTTATTAAAATTATATTTTATGTGGTGCAATAATAACAAATTTACCAATAAAATTTTTTGTATTCAGACTTAATTTAAGTAACAATAATTATTAGTTGTACATTAAACAGCTTCCTTAAATTATTGTTTTAATTCGAAACTATAAATTTCTTCTTCTACAATTTTTACTACTTTTGAATTGAAAATCTGAAAACCTTATTTTATTTCTAAAATGTCATTCAACAAGAATAGATGGATATAGTCAAAAATATAGAATCGATAAAAGTCACGATCCCGGAAAATGTAAAATTAATTGCCGTTTCGAAAACCAAACCCGAAGAAATGGTTTTGGAAGCTTACCGTGCAGGGCATAAAATTTTCGGCGAAAATAAGGTTCAGGAAATAGTGAGGAAATACGAGGCTTTGCCAAAAGATATCGAATGGCATTTTATAGGGCATCTTCAGACCAATAAAGTAAAATACGTTGTCCCTTTTGTGTCGCTGATTCATTCTGTTGATAGTTTTAAATTATTAAAAACGATTAATAAAGAGGCTGAGCGGTTGAATAAAATAGTAGATTGCCTTTTTGAGATGAAAATAGCAAAGGAAGAATCGAAGTTCGGGATGACTACTGAACAGGTAAAACAGATTTTAGGGTCGGCTGAGTACCAGGTATTCCGGAATATCCGACTGAGGGGCCTGATGGGAATGGCGACTTTTACTGAAGATGAAAAAATAATAAAATCGGAATTTCAATTTTTACATTCCTGCTTTGATGAAATAAAAAATTCGTATTTTAATGGGGTCAATTATTTCAGTGAGATTTCCATGGGAATGTCTGATGATTATGTAATTGCGATTGAAGAGGGCGCTACTATGATAAGGGTGGGAAGTAAAATATTTGGCGACAGAATTTATTCTGTGTAGATATAAATAATAAAATATAAAGTAATTTTTAAGAAATGGCTGATCTATCAACTACTTATTTAGGATTAAAATTGAAAAATCCTGTCATTGTCAGCAGTTCCGGATTGACAAACAGTGTAAATAAAATAGAAAAACTGGCAGGTTATGGTGCCGGTGCAGTAGTTTTAAAATCGTTGTTTGAAGAACAAATAAATTACGAGGCTGGATCGATGCTTCAGCACTCGGATTATCCGGAAGCCAGGGACTACCTGAAAAATTATACGAAAAACAACTCGCTGGAAGAATACCTCACATTGATTGAACAAACAAAAAAAGCAGTTGATATTCCTGTAATAGCCAGTATTAATTGCGTATCAGCGAATGAATGGGTTTCGTTTGCAAAAAAAATAGAAGATGCCGGTGCCGACGCACTGGAATTAAATGTTTTTTATGTTCCCCTTGATAAGGAGCAGGGTTCGGAACGGTATGAAAATGTGTATTATGAGCTGGTAACTAAAATAAAGGATTTCACTTCTTTACCTTTGGCCAGTTAAACTCGGGCCTTATTTTACCAACCTGTTGCAGGTAGTAAATAAGCTATATTTCAGAGGTGTGACGGGAGCCGTGTTGTTCAACCGGTTTTATGCCCCCGATATCGATATTACTAATTTAAATATAACCTCAGGTGAAGTATTCAGTTCACCTGCCGATATCCGTCAATCGTTGCGATGGATAGGTATTGTTTCCGAAAATATAGATAAGATAGATCTTTCTGCTTCTACCGGAAACCACGATGGTGAAGCTGTGATAAAACAATTACTGGCAGGAGCAACAACTGTACAGGTATGTTCCACACTTTATAAGAACGGTGTGGAATATTTGCAGAAAATTATTGAAGATGTTGCAAATTGGATGAATGTTAATTCATATGATTTCGTTAGTGATTTCAGAGGTAAACTGAATTATAAAAACATTCCCGACCCGGCAGTTTTTGAACGTACCCAATTTATGAAGTATTTTTCAGGTCTTCAGTAAAAAGAAAGCTATTCTTACAACGCGATTTTTAAAGAAGATACATCGGGAATATTTTTAAGTATTCTCAGCAATTCTGTATATAACAAAGTTTTATCTTCCGTTATATCGTCTTTCCTTTCCTGCAAAATGTGAATGCATTCTTCTTTTATTTGGGGGTTTGTTTCGTGTAACGAATATTCGATAACAGTAAATGCTTCAAGAGAAGCCATGTAATTTCCCTTAATAAAAATATCTGTAAAGACGGGCAGATGATTACTGAAGTTAAGTCCAGTTCCCCAACAATCGGCCAGTACCTGGGGAAGATTTTCACCGAAATCCCCTTTTCCTATTTCTTCAACCAGCACGGGCACTACTTCCTGAATCTTCAAGTCGCTGATAAACTGGTGCACCGCTTCAAGAATTTCCGGTTTGGTTTTGTCATTGATCAGAGCAATGATTAAGGGAATATGCGACGCATTGCCCGTATGCCGCAGTTCCTTTAAGGCATCCAGAACAGTAGTTGTACTCTTAGACTGAAGCTTGGCAACTATCTCTTTATAGTATTTTTCTTCCTGACTCATTTTTCAAATTCATTAATTCTGTTTCATCAATCATGCATCTCAAAAATTACTAACTCCTTAGTATGGTCTGTAATTCTGAACCTGTTATCTGCCCGATGGCCCATGATCCAAATTATATCATTGCCGGAACACAATAACCAGGTATTTTCTTTCTCCAAAATTGAGAATTTATTATCGATAAAAAAATCACTTAGTTTCTTTTTTTGCCGCATCCCGAACGGATAAAAAATATCTCCCTGCTTCCAACGGCGTACCATTAATGGAAAAGAAAGCTTGCTTTTATCGACGGCAATTTTACTTTTTTCCCGTGGAATAATAAAATCATCACGATGGTTCTGTTTTATTATTTTTAATGTAAAAGGTAGGGATGGCTCTAAATCTTCTTCACCGATTTCAAATTCCTGTTGGATATTATAATCATTTACGGCACTAATATATAAGCGTGTACGATCTTTCACCAGCCTGTATGTATGCGAAAAAAATTGTTTACCGCTTTGTGCGGACATAGTCGTATAAATTTCTCTTACGACTTCATAATTAAATTGAAATTCTTCCAGAATATCAAATAATATTTCTGCACTTATATTAAGTAACTGTAATTGTGATATTTCAATGTATACAGTGTTGTTTTCATGCCTTATCAGTTTTTGTTTCCACTGTTCGATCTGATGAAAATACAGTCTGGCTGCTTCACTTATACGTCCTATATTTTCATTCATAGTAAGGTTAAACCTGGGATTTAGCTGTTGAAATCCGGGAATAAGCTTATGACGGAGAATATTCCGGGTATATTTCAATTCATTGTTGCTGGAATCTTCCCGGAATTTAATGCTCTTACCTGAACTGTAATTTGATATTTCCTCACGTGTGGCAAACAGCAAAGGCCTTACGATATCTTCATTGCTGGGTTTTATGCCCGCAAGTCCTTTAATTCCCGTACCCCTGCTCAGGTTGATAAAGAATGTTTCTACCAGATCGTCCATATGGTGGGCCAAAGCGATAAACTGATAGTTTTCGCCGGCCATAATTTTCCTGAACCATTCGAATCGCAAATCGCGCGCAGCCATCTGGATGGATATTTTTTTTTCTTCCGAATAACTTTTTGTGTCGAATTTTACGGTATGGAATGGTAAACCCGACAATTCGGCTTTTTCTTTTACAAACTGCTGATCTATATCGGATTCATCTCCTCTGAGCTGAAAATTACAATGAGCTATTCCAATATTAAATCCGGATCTGATAAATAAGTCGAGCATAACCATGGAGTCAATTCCCCCGCTTATACCCAGCAGAATTTTATCGTTTTTTGTAAACAGCCGGTTATCCTGAATATAATTTAAAAATCTTTCCAGCATTTAATAATTGGATTATTAATTTGTCTGATCCTGTAAAACATCAAATATAGCTTTTGCTTTCAGCAGGCACTCATCATATTCGTTTTCCGGTTCGGAAAGTGCAGTGATGGCACCTCCGGTCATGTACGATATACATTTCCCTGCCTGGTTATACATTAGGCTCCTGATGACCACGTTAAAGTCGAAGTGGCCTTCCGGAGTGAAATAACCAACCGAGCCGGAATAAAGGCCTCTTTTTGTATCTTCATATTTCTCAATTAATTCCATGGCTTTTACCTTTGGGGCACCGGTCATCGATCCCATTGGAAAAATCTGCTGTATAATCTGCACGGGATGAATGCCGGCCCTGGGCTTTGCTTTTATTGTTGAGATCATCTGGTGAACTTGTGCAAATGTATAAATTCCACAGAGTTCTTCTACCTCTACACTGTTTTTATCTGCTATTTTTGCCAGGTCGTTTCGCACCAGATCAACGATCATAATATTTTCAGCCCTTTCTTTCGGATCATTCCGAAGTTCGTCAGATAATTTTTTGTCTGCTTCATTATTTCCCCCTCTTTTCCGGGTTCCTTTTATTGGCTGACTGATTACATGGTTTCCATCGTATTTTAAAAATCTTTCGGGGCTGGAGCTAATCAGGTATTTGTCAAATAATCTGTAAATACCCGAAAATGGGGCAGGAGAGTGATTGTTAAGTTTTAAATAGAGCGATACTGGGGAAAGTTCTACATTATCAGCATAAAATTCATGACAAAAGTTTAATTCGTAAACATCTCCTTTATGGATGTGTTCCTTAATTTGATTCACTTTTTTGATATATTGTTGTTTGGTGTATTTTTCAGATAGGCCGGTAATTATGTTATTCCGTTGAAATTCGTCGGTTGTTTCAGATATCTCCCTGAAGACAGTATCTGGTTCAACATCGTAATCAGGTGAAATGTGAAGTTTCAGATTATTACCGGTTAGTGTAATCACAATTTCTGGTTGGAAGAAATAAATAGCAGGAAATCCAATCCTGTCAGGATGATTTGATACCAGTTTTTCCGTCTCATTTTTTAAATCGTATGAAAAATAGCCGAAAATCCAGTCATTTTTCTCATTGATAAAATGTTCCAACGATTCAAATGACTGTTCGGGAGTTGGCTTCAGCAAATCACGAATTCCGGCAGCCAGGATAATATCGAATTCGGAATAGTGATCTTTTTTATCGGGGAGTTGGTTGCTGTTCAGAAAACAAAAGACGGAAAATTTTCCTGCCCATGTTACCAATTTATTTCTGATAAATAAAGGGTCTTCAATAGTATATACCTTTTCAATTCGCATATACAAAAATAAAAAAGCATCCGATACCGGATGCTTTAATAAAATAGATTAATTAATTATTTATTTGGCAAGATATGCTGCGATACCTTCCTGAGTGGCTTTCAGAGCTTTTTCACCGGAATGCCAATTAGCCGGGCACACCTCACCGTTTTCTTCGAAGAACTGTAAGGCATCAACCATACGTAGCGTTTCATCAATGCTTCTGCCAAGGGGCATATCATTTACTACCTGGTGTCTTACGGTTCCTTCCTTATCGATCAGGAATAATCCGCGATATGCCTGGGGAATTCCTTCGAAAGCTATTTCATCATCTTCTGTATTAACGAAATCGCCAGCCAGAACATCGAAATTCAAGGAAATGGTTTTTGACTGGTCGGCAACCAGAGGAAATTTCACGCCTTTGATACCGCCATCCTTTTTTTCGGTCTGAAGCCATTTCCAGTGAGAAAATTCCGAGTCTACGGAACATCCGACAACCGCTACATTTCTTTTTTCAAACTCAGCTATTTTTTCCTGGAATGCGATAATTTCAGTTGGACATACAAAAGTAAAATCGGCCGGGTAGAAGAAAAACACGACATATTTTTTACCTACATATTGATCTAAAGAGAAATTTTCTACAACTTCGCCACCGTTAACTACAGCAGGGGCTTTGAAAACAGGGGCTTTTTTTCCTACTAATACTGACATAAATTTTAATAATTTTATAAATTACACATGTGATTTGAATAACAAAATTATAACAATCTATCTCCATCAAATGTTCAGACAATTTTAAAACTATAAAAAATTAAAATAGAGGTATGGAAATAATAATTTAGTAATCTATAATTTGTGGTTCTTTGATAAAGAAATCTTCAGGTTTTTGTTTCTGTTCACCTGATATTTGTATGTAATGTACTTTTGATCCTTGTGGCGATATGGGATAATAAGTGAATCTTAATTGCAGCGTATTAAATACCAGCCTTTCGTTTCTTATTTTTATTCCAAGCCCGATTCCTGAATATACGGGATTGTTGAAAACCGAGGTGCCTTTATTTCCAATAAGTGCAATTTCGCCAAAACCAAAAAACACAAATCTGAATCCATACAGATAATAGGGAGTAAATACATCCGATTCAAAGTTCCCGACCAATTTCTTAACTCCCTTCAGCTGGTCACTCGTAAATCCGGTTAACCCTTCATTTCCGTTTATAGTAAGAAATTCATCCTGAAAACGGTTGATTCCTAATGTATAATTCAGGTTAAAATAAATGCGGTATTTAAATCTGTTTTTTGTGAACAGAGGACTGAAATACTTGTTTGAGTATGACAGCACCCCTTGCTCCAATTGACCTGAATTGATAAAACCTCCGAATCTAATACGATTGTAAAAGTACCCCAATCGATTGATGAAATGCCCTTCGGAAAACGATAAACCAGTATAAAACCTGTTACCGAATTCATTTACTTCATATCCTCCGGTAAATTTCAATAAGACACCGTATGGTATATCTTCTGTTCGTCCAAAACCATAAATCAGCCGGCTACGGAAATAACCCTGGCTTGACAATCCGATGCTTCCAAGGGTAAGTGTTTTATTATAATATGCGTATAAAGAATTTTCAGTAGTTTTCGGGCGCTTATAATAATTGTCTTTAAAAACCCTTGCAGAAATTACAAGTGTTGTTCTGGTGCTTTTACTATAGTCAAGTTGCGGAATTCTGAAAGAACGGCCTAACCATGCGTCGATATGATTGTATTTTACTGGTATATCAAGAAGGGTGGTATCGTAAAATGCTATATCTTTTCTTGTATATATATTGGCAAATCCCAACCCTCCCGCGTATTTAATATCGGGTGAGAAAAAATTCCGAGACAGGTTTACCAGGAAAGAACGTTCTGGTTCCAGGTATTTATATTGTATATCAGCACTTATAAAACTTTTACCAAAGTTATTAACTTTATAATCACTCATAAATCCTAAAGCAGGTGATTTTTTACTGTCCCAGAAAAGGAAATTATTGAATTCATTGCCGAAACCAAAAATATTTTTGTTCCATATACCGGCATTACCCGATTCGGCACTGCTTAATTCCATTCCGAATCCAATTGGCCATAAATCTTTTGTTACTATGGTTATGTCCACCGAATCGGTTCCCGGACGATCCTTTACAATAATATGAACATCCTGAATATAGGGAAGACCTCTGATGATCCTTTCATTATCGGCAAGTGAGTATGCATCAAGTTTATCACCTGGTTTTATAAGCAGTTTGTTTTTTAGTACTTGTGGATGAGTATTTATATGAAGGTTGTTAGCGTTTCTGCCAATCCATGTTCGTGGCCGTAAAGAAGTATCATATACACTTGGGCCGAATACATCAATTTGTTGAATCTGGATATTCCTTATATACTTACCATTGTATTGTATATATGGAATTTCCCCGGATTGTTTCTGGGTAGTGCCTTCGTCTTTCACCGGGGCAGAGGTAATTATTGCATGGTAAAGTTCTTTGGACCACTTTCGTTGCTCCGCCCTGATCTTTAATGAATCATAAAATACCTGTGATTTGTTATATCTATTATTACCTGTAAGATTATATTCTGAAGTATCAATGCTTAATCCGGTTTTATTGGCGACATGCAATGTGTCAAGAGGGACAACTCCTCCAATCGGCTGCTTAGGGCTAAGATGTTGTCCTGCCAGATTATTACTGATCACCAGCAGAACCGGTAAAATAACAGTTAGTCTGACATAGTAGCAAGTAAGTGTTACGTGTCTGAAAAACTTGATAAAGCTTGTCAAATTTTAAAATTTAATCCCCAAAAGAAAAATATCGTTAGATTCTTGATTGTCAGGTTTGAACATCTCGGACATATATCTAGATAATACTTCTTCATTTTTATTCATTAACTCCTCTTCTGCAGAAATAATGAGCCCTTTAAGCCGGATTTCAAATAATGCCGGACTGTTATTTTTAATTAATGACCTTGTTATGAATTCAGATATCAAAAACAATTCTCCGTCTTTTGGAACAGTTAATTTATAATCCTTACCGGCAATATTAGTTTCATTAAAATTTATATTATCGGCATTATTAATTATTCTAACGAACTGATCGTTGTTTTTAATATAAATTCCATGAGAAAAACCAGCAAATTGCATGATTTCATTATTGGATAAGAGACACAGTGTAACGAGGGGCAGATTTAAGTTTTCTGCAGTGATCTTCGGTAACGACCCGTTAGATTTTGTTAGTTCATTTATAGCATTATTAAAAAGTTCGTCGGCTGATCTGAAATTTCCGTCATGAAATATTTTTAAGAGAGTTCCATGTAACAATAATGAATGAAAGAGATGGACATGTTCTTTGTTTTTCGGCGTAATAAGCGAAATTAAAGTAAAATCATCCTGTTTATCAATAAAATAATATGTACCGGTTAAACCGGCAATTCCTTGTCTGAAAACCAAATAGTCAGGGAAAATACGATTCATGTATGATTCTGAAGGCGAATTAACTGCCAATAATCCGGCAAGGTAACCATCCAGATCTATTGTTTCAGCCAAATCCTGTTTTACCGGTGCCGGAATATCTTTAGTTTTTGGCGTTTTGTTACGATTGAGATCGGTAAAGTTTTTTACCTTGGAAAGTATTTCAATGCGGTCAAATGGCTTCGATATGTAATCATTAGCACCCGATTCCAGACCTTTAATACGCGAATCACGGTCTTCCAGTGCAGTAATCAGAATAATCGGCACATCTTTTAATACAGCATCTGATCTGATTTTCCTGCATACTTCAAACCCATCAATACCGGGCATCATCACATCCAGTAGAATCAATCCGGGCTGAAACTCTTTGGCTAACTGAAGGGCCTGGTTTCCGTCTTCAGCAAATAACAATTCATAATTTTCCGTAAAAAAGATAGCTTCAAGAAGTTGTCTTCCTATCTGTTCATCATCAGCAATTAATAACTTTATATTTTGAGAATCATCCTGCATTTTCACAAAAAATTAAAAAAAATTACCACAAAAAAGTTATTTCATTTTTGTAAAAATATAATTTTTTTATTGATTTTAATTTTGTCAGGAAGATACTCACATTTATAATAACATCATTTATTTGGGTGAAAATATAATCGGTAAATGGTAAAAGTTAAACCTGAAATATTCAGAATATGTAAACTCACTAAAATTTATTTGTAATATTTCCGGTTTAATGATACATTTGAAAAGATATGAAGGTTTGATGATATCTTTGTTTGGATCAAATTCATGATGTAGCGTTATATTCAATGACGGAATCGGTATTAAAAGCATTGATGAGACTTTTTGCCATGGTCAGTCAGGTACTTGAAGAGGAAAAATACCTGATGGCTAAGGCAATTGTTGAATCTTACCTCAGGCAGTTAGTCAATCCGAATAAAATAAATCAATATCTGATCATGTACGATTTTTACCTGAGTTCGCAGAAGGAACGGGGTTCAAATCAGACTTCGGGACATTTGTCTGCATACTCTGTAAAGGCATTGATTATTTGTGACCAGATAAATCAGGTATTACAGCAACGCCAGAAAGCACTTGTATTACTTCAGTTGTTTGAAATCATTAACCTCCAGAAACAGGTTAAAGAAGAAGAACTGGATTTCGTAAAAACAATCGCCCTCGAACTTAAATTCAGGGATAATGTGTATCTCAACAGCAAAGCTTTTATACTTGATACACTAGATGACATTCCCGATAAGGATTATGTACTTGTAATAGATAGTGAAACACAAAGCAGATTGGATGGGATTAAATATCTTCATAAAAAATATCTGAAAGGACAATTAATATTTCTTTATCTCCCTGAAACACAAACCGTATTATTTCGACATGTAATTGCAGATGACCAGTTGTATTTAAACGGAAGAAAAATAATTCCTTACCGGACATATATTCTTGAGAAAGGTTCCACCATCCGAAGTCCGATAATAGGGCCAATTTATTACAGCGATATCACAAAAATATTTTCTAAAACAGTCGGAAAGTTAAAAATTCGGCTTGAGGTGCAACAGGTTTCCTACGAATTCAGCAATGGGAATACAGGTATTTATCCTTTGAATTTCTCCGAAGAATCGGGCAACCTGATTGGTATTATGGGAGGGAGCGGTGTTGGAAAGTCTACTTTATTGAACGTGTTAAACGGGAGCCTGGTTCCGACAAAAGGTAATGTATTTATTAACGGGTATGATGTTCATAAAGACAGAGATGCGTTGGAAGGTATAATCGGTTATATTCCTCAGGATGACTTACTTGTTGAAGAACTGACTGTTTTTCAGAACCTTTATTTTAATGCCAGACTATGTTTTAAAGAAGCTACCAGTGAAGAACTGATGGAATTGGTTAACCGTACATTGAAACATTTTGAACTTTTCAATGTGAAAGATCTGACGGTTGGAAATCCATTGAATAAATTTATTAGTGGTGGTCAGCGCAAAAGACTGAATATAGCTCTTGAATTAATAAGGGAACCCTTTGTACTTTTTGTTGACGAACCCACCTCTGGTTTATCATCTATCGATTCAGAGATAGTAATTGATCTTCTAAAAGATCAGGCCAGGAAAGGAAGACTGGTAATTATTAATATTCATCAGCCGTCGTCGGATATTTTCAAACAACTGGATAAATTACTGGTTATGGATCGCGGCGGGCGTACGGTGTATTACGGGAATCCCCTCGACTCACTGGTATACTTCAAATCCCAGAACCAACTTATCAATGCAGAAGACAGCGAGTGCCTTACTTGCGGAAATGTAAACCCGGAACAGATACTTCAGATAATTGAAGCTAAAAAGGTGGATGAATATGGAGAATATACTTCCTCCAGGACTGTATCTGCCGATGAATGGTATCAGTTGTATAAGAAGAACATTGAAAAAAAAGCTGGCTCAGCTTTGGAAATTAAAACCGAGCTGCCTGTCAGTAATTTTAAAATTCCCGGAAAGTGGGAACAATTTAAGATCTTTTCATTGCGGAACCTGCTGTCTAAAATTGCAGATAAACAATATTTGCTAATTAATTTTCTGGAAGCTCCTCTGCTGGCTGTAATTTTAGGATACTTAACACGTTATAATGCAGGAACAGCTGATAATCCGCAAGCATATGTATTTAGTGAAAATGTAAACCTGCCTGTGTTCTTGTTTATGAGCATTATTGTTGCTCTATTTCTTGGATTAATGGTAAGTGCCGAAGATATAATCCGTGACAGGAAACTCATACAGCGCGAGTCATTTCTGCAACTTAGCCGATTTAGTTATATCAATTCCAAGGTTATTCTGCTATTGGCGCTCTCACTTATTCAATCTTTTCTTTTTGTATTGATTGGCAACAGCATCCTTGAAATTAAAGGAATGTTTATCGATTACTGGTTGATTTTATTCTCAATTGCTGTTTTTGCCAATTTATTAGGACTTAATATATCGGATTCTCTCAAGTCGGTAGTTTCTATTTACATTCTGATACCGGTATTACTAATTCCACAGATTTTGCTGGGTGGGGCGATGATACAGTTCGATAAATTAAACAAGAAGTTTACTTCACAATCATATGTTCCATTCATTGGAGATCTGATGGTTTCGCGGTGGGGATATGAGGCGCTGGCCGTTGACCAGTTCTTAAATAATCGTTATCAGAAAAATTTCTACCAGGTAGAAGAAGCTGTAAGTGATGCATCCTACAAAATGAATTTTCTGATTCCTGAACTGGAGACCCGGATGGACGAATGCAATAGAAATATTAGAGAAAACAGGAATCAGGAGAGTACTGGCAACAATCTTCAGTTACTTTCATATGAGTTGAAACATATAAGTGTAGAAGATGAATTACCGGAATTTACCATGTTGAATAAATTAACAATAAGTAAAGTTAATAGCAATGTATTCGATGTACTTAAAAATTATTTGTACCGTATAAAACGATACTATTCTCAGCAACTCGACAAGTATACCGAACAGAAAGATGAGGAATTACATAAAATGGCCGGGAAATTGGGAGGACAGGAAAATTTATTTGCTTTTAAACAGAAATACTATAACAATAGCCTGGCTGACCTGGTATTGAAACAAAAAGAAACCGGAAAAATAATTGAATCTAAAAACAGGTTGATCCGGAAAGCAGAACCTATTTATTTTCTTTCAGCTTCAAAAATGGGCAGGACGCATTTTTTTGCACCCGGAAAACGTCTCGGAAATACAATTATTGAAACATACTGGTTCAATGTATTTGTTATTTGGTTAATGACGCTTCTTCTTTATATGGCCTTAATATGCAAGTGGTTTAGCATGTTCTTACAAGGCTTTATATCGACCAGACTTAGGAATTCTATCAGAAGGGAAATAAAGGATCTTGTAAAATCTTTTAAACCATGGAGGAAATAGAAATGCAATTTTTACGATGACAACCAAAAAAAATTCATTATTTTGTAATAATTAAAATCAGATGTTATGAGAACATTGCAATATATTAGTTTATTCCTGGTATTTACAATAGCAATTGTTTCCTGCAGATCAAACAATTCTAAAAACAAATCCGGGGCAAAAGAAGAAATTTCGAAAATTGATAGCGTTAAAACCCAGCTTAACGAAATTTATTACAGGTTCCCATCGCCCGATGAAATGTTTCAATATATTGAAAACAAAGGGCTTCAATTTGATAATAACCTCATCCTTCCGATAAAAGATGTGGAAAAGTTTCTTGACTCAAAATCACAGTCGGTTAACCTGGGAGTATATACAGCTGACCTGGCATACATTACACTTTTTCAGAAATATAAGGAATCTCTGGATTATTTTCAGGTTACTTATATGCTGGCAGAAAAATTACGTATAACCTCCTCATTTAATGATGCTTTTATTAAGAGGGTTGAAAATAACCTGAATAACTTAGATTCACTAAAGGTGTATTCAGGAGAGGCATATTCAATTATTACAAGTTACCTTGTGCAAAATGATAAAGAAAAAGTGCTGGCACAAATTTCTGTCGGCGGATTTATCGAATCATTATATATTGCCTTAAACCTGATTAATAATTATTCACCGGATAATATAACCATACAGCGCATTGCCGATCAGAAACTGGCATTTGACAATATGTTGAAATATTGCGAAGTATATAAAAATGATCCGAATATTAAAGAATTACTGGACGAAATAGAACCTGTTCAGGTTATTTTTGATAACCTGAAAATAGTAAAAGGAGAAACAAAAACCAGCAGGGATAAAAGCGGAAAACTCATCATATCGGGAGGTGACCGGATAATGATTACGAAAGAACAATTTAATGAACTGAAAAAAGCTACCGGTGAAATAAGAAATATAATCACACTAAATACTAATAAGTAACTTATGCAATGTATAAAATGAAGCTGACCATGAGATATATTCTAAGTGCCCTTGTCTTCCTTTCTTTGTTTTCAGCTGTAAAAAGCCAGGATTGTACCGATTATCATAAATATCAGTGCCAATACGCTGATTATACTTTTTTTTACAGCAGGCAGTCAAAAAGTGTGTTATCGCAACGCGGGCAAACCTCTCAACTCCGTATGGTGGCATACGGAGGCGAAGATTATTATGTAGCTGTATGTGCTCATCGAAAGTTCGGTGATCTTCACTTTAAAATTTATGTGGACAATCCGTCTCACACATTGATTTATGATAATGCACAGGACAATTATGCCACATCTATCATTTTTGGTAACGATGTTACCAGGAATCTGATAATAGATGTTACAGTTCCCGAAGGTGTGGGAAAAGAAAACCTGGAGCGAAGATGTTTAGGTGTTGTGATAGAATTCCGCAAGCAAGGTATGAATTACAGCCGGGAGCCGGGATCGGAGGAAGAACAACAGTAGCAAAACAAAATATAAAAAGGAGGCGAAAGCCTCCTTTTTTTATTGTAAACCTAATACCTTGGTTCCCTGCTCAAATACAATATCTACCGGAATATTCTCCTGTTTTAACCGGTCCAGTGCTTTTTGAAGATTATCACCGATTTTACCGTAATCTTCTAAAAGTTTTCCAGCTCCTTCGTAATCACCATTTCCCTGGATGGTTAATATCAGTGCGGAAAGTGAATTCACGGCTTCCTGCATCTTTTCAAAGTTTACGCTGTATTTTCCCTCGTCATTAAGTGTAAAGGCACCTTTTTCCTTAAAATAATTGAATCGTACCAGGTTAGCACTACCATGTGCACTTGAAGCTCCAAAACGGATAGATCGGAACAATCCGGCCAGGAAGGTTGTATAATTGTCCATCAGGTCCACATTAATTTCTTTCATCTCATTCAATTTGGTTACCAGGTACAATCCAAGGATATCGGCTTTTCCTTCCTCAAGGCCTGAAGCACGGTCTTTTAATGCCTCTCTTACCGGACCTTTGCCGTTGATGGTATTTTTAATACCCAGTCCATGTGCTACTTCGTGAAACATGGTATTGGCAAAAAAAGCATCGAATGTTATATGACTTTGCTGATCATCCGCAATCAGTTCTTTGGAAATAGGCACCAGTATTTTTTCGAACTTGGCCTGCATGGCATTTTTTAGCTGTAAACGACGGCTCCCTTTTTTCAATTGTACTTCGGGATCGTTGGGAAGATTAATTGCAATAGTTTTACTTCCTGCATTGCAATCGCCTGCATAGTATATGGCATCATAAGCTCCCAGATCTGAGTTACTGCCTGGTTTTTCGGTTTTATACTTTTCATTTACCGGCAATCCCTTTTGCAACTGTGGAAGCAGGGAAGCATATCTTGCCAGCCGCTGGCTCCATTCCATATCTTTCACCAGTATATACGCTTCATGAGAAGCTTTATATCCAAACAGTTCGTCTTCGTAAGTTTCAATCGGGCCAACTACAAAATCGATCAGGTTATCCTTCATATCCATCCATGCCATGTCACTGTTGAAATACTGATCGGTTAGTAAAGCATCAGCCCTGAGTTGCAGGTATTTTTTGAATCCTTCATTTTCAGCCAGTTCTGCAGCTTTTTTCAATAATGCAGCAGCTTTTTCAGTTTGTTCTTTAAATGCCACATGGTAGGGGATGGTAATCAGCTTACCTGTGGAATCGCGCCGGATTAGGGTGTAAAGATTGTCCTTATCTTTAGCATCAAATGCATTAAACTCTTCTACAGTCATATCGACAGGATAAAAATTGGCTCCTTTCGGTTTTTCGCCAACACCTTCTATGAACGGTTTGTTATTATCCAAACGGTCCCAGGGGCCATAATTGATGTTTACAAATTCCCGTTGGGCATCTGTTGTTAAACCGGCAAAGAGTTTATCCTTATCGCCGTAAGCTTCTTTCCAGTATATATCATCCATGATTTGTGCTACTTCAATCAGAAGAGGCAACATTTTTTTCTGGTTCTCAGAAAGTTTGCTTAAGTCGGTTTTTAATGCAAATGGAACATACTCTTCCACTTTTTTTTCCAGATTACTTGTTTTCATATTTTTTGTTTGTGGATTTTTACATCCGGAAAATGATAACAATACAAAGGGTAGGATTATTATTATTTTTTTCATAGGTCATAAATAATTTTGGGATTATTATTCAGTTGCACAAATTTAGAATAATTAAAATTATTAAAATATGAGGAAACCACACATTCGGTAACAAACAGGTAATTAGTAGGCTCTCGCAAATATTACTCTTTGTTTTGACGGCTTTCCTGAATAAATACATTTTCCCTCTTCGGGTTTGGAATCAATGGGTATACAACGAATGGTCGCCTTTGTTTCTTCTTTTATTTTAATCTCGGTCTCGCTTGTTCCGTCCCAATGTGCAAGAATAAATCCCCCTTTGTCATCCAGGATTTTTTTAAAATCTTCATAATCATCGATCACATGCGTATTTTTATTTCTGAAATCCAGAGCCTTGGCATACATGTTTTTTTGAATGTCTTCCAATAATTCTGTTACAACGTTTTCGATACCTTCCTGCGGATAAGATTTCTTTTCAAGGGTATCCCTTCTGGCAAGTTCCAGGGTATTTTCCTCCATATCACGCGGGCCGATTGCCAATCGTACCGGAACCCCTTTCATTTCATATTCGGCAAATTTCCAGCCGGGTTTGTGGGTGTCCCTGTCATCATATTTCACTGTAATTCCCTTTGCTTCAAGCGCTTTTTTTATTTGATTTGCTTTATCGGAAATCGCGGACAGTTGTTCTGTTTTTTTATAAATAGGAACAATGACTACCTGAATAGGCGCCATTTTTGGCGGCAGTACCAGTCCGTTATCATCCGAATGAGTCATTACCAGGGCTCCTATCAGGCGGGTCGTTGAACCCCAGGAAGTTGCCCACACATAATCCAGCTGACCATTTTTGATTAGTGAACTTAACGTCGAAAGCTTTAGCGAAATTTTGTCCGAGAAAATGAGAAGTACCCGATTGCAGTGCTTTACCATCCTGCATCATTGCTTCGATGGTATAGGTTTCCAAAGCGCCTGCGAACCGTTCGTTTTCGGTTTTGGTGCCAATAATAACCGGGATAGCCAGGAAATTTTCGGCAAAATCGGCATATACATTTACCATTTTATTGGTTTCTTCTATTGCTTCTTCCCTTGTAGCATGCGCTGTATGACCTTCCTGCCAGAGAAATTCAGCTGTTCTGAGAAATAAGCGTGTTCTCATTTCCCAGCGAACTACATTGGCCCATTGGTTGATAAGCAGGGGCAGGTCTCTGTATGACTGGATCCAGTTCTTATAAGTACTCCATATAATCGTTTCGGATGTTGGCCTTACAATCAACTCTTCTTCCAGTTTAGCATCCTCGTCCACTATAATTCCTTTTCCGTTTTCATCATTTTTCAACCGATAATGTGTTACTATGGCACATTCTTTGGCAAATCCTTCTACATGACTGGCTTCTTTACTGAAAAAAGATTTTGGGATAAATAATGGAAAATAGGCATTGGAATGACCGGTTTCCTTGAACATCCTGTCCATGGTAGCCTGGATCTTTTCCCAGATTGCATAACCATAAGGTTTGATAACCATACATCCTCTCACCGCTGAATTCTCAGCCAAATCGGCTTTCAGTACAATATCGTTGTACCATTGAGAATAATTTTCAGCCCTGCTTGTTATTTCTTTTGCCATAATCTGTTTTTGGTATAGTATTTGTTATTCTGTTAATGTATTTAAAAGAATGCAAAATAAAAAAATAAAATTATATATTCACAGAATAAATTAAGCAAGGAGGATAGCCATGAAAACTTTTATGCCACGGATACTGATAATGGGTTTGGTTATAAGTGCCTGCTCGATCAGCTTCAAAGCTGCTGCTCAAAGCGATGATCTTTATTACAATCCTAAGGATGATCCGGCACTCAAGGCTAATGATAACAAGCCGGCTGCTGCTGCCAGCAATAGTTCTGACAAGCGTGTGATGAGTGATTATGAGAAATATGTTGCTTCTCTCAAACAGCAAAATGATACTTTAAATAATCAGGCTTATCAGCAGGATTCTGTTCAGAACTCTAATGATCAGGGGTATGCTGGGGAGCAATACTACGAGGAAAGTTCAAATCCGGATAATGCACGGGATTATTATTACGATGATTATACTTCCCGTATTTTAAGGTTCAACCGGCCATGCTATTCCTGTGGTTATTTCGATCCTTATTATTACGATCCATTTAATTACGGTTATTACACTCCGGGATGGAGTTTTGGTTTTTCTGTAGGATCTCCATATTGGGGATTTGGTAGCTATTACGGTTATCCGTATAATTCCTATTATCCGTCATATTATTCATCGTGGTACGGTGGTTGGGGTTATCCATACCACTATGGTTCTTACTGGAGAGGTTATTATCCAGGCTATTATAATAGTTATTATGATGGATATTATGGTAATTATGGACATGGTTATTATGGTGATTCACACTATAACAGGGCATATTATGGTACACGGCGGTCAATGAATAGCAATACCTCATACGGAAATTCAGTAAATTCGGCAGCAAAGTCGACCACCAGTCCATACGGCAGAAGGATGAGTTCTGGTAGCAATACAGGAACGGCAGGCAGAAATGTTTCTTCCACAAATAGTGCGGTTAGGCGTTCTGTATCATCTACCAGCAGAGATTATTCTGGTACCCGATCCACTACAAAAACTACAGGAGTTACTTCTCCATCGAGAAGAACTTCGGTTAACGGAACCCGTGTAGCTACAGATAACAGGACAAGTAATATGAATACCACCCGCGAACGGTCATCTGTTCCAACTACAAGAAGCAGTGCGGAACAGACAAGAAATTACACGCCTAGTTATTCAAGGCCAAGAGCTGCTACGAAGCCTACATATAGCAGGAGCGCTGTTCCTGAAGGTTATCGGAATAATACCGGAACAAGATCAAATACTACTATTAATCGTGATAATACGCGTACCAGAACAACTTATACCAGGCCGGGAAATACCACACGTACAAGTAATGATTATTCTCGACCGGAATTGAAAAGTTCAGAAGGATATTCGCGGCCAAGAACTACTCAGAGTTATTCACGCCCGAGCAATTCAAGAAGCAGTTCCGATTATTACAGGTCTTCTTCTCCGAGCCGAAGCAGTTCCAGCTACTCAAGACCCAGTGCACCCAGCAGGAGTAGTTCCAGCTATTCACGGCCCAGTTCACCGAGTAGAAGTAGTTCCAGCTATTCACGGCCCAGCAGTCCGAGCCGGAGTTATTCTTCTCCCAGCAGATCGAGCAGTAGTAGTAGCTCAAGAAGCTATTCATCCGGTAGTAGCTCAGGAAGTTCACGGTCAAGTTCTAGTTCCAGTTCAGGAGGTGGAAGAAGGAGATAAGGTGATAAAAGGATACTAAAAAGAGGACATATCAGTTTATATATTAAAAATTAATTAAATCATTTATGCAATGAAACGGTTAGCTATTATCATAACTATTATATTTTCAGGTTCAGCCTTGTACAGTCAGAACCTGGTAGATGCGCTGAGATATTCACAAAATTTCTCAGGAGGAACAGCACGATCGGTGGCGATGGGCGGAGCCTTTGGAGCACTTGGAGCCGATTTCGGATCCTTAAGTATTAACCCTGCAGGTATCGGTGTTTACCGGGGATCGGAATTTACCATTACTCCCGGTATTTTCTACGGGAAAACAAATTCCACTTTTTATGGTACATCGGACGAAGATTATAAATATAACTTCAACCTGAATAACCTGGGAATAGTGTTAAATAATACAAAAGAACAGGAAAACGGATGGATTAGCGGAAGTATAGGATTTGGATACAACCGGTTGAATAATTTCCATAATAGCATTGTCATTAAAGGTACAAATCCCAACAATTCCATGGCCGATTATTTTCTGGATAATTCCACCTATGATGCTAATGGAAATCCTGATCCCAATTCCCTGGCTCCTTTCTGGGAAAGACTGGCATTCGATGCTTATGTAATTGATACTTTAAATGGACAATATGTTACACAAGTACCTTATCCACCACTTGATCAGCAAAAAACCATTACTACAGATGGCAAGATAGATGAATGGGTTATTACAGCAGGCGGTAATTATAGTAATAAGTTATATATCGGTGCTTCGTTAGGTATACAGAAACTACATTATAGTGAAAATGCCACACATGAAGAAAATTATGGTGACTGGTTCAGGTTTAACCAGACTCTTAATGTACATGGAACAGGATATAATTTTAAATTCGGCTTAATATATAAACCCATACAAATGTTGCGAATAGGCGCTGCCATTCATACACCTACCAGTTTTCACATTAATGAAGATTATTATTCAACTATGACTTCATCTTATGTAAATGGCCAAACAATTTATCCTACCGATCAAAGTGGAAATAAGTTACCAATGGGTGCCAATGATTACCAGTTAATTACTCCATTCAGGGCTATTGGAAGCGTAGGATTAAACCTGTTCAAAGTTGCCATGTTGAGCGTTGATTATGAATACCTCGATTACTCAAATCTTCGCTTGCGTAATGGAGTTGACGGATACAATTATACTTCAGAGAATGATGTTATCCGTAATGTATATAAATCTACTTTTAACTTTAAAACTGGTGCAGAAGTCCGATTGAGTGGCGTATACCTGCGGGGAGGATTTGGTTATTACGGCAGTCCCTATAAATCGAGTGAGATAAATAAAGATGCACATTATTTAAGTTATACAGGAGGGATTGGGATCCGTGACGATAATTTTTCCATTGATATTGCCTATGCTTATACTACGCATTCAGAAAAATATTCATTATATACAAACAGTGGTTTTGCCAACCTTAATATGGCAAACAGCCGCGTTCTGGCTACTATAGGATTCAGGTTTTGATTTTCTTAACTTTGTTAGGTATACAATCAGGGCAGCATCATTCATGCTGCCCTTACTTTTTTATGCTTTTCGAAAGAATTACTTCAGATTGGGGTCCTTCATTAAATAACAAATCGATGATACTCAAATTAGGTATAAAGCCATGTTTTTCTTCAAAAACCTGGGTGTATGGTTCAGGTTCAAAATAATTATCGGGCTTGTTATACCTGGATTTTGGGTGGATTTTCTGTCGGAGATCTTCGGTATTATCAGGATAAGCAGATTTGTAAGAGGAAGTAAATTCAATGGGGGCGTTAAGTTCGAGGGAATTAAGGATCAGGACTAAACTTTTATGATTCAGATCGATCAGGTATTTTTCGCGATGTTGATAAAACCCGGCAAGATCATCCTCATAAAACTCAAAAAACGGGGAAGACCGGTAAGCCGATTCGATTGAATTCCAGTGCATTTTCTGCCAGTTTGTATCGTAATCAATTTCTATGTCCTTTGTTTTTGTATGTGTACCGTATTTTTTTTTCACGGGAATAACCAATGGGAGCGGGCCGTTGGCGGCGGCAATGTAACACCGGTTACGATACGATTGTTTGTAATAACTCTCTTCGAGTTCGATGGTTACACGAGAGTAAATAATGAATTTGGTAAAGTACTGAACCGGTCCGAAATAGGCTGTGGAGAGTATAGCGTTTTCTGGAACTAAGCTCATACCTTGTTTTAAAGTTTATTGATCATGCTGGCCAGGTAACCTGCACCAAATCCGTTATCGATATTTACCACACTGATACCGCTGGCACAACTGGTAAGCATTCCAAGAAGTGCAGCCAGTCCGTTGAAACTGGCGCCATAACCGATACTGGTAGGCACGGCAATCACGGGTTTATCTACCAGTCCGCCTACAATACTGGGCAATGCGCCTTCCATACCTGCAACTACTACTATTACCCGGGCTTTTCTTATTTGCGGTAAACGGCCGTATAACCGGTGAATTCCCGCCACGCCTACATCAAATATCCGGTCGACCCGGTTTCCGAAAATTTCAGCTGTAACAGCAGCTTCTTCAGCTACCGGAATATCGGATGTTCCTGCTGATATAATGGCCACCGAAGATGCCGGAGGAGTGATTTCGTGTTGTTTTATGGTAATGGTTCGGGCGAGAGGATGAAATTGAGCAGTGTTGTTGATCTTTTTTATTTCGCCGAACATTTCTTCTGTTGCCCGCGTGGCCAGTATATTATTTTCTTTCGATAGCATATGCTGAACAATGGTTTTTACCTGTTCCACCGTTTTACCCTGACAGAAAATTACTTCGGGATAACCTGTTCGCAATTCCCTGTGATGGTCAATATTGGCAAATCCAAGATCCTCGTAACCAAAATCCCTGAATTGTTCCAGTGCACTGTCGATGTTAATTTTACCGTTTTTAACATCTTTCAGTAATTCTCGTAATTTATCGGGGGTCATAATTTATTAATGTTTACAGATTTATACCTTCATACACTCGAAAAGATGAAATATTGGATATTGGTTATACAATTACTTAATATTTTTATCTCACTGTTTTTTTCTGGTTTCCTCAACCAGCGCATATACTTCTGCTAAAGGTAAATTATGTTCCTGTGCTATTTTCAGGCAGTCTTCATATTCTGCTTTCGATTTCAGAATTTTACCATCGTACATGGCATGTTTTATCCTTACTTTACCGTAGGTAATCTCCACGGTTTCTATGGTACGTTGTAACATGGTTTTTTCCACTTCATACCTTCGGATGCCTAAGGTAGGTGTTTCCTTAAGGAACAGGGTAGTAATTGCCAGTTCATCCTCTTTTGAACAAAGAGCGCTTATTTTAAATGCCGGCCGGGATTTTTTCATGATGATCGGTGTTATAAAAACATCATTTGCACCCGTTTTTAGCATCTTATCTATTAAATATTCCGTCCCTTCAGGATTCATATCATCAATATTGCATTCGATCATAACAGCCGAAGAAGAATGTGTAGATTCTTCCTTTATTTCCCCCATGTACACTCTTAATACATTGGGAATATCAAAGTCCTTATACCCGATACCATACCCTATTTTTTGTATTTCTCCCCTGAAGTGGTCCGTAAACTCATCTGCACAGGTAGCAAGTATGGCGGCCCCTGTGGGCGTGGTAGTTTCAAAATTTACAGCTCCCGATTTAACCGGAAATTGTTTTAAAATTTCGATAGTTGCCGGGGCGGGCACCGGAAAAGTCCCATGGGCACATTCAACAAATCCGCCACCGAGTTCTATCGTGGAACTCATAATTTTTTCGGGTTTCAAATAATCAAGGCAGACAGCAGCACCCACTATGTCCACAATTGAATCGACAGCGCCAACTTCGTGAAAATGAATTTCATCAATAGTTTTACCGTGAATTTTAGCTTCCGCTTCGGCAATCTTCTGAAAAATGGCAAGACTGGTAGTCTTTACATATTCACTCACATCTGATTTCAATATAATCTTGATGATATCCTCCAGGTTTCTGTCCTTTTCGGTGTGGTGGTGCTCATGTTCATGATGGTGAGTGTATGATTATGATTATGATTATGATGGTGTGAGTCATCAAGTACTATTTCAACCCTGGTGCCCGTAATGCCTTTTCGCTGGGCGCTTTTGATCTTCATCTGGTAACCTGTAAGGCCGAGTTTAAGAAGTTCCTTTTGAAGGTAATCCGGATCGACGCCTAAATCGACCAATGCCCCCAGGTTCATGTCACCTGAAATACCCGAAAAGCAGTCATAATAAAGTACTTTCATTTTTTCCTATTCGAAAAAGTTAAACCCTGAATCAGTCAGCAAAAATAGAAATTATTTCATTACTGGCAGGGAACTTTATTGTAAAACCTAATACTGAGGAGTTCATTTTCATGTACATTATTATAAATGTATCTATATAAATTAATCGTAATTTAGATTTCTTCTAAATTTGATTAACAATCAATCGATTGTACTACTAAATCCGTAAGTGTATATTGATTCTTATTAAATTTACAGAAAACCGATAAAATGTAAAAATTAAATATATGAAACGCAGAGAGTTTATTCAGAAGTCTGTAGGGGCCGGATTAATGACAGGTGCGGCATTGAGTTTCGGAAGTGTTGGCAATTTACTAGCAAATACATCTTCTGTGCCTGATTTACCTTACGATATGGTAGCAATCAAAGGTGGTGAGCCAGAGGCGATGTTTGATAAGGCTATTGCTTCGCTAGGGGGTATGTCGAAGTTTGTAAAAAAGAACCAGACGGTTGTGGTAAAACCAAATATCGGATGGGACGCTTCACCGGAACGTGCAGCCAATACCAATCCCAAACTGATTGCCCGGATTATTGAACATTGTTTTCGTGCCGGCGCAAAAGAAGTATATGCATTTGATAATACATGTAATGAATGGACCCGTTGTTATAAAAACAGTGGCATAGAGAGCGCCGTAAAATCAGCCGGTGGTAAAATGGTTCCCGGAAATACTCAGAATTATTATCAGCAGGTTGAATTGAAAAACGGAAAGAGTCTTAAAACAACAAAAATTCATGAATTAATTCTGAGCTCGGATGTTTTTATCAATGTTCCTGTTCTTAAGAATCATGGTGGTGCTACTCTTACCGTAGCCATGAAAAATCTGATGGGTATCGTTTGGGACAGGAAATATTATCACGACCATGATCTGCAACAATGTATAGCCGATTTTGCTGCTTTCCGCAAACCCGACCTGAATATTGTGGATGCATACCGGGTAATGAAGCGCAATGGGCCCCGTGGGGTTTCGGTAGCTGATATTACTACTATGAAATACCAGCTTATAAGTCCGGATATTGTGGCCATTGATACAGCAGCCGCCAAGGTTTTCGGAATACAGCCCCAACAAGTCAGACATATTGCGCTTGCGGAGGCCGAGGGAGCAGGAACAAGTAACCTGGATAGTTTGAGAATTAACAGGCTTACGATATAATAATTATGGGAAACCGGTGGTTAAAAATTCTTAGAGTAATCATTTCTTTGATTTTTCTTGTATTGACTGCACTTCTGTTTCTCGATTTCAGGGGGATATTTCCTACTACTTTCCACCGAAGTGTTTTATTCATGCAGTTTGTACCTTCATTGCTGAAGTTTATTCATGTACTTGAATTTGCTGCAATTGGTTTTGTTGTGGTTACCCTGCTGACATTGTTGTTCGGACGTGTATATTGTTCTACTATTTGTCCATTCGGGATTCTGCAGGATGTAATATCCTTTATTGCACGAAAATTTAAAAAAAAGAAACGTTACAAATATTCAAAACCACATTCTGTTTTACGTTACACACTACTTGTCCTGCCAGTATTATTATTGATATTCGGTAGTGTATACCTTGTAAACCTTCTTGATCCGTACAGTAATTTCGGAAGGATTTTTTCTGATCTTTTCAGGCCGTTGGCTATTGGAATAAATAATCTGGCAGCCAATCTGTTTCAAAAAATTAATGTTTATGCTGTATATCCTGTTGAAATAAAAAGTATAAACATTGCAACACTTTGGTTTCCAATGGCTGTATTGGTATTAGTGGTTTGGATGGCTGCTTTTCATGGTCGGTTATATTGTAATACCATTTGTCCGGTAGGTACATTACTTGGTTTGTTATCTAAAATTTCCATATTTAGAATTAAACTGGATAATATCAGTTGTACAAAATGTGGAAAATGTGCAGTAGTCTGTAAATCAAACTGTATTAATGTTAAAGAACTGGATGTGGATTTTTCACGATGCGTGGGATGCTTTAATTGTATGAAAGAATGTCCTTCTAATAGCATTAATTACAAAATTACAGGAAAGCAAAAACTGGTTATGGCCCCGGTTACATCGACGAATGCGGGCAAAAGGGAATTTCTTACAAAAACATTATTTTATGGGATTGGCCTGATAGGTTTATCGAAAGTAGTGAAGGCCCAACACAAACCGGTAGGGGATAGTGAATTAAAATTATTACCGATTAATAAAAAATACCCTGTTTCACCTCCTGGATCAATCAGCATAGAACATTTCAAAGATAAATGTACAGCCTGTCATTTATGCGTAAGTGCATGTCCTACACAGGTATTACAGCCATCTTTTCTGGAATATGGATTCACGGGAATGATGCAGCCAAGAATGGATTTTCATGTGGATTATTGCAATTACGAATGCACCATTTGTAGTCAAGTATGTCCGACAGGTGCCATATTACCTTTAACAAAAGAAGCTAAAAAATTAACCCAGATTGGCAAGGTACATTTTATTAAACACAATTGTGTAGTCTATACTGACAATACAGCCTGCGGTTCGTGTTCCGAGCATTGTCCTACCCAGGCAGTACGTATGGTACCTTATGAAGGCGATCTTACTATCCCGGAAATTAACCCGGATACCTGTGTGGGTTGTGGTGCTTGTGAAAATGCCTGTCCGGTAAGACCCTACAGGGCAATATACGTAGATGGCAATCCGGAACACCTGGTAGCCGAAAAACCAAAAGAAGAGAAGATTGAGGAAAAGGCTACTGAGGAATTTCCTTTTTAATAAATCGTTACTTATTCTCTAATCTGAAAATATTAAAAAAAAAGCCAGTCTGATTTCAGACTGGCTTTTTTTGTTATTCAATGCCTTTTTATTATTAGCTTAATAATTAATTGATAGAAATCAATGAATCACTTTAAACATTCTGTTCAGCCGTATTTTTCCTAAAAACTTTTTGTTTTTATTAAGAGAAAGCCAGATGAACTTGGGTTTTCCTACCACATGGTCTTCAGGCACAAATCCCCAGTAACGTGAGTCGAGGCTGTTGTTCCGGTTATCACCCATCATCCAGTAGTAATTCATCTTAAAAGTATATTGTGCGGCCTCTTTACCATTGATATAAATCTTGCCGTTTTCAATCCTCAGATCGTTGTGTTCGTAATGTCCGATGATCCTTTTATAAAGGACGATATTAATTGTATCAATATCAATGGTTACACCTTTTTTGGGGATGTATAACGGGCCGAAATTATCGAGGTTCCATGGGTAATCAGGTGAATGAGGGAAAATGGAATATTCATATACTCCTTTTGGTTGGATATAGCGATCAACATTTACTACATTCTTAAATTCTTTGATCTTTTCAACATTGGCGGCCGTCAATGGAACTTCCATAAATGCATATCCAAGTCCCCAGTGTATATCGCTTTCATATATCCCCAATTTTTCCAGGTTAAGGGGATTGATCCTGGTTCCATTCGTGTTTACCCTGTACTTATATTGTAGCCCGGGAATTTCTTTCTGGGGCTTCCCGTTTGTGTAAACTTTACCGTTGACAATTTCAAGGGTGTCGCCTGCAACAGCCACACACCTTTTAACGTAATTATCCTCCTTGTCGACAGGACGTACAACAATATGATAAGTATTCCATACATAATTACGCGCTATAGTATGGTATACTTTATCGGATTTTACAGGTTCCTTGTTTTGTTCATCGCGTAATTTCAGTTGCATGGCAATATCGCGAATGATGGAATAATAACTAGCATTTGTTCTCTCGAGACAAACAGTATCGCCTGCGGGGAAATTAAAAACTACTGCATCATCGCGATGTACATGGCTAAAACCTTTAAGCCGTTTGTAGGGAAATTTAATCCAGTCGAGATATGATTTTGTTGATTTTGTAAAAGGTAAGGTGTTCTGCTTAAACGGGAAGGACAGGGGCGTATTCGGTAAACGCGGGCCATAAGCTACTTTACTGACATACAAGTGATCTCCTATTAATAATGATTTTTCCATAGATCCTGAGGGGATCTTGTAATTCTGGAAAAGAAAAATATTGATAATTGTAACTGCTATTACAGCGAAAATCAGGGCATCAAGCCATTCAATAATTGTGCTGTTTTTTCCTTCTCTTTTTTTCCAGAAGGCCCAGTTAATCCTTTTGGTTATATAAATATCGAAAATAATTCCTAAACCCAGCAGAAACCAATAATTATCGAGCCATATCACCCAAAGGGTATAGATAATTGCGGCAATGCCAAACTTTATATAATCATTTTTTAAGAATTTCACGTTAAAATGAATTTGATAAAACGAATGACTTTATATCATGTAATTTAAAATACAGAACAAATCATTAGTGTATTACCTTAAACATTCTGTTCAGCCGTATTTTTCCTAAAAACTTTTTGTTTTTATTAAGAGAAAGCCAGATGAACTTGGGTTTTCCTACCACATGGTCTTCAGGTACAAATCCCCAGTAACGTGAATCGAGACTGCTGTGCCGGTTATCACCCATCATCCAGTAGTAATTCATTTTAAAAGTATATTGAGTAGCTTCCTTACCGTTGATATAGATTTTACCATTTTCAATCTTCAGATCGTTGTGTTCGTAATGGCCGATGATCCTTTTATAAAGGACGATATTCGTAGTGTCTATGTCGATAGTTACTCCCTTTTTGGGAATATATAACGGGCCGAAATTATCGAGATTCCATGGATAATCAGGTGAATGAGGGAAAATTGAATATTCATATACTCCTTTTGGCTGGATATAACGATCAACATTTACTACATTTTTAAATTCTTTGATCTTTTCAACATTGGCAGCAGTTAATGGAACTTCCATAAATGCATATCCAAGTCCCCAGTGTATATCGCTTTCATATATCCCCATTTTTTCCAGGTTAAGGGGATTGATCCTGGTTCCATTCGTGTTTACCCTGTACATATATTGTAACCCTGGAATTTCTCTCTGGGGCTTCCCGTTTGTGTAAACTTTACCGTTGACAATTTCAAGGGTGTCACCTGCAATAGCTACACATCTTTTAATGTAATTATCCTCCTTGTCGACGGGACGCACAACTATATGATAGGTATTCCATACATCATTACGTGCTATAGTGCGGTATACTTTATCGGATTTTACGGGTTCTTTGTTTTGTTCATCGCGTGATTTCAGTTGCATAGCAATGTCGCGGATGATCGAATAATAACTAACATTTGTTCTTTCGAGGCATACAGTATCGCCTGCGGGGAAATTAAAAACCACTACATCATCGCGTTTAACATGTCCAAAACCTTTCAGCCGTTTATAAGGTAATTCTATCCAGTCGAGATATGATTTTGTTGATTTTGTAAGAGGCAAGGTGTTCTGGGCAAACGGAAAGGACAGGGGCGTGTTGGGTAACCGCGGACCGTAAGCAACCTTGCTAACATACAAGTGATCTCCAATTAACAGTGATTTCTCCATCGATCCGGTTGGGATCTTGTAATTCTGGAAAAGAAAAATATTGATGATTGTAACTGCTATTACGGCGAAAATCAGTGCATCGAGCCATTCTACAATTGTGCTGTTTTTGCCTTCTCTTTTTTTCCAGAAGGTCCAGTTAATCTTTTTGGTTATATAAATATCGAAAATAATTCCCAAACCCAAAAGAAACCAATAATTATCGAGCCATATCACCCAAAGGGTATAGATAATTGCGGCAATGCCAAACTTTACATAATCGTTTTTTATAAACTTCATTTTTTAACGAATTTGATGAAAATTTTTTTTTCAGCGGATGAATTTAAACATTTTATTCCATCTAATATTCCTAAATGGCTTTTTATTTTTATCAAGCGAGAGCCATACAAAAAAGGCTTTCCCTATGATATGATTCTCGGGTACAAAGCCCCAGTATCTTGAATCATTCGAGTTATGGCGATTATCACCCATCATAAAATAATAATCCATTTTGAAAGTATAAGTTTGCGACGGTTCATCATTAATGAATATACTGTCTCCTTTCAAAACCAGCTTGTTTTTCTCATAAACACTTATAATTCTTTTATACAACGGTAGATTTTCTATTGTAAGATCGACAGTAGCATTTTTTTTAGGCACGATAACCGGCCCGAAATTATCTTCGGTCCATGAATATTGTTTGCTAAATGGGAAGATCAGATAGTTGGAAAAAGTAGGGTCAATATTTTCATATCGTCTGATTGCCTTGAAAACGTTGCTGTCCCTTATTGCCACATAATTTCCCCGGGTAAGGGGTGCTTCGTAAATGGAATTGTAATTGTTAAAATTAATATCATATAAGGATATATGGTATTTCTTAAAAATTGCTGTATCGTGCTTATCACCTTCTGCTTTGATAAAATAATTATATTGGGCATTTTCCGGAATTCTTTCTCTGATGTGATTGATATATGCTACACCATGAATTATTTGTATCGTATCTCCGGGTATACCTATACATCTTTTTACATAATTGTCCCTTTTATCAATAGGTCTGACAAGTATTCTGTGGTTATTAAGTATAAAATTGCGGCCATATTGCCTTACAAGGCTGTAATAACTTTTATCAGGAACATCACGAGCAATGGTATCCCCTTCGGGGAAGTTAAATACCACCACATCACCCTGTTTTATTTTTGAAAACCCTGCCAGTCTCCTGTAAGGTATTTTTAGCCATTCCACGTACGATTTCATAGATTTTGTAAATGGCAATGCATTGTGGGCAAAAGGGAGGGAGAGGGGCGTCATTGGTAACCGGGGGCCATAATTTATTTTACTTACGAAAATATAATCACCTACGAGCAATGTTTTTTCCATAGATGAGGTGGGAATGGTGTAAGCTTCTATCACGAAAATACGCAACATAAATGCAGCTATAATTGCACTGATTGTGGCATCAAGAAAGTCGGCCCGCATAGCTTTGCCTTTCTCCTTTTTTGCGACGTTTTTTCCAGAATGTCCAGTTAACAATATGTGTAATGTGAAAATCAAATAATATAATTAATCCCAGAAAGAACCAGTTATTTTTCACCCAAAGCACCCAGAGTGAATAAATTGCCGAGGTGATTAAAAACCGGAAAAATGAAGTCTTTGTAAATTCTTTCAGGGTCAAGGGAGTGGAGTTTATAATTTTAACAAATCATTCATAGTGAAAACACCTTTTTTGTTATAAAGAAATTCAGCGGCCATAACAGCTCCCAGGGCTAAACCTTTACGGTTTTTGGCTGAATGCCGGATCTCTATCGTATCTACCGGGGAATCGTAGGTAATAGTATGTATGCCGGGTATGTTATCTTCGCGAATTGCTTTTATTTTAATAGAATCTTTATCGCCGGCTTTATCCAGTTCCCACTTTGATTTTCGTTTAAGATTGGAAATAATGTCCTGGGCAAGACTGATTGCCGTACCACTTGGGGCATCCAGTTTCTGTGTATGATGAATTTCTTCAATATCAACATCATAGTTTTCAAAAACATCCATTAAACTGGCCAGGTGTTTGTTGAGTTGAAAAAACAGGTTTACGCCGAGACTGTAATTCGAAGCATAGAAGAACGCCTGATCCTTTTCCTTACAGATCTTTATGATTTCCTCAAATTTATCCAACCAGCCTGTAGTTCCAGAGACAATAGGGGTATTGGCATCAAAACAGGTAAGAATATTATTAAAAGCACTGTCAGGAGTAGAAAAGTCGATAGCCACATCGGTTTTCGACAGGTTTTCCTTATTCAGATCCGACTTATTGGTGATATCAATGATCAGTTCTACGGAATGCATCCGTTCAATGGCTGTTTTTTCAATTTCCCTACCCATTTTGCCATAACCTAAAATTGCAATACGCATAATTTATATTGTATTAGATATTATTATAGATAAAACATCGGTAAAGATAACTCACTATTAAGTAATACAAAAACCTTCATAAGGGTTATCTTGCCAGATTAAATTCAATTTATTATAAAAATCAAGGTATTGAATATAGTAAAAAAAAAGGGAAATCATAGATGACTTCCCTTTATCAATATTAACTGAATGTACTATTTTACGGCTTCCACCACTGCTTCGAAAGCCTTTGGGTGGTTCATGGCCAGATCGGCAAGCGCTTTACGGTTTAGTTCGATGCCTTTCGTATTTAATTTTCCGATGAATTCGGAATATGACATTCCGTAAGGTCTTACACCGGCATTGATACGTTGTATCCATAAAGCCCTGAAGTTGGCCTTCTTTTTCCTGCGGTCGCGGTAAGCGTATTGTAATCCTTTTTCGTATGAGTTTTTAGCTACGGTCCATACGTTTTTACGACTGCCGAAATAACCCTTTGTTTCCTTAAGGATCTTTTTTCTTCTTTGTTTTGATGCTACAGCATTAACTGATCTTGGCATGATAACATGATTTTTGAGTTGTTAGCGTTTCCTGTTACAGAACTCTTTGGGGCTAATTCACTCTGGTTAAAAACTAAATTAATTCTTAATAATACTTACTTCATAGCCAGTAATAACTTGGTGTTTTTTTCGTCTGTTTTATCAACAGTTCCGAAGTAACCAAGATTTCTTTTTCTTTTGGTCGATTTTTTAGTCAGGATATGACTTTTGTAAGCATGTTTTCTTTTAATTTTTCCCGTTCCGGTGAGAGTGTACCTTTTTTTAGCACCGGAATTCGTCTTCATCTTTGGCATCCTGTTTTTCTTTTATATTTATATATTTCGAAAAATTACTTTTTACTGACTGGTTTAGGGGCCATGATCATGATCATTCTTTTTCCTTCGAGCCGGGGTAATTGTTCTACTTTTCCCATTTCTTCGAGATCCTGAGCAAAACGCAGCAGCAATATTTCTCCATCTTCCTTGTATACAATTGAACGGCCTTTAAAAAATACATAAGACTTTACTTTGGCACCGTCCTGAAGAAATTTTTGCGCATGTTTCAACTTAAAATTATAATCATGTTCGTCTGTATGCGGACCAAAACGAATTTCTTTTACCACAACCTTGACTGTTTTAGCCTTTAGTTCTTTTTGTTTCTTTTTTTGCTGGTAAAGAAACTTTTGGTAATCAATTATCTTACAAACCGGCGGATCTGCATTTGGTGAAATCATCACCAGATCAAGTTCCAATTGATCCGCCATATTCAGAGCTTCCTGCAACGAATAAACCCCCGGATTATCTACATTATCTCCTACTAAACGTATCTTACTTGCCCTGATAGCATTGTTAATGGCATGTTCGGGTTCATTTGTTCTTCTGAAATTCCTTTTAATATTTGGTCCTGCTATAGTTTGGGTCCTCCTTAATTTAATTAATACTCAATTACTTTATATTGCTAATTGTTTTTCAATTTCTGACTTCAAAAATACAATAAATTCATCCAATTTCATAGTTCCCAGATCACCTTCTCCTTGTTTTCGTACAGCAATTGTTTCCGAAGTTGCTTCTTTTTCGCCTACGACAAGCAGATAAGGAATACGTTTTAACTCATTATCCCTGATCTTTTTACCTATTTTTTCATTTCTCAGATCAATCAGGGTGCGAATATCGGAATTATTTAGAAACTTTAAAACTTTTTCGGCATAATCGTGATATTTTTCGCTGATAGGTAAAATAACTGCCTGATCGGGGGTAAGCCATAACGGAAATTTACCTGCCGTGTGTTCGATAAGTACTGCTACAAATCGCTCCATTGAACCAAAAGGAGCCCTGTGGATCATTACCGGGCGATGTCGTTGATCGTCGCTGCCAATGTATTCAAGTTCAAACCGTTCCGGTAAATTATAGTCTACCTGAATGGTGCCCAGTTGCCATTTGCGGCCCAGTGCATCTTTCACTATGAAATCAAGCTTTGGTCCGTAAAAAGCTGCTTCTCCGTATTCGATAACTGTGTCAAGACCTTTTTCTTCCGTAGCTTCCATAATGGCCTTTTCGGCTTTTTCCCAGTTTTCGTCCGAACCAATATATTTTTCTTTATCATTGGGGTCGCGTAAAGAAACCTGCGTGATAAAATCTTTGAAATCGAGTGTTTTAAATATGTAAAAAATTATATCGATCACCTTTGTAAATTCTTCCTTCAACTGATCGGGACGGCAGAATATGTGTGCATCATCCTGCGTAAATCCTCTAACTCTTGTCAACCCATGTAATTCCCCGCTTTGTTCATAACGATAAACAGTTCCGAATTCTGCCAAACGAACCGGCAAGTCTTTATACGAACGCGGTTTGAATTTATAAATCTCACAATGATGCGGGCAATTCATCGGTTTCAGCAAAAACTCCTCGCCTTCGGCTGGCGTTTTAATGGGTTTAAACGAATCCTGTCCATATTTGGCATAATGACCCGAAGTAACATATAATTCCTTTTGCCCGATATGTGGTGTAATTACCTGCTCGTAACCATATTGTTTCTGTACTTTTCTTAAGAAGTTTTCCAGTCTTTCCCTAAGCTGCGCCCCTTTTGGAAGCCATAAGGGCAAACCCTGGCCTACTTTTGCCGAGAAGGTAAAAAGTTCGAGTTCCTTGCCAATTTTACGGTGATCACGTGCTTTTGCTTCTTCCAGCATTTGCAGGTAATCATCCAGCATTTTTTGTTTCGGGAAGGTGATACCGTATATCCGTGTTAGTTGTTTGCGTTTTTCATCTCCCCGCCAGTATGCCCCGGCAACACTCAGTAATTTAATAGCTTTTATGGGAGCAGTATCGGGCAGATGCGGCCCCCGGCAGAGATCAACAAAATTTCCTTGCTGATAGGTCGTGATACTACCGTCTTCGAGCTCATTTATGAGTTCCAGTTTGTATTCGTCCCCTTTTTCTGTGAAATATTTTGTTACATCCTTCTTGCTGATATCATGTCTTTTATATTCGTTCTTTTGTTGCGCCAGCTCACGCATTTTATCTTCAATTCTGGGAAGATCGGTATCGGTGATTACCTGACTGTCTCCCGGGTCAACATCATAATAAAAACCGTTTTCGATCGCGGGGCCTATACCGAACTTCATTCCGGGGTAAAGATTTTCAAGGGCTTCAGCCATAAGATGCGCTGAAGAATGCCAGAAAGCATGTTTCCCCTCCTGATCGTCGAATTTATGTAATTTTATAGCCGCATCGAATGTAATTGGTCGTGTAACATCCCATATTTCACCATTCACACTAACGGATACCACTTCCTTAGCCAGACTGTTACTAATGCTTCTGGCAATTTCCAGACCTGTCACTCCCTTATGATATTCCCTGACTGAGTGGTCAGGAAATGTAATTTTTATCATGTATTTATTATTTTTTGGAACAATCTGCAAAGATAAAAATTAATTTTATTCATTTTTGCTGATTCACGGATTGCTTTCAAAATTATTGGCAGGAAATAAAAGATCATATCTATTACATTTTCCTTATCAGGAGTAATTGAAAGGCGATTGTAATTAAAAATACTAAGTTGATGTAAAGTATATTAGAAATTGTTAATTTGTAAATGTATTGTAAATCATGTATTTGAATAAGTTATTTCTTTTGGCATTCCTGATATTCCCGCTTTCAGGAATATATTGTATTGAACCCGACACAACAACCCTGACACTTGAAAATATCTATAAAGAAAATTTATTTGAACCTGAAACAGTTGAAGGATTCCGGTCAATGGAAGACGGAAAAAACTATACTGTTTTAAAAGATGGATCGTACATAATCCGGTACAAATACAGTAGCGATACAACCGGAAACATTATTTTCAACATCGGAGAACTACACAATTATATCATTGGCAGAATTGATGATTATGCTTTTAACAAACAGGAAAACAGAATTTTATTGACTATTAATGAACATAAAATTTACAGGCATTCATACTCTGCCGATTATTTTATTTATAGTAAAATTAATAATACACTGGAACCACTTGATAGTAGTGGCGGGGAACAGTTAGCGACATTTTCACCCGACGGTAACCGGATCGCTTATGTGAAGGATAACAACATTTTCATGAAAGATCTGATCACCGGTAGAAAAACAAAGGTGACATCAGACGGGGAAAAAAACAGGATCATCAATGGAAAGCCTGATTGGGTATATGAGGAGGAATTTGAATTTACGAAAGCTTTTTTCTGGTCTCCCGACGGAAAGAAAATTGCTTTTTACCGGTTTAATGAGTCGGAAGTCAAAGAATATCAAATTCCTTTTTACTACAGTCTCTATCCCGATTGGTACCGCTATAAATATCCTAAAGCAGGCGAAAAAAATTCCGTCATCACCATTAAAGTATATAATGTGGCCGATAACACTACTAAAGTGATGGACACTGGCAATAATACAGATATTTATATCCCACGGATCAAGTGGACCAACGATCCGAATGAATTAAGTATTGTCCGTCTCAACAGATTACAAAATCAAATGGACATACTTTTCGCTGATGCTGTTTCGGGTAAATCCCGGTTGGTCTATTCCGAAACAAATAAATATTATCTATCGGAAAGGCCTGGCGATTACCTGATTTTTGTAAATAATAAAAATGATTTCCTGATACAAAGTGAACAGGATGGATACAATCATTTATACCTTTTAAATAATCAGGGAAAGATACTGAACCAGGTAACGAAGGGAAATTGGGAAGTAAGTGAATTGCTGGGATACGATGCTAAAAATAAAGTAATTTACTATGCAGCATCTGAAGATTCACCACTCGAACAATATGTTTATGCCATTCACAACGACGGAACCGGCAAACGTAAACTCACAGAAAAAAAGGGGACTCATGAAGTAGCGTTCAGTAAGGGTTATCATTATTATATTGATCAGTATTCAAATGCAAACACGCCTCCTTTTTTTACTTTGCACAAGTCTTCAGGTAAACTAATCCGTACCCTGGAAGACAATCACCGGTTAAGAGAAAGATTATTAGCTGATCACTTTTCCCAAAAGGAATTTTTAACTGTTCCTGCTGCAAACGGCACTAAGTTAAATGCATACATGATCAAGCCGCCCGATTTCAATCCAGCTAAAAAATATCCTTTGTTTATATACGTTTACGGAGGCCCCGGATCACAACTGGTACAGGACCGATGGGATTCCCGGTTTGCATGGTTTCAGTTACTGGCCAGCCATGGATATATTGTTGCCTGTGTGGATAACCGGGGAACAGGGGGGAGAGGACAGGAATTTAAAAAATGTACTTACCTGCAGTTGGGGAGAATTGAAACTGAAGATCAGATCGCTGCAGCAAAGTATCTTTCTACACTACCATATATCGATGCTGGCCGAATAGGAATTTTCGGTTGGAGTTACGGAGGTTACATGTCCTTGTTATGTTTATTGAAAGGAGCGGATGTATATAAAATGGGAATTTCAGTTGCTCCGGTTACCAACTGGAGGTTTTATGACGATATCTATACAGAACGTTATATGCGCACTCCACAGGAGAACCCGGACGGTTACGATGCCAATTCTCCGCTTTACCTGGCAAATGAACTCAAAGGAAAGTTGTTATTAATTCATGGTATGGCCGATGATAATGTACATCTGCAGAATTCAGCTGAAATGATCAAAAGGCTTGTGGCAGCAAATAAACAATTTGAGATGCAGTTTTATCCGGATAAAAACCACAGCATTACCGGTGGCAATACTTCTTTCCATTTGTACAGGCGAATGACTGACTTTATTTTCAGAAATCTGTAAGAAGGGGAGCGTGTTTAAACAGTTAAAGTCTTTTTGGCATGCAATTTGTTAAAATATGTTAAAACACTTTAACTGCAAAGTCATGAAAAAATTATACTTTTTAATAGCAATAGGAGCATTGGTTTTTACATCTTGCGAACGTCATCCGTATGCTGATTTTTATGCTTCCGATCGGGTAATTGAAATTAACCAGATTGTTTATTTTACAAATAACAGTACCGATGCCGATTATTTTGAATGGGATTTTGGAGACGGAACGGGATCTAACTCGTTAAATCCAAGTCACTCCTATGCGTATGAGGGAACATATACCGTTAGGTTGACAGCTTACAGAAACGGCAGCCATGCAGATGAATCCATTATGACTATTTCAGTAGTATTTCCTACTACGCTTGAAATTACCGTACTCGAATATTACGATGAATATCCGGTAAGTGATGCCAGTGTAAGATTATACCCGAGTCTTTACGACTGGGATAATGAGACCAATATGGTAGTTGAAGGGTTTACCGACGGACAGGGAGTTGTTACCTTCACCGGACTAAACCCCGTATCGTATTGTATTGATGTCTGGCACTCAAACTACGATAATTACTCCCTGAGAAATGAGGATGTGGATTTTATAAAGACACTTTCCTTGCAACGTCACCAGTTGAATACATTCATTGCTTATGTGGATTATGTGCAGCATGTTTCAACTACCAGTGGTAAGAAAGAAATGAAGATGAAGATCATGAAGGTAAAAAGAGTATACAGCGAAAAACAACCTTTACCAAATAAATGAGAGTAAATAATTGGTTTACAATTAGTCTTTGATTTTGTAAAAACCGGGACAAGTCATATGATCCCGGTTTTTTTTATTTATTGTTTTTTTTACTTTGTTTTTCATATAAATTTTTAAATTTGCACTCCGCTAAAGCGGGAAGATTGAATGATTATTTTAAATCTATTTGAGATTAAAATAAGAGGTTATTTGAATTTATAATAATGCGCATGTGGTGAAATCGGTAGACACGCTGTCTTCAGGAGGCAGTGCCCTAGGGTGTGGAGGTTCGAGTCCTCTCATGCGCACAGGATGGTAAAATTTTAATTGTTTGCCATAATACTGCTTAAAACCTGCTACCGGCAGGTTTTCGTTTGCCCAGGTGGCGGAACTGGTAGACGCGCTAGGTTGAGGGCCTAGTGACCGTTTTAGGTCGTGCAGGTTCAAGTCCTGTCCTGGGCACATAAAACCGGATTAATTCCGGTTTTATTTTTAAATCTTTTCAACAGACACTTCACTTTTTGGAAATATTAATTGATTGTTGAACATGTCTACAGACAGTATATTTCCTCATCCCGACCTGGCAAATGAAGAAGGTTTGCTGGCTGCAGGCGGTGATCTCACAATTCCAACTCTTCTCGATGCTTATTCACATGGAATTTTCCCCTGGTATAATGCCGGTTCACCCATATTATGGTGGTCACCCGATCCGCGACTGGTGCTTTATCCTTCCGCTTTCAGAATATCAAAAAGCTTGAAGCAAAAGATCAAACGCGAAATTTATGAGGTACGCGTTGACACCCGTTTTGATGAAGTAATCACGAAATGTGCTGCCATAAAAAGAAATGATCAGCCGGGAACCTGGATTACCCCGGAAATGAAAGAGGCTTACAGTATATTACATAGTCATGGCTATGCCCATTCTTTTGAAACATATTTTGAAAACCAACTGGTAGGCGGACTATATGGCATTTCCATCGGCAAAATATTTTTTGGAGAGTCGATGTTTTATACAATGACTGATGCATCAAAAGTAGCGCTGTATTATCTGGTGGAGTTGATGAAAAAATGGGAATTTTTGTTAATAGATGCCCAGCAGTCAACGTCTCATATGATTAGTCTTGGTGCAGAAGAATTATCCCGTAGCATATTCCTTAAACAACTTAAACAGGCACTTTCTTTTCCTACTTTAACAGGAAAGTGGAAAATTTAGTCGAATCCGGAAATTTAGTTTCCGGTAAGATAGTAACATTGGTTTTAATAAATAGTACTGAACCTGACCTTATCATTATTCCATTTTTCCATCATTCCATAAAGAGGTCATGACTTCTTTACATTCTTTTTATTTCAACATTATCAATTACTTATGGAAGAGTATGCCTTAATACCCGATCACCCATAAGATCCGTTCTTCATCAGCACATTTTTCGGCAATTTTTATAAGGTCCTGATTGACACTTTTTAATTTTTCAAGGTAGGTAGTGTAATTATTCTCCCAGGCAGGATCCTTCTTTTTCAAAGAGGCCATAAAATCATTTCCCCAGAATTTATCCTGAATATATGAGATAAATAATTCTTTTGAGTTCACCTGGGTCATCAACTCCAGGCTTTTGATCAATTCGTTTCTCAGGGGTATAATTTTCCTTGAATTGTATTTGGTAGGGCCAAAATAATCATACAGCTTATTGGCACTTTCAAAACAGTTCACAAATAGATTAAAAACGTCACTGTCAAGGTATTTCGATTCCCTGTCACATCTCAGGTAATTGTCATTGTCACCTGTGATATTCATTTCCACAAAATTCAGGTTATTTGCATCGTATACTTCAATCTTCATCATCACATGGGTTTGGTAGATCTTATTAAAAATAAGAAATATTTTGAAAATGACAAAATTAATTGTTCGGAGCTTTTTTCAGGAATAAAAGCCGAATTTTTTGATAGAAGTGTGAATAATCTTTGCAAAGGGAATATATTCATGTTTAACTTTAATTTCAATTTTTGATTATATCTTTAAGATTTATTTTAAATCGGATCAAAGCAAATAACATGGAAAATATAGATGAGTTCAAAAAATATGCTCATGAAATAGTCGACTGGATCGCCGAATATTATGAAAATATTGAGAATTATCCTGTTAAATCGAAAGTACAACCCGGTGAAATATATAACCAACTTCCGGAGGAAGCCCCGGAGAAAGGAGAAAACATGCAGGATATTCTTACTGATTTCGATAAAATTATTATGCCCGGAATTACCCACTGGCAGAGTCCCGGTTTTCATGCATACTTTCCTGCCAATACCAGTTTTCCTTCTATATTGGGAGAAATGTTGACATCTGCACTGGCTGCACAGTGCATGAAATGGGATACATCACCTGCTGCTGCTGAGTTGGAAGAAAAGGTGATGAACTGGCTGAAAAAAATGCTTGGATTACCGGCCTTTTTCCAGGGAGTTATTCAGGATACTGCTTCTACTTCCACATTAACCGCTGTCTTGTCAGCGCGTGAAAAATTTTCAGATTTCAGAATTAACCGGGAAGGGATAAAACAGGAAGAAAACTTTCGGGTGTATTGTTCCACACAGGCACATTCTTCTGTTGAAAAAGCGGTGAAAATAGCCGGGATTGGCAGCGATAACCTGGTGAAGGTCGATACAGACGAAGCATTCAGGATGGATATGGGAAAATTGCGAAAAGCCATACTTAAGGATATCGATGCTGGTAAAAAACCGTTATGTGTTGTTATTGCCCTCGGTACCACCAGTTCAACTGCTATCGATTCTCTACAGGGGGCGGCAGCTGTCTGTTCCGAGTTCAAAATATGGCTACATGTGGATGCGGCCTATGCTGGCTCTGCCCTTATATTGCCCGAGTTCAGATGGATGATTGAAGGTATTGAAAATGTCGATAGTTTTGTTTTTAATCCCCATAAATGGTTATTTACCAGTTTCGATTGTTCGGCTTATTTTGTGAAGGATAAAATGGCACTTGTCCACACTTTTCAGTTAGTGCCGGAATACCTGAAGTCACAATCGCTGGGAAAAGTAAACGACTATAGTGACTGGGGCATTCAGTTGGGGCGACGTTTCAGGGCGCTTAAACTTTGGTTTGTACTGCGAAGTTTCGGTGTTGAGGGCCTGCAGGAAAAATTAAGGTATCACCTGAAGCTGGCTGATAAATTTGTAGAATCACTTAAAGCGGACAATCATTTCGAATTACTGGCACCTGTTACCATGAATGTGATTTGTTTCCGTTATCTGCCGGAGAAGGTTACCGGCGAACAGGAGATCAATAAGTTCAACGAGGATTTATTAAATCGTATTAACTCAGGGGGGAAAATTTACCTGACACATACAAAACTGAATGGTAAGTATGCCATTCGTATGGTGATTGCCCAAACCAATGTGCAGGAGCGTCATGTGGAAAATGCCTGGAATATCATCCTGACAAATGCCATGGAATTAGCAGGTACGGCCGTTTAATTATCTATTAAAACAGGAAGCTTTGGATAAATCAGTAGTTAATCAATTAAAAGAATTATATAAAAAATGGAGCGGCGAAGAGGCATTAATGGTAATGCCCCTGCCTGAATCGGGATCGAACCGGAAATATTTCCGGATATCGGGAAGAGATCATAAAGCTGTGGGTACCTTTAATCCCGATGAAAGGGAAAACAATGCTTTTCTTTATTTATCGGGACATTTGCGGAAGTATGATGTTTACGTTCCGGAAATTTACCAATCGGATTTAGCCAATCATATTTATTTACAGGAAGATCTTGGCGATACTTCTTTGTTTGAATATCAGAATGTACTAAAAAACGAAAGCGGGTCTACCGATAAGTTAAAAGAATTATTGAAAAAGGTAATTTATGAAATGCCTAAATTTCAGGTTCGTGCTGCAAGTGATCTGGATTTTAGTATTTGTTATCCCCGGGCTGCTTTCGACAGGCAATCCATTATGTGGGACCTGAATTATTTTAAATATTATTTCATCAAACTGGTGAAGGTGCCTTTTTATGAGCAGGACCTGGAAAATGATTTTATAAAGTTAGCTGATTTTTTACTGGAAGCCGACAGTCAATTCTTTCTTTACCGTGATTTTCAGTCACGGAATATTATGCTTAAGGATAATAAGATCTGTTTCATCGATTACCAGGGTGGGAGAAGGGGCGCTTTGCAATATGATCTGGCCTCGTTCCTGTTCGAGGCAAAAACCGAATTATCACCTTCACTGCGCGAAGAATTACTGGAATATTATCTTTCTGTTCTGCCGGATTATCTTCCGCAGTTCGATCGCAAAAGCTTCATTGATCATTACTACGGCTATGTTCTTATCCGGATCATGCAGGCATTGGGAGCCTATGGTTACCGGGGTTATTTCGAACGAAAGCCATTGTTTCTTCAAAGTATTCCCCCTGCTCTTAAAAATCTTGAATGGGTAATCAACCATATTGAATTACCTGTGAAATTACCTGAATTGTATAAAGTATTCCGGCAACTGGTAACAAGCCGGCAGTTTGATATCCCTTTGAACAAAGAAAAAGGATTGACTGTTCTAATCAATAGTTTTTCTTATAAAAAGGGGGGCATTCCGCCTGATTTTTCAGAAAACGGTGGAGGATTTGTGTTTGATTGCAGGGCACTTCCAAATCCCGGAAGATACCCGGAATATAAGGAATATACCGGGAAAGATAAACCGGTAATCGATTTTCTGGAAAAAGAAAAAGAAGTTAAAAATTTTCTGGAAAATATATATCTTTTGGTCGATGCTTCGGTTGAAAATTACATAGACAGAAGATTTAACAGGCTCATGATAAGCTTTGGGTGTACGGGCGGTCAGCACAGGTCGGTATTTGCAGCGGAAAAACTGAAACAACATCTCATGCAGAAATATAAAATCGGGATAGTGTTAAATCATACAGAACAGGCGGATTCGAAAAATAACAGATGAAAACCGGAGTACTATGAGTAAAACGATGTGTAAGAGAAAAAAGGAAGAGGTACTTATTATACAGCAGAAAAAAGCAAAATATAAATGTAAATCGTGTGGAGAAACTGCGAACAAGGAGAAATATTTATGTAAGCCTAAAAAGATTTGAAAGGACCTGTATATGAAAGGAATGATTCTGGCAGCAGGAAAAGGAACAAGGCTCAGGCCACTTACCGATAAGATACCAAAGGCTTTATTAACTATTCAGAATAAAAGCTTATTGGAATATGCCATCCAATATTTAAAACATTTCGGGGTGGATGAGTTGATTATAAATGTACATCATTTTGCGGATCAGATCATTTCCTTTTTAAAAGAACATGATAATTTTGGCATTCACATTGAAATTTCGGATGAGCGGGATGAATTAATGGATACTGGTGGCGGTTTGAAAAAAGCTTCCTGGTTTTTCAATGATGGACAGCCGTTTGTTCTGATGGCCGTAGATATCATTACCGACCTTGATTTAATGGAAATGTATCATCATCATAATAAAAGCGGATCATTGGTAACGCTGGCAGTAAAAAGCAGAAAATCGACACGGAATTTACTTTTCGATAATGATTTTCAGTTATGTGGCTGGAGAAGTAATGTAACCGGTGAAACCCGGTTTGTTGACGGATACACTAACTTTGCCAATTCCGTTGCTTTCAGCGGTATACATATTATACATCCCGATATATTTGGGTATATAACAGACGATGGACCGTTTTCCATTATCGGTTTATATTTACAACTTGCCGGAACACAAAAAATTACCGGTTTTAAACATGACAATTCTGTATGGATGGAATTCGGGCGTATTAAAAATTTAAAAGCCGCCGAACAATCGAGTGAATTTCAGAAAGTAATAAATTATTTCAGTTAAAAAGCGCCACCGGAACTGATATAAATAATTGATGAATTACGATAATAAATGGTTTTAAAAGATCATTAAATTTGTGCTTTCATCTCTAAAAATGAGGAACATTTTTTGATTTTTTCTTTCTTTGTAAAAACAGAATGCATTTGGAATCGAAACAAGTTATAGAAGCTATAAAAAATCCGTTCCAGCGTTTCTTTAAGATAGAGGCGTCGGGTGGAATAGTATTGCTGATTTTTACACTTATTGCACTTATCTGGGCAAATTCACCCTGGGGCAATTATTACGACCGGTTGTGGGAGTCTCCATTGACAATAGGTTTAGGTGATTTCGTTCTGAGCAAGACATTAATACACTGGATCAACGATGGACTGATGGCCATTTTCTTTTTTGTGGTGGGCCTTGAGATCAAACGTGAACTGAGAGTGGGAGAGCTGTCATCGGCACGACAGGCAGCTTTGCCTATAATTGCGGCAATTGGAGGGATGGTTTTTCCGGCTGTCATTTTTTTATTGGTAGATAAGGATCCTTTAACAAAAGCCGGATGGGGAATTCCTATGGCTACTGATATTGCTTTCTCATTGGGTGTTTTGAGTTTACTAGGGAAAAGGGTACCGCTAAGCCTGAAGATATTTTTAGTAGCTTTTGCTATTGTCGACGATCTGGGTGCTGTACTGGTTATCGCTATATTTTACAGTTCAGGAATAATATGGAGTTATTTGCTGGTCGGTCTGGGATTATTTATTTTACTGGTAATTCTAAACAGGTTAAAACTACGTATTACACATATTTATATTGCAATAGGATGGGTGATATGGTTTATGTTTTTAAAGTCGGGTGTACATCCGACTATTGCCGGAGTATTAATTGCTTTTACTATACCGATAAGCCGAAAAATTAAGCTCGCTACCTTTTACAAAAGAATGGATGATAATCTTCAGCAATTTTGTGAAGGGGTGGATAAAAGTACCAGTCTTACACTTTCCAATAAACAATTGGTTTCTATTGATAATATGGAAGATGAGATAGAACATGTCCAAAGTCCCGTACAAAGGCTGGAACATACTCTGCACGGGTTTGTTACCTATATAGTGATGCCTGTTTTTGCACTTTCCAATGCCGGCGTGGATTTTCACATGGAAAATTTTAGCGGCTTATTTCATTCTTTAAGCGGGCATATCGAACTCAGTCTGATTGTAGGGAAAGTTACCGGAATATTTTTATTTACCTGGTTAAGTGTAAAAACCGGGATTACATTATTGCCGGCAAATGTAAGATGGGTGCATATTTTAGGACTTGGTTTCCTCGGAGGTATGGGCTTCACCATGTCGCTGTTTATCTCCAACCTGGCTTTTATCCATGCAGACCAGTTAAACCCGGCAAAAATAGGCATTCTCATCGGTTCGCTTTTTGCCGGGATAATCGGGTACTTTCTGCTCAGGTCGACCCTTAAAGCAGAACCAGCTGAAAAATAGAAATGATCTAATAAAAGGGTTATGAAAAGAAATGTAGAGGAATTGAATCAGCAGATGAAGGGAAAAACACCACAGGAGATTTTATCCTATTTTATCGATAGTTATCCCGGTAAGATAGTACTTGGATCGAGCCTTGGTGCAGAGGACCAGGTGCTTACCGATATGATCTCAAAAATAAATAAAAACACACGGATATTTACATTGGATACAGGCCGCTTATTTCCGGAAACGTATGCGTTAATAGCCGGGACGCAAAAGTTATACGGGATGCCTATTGAAATTTATTTTCCCGAAAAGGACAGAGTGGAAAAGATGGTTGCCGAAAAAGGAATCAATCTTTTTTATGAAAGCATTGAAAACCGGAAATTGTGTTGCCATATTCGTAAGGTTGAATCGGTAAAGCGGGCGCTGAAAAACACAGACGTTTGGATTACAGGCATTCGCAAGGACCAGACAATATCAAGATTCTATAACCAGTATGTGGAATGGGACAATGATAACGGACTGGTAAAGATTAATCCCCTGTTAGACTGGACCGAAAAACAGGTATGGGATTATATCAAAACGAACAATGTACCTTATAATGAACTTCACGATAAAGGATTTCCGAGTATCGGCTGTCAGCCCTGTACCAGGGCCATCAAACCCGATGAAGATGTAAGGGCCGGTAGGTGGTGGTGGGAGCAACCCGAACAAAAAGAATGCGGGCTGCACAATCACTCATAGAAAGTAATCAGTAATCAGACAGAAAATGGTTCAGATTAGATTATTGGATCACTCCCGATCCGAGTAATTCATCACCATCGTACCAGGCGGTAAATTGCCCGGATGTAATCCCTCTTTGTGGGTCCTTAAAAAGAATGTATAACCCATCGGCATACATATACAGGGTTGCAGGCTGTAAAGCCTGGCGGTACCTGATCCGTGCCAGTAACTCTCTTTTTTCACCGGGTAAAAGGGCAAGGTCTTTTCTGATCCAGTGAATTTCATCTTTAGAAATAAACAGTCCGGGCCGGTATAATCCCGGATGATCTTTTCCCTGGCCGGTATACAGGATGTTGTTATTTACATCGGTAGCAATCACATACGAAGGCTCGGGCCTGCCGCCAATGTTAAGCCCTTTGTTTTGGCCTATGGTATAAAACTGGGCGCCATTGTGGGTCCCTGTTATCTGTCCGTCTTCCGGCTGGTAAACATATGCAGAAGTAAGATCTTTGAATTCTTCTGGTTCAGGGAGATGATTGTTCAACAGTGAATTTTTATATTCGTATGCAGGATAAGATTTAGGTATTTCGATAATGTCCCCTTTTTTCGATTTTAATTTCTGCTGCAAAAAAGTAGGCAGATCAATTTTCCCCACAAAACAAACCCCTTGTGAATCTTTTTTATGAGCGGTAGCCAGTCCCTGTTCGCCAGCTATTTTCCGGATTTCCGATTTGTACAGGGCACCGATCGGGAACATGGCCATTTTAAGCTGTTCCTGTGATAACTGGCAAAGGAAATAACTTTGTTCTTTTGAAGGGTCGCTGCCTGCCAGAAGCCTGTAAATAGTCCTGTCGTCTTTGACCAGTTCTTCCTTTCGGCAGTAATGACCAGTGGCTACAAAATCAGCGTGCAACTCCTGGGCTGCTTTTATAAAAAGATCGAATTTAATTTCACGGTTACATAAGATATCCGGATTCGGGGTGCGTCCCAGTTCATATTCCGAAAACATGTAATCTACCACCCGTTTGCGGTATTGTTCACTAAAATCAATGCTGTGAAAAGGAATTTCCAATTTTCGGGCTACCAGTTCGGCAATAATCTTATCGTCTTCCCACGGACAATCGCCCGATAATGTTCCGGTGGTATCGTGCCAGTTTATCATGAACAATCCGATAACATCGTATCCCTGCTGTTTCAGTAAATATGCTGCAACACTGGAATCTACACCTCCTGATAATCCTACAACTACCCGTTGTTTCATGAATGAATTTTTTCAGTCTGCAAAGTTATGAAAATATAGTAATAAGTGCCAATTAAGAGAAAGTATGAAATGGTAGTCGGAAGTTAAGAAACCCTGATAGAGATTTTAGACCCTTTGAGTGGGTAGGTTTAAAAATGATAAATTAAGACAATGAATTATAAATGGCGGGATTCCCACTACTCACCCCTAATCATTCTCTTCCAGACTTTCCATATCCAGTTGAAGGGCAGCCATTTTAATAGCGGTTACGGCTGCTTCATCACCTTTGTTTCCGTGTTTTCCGCCGGCCCGGTCTTTGGCTTGCTGAAGGTTATTGGTAGTTAGTAAGCCGAAAACAAAAGGAATGTTATAATTCAGGTTTAGTTCAGTAATGCCATGGGTTACGCTCTGGCAGATATAATCGAAGTGCCGGGTTTCTCCCTGTATCACACAACCCAGACAGATAACTGCATCAAGATCGGCATACTCGGCAAAAAACTGCGCGCCAAGTGTTAGTTCGAAACTTCCGGGAACGTGTTTCACCAAAATATTTTTTTTCCTGGCTCCGTGTTTTACAAGTGTATTGTATGCCCCTTCCAGTAAAGCTCCTGTTATTTCGTCATTCCATTCGGAAACTACAATTCCGAACAGCATGTCTTTGGCCGATGGAATATGCGAAGCATCGTAATCCGATAGATTTTTTAATGCAGTTGCCATATATTGAATTTTATAAAATAAAAAAGTATCAGTAAAATTACGTATTTACTGATACTTTCTATAATATGAATAATTATATTTTATGAGTTCAGTTTGATCTTTACTTCCGTAATGTATTTGCCTATATCACGGGCTTCATCCGATTGTGGAAAATCTCTTTTGATTTTCTGGTATACTTCAAGAGCTTTATTATAATTTTCCTGCTTTTCATATACCAGCCCGGCTTTCATTAGGTAAATAGCCGAAGTAAAATCGTTTTTATTATTATCGGCCGCTTTTATATAAAAATCGGTCCCTTCATCCAACTGGCCCAGTTCCACATAAGCATCGCCAATAGCGCCAAGAGCAACAGAAGAAACGAGTTTGTCGTCCACATCAAATTTTTTCAGGTATTCAATGGCGTTTTCAAACTTACCCAAATGCAAATAGGAGATGCCGGCATAATAATGTGCCAGGTTAGCCGATTTGGTAATTCCGTATTCATCAATTATATCCAGGAAACCAAGGTTACTTCCGTCACCCTGAAGCGCCAGGTTAAATGAATCTTTTTCGAAATACTGCTCGGCTACAAACATTTGTTTCTGTGCTTCAGTCTCAGCAGGAGCGAGGTATAATTTTTTATAGCCCAAATATCCTCCAACAATAACAGCAATAGCAATAACAATAATAGTAAGGCTTTTCTGATTCTCTTCAATGTATTGTTCGGTTCTACTTAACGCGTTCTCAACGCTTTCAATTCGTGCTTCGGTATGATCAATCTTCTTTTTGGACATTTTATGTGTTATTTATTGAATTTCAAATTAGAAGGCAAATGTAATTTTTTTGTGAAATATATTGAAAAAATAACTGATAAATTTTCATCTTCCTGTGTTTTGGATAAATTGCTTTTGGTCAGCGCAAGATATTGCATGACAGGTTTTTTTCAGATAAATTATAATTTGTGATTTCCTTAAAGTTGAATTATCTATTTTTGTTCTTAATATTTCCGGATAGTTTTTTTTTACAATAGATCGATTTCAGTCATGTACCTGGATAAATTGAACCTCGTAAATTTTAAGAATTATGAGCAGGAAGAACTTGTTTTTTCTCCCAGGCTGAATTGTTTTGTAGGAAATAACGGTTCTGGAAAAACCAATATACTCGATTCTATCCATTACCTGTGTTTGTGTAAAAGTTATTTTAATGCTGTCGATTCACAGAATATCAGGCACGATGAAGATTTTATGGTTATCCAGGGAAATTTTCAGGGGAAGGATGAACCTGAAGAAATTTATTGCGGTATAAAACGTAATAAACGAAAAATATTCAGGCGCAATAAAAAAGAATATCAAAAACTATCGGAACATATCGGCCTTATACCACTTGTAATGATTTCGCCAGCCGATTCGGGACTGATCCTTGATGGAAGTGAAGAACGGCGGAAGTTTATAAACAGTGTTATTTCCCAGTTTGATAAATCGTATCTTGAAACCACCATCCAGTATAACCACCTATTATTGCAACGCAACAAGCTGCTGAAGGAGTTCGACAGAAAACACAGCTACGGGGAAGATACCCTTGAAATATATGACGAACAAATTGTTCCCCTGGGGAAAAAGATTTATGAAAAAAGGGTGGAATTTGCCGAGCGGCTTGTACCCATTTTTCAGAAATACTACGATTTTATTTCTGGCGGGAACGAAAAAGTGGAGCTGATCTATCAGTCGCAACTGGAAGGGAATGATTTTTTACAACTATTGCGAAAGAATCGCGAAAAGGACAAGATTCTTCAATATACTACTGCAGGAATTCATAAAGACGACCTGATCCTTAACCTGGCAGGTTATCATATTAAAAAAGTAGGATCACAGGGACAGCAAAAAACGTTTCTGGTAGCACTGAAACTTGCCCAGTTCGATTTTATAAAAGAAGTAAACAAGGTTAATCCCATCCTTTTGCTGGACGATATATTCGATAAGTTCGATGTGGATCGTGTAAAACAGATCATCCGGCTCGTTTCCGATCATAATTACGGCCAGATCTTCATTACACATACCAATCTTGACCGGATGGAAGCCGTGCTGGCCGATATTGATATCGATTACCGGTTATTTCTTGTTGATAATGGTAAAATCAATCAAAACTAGATTCTTATGCGCAAAAGCAATACACAGCCTATAGGAGATGTACTGAAGGAATACCTGAAAGCCCTGAAGATCAGCTCAAAGTTAAAGGAGATGCATGTAGTTAACCACTGGGAAGACCTGATGGGAAAGTCTGTGGCCAACCGCACACGGAGTGTATTTATCAAAAACAAAACTCTTTTTGTTCAACTTAAATCTTCCGTATTGCGTAATGAACTTACCATGATGCGCCAGTCTATAATGGACAAACTAAACGAACAGGCGGGAGAGAAAATTATCGATAAGATTGTTATCAAATAGAGGAAAGATCTGGTTTTATTCCCAATGAGTTTTCTGTAAATTGCTAGTATTTAGCGCCCTTTGCAGTAATATGACACCAATAAATTTGTTTGCACAAACAATTAAAACCAAACAGATCGCCAAATGATTTTTACAGGATCAGCGCTCATCAAAAATGGAAAAACGCTCACTACGTGCAAAGAAGAAATCACATTCGATCTCGGCATTTTCATCACTGTCGGATCCGTGAACGGCATTTCGTTCCATCGATTCGGCAAACAATTTACGAATGGTTCCCGCTTCTGCTTTTGAAGGATCGGTTGCCCCTATTGATTTTCTGTAATTGGCAACAGCGTTTTCCTTTTCAAGAATTGCAACCACAACAGGCCCTGAAGTCATAAATTCTATCAGACTGTTATAAAACGATCTTTCACGGTGTACGTAATAAAAATTCTGAGCCTGTGCTTTCGATAACTTGAAAAATTTCATGGCGGCTATGTGAAAACCGGCTTCATTAATTTTTGCAAGTATCGGGCCTATGTGCTCGTTGGCTACTGCTCCGGGTTTGATAATGGTAAGTGTTTTCGTTCCTGACATATGTGAAATTTTAATGAAAGGCACGAAAATATGAAATATTTAAATAATTGCATAAACATAGAGGCAGATAATTTTTATATTTGACAACCGTTTATAACCTATCTGAATTTACAATTGGAAACAACAATATATCAGGATATAACATTTATCAGAAATTTACTATCGGGTTCGGCATGCAATATAGTGATTGTTACACACCGTAATCCCGACGGAGATGCAATAGGATCTTCACTTGCCTTATACCGGGTGTTGACGAAAATGGGGCACCAGAGCACAGGTGATCACTCCGAATGTGTACCCTGAATTTCTTCACTGGATGCCAGATAATGAGCAGGTGCTGATATATGAGAAAAAGAAAAGAGAAGCTCAAAAATTCATTGAAGAAGCTGCGGTTATTTTTTGCCTCGATTTTAATGATATCTCCCGTATACGGGAATTTCAAAAATTGATAGAAAATAGTAAGGCATACAAAGTAACGATTGACCATCATCCCGATCCTGTTTTATTTGCTGATTGTACCATTTCCGATATATCGGTAAGTTCTACCTCTGAACTGCTATACCAGTATATCGGAAATGGTACAATCAGCAAATAAAACAGGATCGGGATGATGGTCAATCGTTACTTTGTATGCCTTACTATTTTCTATCAATTTTTGAAATTCCCGTATACGGGAGATATCATTAAAATCGAGGCAAAAAATAACCGCAGCTTCTTCAATGAATTTTTGAGCTTCTCTTTTCTTTTTCTCATATATCAGCACCTGCTCATTATCTGGCATCCAGTGAAGAAATTCAGGGTACACATTCGGAGTGATCACCTGTGCTTTGTGTCCCATTTTCGTCAACACCCGGTACAAGGCAAGTGAAGATCCTATTGCATCTCCGTCGGGATTACGGTGTGTAACAATCACTATATTGCATGCCGAACCCGATAGTAAATTTCTGATAAGTGTTATATCCTGATATATTGTTGTTTCCAATTGTAAATTCAGATAGGTTATAAACGGTTGTCAAATATAAAAATTATCTGCCTCTATGTTTATGCAATTATTTAAATATTTCATATTTTCGTGCCTTTCATTAAAATTTCACATATGTCAGGAACGAAAACACTTACCATTATCAAACCCGGAGCAGTAGCCAACGAGCACATAGGCCCGATACTTGCAAAAATTAATGAAGCCGGTTTTCACATAGCCGCCATGAAATTTTTCAAGTTATCGAAAGCACAGGCTCAGAATTTTTATTACGTACACCGTGAAAGATCGTTTTATAACAGTCTGATAGAATTTATGACTTCAGGGCCTGTTGTGGTTGCAATTCTTGAAAAGGAAAACGCTGTTGCCAATTACAGAAAATCAATAGGGGCAACCGATCCTTCAAAAGCAGAAGCGGGAACCATTCGTAAATTGTTTGCCGAATCGATGGAACGAAATGCCGTTCACGGATCCGACAGTGATGAAAATGCCGAGATCGAATGTGATTTTTTTTTTGCACGTAGTGAGCGTTTTTCCATTTTTGATGAGCGCTGATCCTGTAATAATCATTTGGCGATCTGTTTGGATTTAATTGTTTGT